>JAHZHL010000009.1:52132-69686 GCA_019420305.1 Bacillota bacterium | reverse complement strand
GAGCCTTCGTTGAATGAGTAAACAAACTTTTTCTTTTCCACTTTTCATTCTCCTTACTAAAAAATTAGTCTTTCTTCTATATAGCTTCTAACCTGATCAACAGGAATTCTAACTTGTTCCATGGTATCCCGGTCACGGATTGTCACACACTTGTCTTCCGGTGTGTCAAAGTCCACACAGATGCAGAACGGAGTACCGATTTCATCCTCTCTCCGGTAGCGTTTGCCAATGGAGCCCGCCGCGTCATAATCCACATTAAAATACTTGGACAATTCTTCATAAATCGGCTCAGCTGTCGGTGCCAATTTTTTCGCTAGCGGAAGCACAGCTGCTTTAAACGGCGCCAGAGCCGGGTGGAAGCGAAGGACAACTCTTGTATCTTCCTTTCCTTTGCTGTCGGTGAGGACTTCTTCATCATAAGCGTCCACCAGGAAAGCCAGAGCCACGCGGTCCGCTCCCAGTGACGGTTCAATACAGTAAGGAACATATTTTTCATTGGTTTCCGGATCCATATAGTTCATTTCCTGTCCGGAATGCTCAATATGCTGTTTCAGATCGAAATCCGTACGATCGGCGATTCCCCACAGTTCTCCCCATCCAAACGGGAAAAGATATTCAATATCCGTCGTCGCGTTGCTGTAGTGGGACAGCTCTTCCTTCTCATGATCCCTGAGGCGAATGTTTTCTTCTTTCATACCCAGACTCTTTAAGAAGTTCACACAAGTGTCCTTCCAATAGGAAAACCATTCCAGATCTGTTCCCGGCTTACAGAAAAATTCCAGTTCCATCTGTTCAAATTCCCTCGTGCGGAAGGTAAAGTTTCCCGGCGTAATCTCGTTACGGAAAGACTTCCCGATCTGCGCGATCCCGAATGGGATCTTCTTTCTGGATGTCCGCTGAACATTCCGGAAATTAACGAAGATTCCCTGAGCAGTTTCCGGCCGCAAAAAAAGTTCCGATTTGGAATCCTCTGTCACCCCCTGGAAAGTCTTAAACATCAGGTTGAACTGCCGGATTCCCGTGAAATCCGCTTTTCCGCATTCCGGACACCGGATGCCCTTTTCCTGAATAAATTCTTCCAGTTTTTCATTGGACCATCCGTCTACAGAAACATCTTCGATGCCTTCAGATTTCAGGTATTCCTCAATCAGCTGATCCGCGCGGAATCTGGACTTACATGCTTTACAGTCGATCAGAGGATCGGCAAATCCCCCTACGTGACCGGAGGCTACCCATGTCTGCGGATTCATCAGAATCGCGGCATCCAGTCCCACATTGTACTTGGATTCCTGCACAAATTTTTTCCACCAGGCCTTTTTCACGTTGTTTTTAAACTCAACGCCCAGAGGGCCGTAATCCCATGTATTCGCCAGACCCCCGTAAATCTCCGAACCCGGATACACAAAGCCTCTGTTTTTGGCCAGGGCGGTAATTTTGTCCATCGTCACTTCTTTACTCATTGCTCGTATACTACCTACCATTTCTATTTTGTTTATTTCATATTCGGATCATCGTCTCTGATATCTTCAAAGCTGATGTCGCTTACGTTCTCTTCCTGTTCTTCCGCGGATTCACCATCACCCTCTTCTTCAACAAGCGGTTCTTCCTCTTCTGTAAAGCAACTGGAAAAATCAATGTCCTCTTTCTCTTTTTTCACCTTGCTGATGGCATCTGTGGCCTTCGCCTTCGCGTTCTGATAAATATCCGCGCCTCTTCCTTTGACTTCATCCGCGACAACACTGCCTTTTTCCACAACCGATCCCATTGTGTCGGAAACCGTATCGCTTACATCAATAATCGTGCCGTCGTCTTTAACCACTTCCACTACACATTTAAAACCGAACGCCGCGACAACGCCCAGCACTGCGCCCCATGGAGCAACGACCGTTCCGATAATTCCCAGGTTCACCGGAATATTCAGGACAACTTCATCATCCTTTTTCACAACGATCTTGGCAACATTGCCTTTTTTAATCAGATCCTTCAGATTATCTAAAACCGCGGTTCCCTGACTGCTGAAAGAGCGGCTGTCCTTTCTGTCGATCGTTTCTTCGATGCTGATAATGGCGTCTACCACACTGCCGTCCGCAGCTTCCAGCGCTTCTTTCGCTTCCGCGTAACTCACGCCTGTTCTGTCCTTGACCAGTTCAATTTTTTCCAACGTAATCTCCATGACATAACCTCCTGTTAATCAATACTCTGTTAAAAAGTTTTCACTCTTTAATTCACCGATATCCAAATAGTATGCCGCATACTGCCGTATCATAGTCTGCAGCCGTGACCGAACCTTCTCATCCAGAGCCAGGTTCTGAAAATTCTTAAGAGAATGATCCGCAAAGTACTTTAATATATCTACTATACCAAAATTAAGCGGATAAATCAACGTGTCGTCGGAAGGAATTTCAAGGTTCCCGCCGCAGTCCCGGCAGACCGCCCCTCCTTCTTTGATGTCCAGAAGAACCGGCGGCTTATCTTTTTCAAAGGGTTTGCCGCAGGCTGCGCACTGGTTCAGGTTCGGCATAACGCCCATAATCTTTAATGTTTTGATTTCGTACCCCAGAACCAGGGTTCCATGGCTTTTCTTCCGTTCCTCCATCACGCTGAAAAAATCCAGGATCAGATTGAACATCGCCTGGGACGGCTGACCTTCCGGAAGCACCTTTTCCGTAAATTCCAGCACATAGGAGCTGTTCATATACTTATCTACATCCTCTCCGATCTTGTAGTAGCTTTTTATGACTTCCGCTGAATTCACATTATAGCTGTCCCGGTTTTTAAAAAGCTCATACCTCCCATAGGTAAACGGGCGCATGGCAAGTGCCGCCCGGCTCCTTCCTTTCTCACTGATACTGCTCCCGGCGCTGATCTTCCCGTATTTCTTTGTAAACAGGAGCACCATGCGGCGGCCGTAGGCAGTCTTAATCTGCCTTAGGACGACTCCTTCTGTATCTGTGATCATGGCAACCTTTCCTTCTATTCTTTATATCCGAAATTCGACAGCGCGAAATCGCTGTCCCGCCAGTTTTCTTTTACTTTAACCCACAGTTCCAGGAACACCTTCGTTCCCAGCAGGGCTTCGATCTCTTTTCTCGCGCTTTTGCCCACGCCCTTAAGTTTTCTGCCTTCTTTTCCTATAATGATCCCTTTGTGTGATTTTTTCTCACAATAAATCACAGCGCCAATCCTGGTCAGCTTAGGACTTTCTTCATACTGTTCGATCTCTACCGCCACACCGTGGGGAACTTCATCCTGCAGGTACATCAGCAGCTTTTCCCGAATCAGTTCGCTGACAATAAAACGTTCCGGATGATCGGTCACCATATCCGGCGGAAAGTACATGGGTCCTTCCTTCAGGAAGGATTCGGCGGATTTTATCACATCCGCCACATTTCTCCCCTGGACAGCCGAGGTTCCGATGATATCTGAAAAAATTCCCGTCTGTTCATATTCTTCATAAGCTCTCCGGTACTCTTCCGGCTCGGTCTTGTCAATTTTATTCAGCACAAGAAGCTTCGGAGTTTTTACCTCCTTTAACATTTCCAGAATATACGGGTCTCCCGGTCCTTTGCTCAGCCGATCATCGGTGATAAAGATAATCCCGTCCACTTCATGGAAGGTGTTCAGCGCTGACTCGGTCATAAAATCTCCCAGTTTGTTCCTTGGCTTGTGGATTCCCGGAGTGTCGATAAAGATCATCTGCACGCCTTCCTGCTCCCCGGTTTCCTGCCTGGTATAAATACCCCGAATGGCATTTCTCGTGGTCTGAGGTTTGTCCGTTGTAATTGCGATTTTTTCTCCTAAAATAGCATTCAGCAACGTGGATTTTCCCACGTTCGGTCTGCCGACAATACTGATAAATCCTGATTTCATTCTGTCTCCAATCGAAAGCCTTCCGGAAGCAGCCGGTTTAAAGACTGCACCCTCAGGCTGTTTTCATCTTTTCCTGTAATAACATCCACTTCCGGACTGAATTCGTACATAAACTGCCTGCAGATCCCGCAAGGCAGAGCTTCGCCTCCACTGGAAGCGATAGCGATAGCCTGAAAGTCCCGGTAGCCTTCAGAAATCGCCTTCACAAAGGCGGTTCGCTCCGCGCAGATAGTCGCGCCGTAAGAAGAATTCTCGATGTTCACTCCCGTGAACACAGTCCCATCTTTCGCAAGCAGCGCGGCTCCAACCTGAAAATGCGAAAAGGGTGTATAAGCGTTCTTTTTCGCCGCATCCGCTTTCCGGTACAAGTCTTTATATTCCGCTTTCATAACTCTCCCTTTCCAGACCCAGCCGCTTCATCACATCCTCTTCTTTTGCCCGCATTTCCTTCTTGTCCTCTTCTTCCATATGATCGTAACCCAGCAGATGGCAGATGCTGTGGACAAACAGATACATCAGCTCCCTTTCCTGCGAATGGCCGAATTCACACGCCTGCTCACGAACCGTCTGAAGGCAGATCACCACATCGCCGATGGGAATATCTCCTTCCTGTGGAAGCTCCCTTATATCCTCGTATTGAGGAAAAGACAGGACATCCGTAACCCGATCCACCCCTCGGTAATCCCGATTCAAGGTTTGAATTTCTTCACCGCTTACAAAGGTCAGGCTCACTTCCGTCCGCTCTGGATCTATACCCTCAGACTCTACACACAAAGACGCTGCCTTTTCCAGCGTCTTAAGCAGTTCCTCTTCCAGAACCCCGGCCCCTTCCGACGCGTCGTATAAAATCTTCATTCCTTATCCTCCTCATACGGGTGAGCCTGATAATACTTATCATATGCCCCGATAATCTTCTTAACCAGCTCGTGCCGCACAACGTCTACATCCTTCAGATAACAAAAATCAATCCCCTTTACGTTTTTCAGAATTTTAGCGGCTTCCAAGAGTCCTGATTTTTTGCCCCTGGGGAGATCCACCTGAGTTACATCCCCGGTCACAACAATCTTCGATCCGAAACCCATCCGGGTCAGAAACATCTTCATCTGCTCTCTCGTCGTATTCTGCGCCTCATCCAGAATAATGAACGAGTTGTCCAGCGTCCTTCCCCGCATGTAGGCAAGAGGCACAACTTCGATCGCCTCTTTTTCTTTCAGCCGCAGCGCGCTTTCTCTTCCCAGAACGTCGTAGAGGGCATCGTAAAGAGGACGCAGATACGGATCCACTTTTTCCTGCATATCTCCGGGAAGAAATCCTAAACGTTCCCCTGCCTCTACCGCGGGGCGTGTCAGGATAATCTTCTGTACTTCCTTATTTTTAAACGCGTGGACAGCCATGGCAACTGCAATATAAGTCTTCCCGGTTCCCGCCGGTCCGATGCCAAAGACAATGTCCCGTTTCCGTATACTCTGCACATATCGTTTCTGTCCCAGTGTTTTAGGGCGCAGGGGTTTTCCTTTATGCGTAAAACAGATAATATCCCTGCTCACCTTACTTTCCTCATAGGAAAGTCCTTCATCCTTCAGCGCAATCACATAATTGATCTTCTGTTCATCCAGTTTTTCGCCGCCCTCTATGATTTCCATCAGTTCCTGAAAGATCGCCTCCGCGCACCGGGCGTCCTTGCCTCGCAGAATCAGTTCATTATCTCTCTGCATAATATCCACATCCAGGTTTTCTTTCAGAATACGGATATTACCGTCCAGCGTGCCGAACAGTTCGCCGCGGTCAATCGCTTCACTGATCGCGATCCTTCTTATGCTTTCCGTCTCGTTGCTTATCAACTACAATCTCCTCTTCTATTCCTATTTTCTGCAGGGTTTCTAATGTTACACCTATAGCTATTATATTTTTTTCCCGGGAAAAATTCAAACTTTTATTTAGTATTTGTGTATTTTCCGGTAAATTTTCTTTCACATACCGGCGGGCCTGCGCGTTGGCCGCCTTTTTCAGTTCCGCGTTTTTGACTTCCCGCTGACGTATCGTTACCTCTTTTACCTGCACCAAATCCACTTTCAGCCGAAACGGTTTGACAATGTTGAGCAGATTCTTTGTCTCGATCACCGACGTCTCATAGGTATTGATCGCTTTCGCGAGATTATGCCCGTTCACCGCGATTCCCGGGAGAACGTGTCCGGTCTCCTTTTTGATTCGCTGGTATTTTTCCGCGAAAAAGCGGACTCTCTGCGGGATCTTTGCCTCCACGCTTCCTGCCGCGTGGACATAAGTTTCCGTCCGGTTTTCCGCGTCCGTGCCGTAAGCGGTACTGTTCAACGGTACCTTTCCGGTAATCAGAATATCGCCTTTTTTTACATACGCTCCGTCTTCCACAGCCCGAAGTCCCTCTTCCGGAATAACCCGACTGATATACCCGGCTTTATCCGCCACAATATTGCACGGCTTTTTTTCTTCCACCTTTTCCGGCTTCTCTTCGATCGGATTTGCTCCCTCCGCGATTGTAACCCTCGCCAGGTTTCCGTCTAGGGAAATACCTGCCCAGGAGATGGTTTCGTATTCTTCATAAAGATGAATTTTGATTTTATTCACGTCCAGATTTTTTTTACAACCTTCATAAAGCCCGGCTTCCGCCAGCGTCTGGCGGAGATCCGCTTCACCGATCCTTTCGTAACCGTCAATACGAACCTCAACAACAAACAGGCTCTGATAATAGAGAAAAGCCGCGAAAAGGAGGATTCCCAGAACCGTAATCTTCCGTTTGCGGATCGTCTGGATCCAGTGACGTCCGCCGCCCTCTTTGAGAACGGTAATCCGGTAGCGGCTTCCTGCCAGTTTTTTCAGTCTGCGGAAGTCCCGCGCGCTCACATACAGGGTCAGTTCCAAATTGCCGGCAAAGGTAATTCCCCGAAGCTGAATCCGTTCCCGGAGACAGCGGTCCAGCAGTTTATCCAGCTGAAATCCCTCAATCTTTATCTTCCTGTAATGTTCCGTAAAACTGGAATTGTTCCACATCACCGGTTATCAGCATCCTTTCATCCCTGAGTTCTTTTATTTTCAGACCCTTTCCCCTGACAGACGTAAAACGCTGTCCATGACTCACGATAATCTGATCGCCGGACAGCAGCACCAGTTTTTTCACATGATCCAAGATCACCGTATTCCCGCTGAGCAGAACTCTGGGCATATTGACGGCAAAATCAAACAGCAATTCGTCTTTAATGGTCATAGTGCCTCCTTCTCACTTCCTTCTATTTTATTAACCCCCTCCCGAGAATATGTCTCCCTTTTCAGAAGCAGGTTCTTGAATCTTTCCGCGGTTTATGGCAAAATCAGAAAGGGAAGCGGCGACCTGCCGCCCTGCTTTCAAAAATCGGTTTCGAACCATGCTCGCTATTAGAAAGGATAAACTTAGAAATGTACGATTACCACACACATACCGCGTTTTCGGATGACTGCGACGTTCCCATGGAGGAGATGATTGAAGGCGCAATCGCCCGCGGCATCCAGGAACTGGCAATTACCGATCATTACGATCCGGGCTACGAAGACCCCGAATTTCCTTTCACGCTGGATTTCGAGGACTACTATGAGGCGCTCAACCGCGCGGAAACAGAATATAAAGGAAAAATAACCATTGTCAAAGGAATGGAAATTGGAATCATGGAAAGTGAATTTGACGAATGCCGCCGCGCAGTTCAGGATTTTCCCTATGATTTCATTATCGGCTCGTTTCACTGCATCGGGAAAGCAGATCTTTATCGTTTTGATTTTTCAAAAGCGGACGGTCCCGCTGTGCTGGAACAGTTTTACACGTATATCAACCGCTGCTTTAAACAGTACAAGGATTACGATATTGCCGGGCATCTGACGCTCATTGACCGCTATATCGGAACCCTCTATGATTACCGCCCATACATGGACATTATCGAGGATACGCTCAAGACAATTATTTACGATGGAAAAGGACTGGAAATCAACACATCCAGTTTCAAATACGGTACCGGCACCTGGCTGCCCCGTGAGGAAGTGCTGAAGCTGTACAGACAGCTGGGAGGCGAAATTCTCACCTTTGGTTCCGACTCTCATGATCCGGATCATTTTCAGGATCATTTCGAGGAAGCCTTTGCTCTCGCGGAAAAGCTGGGCTTCCGCTATCAGTGTACCTTCCGCCGGAGAAAGCCGGAATTTCACAAATTGTAAATATCCCACTGAAAAACGGGCCCGCGCGCTGTCGCGCAAAGCCCGTTTTTTCAGGTTGTATCATTTTTCAGGTGTATCTTTCTGCTGTTTTCTATTTGATGCAGTCCGCAAGAACTTCCAGGAATTTTTTGCAGTCATCCGGGTAAATCTCACCCATGTTCGCAACCTGGAACATACCCATTTCTACATATTTTCCCTTTCCGCTGTAAACAACATAGCCTCTCTCTTCCATATCTTTCAGGAACTGATCCAGATCCTTGCCTTCCGGCAGGAATACAGAAGTTACGGTATTTGCCATATGTTCGGACAGCAGCAGCTTAAGTCCCATGTCCTGCATGCCTTTTCTCAGGATTTCCGCACATTCTCTGTATCTTGCAACCTGGTGTTCCACGCCTTCCTCCAGGATGTTGGTCAGCGCCTGGTTCAGCGCCCAGAACAGGTTTACGTTCGGAGTGTTCGGAGTCTGATTCTTAGCTACCGCGCTCTGATAATGCTTTGCCAGATTCAGGTACACATTTTTACCCATTTCCGGAGTCAGTGTTTCCATAGCTTCTTTTTTGCCGCAGATATAAGCGGAACCCGGGAACGCGCCCAGACATTTTCCTCCCACCGAAGTGGCAAACGTAATATTGAAATCCACAATATCAATGTTTTCTCCTGCCGCGGCGGAAACGCAGTCCACAAAATACCACTTTCCGTACTTTTTGCAGAGTTCCCCTACTTCCTTTACCGGATTAATCATACCAGTGGAAGTTTCATGGCATACCATCGCTACCGTTTTCACCTGAGGATTTTCCTTCATCACTTCTTCGATCTTTGCCAGATCCGGGTAGTCCCCCCATTCAAAAGGAAGATCTACGAGCGGGATCTGATATTTTTCTATAATTTCCAGGAGCCGTTCTCCAAACACGCCGTTGCGGATCAGCATAACTGCCTCATCCTCTTTAAAAATAGAGGACAGCACCGTTTCATTGGAGGAAGTTCCGGAACCGGAAATAATCACAGACTGGTAGGAATCGTCCGCTTTAAAAAGCTGGTTGACTTTTTTTACCGTGTCTGCGAACAGCGCTTCAAACTCCGCGCCTCTGTGGCAAATATCATAGTGCATCATTGCTTCGCGTACATTGTCCTTTACCATCACCGGTCCCGGACTGAACAACATTGGTTTACTCATTTTTACTCTCCTTTCAGAATCTATAACTTAATCTTCAACCCAGTTTTTCGCCCGCTCAACAGCTTTATGCCAGTTGTAGAGCAAAGTTTCTCTTTCATCAACGCTCATCTTCGGTTCATAGCGCCTTGCGAGTTTCCAGTTATTCGCCAGTTCGCTAATCGAATTGAAATCTCCGATTCCAAGAGCTGCCAGATACGCGGCTCCCAGAGGCGTCGTATCATTGATCACCGGTACATCCACCGGAATCCCCAGAAGATCCGCCTGGAACTGCATCAGAAACCGGTTTGCCACCGCGCCGCCGTCTACCCGCATAATCTGAATGGGAATGCTGGCGTCCAGGTTCATTACGTCAAGATTGTCTTTTACCTGGTAAGCCGTCGCTTCCAGCGTTGCCCGCACAATCTGTTCTCTGGTGGTTCCGCCGGTAATGCCGATAATCGTACCTCTCGCGTAGGAATCCCAGTGAGGCGCCGCAAGTCCCGCGAAAGCCGGAACAAAATATACGCCTCCGTTTGTTCCCGCATCATATGCCATCTGTTCGGTTTCACTGGCATCCTTTATAATTTTCAGACCATCCCGAAGCCACTGTGTCGCCGCTCCGGTGATATAAATTCCCCCGTCCAGCGCGAACGTCATCTTGTTATTCAGACTCCACGCCACTGTCGTCAGAAGACCGTTCTTTGAGTATACCGGCTTATCGCCCGTATTCATCAGCATAAAGCAGCCGGTCCCGTAAGTACATTTGATCGATCCCGGCGTGTAGCATGCCTGACCGAACAGCGCCGCCTGCTGATCGACCGCTGAACCCGCAATCGGAATCGAAGCTCCGAAGAAATCGAGAGGATCCGTGTTTCCGTAGATCATGGAGCTATCACAGATTTCCGGCAAGATCTTTTTATCAATTCCGAAAATGTCCAGAATATCCTGATCCCACTTTCCTGTATGAATGTTCATCAGCATGGTGCGCGACGCTGTCGAAGCATCGGTAATATGGACTTTTCCGTGGGTCATTTTCCAGATAATCCAGGAATCGAGGGTTCCCGCCAGAATTTTTCCTTCTTTGATCTTTTCCTTTACGCCGTCCACATGCTCCATAATCCATTTGATTTTTGTCGCGCTGAAATACGCGTCGATCATAAGCCCGGTCTTTTCCCGAATCTGACCGCCGTATTCCTCTGTCAGACTGTCCGCGTACCTGGCGGTTCTCCTGTCCTGCCATACGATAGCATTATACACCGGCACACCGGTTTCCTTGTCCCACAGCATCACAGTCTCGCCCTGATTATCGATTCCGATGCAGGCAATTTCCTCGGGTCTTGCGCCCGCAATGTCGAGAGCCATACGGATCGAACCCCGCACGCCTTCCCAGATTTCCATCGGATCATGCTCAACCCAGCCCGGATTCGGATAGTGCTGCTTGTGCTCCTTGTAGCCTCTGGCCACAAGATTCCATTTTTCGTCTAAAAGCAGCGTAGTCGTTCCTGTCGTGCCCTGATCCATTCCCAGATAATACCGCTTAGCCATTGTTCTCCAACCTTTCTGTATATGTTTCATTTCTATATAAATCGTACAAGTAATAGCCGATCTTACTGTAGTCCAGGCAGGCAAACCCCTTTCTCCTGAGCATCCCCGATGAACAGTGCAGAAAGCGTTTATAGCACCGGTTCATATGGGCGTGATCAAAGAAACCGCTGTCCAGAGCCAGGTTAATCAGGGGCTCCCGGTTTGTGTCATCTATCAGCTTTTTCAGCGAGTTCTGCAGACGTATAATCTCGCAGTAAATTTTAGGAGAAATCCCCACATATTTTTCGAATACCTTTCCCAGGTAGCGCTCACTGTATCCGGTCTCCGTGCCAAGTTCGCTGACTCGGATATTGCCGTGCCGCTCGTAAATACGTTCGGTACAGTAACGGATCAGGTATCCGGAATCATCTTCCTTCATCCGGATGCGGATCAGCTTTGAAAGCAGCATGGCCTTTTCCTGAAGGGGCAGATCCCGGCTGGCCGCGGAAAGGATCTGACCTCCGCTTTTCATATAGTCCTTAATGTCAAATTCCTTATTCGTCAGAGTATTCGCGCTGTCTCTGAGAATTCCGGGAGCCGCGCTGGGATGGAAACGGATCATCAGCATCAGTTCTTCCGGTCTCAGAACAATTTTCTTAATCTCATCGATCGTTCCGCAAACTCTGCCTCTCATCTCTTCATTTGTTCCGAAAAAGACCATTGAAATACACCCGTCCGGAATAATCGGAAGGGAAACCTCCTGATCCGAATCGCATTTGACTGCCAAAATGTCGGATGCGGAAGTGTACAGAGGATGTCCAAAATGAATGTCAAACTGAAACATACGGCAATTTTCCTCTCTGACGCAAAAGGGTTTGTATCCCGGTCGTTTTTCAACAGAGGACAGATGCTGTCTGTCACTTATAATAAATGACATGGATTTTGATTCCTCCTCTCCATTCTTGGTATAAATCGGAACAATGTTTTCATACTTTGATCATAGCACTTTCAATTATTCCCGTCAACTTCCGATTCATACCAGTTTTTCTCCAATAAAAAACATGCCACACGCAACCGTATGACATGTTTGCATCAGCGCTGCGGGAATTATTCTTCCCCTTCATGCTCAAAGTGCTCTTCCAGCCTGTACTTGGACGGATCACTGCCGGAAAGCTCGATGACATTTCGTCTTTCAATCGGCTTATAAATCCGTTCCTCTCCCACACTCAGATAAGACGGCCGGATGATTTTATCCACATTGATCAATTCTTCGATCCGGTGGGCACTCCATCCTACGACTCTGGCAATGGCAAAAATCGGAGTATAAAGTTCCAATGGTATATCCAACATACGATAAACAAGCCCGCTGTAAAAGTCCACATTGGCGCTGACCCCTTTATAGATCTTGCGTTTGTCCGCAATGACCTGGGGCGCCAGTTCTTCCACCGCCGAATACATAGCGAACACTTTATCGTAACCCTTTGCCTCCGCCAGCTTTTTCACAAAACCCTTGAAAATCTCAGCCCGCGGATCGGATACACTGTAAATCGCGTGGCCCATTCCATAGATCAGACCCTTTTCATCAAAGGCTTTTTTATCTACGATATCTTCCAGATATTTTCGGATCTTATCCTTGTCGGTGATGTCCTTTACCGTTTCCTCCAGATCCTGCATCATCTCCACAACTTTAATGTTGGCTCCGCCGTGCTTCGGACCTTTCAGCGCGCAAAGGGCAGCCGCGATAACCGCATAAGTATCCGAACCCGCGGAAGTAATGACTCTGGTGGTAAAGGTTGAATTGTTCCCGCCTCCGTGTTCCATATGAAGCATCAGGGCAATATCCAGCACATGAGCTTCAAGTTCCGTATACTTCATATCCGGCCGCAGCATGCGGAGCAGATTTTCCGCGGTAGAAAGATCCGGATTCGGTCTGTGGATATACATGCTGCTGTCCCGCTCATAATGATTGTATGCGTGATACCCATATACCGCCAGCATTGGAAATACACTGATCAGCATCAGGCACTGCCTCAGCACGTTTTTAATGGATGTGTCCGACGCGTTGGGATCGTAGGAGGAAAGAGTCAGGACGCTTTTGGTCATCGTATTCATGATGTCCTTTCCCGGCGCTTTCATAATCACATCGCGGACAAAATTAGTCGGCAGCCCCCTCATTCTGCCAACCACCTGCTGAAACTCTTTCAATTCTTCTTCTGTAGGAAGCTCTCCGAAAATCAAAAGATAGGCCATCTCCTCAAACCCATAGCGCTCTTCCGCGATTGGCCCTTTTACCAGATCAACAATATTGTAACCCCGGTAAAACAGCTTTCCCTTACACGGAACCTTGTGCCCCAGGTATTCTTTATATGCCTGAATCTTTGAAATGGACGTCAGTCCCGTAAGAACTCCGATTCCGTTTTTATCGCGCAGTCCCCGGTTCACATTATGCTCGTGAAACAGGTCGCTTGTAATATAATCGTGTTCTCTGCACAATCTGGACTGCTCTTTCAGATATTCGTCTAAATTCTTCATTTTTACCTCCCGTTTTCCTGGGGGAATCTCTTATCCCTCAATAATCTTTACATAGTATGTCCGGTTCCTCGGTCCGTCAAAATCACAGAAATACAGATCCTGCCAGATCCCGAACAAAATATCCCCTTCATGGATAATCAACGTCTGCGACGGTCCGCAGATCGTTGTCTTAATATGCGCGTGTGAATTCCCCTCCAGATGGCGATACTTCATATCCTCTGTAGGAAAATTCTTTTCAAACCCGTACAGCATATCGTGCAGCACGTCCGGATCCGCGTTTTCATTGATCGTAAAGCCTGCTGTCGTATGGGTAGAAAAAATCACAGCGATTCCTTCTTTTATGCCGCTCTTTTGCAGATCCTCTCTTACCGAATTGGTGATCTTAATCATCTGCTGCGGTTTCTGCGTTTTTAGTTTGTGTTCGTAAAGATACATCACACATCCTCCTTCCTACCATTGAATTTTCTTTCCCTGTTTTCTCCAGTTGCGGAATTCCGCGGTAGCGGTAAACAGTGCGTCTGACGAAGAATTAAGGGCGGTTTCGCAGGAATCCTGAATAACGCCGATAATAAATCCGACACCTACCACCTGCATGGCGATATCGTTTGAAATTCCAAACAGGCTGCACGCCAGAGGAATCAGGAGAAGCGAACCTCCCGCGACGCCTGAAGCTCCACATGCGGAAATCGTCGCTACCACGCTGAGAAGCAGCGCGGTGGGAAACGTGACGGAAATATCCAGCGTATTGGCAGCCGCCATGGTCAGAGTCGTAATGGTAATCGCCGCACCGGCCATATTGATTGTCGCTCCCAGCGGTATAGAAACCGAATATTTTTCCTCATCCAGACCCAGCTTTTCACAGAGCGCCATATTTACCGGAATATTGGCAGCCGAACTCCTTGTAAAAAACGCCATGATACCGCTGTCCTTAATGCAGGTCAGCACCAGAGGGTATGGGTTCTGACGAATATTTACGAATACAATGATCGGATTTACAACAAACGCTACAAAAAGCATGCATCCCACCAAAACCAGAATAATCTTCCCATAAGAAGCAAACGCCTGAATACCTGTTGTGGAAAGGGTTGTGAACACCAGACCGAGAATTCCGAACGGCGCGCAGTTGATCACCCAGCGGATCGCCACCGAAAGTCCGTCGGAAATATTGCCGAGTACATCTTTTGTCGTCTCCCCCGCATTGCGCAGAGCCAGTCCAAATACCACCGCCCACATCAGAACCCCGATATAGTTGGCGTCTACGATCGCTCCGATAGGGTTGCTGACCGCATTCATCAAAAGGTTTTTCAGAACCTCAACAATCCCTCCCGGCGCGGAAGCTTCCGCGCCTTCCGCCAGCGTCAGTTCCGACGGAAAAAGGAAACTTGCAGCAACCGCCGTAAAGGCCGCCAGCAACATGCCTACAAAGTACAAAATGATAATCTGCTTCATATTGCTGCTGTTTCCTTTCTGGTGCCTGCAGAGCGAATGCATGACCAGAAAAAAAACAAGCAGCGGCGCCAGAGCTTTCAGCGCGCCTACAAACAGATCTCCCAAAATCCCAATCAGCTCCGCCTGCGGAACGGCAAGTCCCAAAATAATGCCTGCCGCGAGACCCGTGATAATCCGTTTTACCAGGCTGATATTGTTCCATTTCTTGATAATGTTCATGATCTTCTTCCCTTCTTTTTTCGTATCCTACTATATACGTTAATCGGAAATATCTTAAAAGTCAAACAAAATCGGCGAGCGCCATATTGTCTGATTATTCTATAAATTCCAATTTCCAGCTGTATCTGTCTCCTTCCGAGTCTTTCACATACCGAAGCCAGGCGCTGAATTTATTTCCCTTTTTACTGATCAGTCCGCGGAATCCGACCTTCCCGTTCTGCAGGAGCAGCCGCACCATTTCTTCGGAAACATGTTTCCCCATAGATTCGATGAATCTATCCTGTTTCCAGACGGTAAAACGGCACCCGTTTTTCCAGTTGCTGCATCCGTAGGCTTTTTCCGACTCAATAACCGGGTTTCCGCATTCCGGGCAGAGCCCGATTACCTTAACCGAATCCGGAACCGCGACTTTTGAAGCGAAAACTTTATCTTCTTTAATCGTCTTCACCGACTGAGCGGTAAACTCCTTTATCATATCGAGAAAATCTTCTTTTTTAAATTTCGCTTTCTCAATGTCCGCGAGAGTCTTTTCCAGTTTTCCGGTATATTCCAGATCAAACAGTTCCTTTACCGGAAAGGTCTCGACCATCATGCGTCCCAGCTCGGTACAGATCAGAGATTTTCCCTTTGCCGTCACATAGCCGATTTCTTTCAGCCGGCGGATCGTTTCGGCTCTGGTTGCCGGAGTTCCGATGCTGAACCCGCTGAGGATGGCCATCATCATTTCTTCCGAATCTTCTTCCTCGTAGCGTTTTCCGCAGGTTTCCATGACTCTCAGCAGCGTTTTTTCCGTATGGTGCTTGGGGGGCTTTTTCACCACTTCTTTTACCGAAAGCGTCTTCATCCGCAGCAGATCGCCTTCCTTTACCTGCGGCATCAGTACTTCTTTTGCGCCGACCTCTTCCGCCTTTTTCCAGCCTGCCTCCAGCTGGACTTTTCCCTTGGCGTGAAAAACGCCTCCGCAGTCCGCCTCTTCCGGCTCAATCATAAGCTTTGTCTCCTCGCTTTCCGAAACCGGAAGGAACTGGGCGGCAAACCGGTTGCGCACCGCTTCGTAGACAATCTTTTCATCCGGGCTCAGATTTTTCGGCGCCACATAAGTCGGTATAATGGCCGAGTGACTTTCTACCTTTTTGCTGTCAAAAATTCGCTTGGAATCGGTAAAGACAAGTTCCTCTTCGTAGGGGAGTCCCTGTCTGATCGTCTCCAGAACCCTCGCCGCCTTTTCTTTCAGGCTCTCGTCCAGAACGCTGCTGGAGGTCCTCGGATACGTAATCAGTTTCTTTTCGTAAAGATCCTGAGCAACTTTCAGCACCTTCTCCGAAGTCCACCCTTTTTGCTTGCTGGTAATATACCCCTGCAGATTGGATAAATTGAAAAGATAGGGAGCGTATTCCTTTTTTCTCTCCACTTCCTTTTTTTGGATTTTCGCCTGCTTTCCCTGCAGCATCTGCCGCTTTTTCTCAAGCTCGTCTCTGTCCTCAAATTTTTCGTTGTCCTTTTCGTAGTAGACCGCCTCAATGGGCTCTCCCTGTTCCGTCAGGAACAGAGCGTTCAGCTTGTAGTATTTGGATTTCCGGAAAGTTTCAATTTCTCTGTCCCGGTCATAAAGGATTTTCAGTGTCGGAAGAAGAACCCTTCCGATATTCAGAACCTTATTATGATTGGCGTTCTGATATTTTACAGTCGCCACAGAGGTCAGATTGATCCCGATGAGCCAGTCGGCGATCTGTCTTCCGAATCCCGCGTCCTGCATAGGCTGAAGCTGAGTATTGGGTTTTAAGTTTTCCAGGCCGGCCAGAACCTCATCTCTGGTCCATTCATTCAGAAGAAGTCGATCGATCGGTTTATCCGTCTTAAGATACAAAAAAATTTCATCCGCAATGATCTGACCTTCCCGGTCATAGTCCGTCGCGGAAATTACAGACCCGATATCTTCCCGTCGCAGCAGTTCTCCGATAATACGCAGCTGCTTTTTCGCGCCCTCATCCTCTGTCGCCCGTTTCCTGTCCGCTGATTTTATTTTATACTGAAAGGTCTCTGGGATAAAAGGAAAGTTCTCCATTCTCCAGCCTTTGCGCTCCGGATCGTAGTCCTTTACGTCACACAGCTGCAAAAGGTGTCCAAACACCCATGTGATGACATAGTTTTCCCCTTCCATGTAGCCGTCCCTTCTGCCTTTAATGTCAAGCGCGTCCGCGATGTTTCTCGCTACGGACGGCTTTTCTGCCAGAATCAGTCTCTTCAAAATTTCATCCGCTCTTTCCCCTTTAAGTTTTCTTCTATTTTAACATGTCCGGGGCAGGAAAGTCGAGCAGGATTTCGTTTGGTGTTTCATATTACCCTCAGAAAAAAATTTACGGCCAGTACTGGCGATGGGAAGCTTTTCAAATTGGCTAAACACGGTTTCGCCAATTTACTCATTGAATAAACCTTATAAAAACAAGCGCGCAGATGGCGCTCGAAATTCAAGGGCGATTGGTTTAGAATCACAGGCATAGTCCGCAGGTTTTTGTATACAAAAACCTGCGAGTATATCACTCGCAGGTCATTCTTTTGGTGCGGATAAGAGGATTCGAACCTCCACGAAAA
>JAHZHL010000009.1:39227-52032 GCA_019420305.1 Bacillota bacterium | reverse complement strand
CAATATTCACACGGACCTGAACCGTGCGCGTCTGCCAGTTCCGCCATATCCGCATATGTTGGCTTACCTGTACTATTCTACAAGAAAGCCTCACATTTGTCAATCATTAATTCGCATATTTTTTCAAATTCCCCGATTTACGGATTGCAATTCTGACACGGCTCATACCCCTGCCGCAGCAGCTCCGCCCGGCTGCCTTCAAAATCCTCCCGGTTCGCGGCTTTCATATCCGATACGCTGCTGCACGTCGGCCGGTGGAATTTGTGAGTATTGGTATTCAGAACGTAGGAACCCTGTTCCCCGCTTTCCGTCCTCTGCCCGCCTGCTGTTCCAGAAGTTTCTTCCACACGCCGGCTTTCTCCTGTGGCATAATCAATTTCAATTCCCGGTTGGTTGTTATAAACGTACACATTGAAACAGATTCCCTCGCCGCCGTCTTCCACGGACTCCGCCTCCATCTGCACGCCGCTGGCTACCAGATTGTCGCCCTCAAATATCGGCGTCACCCGATAAAGAACATGGTTTCCCGTTTCTTTTATGTAATCCGCCGTCATGTTCTCAAAAGGAAGCATTCCATCTACATTCATCGCCCTGGTGCCGGTAATCAGATTGCGTTCATTGGCATTTTCTCCTGTCAGTTGATATCCGATCAGGTGGCACCGGTTGTAAAGATACTTTCCGTCTACCTCTTCGTATCTCTGGGTCTTCCAGCCCGAAGGCTTTATCATACCGATGCTTTCCCGTTCTTTATGAGGCATCTGATCTGTTCCGATATTGGCAAACGCCGCGCCGCATCTGCCAAGGCTGTCCAGCTCGCTGTAGGATTCAAAGGATTCTTTCTGAAAATCCCCTTCTTCAAAATCCGGCTGATTGTCATTGATTACAATGTATGGCTTTCCCGAGTAGGCCGGAACCTGTCCCGGAGAATCCGCCCGCGCGCTTTCGGAAGCCGAAGATTCCGCCGCGGCGTTTCCTCCCGCGCTGCCCGTCTCCGATCCGGTCTGTCCGGAAGAACAGCCCGCAATACTGAGCAGACAGATCAAAAGGATCGCGGCCAGACTGAGCATTCGTCTTTTCATTTTATATAAATCTCCTTCGTTATTTTTTCATGGGAAAAGCCTTTGAAGTCGCTGGTTTCTACAAGGTTCCATCCGTGATCCGCAAGGGGGATGTCGAACCAGAAATCAGCCGGATACACCCGATTCCACCGGTACAAGACAATGGTTTCTATCCGCTTTTCCACAGCCCGCGCGCTGTCCGTTTCCACAAAGCACCAGTCTCCCGGTCCCGCTTTGAAGAGAAAATCCTCATGGATCCGGACATCGCCCTTCCTGTCAGCGAACTGTTTTGCCGAATATCGGTTCATCCAGAGCGGGCGCTTTCCACAGCTTTCTAAAACTGCTTCACGCACCCGCCGATCCCAGGACTGCCGTCTGCCGTGAAACAGCATTCCCAGATTATCATCTGCACAAGCAACTAAAATCAAAGTCTCGCTCCTCTCCCGGAACAGAGCGTCCCGCGGCTTTCCAGAAAAAATTATAACCGAAAAGCGCCTAGCGTTCAATGCCTCTTTGGGCGGTAACAGGATTCGCGCGGGGATAGCCCCCGGCACGCGGCAGTCTTTCTTCTGACAGGTTTACCGATAGGCTCGCTCATAAATTCCGGCAATCTCTTCATCCGTCGTCTCCGCCGGGTCGCAGGCGAAAAGCATTCCCATGGTTTCCCTGGCGTTCTTTGCCATCGCCATGCATTCTTCTTTTTGAATTCCATAGTCCGATATTTTAAGATCCGCCACACCGCAGTCCTTTTGAAGGGCTTCAAGGGCATCGAGGAAGTCCTCCGGTTTCGCGGCGTCTGCTTTTCCCAGGAATCTCGCCATATCTACAAAACGTTCATCGCAGACATGCCGGTCAATCCAGAATTTAAAGTACTCTCTGGAAATCATAATGAGCCCCGCTCCGTGAGGGAGTTCCGGATGAAAGGCGCTCATGGCGTGTTCCATAGAATGTTCACTGGTGCAGGCTCCCACTACCATAGAATAGCCAGAAAGTGTATTGGCAAAGGCAACCGCTTCCCTTGCCTCCATGTCATTTCCGTCCTTTACGGCGCGCGCCAGATATTTTCCGATCTGTTCAATGGCCGTGCGTTCCACCATATCACTCATGGGATTGTGAACGTTGGCGATATAGCCTTCCAGAGAATGGAACAGCGCGTCAAACCCCTGGTACGCGGTAAACTTTGGCGGCACCGTCTTCATAAGTTCCGGATCCACAATCGCCAGAACCGCGAAGAGGGAATCCGCGCCGCCGAGCCCGATCTTTTCATTGGTGTCCGGATTTGTGATGACGCCCGCCTGATCGACCTCGCTGCCGGTTCCCGCGGAAGTCGTAATCGCAACCCACGGAAGCGGCTCCTTGTCCAGCGGCCTGCGCCTGCCTGTTTTGCCGAACGCATAGTCCCAGAGATCGTCGGAAGGCTGGGGAGCCAGCATTGCCATAATCTTCGCGGCATCCATCACACTTCCCCCGCCCAGAGCCACAATAAAATCGCAAGCCTCTTTTCTGGCCGTCCTGGCGCCTTCTTCCACCACGGACTTAAGGGGATTGGCCGCTACTTTGTTAAAGATCACATAATCGCAGCCCGCGGCTTTCAGTTCTTCCTCTGTGCGGGCAAGAGATCCGTTTTTAACCGCCGAAGTTCCATTTGAAATCACAAGCAGAGCCTTTTTCCCCGGCATTACCTGTTTGTGCAGCTGATTCAGCGCTCCGGTGCCGAAGAGCACCCTGGTTGGCGCGAAAAATTGATAACCATTCATTCTTCTGCCTCCATTCTGATTCTAAGTTGACTTTTAAATTTAAACTTTATATAATATCTTTAAGCTTATAATACAACTTAAACTTAACTTTAAGTCAATAGTTTTTTTCAGGAGATTGATTATGCTTTACACAATTGGAGAAATGGCAAAAGTTATCGGCGTTCCCGCGTCCACGCTCCGTTACTACGATCAGAAGGGGCTCCTTCCTTTCGTGGAGCGTTCCAGCGGGGGAATCCGCATGTTTACCGAAAAGGATTATGAATGGCTGAAAGTGATCGAATGTCTGAAAAAGTCCGGGCTTTCCATCAATGAAATCAAAGCGTTCACCGATATGGCCGAAAGAGGGGATGACTCCCTTTCCGAGCGGTTGGAATTGTTTCAGTCCAGAAGAGAAGCGGTCATAAAACAGATCGAGGAAATGAAAGAAGCACTCGAACTTCTGGAGTTCAAGTGCTGGTATTACACCCAGGCTGTACAGGACGGCACAGAGGAGAAAGTCCGTTCTCTGTCCGCGGATGAACTGCCGGATAAATACCGGGAGCTCCGGCAGAACATGCGGCACCTTTCCTCTTCTCAATCTACCAACCCCCGTGAAAATTATTGAATCATGCCTAAATCCCGCAGCCACGGCTCAATATCCGCCTCATCGTTGGCAGTCAGCCCCTCGGCGATGACCGCGTCCGGGCAAAGCTCGCTGAAAATATGCAGGCTGTTATCAATCGAGTCGCTGGAACTGGTGCAGAACGGGATGAGCGTTTTTCCCGAAAAGTCATAAGAGTCCAGGAATGTGGCGATCATAGCCGGAGCCTCATCCCACCATATGGGATATCCTACAAAGATCGTGTCATAGTCCTCCACATTATCTGCGCTGACCGTAATTTCCGGATGAACGCCGTCCCGGATTTCCGCTTCCGCTTCCGACTGCAGGTCCCCATAGTCTTCCGCCCGCTGAATTTCCGCAAGGGTTCCACCGATAAGATCCGCGATCTGCTGCGCGACTGCTTCCGTATTTCCCGTGTAGGAAAAATACGCGACCAGAGTCTTCCCTTCCGCCTGTACGCCGCTGGTTTCAGAGGAAGCCGTACTCTCACTTTCCGGGGCGGAGGCTGATCCGCCTCCCGAACAGGCAGCCAGCAGAAAGACAAGGGCCAGCACCAGAGTAATGACGGAAATAGTTCGTTTTGATTTCATTGGTATCTTCCTTTCTTTTTAATTGATATGTGAATGATAATACTGTGTCATAAAGTCAATAGCGATTCGGGCGTCTTTACCGCTGAGCCCATGCCCCGCTCCCTGCAGGATCTTCAGTTCCGCCGAAGGATAAACCTCCAGCGCCCGTTCCGAATAGGAAAGGGGAACGACCGAATCCTCATCTCCGTGGAGAATCAGAACATCCTTGTCAAAATCCGCAATATCCGCGTATACGTCATAATCCAATAAGTCTTCAAAATAAGCTCTGCCCACTGTCATAAACAGATGCGGATACGTTTCCGGCACATCCCCTGGACGATCAAAGCGCTCTTTCGCGTCATCCACCAGAACAAAAGCCGGATAAAGCAGTACTGCTCCCGCGATCTCATCCCTGTGATCCGCCGCCGTAATCGCGGAAACCAGTCCGCCCTGGCTGCTTCCCAACAGGAAGATATGATCGGTGTCTACATATTCCAGATTCTGTATCATGGAAAGCACTGCTTCCAGGTCCTCCTGCTCGGTAAAAATCGACATGTCGTAGGGAGAACCATCGCTTCGGCTTTGCGGGCTTCCTCCGCAAAAATCAAAGCAGTAAACCACATAACCTCTGGCAGCCATCGCTTCCGCATACTGCAAACCATAGTGATAGGAGCCTCCCAATCCATGGGAGTACACAACGGCCGGCATCTTCTCTCCCGCGCCTCGGGGAATATGAATGAGGCCGAAAATCCGCTGCCCGTCACGTTCCGCGTACAGTTCCCGCGTCTCAAACTCATAAATCGGCTGTTCCGACACCCCTCGATTCGCCGTCTCCGGTTCCGGGGAAGCCGGCGGGTTTTCCGTTTCTGTCTGCGCGCAGCCACTTGCCGCCAGACTGCACAGCAGTGTCATAATGAGCAGAACCACGGTCATTTTTGTTTTCATACCGCCTCGCCTCCATTCGCCACATAAAGAGGTTTATTTCTTTTGTGTTGTTTTTTCCTCATATTTGCATTATAATAGAAAAGGGATTATAAATCAATGGACACAGAAAACGATTTCGCGTTATATTCCACACTTTGATAAGGAATGTGTCAAAAGGAACAAAAAAAGTCCGGTTCCCATGGTGCCGCAGGAATCCGGACAAAATAAAAACAGCTTTCCGATTTGAAAAGCTGTTTTTATTTGGTGCGGATAAGAGGATTCGAACCTCCACGAAAACAATATTCACACGGACCTGAACCGTGCGCGTCTGCCAGTTCCGCCATATCCGCATGGAGTGCGTCTTTTCTGACTCGCAAGAATTAGTATACACAAAAACGCCTCCTAATGCAAGAAAAATTTTCGTTTTTTCCTTCTTTTTTCATCGAATTTTTATCCGCTTCTTTCCGCTCCAGGCAGAATAGTATTTTTTGCCTCCCGCTTTCTTATATGTCCGGATACGGAAATAGTATGTTTTTCCCTTTTTCAGCTTTGAGATGGTTTTCCTGGTCGTCCTGTTTTTCGTAACCGTTTTCTTCTTCGCCTTTTTCATGGATTTGAACCGGGAGTACTGAATCTGATATCCGCCTGCCGCCCGGCTTCTCCTCCAGGTGACCCGCGCCTTTCTGCCCTTCAAAGGCTTCACGGTCCGCAGTTTTGTACCTTGCGGAAGAACGGTAATCGAAACCTTTTTCGACGCGCTGTAATGCTGTTTTGTCGCCGCGGCTGTAATTGTAATGCTCGCGCTGCCAACTCCTTTTACCGTCACTTTTCCGGCAGACGATACCGATGCCACTTTCGTGTTTGAAGAGCGGTAGCTCAGCTTTCCCGCGGCGCGAGCCTTCAGATAGAACGCCCTGGCATTGACAGTCTTTTTAAAGGAAGAAGCTCCGGAAATCGTCTGTTTTGTTTTACGCGCCGGCACTGTCGGCTGTACAGGCGCAGAAACAGTCACTGTACAGGAGGCCTTCGCGTTTCCTTCCGGCGTCATACAGTAAATCACAGCGGTTCCCGGCCGGATTCCCGTCACAACTCCGTTTGAAGAGACGGAAGCCACGGCCTTATTTTCGGAGAACCAGATCACCCTCCGGCTGGTCGCCTGCTCCGGCAGAACCTGCGCGTTCAGCTTGAAGGTCTTCCCCTGCTGCAGCGCGGCTTTTTCTTTATCAAGGCGTATGGATTCCGCCGCGGTGAACTCCTCTGCCGGAACCGTATATACCGATTCGCCCGGTATCCTTAGCAGCTCGGTTCCCTCTCCCAGATGAAGCTCGGCCGCTCCGCTTTCCCCGCTCCCCAGAGAGATCCGATCGCTTCCCGCGATCCGCTCTGCCTGAAACGCGCCTTTACCGGTTCGCCCAAAGGCGTAGACCGCGCAGGAAATATCCGCGGCTCTCCCGGAAGATACCGTAATCCGGTATTCTTCCCCTTTCGGAAGGGAAATCAACACCATGCCGCTATCGGCAATGGCTGCCGCCGCAGTCCCGGCTGCCGCTGTTACCATTCCGTCTTTGATCTCCAGCAGGACCTGATTGTCAATTCCGCATACCTTAATCTCCACCTCATCTCCGTTGATAACGGTGGTGGTTCCTCCGCTGATTGGAATCCCGCCGCTGTGGCATTTTACGTCCAGCCAGTCCAGCTGTTTTAAGTTCCACTGAGCGCACAGAGCCTCACAGCCCGTGTCTCCTCCCCGATCGATGATTCCGGCGAACATCTGCCTGGAAAAATACTCCGCCACTTTTCGGCAGACCTCAAGAGACAGCCTTGTGTACATCCCAAAGGAATGGCAGAACTGCTCCGCCTTCTCCCACGCGGGCCGGTCAATGGCGTCTCCGGTACCCGTAAACTCCTGTTTATTCTCTTCCAGAACCGACTTCATGGTCGCCAGCAGATTTGCCGCCCCGTAGGCATAAAGATAGGCATCCGAAACCTCGTCCGTATTGCGGAGCTTCTTATCCAGAGCAACGGTCAGATCATAGCCGATCACAATACCACCAAGGAACGCTCCCCAACTTCCCGCGATTTCCGGTGAAAGCTGATTGTACAGGAATTTTCCCACATTCCATTTGATCTTCTCCCCATAAATCACGCCCATTTCTTCCGCGCCGGCACCGAATTTCACTTCCTCAATTGCCTTTTCAATATCGTAATCGTCTTCCAGAGAGACATAGTAATTCAGGCTCTTTACCATATCGTGATGCCCGTCCCCGTCCGCTTCCGCCCGCTCCGCCATTTCCGCTAAAACCTGCCGGAAGTTTTCATCGGTGTTGGCGTAGGCCTGCAGAACTGAAATCTTCTGTGTCATCTCCCGAACCACTTCCACGCCGTCATCAATATGGTCGAGAAGTCCCAGAAATCCGGAAGAACAGTCATAAGCAAGAAACAGCTTTTTCAGCACGCCATTTCCTCCCCATTTGGTCAGAAGCTCATCCAGCGCCTCATAAACCGGCTCTCCCGAATGATCCTCTCCCAGCAGGATTTTCTCAATAGTCCCCGTCTGTTCAGCAGTAAAGTCAGGCCCTTCCTGATTAATCAAAGCCACAATATCATCGGCAATCGCCCGCTCTGTGGCCAGATAATCGCTTTTAAAAGCATTCTCCTGCGTTTCCACCGATTCCTCGCTGAGAATCATAGTCGCCAGAACCTGGTCGTAAGGGCTTTCAAACCACTCGCCCCGCACCGCTTTCCATGCTTCGTAATCCGGCTTCAGGCTTCCGAAATCGGTCAGAAATTCACTTCCCACATCGCGGCCGTCCACGAGAAAATCGTACGTTCCCTCGCTGATGAAGTTCCTGTGATCTTCAATATAGGTTTTCTGACCCGGCTCCAGAGGGATTTCTTTTTCTTCTACAATTTCTTCTCCCTCCTGCAGTTTCTGATAAAAGATTTCTGTCCCGCCATAATTTCCATAGCGTTCTATCCCTCTCTCAATCAGGCTGTCCCATCCTTCTTTTCCGTCATAGTAATAAATTCTCGCGTTTTTCAATCCGGAAAAACTCTGTTTAGAAAGATAATCCTCATCATAGTCCCCCACTCGTTCTACCTCCGGAGCATCCCCCTTAAAAACGATATCCAGATCGGTACAGCCGGAAAAAACCCGAATATACAAATTTACATCTGTATCCGGGAACTGAATTTTTTTAAGACCGGTACAGTTTTTAAATGCTTCATAATTCACCAAAATATCCGCATCGCCTTCCGGGAAAAGAACATCCGTAAGCGCTGTACAGCCTTCAAACATTTGCGAAAAAACATAGATCGTTTTTTCTGGATTGGTTTCGTGGAACTCCACTTTTTTAAGTGAAGTACAATCTTTAAATGTCGCCTTTGATTCCTGTGCGGAAATTTCAGGCAAAGAAACGGATATTAAATTTTTACATCCCTCAAAAGCACTGTCATAGATGTTGGTCATTTTGTCAGGAAAATCGATTTCTGAAATCTCAGATTGTGAAAAAGCATAATGAGAAATGGTATCTACCGTCGAAGACAGTATTGCTGAATCAATCTCCAGCCCGTAAAAAGCCCTTTCGCCTATGTCTTTTACTCCTTCTCCCACAACTACCTTTGAAAACAGGCTGCCCGCCTGCGCCCAGGGTGCGGGTTTACTTACCGAATAGTTTCGCATTTTATACATAGAGGGATTGGTGCTATCTTTGTATTTCTCATTTATTTGTATAGTCAGCGTATCCTCTTCAATGAACCACAGCAGGGAATCTGACATCCCTATCGGGTGTCCGCATTCCCCGCTGAGAACAATCCCATCCTCATCGCCCGCCGCCAGCGCCTCCGCCGGAATCATGACCGTCAGCATACACACAGCGATCAGCAGCGCGAACCCTTTCTTCAGTTTTCGATATGAATCACGGTACATCATAACTTCATCCCCTCCAGCCGGCCAAAATTTTGTGAGAGTACCCGGACGCCCAATACGGCATTATCCGGTGAAACACGTTTTTCAAAAAAACAAAAAGGGGCAGGTTCTCCCACCCCTAAGTAAAGTCATTCACTTAAAAATTCTTCCACTGCCTTCCGGACATCGTTTCCGTCCGCTAGACCTTTTACCTTCTTCATCACAGCGCCCATGAGCCTGCCCATGTTCTTCTTGTCCTTTTCAATCCCCATCTCATCCGCCGCAGCCTGTACGACTTCTTTGATTTTGGATGCGTCCATCTGTTCGGGAAGGTAACTCATCAGAATCTCAATTTCGGCTTTATAGTCATCCGCTAAGTCCGTTCGTCCAGCTTTTTCAAAATCAGAGAGGGCATCTTTTCTCATCTTAACCTGTTTCGATAAAATCGCGATAATCCCTTCATCATCCAGCTCCTGCCGATTGTCAACCTCATATTGCTTGATTGCGGCCCGAGCAAAGCTTATTGTATTTTTTCTGACTTCATCCTTAGCCTTCATAGCCTCTTTGAAGTCAGTCATCAGTTGTTCCTTTAAGGTCACTTTTCAAACACCTCGAGTTCTATGCTGCCTGCAGCTTAATATTTTCTAGCCTTTTTTCTCGCAGCTTCAGACTTCTTCTTTCTTTTTACACTTGGCTTTTCATAGTGCTCTCTTTTTCTGAGTTCGGACATAACGCCGTCTCTCGCGCAGGAACGCTTGAATCTCTTCAGCGCACTTTCCAAGCTTTCGTTTTCTCTAACAATTACCTGTGCCATTTCCGTTTCACCTCCTGACGTATTCTGAAATCACATAGATGTTATGGAACGGTCTTATTGATAACGGTGCTATTATACTATTCTTTGTACAAATATGCAAGTTTTTTTTGAGACAGGCGTGGTTCCGATCAGCCCGGAGGCCACGTCATTTTCCGCTTTCCAAGCAGATGAAAATGCAGATGTTTTACGGTCTGGAATCCATCCTCCCCGCAGTTGTTGACAAGGCGGTAACCATTCTCAAGGCCTAGGGTTTCCGCGATTTCTCTCACCTTTGTCATGATATAACCCATCAGCTGCTGGTCATCCGCCGATACATCATCCATTGACGCAATATGTTTCTTCGGAATAATCAGCACATGCACCGGAGCCTGTGGCTCCAGGTCGTGGAAACAGATTATCTGGTCATCCTCATAAACAATATTTGACGGAATTTCCTTTTCTGCGATCTTGCAGAAGATACAATCTCCCATATCACTCTTCCTCCATCATTTTATCGTAAAGTTTCATGGCACAGGTGCCGCCCTCGCAGAACGCCTGCGGCGTATTGTCCCGTATGAGCTGTCCCAGCCCGCTGAACTGCACAAAAGCCATGACAGCCGCCATCGAAGCAACAATTATCACATAAGTTTTCCTGCTCATTGTCCTGTGCCTCCTTTTTTTCAGTATACCAGAAATTCACCTTTCATTCCATCTAAAAATGATTCTGTCAGCCTCACATCGCAAAATTTGTTGAGCATCCGCTCCCTTTCCTCCTTACGGAGATCTTGTACGGAAAGATATACACGGATGTAATTATCGGTATAACCGGTCAGAGCGTGCTGTTCTTCTCTGTATTCCTCCAGCAGGACAGTCCTCACATTCCCCGCGTTTTTCTCGAAAAACCGCCGCGATGCCTGTTCTCCCGCCGCCATCAGAGCCTGACTCCGCGCTTTTTTTACCGGCTCCGGGATCTGTCCGTCCATCAGCGCCGCCTTTGTCATCGGCCGTTTTGAATATTTGAACGCGTGAACCTTTCCGAACCCCGCTTCTTCCACCAGGCGCAGGCTGTCCTGAAAGTCTTCTTCGGTTTCTCCCGGAAATCCCGCAATCAGATCCGTCGTAATTCCGTACTCCGGATCAAACGCTTTAAGAATCTGTACAATCTCCAGATATTCCTGCCGGCTGTAAGGCCGATTCATGGCCTTTAAAATCCGGTCGCTGCCGCTCTGGGCAGACAAATGCAGATGATGGCAGAGTTTGTCGTAAGAAAGGAGCCGTTTTACATAATCCGCGTTTACAACCGCAGGCTCCAGAGAACTCAGACGAATCCGGAATTCTCCCGGCAGCCGGGAAAGTTCCGCGATAAGGCCTTCAATTCCGAAAGGCCTCTTCCCGTCCCCGGCAAATTCCTTCTCCGCGCCGTAGAGGGCTGTATTGATTCCTGTCAGTACCAGCTCTTTGAATCCCTGAGCCAGCAAGGACTCTGCTTCTTCAATGATATGGGAAAGCGCTCTGCTGCGGACATTTCCTCTGGCAAAGGGAATCACGCAGTAGGAACAGAACCGGTTGCACCCTTCCTGCACTTTGATATAGGCTCTTGTCCGATCCTCCACTGCTGTCACAGGCCCCATTTCCTCATACTGATTCAATTCTTCATAATCCAGTACTCGCACCCGGTTCTTCCGCTGTCGCAGAAATTCCTCGATGTCATCGATCAGCCGATGCTTTTCGTTAATACCGACGGTCAGATTCACGCCTTCAATCTCCGCGACTTCTTCCGGCTTTATCTGTACATAACACCCGGTTACCGCTACAACACTGTCCGGATTCACTTTTTTCATTCTGCGGATATACTGGCGTGATTTCCGATCCGCAAGACCGGTCACCGTACAGGTATTAATCACATACACATCCGCAAACTCCGTTTCCCCGACTATTTCATATCCCCGTTCCCGGAACTGCCGACACAGGGCCTCCGTTTCATATTGATTTACTTTGCATCCTAATGTGTGAAACGCTGCTTTCATTCTCTGTTTCCTTTCTTCTGGCGCGGGAAGTTTTACCCGCCTGCGCCGCCTTTCCTTATTATATTGAAATCACGGAAAAAGTAAAGAGGCTGAATGAATACGCGCGTACTTTCCCGTCGGGAGCTCGCAAAGAATTAATAATCCGCCGGTTTCTCACATACAATTTCCATATACCCTGAATACAAAGGAGGCCTGTCTTGAAACAGAAACTATTCAAATTTCTCGCGGTTGCGGCGGCCGGACTTGTGGCGGGCTTCTCCCTTTTCGCCTGCCAGTACTCCGGTCAGCCCTCTGTCAATAGCAACGGAAATATAAAGTGGGTGGATTTCAATGTGACGTATGAAGCTCTTAAGGAAACGATGGAACTGGATATCCTTACTTACGATCAGCAGCCGCACATCAGCTGGATTGACTCTCTCGCTTACTTGGGCGCCAAATATGGAGGCGATTTTTCCCAATATGACAAAGAGGACCTGAATCCCTTTGTTTCACACCTTCAAAGCGGAAAAAAACCGGAAGACTTCACAAAAGACTACAAATATTTTCCCTATTACAAAAAAGCTTACGGCGCTGTCCTAAATGGAATTCTCGGTTATTTCAAGCGGGAAGTTCCAGACGAGGACGGAAGTGGGGAAACCCACTGGGTGGAGCAGTACGGGTTAAAAGGATTTTTTCCCCTCGCGGAAGGATACCATTATACCCATGCAGACGATTTTGGACTGCCCCGCAGCTACGGCTACAGCAGGAAGCATCTGGGACATGATCTGGCAGCAGATACCGGAACACCCGTTGTAGCCGCGGAGGGAGGAATCATCGAGGCCATCGGCTGGAATCAGTATGGCGGCTGGCGGATCGGAATCCGGAGCTTTGACAAAGAGAGGTATTACTACTACGCGCATCTGCGAAAAGATCACCCTTACGCGGAAAACCTGTATGTCGGCCAGTCCATTACAGCCGGCCAGGTAATCGGATATGTGGGGCAGACCGGCTACAGCCTGAAAGAGAACACCAACAATATTGATACACCTCACCTTCATTTCGGCATGCAGCTGGTTCTCGATGAAGAAGTAAAAGATAGTCCGAATCAGGTCTGGATCGATCTTTACGCCCTCACAAAGCTTTTGTCCCATCATACATCGGAGGTTGTCCCGGATGGAGAAGAGTACGTG
>JAHZHL010000009.1:0-39217 GCA_019420305.1 Bacillota bacterium | reverse complement strand
CCCCGATACCAGTTCTCGGAGGAAAGTTATTATCTGGCTTCCGCGAAAGAAGAACCACAGCAGACAGAGTCTCGGGAAGAGATTCAGGATCCGAGACAGCAGGTACGCCTTCCGGCTCTCATGTATCACAGCCTTTTAAAAGACCCCGCCATGCAGAATCGTTATGTAATCAGTCCGGCTCTTTTTGAGCAGGATCTGAAATATCTGAAAAAACATGGCTATACCTCGGTTCTGATGTCCGATCTGATCGGCTATGTGGAGAATGGCGCGCCGCTTCCGGAAAAGCCTGTCCTGATCACTTTTGATGACGGCTACTATAATAACTATCTGTACGCGTTTCCCCTGCTGAAAAAATATCAGATGAAAGCAGTCATCTCCATTATCGGAAAAGAAACGGATAAGGACAGCCGCAGCGGTGGCGGCCACGCTACATATTCCAGCCTGACCTGGGAACAGGTTCAGGAGATGTCCGCTTCCGGTCTTGTGGAAATTCAAAACCATTCCTATAATTCCCACCGGAGCGCCGGAAAACGCACAGGCGTCAGACGGAAACCCGGTGAAAGCCGACAGGAGTATGAAGCATTTCTGGAAAAAGACTTGTCAAAACTCCAGCAGAAAACAGAAGACGTTACCGGTGTCGCGCCCAGCACGTTTACGTATCCTTTCGGCGCCGTAAGCAGAAGCAGTCTCAAAACAATCAGAGAACTGGGATTCAAGGCATCTTTAGGCTGCGAGGAGGGAATCAATATCATAAAAAAAGGAGACCCCGGCTGCCTTTACTTTATGAAACGCTGCCTGAGGGCTCCTGAAAAATCAAGCGCTCGTTTTTTTGAAACAATGGGCAAAAAGTAAATTGTCCGCCCTTTTGCCTACCGTTTCAGGAAATTGTCGGAACGCGTCACCGTCGCCGGCGGCGCCGGATCCAACTGCCGATCCGCGATGCCGAGAATGTCTTCCGGACGAATCCACGGTCTTCCCTGCAGAGCGCTGGTTTCTTCGTGTGTCAGATACCCTTTATACACAGTCAGGCTCCTGCGAAGGAATCCGTCCTGCACACATGCTTCCGCCACACCGTCATTCAGCAGTTTAAGGAAATGCGGAAGCATGGAGGCCGCGTAAGCTACAGATGTCGACCCCGCAATGGCGCCCGGGATATTGCTTACGCAATAATGAATGACTCCGTTTTCCACATAGGTCGGATTTTCATGTGTCGTTTCATGAAACGATTCAATGGCTCCGTCTGTATCGTTACTGATATCCACCAGAACCGAACCCTTTTCCATCAGCTTCAGCATTTCCCGATCCACGAGAAAATCCGGGTTCCCTTTCGGCCACTTCACACAGTTGAGAATCATGTCTGTCTCCGGCAGCAGGCTGCGGATATTCTCTTTCGTACAATACATGGTATCTACCGCGTTCTGGTAGCGCGCCTCCACCTCGCGAAGCACGCCCAGATTAATATCCATCACTGTCACCTTCGCGCCCAGGGCGTGGAGCACGGACAGCGCCGCTTTTCCGACAATTCCCGCTCCCAGGATCAGAACGTTCATCCCCGGAGCACCCGCGAGCCCACTTACAAATTTTCCTTTTCCGCCATTGGTGGTAAGCATTGCGTTCAATCCCGCGAGAGCCCCCTGTTTTCCTGCCGCTTCACAGTTGGGCGACCCATAGCGGTGGGAATCCTCCGCGGTAAAGGCAATCACCTTTTTATCCAGAAGCGCCTGTACTTCTTCCGGATGGGCCGCCGGATGAATGCAGGTTACCAGAATCTGCCCCTCTCTCAAAAGGTCGTATTCAGAGGGTTCAATTTCCTTTACTTTGGTGACCAGATCACACCGGCTGAAAATGTCCTCTGCCGCAGAAACGATTTCCGCGCCGGCTTCCTCATACGCGCGATCCTCAAATCCGGCCCGCTCTCCCGCTCCGGCCTGAACCAGTACCTCATGTCCGCAGCCGGCAATGCTCCGCACCTCCACCGGCGTTACAATGGTGCGGTATTCTCCGTTCTTAATATCTTTCAGCAATCCAAACTTCATCGTTTTTCCTCCCGTTTATAATTCCAACTCGTACATCAGCATCGCCATAGCCGCAGGACCCGCTGTTTCCGTCCGCAAAATCGTTTTCCCCAGGGAAACACAGTCCGCGCCGCTGTCTTTCAGCTGCCGCGCCTCTTCATCGGAAAATCCCCCTTCCGGTCCGATAATCAGCGCCACCCGCCGGGGCTTTGTTTCAAATCCCCGCAAACAGTCCTTTATGGTTCTCCCCGTCTCATTTTCGTATGGGAATACGATCCGATCAAATCCATCCAGGGCTTCGATCATTTCCCTGAAATTCCGCGCGTCTCCGATCTCCGGAATAATCCCCCGCCTGCACTGTTTGACCGCTTCCGCGGAAATTTTCTGCCAGCGCTCCTGCTTTTTATAGAACTTTCCTCTATCTACAACAACCGTTCGTTCCATAAATACCGGAACGACTTCGTAAACGCCCAGCTCCACACATTTCTGAATAATCGTCTCCATTTTCGACTGTTTGGGAATGCCCTGAAACAAAGTCACCTGGAGTTCCGGCTCTCTTGCGAATTTCTGCTTGTCCAGGATCTCGGCTTCCACCTCATCCTCTCCGATAAAGCAGATCCGCGCCGTATATTCCCACTGCGCGGAGTCGGAAATCTCAATCTCCGCGCCTTCTTTCAGGCGGAGTACCTTTACAATATGCCGGACATCTTCTCTGGAGCGGATAAAAATGCTTCTGCCCTGAACATCCGACGCGTCAACAAAAAATTTGCTCATCCGTTTCTATTTTCGTGCCGCAATCGCGCACCATTCTCCTTTTTCCCGAATTTCCAGGATCTCAAATCCCGCCTCGCGAATCGCTTTTTCCACCTCTTCTTTCCGCTCGGTAAGAATTCCCGAAGAGATAAAAACGCCGTCCGCGTTCAGATGCTCCGCCGCAGGTTCCGCAAGCTGAATCACCAGCGGCGCGATCAGGTTGGCCGCGATGAGATCCGCTGTTTCCTCCACATCCTTTGTCAGATCGCCCTCTCTGATTTCCACCGATTCACTTACGCCGTTGGCGCTGACGTTTTCCCTTGCCGTACGCACCGCGTCCGGATCGATTTCAATTCCCAGCACCCGGCCGCTTCCCAGAAACGCCGCGGCAATGGAAAGGATTCCGGATCCGCACCCGATATCCAGAACGCTCTGCCCTTCCTTCAGATAATGCTCCATCAGCTCCATGCACATGGTTGTCGTTTCATGGGTGCCGGTACCGAACGCCATTCCCGGATCCAGTTCAATGACCTTTTCGCTGCCTGTTTTTTCATATGTCTCCCAGCTCGGCTTCACAACCAGGGTCTCCGTTACTTTTGCCGGCTTGAAGTATTCTTTCCATTTATCCTTCCAGTCGCCATCATCCACCACCTGCTCTTCCATCTGCAGACGGCCCAGATCCGCCTCCGCGCCGAAGGCGCCGGCCTCAGCCATTTCTTTCAGTTCGGCAATGGAATCCGAGAGCGCCCGCACCTGACCGCGCCCCTCTCTGTTATCCTCAAAAAAGACCGATACAACCGGCTCTTTTCCCTGGTTTTCCAACAGAGATCGGTCAATATAGTCCCATTCATACGCATTCTTCTTATCCAGCAATTCTTCCGCATCCTGCGGATCATCGACAACCGCTCCGTTGATTCCTTTTTCCATCAGCATCGCCGTCAGCGGTTCGATCCCCTGATGACTGGTATAAATCTTAACTTCAATGAATTTCATCTGCAACCTCCCGCATCTGTTTTATTATATAGAAAAACAGGGTTTCCGACAAGAGCTGCTCTGTTTTTTTGCGCAGTTTGCGTGGAAAAGACTCTTATGCCGTTTTCCCGTCTCCCCGATACAGGAGATCGTAGTGATACACATTTTTATACCGCCTGAACATCCCCAGTGCCAGCGCCGTTGTTGTAACTTCCGCAAAGGGAAGCGTCATCCAGACGCCGTGCAGGCCGAACAGCCAGGACAGAAGGAAAGCTCCAACCAGCACCATAATCAGCGCTCTTGACAAAGAGATTAACGCGGAAATCTGTCCGTTTCCATAAGCCGTGAAAAATCCGGAGGCGAACACGTTCACACCGGTAAACAAGAACGCTGCCGACAGATACCGAATCCCCGTCTCCGCCATTTCGTAAACCGGAGTTCCCTTGGGTTCATAAGCCTGAGCGATAAGGGGCGCGCAGATAAAGCACAATGCGGCCAGAATCACGGAGGAAGACAGCATAAAAGCCCTTGAATATTTCAAAAATACGTTTACTTTCAGATATTCTTTCGCCCCATAGAAATAGCTGATCAGTGGCGCCACCCCTGTAATATAGCCAAGATGTACGGAAATCAGAAGATAATGGGAGTTCAGCACAATACTCAGGGCTGCCACGCCGTTTTCTCCCGCCAGCCGTATGACGATCATATTGAAGAAGAAGGTCGTAATGCCCACAGAAGCCTCCGAGACCATCTCGGAAGAGCCATTCAGCATGGAATGGGCGATGTACCTGCCGTCCCATCTGGGCTTTACGATTTTCAGCTGGGTTTCCCGGAAAACAAAATAGCCCGCTCCAATCAGCATGACGGTCACCATGCCGGCCAGAGTCGCCCACGCCGCGCCTTCAATTCCCCAGCCGCAGACGACAATGAATACGTAATCCAGGCCAAGATGCACGATACCGCCGGATAGATACAGCATCAGGGTAAATCCCGGGCGTCCGTCCACCCGGATGAAGTATTCAAACAGTACCCCCAGAAAAGCAGCCGGAATAGCGAGAATCAGAATCTGCGCGTAGCCTTTGCAGTAATCCCAAAGGCGTTCCGTCGCCCCCAGAAACCCAATTAACTCATCAATGAAAAGAAATCCCGCAATTACCATCGCCACCCCGATAACCGCGGAAACGATGCAGATCAGCGTGAACTTTTCATCTGCCTCCCGGTATTTTTTCTCACCCATCTTAATCGCGACTACCGCGCTGGAACCTGCGGCCAGCATAACGGAAACACCCCAGACAATCCCCTGAATCGGATATACGATCGACAAAGACGCCAGCGCGTCTGAACCTACAAAATTTGAAACAAAAATGCTGTCAATAATATAATAAAGTCCGATTACAACCAGCATAATCACGGATGGCGTAACGAACTTCACAAACGTTCCCAGTTTTATCTCTTTCGCGAATAGCTGTTCCATTCAAACCTCTGCCTTTCCTTTTTTTCAGAAATATGATAAAGTATACGGTAACCAAACAGTCAATAGGAGATCGGAAAAATGGCATCCAACCTGAAAGACTATTTTACAACCGGAGAATTTGCCCGGCTGTGCAATGTAAAAAAACAGACACTGTTTCATTACGATGATATCGGAATTCTATCGCCGGAACTGGTGGGAGAAAACGGATACCGTTATTACTCCTATCCGCAGCTCGAAGTCTTTTCCACCATTTCCATGCTCAAAGAACTGAATATGCCTCTGGCGGAAATCAAAGATTATCTGGATCACCGCAGTCCCCAGGCTTTCCTGGCGCTGTTAGAAGAGCAGCAGCGGGAAGTTGAGGAAAAAATAAAGGAACTGCAGTGGCTCAAAGGTTTTATCCGCACAAAGATGGAACTGACCAGAGCCGGACTTTCCATTCCAATCGGAAAAATTCTTTTGGAAACCCGACCGGAAGAATACCTGATTGTGACAGAATATAACGGGGAAGATGAAAGCAAGGCTGTCACCACGGCTATGACCGAGCACCTTAATTTCTGCCACAGCCTGGATATCTACAGCCCTTACGCAATAGGCGGGATGATTCCCCTGGAGAAAATCAGCCCCGAAAGCAGTTATGCCTACTCTCATTTTTATACAAAAATTACAAATCCCGAATCCCCCGGGGCGGTTCTGCGTCCTGCCGGCGTCTTCGCGGTCTGCTGTGATAACCAGGGATTTAAAAATGTCGCGCAGCTCTGCCGGAAACTCCTCGCTTACGCAGAAGAGCACGGATTTTCTCCGGGTTCTCATATTTATGAGGATGTGCTGCTGGATGAAATGTCCGTCAAAGGGTATGACAGCTATACAGTAAAGCTTTCTCTGCCGTTGGTAGAAAAATAAAGCGTTTTCACCTTTCTGTTACTTAGGCCGCATTCTTATCGTTTCCCAGATACTTTTTTCTTGAATCTTCTATCTGTCCCTGTTATTACACACTATAAAAAAGTCCCCTACTGCTCTGATCTCACTCAGAGCAGTAGGGGGCTTGCCTCATCTCTCATTTGTTTCACATTTCAACTATTCTTTCATGAACAGAATCTGTATCAGCTGAAGAATTCTTTCATGGACTCTAAGAAACCGCTCTTCTTGTTGTAGCAGTCATGCCTCACTTCTTTGGCCATGTTCTGGATTGCCTTTTTCTGCTTGCCGTTCAGCTTTGTCGGCACTTCCAGAATTACCCGCACGTAGAGATCGCCTTTTCTGCTGGAACGAAGGGACTTAATCCCTTTTCCTCTCAGGCGGAATACCGTATTCGGTTGTGTGCCCGGCGGCACTTTATAGGAAACCTTGCCCTCCAGCGTCGGTACGGTGATGTCATCACCCAGCGCCGCCTGGTCAAAGGTAATCGGAATCTCCAGCCAGAGATCCTGCCCTTTTCTTTCGAAAAGTTTGTGTGGTTTTACCGTCAGAACCACATACAGGTCGCCGTTTGGCCCTCCGTTGCTGCCCGGTTCTCCCTGTCCCTTAATGGAAATCACAGAATCATTATCCACTCCGGCAGGAATATCCACGGAAATCGTAACAGTCTTTCTGACTTTTCCGGTTCCTCCGCAGTCACGGCAAGGATGCTCGTTGATCTGCCCGGTTCCTCCACAGTCCGGACACGGTGAAGAACTCTGGAAGGTTCCGAACGGTGTCTTCTGCGTGGTCCGGATCTCTCCGGTTCCTCCGCATTTCGGACAGGACTTCTTGGAAGTTCCCGGCTCCGCTCCGCTGCCTTTACAGGTCGCGCACTCTACATACTTGCTGATCTGAATCTCTTTTTTCGTTCCAAAGGCAGCCTCTTCAAAGGTGATGGTCATCGCCTTCTGCAGGTCATTTCCTTTGATCGGACCGTTCCTTCTTCTCTGCCGCGATCCGCCGCCCCCGAACATGCCTCCAAACATATCGAAGATATCTTCAAAGCCGCCGGCGCCGCCGAATCCGCCAAATCCTCCGAAACCGCCGTCACCGCCAAATCCGGCGTTCGGGTCTACGCCCGCATGGCCGAACCGGTCATATTTGCTCTTCTTATCAGGATCGGATAAAACACTGTACGCTTCATTAATCTGTTTGAACTGTTCCTCGGCGTTTTTATCGCCCGGATTTCGGTCAGGATGATATTTCATCGCCATCTTTCGAAAAGCTTTTTTGATTTCATCATCACTGGCACCCTTTTTCAGTCCAAGGACTTCGTAGTAATCTCTTTTATTTTCTGCCATTACCTTTCCTCACTTTAAGTAATATACCCATGCAGAGCACTCCTGAAAAGGAGTGCTCTGGCAAAAGGGTTATTAATTATTTTTCTTATCGTCATCTACGACTTCGTAATCGGCATCTACTACGTTGTCCCCTGCCGGACCGCCTGCCGCACTGCCGCCGGCCTGGCCCGCATTCGGATCAAATCCGCCTGCTGCTCCGTCAGCTCCTTGTCCCTGCTGAGCCTGCGCCTGCTGGTACATCTTCGCGGAGATGGAGTGGAACTGCTGCGTCAGTTTTTCTGTTTTATCCTTGATTTCTTCAATGTTATTGCCCTCCAGAGCCTTGGACAGTTCATCCTTGGCTGTGTTTACGGCCGTCTTTTCTTCTTCCGATAAGCTTCCCTCGATTTCCTTCAGGTTCTTTTCTGTTTCATATACCAGAGTTTCTGCCTGGTTTCTTACTTCAACCTCTTCTTTTCTCTGTTTGTCTTCCGCCGCGTACTGTTCGGCTTCTTTGACTTTCGCCTGGATTTCTTCATCAGACAGCTTTGTAGAAGAAGTGATTGTAATGCTCTGTTCTTTTCCGGTTCCCATATCTTTCGCGTGTACATTTACGATACCGTTGGCGTCGATATCAAACGTAACTTCGATCTGCGGAACTCCACGCGGAGCTGGCGGAATGCCGGTCAGCTGGAAACGTCCCAGCGTTGTATTGCCGGATGCCATTTCACGTTCGCCCTGCATTACGTGAATATCTACTGCGGTCTGATTATCCGCGGCGGTTGAGAAGATCTGACTCTTCTTTGTCGGAATTGTCGTATTTCTTTCAATCAGCTTCGTCGCTACACCACCCAGAGTTTCGATGGACAGGGACAGCGGCGTTACATCCAGCAACAGTACGTCGTTTACCTCACCGGTCAGTACCCCTGCCTGGATTGCCGCGCCGATTGCGACACATTCATCCGGGTTGATTCCCTTGAACGGTTCTTTGCCGGTTACTTTCTTAACCGCCTCCTGTACAGCCGGAATTCTGGTAGAACCGCCGACCAGGATAACTTTCGAAATATCGCTGTTGGTTACGCCCGCGTCATTCATTGCCTTCTGCATCGGTTCGATGGTTTTCTGAACCAGATCGGAAGTCAGCTGATCGAATTTGGCTCTTGTCAGATCCATATTCATATGCAGCGGTCCGTCCTGATTTACAGTAATGAACGGCAGGTTGATGTTGGTCGTCTGCGCGCTCGATAATTCTTTCTTGGCTTTCTCCGCAGCTTCCTTCAATCTCTGCAGAGCCATCTTATCGTTTCTCAGGTCAATTCCGTTTTCCTTCGCGAACGTATCCGCCAGGTAATTTAAAACCGCCTCGTCAAAATCATCGCCGCCCAGTTTGTTGTTTCCGTTTGTTGCCAATACTTCAAATACGCCATCTCCCAGTTCCAGAATGGATACATCGAATGTACCTCCTCCCAGGTCGTACACCAGGATCTTATGCTGCGCTTCATCTTTATCAAGACCGTAAGCCAGTGAAGCCGCTGTCGGCTCGTTGATGATTCTCTTTACATCCAGTCCGGCAATCTTTCCGGCATCTTTCGTAGCCTGCTTCTGGCTGTCGGTAAAGTAAGCCGGTACTGTAATAACCGCCTCCGTCACAGTGCCTCCCAAATAACTTTCCGCGTCCGCTTTCAGCTTGCTCAGAATCATCGCGGAAATATCCTGCGGCGTATATTTCTTTCCATCAATTTCTACCGTATGATCGGTACCCATATATCTCTTGATAGAAGAAATCGTTCTGTCCGGATTGGTGATTGCCTGTCTCTTCGCGGTCTCACCGATCAGCCTTTCTCCATTTTTCGCGAATCCCACTACGGATGGGGTCGTTCTGTTTCCCTCCGCATTAGCGATTACAACAGGTTCTCCCCCTTCCAGCACTGCTACGCACGAGTTTGTTGTCCCTAAGTCTATTCCTATTACTTTTCCCATATTAATCTCTCCTTTATATTATATTCTAAATTATTTATTTTTTAAATTTAAAAACCATTTATCAGCTGGCGACTTTCACCATAGACGGCCGGATTACCTTGCCGTTCAAAGTGTAGCCCTTCTGCATCACACCCGAAACCGTTCCGCTTTCATATTCCTCGGTGTCTTCATTCATCACCGCGTTGTGGAAATTCGGATCAAATTCCTCTCCCAGAGCCGGGATTTCTTTCAGACCGGATTTTTCAAGGACATCAAAGAGCTGTTTAAAAATCATCTGCATGCCTTCATGGAAGCTCTTATCTTCTCCCTCATGTTCCAGCGCCCGTTCAAAATTGTCCAGTACATTCAGAAGTTCCGTCACCAATTTTTCATTGGCATAGGAGTAGATATCGGATTTTTCCTTTTCCACTCTTTTTTTGTAATTCTGAAAGTCTGCCATCAATCTCATATAGCGAGTGCTTTCATCCTCTTCCGGTTCCTTTTTTTCTTTCTCCGCAGGCTCTTCCTCTTTGTTTTCTTCCGTTCCCTGCGTCTGTTCGGGTTCCTTCTCTTTGGAAGGTCTATCTTCTGCATCAGCCTCCACGGAATCCTGTCCTTTTTTCAGTTCATCCTCCGTCGCTGTGCCTTTCTCTCTGCATTCCTTCGACTCGTTACTCATCCTTACCTCCTCCTGGCAACTTGAACGCGTTGCTTATGTTCTCCGTTAAAAATTCAACTACTGACGTAATCTCACCATACCGCATTCTGGTCGGCCCGATTACACCGATCTTGCCTGCCAGTTTGCCGTCCACATGGTAAGTTGCGGTAATCAGGCTGCAATCCTGCATCATGTCTTCCGCGTTTTCCTTCCCTATGGTAATGATTACACCGTTTTCCCGGTTAATCAGAGTTTTCGTAAAGTCCTCCTTTTTTCCGAGCATTTCAAGGAACATCTTCGCTTTATCCAAGTCATTGTACTCGGGAATGGAAAATATATTGGTAAGTCCGTCCATATACAAATGAACATTCAGCATATTTTCCAGTGTCTTCACAAAATTCGGCATTACTTTCTTAGCCAGAACACTCATTGCTTCAATATCAGTCTCAAAGCTTTCGATAATGTCCAGAGTCAGTACTTCGCTGATCGTTTTGCCCCTATAGTTATAGGTCATATTCTTTGACAGCAGTTCCAACCCTTCTTCCGTATAAGGCACTTTTAATTTCAGCGCCGTATTGGAAACTTTTCCGCTATGGGATACAATCATCAGTACAACCGTATGTTCATCCACCGGAAGCAGATTGATATACTTCAGCGTATCCTCATCGGGTGATGGTGTCAGCGCGAATGAAGTCAGATTGGTAATCTCCGACAGGATTTCAGCCGCGTGCTGCACCGTTTTCTCCAGTTCCGCGACATTTTCATAGAGTTTTTTCGCAATCGCATCCTTCTCTTCTTTTGACAGTTCGCGTTTTTTCATCATGTCATTCACATACAGCCTGTAAGCTTTCTCTGACGGCACGCGACCTGCCGACGTATGGGGATGCGTCAAAAATCCCATTTCCTCTAAATCCGCCATTTCATTGCGAATCGTGGCTGGACTAATTCCCAGATCGAATTTCTTGGAAAGTGTTCTGGAACCCACCGGCTCTGCTGTTGTAATAAAGTCGCTTATAATCGCCTGTAATATTCTCAGCTTCCTTTCACTCAGATCCATCTTCAGTCCCTCCTGTTAGCACTCTCTTTGCATGAGTGCTAATTACAGTTTAAATTTACCACTCTTATATTGAATTGTCAACACTCTTTTAGAAAATTTTCTTGAAATTTTTTCTAAAAATTTATTGCCGGCCCTCTCTCATGCAAAAATCCAGCGCCCACAGCTTTTCTAACGATATTGAAAAAAGACTTCCGGCAGAAGCGCTCTTTTCACTTTACCGCCGGAAGCCCTTATTTTTCAATCTTTTATCGTTTCAGCTGCGGAAACCGCGCTTCAATATAATGGATCGCGAGCCGCTTTACCTCTTCTTCCGGCAATTTTCCGGTATCAATACACAAATCATACCCTGTCATATCCAGCCATTTTTCTCCCGTATGTCTGCTATAGTAGCGGGCCCTTTCTTTATCCGCCCGGTCAATCACTTTCTTCGCTTTGTCATGGGAAAAGGAAAGTTCCCGCTCCAGTCTTCCAATCCGGGACGCTTCGTCCGCGTATAAAAACAGGCTTACATGCTTTTCCTGTTCCCGAAACAGATAAGCTCCGCACCTTCCCGTAATAATGCAGGAGCCTTTTTCTGCCGTCTGTTTCATAATCTCGCTTTCTGCCCGAAAAAGATTCGCGTCTGTCGTAATCATCCAGGTGTCGGAGAGGTACGGAAGACCTCCCAAGTTCGGAGTCAGAAATGACCTTCCCATAGACGGACTGCCGATCCACTCATCTGTCTGCTCCCGGTTCCATTCCCTTGCCCGGCTTTTCAGGACTTCATTATCCAGGTAATAAAACCCGAAATGTTTTGCGAGGCCTTTTCCCAAAATGGTGCCTCCGCTTCCAGCCTGTCTGCTGATTGTAATCACATAATTCGCGCTCATCATTTCACCCCCTGCTTCTGATGCAGATATATCTTTCTTTTATTGTAACTCTTTCCAGTGTGAAAGAAAAGTATCTTTCATTGATAGCTCTTCCGTTCAGACAGCCAGTATCCCGAACAGTTCTTTGTAGTATTCGGAAAAAATACTGTTCTTCGGCCAGATAAACGTGAAATCATGCGCCAGATAAAAATCCTGCAATGGAATCCGCACCAGCGTTCCGGCTTCCAGTTCTTTTTTTACTGCCGCTTCATACAAAAAAGTGATGCCTGCTCCTGCCTCGGTCAGCGCTTTGATTGCGCTTATATTGCTGATTTCCACCACTCGTTTGTAATCTCTGATCTGAAAATTGCGGCTTTCCAGATACCGTTCGAAAATTTTTCTGGTTCCTGAACCCGCCTCTCGCGCAATAAGGCGTTCACCGAAGGTATCCTCGATGCGGCGCAATTCTTTCCGCGGTGAATACTCTCTACCGCATACCGGAATATACGGTTCTTCTGAATAAACGAGACTGTCATACTCGCTTTTTGTAAAAAATCCTTCTACCAGCGCAAAGTCCAACAGCCCGCTGTTCAATTGTTTTAAAAGTTCCTGCGTATTGGCAACCGTCATTTTTACATTCGTTTCCGGATGTGCTCTGAGATATTCCGCAATTTTTCGCGGCATGATGAATTCACCGATTGTCAGAGTCACACCAAAGGACAGTGTTTTCACTCCTCCCCGCAACTCCGCGATCTGTTTTTTCAAGTGGATTTCATCATGGTTCACCGCCGCCGCGGCACGAAGCAAAACCGTTCCCTCTTCCGTTAAAAACATTTTTTTCTTTTGATAGAAAAACAGTTTTGTCCGGTAGGCTTCTTCCAGATATCGAATATGCTGGGAAACTGCTGGTTGTGTGAGTCCCAGTTCTTCCGCTGCCCTTGTAAAATTCATATATTTACATACGGTAAGAAACGTATGAATCCGAAAGTCAAGCATTTGAACACCTCCTGTTTATAATTATAACATATATTTATCTTTAAATAAATATTTATCATTTTATTTTATGATAAATACGTGGCATAATATCGGTAGAATAATAAGAAATGAGGTATATGCTATGAATGTTGTAAAAAAGAACGCGCCGGGAATCCTGGCCTGTCTGGTTATCGCCCTTCCCGCCTGGTTTTTGGGGATTGTTTTTCCAGTCATCGGAGGTCCGGTATTTGGAATCCTCCTGGGGATACTCATCGCGCTGTTCCGGCGGCCGGCTGTTTTCTCAGACGGCATTTCCTTCACTGCAAAAAAAATCCTTCAATATTCCATTATTTTGCTGGGGTTTGAAATGAATCTGTTTCATGTCATCCGGGTAGGCGGACAGTCTCTTCTGGTCATGCTGTTTACACTAACCGCGTCCTTTCTGACTGCCTACTTTATCGGAAAGGCGATGAAAGTCGAAGGAAAAACCACTACCCTTATCGGTGTGGGAACCTGTATCTGCGGCGGTTCCGCGATTGCAGCCACAGCCCCGGTTATCCGCGCGGACGAGGAAGATGTCGCGCAGGCAATCTCAACGATTTTCCTGTTTAACATCGCTGCCGTATTTCTCTTTCCGCCTCTCGGTCATCTGCTCGGACTTACGGACACCGGCTTCGGGATGTGGGCGGGCACTGCCATCAACGATACGTCTTCCGTTGTTGCAGCCGGCGCGTCCTGGAGCGCTTCGGCAGGGAATAACACGGCTCTTACGTTTGCCACCATTGTAAAACTGACCCGTACACTGATGATTGTACCCATTACCCTGGTTCTCGCAGTCTATACCACTCGAAAAATGGTCAAAAGCAGGAAGGTCGACAGTACAACCGATCCATCTTACAGCATCGGCAGAATATTCCCATGGTTTGTGCTGGGATTTGTCCTGACTGCAATTATCAATACTTTCCTTCCTCTGCCGGAGAGACTGCCGGAGATATTGGTTACAGCCGGAAAATTTATGATCGTCATGGCTATGACCGCCATCGGACTAAACACAAATTTGAAAAAACTTCTGACAAACGGACTCCGCCCGATCGCGCTGGGACTGTGCTGCTGGTTTGCGGTCGCTGTTGTTTCTCTTATTGTACAACATTTTATCGGCATGCTTTAGAAATTTCAGACGAGGCATTTCTCGCTTTTCTCCACTTGCCGAAGCAGTACAAAACCGCTCCGCCCGTCAGCAGCGCTACCCCTTTCACCGACTGAAAGAAGGAGACAATATAACCTGCATATGGGACCGTACCAATCACCTTCCCTTGTATATCATCAAACTCCACCTGCCAGGGATCCGCGGAACGATTTGCGTCACCTTTTGTCCGACAGCCCTGTTCCGTAATCTCCATCACACGATGGGCAACAGGCAGATTCGCTTCACCCAGTGAAAAAGCGATAATATCTCCTGTTCGAATATCCCCGCGCTCCGCCTTCGCATGAATCATACAAAGGCTTCCTGTAGGGATTGCCGGTTCCATGCTTCCACTCTTTACATATACATATCGAATTCCTGCCGGGAAAGAGAGGGCTGCAGCCAGGATACTCCCCAGCAGCAGTCCCTGAACGGCAAGTTTCATCCACTTTTTCATTTTAATCCGCCTGCTTTCTTCTCTTACAGAGCAGTATCAGGGTGCTCCCCGAGCCTGTCAGGAACAGAATCAACAGTATATAGGGAAACGCATCGCCTGTCTGTACGGCAGAGCCGCTTCGCTCCATCTCCTCTGCCCGGAAAAACCAGACAACCTTCCCCATTTCCGCAGAGAACCGGTTTCGAAGCCTTTCCGGAACGGACAATTCAAAGCGAAGCATTTGTTCCTCTCCCGGCTTCAGATCCGCCAGGTTCTGATAGACCCGCAGACGTTCTCCGGACAACGGTCCCGCATAAATTCTGCGTTCCCCTACATACAGTTCCAGTCTTACTCTCGCCGGAAAGGCTCGCGCCTCCGGCGGCGTACACCTGAAAGACAACCGTATTTTTTTACCTGAATCGTTTTTCATTCTGAGACAGTCCTTTTTCCGGTCTCCCGCCGCAGCCGGCGAAAAATTAGAGAAGAGATCAGCTGATGGAAGTTCAAAGATTCCATTTCCCTGATAAGTCAGACTATGCTCCTGGCGGAGGGGTCTGGCGCGCCTGTAATCGTTTGGATCGGTTTCTTTTTCCTCTTCGATTTCCACAGCGCCCCAGGGTGTATCCGATTCAAAGTCCGGCGCGAAATGTTCGGCCTGGATTGCATCCGCAGTCAGATGAACGGTAAAATCCGAAGCTGTGTCCCGGTTCCATGTTTCGGGAATGATGATTTCTTCAAAGGCGCAGCTCGATTTTCCTGTTTTCAAGGGTTTTGTGTAATAGATCTGATCGCCTTTTCTTACCCAGCCCTTATTCAATTTCAGACCGCTCACAGTCAGAGGAGCCGGAACCTTCTTTTTCATGTCAAACGTAACCCTGAGCCGCACATAACAATCCGCTCTTACCGCTGTAATCTCCGGGATATAGGAAATCCGTTTCCCTGCTGTTACTGCTCCTTCCGGTACCGTTTCCCGAAGAACCTTCCCGTCTCTGCTGTACGTGTTCAGATCAAGCGCGACACTGCCGGAACGAAATCGGCCGGTCACCGGAATCTCCTGCCGGACAGCGCCATACACGACCGTTCCGACGCATAAACAAACGAGAAACAGGCAAAGATACCTTCTTATTCGCTTTTTTTCTCTCTTCACGGTGTACCTCCCTGCCGCAGCTGATTGACAACCAGATCATTATGACTGAACCGATCCCAGCGCGTCTTTTCATTTGTATAAGTGACAGCAGCCGCTTCCCCTTCCGGTCCCAGCCGGACTTCTGCCCGCAGAGGATCGATCTTTTTTACATCTCCGGCGCTCTCTGTCAGTTCTCCCTGATACCGCAAAACGCTTAATTCTTCAACTTCATAATCACCATAGGGCAGCTTGAGACATTTCTCTGCTGTCAGAAGTCCGGTTTCCTCGGTTGCTTCGGTTTCAGCCGGTTTCAGAACTTCATACCAGGTTTGCGCCGGATTCGCTTTTGATGTAACCCGGTACAGAAAGACGGCTTCTCCGTGCGGCTCATAAGCATCGCTTTTTTTTATCTGTTTCCGGATCGTCAGATTGTATCGGATCAGAGAGTTGGTAATGCAGAATTGGTTTTCGTCCTGTCCTGCCTGTACAGCCTGGCATTTATATCCCTGAGGCGTACCGGTTTCTCTGACCCTGTAGTCGTATTTCTGCGTTTCGGTTCGATATTCCGGCAGATCTTCGAATATACCTTTCCATCCGTTTTTTTCCTGAAGTTCCAGTTCCCGGATCGGAGTTCCATCCTGAAGCAGTTCTGCGATTACGCGATCCGGTCGCAGCTTGTAAAAATTATGTTCATCGTTCCAGTTCTTTTTTACCGTAACCGCAATGGGTTCCGGCTGCACAGAGATCACAGCGGACGCTTCTTTTTCTTTGGAGTCGTCCATTACCGCGGCGGCTCGGTTTGTGATCTGCGTTTCCATCTTTACCTCTTCTGCTCTGGCGGAAAAGACAATCGACGCTGTTGTTCCATATTCCAGCTCCGGAATAACTGCCCTCCAGGTGTTTCCGCTGACGGAAACGTTTCCCTCTGCTCCGCGCAGGCTCGGCTTTCCCGTCAGTTCCAGCCCTTCCGGCAATACATCCGTCACAACTGTGTTTTTTCCGGTTAACCCTTCCGCAGTCTGCTTTACCGTCACTGCATAGTCAACCATTTCTCCGGATCGGTACTCGTCTTTTTTCGCGCTCTTCGCAATCGCAAGTTCCGGTCGTCTGACTACAGTCGTAACAATGTTTGTAGTCTGTCCATATCCGGAAATCTCCAGAGACGCCCTGTTCTGTACAGATTCTCTCTGTTTTTCCGGATTTTCCGCCACTGCCGTGATTTTCATGGAAATCGTCTGTCCTTTGTAAAAACTGACCTGATTTAATCGGCTGTTTTCTACGGAAAAGGTCAGAAGTCTCGTATTCTCATCGTAGGTAAGGCTTCCCTGTGATGTAATATCCTCCGTACCGCTGAACACTCTAGCGGACTGATACCGGACACCTTCGGGAACCGTATCCGCGAACCGGAATCCGGAATAAACACTGAACATATCCCGGTAAAAGGTTCCTATCTTCTGGCTGATGGTCCATGTAATCACATCGCCTTTCACCGCGCTGGTCTGATCCACGCTTTTAACCGGAGCCGGTACATCCCTGTACTGGCTGTACAGAGAAAGTCCGGTGCCACAGTTTCCTTCATACCATGTCATGGTCATTTGCCCGCTCGCCGTAGGAGCAATCAGTCCGGTCTGATACCACTGATTATTCCCTGAGGTCGAGGTTCCCGCGGCAGTCATCTTATTACCGCTTCGGTTGTTTACATTCTGCGGCCAGATATAGAAGGTTCCCGCAAACCCGCTGGTACCTTCCCACCCTTCTGTAAAATAACTGGCTTTTGCGTCCAGATCCGCAACTCCCTGATAAAAAGGCAGGTTTACACGCTGACCATTATCCGACCAGGTGACGGCAACACGTGTCTTAATTGTCTTGGCCGCCCGATAAGCGGTTTTGCTCGGATCGGATTCCGCAGTGGAAATCGCCATACTCGTTCCATAAATCCGGGCAAAACTCATCAGTCCGTTTTTATTCAGAAGCGTGGTTTTCCCTGATTCTTTAGCGACTTTCATATAGGTAAAATCAATGGTTACATCCACTGCTCTGCCCCGGATCGCCGCTGCTTTCGGAAAGGTTACGGTACAGAAGTTCTGAAAGGTATACGTTCTGGTCCGATCCGCGATTTTTACACACAGCGCTTTTCCTGTCCCGCCTCCGTTCGGCGTATAGCTGACGGTTTTGCTTCCGGACACCCGGTAGGAGATCTGTGCCTTTCCCGCGTCCAGAGGAATCCGGTTACCTGTCGGCACACCGGTTCCCGCGGGCATTTTGCTCCATGACGCAGCATAAACATCTGCCGTACCTGCCAGCAGAACCGCTGCCAGGAGCAGCATACCAAAAAGCAGGACGGATCTGCCGTTTCGTCTTCTTCTTTGTTCCATAAGTTCACCTTCCCTCTTCATAAGGCGCAAACGCTTCCTGCGGAGAACCGCTCCCCTGTGCCTGCACAGATTCGCTGTATACGATTATTCTGAAGTCTTTCAGATCCTTCTTCGCGGAAAGAGTCGTGAAAAGCGGTTCCGTCGTTTCCCCTGCCGCAAGCGCTCTGTGATAATAATAATATCCGTCTTTCTGCCGCCGGCTCCAGTCCGTCCGGTTCCAGTCAATCTGAATGCCGGCTGCCGCAGCCGGATCGACGGTTTCCGCAAAGACGCGGACATAGCAGGGTACGCTGCCCTGATTTCGGATTGTCACCTTTTTTATATAATCCTTTCCCTCTTCGATCTTGTCCGGAGGCTCAAATATCTCTTCGATTTTCGTGACATTCTCACCTACGGTCACATTGTTTATCCTGTCAGAAACAGATCCGAAAAAAGCAACAATCCCGGTTGTCAGCACAAGAAGGCAGAAAACGCAAAGCAGGATTGCCCCTTTTAGTCTTTTTTTCTCCTCTGTCATCTGTGTTTCCCTCTTTCCGCGGTTATTTCGATCCTTCCTGACCGTTTAAAATCTCCCATACTTCTCCCGGTACCGACGTACTTTTTTCTCCGAGATCCGAGGTCTGAATCGCATAGGAACGAATCGGTATTTCCAGCGTTTTTCCTTCCAGTCCCTGTCCTTCCACAATATTGGCAAATGTGACGCTCCGATCTTTAAAAAGGGGCGGTGTAGACTCACCGGATGCCAGAGCCAGGCATTCCTTTTCCGAGGAAGCGTATGCGTACACGTATCGGTTCTGCCCGGCGGCTCCGGTGTCTTCTTTTATTTTGATCCATCCGTCGCTGATTCCATAGTGAAACAATTCCTGTACCGCCTCGGGGTGTACGCTGCCATCCGCGCCCGCAATCCGTACACTTGCCTTTGGAATGGAGACCTCCAAAAATACAAACGCGTCATTCGTCCCGGTATTCCGTACAACCGGATCTTTTGTAAATGTCTTATTCGGGGTGATGTTCTGCCTCTCTGTCTCCGGTACTTTGTCATACTCTTCTTCCAGCAGTTCAATCGACACATTTCCCACGGTCCAGCGATTTGAAGCCTCATCCGACGCAGTAAAGTAAGCGGAAATACCTCCAGCGGAAAGCAGCAGAATGAGTACCGCAAAAGCAATGATTTTCTTTTTCATGTTTTACCTCCTTTTGTTCCATTTTAATGAAAATATGTATTTTTTTACCTTTTATATTCTCAGTATAGCAGAATTACATTTTTTTACAATCTTTTTTATTCGACATATTTCGACACCAGTGCTGCCAGAACATAGATCTTTTATCAACAAACGGGATTTTTGTCTGATTGTTTCTACGTTTCCAACGGTTCCAAGTCCTACTTTCGCCAAAACAATAGGGCCGCGAGAGAAAAGGCGATTTTCAGCTCCCGCAGCCCTATTGTTTTTAGAAACATTCTTTAAAATTTTTCAATTGTTGATAAATGGAGGAGTGAAAGAACCCGGACAAATAAATTATCAAAACGCTCACCGCACGTACTCTTCCAGGCACAAATCCTGTTCATACATCTCTTTCGCCGCCTGCTTCCCCACATACCGGAAATGCCAAGGTTCATAGTCGATTCCGGTAATCTCTTCTTTCTCCGCCGGATAACGGAGAATAAACCCGTATTTCCAGGAATGTTCCGCAAGCCATTGGTAAAGCCGGTTTCCGTCTGTCTGCCCTTCCGCGTTAATGTCCACGGCAAGCCCCAGCTCATGCTCGCTGGTCCCGGGTTTCGCTACCCACTTTTCCGCCTCATGCTCCGCTTCCCGTTGGGAATAGCCTTCCTGCCGGTAGGCTTCGATCTTATCTTCCATCAGGTCCTCCTGATCCTCTTCACTCCGGTAGCCGGCCCGTACAAACAGGCTGTATCCGGCCCCTCTCGCGTCGTCGAACATTTCCTGCAGATCCGGATAAATGCGGGAATCCACCTGTTCTCCATTGGAAAGGCGAATGAGTTCCACCGAATAATCATCCGGTATCCGGTACCGGCTGTTTACCAGCATCAGATTCCAGCCCAGGCTTTCGTCCGCGGTCCGCGAAATTCCCCCTTTAAAGGCCATCATGCCTGCCGCCAGAAGAATTATGACAGCCATAAGCAGCAGTCGCTTTCCCTTTTGCTTTCCGCCCGCGGCTCTCTTTCGCCTGTTCCTCATCTACTTCACTTCCGCTTTCCGGAACATCCGATACAAAACCGGACCGATCAGAGCAGCCAGCGCCAGATACAGGGGGAACAGGATTTGCAGAGCTCCGGTTACATGGCTTCCAATGGTATACAGGTTAAACTCCTCTACCAGAAAATTAATCTGAACCAGCTGATTGGGCAGCAGCGGTTTGATTTGAGCCAGAGCCGGAACTTCCACATTTGTCAGAAACATGGGAATCAGCAGCAGAATAAATGGAACAATAACCGAAACAACCGCTGATTTCGTCTTTGCCCCGATCAGCATAGTAAGAAAGGCAATAAAAAGACTTCCCAGATACCCGCCTGCCACGCACAAAAGATAGAGCTGCCCGAAGGTCAGGTTATAAAAGCTTTCCCAACTGATAAAGGCGGTCTGAATCCTGCAGTCCATTCCTCCAGCGCCAAGAAGTCCTAAAACCGCCGCTGTATAGATAAGCACCGCCGCCCAGTAAACAATGGTTACCAGGAGAAACCCCGCCCCCAGCTTTGCCCGCACTGCTTTGCGCCTGCCATGGAAGGACGCGTAAAAAACCGAGTCCGCTTTTAACTGGCTCTCGCAGGGAAAAATGCCGGACACCAGGAATCCCAGGATCAGAACCAGAATCATCAGCAGAGACGGCAGGCGTTCAAAAAGTTTGTCCCATCCGTCCGCGGCTTCATAGTACAAAGGAGTCTGCATGGCCTCATATCGCTGCAGCAGATACTGCTGTTCCTCCTTTGTAAAGCGGCCGGCTCCGCCGTTTTCATCCGCAAGCCAATCCTTCAGATTTTCCGTCCGCTTGGGGTAAAAAAGTTCCGCGTCTTCGGCTTTCAGTGAATTAATCCGATTGTAGTCAAACCCGCCGAACCCGCCAAAGGCAGAATCAATGAGAAGCCGGATATCTTCGTACCCCTGCGTCTTTGAATAAGCCTTGTTCTGTTCCCGGATGTCTTCGGAGCGGGCTTCCCGCGACTGATTGATACGGGAATTCTCACGGATAACCCTGGCAACCGTTTCCGCGGTCAACGGTCCCTCCCACTGTTCTTTTTCCTGGCGCAGACTTGCCGCCGCTGCCCGCCCCTTCTCCGTTTCTCCGTTTTCGTTCACATAGTTCACACTATTTACGGAAAAAAAACTGAATACAATCAGCAGAATCAGCAGCGCCCCGAGAGCTGCCTTGCTGCTGGTCTTCACAAACACCTTTTTTAGCTCATAGTACGTCATTTTCGTCCCCCGATTTTTCCTCAAAATGATACAAAAATACATCCTCCAGCGTAGCTGCTACCTGTACGGCGCCCGGAAACGGCGCTTCCTGGGACAGAATCCGCAGCTGCGCCCCCTGGCGACCCGACTTGATATTGGCAACCTGATACCTTCTTGTCAGCTCCGGCACCCGATTCTTTTCCGCCCTGCACAGCCACACACGCTGCGGCATAGCGCCAATCAGCTCCTCGGCGGTACCGGCATGCGCGATTTTTCCCTCTTTCATCAGTAAAATTTCTTTAGCGATATATTCCACGTCGGACACAATATGGGTGGACAGCAGAACCAGACGGTCTTCGGCGATCTCACTGATCAAATTGCGAAAGCGCACCCGTTCGCCGGGATCTAAGCCTGCCGTCGGTTCGTCCAAAATCAAAATCTCTGGATTGTTGAGCAGGGCCTGAGCGATCCCCGCCCGCCGCTTCATGCCGCCGGACAGCTTTTTCATCTTTTTATCCGCCGCTTTTGTCAGGCCCGTCCTGGCAAGCAGCGTCTTTACCCGTTTTTTTGCTGTCGCCGGCCGTAGCCCCTTAATGGACGCAATATACATCAGATAATCCTTTACCGTGAAATCCGGATAATAGCCGAATTCCTGGGGCAGATATCCCAGCATTCCGCGGTACCTGGCGTCCATGGCGAAAATGTCGCTGCCGTTGCACAGGATGTTTCCGCTGGTTGGTTTCATCAGCGTGCAGAGCATCCGCATCAGAGTTGTTTTTCCCGCTCCGTTTACCCCCAGCAAGCCATACACGCCATTGTTCATAGTACAGGACACATGATCCACCGCGGTAAAAGACTCAAAGGTTTTGGTCAATGCTTTTAATTCTAATTCCATATCGGCTCTTCCTCCCAATTGTTGTTTTCACGACTCAAAAGTCTGCGCGCGCACAGGAAAAGGTAAAATACCGAAATGCCAAGCAGCCCTATCCATACTGGGACGCGAATCGCCTGATAAACAGTCTGATTCAGAACGATGGCGCTCCACACACCGTTCCACAGCAGGCAGAAAACCATAGCCGCCCCTTCTCCGAAGGCTCTTTTGCTGCATAAAATCCGAAAGCAGATGCAGGCGGTGATGCTGACCGGAAGCAGGAACTGAACCAGCCCTTCCAGAAAGGAAATTTCCGCCGACATGGAGGCCGCCCCCAGAAATAAGCTGATAAACAGCACATCCGCCATGGCGAAGAGCACCATCCGCGCCGCGTAAACCTGCCGCAAGGAGAAAAAAGACGCTTCCTCAATTTCCATGGACCGGCTGCTCCTGTTTTTCCAGAATTCCGGTATAATCAGGATGGTAAACAGCGTCGCCGCGATACCCAGAATCTGTCTCTGAACTTCACTGTCTTCCGCCCCCGCGTTAAACTGCAGCACACACCAGAAACCTGCCAGCAGCAGAGCCTGAAGCGCCCACCATTTTTTGCGGATAAATTTCATCTGAATCCATAAAAATTCCCAGCGGGACAACTGCTGTTCCTGTTCCCGCTCAAAAAAAGCGTTTTGTGAGGCCCGAACCGTCTCCATGATTTTTTCTTCACGGGCAGTCGGTTCCTCAAGGATCCGGTAGCCCTTCAGTCTGTCCTCAATCTTCATGCTTCTTCCTCCTCTCTCAGCAATGCTTCCAGTTGTTTCTTCGCCCGGCTCAGCCGATATTTGACCAACGGCAGGCTGATTTTTAAAACCGCCGCGATTTCTCTCAGTTTCATATCCTGAAAATAATGAAGCACAATCACTTCCCGCATCTCCTCCGAAAGCTTTGCCAGAGCCGCCTCAATCAGCAGTTTTTCCGAAAGCTTGTCCGCCGGATCTCCCTCGCTTTCCAACGCCCCACTCGTCCGTGCCTCTGGTGCGGTTTCCCCTTCCGCCGGAATCTCAGACGGAATTTCTGTTTTCTTTTTATAGGCATCCCTGCACAGATTGGCTGCGATTGTGTAAAGGTAATTCTTAGCTTTTCCTATGTGCGAATAACCGGAAAGGTTCTGGAAAAAGCGGATAAAGACCTCCTGCGTCAAATCTTCCCCGCAGCTTCGCGGTCCGTGATAATGGCAGTATTTTAAAATATCCGGATAATATTTCCTTACGAACGTATCGAAGGATTCTTCTTCTCCGCTCTTCATCCTCCGGATTAATGAAAAATCCGTATCCACAAAATTCCTCCTTTCCCTGCGTGAAATGTCCAAACATGTTTCTCATTTCACTTAGTATAACGAACCTGGCGCGGAAAAAGATAGGATTTTAATGGATTTATGAAAAAATTTCCGCGGCAGGGTTGCAATTTATGTTCGCTTGCCGCGCAAAATGAGACGTGGGCAAACATTTGACCTGTTTTCCCTGCCTTGTTTGCCCATGAATGATCCCTGGCTGCTCCGCGGGCAAACATTCTACTGCTTTTTTGGTATTTGTTCGCCCGATTTCCTGAAATCCATTGAAAGAAATGAATATAAAAGCAGATCCGCAGGTCCATGGGCAAACATGGTCCCGGTTTTCGCTGTGATGTTTGCCCCAAAGCCCTCTGCCTTCAGGCGCGGGCAAACAAGCCGGCTGTTCCGGCCATAATGTTCGCCCAAGAGCATTTCCGGCTGACACCCCATCGCCTTTTTTCTCTCAGCCCGATTCACTTTTAGAAACAAATCTTGATTTTCCAAAGTTGTTACTACTTTTTCAACGCTCCCCGAGCCTTCCTCCCTGCTAAAAGGGCTGATTTTCATCTGCCAGCTTAGATCCCTGCCGCAAACCCTGAAAAAAATAGAAACAACCCGCAGATTTTGCAGATTGTTTCTATTTTTTAATCCTGCTGGCCGTTTTCTTCAGAGCACATGCCTGCAGTTTTTCCTCAGCAGCTCTTTATATTCCTCCACCTTCTCTTTTGAAGGTTTTTCCAGTTTGGGAAGAGGATAGTCCCGGCTCAGCCAGCGGTATTTATCCTCGCCCAGATTATGATACGGCAGAATTTCAATGGAAATCCGTCCACCATTTCCTTCCAGGGAAGATACGAAGCTTCCGGTTTGCTCCACATTTTCCAGACTGTGGTTGCAGCCCGGCACCAGGGGAATTCGGAAAATAAGATCCTTATCCTGCCCCGCCAATGCCGCGAGCCGTGAGGCGTTTTCCAGAATCCGTTCATTCCCCACACCGGTCAGCTTCCGATGGAGCTGCGAATCCATAGCTTTTAAATCAAAGAAGATCTGATCCGCGGCTTCAAATACCCCTTTTACCGACTCCCACTCCCCGTATCCACAGGTTTCGATAGCTGTATGGATATTGGAATTTCGACAGGTCTGAAGAAGTGTTTCCACAAATTCGCGCTGCATAAGAGGCTCTCCTCCGCCTATGGTCACGCCGCCGCCGGAATTGGTGTAGAAAATTCGGTCCTTTTCAATCAGCTTCATCATCTCGCGGACTGTCACCTGCTTTCCGGTAAGCTTTTTGGCATTGGCATAACATTTTTCCGCGCACACACCGCAGCGGGTACAAACCTGTCGGTCAATATCAAAGGTACCTTCTTTCACCGCGTGGTTTTCGCACAAAGTCACGCATTTCCCGCATCCGATACAGTTGGACTTCACATCCATAATCTCAACCTGCGGATTTTGAGATTCCGGGTTGCTGCACCAGAGACACCGCAGCGGGCAGCCTTTCATAAAAATCAGCGTCCGCATCCCGTCTCCGTCGTGGATGGAAAATTTTTGTGTATTAAAGATGATACCTGTCGTTTCATAAGCCATGATTCCCGCTCCTAACTGCCTTCTTCGCCAAACTACGCCATATGGATGGTCCTGTGAATAATATCGTCCTGCATTTCCCTGCAGAGTTCCGTAAAGTAAGCGCTGTAGCCCGCTACCCGCACAATCAGGGATTTATAATCTTCCGGTTTTTCCTGGGCGCACCGCAAAACCTCGCTGCTTACTACGTTAAACTGAATGTGGTAGATATTCAGATCCACGAAGGTTCGAATAATCTGGGAAATCCGTTTGAGGCCCAGATCGCCTTCGACGCTCGTCGGATCCAGCCGCATGTTCAAGAGCGTTCCGGATGTGTGGACTTCATGATTTACCTTGGAAACGGATTTCAGCACAGCTGTCGGACCATCGTGATCCGTTCCGCCGTTTGGCGAGCACCCGTCTGCCAGAGCTTTTCCCGCAAGTCTTCCATAAGGAAGCGCTCCCACTACCAGCCCATGAGGCACATGAGAGGACACCGGATACAGGCCGGAAATAAAGTGAGGCCCTCTCCAAGATTTGCAGCCGGAGATCACATCGTAGGCAAAATCCGTCATTTCACCTGCCAGTTCATCCACCTCCTCAATATCATTGCCGTACATCGGGGTGGTATTCTGCAGCATCAGGCGCATATCCTCGTACCCTTCGAAGTTACTTTCCAGCGCCTTAATCAGTTCGTGCATGGTAATCGTCTCATCCTCAAACACATGCTTGCGAATCGCGGACAGAGAATTGACCAGATCCGCGATTCCTGTTCCGATGAGCGCCGGTCCGATGGTGTATTTCACACCGCCCGCGGTCAGATCTTTCCCTGTCCGGTAGGTTCCGTCCAGGAGTGTGGAAACAAAAGGATACGGCGTCAGTTCCGCGCAGACCTTCTCATTGACATTGGCGCAGATGCTGATGGCTTTAATCATATATTCCAGCTGATCCTTTACCGCCTGCTTGATTTCCTCAAAGGTCATTTCCTCCGGATTTCCGGTCTGAAGTCCCAGCAGCCGATTGTCATTCATCATGCTCCGGCCGTTGTTCAGTACGAATTCCATGGCGGACGCGAAGTTATAGTGACCTCCGTCAGACCATTTTGCCATCTTGCCGCCGATAAACGGCTCCACGCATCCCACCATCTGATAGTTTCTCGCCTCTTCCATGGTTCCGCCGGACAGCAGCATCATCTTCACCGCCACCTCATCATTGTAAATGGCCGGGAAGCCGGTTCCCAATCTTGCCAGCTTTGCCACATGCAGGATGAAATCCTCCGGCGACTGCTGGTGAACCCGCGCGCACACGGAAGGGCCGTGAAGCTTGACATCCATTTTCGCTGTCAGGAACAGATAGGACAGTTCGTTGGTCACATCTTTTCCGTGTTTGCTTACTCCGCCTACGATCAGACTGTGGAACGGCTGGTATCCGGCAAAGTACATTACCGCGTTTTCGCTGAGGAACCAAGTTGTTTCGGCCGTCTTAATATAGAAAGCCTCGATCAGTTCCAGAGCTTTCTGTACCGTCAGTCTGCCGGAAGCAATATCCCGATCATACAGCTCATACAGATACTGATCCACTCTTCCCGGCGAATAGGACGGGCCGTTTCCTTCCATCAGGCATCCCACTAAAATGAAGTAAATAAACTGAAGGCCCTGCCAGAAGTTTTCCGGTTTTTTCTCCATCAGAGCATAGCAGTTGTCCGCGATTTCCACCAGTTCCTTTTTTCGTTCTCCATCGGCGGAAACAGCCAGCTCGGAGGCCAGATCTCCCAGACGCTTCATGTAGGCGCTCATACCTTCCAGTGTCAGAAGGGACGCCTGGAAAAAGGTCATTTTCGCGAAGTCCTCCGGATCGGATTCGTCCAGCTGTTCCATCGCCTCGCGGGCTTCCTGCTTGATCTGCCCCAGTCCTTTTTCAAAGAGCATTTCCCAGTACGGAGCGGTTTCTCCCGCCGCGCTCTGGGTCTTGATTTCCACATCAATGATGCCGGTTTTCACTGCCAATTCCCGAACGTAGGGCGGAATCTGCTTGATCCAGTGTTCGCTCACCGATTTTCCCTCCCAGTAAGGGAAGATTTCTTCTTTGAGGATTTTTTTATCTTCCTCAGAAATCCGATACGGATCCTGCTTTCTCGTGGAAATAGTATCCACTTCCTCTCTCAGCCAGCCGCAGTGGAAAATCGGATCCACGACGCCGCCCCGAGGGTGTCTCGCTGTATCTCCAATAATCAGCTGATCCTCCGGAATATGGATTTCTCTTTGCTCGCAATACTCCTTGAACGCCTTGGCCCTTCTCAGAAGGACGTCCTCCCCTTCTGTCTTTTTGTAGGACTCGGTATAGATTTTCGCTCTCTCAACGTCCACTTCCGGTGTACATTCCCAATAGCGAGCCAGCAGCCTCTCAATTCTCGGAAATTGATTTTCCCCGTCCAGGGAATATGTACCCATTTGTTCTTTTGTGCGATCAAACTGCAGCATGATTGTTACCTCCTTTTTGTTTGCGGTTTCTTCTCTCTTCAAGAACCGCTTCTTCCTCTAAGTATTCTTCTTTTCCAATCACTCCATTTTCTCTGTCTTTTGCCTCCAGCTTCCGTGCCATCGGTACTCCCAGCCACAGAGCAAAGAATACAGCGATAATTCCACCTATGATCTTTCCGATCAGGATAATCGCCAGCAGGGACGGCTGGAAGTTAGCAGTAATGGAAATATGCGCTCCTAAAAGCCACGATCCGCATACGGAAAGAGCTACCACTTTTACTTTGTCTTCCGGAATCATCTTCTTTACAATACCGAACATGGCGATCTGCTCGGCGCATGTAGCGAAAATCCCGATGCTCCCATGCTCCGTAAATCCGCATTTAGCGCCCAGCTTCTGAAGAGCTTTGCCGAAAAACTTATCAATTAAGTAAATCATCGGGTAAGCGCCTGCCAGCATCAGAGCGATATATCCGGCGTTTTCCAGAGCCCGGAACTGATCTTCCGCGTCCGCGATAATTGGGGCGAATTCCCACCAGGAAAAAAGCTTTGAGAAAATCCCGGTAAAGTATTCGATAATCGAAAGTACCAGTACGATCTTGATGGCAATGTCAAGAAATCTTCCGAACACCAGAAACGCTTTTACCATAAGGTCGATGAAAAACCGCAGAAGCAGCGCCAGAATCAGACAGAATACCAGGATCGGCAGCATATTGATCCAGATCTGCCCCCAGGAATAGAGCAGATTAAAGTCGGATGGCGCTGTGTTGGAAATGGTCTCTCTTACCGGCGTTCCTGTAAATTTCACCAGCAGTGTCATCGCCATAACGGCAAAGGGGATACTCAGAATTCCTGCCATAATTCCCAACCCGAAAAATTTATGATCCCGCTTGTCAATAATGGAAAATCCCATTGGAATCGAATAACAAATAATGGGACCGGAACAATAGCTGACAAATAAAGCGATCACCCACGTCTCCGGACTGGAAGCCAGGGACTCGGTAATCTGATAACCTCCCATATCCGGCGCCATAATCAGGGCTCCGGCAATGGAGATATCCGCGCCGATCTTTTCAAACAAACCGCCAAATACGAATACAACGAATTTTTCAATGTACGGCATAGACGCCAGCATTCCGGCAAAGGGAATAAAGATGATTCCCAGCTGATGAAAGGCGGTCATGAATTCTTTGCCAATCCCGCTTTTTTCATCCCGGATCGCGCCGATAACGCCGACAACCGCGCAGGCCATGATAATCCAGATAATAATTTGACCTAATAAAACCATGTATAACCTCCTCTTTTCTTCACAAAATAGAATCAATGATTACAGTTTCATGGTATCATTGATCGGAAAGTCTGTAATCGAACGAAATACTAATATCACTAAAAAATCCTATGTTTTTGTGCGACAAAAGATTCACACAACGTTCTTTTTCTTACAACAAAAGTTGTAATTCCCCCCGCTGCATTCCTCCTGTTATTGACAGAAAATATTGCAGTTTCGTATAATTGGATTAAATGTTTCATTTGTTGTTAAGGAGTCTGCTAATCATGGGTCATACAAGTTTTACAATCGAAGAGGTAAAAATTTTAAGTGATATTATCAGATCTATCTACGATCCTTCGCTCTCTTTATCGGAATTCACGGAAGTCTTCATGGCAAAGCTGAAGTCGCTCATTTATTTTGATAAAAGCGACTTTATGTTCTTCCGGTATAATCTGGACACGAAAAAATACGAGATGGAATCCTTCCGCCCGGTAAACTGGTCTACGGAAGAAATCAACAGCTATGTAACAACCTATATGCACAATGATGATGTACTTCCCATTTTGTCCCAGCGGGAATACATCGCGTTCCGCAATTCTGATTTATTTTCCATGCCGGAACGCAGAGAAACAAAATATTTTCAGGAATTCGCCTCCGGCGCGAGTCTCGAAATTTCCATCGACGCCAACATTCCGCTGCCGGAGGATTATGATACGATTGCGATTCTGGGTCTGTTCCGAACAAATGAAAAAGTGGAATTTAAGGAAAAAGATCTGGAGATTATAAAATGCCTTCAACCCTATCTTTCGGATCGAATGAAAGAGGAGTTCTGTCCGGGCAGAAAACAAGCCGCGCGAAAAAATTCCGAAAAAAAAGCAGACGGGAACGGTCAGGAAGAATCCTGGAGACTGGATAACATTGAAACACTGGGATTATGCTCTTATGATGCTTCTGCCAATATGCTCAGCAACAACGCGTCCTTTTCCGCTTTTGCAAAAACATATCATTCTTCCATCAAAGACAGCATTTTTACCCGCAAGGTCACTTCATGCGTGGAAAAACTGCTGAAGGATACAACCTTATGTACTCTGGGGCCAATCCCGATTCACATCGAAGACGATACCTACATGGTACAGCTTGCCTATAATGACAGTACGCATACCAAAATAACCGCGGCGGTTTACTATATTTCTGATGTATTCACAAAACGTCTGACCGCTTTGAAGGAGGAATTCAATCTGTCAAACCGTGAATTTGAAATCATTTTTTTATCGCTTAAAAGAAGCCTCACAAATTCCGAGATCGCGAGAGAGCTTTATATCAGCGAAGCAACAGTAAAACGCCATATTTATACAATTTATCAGAAGATGGGAATCAGCAACCAGAAACAGTTGTTTCGAAAGCTGCAGATTCTTTAGCTATATACCTCCACCTCTTCCCCCTTCTCAATACGCTGCGCCAGCTCGGAAAGATATTCCCACCGTTCCATCTTTCCCATCAGCTCGGTCGCCAGCGCTTCCTTTTCCGCCGCCAGCTCAGAAAGCTTCGTGAAATCCCTGGCATTGCGGTTCATCTCCTCTTCAAGGGCCGATACTCGTTCTTCCAGCATGGTGATGTCCTCTTCAATGGTTTCATATTCCCGCGCTTCCTTATAGGAAAACTTCAGTTTTTTCCTTCTGGGACGCTGGCGCTCTCTGGCCTGCTTTTTCGGCTCATGACGCTCTGTCTCCGCCTCTTGCCTCTGCTTTTTATGTGCCAGCCAGTCCGAATATCCGCCGGTATAATGTCCGATATGTCCCTGGCCTTCGAACGCAAAGGTCCGGATCACCAGCCGGTCCAGGAAATAGCGATCATGGGAAACAAGGATCACCGCGCCGGGGAATTCATCCAGATAATCTTCCAGAACCGTAAGGGTATCAATATCCAGATCATTGGTTGGCTCGTCAAATACCAGCACATTGGGCGCCTGCATCAGAATACTCAGAAGAAACAGTCGCCGCTTTTCCCCTCCTGACAGGCGTCCGATCCGGACGCTGTGCATATGAGGGGGAAACAAAAAACGCTCCAGCATCTGAGACGCGGAAAGCGTCCCCTCCTTTGTACGGATACTGTTGCTGATTTCCTCAATATATTTGATGACTCTCTTTTCCGGATCCAGGGCTTCGTTTTCCTGGGAAAAATATCCGATTTTCACCGTCTGGCCGATGGCAACGCTTCCGCTGTCCGGCGCAATTTCTCCCATAAGAATTTTTAACAGCGTGGACTTTCCGCACCCGTTGGGTCCGATAATGCCGATGCGATCCCTTCTCAGCACGGTATAAGAAAAATCCCGGATCAGCGTTTTTTCCCCGTAGCTCTTGCTGATCCCCGAAAGTTCAATGATCTTTTTCCCCAGCCTGCTGCTGACCGCGTCAATTTCCAGGGAAGAATCATCGATTTCCAGCTTATTTTCCTTTAGTTCCTCAAACCGCTGAATACGGCCCTTTGCCTTGGTCGTCCTCGCCTGGGCGCCCCGCCGAATCCAGGCGAGTTCTTTTTTGTAGACCGCGAGCCTTTTTCTCTCTGCGGCCAAGGCCATTTCTTCCCGTGAGGCTTTTTCCTCCAGGTAGTAATCGTAATTACCATCGTAACGGATCAGCCTGCCTTTTTCCAGCTCTACAATCTGATTGGTCACCCGATCCAGGAAATAACGATCGTGGGTGATCATGAAAATCGCGCCTTTATAGGCTTTCAGATAGCCCTCCAGCCATTCGATCACATCGTTATCCATATGGTTTGTCGGCTCGTCCAGAATCAGCAGATTGCTTTTCCGAACCAGCGCCGCGGCCATGGCGACTCGTTTTCTCTGTCCGCCGGAGAGCGCCGACATCGGCATATCGTAATCATTCATCCCCAGTTTGCTGAGCATTGCCCTGCACTGATATTCCTCCACGGTTCCGCCGGATTTTTGAATATCCGACATAGCCTGCTGCAGTACCGTCAGGTTTTCGTCCCAGGGCGGATTTTGAGGAAGATACGCGCGGACCAGTTCGTTGGAAGTGGTGATACTGCCGCCTTCCGCTTCCATCTCTCCTGCCACAATCTTTAAAAGCGTAGATTTTCCCGTACCGTTCACCCCGACAAATCCGATTTTATCCGTATCGTGGATGCTCATGGAAACATCCGTAATCAACGGCTTTTCCGTGTAACTTTTTCTAATATTCTCGCATGTCAGCAAAACCATTTTCTCTGCCTGCCCTCCTTACATCTTGCCTTTTATTATAAAGCACCGACAGATAGAAAGCAATCCGGGCGCTTATCCAACGTAAAAAGGAGATGCTTTGTCTTTCCGAAAGCCTCTCCTTTTCCTGTTATAAAATAATCGAAACAAACGTGCCGTCTGCCGCTTCCACATGAACGACTTCCAGCCCTTTATTTTCTTTCAGCACATCGCCGCATTCCGCCAGAATCAGCCGCAGATTCTCTTTCGTCATGTGCCTGGCGAAAGGTTCCCCTGCCTTTTTCCTCGCGCGTTCAAAGACCGAATCGGGAATCCGTTTTACTGCCCAGGCCGCCATGCTTGTGGGAACCGCAATCGAAAAGCGGGTGCGCTCCGATCTCACTTTTATCTTCATATTTCCATGCCTAGTTATCCACAAAGACTCGCACTTTTGTGCCGTCCGCAGCCGTTACATTCACAAAGTCCCCCTGTATTTCCTCGTCCAGACACTCTGAAATGGCGTCCATCATGGCCGAGAGGTCAACCCCCTTCAGATTCTCTTCGGGAATGGGCAGCTTTCCTGTCGCCTTCAGAATCTTTTTAATCCCTCCGACCGGAAACTGTACGTTTACCTTGTCTCCCGCCGTGCTGTCCACTATAATCCGGAACATTTTTTTATCATAGCTGTTCTGCGCCGGCACGGATATGCGGGAATCCGGTTCCGCGCCCAGAGCACTCATCAGATCCATGGCTTCTTCCGCTGTGATTTTTCCTTCTTCCACCATTTTTAGAATTCTCATTTTTTCATCCATAAAACCACTCCTTTTGAATCATTTCAATTTTTCGATTGCTTCTTCGACTGTAAGCTCTCCCTTTTCCAGCGCTTTTAAAATCTCCTCTCTCCTTTCAGCCTCCCCGTCAGGCTGTGTCTCGTAACCCATTTTTTTAATCACGCCGTCCAGCTTTGCGCGGACTGTGGGGTAGGAAATCTTTAGCTCTTTTTCCACTTCTTTAATATTTCCCCTGCAGCGGATAAAGGTCTCTGTAAAATATAATTCCTCATCCGACAGATAGTCAAATCTGCTGAGCCGAAAATTATTTTCAATGACGGTTTTACAGGAATTGCATTTCAGTCTGGTCACAACCAGCTCCCCTCCACAGACCGGACAACGGCTGATGATCTTTTTCATCCTTTCCCCTCCCTTCTGTAATTATAAATATAAACCTGCCTTTTAAAAATGTCCATAATTAAATTAATATTTTTAATCATATTCTCAAAAATATTAATTTATATATTAAAATCATTCCACATTTTTGTCATCTCTACTTCCCATAGCAAGAAAAAGAAAAACACACTGAACTTTTCAACAGCCGAGAACATGGAATTATAGGGATTCACATGATTATCCACAACTTTTTCTAAATTGTATACAATTTTATCCAATGGTTGCTGTGGATAAATACAAATTTGTGTTCTTTGAAATTTCAACGTTTTTCTTTGATTTCAAAAAAAGTTATCCACTGTTTTTATTTTTCAGAATTTGACTTTTCTTCTCTTTTCCTATATCCGCCTTGAAAAAAGGAGAAAACAGGACTATACTAATGATTTGAAGGAGTTTTGAGATTATGACATCTATGAGTGAAAAACAAAAAGCAATCTTTTATATCGTTTGTTCCGCGTTTTTCTTCGCGCTGATGAACATGTTTGTAAAGATGGCGGGGGATCTGCCCGCGATTCAGAAAAGCTTTTTCCGGAACTTTGTCGCTTTTTTTATGGCGCTGTTTCTATTAATGCGATCCGGCGCGGGATTTTCTTTCCAAAAGAAAAATCTGCCGGCGTTTTTCGGCAGATCCATATTCGGCACGCTGGGGATTTTATGTAATTTTTATTCTGTAGATCATCTGCTCCTGTCGGACGCTTCGATCCTCAATAAGCTTTCCCCCTTCTTCGCGATTTTAAGTTCCTATTTCATTTTAAAGGAGAAAATCACTCCAATACAGGGGACAGCGGTGGCAGTCGCCTTCGGCGGCGCGCTGCTCGTTGTCAAGCCTGGTTTTGCCATGGCAGGGGTTCTCGTGCCTTCCCTCATCGGCGTTGCCGGCGGTCTGTTTGCCGGAGTTGCTTATACTCTGGTTCGCGTCCTGGGACAGAGAGGCGAGCGCGGGCCTTTTATTGTGTTGTTTTTTTCCGCGTTTTCGTGCATTGTCACACTGCCGTTTCTGATCTTTGACTATCATCCCATGACCGGAACGCAGATTCTTATGCTGCTTTTTGCCGGATTATCCGCGGCCGGCGGGCAGTTCACCATCACAGCCGCTTATACCCATGCGCCCGCGCGGGAAGTTTCGGTCTATGACTATACGCAGATTGTCTTTGCCGCGGCTCTCGGATTTATCTTCTTCAGCCAGATTCCCGATTTCTGGAGCATAATCGGCTACTGCATCATTGCCGGCGTGGCAGTCTGGATGTTCGTCTACACCGCGCGAAAAGATAGGAGTTCCAAAGCCGGGAAATAAGATCACGTTCCGGGTTTGTCCGAAGCGTCAGGATCCGGAATTTCAATCCGGCTTCGATTTTCCAAGTTGCTTTTCCGGTTATAAGCCTCCAGGATGGACGATATTTCCGCGTCCGCCTGGCGAATCTCTTCCCGAAATTCTTTCGCGGATACCTTGAAAGCGCCATTTCCCAAAATAATCATCTGTTCTAAGCTGTCGGAAGTGGCAACCCGTACATAATATCGTTTTCCGATCTCGTACGTGGTCTTTTCAATATACGAATCGGCGGTTTCCGCTTCCTTGGTAAATACAACCTCAATATTGTGATACTGCTCATGGCGGCGCTGCCCGCCCTTTCTTTTATAGGCGTCGAATACCGCGATTGTCTTACATCCCCGGTACCCCTGATAGTTCGATAAAATTTCTAGAAGAGCCTCTCTTGCCGCGTCCAGATTGACTTTCGCCAGCGCTTTCAGCTCGTCCCACGCGAAAATAATATTATATCCATCCACTAGAAGATATTCTTCCCTGACTTCTTCCGTCCGCTCTCCTTTTTTTCGCGGCTTCCTTTCTGCCGCGTCAAAGGTTTTCTTGGGAATTCGTGTCTTTTCCTTTGGCGTACCGTAAGTTTTTTCAAAAATCCGTTCCAGTTCCTTATCTTCCTGCTGCGTCCCGGTATATCCCCGGCTTTCTGAAAAAGAAGCGGCTGCTTTGCCCACGATCGAATCTTTATTCTCCCCGGCCGGAGTCCATCCGCTTTCCAGATGCATATAGGCGTCCGCCTGATCCCACTTAATAGAAACGCCTGCCCCATGCTGGCAGAATACCGAGTCCGCTGTATTTTCCAAATCTCGTTCCACGTCATAACCGATTTCAGAAACAACCTGTTCCTGGTTGTGGCATGCCTCATAGCCGCTGACCGTACAGATCAGCCTGCCATGCCCCTTGGTATAAGAGGTTACTTCCGCCGCGTATTCTTTCATCTCGGAAACAGGCGCCTTTCCTCTCAGCCGGGTCATCTCCCCGCTTCCCTCCGGCGGTTCAAAGCTCCCTCCCATCTGCTGAATATCGGACATCGCCCTTCCTACCATCTGGGACGGCACTTCCATCTGAAAGTCATACCACGGTTCCAGAAGAATCATTTCCGCTTTCCGCAGCCCCTGCTGCAGCGCCCGGTAAGTTGCCTGGCGGAAATCGCCTCCTTCTGTATGTTTTACATGCGCTCTGCCGTTCAGCAGCGTGATCTTTATATCTGTAATGGGAGAACCGGTCAGAGGCCCGGTATGTTCTTTTTCTCCGAGATGGGTCAGAATCAAACGCTGCCAGTTCCTGTCCAGCACATCTTCGCTGCATGCCGTGTCAAGAACAAGTCCGCTGCCCCGTTCTCCCGGTTCCAGGAGAAGATGAACCTCCGCGTAGTGCCGCAAAGGCTCGAAATGCCCGGCTCCCGTGACCGGCGCGGCAATGGTCTCCTTGTAGGAAATGCGCCCCGTGTCAAACTCCGCGTCCAGATCAAAGCGTTCTTTGATCCTTGTTTTCAGAATTTCAAGCTGCACCTGGCCCATCAGCTGAATCTGAATTTCCTGGAGCTGGCTGCTCCACGTAATATGAAGCTGCGGATCTTCTTCTTCCAGCTGTTTGAGCTTAAGAAAGGCACCGTGAACATCGCTGCCTTCCGGAAGAATCAGACGGTAAACCAGCACCGGCTCCAGCACAGCTTCTCTGGAAAAGGATTCCGCTCCCAGTCCTTCTCCCGCAAGCGTCTTTGTAAGCCCGGTGACCGCGCAGATTTCACCTGCTTCCACCTGTTCCCGGACGCGGAATTTTTCACCGGAATAAATCCGGATCTGATCTACTTTTTCCTCTTTCTCGTCATTGCCTCCGCGACCCGCGACCGTCTGTTTGACGTGAAGGGTTCCTCCGGTAATTTTCATATGTGTCAGCCGATTTCCCTGGCTGTCTCTCGTAATCTTATAGACCCTGGCGGCAAACGTTTCCGGATAACGCGGCGCTTCCGCAAGGGTGCAGAAGCCTTTCAGAAATGGTTCCACCCCTTCCATCTTCAGAGCGGAACCAAAGTAGCAGGGAAACAGATTTCTCTGCCGGATTTCTCTTCCCAGAGCCCGCTGCGACAGGCTTCCTTTTTCGAGAAACTCTTCCAGAAGCGCTTCGCTGCACATGGCAACCTGTTCCTCTCTGGTTTCCCGATCCGTAAAATCCACGCACCGTTCATCTAAAACCCGTTTCAGCTCATTCAGGATCGCCTCTTTATCCGTTCCGTCCAGATCCATCTTGTTGATAAAGAGAAAGACCGGCACTTCGTACTGTTTCAGCAGTTTCCACAGAGTCCCGGTATGTCCCTGCACGCCATCCTTCCCGCTGATAACAAGAACCGCGTAGTCCAGAACGCTCAGCGTCCGTTCCATTTCCGCCGAGAAATCCACATGTCCCGGCGTGTCCAGGAGCATGATTTTCGTATTTTCAAATTCCAGCTCCGCCTGCTTGGAAAAAATCGTAATTCCGCGGGCCCGCTCCTGGGCGTCCGTATCAAGAAAAGCGTCCTGATGATCCACTCTTCCCAGCTTTCGGATCGCGCCCGCCGTGTAGAGCAGCGCTTCCGATAGTGTCGTTTTTCCGGCATCCACATGGGCCAGGATGCCTGCGCAAATGTATTTTGAAGGTTTCATTTCAGATGCAGTTTCCTCCTTTCACCTTGTTTCACTGTGGAGACATTTTTGAGGCGATTATATCCGCTTATATCTGCGGCCTTTATTTTTCCCGCTTGCTCTTATCTTTCCTGATTTTACAAGTTCGTTTACCAAAACTCTTGCCCTCGATGCTTTTATACCGATAACTTCTGCCAGTTCACTCGTTTTATATTCCTGATCAGGAGTCATATGTTCCAAAATCTGTTCCAACTGTTGCTCTGTTTTTTTGCTTACTTTCTTTTTATCGCCATTTTTTATCGCCACTTTTTATCGCCACTTCTTTTATAAATGCAAAGCATTATCCCTAGCAGACAGCTTTACAGCGCCTATCCTCTCTAAATATTCTTCATCACTCAGCCTCTCCCATACGTGTTCTGTTCTATAAGCCATGTGCCGATTGCGATATGCCCGCACGGTCTCTATATTAAGCACTTCCAGAGGCATATCTTGTAAAATTTTCATATCTGAAGTTTCTTCCGGCTGATCCCGAAGCATCGCGAGCACCTCACTGCGTTCGCAATGATAATCCCCCTCCCAGTTTCTGCGAAAAGTACCATTAAACATGTCTCCGTTTATATATACCGGCTTCTGCTCACGCTTTGCCTTAGGAACATGGATAACCATTATAGCACTGTTGTTTTCTTCATATATCTCCAAATCATCGTCTGTAAGCAGATTTACCGAAACTTTATTTTTATTATTAATTGTATCCCAAAAGTCTTTTCGCAACTTCGCTGGATTATCAAGTCCGGTCACATACCAACTCCCGTCCTTATCTTCTTTTACGCCAAGAAGGATAATTCCACCATAACAGATTTCACCTCTTTCTATATGCGATTACCAAATCACACCTCTGTCAGTTTTTCTGTCACATCACGATTTTCTGACTCAATTTTATCACAATTAAAATCTTTGATATATAAAAACTTCAGTTTGCACAGTTATATCGGTTCCTGAACATCCCTTTGCCGGATATGGAAAAAGCGGTCAATCGTGTGACTAACCGCTTGCCGGGATGAATAAACGATTATTCGCCTGCCGGATAAAGAACGGCGCTTTCTATTTTCTCCGGCTCAAAAAACGTTATCTTAAGTATCATGCGATAGGGAAAGGTTTGATCCTTACCATTCAAATAGAATACGTTTTCGCCCTTTTTCAGAAACATGCCATTTGTTAACCACGTTTCTTCATAGTTTTCCTCTGAGGATTGCGACAAATACAAAGAAGATAACGGTTCTAATTTGGTTTCCGCACCACTTCCCTCTTTTAATTCGCAGCAGAATACTGCCCCCTCTTTCCCATAGGTGTCATAGGTATATTGCGCCGAAATATCGGTATCCTCTTTTAAGGTAACCGCAAGAAAAACAGGCTTATCTTCCGGGAGAGTGCTGTCTGGTTCTGCCAAACTCTCTATTTCCATTTCAATCGTTCCGTCCTTAGAAATTTCCAATTTCTCCGGTTCCTGCAGGCTTTTTTGCTGATAAATATTTTCCTGGCTTGCCGCATTTTCTGCCGACTTGCTTTCACCCATGTTTGAATTTTCCTTCTGACAACCTGCAAATGCTAATGATACAACAACAATAGCCATGAGCAGCGTCAATTTTTTTAATGAACTCATCAATACACTTGCCTCTATTGTTTCCACAAGATCGTATTAAAATTATACGCCAATCAGCGTTTTCACGACCGGTTCTTCCGGGCCGCCCTGCTCGCCAATCTCATAGGCGGTCTCCAGAATCTTCGCCGCGGCCTGCACCTTTGCCTCATCCTTTCCATGAACTTCAGCCAGTACGTCTCCCCGCGCCACCGGACAATTTTCTTTGCA
>JAHZHL010000008.1 GCA_019420305.1 Bacillota bacterium | reverse complement strand
GTCACCATAGTATGAAAACATCTGAGGATATTTCTTCAGGTGTTTTTTTCTTATTTACAGGGAATCACGAATATATTGATCGACTGCTTCCCGGCATTGTTTTGGCTTATCTGTGATGATTCCCACTGCTCCCATTTTCAGGCAGGATTCCATAGACTGCTTCGTATTAACCGTCCAGACATAAACTGGCAGCCAGGCTTGATTGCATTGAGCGATAAAGCTATTGGAGGCCATACTTTCTTCAATAACCAGAAAATCCACGTTAAGTTCGCGGAGCGCATTCAGTCTGGCCTGACCTAAGTTTCCATATACGCAATAACCGACGGTATATTCAGGATGGTGTTGTTTCAGATCTTCTACCAGATCATATTCTAATGACATAATTTCACAGTTCCTTTGAAAATGATTTTGTTCTACAACGTTGACCACCGTATTGACGATATTTTTTCTTTCATGACCGTGGAGTTTCAATTCGATTAACAGATCGATTTTTCCACGGGAATAATCAATCATTTCATCCAGAGTTGAAATTTTTCCGGTTTCATCGTTCTGAGAAAGTGTGAGTTTGGAAAGTTGTGCGGCTGTTAGATCATAAACGTTGACATTTTTCCCGGACAGCCGCTTCAGATTGTCATCGTGAATAACCATGGGAATACCGTCTTTTGAAAGCAGAATATCTACCTCCGCATAATCCGCTTTAGAATCAATAGCTCCTTGTACAGCTTCCAGAGTGTTTTCCACTCCATATTCACTGCCGCGGTGTCCTACTACGACCTGATCGTAGGTATTGGGCTGATAATGCAGGATTCCGAAAACCACAAGAAACAAAAGGATTCCTGAGATAGCCCATATAGGACGTTTATGTTTCTGATAGAAAGCTCTTCGTTGAATCCAAGAGACAATTTTTTGCCCTGAGACTCGAAAGCCGTTGTAGATTTTAAAGGCAATCCCCTGTGTTTTTTTTAATCTTCGATTGATGGTTGGCATAGCCTCCTCATTCAGATTCACGCGACCCCCACAGATCCCATACAACGCAACGAGGTAGGTGAGCAGCAGGATGGTAAGGCAGATCTGCAGCCCTTCTGTCAAAAGAAATTGGAGAATGCTTCTCCATGAAAAGAAAAAGTTCCCCAGAAGTTCCGAAAAGCTTGCATCTGAAATGCCGGCATAATAAGTAGGAATCATACCTGGGTAGAGGAAGAGAACACACCATAATACAAAGAGAACAATGAGAGCCACGGAATTTTTTAATTTCATAGAGAGTAAAAGGGAAAGGCTGAAACGGAATGAACGTCCGAATTTGCGACGCCGCAGAACCATAGAAGGCAGAACGAATAGGGCACAGAAGAATAAAAGGTACATAATGACATAAAATACAACCATTAAAACGCTTCCAAAGAAAGATTTATATAATTCTCCGCTGATAAAATTAGGGATTTGGGCTTCCGGATGGATAGAGGGTGAAAACCCCAGATTTACCAGGGGAAGAAGTCCCAGGGAATAAAAGAGAAATCCGATCAAACCAAAACTGGCAAGGCTTTTAAAGGTTGTCAGAGCCATTTTCATAGAATCAGACAGGGATGTCGGCTGTCCGGTATAGCGGTAATAGATCATCAGGATGAGCACCGCATATTCGAAATATGCCAGAAACCCGGCCAGGATGCAGACAACGACTGTGGCAATGATGCCGGGAATGGTTGTATAAAAACCTGCAATCTCATTATTAAAAGCGACTTCATATCCGCTGAGATTAAGCGCGCTCTGCATGATAGCGGATAATAGCGGACGGAAGATCAGTGCGCATAAAACTTTATAAACAATTTCAAAGAACAGCAGTGCCGGAAGAATTCGGATAAATGAAAGAAATGCTGTTCCAATCATGGTAAGTACGGATGCTTTTTCCTGTCTCATATGAAAATACCCCAAGCCTTTTCTTTTCATTATAGGCTTTCGCACTGTGAAATTCAAGGGTGTATGATAAGAAGTCAATCGGCACATACTTCAAACAGGGGGTGCTTTTGTGAAGGGACGTGCCGGACGAAAACAAAGGTGGAAAAAAGGTATCCTTGCGTTAGCTGTCTTTTTTTTGAGCGGTTTTCTTTTTTTTCAACCCCTGGCTCACGCGTCGGGAGAAAACGATGGGAGGAACTGTGAAAAAAAGGATATCAGAGGGATTACCGCGCAGGGACGGCTGAGCGGGAAAGATTACCGTCTGATTCAGGAGCAGACAGGTTTATCCCGGCCCGCAGTGGATGCAATTCGGAAACACGATCACTTTCAAGAAGAGCTGGTTGCTTTTCAGGAAGCGTATCTTTGCGAGCGGAAGATTGAATGCTGCCGCACCAGTCTGTTTACAAAGCAGGATCGGATCCGAGACATACAGAACGAGTCAGTTCCTTTGGCTCCTTTGGAAGATGGGGATGTTATCGTGTCTTTTTCCTCACATAGTCTGGGGTGGCATCATGGACATGCGGGGCTGATAGTGGATGCGAACAGGCAGAGAACGTTAGAAGCTGTTATGCCGGGGGAGGTTTCGAAGATCAAAGACATGGGCCATTGGTGGACATATTCTGATTTTCAGATTTTGCGGCTGAAAGGGGTTTCGAAAGAAAGGAGGAAAGAGATCGCGGCATACGCGGAAGAAAATTTGCAGGGCATTCCTTATGGGCTGATGAGCGGGATCCTTGAGAATGGAGAAGAAGAACAGATGCGTTCGGCACAGTGCGCATACCTGATCTGGCGGGCATTTTTTCATTTTGGCTATGATTTAGATTCGGACGGTGGTCAGCTGGTGACCGTGAAAGATTTGGCGGAATCCGGTTATTTGGAGCAAATACAAGTGTTTGGAGTGCCTCCCAAGTCTGAAAAGGATCCAAAGATAAAGCTATCAGAGCAGGTTGAGAATTCTGATGATGAAAGAGTTTGGAAGAAAATGTGGAAAAATTTGATTGAAAATGATTGACTTTGGCGGATGTGATGCTATAATAAAGGCGACAGGAGGAAACGATGTTACAAAGAGAGCGGTACGAAAGGATTTTAGCAAAGTTAAAGAAAAAACATGCGGTTAAGGTCGCCAGTCTGGCAAAAGAACTGGGAATCAGCGAGTCTACGATTCGCAGAGATATCAACGAGTTGGAACAGATGGGGAAGTTGAAAAGAGTCTTCGGAGGGGCGGTTCCGGTATCTTCGGATATGCTTTTCGGGGAGACGGATATCACCTCCAGAGCGCAGCTGCAGGTGGAAGAAAAAGACCGGATCGCGGCTTACGCGGCAACGATGATCAATGAAAGCGATTTCGTATTTCTTGACGCGGGGACGACGACAGAACGTATGATCGATTACCTGGATAAAAAAAATGTCACTTATGTGACAAACGGGCTCGGACATGCGAAAAAAATGATTCAAAGGGGTTTTAACGTATATATGATTGGCGGGCTTCTGAGACCTTCTACGGAAGCCGCCGTCGGAACCGCAGCTATTGAAGCGATCCGGCAGTATAATTTTACGAAATGCTTTATGGGAACCAACGGAATCGATCCGGAGAGGGGATTTACGACACCGGACATTGGAGAAGCGGCGATTAAGTCTGCGGCGATGAAGCAGTCTTATGTATCCTTTGTTCTGGCGGATCATACCAAGTTCGGGCTTATTTCTTCCATTACCTTTGCCCAGCTTGATGATGCCTGCATTCTTACGGACAAAATAGAAGAGGAACAATATTCTCAGTATACAGTCGTAAAGGAGGTGGAATAATATGATTTACACGGTTACCTTCAGTCCGGCGATCGATTATGTGATCGATCTGGATGAGCTGAAGCTGGGAGAAACAAACCGTTCCAAAGGAGAGGCTTACTATTTCGGGGGAAAAGGGATCAATGTATCCACAGTATTGAGCAGCCTTGGAGTTGAAAACACAGCGCTGGGATTTGTAAGCGGGTTTACTGGAAACGCGCTGGAACGGGGGTTGAAGGACGCGGGGCTGAAAACGGACTTCATTCATCTTGACGCGGGGATTACCCGAATCAATGTCAAACTCCGTATGAGGCAGGAAACCGAAATCAATACGCAGGGTCCGGCAATTACAAGGGAAAAACTAGATGCCCTTTTAATGCGGCTGGATCGGTTGAAAGAAGATGACACTCTGGTGATCTCCGGGAGTATCCCCAATACATTGCCGGATAATATTTATGAAATCATGCTGAAGGGGCTCAGCGGAAGGGGAATTCGCTTTGTTGTGGACGCCACGGGAAGCCTTCTGAAGAAGGTGTTGAAATATCGTCCATTTCTGATTAAGCCAAATAAAAAGGAATTAGAAGAACTGTCAGAAATAAAGATCCAGACAGAAGAAGAGCTTGAGGCAGGAACAAAAAAAATGCAGGAGCAGGGAGCGCGAAATGTTCTGGTATCTCTGGGAGGCGACGGCGCGTATCTGCTCTGTGAAAACGGAAAGTGCTTCCGGGTTCCTGCGATCAGAGGCAGCGTTCGGAATACGGTGGGAGCGGGGGACTCCATGGTGGCCGGCTTTCTGGCAGGCTATATGCAGAAACGGGATTATGAGTATGCGCTGAAAATGGGGGTTGCGGCAGGTTCGGCGACTGCCTGCGGAGAGGGACTCGCCGGACGGAGGGAAATTGAAGAATTTTTTCAGAAGTGTTAACGCACTGGAAGGAGAGTAGCTATGCGGATTGTTGATTTATTAAAGAAGGAATCCATTATACCAGGGGCAGAGGTTCATACAAAGGCAGAGGCGATTGATCTTTTGATCCGTTTGCATGATGAGGCAGGAAATCTGAACGACAAGGAAGAATACAAGAGAGGGATTCTCGCAAGAGAAGAAGAAGGGACCACAGCGGTCGGAGAAGGAATTGCGATTCCTCACGCAAAAAGCCAGGCGGTAAAACAGGCGGGGCTGACGGCAATTACTGTACCGCAAGGAGTTGATTATCAGGCACCGGACGGAAAGCCTTCTACAATTCTCTTTATGATCGCGGCTCCGCAGGATGGAGATCTTCATCTGGAAGTCCTTTCGAGACTGATGACACTCTTGATGGATATGGAACTGCGAAACGCGTTATTGAACGCGAAAACACAGGAAGCGTTCCTGCGTGCGATTGATCAGAAAGAAACAGAACGATATCCGGAGGAAGCCGGCGATGTTTCGGATCAAAAAAATAGCGAGGTAAGCGGGTATAGGATTCTGGCGGTAACGGCCTGTCCGACAGGAATCGCGCATACCTATATGGCGGCAGAAGCACTTGAAAAAAAGGCCGGGGAAATGGGATATACACTGAAAGCGGAAACCAATGGATCAGGAGGCGCGAAGAACATTCTGACTTCTGAAGAAATCGAGGCCGCGGACGGAATCATTATCGCGGCGGATAAAAATGTGGATATGGCGCGTTTTGACGGAAAACGGGTCTACAAGACGAATGTGTCGGCCGGCATTAACAGACCGGAGGAGCTGATACACAAAATCATAAATAAAGAAGCACCCGTTTTCCATTATGAGGGTGGGAAAACAGCGGCTGCGGATCACGGTGAGAAGGAAGGCGCCGGCCATCAGATCTACAAGCATCTGATGAACGGAGTATCTTATATGCTGCCATTTGTAATTGGCGGAGGGATTATGATCGCGCTGGCCTTTCTGATTGACACGATTGCCGGAGCGCCGAGAAACAGTGATTTTGGAACATATACGGCTGCGGCGGCATTTTTTAAAAGCATCGGAAATATCGCCTTCAATTTTATGATGCCGGTGCTGGCCGGATACATTGCGAAGAGCATTGCAGATCGGCCGGGACTTGCGGTTGGTTTTGTAGGCGGTTCGATCGCGACTCTCGGATGTACCTTCGCCAATGTGACAGGTGACGCGGCGGCTGTTTCGGGGTTTTTAGGCGCGCTCATCGCGGGATTTGCGGGCGGACTGATTGTACTGCTTCTGAAAAAAGTATTTTCCTTCCTTCCGGACAGTCTGGAAAGCATGCTGCCGGTTCTGATTCTGCCGCTGCTGGGGATTACGCTGATAGGAGCGTTCATGTGCTTTATTAACCCGGCTGTGGGAGCGATTAATACAGCGATTACAAACGGACTGAACTCTATGGGAAGCACCAGCCAGATTCTGCTGGGATGCCTTGTCGGCGGCATGATGGCCATTGATATGGGAGGACCTTTCAATAAAGCGGCGTATGTATTCGGTACGGCGGCTATTGCTTCAGGCGGATTCAATATCATGGCATCTGTTATGATTGGCGGGATGGTTCCTCCGATTGCGATTGCGCTGGCAACGACCTTTTTCAAGAATAAATTTACGGCGGAAGAACGCAAGGCAGGGCTGGTCAATTATATCATGGGACTGTGCTTTATTACTGAAGGCGCGATCCCCTTTGCGGCTTCCGATCCTCTGAGAGTGATTCCTTCCTGTGTGGCAGGATCTGCGGTTGCGGGAGGGATTTCCATGGCGATGGGATGTGGTTTGCGGGCTCCTCACGGAGGAATCTTTGTATTCCCTGTCGTGGAAAATGTGGGAGGCTATCTGTTGGCGCTGGCTGTAGGGGCAGTGATTGGAATGCTGCTGCTTGCGGTTTTAAAGAAAAATAAAACGAAAGCATAGGAGGGATATATTATGGTAGCGAAAGATCTTAAAGTTACAAATTCAGAAGGGTTTCACATGAGACCGGCAACCACCTTCGCGAACGCGATGGCAAAGTATAGCTGTGATGTGAAAATCGAGTTTAATAATCTGGAAGTGAACGCAAAGAGTGTAATGAATCTGATCGCGGCTTGTATTAAATTCGGAGCGCAGATCCGGATTGTATGTGACGGAGAGGATGAAGAGGCAGCGCTTCGGGAAGCGGTCAGTATGATAGAATCAGGTTTTGGAGAGCAATAAATGAGGTGATCAAGGTGCTGAAAGGGATTGCTGTGTCCGAAGGAATCGGAATCGGAAAGGCGTATATTATAAAAGATGAGGAAATGCGGTATGAAACAGTGTCGGCGGCAGGCGCAGAGACGGAAAAAAATCGTCTTCACCGGGCGATGGAAACGTTTTGCCGACGCACAGAAGAACTTGCGGAATCTCTCTCAAAGTCTGTTGAAAAAAAAGACGCGGAGATTATTCGGGGGCACATCCAGATGCTGAAAGATCCGTATATGGTTTCGCAGATGGAAGAACAAATACAAAACGGAGCCAGTGCGGAAGCGGCTTGCGAAACCGTGTTGAATCAGTTTATTGAGCTGTTTTCCGCAACAGGGGACGAACTTACCCGGCAGAGAGCAGCCGATGTAGAGGACATAAAAAAACGGATGCTGAGAATTCTTCTTCATGGGGAAGAGAAGTCTTTAGCGGATATTCCTCCGGAAAGTATTCTGGTAACAAAAGATTTAACCCCATCTATGACTGCGGAAATGAAGAAAGAGCATGTCGCGGGAATTGTCACAGAAACGGGAGGCAAAACTTCTCATTCCGCGATTTTGGCGCGAGCTATGGAAATACCGGCGGTGCTAAGCGTGCCGGGAGTTCTTGATATATTGGGTGACGGAGATACCGTAGTTGTAGATGGAAACCGCGGCATGGTTTTCCGCAATCCAGAACCGGAGAAGGAAAACGATTTTCGGGAACAGAAAAAAGCCTATGAAGAAAAGAAGCTGGTTCTGCAAAGCTACATAGGCAGGAAAACTGTCACTGCTGATGGAAAGAAAAAAGAGATCTTCTGTAACATTGGAAATACCCGAGACGCGGTTATCGCGGCACAAAAAGACGCGGAGGGAATCGGACTTTTCCGTACGGAATTTCTTTTCATGGATAAGCAGTCTGCTCCAAGTGAGGAGGAGCAGTTTGAAGCTTATAAAAAAGCCGCGCAAATTTTTGAAGAAAAGCCGGTGATTATCCGCACTCTGGATGTTGGAGGCGATAAAGGAATTCCGTATCTGGCTATGGATAAAGAAGAAAATCCATTCTTAGGGTTTCGGGCTGTGCGTTATTGCCTGCAGAACGAAGAAATCTTTGAAACGCAGCTGAAGGCGATTTTAAGGGCGAGTGCCTTCGGCAATCTGCAAATCATGGTGCCAATGGTCACAACAGTAGGAGAAATCAGAACTGTTAAAGAAAAAGTACGGAAAATTACCAGAGAATTTGAGAAAAGCGGTATAAAATATAATCGGGATATACAGGTCGGAATTATGGTGGAAACGCCGGCAGCCGCGATGATTGCGGATCTGCTGGCAAAAGAAAGCGATTTTTTCAGTATCGGAACAAACGACCTGACACAGTATACGATGGCTGCGGATCGTGGAAATCCGCAAGTGGCATATCTGAACAAGCCGTATGATCCCGCGGTGCTTCGTTCTGTCCGGCACGTAATCCGGTGCGCGAATGATGCGGGAATTCCCGTCGGAATGTGCGGGGAAGCGGCGGCAGATCCACTGCTGACACCTTTGCTTCTGGCTTTCGGACTGGAAGAATTCAGTGTAAGCCCGGCATCGGTTCTGGCAGTGAGATATCAGATTTCCAGGTGGAACAGGGAAGCGGCCTCAGAGGTTGCTGAAGAAGCGATGAAGCTTGAGTCCGCAGAAGAAGTAGAATCCTTCCTGAAAAGGAAGACAGATTAATTTCAAAGGAGGATAAAAACATGATTAAGATTGCGATTAACGGATTTGGAAGAATTGGCAGACTGGCGTTCCGTAAAGTTTTTGCGGATGACCGCTATGAGGTTGTAGCGATCAATGATCTGACAAAGCCGGAGATGCTGGCATATCTCTTGAAATACGATAGTGTACAGGGCGCATACAGGGATCATGCCGTGGAGCATGATGAAGAATCTATTACAGTGGATGGAAAGTATATCCGGATCTATAAAGAATCCGATCCTTCCAAGCTTCCATGGGGAGAGCTGGATGTTGATATTGTGCTTGAATGTACTGGGTTCTTCGCGTCAAAGGCAAAATCCCAGGCGCATATTGACGCAGGCGCAAAGAAGGTTCTGATTTCAGCGCCGGCAGGAAATGATTTGCCTACAATCGTTTACGGTGTAAACCACGAAATTTTGACAAAGGAAGATCTGATTGTTTCCGGGGCATCCTGCACCACCAACTGCTTGGCGCCGATGGCAAAAGCGCTGAACGATTATCGGGAACTGCGAACCGGATTTATGACAACGATTCACGCATACACCGGCGACCAGATGATTTTGGACGGTCCGCATAGAAAAGGAGATTTCCGTCGCGCGAGAGCCGGAGCGGTAAATATTGTCCCGAACAGTACAGGCGCCGCGAAGGCAATCGGACTCGTAATTCCGGAACTGGCAGGAAAGCTGATCGGTTCCGCTCAAAGAGTTCCGGTTCCATCCGGCTCGATTACCATTTTGGACGCTACGTTGAAAGATGAAACAGAGACGGTCAGTGTGGAAGGACTGAATGAGGCGATGAAAAAGGAAGCGAATGAATCTTTTGGATATTCAGAAGAGCAGATTGTGTCCAGTGATGTTATCGGAATGAGTTACGGATCGTTGTTTGACGCGACGCAGACCTTGGCGCAGAGATGCGGGACGAAGATTTATGAGGTGCGTGTTGTGGCGTGGTACGATAATGAGATGAGTTATGTTTCCCAGTTAGTTCGTACATTGGGACATATGGCGACATTACTGTAAGTGATTTGTTGAAAAAAGCGGAACGTACGGCGCGTTCCGCTTTTTTCAATTATTCCTCTTCTCCGAGAAAACGGATCAGAATGAGCCCTGCCGCCAGAGTGCCGATTCCGCAGATAACGGAAAGCACCGAGATGTGGGAAAGGCGGATGTCCGCGAGCATGACAACGGGAGTTGCCAGAATCAATCCGGTAATTGCGGCGTACACATAAGACGGAATGACACGGAACAGGAAGCTTACCAGTTTTGCCAGAAAAAAAGCACCCGCGACAACTCCGATACCAAGGGGCACGATGAAAATCAGCTGCTCCAGGGCAGTTCGGATATCCAGACTCAAAAGCGCAGTTACGAACGTGCTCGCAATCAGCAGCAGGGGTTTGTAATATCCGATGGCAGTAAGGATCATGGTTCCGGACAGCCCGGGAATGACCAGTGTAGCCGCTGCGATTACACCGACACCTACCAGGCTGATTACGGAAGCGGCATCTCCGGAAAGATTGACTTCGCCGATGCTTCCCTTGAAAAAGATCGGAATCAGTACAATGAAAAAGAACACCGCCATTGTGATGATATGGGAAGCTCTGCGTTCTCCACCCTGCAGGCTGCCGCGGAATTTCCCGCGGATAAAGGGAAGCGTTCCTAAAATAAAGCCGATGAACAGCGTACTGGTGGGCAGAGGAAACCGGATGAAAAAGAAATTAATCACGACAGACAAGGCTGCCATGCTGACCAGAGCGCCGATCCCGTAAGGGAAGAGATATAGGAAATTCTTTTTAAATTGTTTCAGTAGATTTGCTACCGCATTAATCAGGCTCTCATAAAATCCCAGCGCAATGGCGATCGTCCCTCCTGAAATGCCGGGCGCGATAGAAGCGACTCCGATCAGCGCGCCATAGAAAACTCGTTTAATCCAGCTCATGATAGTCCCCTTTGTTATTTAATGTCCTGAAAGTGAAAGCTGCGCGCCCCGGAAGCGTAATCCGCGACAATCTGCCCGTTGCCGAACAGCTTATATTTATAGGTTACAAGTCCGTCCAGTCCCACCGGACCCCGGGCATGAAGCTTGCCGGTGCTGATGCCCACTTCCGCGCCGAAGCCATAGCGGAATCCATCGGCAAACCGGGTGGAACAGTTCTGATACACGCCGGCAGAATCGACATTTGCCATGAATTCTTCCGCAGTCCGCGGATTTTCTGTAAGAATGCAGTCTGTATGGTGAGAACCGTAATGATTGATATGGGAGATGGCTTCTTCCACAGAATCGACAATTTTTACAGACAGGATCGTATCCAGGTATTCTGTTTTAAAGTCCGATTCTTCCGCGGGAATACACGCAAATAGTGCCTGTGAAGCGGAGTCGCCGCGAAACTCAATAGAAGATCCTGCGGCGTGAGAAAGGGCAGGAAGGAAGCTGTCGGCGATTTCACGATGCACGAGCAGGGTCTCCGCGGCGTTGCAGGCAGCGGAGTACTGGGTTTTGGAATCAATTACAACCGGAACTGCCTTTTTCAGATCCGCGTCTTTATCTACATATACGTGGCAGATTCCGTCCGCATGCCCCATTACCGGAATTTTAGAATTTGCCATAATGTACTGTACAAACTGGTTGGAACCCCTTGGGATAATGAGATCGACGGATTCGTGGCATTTCAGCAGCTCATCAATGCCGGCGCGATCTTCAATAAGAGCGGCAAATCCGCGGGGAAGACCGGCGCGGAGACCGGCATGGTAAAGAAGATCAAAGAGAACCCGGTTTGTACGGGCGGCCTCGCTGCCTCCTTTTAAAATCGCGCAGTTGCCGCTTTTGACGCACAGTGACGTGATCTGAACCAGCGCGTCGGGACGGGATTCAAAAATGACGCCGATGACGCCGATGGGGCACGTGGTTTTGATCAGGGTCAGGTTTTCATCCAGCTGCCGTTTCAAAAGTTCTTTGAAAAGCGGATCTTCCATCGCGATCAGATCCCGCATGCCGCTGACGCAGTCAGACAGTTTATGCTCATCAAATTTCAGGCGGTTCCGGATCGGAAGCGGCAGATTTTCAGAAGCCGCCTGCTTTAAGTCTTCCGCGTTCGCGGCGAAGATTTCCGATTTATGGGCGGTAAGTTCATCAATCATGGCCTGCAGGGCGCGATCGCGAGTTTCTCGCGGCAGAGAGGCCATTTTAAAGCTGTCCGCCTTTATTTCGGCTGCTGTTTTTTTGTAATCCATTGGTTTAACATCCTTTCTAAAAAAACTTTTACAAAATGATTGATTTCCAGATAGTTTTTTTTATCCTGCTGCTCCAGGATCAGAAATCCTTCCTGGCAGGAAGGATATTTTTGAAATTCAGACAGATCCATCCGCAGGGCTTTCAAATCCGCGAGAACAAGACCGGACTGCCGGATAAGAGGCAGCGACACCCGAAATGTCCGATTGATGCGGCTGAAGTCGGAAAAACAAGGAATTCCGTTCCATTCAAAGCAGCGGAAGGAAACCGCATCCGCTCCCTGCTGTCCGGACACAGTCAGTTCATTTCCGGACAGAACTATTTTTTCCGTAGAGAGATTGGAAATACCAGGCGCTTCGGAGTGAACGGGAAAGCCCATATGAAACATGGCTTTGTGAAGATCCGTTTTTTCCAGAACCGCAAGCAGGCGGTAAAGCTGGACAATATCATCGTAATTGTGCAGCAGAATTGTCTTTTTTACAGACGGATCGCGGTCTGCCAGATAGCGGTAATAAAGCTCCACGCTTTCTTTTCCGGATATTTCGTCTTTTCGGGAACTCCAAAGTCCCATATAATTCTCCACGGTCTTCTGCTTCAGGTTTGGAAGAAATTTTTTTATCGGAGAATAGTGTCTGACCAGAAGAAAAAGATCCAGATTAAAAGGAAGATGCTCTGCCGACGATCCTGCCCGACCTTTCAGAAAGGGAAGATCAAAACGCTTTCCATTGTAGGTGAGCAGTACGTCCATTTTTTTCAGAACCGACAGGTATGCGGAAAGCGTCTCCTGCTCCTGCGCTGGAGATTCAGAAAAAAACTGATGCACCTGAAATGTCGCGCGATCCTTTCGGGAGTCTGTTTCCGCTGCGGGAGAGGCGGTAAGAAGCCCGCCCAAGACAAATCGGCTGTTGGCAGGACTTAATCCGGTTGTTTCAATATCCGCGGCCGCCAGTCTCATATTTCCGAAATAAAGGCGGAATGCCTTCGATGTATAGGGTGCTGCCGTAATCTGATCTGTAATGTGTTCCATAAATCTCAACTTTCTCCCGTAATAGGATTATACCATATTTTCTTTTATAAAACATTTACAAAAAACAAAACAGACTGCAGGGGAGCAGTCTGTTTTGTTCAAAAGGGGTATTGGGATTAGAGATTAATGAGGTTATCAGGGGGATAACCACAATTTGATTATAGCCGTTCATGTCAAAAAAATCAAGGGGTTGTCTCAAAATTTTAGAAAAAAGAAATTTTTGAAGGAATTTGTCGTATTTTTTTGCTATAAAATGGCATTTTTGGATTATATAATTAGATACAGGAGACGTCAGAAACAGTCGCCTCCGAAGGAGACAGAAAAACCCGGAAGGGGATGCGTAAATGATCAATGAGATTAAGGAGGATGTATACGTGGAAGTTTTAAAAGTATCAGCGAAATCAAATCCGAATTCGGTGGCAGGAGCACTCGCAGGAGTATTGAGAGAAAAAGGAGGAGCAGAAATTCAGTCAATCGGAGCAGGGGCTCTCAACCAGGCGGTAAAGGCAATCGCGATAGCAAGAGGATTTGTAGCGCCGAGCGGCATTGACCTTGTAACCGTTCCCGCTTTTACGGATATTGAAATCGAGGGAGAAGAACGAACCGCGATCAAACTGATTGTCGAGCCCCGGTAAAAAAGGATAGCCGGGCACAAAAGAGAGAAGAATAAAGACGGAGCAGGTTTACATATGCTGAACCCCGGGAACGCTCCGTCTTTTACTTTGCCCGGGACGTATACCGGTTTTCCCTTCTTATCTATTGCGGCTTTTGGGAATTTATCGTATACTGATACCGTTATATATAATGAAGAAAGAGGCGATAAATGATGAGCACAATCAGCGAACTGATAAAAGACAGCCGCAAGATTGTAATTAAGGTTGGGAGCAATGTGCTTTCCGATGACCGCGGCGCGGTGAACCGGGAAGTGCTTCACAATATCGCGGAACAGGCCAGCGACCTGATAAAGAAAAATAAACAGGTTATTATGGTTTCTTCGGGAGCCGGGATTTGCGGCGTGGGAGCGATCAATAAATGGAGCCGCAGGGGCGATATGAATTACAAACAGGCTTTGTGCGCGATCGGACAAGTAGAACTGATGATGGCGTATAAGGAGTATTTTGCCGATTACGGCTTCCATGTGGGGCAGATTTTGCTGACCCGGGGTGATTTTAAAGAGCCGCACCGGACGCTGAACATCCGCAACGCGTTGTTTACGCTGGTAGACGAAGGGGTCGTTCCGGTTATAAACGAGAATGACAGTGTCAGCGTTGATGAAATCCGGATTGGCGATAACGATACGCTCAGCGCCCATACGGCAAATCTGTGGAACGCGGATCTTCTGATTGTCCTAAGCGATATTGACGGGGTCTACGACAAGGACCCGAAAAATGAACAGGACGCGAAACTGATTGAGGAAGTCGCGGATATCGATCAGCTGCTGGAAACGATTGATATCGGAGAAAAGAGCAGCTTTGGAACAGGCGGAATCGCCACAAAAATTGAAGCGGCGCGCCTTGTGAACCGGTATGGAATCCCGATGGTTCTGCTGAACGGAAAAAAAACGGATATTATAAAGAAGGCTCTCGGCCAGGAAGAAACGGGAACCGTATTTACAGGGAGGTAAACAGAAGATGAAAATTGGATTTATCGGCGCGGGAAACATGGGCGGCGCGATATTAAGAGGCTACGCGCCTGCCGCGGAGAAAAAAGGCGACAGTATTTTGGTCTATGATAAAAAAGAAGATGTACGCAGTAGCCTGGCTCGGGAGTTTAAAGCAGTGACCGCCTGCGGCGCGGAAACAGAACTGGCGGAAAAAAGCGATGTCCTTATTTTAGGCGTAAAACCAAATCTGTTCGAGACGGTTCTGCCGGAAATCGCGGGAGCCTGTACAAGAGACAAGCTGATTATTTCCATGGCGGCAGGAGTGAGCATTTCGCGGATCGAGCAGTATCTGGGCAGCGATCGCAAAATCATACGGATTATGCCCAATACCCCGGCGCAGGTAGGAGAAGCCATGATTGCCGTGTGCAGGAATCAGAACGTGGAGGAAGAAGATTTTTCGCGGGCGCTGGAGATTTTCCAAACCATAGGAAAAGCGGAGGAAGTAGAGGAATCATTGATCCACTGCGTAATTGGCGTGAGTGGAAGCAGTCCGGCCTATACTTATATGTATATTGAAGCCTTAATGGAGGCTGCTTGCGAGAATGGAATGGAGAAGGAAAAGGCGCGGGTTTTCGCGGCACAGGCTGTACTGGGCGCGGCGAAAATGGTGCTGGAAAGCGATCTCAGTCCGGAACAGCTGCGTATCAATGTCTGCTCGCCGGGAGGCACGACAATCGAAGCAGTGAACCGCCTTTTTGAGAACGGATTTGAACAGAACGTCAAAGACGGATTTCAGGCCGCGGTGGATAAATCAAAATCCATGACAAAATAAAGACGCGCACAGGCGCAGGGAGGGACTATGATTTTTGAGGAAAAACGAATAGAAAGCCAGAGAATCTATGAAGGAGCCATTCTTAATCTGAGAAGGGATACGGTGACGGCGCCCAATGGAACCGCGTACCGGGAGATCGTGGAGCACAACGGAGCAGTGGCGATTGTTCCCATTACAGAAGAAGGAAAGCTGGTAATGGTGAAGCAGTTCCGATATCCGAGCGGAAGTGTTCTTCTGGAAATTCCGGCAGGAAAGATTGACAAGGGGGAGACAAATCCGGAAGAAACCGCGCGCAGAGAACTGAAAGAAGAGACCGGATATACGGCGGAGCATCTGCGCTATCTGGGAAAAATCAACCCAAGCGTAGCCTATACAGAAGAAGTGATTCACCTGTATGCGGCAACCGGTCTGACTGCCGGAGAAGCAGAGCCGGATGAGGATGAAGCGCTTGAGATCCTGGAGTATGATTTCAAGGAAGCCTATAAAATGGCTGCCTTCGGGAAACTGGTGGACGCTAAGACGATCGCGGCTATCTTTATGGCGAAAGAACAACTGGATATAAAATAGCTTCAAGGCCGCAGGCGAGAGCGATAACGGCGGCCAGGAGGAGCGTCAGAAACAGATAGGAACCGGAAGTCTCTTTCAGGTTCCTTTTTGCTGCCCGGTTCCTGCGGAGGGACAGCAGCGCATAATTCACCGCGGCGCAGACAGCCAGAATAAAGGCGGGGAGAAGGAGCAGATTTTGAGGTACCAGAGAAGTCAGAATGACAAAAAGACCCTTGTTTTTTAATGTTTCCGCGATCAGACCTGTACAAAAGCCCAGTGCCATTCCCTTATACGTGAGCGCGGCAAGCGCCGCGGGAAAACCAAGCGCCGACAGACCGGAAAGAAATATAATCAGAAGAAGGAGCAGATTGCTGGAAAGAGAAGAAAAGAACGGGTTTGGATATTCGATGGAACTGGTATCCATAAAAAGATACTGCTGGAGATATCCCGCGATACTGCTTTTTTCGCCTGCCTGCATGGTCAGCTCCAGAAAAATTCCTGTGGAAATTCCGGTGAGGAAGAAAAAGAGGGAAAGCAGGAGCGTTTTTTTGCTTCCGGCAGCCAGTGATACTGCCTGATTCAGTGTATGCATCCGATTATTGCGAATTCGTTTCATCTTATGTGCCTCCTATCTACTTAGCTAATCTATGTTCGGGAAACAGTGGTTATTCCTTTCCGCAAAAAATTCCAGAAATCGCCAAAATATTATTGTAAACCAAAGAGACGTAGATTATAATAAAACTATGTCTGCGTCAGTGTGTGAGTGCGGAGAAGGAGGTGGCGCAATGCTCCTGGAACAGTTTTTTGATTATTTGAAAAATGAAAAGAAAATGGCAAAGAATACGCTGGAAGCTTATCGTCGGGATGTGCTGGAATTCGCGGATTTTGAAGAGGAACGGGGAATTTCGGATCTGAGGCAGACAAAGGGGACGGAAGTGGTAGCGTTTTTATTAAAACTGAAAAACATGGGCAAGTCGGCATCCACTGTAAATCGCAAATTGGCGTCAATTCGCGCGTTCTATAATTATCTGCAGGCAAGAGAAGAAATTCACGAAAACCCGGCGCAGGATATTAAGTCGCCTAAAATTGAAAGAAAAAAGCTGGAGTTTTTGACACTGGAGGAAATGGATCGGTTGCTGGCGCTTCCGGATAAGACTTTGCGGGGCGTGCGGGACAGCGCGATTCTGGAACTCCTTTACGCTACGGGAATTCGGGTCAGTGAGTTGATTGACATTAACGTGGAGGATTTGAACCTAAGGATGGGATTTATCACTTGCGCGGCGGATCAGCGTAAGGCGAGAATTATTCCTTTAGGGAGACCCGCAAGAGCGGCACTGGAAAATTATATTTATGAAGCGAGGAGAACCTTGTTGAGGGATAATATGGAAGAAACGGCGCTTTTTGTAAACTATCACGGACAGAGGATTACCAGGCAGGGATTGTGGAAGATTTTGAAGGAATATGGAAGAAAAGCAGGACTGGAGGAAAAACTGACCCCAAATATCATAAGGAATTCCTTTGCGGTCCATATGCTTCAGAATGGGGCAGATTTAAAGTCTTTACAGGAGCTGATGGGGCATGAGGATTTGTCGGCGACAGAAATTTATCTATCCGTTACCAAAAACAGAATTAAAGATGTTTATGATAAAACTCATCCCAGAGCATAAGGATGAGTTTTCTTGTTATTAGAGTGTTTGTTGTGTTTTGAATTTTATAACAATGAATAAAAATGCACAAAGCGAGAATATATATACGCAGACGAGTTGAAAAGAAAATAGCAAACTAGTTACTAAAAAACACAAAAATACAATCGGATTAATAATGAAAAAATGTAGAATGTTGTCGATGGAAAAATGAAATAAGGAAAATCAATGGTTTTAGGGTGTGTAGATAGCGTCTTTCAAAAAAGATTGCTGTTTTTTTAAAGAAATTTTTTCCAATCTATAAAAAAAGATACTGCATACTAGTGAACGCAAGGGATGAGGAGGAATTTGACTTTTTGCATAAACGATGGTATAGTGATACCCGTGTTATTCAATAAAAGCTGGAAAAAAACAATTCAAAGAGAGGCTTTTATGAGGAAGAAAATTGTAACCTGTGCGGTAACACTGACGATTATGGCCGGGATATTCTGTTTCCCCGCGCATGGTCATGCGGCAGAAGCGGCACAGACTCAGGCAGAGCAGCATAAAAAGGCGGCTCCGCAGAATGCGGCGCCTGCGGTTGCGGTTCCGTCCGGAGTAAAAAGCAAAGCATTGGACTCAAAGACGATAAAACTCACATGGAAAAAGGCGGTCGGCGCGTCCGGTTACGAAATTTACAGATATTTTCCGAAGAAAAAAACGTATCGGAAAATCGGAACCACCGGCAGAACCAACTTTAAAAGCAAAAATCTGAAGGCGGACACTCGTTACCGTTACAAGATACGCGCGTTTGCTTCACAGAACGGGAAGAAATATTACAGTGGGTTTTCAAAGACGGTAAAGAAAAAAACACAAAAGAGTGGCGGTCAGAAGATTGTGGCGAAAGCGAGAAAGAAAATCGGAGCCAGCTACAGAGCCGGCGCGTCCGGCCCAAAAGCATTTGACTGCAGCGGTTTTGTATACTGGGTGTACAAAAATGCGGATGTAGATACGAAGAAAAAAGTAAAACGTACCTCCTCGGCAGGTCTGAGCCAGTCTCTTAAAAAGTATAAGGTAGGTTCCTCCATAAAAAGTCTGAAACGGGCAAAGCCGGGAGATATCCTGCTTTTTAAGAGCGGTGGACGCTATAGCCACGCGGGAATCTATTCCGGAAACGGCAAGCTGATTCACGCGGCGAATGCCAGAAAAGGCGTCGTTTCCCAAAGTGTCAGACAGCTTCACAATTCGGGAACCAGAGTCGCGGCGATTATTCATGTTGTAAAATAAGTTGAAAAGTAAGAGGGAAAAATAAAAAAATCCTTGCATTGCAGGTTCTTCCATGCTAAAATGTTTGATGTTATTACGGACGGTCCTCTGGGTGCGGACAGGGCACCATGAACGTCTTGGAGGGAAGGAGGAAATGAGCAATGAATGTGATGCAGTCAATTGCACAGGATTACCTTAAAACAGATATCCCTGCGTTTAATGTGGGAGACACGGTAAAAGTGCACATTAAAATTAAAGAAGGCTCTAGAGAGAGAATTCAGATTTTTGAAGGATTTGTACTGAAAAAGCAGAACGGCGGAATCAGCGAAACGTTTACAGTAAGAAGAATCGCTTCCGGCGTAGGCGTTGAAAAGACATTCCCGATTCATTCACCACTGGTTGAAAAGATCGAAGTTGTGAGACGCGGTGATGTCAGAAGAGCAAAACTTCACTATATGCGCGAAAGAACTGGTAAATCTGCTAAGATTAAGGCGAAGGAGTACAGCGAAGAACAGCTGGCGGCAATCGCCGAAGCAAAGGCGGCAGCTGAGGCTGAAGCAGCGGAAAAAGCGGCAGCAGAAACAGAAGCGCCTGCAGCAGAAGTGGAAAAGACAGAAGAATAGTTTTGAATGCAGCGAGAGGAACCAAAAGGTTCCTCTTTTTGTAGCAGTGACGGAGAGAAAGAGAAATGATAGAACATATCAACTGGTATCCGGGGCATATGAAAAAAACCCGAGAGCTGATACAGGAAAATCTGAAACTGGTGGATGCTGTTCTGGAGGTGATTGATGCGAGAATCCCCAGATCCAGCAGGAATCCGATCATTGATGACCTGGTAAAGGATAAAAAGCGGATTGTAATTTTTAATAAGAGCGATCTTGCGGACAGCGAAGCTACAAAAGCCTGGGCGGAAGTATTTCAGAAACAGGGGATGATTGCGCTGACCACAAATTGCATGTCAGGAGACGGAACCACGCAACTTTTGAAGCGGCTGGGTCGTCTTCAGGAGGAAAAAAATAAAGAGCAGGCGAGAAAAAAACCATACCGGCTGATGATTGTCGGAGTGCCCAATGTGGGAAAATCTTCTCTGATCAACCGTCTTACAGGAAAAAAAAGCGCGCAGACAGGCGATCGACCGGGAGTAACAAAGGGGAAGCAGTGGCTGAGCCTCCCGGGCAGCATGCAGCTGTTGGATACGCCGGGAATTTTATGGCCCAAATTTGAGGATCCCGAGGTAGGCCTTAATCTGGCGTTCTGCGGCTCTATCAAGGATGAAATTCTGGATGTGGCAACTTTGGCCCTGGAGCTGATTTCTCTGCTTCAGAACGAATATCCGGAGCTTCTCGAGCAACGCTATAAACTGGAAGAACTGAAACCGACACCATTGGAAACAATGGAGGCCGCGGCACAAAAGCGGGGATGCATCCTCCCGGGCAAAAAAATTGATTATGAGCGGATTGCGAGAGTGGTTCTGGATGAGTTCCGGGCAGGGAAGATCGGAAAGATTACATTGGAGAAAGTCGAATGAAGAAAGAAGAACGCGAACTCCGGATGCGGCAGCGCCTTGAGGAGATGAAACAATTTGAAACGGAACTCTGCGGAGACGAGGTACAGTACATTGCGGGTGTAGATGAAGCGGGAAGGGGGCCTCTGGCGGGACCGGTGGTCGCGGCGGCAGTTGTGATGCCGCGGGATTTTGACGTGCCGGGGATCGATGATTCCAAAAAACTGACGGAAAAGAAGAGGGAAGTCCTTTATGAGATAATCCGGGCATCTGCCTTGGCATGGGGAATCGGTATCGTGGATCATAAGCGAATTGATGAAATCAATATTCTGCAGGCGACAAAGGAAGCGATGCGGCAGGCTGTCGCGGAAGTTTCCGAAAAAATGGACAGACAGGGAAAGCGGCTGGAGCATATTATTTTTGATGCGATGACGATTGAAGAGATCCCGATTCCACAGACGAATGTGGTGAAAGGAGACAGCAAAAGCCTCTCGGTCGCGGCGGCGTCCATCCTCGCCAAGGTGACGAGGGATCGGATGATGAAAGAATTCGCGGTCAAGTACCCGGGCTATGGGTTCGAGAAGAATAAAGGGTACGGCACAAAAGCGCATTATGAAGGTCTGCGGATTTATGGAATGTGCCCGATTCACCGAAAAACGTTTCTGAAAAAAGGATAAAGGAAAAGCCACTGATTTAAGAGAAGTCAGTGGCTTTTTTGTCCGCCGGAACGTTTTCAGTTGCTCGCGGAACGCAGCTCCTGTCCGGATTCCCGGATTTTATCGGACAGTTTGTCATAGGCAGCGCTCCAGTACTCAGGATCCTCGGAGTTCTGGTATTCCTCCAGGCGGTAGTGTTTGTCCAGATATTGGCTGAAAACCCGTGTGTATTTGACCGCGCCCAGATAATTGACATGTTTTTTGTCATAATAATCACAGGAGAAATCCAGATCCAGCTTTTTATAATACCGTTCGGTATTGAATTCCACCAGCGGATAACCGGCCTCTTCGATTATTGCGGCGATGGTATTAGATTTTTCACGCTGTTCCTTTGTCATAATGTACGGCGCATCGACGAAGAGAATTTCACAGTCCAGTGTATCACAATAGGACAGAAGCTCTGTAAGCTCCAGAGCGCTTTCTTCCTCCAGCGCCCGTTCCTTGGTTGACATGTTCGGATGCTTTTGGGGCACGGACGTGAACACTTTGGGCTGATAAGCCGCGTAACCGCCGTATTCGGTAGTGGGATAAATGGAAAAGAGATCTCCTAGGTTCAGATCGGCATTCCAGCGCTGATGGTATTTCAGGAAGGGAATGTACCACGATAAATCACCGGAATCAATGTCATTTTCTCCATAAGACGCGTACTCAAATCCTTCTTCCATGGCCTCCAGTTTCGTAGAAGACCACTTCATATTGTCAACCACCCGGCGCATGCGGGTGTCTGAGATATCATCGGCATCGTTGGTAAAGGTGCGGATATCAATGATAAAAAGCTTCACATCCTGTGTTTTCAAAACCTCTTCCATCATAGGCTTGAGAAATACACAGGAGACACTGGAGATCGCAAAGGGATAGACTGCCATGCCTGTATCCTCCCATGCCTGCGGAGAGATCCAGTAGCGATCCACGGAGCTGGTTCCAAGGTAGACTGCGTCCAGCGTATCCTCTTCCATCGCGTAAAACGTGTTCCACTTTTCTTTGGAACCGTCCGCGGATTCGCCGGAAGGGAAAGAGAATATAATGTTTATGTAAAATAAAATTAGAATAACACACAATAAGAACACTACACCCTTTTTTGCTTCTTTTCTTTTCATTCTTTGTAATGTCCTCTGCTGAAAAATAAGTAATGAAATTTTACGTTTTTATTTTAGCAGAAAAGATTGAAGAATGTATACAGAAACAATAGAATTAACATGAATTTTACAAAAAAAGAAGGAGAGGCAGGACTGCCGTCAATCCTGCCCTGAAATCAAAGACCCCTCTGTTTCGAGGGGTCTTTCCGTGTCCGGCAGCCGGGCAATTACTTCGCGCGAACTTTTATAACTTTTGTGTAGTTGCTGAAGATTTTTTTGCCTCCAACTGTTTTGTAGGCTCTCATCTTATAATAATAAGTGTTTCCTTTTCTTACTTCCCGATCCGTGAAGGACGTTCTCTGCGTAATCCACGCGTTATAGTATCCGCTGTTTTTCTTCGTGGATTTGTAGACAATGTACTTATCCGCGCCGGAAACCTTCTTCCAGGATACGGTTACTTTATCGGCGCGTGCTTTTAAACGCATCTTTGGCGCGGCAGGAACCGGTTTCGCGCTTACTTTCGCGGAGTAGTTTCCATACACTTTCTTGCCGTTGACGATCCGATATGCGCGCACTTTGTAAGTCTGTTTTGTGCCGGTTTTCAGACTGCGATTGATATAGCTTGCCCTGGTGGTGTTTTTCAGCGGCGGTGAGGGCGCGCTTAAATTCTTTGGCAGCGATTTATCCGATGATATGGGGAATCAGGGGCAGATTACCAAAGCGCTTCATATCGGCGTGGACGCGGAAACGCTGCCCAATGGGAATTATGTTCTGTCTTTTGGCAAAGAGGTCTGCGGGAACAGCGAGGACAGAACGCTAGGGAAAAATGTAAATTTTGTTTTTCAGGTACAGTGGTCGCTGAAAAATGTAAAAGTGACGCTTTCCCAAAGCGGCAGCGGACTGGAGAAAGCGGTTTCCGCCAGATTAGAGGAAGGGCAGAGCCTGGAGGAGATTGATAAGCTGACCATAACGACAGAAGATGGATATGTCCTGACCGATGAGGATTTTGCGTTTATCCGCGATAAACTGGGGCGCACTCTGACCGGTCTCGATCTGGGAAATGTGACACTGCCGGAGGAGCAGCTTCCGCAGGGCGCCTTGAAGAATTGCACCGCGCTGAGAGAACTGACGTTGCCGGAAAGCCTCCGGATCCTGCGCGCGGATTCGCTTCAGGGCTGCGACAGTCTTGAGGTACTGCGGCTCAATTCGCCTCAGCCGCCGCAAGTAGAAGGCGAGTTAAAGCTTCCGAATCTTCTGCGCCTTATTGTTCCGCCGAAGAGCGAGGCTCTCTATAAAGAAGCGGAACCGTGGAAAAACTATGCGGATAATGTCCATGTAGAAGTCAAGAGCCTTTCTCTGAACAAAGAAACGCTTGAGATGGCAGAGGGAACGTCAGAAGTCCTGACGGCATCTATTCTTCCTGAGGAAGCTTCGGATCAGACGATCGAATGGTCCTCCGCCAACCCCAAAATCGCTTCGGTAACGGATAAGGGAGAGGTGAAGGCGCTGAAAACAGGGAAGGCGGTGATTACGGCAACAACAGCAGACGGAGGTTATGAAGCTTCCTGCCGCGTGACCGTACATACGCCGCCGCCTGTGGTAAAGCTGGATCGGGAAAGCGCGCAGATTCACGCCTCGGGCGATGACAGCGCCGTACAGCTGAATGCCAGTGTTACAGGGTCTGAATTCTGGGATGAGGAAGATGTAATGTGGGAATCTTCTGCGCCGTCGGTGGCAGAGGTGGATGACAGCGGACTGGTAACCGGCCGCGCTCCCGGCACCGCATGGATTCTCGCGAAAGTGGGCAGCCAGGAGGCGAAATGCAGGATCACGGTGAAGAACCACACGATAACGCTGGATAAACGCGCGGTGTCCTTATATGCCGCGGGTTCCGGAAACACAGCTTCCCTGCGGGTGAAGATTGATGGGAAATCTGTTTCCGGCAGTCAGGCGGTCTGGAGCAGCAGCAGAACTTCGGTAGCCGCAGTGTCGAGAACCGGAATCGTTTCCGGGAAAAGCGCGGGGGCTGCGGTGGTTACCGCTTCGGCTAACGGAAAAAGCGCGACTTGTACGATCTATGTAAAGGCGCCGACGATCCGGCTGAATCGTTCCGCCGCGACGATTTACACAAAGGCTTCCCGAACGGTACTTCTTACCGCAACGGTAAACGGCGTCCGGGTTTCCGGCAGCCGGGCGGCCTGGAGCAGCAGCAATCAGAAGGTGGCGACAGTCAGCCGCAGCGGTGTGGTCTCCGCCAGACGCAAAGGTACCGCGGTGATTACTGCCAGAGCTAACGGAAAAAGCGTTTCCTGCAGGATAACGGTTAAAAATCCGACAATGCGTCTGACGAAAAAATCGGCTCGGATTAAAAAAGGAAAAAAAGTGCGGATTCGGGTTAAGGCGACGCCGAAAGGAAAAGTGACCTATAAGAGCCGGAATAAGAAAATCGCGACAGTCAGTCGGAAAGGAGTCGTGAAAGGCAGGAAAAAGGGCGTGACGAAAATCCGGGTGACCTGTAATGGCGTGACGAAAAACTTTACCGTCAGAGTTCGATAAAGTTCTTGATTAAAAAAAACAGGAATGGTATCATTAAACTGTTATACGACTGACGGATAACAAGTGGAACTGACCACATGAAGTATAACGGGAACAAGCCGGCCGTCTGGGCATTTGTCCGGACAGCCAGGCTTTTTTGTATTCTGCGCGTCTCTGGCTGGAATGCGGGCGGAGGACGAAAGGAAGAATGGAAAAGGAGAATAAAGATGGAAGTGAAAAGTGACATTCAGATTGCACAGGAAACGGAAATGAAAGATATTCGGGAGATTGCCGAGGCCGCGGGGCTGGAGGAGCAATATATCGAACTGTATGGAAACTATAAGGCAAAAGTGGATTATAATCTTTTAGAGGAGAAAAAAGACGCGCCGGATGGAAAAGTGATTCTGGTGACGGCAATTTCTCCGACCCCGGCAGGGGAGGGAAAGACTACGACCACAGTGGGCCTTGCCGACGCGCTGAAAAAGATTGACAAGAATGTCCTGGTGGCGCTTCGGGAGCCTTCTCTGGGACCGGTTTTCGGAATCAAAGGCGGCGCGGCAGGGGGCGGTTACGCGCAGGTTGTGCCTATGGAGGATATTAATCTTCATTTTACCGGTGATATGCACGCTATCGGCGCGGCAAACAATTTGCTCGCCGCCATGCTGGACAACCATATTCAGCAGGGCAATTCTCTGGGAATCGATCCGAGAAAAATCACGTGGAAACGCTGTGTGGACATGAACGATCGCCAACTGCGCTTTCTTGTAGACGGACTTGGAGGAAAGCCGAACGGGACTCCGAGGGAAGACGGATTTGATATTACGGTTGCCAGTGAGGTTATGGCAATTCTCTGCCTGGCAAAGGACATCGAGGATCTGAAAGAGCGGGTTTCCCGGATTATCGTGGGATATACCTATGATAACCAGCCGATAACAGCAGGCCAGCTCAAAGCGCAGGGCGCGATGGCGGCGCTTCTCAAGGACGCTCTTAAGCCAAATCTGGTTCAGACTCTGGAGCATACGCCTGCCTTTATTCATGGCGGTCCGTTCGCGAATATCGCCCATGGCTGCAACTCTGTCATGGCAACCCGGATGGCGATGAAAATGGCGGACTATGTTGTGACCGAAGCCGGATTCGGCGCGGATCTGGGAGCGGAAAAATTCTTGGATATTAAATGCCGCATGGCGGGAATAAAACCGTCGGCAGTCGTAATCGTAGCGACCGTCCGCGCTCTGAAGCATCACGGCGGCGTGGCAAAGGCGGAACTGGGGCAGGAAAATTTGGAGGCCCTGGAACAGGGTATGCCGAACCTTCTGCAGCATGTGGAGAATATCACCAAGGTCTATGGTCTGCCCGCGGTTGTGGCGATCAACCGCTTCCCGACGGACACAGAAGCGGAGCTCGCGCTTGTAGAACGCAAATGCAAAGAACTCGGCGTCAATGTAGCTCTGAGTGAAGTGTGGGGAAAAGGAGGCGAAGGCGGAATTGCCCTGGCTGAAGAAGTGGTGCGTCTTTGTGAAGAACCAAATACGTTCCAGCAGGCATATGGACTGGAGCTTTCTATTGAAGAAAAGATACGGGTCATTGCGACGAAAATATACCGGGCGGATGACATCAGCATTCTGCCTGCCGCGAGAAAACAAATGGAACAGCTGGAACAGCTGGGATTTGGAAACCTTCCGATCTGTGTGGCCAAGACCCAGTACAGTTTTTCGGATGATCAGACACTGCTGGGAGCGCCGCGCGGCTTTACTCTGACAGTTCGGAATCTGAAAGTATCAGCGGGAGCAGGCTTCATTGTGGCGCTGACCGGAAATATCATGACCATGCCGGGGCTTCCGAAGGTTCCGGCGGCAGAGAAAATCGACGTGGATAAAACCGGAAAAATTACAGGCCTGTTTTAAATTCAGTGACAAAAAGGAGCGGCGCGCCGCTCCTTTTGAATTCGTCTTTAAAGGAATGGATAAAGCACGGGAACAAAAATAATGAAGATTTTATGATAATTTTATATAACTATTTGAATTCTTATAGGCGATATGGTACTCTAAGGTTCAGAAAGGGGCAGAAACAGCATGTTAGGATATGTAACAGCAGACAAGCCGGAGCTGAAAATGCGGGAATTTGAAGTCTACAGCGGTTATTACTGCGGTGTGTGCAAATCTATCGCAAGGCGTTACGGACAGATCCCGCGGATGGTTCTGAGCTATGATGCCGCCTTTCTGGCACTGCTTCTCGGAGGACTTTCCAGGGAGGCTGACGAGCCAACGAGAGAACATTGTATCGTTCATCCCGCGAAAAAGAAGACGATTGTAAGTAACAGCGCAATCGATTACGCGGCGGATGCGATGTTGATTCTTGCTTGGTATAAGCTGCTGGACGATGTCCGTGATGAGGGAAGTCTGCGCGCGAAGGCAGCCTTAAAGGCCTTCAGGAGGAGCTTTCACAAACTGCAGAGCGCGAGGCAGCAGCTTTGTGAAAGGGTAGATGAAAATTTAAAAGCGCTGAACCGCCTGGAGGATGAAAAATGCGACAGCCTGGATGAGACTGCAGAGGCTTTCGCGAAAATTATGGAAGCGATTTTTGAAGAGGGTCCTTTGCCCGAAGGCTTTAAAGAACAGCAGGTGCTGCGCCGAATCGGATATCATCTGGGAAAGTGGATTTATCTGATCGACGCGATCGATGATATTGATGAAAATATAGAGAGCGGCGCGTATAATCCGCTGATTTTCCGATTCCATTATGAGGCGGGAGAAGAGGGCTTTAAGTCCAGAATTATGAAAGCTTGCAGGTTCAACTTGTTTCACTATCTGGGTGAGATAGGAAAGGCGGTGGATCTGCTCGCGCTTAAGAAAAACAGAGGTATAATTGAAAACGTGGTGTACAAGGGGTTATTGCGAAAAACAGAGAGCATAACCCAGAAGGAGGAATAATGGATCCATATGAAGTGTTAGGAGTCAGACAGGGGGCTTCCGAGGAAGAGATTAAGGCGGCGTACAAAGAACTGGTGAAAAAATATCATCCGGATAAATATCAGAATAATCCGCTTTCCGATTTAGCGGAGGAAAAGCTGCAGGAAGTAAATGAGGCGTACGATATGCTGATGGGGAAAAACCAGGGAAACTCCGGCTATCGAAACAATGGTTCCAGCTACGGCAGGGCAAACAGTTCGGCGGAGTTTAACCAGGTCAGAAGAAACATCGATATGGGGAATCTGCAGGGCGCGGAAGAGATTCTCAATCGCAGTCAAAACCGCAACGCTGAGTGGATGTTTCTTTCCGGAATGTTGTCGTACCGGAAAGGCTGGTATGATGACGCGGTAAATAAAGTGCAGCAGGCGGTCAATATGGATCCCTACAACCCGGAATACCAGCAGGCGCTGAACCAGATGATGAATGTCGGAAGATCCTATCAGAATACCGCTTACGGCAGAGGTTTTAACTCGACGGAAGACGCGTTCTGCAAGGCGCTGCAGTGCTACTGCTGTTTGGATATGTGCACACCTGATTGCTGAGGTGACGGAATTTGACAAATAAAAAAACGTATCGTTTAGCGCTGGGAGGAATCTGCCTGGCGCTTACCATTCTTTTTATGTTTGGCGCGTCCATCGCGCCGGGTGTAGAATTGACGCTTTACGCGATCAGTTCTCTTTTTGTCGCGGTGATGATTCTGGAAAGCGGAGTAAAGGGTGGAGTTACGCTTTATATCGCTGCAGTACTGCTGGGGCTCCTGATTGTGCCAAACAAAGTTGGAGTGCTGCCATATGTTGGTCTTTTCGGCCTTTATGGAATTGTAAAGTTTTTTATTGAAAAGCTGAAAAACCCGGTCGGGCAGATGATCTTGAAAATTCTTTTTTTCGCGGCAGTAACAACAGTGGCGCTGACCGCCTTGAGAGGCCTTTTGTTCGGCGGATCGAATCTGCCGGATTTCCCGGTTTTAGTGCTGATTGGAGCGGGCGTTGTTATGTTGCTCCTTTATGATCTGATTTACACATTGCTGATTCGCATTTATTGCAGCCGGTTTCATAAAAACAAGCAGATTCATTTTAAGCTCTCTAAAAAAGAAGAGGAAGAGAATGATAAAATCAGGTAAAGAGGATGTTTATAACATACCGCTGAAAAAAGCGGCAGAAATCCATATGTTGACTTTGTTCTGCACGGGTGCTGTGACATTTATTCTGGAAGTTCTTTTTTTCTTCCTGCTATCATCACAAGGCGTCATGGAAAGCAGCACACAGAAATACTTTTTCAAGTATCTTCTGTTGCCAACAGGATGCAATATTCTGCTGATTCTGTGTGGATTTGTTTTGTATCAATCAAGAAAGACGAGTCTGAAAGTGAAATGTTATGCGCTTTCCGTCTGCCTGGCTCTATGCTCCTTTGTTATCGCGATCGTTCACGGGATGTTTCCTGCAACCAGTTTGCTTTTTTCACTGGCGATTATGATTACGGTATTTTATGGAGACAAAACGCTGACAACCGTCACATTTGTTCTGATTGTGATGGGGAGACTGTTCAGTGACAGGTTTTGTATTGATAAAAGTGTGACAGAAGATAGTGCTTCCGTGGCGAATCTGATTCTGGCTCTTGTGATTTTGTCTGGTGTATATGTGTTGTCTCTTTTTATTATCCGTCTGGAAATTGAAAAAAGAGAAATGGTTACGGAAAGTACACGTGCCTGGAATGAAATGCGGCAAACCAGCAGGACGGATGTACTGACAGGCCTTCATAATCGACAGGCAATGGAGGATTTTTTTGGAGGAAAAGGAGGCCTTTGCCGAGGTTCAAATCAGCAGCCGGAATTTTTCGCGATATGGGATATTGATAATTTTAAACGAATTAATGATACATATGGGCATTTGCAGGGAGATGACATGCTGCGTTATATTGGCGCGGCCTGTCAGGCCTGGTCGCCTTGGATGGAAAGCTTCCGGTATGGAGGAGATGAATTCTGCGCAGTCATTTTTGACTCGGATTCTGCCCATGTACGAGAGCAGCTGGAGGATTTTCAGAAGCAGCTGATGGGATACCGGAATCGCGAAGGGAAGAGTGTCCCGATATCTGTAAGTATTGGTCTGACCCGCTTTACAGGAAAGATGGAAACGGCGATTGCGGAAAGTGATAAGGCGTTGTATCGTGCTAAAAAAGGAAAAAAGGGAAATATTGTGTTTTTTAAGGAAGAGCCAAGAAACTGAATCGTAAAAGAGGACCGTAGTCGAACGGCCCTCTTTTAATGGCGAATTAAAGCTGTGGAGTTTTCAGCTTAATCGGCTTGCATTTGATGAACTTCCCATCGCCGCGTCTGCCAAGGAATTCGCCATCTTTGTAGACCAGATTTCCTCTGCTGTAGGTGGCTTCGGGGTATCCCTTTAATTTTGCCCCTTCCCAGATCGTATGATCCGTATCGCCATGCATGGCGTCATTTGTAATAGTGAAGGTTTTCTTTGGATCGTAGATTACAATATCCGCGTCCAGTCCTACCTGCAGAGCACCTTTCAGGTGATCCAGACCGAACAGTTTGGAAGGGTTGGTGGCACACAGTTCCACTGCTTTATTGAAAGAAATCCTCCCTTTATTTGCCTCAGACAGCATATAAGGATACATGTTTTCAATTCCTGCGCAGCCGTTTGGAATGGTGGTGAAGTTGCCGGGAGTTCCGTCTTTCTGGGTGATTCCCCAGTCTTTTTCCGCTTTTGTAAACGGACAGTGATCCGTTGCTACCGTAGAAATATCGCCGCGTTTGATTCCTTCCCACAGCGCGTCCTGGGATTCTTTTCCCTTCATCGGAGGGGAGCAGACAAAATCGCGAGCTCTCAGATCCTGTTCCGGAATGCCGTCCTTGTAGACCTTGCTGGTAAAATAGAGGTACTGAGGGCAGGTTTCCGCGAAGATCGGATATCCCTGATCGCGGGCTTCGGTCACCGCGTCCATTCCCTGCTTATTCGCCAGATGCACGATGTAAAGCGAGGTACCGGCCATTTTCGCAAGGTTGATGGCTCTGACATCCGCTTCCCCTTCTACCGCTTCGTTTTTGGACATGTAATGCCACCACGCGTCGGTCTTGCCTTCCGCCAGATACTGAGCGATGAGCACATTGTTTACATCCCGGTTTTCAGCGTGGACACCTACGAGCGCGCCGATTTCTTTCGCCTTTACTAATGTTTTGAAAAATTGCCCGTCATCTACCCCGAAATCGTAAACCATGAATACCTTAAACGAGGTAACGCCATATGCCATGGCATCTTCCATGGTATCCAGCATTTCATCGGTGGTTACATCGCCGACGCCGATGTGGAACGCGTAATCCACCGCCGCGTCAGGCGCGGCCAGCGCGTCTCTTCTCTTAATTGCGTCGAGCATGGGTTCCCCCTGTCCCTGAAGGACAAAATCAAAGACGGTCGTCGTACCGCCGCAGGCAGCGGAACGGGTTCCCGCGTAATAGTCGTCCGTGGAAATGGTTCCCCCAAAAGGCATTGCCAGGTGTGTATGTCCGTCGATAGCGCCGGGAAGCACAAGCTTTCCCTTTGCGTCGACAACCTCTGTATTTTTTTCCGGCCTGAGATTCGCGCCGATTCCTGTGATTTTTCCATTCTTTACGGCTACGTCGGCTTTAAAGCTGGACTGTGCTGTTACCACCGTGCCGCCTTTGATTAATAAATCCATAATAGAACCTCCTTTTCCCGTATATACTGCAAGAGCCTCTGGATCGCAAAGGCTCCTGCAGTAATGTATATAGTCCGGCAGTAATTTTAAAACGTCTTTTTAAGATCTTCTGGTCAGAGTTTCGTGTTCATCCTCTGTCATATAAGAATCCTTGGCCAGGCCGGTCTTCATCAGTAACAGGTATACGACAAATCCGACAACAAAGGACCAGATGTAGTTGATGGAATTGATAAATGTCCAGAATGCTCCCTGCACTCCAAAGTAAATAAAGAGCGGGAAGATGAAAGCGACTACCCAGGCGATAATGGCAGCCCAGTTAATGCCGTTGTGATAATGATACCTTCCATCCTGTCCTTTGAAAAGAGCCGCGATATCCACATATCTTTTCTTGCAGATAAAGTAGTCGGCTATGAAGATCGCGGCAATTGGAGCCAGGATTGTGCCGTAGGCATTCATCCAGGTGAAAAATGCTCCGCCGGAACCATAGATCCACCACGCCTGCAGAATGAAGAAAGCAATGAATACCGCAATCAGTACACCCTTCTTGTAGGAAATCCGCTTTGGCGACAGGTTGGAGAATCCGTTTGCCGGAGCGACTACATTCGCGGCTACACAGGTTGTAATGGTCGCCATGATAACACCGATGGAAGCGATGAGCACGATAATTTTGCTGTTGATGTTATAAAGTACGGATACAACGTCGAAAGGATTATACCAACCCGCAGCCCCTTCTTGAAGGCCATGTGCCGTATTATGCAGCTCTGCGGACTGGGCATAGAGAGCGCCGACGAATGCGCAGAACGCCATCGGTAGCGGCATACCATAAAGCTGTCCTCTGAACTGAGCTTTCTGGGAAGAAGCGTATCTGGAAAAATCCGGGATGTTCAGAGCCATGGTAGCCCAGAAGGCGATATTTCCCATCAGCCCGACCAGATAAATAACGGCAAAGTTTCCTCCTGACGCGTCAATCAGCTCCTGATTGTTCGGCTGACCCATAATTTCTCCAAAGGAGAAACCCGCGTCGTTTCCGATTTTTACGGACCAGAACATTAAAGCGATCATGAGGACAATCAGAATCGGTCCGCCGATGTTCTGTACCCACTTGATTCGCTCCACTCCGTTATAGGCAACCCAAGCGACAAATACCATAAAAATGATATAGCCGATGAAGGTTCCCGTCGAAGTGGCCTGCATTCCGCCCCAGGAAGGGAGATTGATCGTCCAGTTCGTATCCATGAATTTTGGCGCGAAACAGCCGATAATCGCGGCGACCGCGCCGCCGCCGACCCAGGCCTGAATCGCTGTCCAGCCGCAGGCGGTGATCGCCCTCAAAAGAGCCGGAACGTGCGCGCCGATTGAACCAAAGGTCAATCTGGCAAAGCCAGGGAACGGGATGCCGTACTTACACCCGATCTGAGAGTTGAGCTGAATCGGAATCAGGATGATGATGTTCCCCAGCGCTACATTCAGAACCGCGAGCCATGGAGAAACCCCCTGGCTTACAAGCCCTGTGGCGAGGGAAAGAGCCGGAACGCAGATGGACATGCCGACCCATAGCATTGTAATGTTGTATGTAGTCCATGTTCTCTGAGATACGGACGTAGGAGCAAGGTCTTCATTATAATACTTGGAAGACACCAGTTCCGCACGCGCCTCGTCGGTCAATTCAAACAGACCGTTTCTCTCAATTTGTGTGTGCGTTGACATTTAAACACCTCCAATTTTAAATATAATTGCGGAAATTAGTACGTACCATAATTATACAATAAAACAGCTGGAATGTAACTAGTTTTTTGAAAAAATTTTTAGAAAAATCAAAATATTATCAAGAAATCGATCAAGGTTGTAAACGGAAATTACGCCATGTATAATCGTAATCAGAATGATAAGGAGGTAAGGACATGGCGTTTAGTCCATTACAAGTAAATGAAATTCTGGATAAGCTGCAGGAGCAATATCCGGACGCGGACTGCGCTCTGGAACACGGCAGCGTATTTCAACTGCTCATCGCTGTTGTTTTATCTGCACAGACGACAGATAAAAGTGTGAACGTAGTGACAAAGGAGCTTTTTGCAAAATATCCGGACGCTTATGCTCTGGCAGAAGCATCTCAGGAAGATGTCGCGGAGATGATCAAGCGGATTGGCATGTATAAAACAAAATCCAAAAATATTCTGGCGCTGGCGCAGATGCTGGTGGAAAAATATGACGGACGGGTACCCGAGGACTATGACAAGCTGATCGAACTTCCGGGCGTGGGCCGGAAGACCGCCAATGTGGTGCTGGCAGTTGGTTTTGGTCACCAGCGTATCGCGGTGGACACCCATGTATTTCGGGTTACGAACCGGATTGGTCTGGTAGAGGAGAAAGATGTGCTGAAAACAGAATTGGCGCTGATGGAGGTCTTGCCGGAAAACCGGTGGTCCAGAGCCCACCACAGTTTTATTTTTCACGGGCGTTACTGCTGTCACGCGAGAAAGCCGGACTGTGAGAACTGTGTAATCAGTTACATATGTGAAAAGAAGGGGCTGTGATGAAAGCTTCGAGGATTTGCGAACTGGGCAGTCAGCCGTCAATGTGATATGTCCCCAAATTTTAAAAAGACCGATTTGGCCAGAAAAAAGGCCCTCGCCACCTTCCAAGGTCAAAAAGAAAAGAAAACCGGACCTCACAAAGAGGACCGGTAGGAAATCTTTTAGCGTCCGCAGCACTTTTTGTATTTTTTACCGCTTCCGCAAGGGCAAGGATCGTTGCGTCCGATTTTCTTTCCCTTTACAACCGTCTTCGATTTTTTATAAGCTTTTACAATTTCCTGGCGCTTTTCCTCTGTCAGGATGCTGTCCCACTGCGGCAGAGAGTAAAGATAGTCCGCGTCAGCAGCAAGCATATTGAAATACAGCTTTTCGAGATCGATATCCAGCGTTACCGCGGAGGACTCGTCAAAGTTTTCAAAGTCAAGTTCGTTCCGCAGACTGCTGCTGATTCCATCGAGAAATCCCATAAATATCACAGGGCGGGTTTCATACTTTGCCGCAAGTTCGCCCAGTGCACCGGAGATAACTTCTCCCGGATTATCCAGAATGCTGCTGTAAATCCGTGTTTCCGCGCCGCTGTATTCGTCCCAAAATTCTTTAAATGTAGCTTCCGTCTGATTTTCAATCAGATCGCGCCATTCCTTAAATAATGTCATTTTTATTTCCTCCCGCATAATTTCGCAATTTCAAGAACATCGCCCATTACCGCGCTGCCGGTAGGCAGAGGGCCTGCGCCCTTACCGTAAAACATCAGCTCGTCCACCGCGTTGCCTTTTACAAAGACTGCGTTAAACTCATTGTTAATCGAAGCCAGAGGATGGGAATTCGGGAGCTGCGTCGGCTTTACGCTGTATTCCAGCTTGCCGTCCACAAGCTTCGCGGAAGCGATCAGCTTGATTTTACAGCCGTTTACCGCGGCTGAAGTAATATCCTTTCTGGTAATCTGGGTGATCCCGGTTGTGGGGATATCTTCCGGAGCGACATAGGTATCAAAGGCAAGGGCCATGAGGATGGACAGTTTGTTCGCGACGTCGATTCCTTCCACATCTGCGGTCGGATCTGCCTCAGCGAACCCTTTTTCCTGCGCTTTTTTCAGAACATCCTCATAACGCAGTCCGTATTCCGTCATCTGTGTCAGAATATAGTTGGTTGTGCCGTTCAGGATACCCAGTATTTCTTCAAATTGATTGGAACGAAGTACAGTCGTAATTGCGTTCAAAATCGGAATTCCGCCTCCTACGCTGGCCTCAAAACGAAACTCAACGCCGTTTTCGCGGGCAGTTTTCATCAGTTTGTCAAAATTAGCGGCTACCGCGGCTTTGTTGGCGGTTACCACGTGTTTGCCGTTTTCCATTGCGGAAAGCATAAATGTTGTCGCAGGTTCGATTCCGCCCAGCAGTTCGATTACGATATCGATTTCCGGATCTTTAAAAATAGCGTCCGGATCCTGTGTGAACTGTTCCGGACGAACGGTAATATCCCGCTTTCTATTCACATCTCTTTCCAGAATCTTTGTAATTTCAATTTTACATTCAGCAGCAGCTTCGATTTGTTCTTTATTCATTTCCAGGGTTTTATACGTGCCGGTTCCGATGTTGCCGAGCCCCAGCAATCCAACCTGTACTGTTTTCATTCAGATATACCTCCTACGAACTTCTAAAATGCATTGATTAAAAAATTATATAACAAAAAAATAAATTTGTCTTTACTATTTTTTATTTTCTTGACTTTTCTGCCGCCAGTCTGCAAAATGAAAAGAGTGCGAGGAGGGAAAAACATGGCAATTCATATTGTATTAGTAGAACCGGAAATTCCGCCGAATACGGGAAACATCGCGAGAAGCTGCGCGGCGACGGGCAGTGTCCTGCATCTTGTAGAACCTCTTGGTTTTTCGATCGATGACAAGAGTCTCAAGCGGGCAGGTCTGGACTACTGGCCCTATGTGCAGGTGGAAATTCACCCGGGGCTGGATGCGTTCCTGAAACAATACGAGGGAAGAAACATGTATCTGGCGACTACGAAAGGCTCACGGCTGTATACGGAAGTTTCGTATCAGGATGAAGATATGATCCTTCTGGGAAAAGAGACCGCAGGTCTGCCGAAAGAGCTGATTCAGGCTAATGAGGACAAAGCGATCCGGATCCCGATGAGTGAGGAAACAAGACTCCGTTCTTTCAATCTGTCCAATTCCGCCAACATTATTTTATTCGAAGCCCTCAGGCAGTTAGACTTTCCTAATTTAAGATAAAAGCCTAGAAAAAAGCATGAAATATGGTATAATAAATGCATATATTTTTAGAGGTGTTAAATGAGTATGCGACTGGGATATGATTTGACAATTGAACAGACACAGAAGCTGGTAATGACGCCTGAGCTGATCCAGGCAATCCAGATCCTGCAGTTTAATACACAGGAGCTGGATTCCTATGTACAGGAACAGTTGTTGACAAATCCGGTATTGGAACAAAGCTCGTCCTCACCCGGCAGCGAACCGCAGGAACGCCGGGAATCAGAACGCAGCAGGGAACAGGAGTCTGCGCGGGAGGAAGCAGGCGGCCAGGAAAACGATATTGACTGGAAAGAATATCTGAAAGACAGACAATATGATGATATCAGCTATCGGCAATGGGAGTATAAAGACCCGGATGAAAAGGAAAACTCCTATGAACAGTACACCACGTCAGACATTACGCTGCCGGAACATCTGATGTTCCAGCTTCAGTTCGCTTCCCACAAAAAAGGCTGCCGCCTTGTGGGAAAATATATTATCGAATCCCTGGATGAAAACGGGTATATGACCCTGACTGTAGAAGAAATCGCAAAGGCGACCGGCGCTCCGGAAGACAAGGTTGAGGAAGTGCTGGATATTATACATACTTTTGAGCCATCCGGCGTAGGAGCAAGAGATCTGAAAGAATGCCTGCTGATTCAGCTGGAGCATAAAGGTATTCTTGACGAGCACTATGAAAAAGTTTTGAAGGATCATTTGGAGGATCTGGCCGCGAATCGGCTGGGAGCAATCTCAAAAGATATGGGGCTGAGTGTAAAGGAAGTCCAGGCAATGGCGGATGAAATCAAACGGCTGGAGCCAAAGCCGGGACGCCAGTTCGCGAGCCAGACAGATACGCGGTATATTGTACCGGACGTGCTTGTGGAACGGGTAGACGACGACTATGTGGTTACTGTCAATGACAGCAGTACGCCGCATCTGATGGTAAGTTCCTATTATGAGAGGCTGCTGAATGAAGCGGAAAAGGATTCCAATCTGTCCAAATATCTGACAGATCGCCTGAATTCCGCGGTATGGCTGATTAAGAGCATTGAACAGAGGAAACAGACTATCTACAATGTTGTGGAGGCAGTTGTAAAATATCAGAAAGATTTTTTTGAAAAAGGAAGCAAATATCTGAAAACCCTTACTTTAAAGCAGATTGCGGAGGAAGTTGGAATCCATGAGTCTACGGTCAGCCGTTCCATCAACGGCAAGTATCTGCAGAGTCCAATGGGAGTATTTGAGATTAAATACTTTTTTTCAGGAGGTGTTGCGGGTGGCGGCACCGGCGGAGGAATTTCCTCCAAGAGTATTAAAAGCTTTATCAAAGAGATCATTGACGGAGAAAATCCGAAATCGCCGTACAGTGATCAGGATATGGTAAATATGCTGAAGGAAAAAGGCATTGACATATCGAGAAGAACCGTCGCGAAATACAGGGATGAGATGCATATTCTTTCCTCATCCAAGCGGAGACGTTATTAATTAATCTAATTACATACAAGATATTCAGTTAATCGAGGAGGATTACAAAATGGCAATTAAAGTTGGTATCAGTGGTTTTGGGCGTATCGCAAGGGTTGTGATCCGTGCGGCAATGGACGACAGGGACATCGATATCTGCGGGATTAATGTGCGTAACGCAGATAAGGAGTATATGGTGTATATGCTCAAGTACGATACGATCTTCGGACGCTTTCCGAAAGAACTTGCCGTCTATGAAAACGGAATTGTGATTAACGGCAAAAAAGTTCCGGTCTACAGCGAAAGCGACGCCGCGAATATCCCGTGGAGCGAATGCGGCGCGGAATATATCGTGGAAGGAACCGGTGCCTACAATACGACAGAAAAAGCAATGGTACATATCAACCAGGGCGCGAAGAAAGTAATCATCACGGCCCCGGCGAAAGATAAGACGACGCCTACTTTTGTAATGGGCGTAAACCATACAAGCTATCGCAAGGATATGAACATTGTATCCAATGCCTCCTGCACAACCAACTGTCTTGCCCCGCTGGCAAAGGTAATTGAAGATAACTGGGGCATTGAGCAGGGACTGATGTCTACGATCCACGCGGCAACGGCGAAACAGAAAGTAGTCGATGCCCGCTCTCTGAAAGACTGGAGAACCGGAAGATCCGCCTTCAACAATATTATTCCTTCCACAACAGGGGCAGCAAAGGCGGTCGGTCTTGTAATTCCATCTCTGGTGGGTAAGATGACAGGTATATCCTACCGCGTTCCGACTGCGGATGTATCCGTAATTGATCTGAATATTATGACAAAGAAGTCCGCTTCTTATGAAGCGATTTGCGCCAAAGTAAAGGAAGCTTCCGAAGGCCCTATGAAGGGTATAATTGAATATGTGGATGATGAGGTGGTATCCAGCGACTTTATCGGTGACCCGCATACTTCCATTTTCGACGCGAGAGAAGGAATCCAGCTGAACGACAAGTTTTTCAAGCTGATTGCTTTCTATGACAATGAATTCGGCTATTCCAGCAAAATCCTTTCACTTATAAAACATATGAATAGTGTTGATACTAAATAGACAGAGACATGCAGCAAGTAAGACAGCCGATCCAGCATCGGCTGTCGTCGTATCAGAGATTTTCTGGGAAAGGAACAGTTAAAGTTATGAAAAAGACAGTCAGAGATGTTGAAGTCAGAGGAAAGAGGGTACTGGTCAGATGTGATTTCAATGTACCTATGCAGAATGGGACGATCACGGATGATACTCGGATTACCGCGGCGCTTCCTACGATACGCTACCTGATCGATCACGGCGCGAAGGTGATTCTGATGTCCCATATGGGGCGGCCGAAGGGTGAGCCGAAAATGGAGTATACGCTCAAGCCGGTAGCGGATCGGCTCGCGGAACTTCTGAAACAGGAAATCACCTTCATCAGTGTGCCGGAAGTGGTAAACCCGCAGATTGTAGACGCGGTTCAGAATATGAAGGATGGGCAGGTTCTGCTTCTGGAAAATGTGCGTTTCCGCAAAGAAGAGACGAAAAACGAACCCGCTTTTTCCAAAGAACTGGCGCAGCTTGGCGAGATTTTTGTAAACGACGCGTTCGGAACCGCCCACAGGGCGCATTGTTCCACTGCGGGAGTGGCCGATTATCTCCCTGCGGTTTCGGGTTTTCTTATTGAAAAGGAGGTCAAGTTCCTGGGAGAGGCGCTGGAAAATCCGCAGCGACCGTTTGTAGCTATTATGGGCGGCGCTAAAGTAGGAGACAAGATTCCGGTAATCGAAAATTTACTTAAGAAGGTAGATACCCTGATCATCGGCGGAGGCATGAGCTATACCTTCTTTAAGGCAATGGGGCTGGAGATCGGAACGTCCATTCTGGATGAAGAAAGTGTAAGTCTGGCAGGCGAACTGATAAAAAAAGCGGACAGCGCGGGAGTCAAAATGTTGCTGCCGGTGGATGTGGTCTGCGCCAGAGAATTTGATAATGACAGCGAAAAAATTGTCTGCGGGCGTGAGCAGATTCCGGCGGATCGGATGGGCATGGATATCGGACCGAAAACCGTGGAACGGATCGGTGAAGAACTGGCAAAAGCAAAAACGATCGTATGGAACGGTCCGATGGGTGTGTTTGAAATGCCAAATTTCGCGGAGGGAACCAGAAAGGTCGCGGAATGCCTGGCGGAGAGCGACGCGACAACGATTATCGGAGGCGGTGATTCCGCGGCCGCGGCTCAGCAATTTGGCTATGGAGATAAAATGACGCATATTTCTACGGGGGGTGGCGCTTCTCTGGAATTTTTAGAGGGCAAAACGCTGCCGGGAATTGCGGTATTGGAGGACAAAAAATGAGAGTACCATTTATTGCAGGAAACTGGAAAATGTTTAAGACCGGAAGGGAAGCGGTCACATTTGCGGAAGAGTTAAAAAAGCTGTATAAGGATACGGATGTAAGGACTGCCATCTGCGCGCCGTATGTTTATCTGGGACTTTTGAAAAATCTGTTTTCCGGCACAAAGATTAAAGTGGGAGCCCAGAACGCGTTTTATGAAGATGAAGGCGCGTTTACCGGAGAGGTTTCCGTAAAAATGCTGGAAGATTTGGGAGTGGACTACTGCATTATCGGTCATTCAGAAAGAAGACAGTATTTCGGGGAAACCGATGAGATGATCAATAAGAAGCTGAAACGCCTTCTGGCAGGTCCGATTACCCCGATTCTGTGCGTAGGCGAGAATCTGCAGCAGCGTGAAAAAGAAGAACAGTATCTGGTGGTACGGGATCAGCTGATCTGGGATCTTTCCGGCATTACGCCGCAGCAGGCGGAAAGACTGGTAATCGCATACGAGCCGGTATGGGCGATCGGCACAGGCAAAACCGCGACACCGCAGCAGGCGGAGGATATGTGCGAATTTATCCGCAACGCGGTAGAGGCTCTGTACGGTGAAGAGGTTGCCGATCGGGTACTGATTCAGTATGGAGGCAGTGTGAAACCCGCTAATGCGGCGGACATTATGAATATGAGCAATATTGACGGCGCTCTGGTAGGCGGTGCCAGCCTGAACGCAAGTGATTTTATGGAAATTATTGATTTTTAAAAGACAAAGCAAGGAGGACATGCGAGATGCCATTTATTGAAGATGTAATTGCACGGGAAGTGCTGGATTCACGGGGCAACCCGACAGTCGAAGTGGAAATCACACTGGAAGACGGAAGCGTAGGAAGAGCGATGGTTCCGTCGGGAGCTTCCACAGGCGTACATGAAGCGGTTGAACTCAGAGACGGCGATAAGAGCCGCTATCTGGGCAAGGGAACCCTTCAGGCGGTTGAGAATGTAAATACCGTGATCGCGGATCAGATTCTGGGATTTGATGTGTTTGATCAGGTGGGGCTGGACAAAATGCTGATTGAACTGGACGGGACGCCTAATAAGGGCAGACTGGGCGCGAATGCGATCCTGGGCGTTTCCATGGCAGCCGCGAGAGCGGCGGCGGAATCGCTGGGACTTCCGTTATTCCAGTATCTGGGCGGTGTAAACGGAAAAGTTCTGCCGACGCCGATGATGAATATTTTAAACGGCGGTTCCCATGCGGACAACACTGTGGATATTCAGGAATTTATGATTATGCCGGTCGGCGCGCCGACGTTCCGGGAGGCTCTGAGAATGGGAGCGGAAGTGTTCCATAACTTGAAAACAGTACTGAAAGGAAAGGGCATGAATACCGCGGTAGGAGATGAAGGCGGATTCGCTCCGAACCTTTCGACCAATGAAGAAGCCATCCAGGTGATTATCGAAGCGATTGAAAAAGCCGGATATAAGCCGGGCGAAGATGTGAAAATCGCGCTGGACGTGGCGGCAAGCGAATTCTATGACGCGGATAAAGATATTTATAATCTGACCGGAGAAGGCGTCAGCAGAACCGCGGCTGAAATGGTAGCTTATTACGAAATGCTGGCGGACAAATACCCGATTATTTCCATTGAAGACGGCCTTGCGGAAGATGACTGGGAAGGCTGGAAGCTGCTGACGGAAAAACTGGGGAAAAAGATTCAGCTGGTCGGGGACGATCTGTTTGTAACGAATACCGAACGTCTGGCAAGCGGAATCGAGAAAGGAATCGCAAACTCGATTCTGATTAAAGTAAACCAGATCGGAACCCTGACGGAAACATTCGACGCCATTGAGATGGCAAAGAAAGCAGGATATACGGCGGTGGTTTCCCATAGAAGCGGCGAGACTGAAGACACCACAATCGCGGATATTGTAGTCGGACTGAACGCCGGACAGATTAAAACCGGTTCTCTTTCCAGAACCGATCGGATTGCCAAATACAACCAGCTTCTCCGTATTGAAGAACTGCTGGGAGCATCCGGACAGTATGCGGGAAATGACGCGTTTTACAATCTGAAGTAAAGCGATTCCGGGAATCTTAATATTACACAGCAGAGAGGATTGTTTCGGCAAAAGAAGACAATCCTCTTTTTTAAAAGAGGTAAAGCGGTGGCGAAAAAACAGTGGAACTATTTTGACCTGACTTTAGAAGAATGCAGACAGGTTTTAAATACGATTGAAGGGCTGGTAGTGATTGATTCTAAGCGCCGAATCAGGTATATATCTCCGGATCTGGCGGATGAGCTGGACGAACTGTATGGCGGTTCCTGGCCCCGGCAGCTGACCGGAGAAAAAATTGACGCGATTCATCCAATCAGCAAAATTGCCATGGCGTTTCAGAAAGAACGCCAGGAAGAGGACTATGTGTATATGGTCAGGGGCCTGGCAAATGTCGCGAGAATCCGGCCGGTTTATCAGGGCGGAACGGTATGGGGCGCCATTGACTATGACCTGTTTACCGATACAGCGCATCTGAGCCAGTTTATATCGCGAATTGACGATTTGGTAGAAGGAGGCGTGATTTGTGTTCCGAAAGAATTTTCCGACGCGAGAAAACAGTGCCGGGAAATCGAAAAAACAAAGAATACCGCGGAGAAAATCATTGGAAACAGCGAGGCGATGCGGGAACTGCGGCAAATGATTTATCATGTCGCCGAATCGGATTCGACTGTACTGCTGCGGGGTGAGACCGGATGCGGCAAAGAACTGGTCGCAAACGCGCTGCATAATATGAGCAGGCGGGCGATCCGCCCGATGATAACCGTCAACTGCGCGGCGATTCCGGAGGCGCTGTTTGAATCGGAGCTGTTCGGTTATGAAGAGGGCGCGTTTACCGGAGCGATGAAGGGCGGACGCAAGGGAAAATTTGAACTGGCGGATACGGGAACGATTTTTCTGGATGAAATCGATCAGCTGCCGTATCATATTCAGCCGAAACTTCTGCGGGTGCTGCAGGAGCGCGAAGTGGACCGGATCGGCGGGAAAAAAGTACCGATAGATATCCGCATTATTGCCGCGACCAATAAACCGCTGAAGCAAATGGTAGAAGAGGGAACCTTCCGGGAAGATTTATATTACAGGCTGAATATTATAGATCTTGCCATTCCGCCGCTGCGGCAGAGAAAAGAAGACATTCCGCTGTTAATCGCAGAGCGCATTCAGCATCTGAACCGGGTGCTGAACTGTAAGGTAAACGGGATTTCTAAAGACGCGGAGCTGCTTTTCATGGAATACGACTGGCCGGGAAATGTGAGAGAGCTGTTTAATATGGTGGAGCGGGGAATGAATTTGCGCAGAGAGGGTATTATGGGACCGGACTGCTTTAAAGAACTGCAGGAAAGCATTATGAACAGTCCCAGCCCCAAGGAGCTCCCCGCCGGATGCGGCACTTTGGAGGCCGCGGTGCGGGACGCGGAAAAGACAGCGATTCAGAAGGCTCTGGCTCTGTCTGGGGGAAACCGCTCCAGGGCAGCGGAGCTTTTGAATATTTCCAGAACCGCGCTGCATTACAAATTAAACAAGTATGAGATTCGATAACGCAGAAAATCATGTAAAAAAATCTGACACTGTCAGATTTTTTTACAGATAAAAGTCCGGGAATCAGACGAAGTTAAAAAGAAGTGTTCATTTTTTTGACAATCCTTTTTTTGAAACGGCTGAAAAGACAGAAAATAAAGGCGATTCAAACTGGCATGATTTATGCAATATACATTGAGTGGAAAGACCTTTCCTGTCGTTTTTTCTCAGTATCAAAGAAAGGAGACACTATGGGTACAAAACTCCCTGTAAGGCAAAAATTCGCGTATGCCATCGGACAGGTTTCGGACTCTATTCCTTTTAATCTGTTTTATACGTACTTCCTGTATTTTCTGACGGATGTCGCGGGAATTCCTGCGGCGCTGGGAGGCATTATTTCTCTTGTGACAGTCCTCTGGGACGCGGTTACCGATCCGATTGTGGGGTACCTGTCCGATAACAGTCGATCCAGATACGGACGGCGCAGGCCGTTTATGCTGGCGGCAATCGGACCGATTCTCATCTGTACCATTCTGATGTTTACCACGGTTGATTTTGGGAAGAATGGAACGTTTATCTATTATATGCTGATTGGAATTCTGTTCTGGAGCTCTTATAAAACGTATGTCATTCCATTTTTTGCTCTGGGCGCGGAACTGACACAGGACTTTAATGAACGAAATACACTTAGAAGCATGGCCGGATACTTTATTTATCTTTCCGTATGGTTTGTCAGCGCGGGGCCGATGGCAATCCTGGATCGGACGCTGGCAGCAGGAGGAAGTGAGCGGACTTCCTGGATTATTTCCGGAGTTGTATTGGGAGGACTGGCAGCGGCGGGAGGCCTGATCTGCTGGAGATTCACAAGGGGAAAAGAACTTGCGGACTCAAAGGAATACCGCCCGCAGGAGAAGAGCTCTCTGTTTTCCAATTACCTGGAGCTGCTGAAAGTAAAGGCGATTCGGCGCCTGCTGGTTATGATCCTGCTTTACTGCATCAGCTTTTCCATTGCGACTGCCGCGTTTGTATATATTATGGACACCAATCTGCAGCTGAGTGCGGCAAGACAGGCGTTTTACTGGACCTGCTATTCCGTCATAACCATCGCGCTGGTACCTGCCTGCAATATCGCGGCAAATCTGATCGGAAAAAAGCAGACCATGCTGTTGTTCAACCTGATTACCATAATCGGATGCGCGCTGTATTTTCTGATCGGAATTCCGAACTTCACCCACCTGATTCTGTTTACAATTTTCTGGAATGTGGGAAACGTATGCTTCTGGACCATCGGGTATTCGCTTATTTACGACTGCTGTGAATTAGATGAGTTTTTATACGGGAAACGCCGGGAAGGCGCGATCACAGGTTTCTCCTCTTTCGCGCAAAAACTGGGATCGGCCATAGGCATGTATTCCACCGGGATGCTGCTTTCTATGTTCGGATATGATGGACAGGCTCAGGAGCAGACGCAGGCGGCTATGGACGGAATTATCACCGTGAATACGCTGGTACCCGGCATTTTCGTGGCTGCCGCGACTGCCCTTCTGCTGCTGTATCCGATTAACAAATCCAATTTTGAAAAACTGCTGGAGGCAAACCGGAACAAACGGGAGGGAAAGCCATACTCGACAAAGGGTCTGGAAAAATTTATAAAATAAAGGAGAGACAACAATGGGAAGATTTTTAAATGTAGGCGTGATACAGATGCCGGTCGCGGCAGATACAACGGAAAATTTGCGGTATCTGCAAGAGCAGTTGGACCACCTTATGTCAACGTATCACAGGCCGGAGCTGGTAGTCGGGGTGGAATGCCTGCAGACTTATACGCCGGAACCTCTGGACGGGCCGGTATCCGATTTTTTCGCGGATCTTGCCAGGCAATACGGGATTTATTTCATTCCGGGAACCGTCTATGAAGAAAATGAAGCGCTTCCATCCGGATTTTGCTATAATTCGGCTCCGGTTTATAATCCGCAGGGGGAACGGATCGCCGTATATCGGAAAATGGCGCCCTGGAGGCCATCGGAGGCTTACGCCGCGCCAGGCAGAGAATATGTTGTTTTTGAGATCCCGGAGAAACAGACCAAAATCGGCATTCAGATCTGTTACGATCTGAATTTCCCGGAAATTTCACGTAACGAAACGTTAATGGGAGCGGAAGTTCTTGTAAAGCTGACCATGGATCCGCAGGAACTGTATGAGCTGAACAAACATCTGCATTATACCCGTGCCCTGGAAAATCAGGCCTACCTGGTATGTACAAACTGCGTCGGAGTGTTTGACGGCTTTGATACATACGGGCATTCCCAGGTGATCAGTCCCGAAGGGGATCTGATCTGGGAAGCGGGAAGCGCGCCGTCCATCGCGACCGTGACGCTGGATCTGGATCTGGTCGAACGGGTGAGAAATTACGGTACGAGGTTTATGGATCATTATCTGGCGCACTTAGGTGAGTACGCGTTCCCTATGCCGTACAGCGATGATGTGAAAGCCGCGCCGGTCTTTGAAACCATTGATTCCGCACCGAAAACTCCGGATGAATATGAAAGGCGCAATCGCCGGATCGGGCTGCAGACAATCGGAAGGAGGCAGGAACCGCAGCCGGATCCGGAACGGATAAGGAAAAATCTGGATGAGTTTTTAAAAGAAAAAAGGAAGCCGAACCCTTGTATCGAATAAAACAATACCAGGTTAAACACTGTGAACGCGCGGATAACAGGGGGGTAAAGATGCTGAAGCGGAAGGAATACGAAATCCTTAATCACATTATCAAAACCATTTTATCGGAGCAAGCGCTTGGCAGAGATGAGGCGGCAAGTCCTTTTTGATTAGGAAACAGCGATTTCGAGAACGAGTTCCTGTATCTGAGTGAGACACAGTTTGAGATGTCCGATTGCGCGTCCTGGATTTTTCAGATACGGGAGACCAATTACCGGAAAAGCAATTATTGTATGACCTCCAGAAAAATGGAGATTCCGGGATTGATTTTCAGAGGAACAATTCCGCGGTTCACAGGTGAGCCAAGCGCTTCATCTCCCGACGGAGCAGCAGGAAGCAGAAAAAAAGGTCGGGAAATCAGAGAGCGGCTGTGCGAACCGGATCCCGGTCTGCCTGTTGATTTGTGGCAGAGCGTATTTGAATGCAGGTGATTCGGGCTTCTTTTTTGAATACCACAAAAGCTCGAGTTTTATATAGGATATGGAACAGACAGTTCAGGTTTTCCAAACCTTGCAGCCCCTGAAAATCCGACAAAACCCCTTGATTTTTTAATTTGCCTATGGTAGACTTTAGAAGTTACTTTACTAGGAGGTAAGAAAATGCAGACAGTTCTCATGGTCATACTGGCGATTGCGAGTGTTGTTCTGATTATCAGCATACTGATGCAGTCCAGCAACAGCGCCGGTTTGTCGGGTTCGATCGGAGGAGGGGCGGAACAGCTCTTCGGAAAGAAAAAGAGCCGGGGATATGAAGGAATTCTGAATCGGATTTCTACAGTGGCAGCGATTTTGTTTATTGTGCTGTCCCTGATTCTTGTCATGTTAGAGGGTTAGGATTAGCGGTTTGCTGATTTGTTTAACTTAATTTTTTTAATATCACTTTTCCGGCAGAAGGGGTGTCAGAAGACATCTCTTATCGTTGTGCAAAGGTGAGAGGGAGGTATCATTTTTATGGACATTTTATCGTTGATTGCCCCCATAGCAGCGATAATCGGTCTGATTGTAGCGTTTTCACTCGCTGCATGGATTTCAAAGGCTGACGAGGGCAATGACCGCATGAAGGAAATTGCGGGTCACATCAGAGAGGGTGCTATGGCATTCCTGAAGAGAGAGTACAAGATTATGGCGATCGTAATCATCATCATTTTCCTTGTAATCGGTATCTTCATCAGCTGGGTTACGGCAGGACTGTACGTATTCGGTGCGGTGCTGTCGGTTCTGGCCGGTTTCTTCGGCATGAACGTTGCGACCAAAGGTAACGTGAGAACTGCAGCTGCGGCACATGGAAGCGGTATGAACAAAGCGTTGAAAATCGCATTCCGCTCCGGGGCTGTTATGGGTCTTTGCGTATCCTGTCTGGGTCTTCTGGGACTGGGCATCATCTTCGTTGCAATGGGCGTGGACTGCGCAGATGTTGTAACCGGATTCGGTCTTGGAGCATCCTCCATGGCTCTGTTCGGACGTGTTGGCGGCGGTATCTATACCAAAGCAGCTGACGTCGGCGCTGACCTGGTAGGCAAGGTAGAAGCGGGTATCCCGGAAGATGACCCGAGAAACCCGGCGGTTATCGCAGATAACGTAGGAGACAACGTAGGAGACGTTGCCGGTATGGGTTCCGACCTGTTTGAATCTTATGTCGGTTCCATTATTTCCGCTATTACCATTGCAGTTATTGTTCCGACCATTACACCGGATTTCGGTTCGTCCTTTGCGCTTCCGCCTCTGGAAGGGTCCCTGTTCCCGCTGATTCTTTCGGCGGTGGGCATTATCGCTTCCGTCATCGGCATTCTGTGTGTGCGGGGAAAAGAAGGCGGCAATCCGGCCAGCGCTCTGAACATGGGTACGTATATCAGCGGTATTATCGTTGTAATCGTTTCCATCATCCTGAGTAAAGCGATGCTGGGCAACTACAACTGTGCCATTGCCATTATCGCAGGTCTGATTGTGGGAATTGCTATCGGAAAAATTACGGAAATCTACACATCCGGAGATTATAAATCCGTTAAGAGAATTGCGGATCAGTCTCAGACCGGCGCTGCGACAACCATCATCAGCGGTCTGGGCGTTGGAATGCTGTCCACTGTATGGCCCATCATCTGCATCGCAGTCGGCATTTTCGTTGCCAATGGATTTGCAGGACTGTACGGTATTGCCCTGGCAGCCGTTGGAATGCTGTCCACAACCGGTATGGTTGTAGCCGTTGACGCTTATGGTCCGGTATCCGACAATGCCGGCGGAATCGCAGAAATGTCGGAACTGCCGCCGGAAGTAAGAGAAATCACCGATAAGCTGGATGCGGTTGGAAACACCACAGCCGCTATCGGGAAAGGGTTTGCCATCGGTTCTGCCGCTCTGACCGCACTGGCGCTCTTCGCTTCTTTCTCTCAGGTTGCAGAACTGCCGGGACTGTCCGAAGCAGGCGGTCCAATCAGTCTGCTGGATCCGATGGTAATTATCGGTCTGTTTATCGGCGCCATGCTGCCGTTCCTGTTCTCGGCTATGACCATGAACTCGGTAGGTAAGGCTGCAAACCACATGATCGAAGAAGTAAGAAGACAGTTCAGAGAAAAACCGGGCATCATGGAAGGAACAGAAAAGCCGGATTATGCGACCTGCGTTGATATTTCTACCAAGGCTGCTCTGAAAGAAATGATGGCGCCCGGACTGATGGCGATTATTGCGCCTCTGGCAGTAGGTATCATTCTGGGCGTGGAAGCTCTGGGCGGTATGCTGGCCGGAGCACTGGCTGCAGGCGTACTGCTGGCTATCATGATGGCCAATGCAGGCGGCGCGTGGGATAATGCCAAGAAATATGTAGAAGAAGGTCATTACGGCGGAAAAGGTTCCGAAACGCATAAAGCTACCGTTGTAGGCGACACGGTTGGCGATCCGTTCAAGGATACTTCCGGCCCGTCCATTAATATTCTGATTAAGCTGATGACAATTGTAGCAGTTGTATTCGCGCCTCTGTTCCTGAGTATCGGCGGTGGAAGCGGTCTTCTGTAAATCAAATTGATATTAAAAAGCGAGACAGGGAAACATCCCGATGTCTCGCTTTTTCTATGTGTGAAGATCTGCCTCAGGGATTATTCTAAAAACTGCCCGCCGTGAAGCGACAGCTCCGCCGCGAGAGCGGCGATTTCCTCTGGGCTTTCCTTCATGCCGGTATCCAGCCAGGTCTGGATCAGGCCGATGTGGCCGCTGATGATAAAGGCGTAAAAATACTCGAACTGCCGGGCGTCGATATGCTCGTATTTCTTCTCCCAGGTCTGAAAACACTTATCATGAACCAGGCCTTTGAGCCGCTCCAGGAAGGTGATATCTCCATTTTCTCCCAGAAACGCCGCGCATAGATCTGCGTTTTCCGCCAGATATGCGTAGATGCGGGAAAAAAGGGGCAGCAGGGAGCGGGAAAGCTCCTCATCGGAAACCGAGTCCAGAATTCTTTGAAACTCCGTCATAATCGTATCTTCGATTTTTTCCACCATATCGTAAATGTCCCGGTAATGGAGATAAAAGGTCCCCCGGTTCATATCTACCAGATCGGTCAGCTCCTTGACCGTAATTTCCTTCAGGCTTTTTTCCAGCATCAGCCTGGCAAGCCCCTGCCGAAGCTGATTTTTTGTTTTGCGGACCCGGCGATCGACCGTCTTTTCCATTTTAGACAACCTCCTTCCAAAATCAACACGCGCTGCTGGGAATGTTCATTATTCTACAGCAAAAGCGGAATTGCTTATTGAAAAATCCGTTAAAATCATTATAATAAAATACAGCTGATAAATCAACACAATGTTCATTAATAGAATCTTGTTGATAAATGAAAACAAAAGGGGGATGTATGAAGCGTTTTTTTCGGGGAGTCTTAAGCCACAGAAAATTTGTTATCGCTCTCTTTGTGTGCTGCGCCATCGCAGGAGCGATTCTTTCCTTAGGGGTAAAAGTCAATTATACCTTTGCGGATTATCTGCCGCAAAATACGGCTTCCACCGTGGCGCTGGAGACCATGAATGAAGAATTTGACGGAGGGGCTCCCAACGCGAGACTGGTGATTCCGGATGTAACGATTCCGGAGGCTCTGGAGATGAAAGAGAAGATCGGCGGTATCGACGGAGTCGACGGGATTACCTGGCTGGATGACGCGGCGGACATTGAAGGCCCGCTGGAGCTTATTGAGGAAGAGGTTCTGGAGGAATATTATAAAGATGGAAAGGCATGCTTTTCCCTGACCATTGATTCGGATAGAATTCTGAGTACGGTTACGGAGGTAAGGAAGCAGGCGGGGGAAGACGCTCTTATGGAGGGTTCGGCGGTCAATACGGCGGTGGCCACCGAAACAACGGGAACGGAAGTCAGCCATATTATGATCATCGTCGTGCCTCTGTGCCTTGTGATTTTGCTTTTGACCACCACATCCTGGTTTGAGCCGATTTTGTTCCTTTTGACGATTGGGATAGCCATTCTCATCAATATCGGAACCAATCTGTTCTTCGGAGAAATTTCCTTTGTCACAAAAGCGGCTTCCAGCATTCTGCAGCTGGCGGTTTCTATGGATTATTCCATCTTTCTGCTCCACCGGTTTTCCGCGTACAGGAAAGAGGGGATGGACGTCCGGGAGGCCATGATAAACGCCATGCATAAATCCTTTTTCACGATTACCGCCAGCGGACTTACGACTGTAATCGGTTTCGCCGCGCTGATTTGTATGAAATTCCGTATCGGGCCGGATATGGGCGTTGTCATGGTAAAAGCCATCGCCCTGTCGCTGATTTCGGTACTGGTGCTGCTGCCTGCCATGGCGCTGGTAAGCTACCGGCTGATCGACCGCACCCAGCATCGGCCGCTGCTTCCGGAATTCGGGAAATTCGCCGGGCTGGTTTTCAAAATTCGCGTTCCGGCGATGATTCTGTTTCTGCTGATTATCACGCCGGCGTTTTTGGCGCAGGGGGACAATGACTTTCGCTATGGGGCGGGAGATATGTTCGGTAAAGGCACCCAGGTCTATGAAGATCGGATTAAGGTGGAGAGCACTTTTGGAAAAACAAACCAGATGGTTATGATGGTGCCGAGGGGTGATACGGCAAAGGAAAAGGAACTCAGCGACGCGATTTATGAAATCCCGCAGGTGACGAACGTGATTTCTTATGTGGATACAGCAGGCGCAGAGGTTCCGATTGAATATCTGGATGAGGATACTCTGAGCCAGCTTGTTTCTGAACATTACAGCCGCATGGTGATTTCCGTCAGCACAGAGCCGGAGGGGAAAGACGCCTTCTCGGTGGTGGAAAAACTGCGGCAGCTGGGGAAGAAGTATTACGGCGGAGAATATCTGCTGGCAGGAGACAGCGTGTCCACCTACGATATGCGAGAGGTGACGACGTCCGATATGCAGGTGGTTAATTTCATCGCCATCGGAGCGATTTTCCTGATTTTGCTTCTGACGATGCGCTCCCTGTCGATCCCGGTCGTATTAGTCCTTGTGATTGAAACAGCCGTATGGATGAACCTGTCGGTGCCATACTTTACGGGAGAACATCTCCAATATATCGCCTATCTGATTATCAGTTCCATACAGCTGGGCGCGACGGTGGATTACGCGATTCTGATGGCAAGCAGCTATCTGGAAGAGCGGAGCATCCGGCCCAAAGGCGAGGCTGTGCTGGAAGCGGTGAAGAATACGAGCCTTTCGATTCTTACATCCGCTTCCATCCTTACCCTGGCCGGATTGATTCTGGGCGCCATCTCCACAAACGGAGTGCTGAAAGAACTGGGAGTGCTCGTAGGACGGGGAGCGATTTTCTCCGCGATCCTGGTGCTCCTGGTTCTGCCGGGAATTTTATACCTGCTGGATAAGGTGATAGAGAAAACAACGTGGAAAGCGAATTTTTTCAGGGAGGATAAACAACATGGGTAAACGATGGATTGCAATCGGACTTGCAGTAGTTCTGGTCTGCACGGCGGCGTCGCCGGTTTTCGCGGCGCAGGCGCCCAGCGAAAAAGAAGAAGTGGTCTACGCGGATCTTAAGGATAACGGTCAGACGGAAGAGGTTTATGTGGTCAATATCTTTGAAAACCAGAAAAAGATTGAGGATTACGGAACCTATGAATCCGTGCGAAATATGACTTCCACCGATGAGATCCGCCAGAAGGGGGATCAGATTCAGATCGCTACGGAGGATGATATTCTGTATTATCAGGGAAACTTAAGGAGTGGAGAAATTCCATGGGATATCGGGATTACCTATTTTCTTGACGGAAAAGAATGTTCCGCGAAAGAGCTGGCGGGAAGCAGCGGACATCTGCGGATTCGCGTGAAAATCCGCCAAAACCAGGACGCGGATCCGGAATACTTTGAAAACTACGCGCTGCAGGTGACGGCTGCCCTGAATACGGAGAATTGCAGGAATATCACGGCAAAGGGAGCCACAGAAGCCAACGCGGGAGGAAACCGGCAGTTTACGTGGACGCTGCTGCCGAAAACAGAAAAGACCCTGAATCTTACGGCGGACGTGGCAGATTTTGAAATGGAAAGCATCTCCTTTAACGGCGTGAAAATGAACCTGGATGTGGATCTGGACAAAGGCGCCCTTACAAAACAGTTTGACGCTCTGGAAACCGCGGTGGCAGCCATTGATAAAGGCGCGAAAACCCTTGATAAAGGAACCGAAACCCTTTCGGAAGGCGCCGCGGCTCTCGATGAAGGCGCGCGGGAACTAAAGGAGAAAACCGCGCCTCTGAAAAAGGAAAGCAGGAAACTGTCCCAAAAACTTAAAGAGGCGGGAAAGTTGGAATCCGCTTCCGGTGAAGTAAAAGGCGCTACCGAAGCTCTGGCGGAGGGAACCGAGAAGCTGAAGGAAGGGATCAGCTATCAGGCGTTCAAAGCCGCCATGGCACAGCAGGGACTGGATCTGGACAGCCTGAAGTCCGGAAACCAGCAGATGCTCCAGCTCCTGAATCAGCTGGAAGGTCTGATCCCCGCGGCCTATCAGGAAAAGTTCGCGGAAGCGAAAAAATTGCTCCAGGGAAATCTGGGCGCGTTTTCCGGAATGGAACAGTATCTGAATCAGGCTTCGAAAAGCGTCAGCCAGGCGGATGAAGGCGCGGACGCGCTGGCGGAAAGCTACGCGGATTTTGACAAGGCGATCCGGTCTTTGAGTGGACAGCTGGAAGATGTGGACCTTTCCCAGCTGGGAAAACTGGCGGATGGCGCGGAGGATCTGGCGGAGGGGAGCGGCAGTCTCAAATCAGGAAGCAGCGCGCTGTCCGAGGGCAGCGGCAGCCTTTCTGTGGGAACCGGAGAGCTGAACAGCCAGACCTCCGGTATGAGCGAAAAAGCAGGAGAGGAAATAGACAGCGTCCTGTCCGGAATCTCCGGAACCGGGGAAGCGGTAAAATCTTTTGTCTCAGAAAAAAATACCAATGTAAAGGCGGTTCAGTTTGTGATTAAAAACGAAGCGATTACACTGCCGGAAAAAAGTGTTCCCAAGGAAACGAAAGAAGAAAGCCGCAGCTTGTGGCAGAAATTCCTGGATCTTTTCGGTATTTCCTGAAAAATCTTAATTTCATAGATAAATTTGTACAAAAGCGCAAATAATATCTACGAAATTAAGAGAGGAGTGAAATACTTTGAAAAAAGCAAGAATGGTAATCGCGATGCTGCTTGCCTTATCCGTCTTTACTTTCGCGGGCTGCGGAAATAACGACAGCAACACAGACAGCACGACGGAATCCCAGACTGTAGAAGAAACGACCGATAACGCGGCGGAAGATATCAAAGATGACGCGGAAGATCTGGGAGAAGATATGAAAGACGGCGCTGAGGATATGGCGACCGATGTAAAGGACGGCGCCGAGGATCTGCTGGATGGCACAGATAATACAAAAAACACCAATTAATAGCAGAACATTCAGAAGGGAAGTTCCCGGCGCGGAAACACAAAAGACTGCGCGGGGGCTTCCTTTCTGCTTTTGCAATAGCGACTCCTATGGTAAACTATACATATGAAGAAGAAAAAGAAAAGACCTGAAATCGCAGGCACATTGTCAAAGCACAAGAGAGGCTTTGGCTTTGTCAGAACCGAAGACGGAGAGGGCGATATCTATATTTCCGCCCGCAGTATTCACGGAGCCATGGACGGGGACCGGGTGCTGGTCGACCTGATTCCGCAGGCCCTGTGGGGAAGCTCACGGGAAGGGATTATCATAAAAATCCTGCAGAGGAATACCGAGGAAGTGACGGGAACCTTCGAGAAAAGCAAAAAATTCGGCTTTGTCATTCCGGATGGAAAAAAGGGAGGAGAGGATATTTTCGTCCGCAAAAAGGATTTCAGCGGCGCTCAGAGAGGGGACAAAGTCTTGGTTCGGATTACAAAATACCCGGACAAAGAGAACAGCGCGGAAGGCAAAATCGTGGAAATCATCAGCAGGAACGGACAGGCGGGAGGCGATATCAAGGCTCTGGCGCGAAGCTACGGGCTGAGAGAGACTTTCCCCAGCAGGGCGAACGCCGAGGCAAAGGCGGTCAGCAGAGAGGGAATCCACAGCCGAGATCTGGAGGGCAGAAGGGATCTGCGGAATAAAACGATCATTACCATAGATGGGGCGGACTCCAAGGATTTTGACGACGCGGTTTCCGTAGAGATGCTCCCGGGCGGCAATTACCTTTTGGGCGTCCATATTGCCGATGTAAGCCATTATGTGGCAGAGGACGGATACCTGGACCGGGAGGCGCTGAAACGGGGGAACAGCGTCTATTTAATCGATCAGGTGATTCCCATGCTCCCTAAGAGTTTGTCCAATGGAATCTGCAGCCTGAACCCGGATGAGGATCGGCTGACCCTGTCCGTGGATATGGAAGTCACTCCTCAGGGAGAGGTGGTCTCCCACGATATTTATGAGAGCGTGATTCATTCAAAAGAGAGAATGGTCTATTCGGAAGTATCGGACATGCTGGAAAAAAAGGATGATTCGCTGGTAAAAAAATACCGGGATATTTTTGAGGATCTTCTGATTATGAACAAGCTGGCGGGTATTTTGCGAGAAAAGCGGGAAGCGAGGGGGAGCCTGGATTTTGACTTTGATGAGGCATACATCCGGCTGGATTCGTCAGGAGCCGCGGTAAGCGTGGATATCGCCGAACGGCGTACCGCCAACAAGCTGATCGAAGAATTTATGCTTCTTGCCAATCAGACTGTGGCAGAGCATTTTTTCTGGATGGAAGTGCCCTTTATCTATCGTGTCCATGAAGCGCCGACTCTCCGGAAGATGGAGGAGTTCCGTACTTTCCTGAGAGGGTTCGGGCTCAGTGTGAAAGGAACGGCGGGGTCCGTACATCCGCGGACCCTCAATGAAATCCTCAAAAGCGTAGAAGGCAAAAGTTATGAGAATGTGGTAAATACAGTGATGCTCCGATCCATGCAGAAGGCCTATTACGGTACAGAGTGCGACGGCCATTTCGGTCTGGCGCTGAATTATTACTGCCATTTCACTTCTCCGATCCGCAGATATCCGGATCTGTTCATCCACCGCGTTATCAAGGCGTGTCTGCATGGAACGCTGGACGCGGACAGCATGGAGCATTTTCGGAAAAAGGCGCAGGAAGCGGCAGATACGGCTTCGGCTACAGAACGTACGGCTATCGAACTGGAACGGGAAGTTGAGAAAATGAAAAAAGCCGAATACATGGCGGATCGGATCGGCGCGCGCTACGATGGTATTATCAGCGGCGTAACGGGATTCGGAATCTATGTACAGCTGGAAAATACCGTGGAAGGCATGATCCGGCTGGATACTCTGCTGGACGACTACTATATCCATGAACCGGAAAAATACCGGCTGATAGGAGAACGCACGGGCAGAGTTTACGGTTTGGGACAAAGCGTGCGAATCCAGGTGGATTCTGTGGACATTGAAAACCGGGAAATCAACTTCAGGATTGAAGGGTAGGCGCGGAGACGGCGCAGATGGAAGAAAGGGCGTCCCCGGCCTCATCGATGAATACCGGACGGCGGGCAATATCGGCCATGGAGAGCATACCGACAAGCCGGCCGTTTTTTGTGACCGGGAGGCGGCGCACCTGATATTTTGCCAGCAGCAGAGCCGCGTGATGGGTATTCATTTCCGGGGAAGCGCAGACAAGACCGGTAGACATTATATCGCCGGCTTTCAGCTCGGCGGAAGGCTTCCTATCCCCTTCACGGGCGAGAGCGCGGATTACCAGATCCCGATCCGTTACAATCCCCAGAACTTCTCCTTTATCATTGCAGACCGGAATCACGCCTACATCTTCCTGGCGCATCTGCCTGGCAATCTGGCTGAGGGGCGCCTTTTCCTCCACACAGCTGATGCCGGTGGTCATTAAATCTTTTACCTGCATGTTATTATCCTCCCTGACTTTTAAAATCGGATCCAAAAAGGCATCCTGTGATTAGGATGCCCGGAAAAATTTTCTTTATACGGCGCCTTTTTCCATTTTACTTAACGCTCTTTCCCCCAGAAACTTTTGGTAAAGAGAATGACGATGGTAAACAGTTCCAGCCTTCCGATGATCATCAGTAGACTGAGATATAATTTCAGCGGAGCGCTGTATATGGAATAATCTCCCATGGAACCTACCTCGCCGAAGGCCATACCGGTGTTGCTCAGTAGAGACGCGGCTGTAGAGATCGTTGTTTCCAGATCCAGATTCTGCAAAGAAAGCACCAGACAGGAAAAGAGAAACAAACACATGTACATGAGAATGAACACCGTGATCTCCGAAACCACCAGGGCGGGAACCGCTTTTTTCCCGATTTTGACCGCCACTACAGAGCGTGGATGAATCCGTTTGTAAAATCCGCGGCCGATTAGCTTTAATAGAATGACTACACGGATAACCTTGAGGGAACCGCTGGTGGAAGCCGCGCAACCCCCGATGAACAGCAGGGTGAAGAGGATCATCTGGCATACGGCCGGCCAGATGGTATAATCTGCGCTGGAATATCCGGAGGTCGTAATCATGCTGACTACCTGGAAAAAGGAATCTCTTAGAGCCTGGAAAAAGTTCGGATAATTTCCGAGAAAATAAAGTCCAAGAGTGCAAAGCAGCACAGCCCCGATAATAATTCGCAAAAAGGAGCGCAACTCAACATCCCGCGCCACATAACCCCACTTTCCGGTAGCCGCGTAGTGGTAGAGAATAAAGTTGATTGAAGCAAGGATTGTAAAGACACTGATAATAATCTCAACAGCTACGCTGTTATAGTAAGCGATGCCGTCCGGATGGGCAAACAGTCCGCCGCTGCTGATACTTCCCATAGTATTAATCAGAGAATCAAAGGGGGTCATAAATGGGCACAGCAGAATAAATTCCAGGAGGCTCAAGGAAATATAGGTCAGATAGAGTATTTTCGCGGAATCACTCATGCGGACGGCCATTTTTTCTAATACAGGGCCAGGCGTTTCCGCGCGGGCAATCAGCTGGGCGTTGATCCCGAGAGCGGGAAGAATAGAAATGGCAAAAACTAAGATCCCCATGCCGCCCAGCCAGTGAGTAATCGCTTTCCAAAGGAGAAGGGCTTTCGGCATGATTTTGATTCCCATAGCGGTGCAGCCGGTCGTTGTAAACCCTGAGACAGACTCAAAAAAGCTATCGGTAAAGCTGCTGGTAAAATCAGAAAAATAATAAGGCAGCGCTCCAAAGAAGGAACATATGAGCCAGCAGAGAGCTACTACAAGATATCCCTCTCTTGCGCGAAATCGGGCTTTTGCCGGCTTTACAATGAGAATCACAAAGGAACCCGTAGCAATGGTGAGCCCCGAAGAAATCATCAGCGCCCGGATGTTTTCTGTTTCTCCATAGAAAACAGCGCAGAAAAGAGCGGGGAGCATGAAAAGCCCGATAATCAGCGTGACGATTCCAAGAATTTTTGCGATAACCTGATAATTTAATTTAACATTCAATGACATGGCGGTACTTCCTTTAATGATTTGGGTTCCAGAATCTAGGCGTTAGCAAAATAAACAGGGTAAACAGCTCCAGCCGTCCTGCCAGCATGAGAATGGACAGAAGGAACAAACCGGGTCCCGAATAAATGCTGAAATTGGCGGCAGGCCCTACAAGCTCCAGTCCGGGACCGATATTTCCGATGCAGGTGAGCACGGAAGTAAATGTGGTAATCATATCAAAATTATTCAGCGACAGCAGAATCGTAGAAATGAAAACCACAGCGATATACAAAAACATATGGTTGGCGATAGCCGAAACCGTATCAGAAGGAATGTTTTTTCCGTTTATTTTAACTGTGACTATCGCGTTAGGATGGAGCCTGGTGGCGATACCCCGCCGGATCAGTTTTAAAAGAACCAGAATCCGTACAACCTTGATACCGCCGCCGGTGGAAGACGCGCACCCGCCGACAAACATCAAAAGAATCAGAATCATTTTGCTGAAGGTCGGCCAAAGGTCAAAATTATCTGTCGCGAAACCGGTTGTGGTAATGATTGTTGATGTTTGAAATACGGAATATCGCAGAGACTGGCCAACGCTGCTGTAAAATCCGCTGAAAAAGAGGTTGGCCGCGATGAGAATCGTGGAAGCTCCGATAATAAACAAATAAAAGCGAAACTCCGCGTCTCGGAAAATAGATGAAATTCCGTCTTTCAGCGACATATAATACAGATTGAAATTGGCGCCGGAGAGAATCATAAAAAATGTGATGACCATTTCCGCGTAAACACTGTCAAAATGGGCGACGCTGTTATTATAATCGGAAAATCCTCCGGTACCTACGGAGCCGAAGGTGTGAAGCAGCGAGTCATAAAGACTGACGCCTCCCAGACACAGGAGAATGGTTTCTACAATCGTAAACACAAAATAAGTTGTGTACAGGGCCTTGGCGGTATCCGACATTTTGGGAGTAATTTTATCAAGAGTCGGGCCGGGAGCTTCCGAAACCGCGATATTCTGTCCGTTGATCCCTAAAGAAGGCATCAGGGCAATGGCAAAAATAAGAATCCCCATACCCCCGATCCAATGCGTGAAAGAACGCCAGAACAAGATGCTTTTGGGAAGGATTTCCACATCAGAAAGCGCTGTGGCGCCTGTTGTAGAAAAGCCGGAACAGGACTCGAAAAAAGCAACAAAAAAATCAGGTATGCTTCCGGAAAGCATGAAAGGCGCGGCCCCCAGAAGCGCGGATACAATCCAGCATACCGTTACAATCAGAAATCCGTCTCGGACTTTCAGGTGCTGTGTAGAAGGCTGTCCAAACCATAACAGAAAAAAACCGCAGACCGCCGCAAACAATATGGTACCTAGAAAAGCCAGAAACGAAACAGTTTCTTTATAAATAACCGCTACAATAAGAGAAGGAAACATGGAAAGCCCGATGACCAGCATCGCCAGACCAATGATTCTGCAGAATGTACGTAAACTCAGATTCATAGCGGCGCTCACCTCTGTCTCTTACGTTTAAAAAATGGCAGCTTTTCATTATCCCTCAGCATTTTTTCCAGTTCCGGAAGCTCTGTCAGCAGGCTGAAGAAAATGACCCGATCCCCTTCCTGAATGATGGTGTCTCCATTTGGAATAATGACATTCAGTCCTCTGTGAATCGCGGCGACGATGACTCCGTCCGGAATTTCCAATTCAGATAATGGACGGTCGATGAGTTTCATGTGGTGGGAAGCGATGATTTCCATGATTTCAGCCTGTCCCTGAATCAGGACAGAAGAAACGACCCGTTTGGAACCCTGGACAAAACGGAGAATTGTACTCGCGGTAATATCAATCGGATTGAGGGCCATATCGATTCCCATACTTTCAATGAGTTCCGAGTAGCTTTCGCGGCTTACTTTAGCGATTACATCTTCAATTTTATGTCGTTTGGCCATTAATGCCAGCAGCAAATTCTCTTCATCATATCCGGTCGCCGTTACAAAGGCGTCCATCTCATCCAGATTTTCTTCTTCCAAAAGATCCAGATCCGTGGCGTCGCCGTGGAGGATCATAACGTCTTCCAAATGGGTGGAAAGGTAATGACATCGATTCTTGTCAATTTCAATGATTTTGACCGCAATTCCAAATTCGGAGAGTTTTTTCGCGAGATAATATCCGGTTTTTCCTCCCCCCACGATCATGACTTTCTGCAGATCGGTGTACTTCCCCTTTTCATGTACCTGCGCGTTCAGCTCCATGATGGGAATCCGTTCACCGATCACATAAAGCCCATCTTCGGGCTGGATAACGGTATCCCCATGGGGAATAATGACTTTCCCGTTTCTGGATAAAGCGACAATCAGCATGTTCTCCAGCACAGCGCCTACATCATGCATCGAACGACCAATGAGCGCGGAAAACTTTTTCGCGCTGAATTCCAGAAGCGCTACTTTCCCGCTGGAAAAAATACCATTGCTAAGGGTATATTTTTCCACCAGGTATTTATAGATTTCGACGGTAATTGCCAGATCCGGATTTACAATGCTGTCAATCCCCATAGTTTCTTTAATAAAACCAAGCTGATCCATATGCTCCGGATCGCGGACTCTCGCAATGACTTTGGAGCAGCCAAGCTTTTTCGCGAAAGACGCGATGACGATATTGGTCTCGTCGCTTTCTGTTACAGCGATCAAATAATCATAGGTGGCGATTCCCAGGTTCTTGAGAATTTTCGTCTCCTTCGCGTTCGCGTTAACGGTCATGACATCCAGATGGGAGCTGAGCTTCTGCAGAACATCTTCGTCCTGATCGAGAATGGTTACAGAATGATCTCCGCCCAGGAGCGCTTCCGTAACCTTCAGGCCCAGCTTCCCCGCGCCGACAATAGCAATTTTCATTTCTCCCTTTTGTACCTCCGTAATGAAAATAACACCATTATTGTATCACTATTTGTCGGTTTGGCAATACGCATTTTACAGGATATACAAAATTTCGAGAGGAGGATTCAGGAAGCATGAAATAAATATGAATACAGGAGTATACCGATAGCGCATGCAGAATCCGAAATGGCAGAACGTGCGAATTGGACGAAATTGACTGCTTGTGTTAAAATAAATGAAGAATAAGAAAAAAGGGGAGAGCTATGAACAATGAACATAAAAAGATATATCGGCGGCATTCTGCAGAGTAATGGATATGTAATTTATCAGGAAGAAGGCGGGGACTGCTATGTGATTGATCCCGGCTATAACGCGGGTGTGTTTCGTGATTTCATTGAATTGAAAAAGCTGAAGCCGCAGGGCATTCTTCTGACGCACCACCATCATGATCATACGGGCGCGGCAGAAAAGCTGAAATCTATGTTTGACTGTCCGGCATTTCTTCATCGGGCAGATATTGATCATTGCAAATTTGAAGTGGAGAGACCTATGGAAGACGGCGATGTGATTCGTTTGGGAAATGAAATGATTCGTGTAATTCATACACCGGGACATACCGCTGGAAGCGTCTGCTTTTTTTCGGACAGGGGGAAGCTGGCTTTTACCGGTGATACGATTTTTAATGTGGATCTCGGAAGGACCGATTTGGAAGATGGTTCAGAAGCCGATATGATCCGCTCCTGCAGAGATATTATCAATAAATGGAGCAATGAAATTTTTATTTATCCGGGACACGGAGACGGATGTAATATGAAAAAAGTCAGGAAAATCAATCATGAATTTTTGGAGATAACAGGAGCGTAAAAATGGCGATAAAATTGATAGCTTTAGACTTGGACGGCACGACGCTTAATGATGATCGGGTGATCAGTCGGTCAAACAGGGAGGCTCTGGGAGAAGCGGCGGAAAGAGGGGTCAACATAGTGATTGCGACGGGAAGAGCGTATTCGGCGCTTCCCGAAGATGTATTTCAGGTGAAGGGCATTCGTTATGTCCTGACTTCAAATGGCGCGATTATTACGGATTTAAAAACCAAAGAAGTGATTTATGAAAACTGCATTGCACCTTCCGCGGTGGAAGCGGCGGTTGCGCTTCTGCGCCAATATCCGTTTATGGTGGAAGCATTTACAAGAGGCGGCGCGTACATTGAAAAATCTCAATATGATCATATTAAAGAAACCCGGCTCAGTTTCCGGCATGTGGATTATGTGCTTACAACCCGGCAGCCGATAGAAGGATTGTATGATTTTATCCTCAGGAATAAGAAGCATATCGAAAATATCAATGTGAATTTTGAGAATCAGAAAGATCGATCCATGATGAGGGAAGTTTTGGGAAACCTTGCGGATACGACGCTGACAACATCCTTTGACCATAATCTGGAGATTGGAGGAGCGACAACAAGTAAAGCAAGGGCTTTGCAGGAACTGGAACGTATCCTGGACGTAAGGCCTGAAGAAATGATGGCTGTCGGAGACAGTCCGAATGATATGGCAATGATGAGACTTGCGGGACTTCCTGTAGCTGTCGGAAATGCAAAGGATGAAGTAAAAGCCATAGCCAGATATGTGACTGCCACGAATCACGAGGATGGAGTAGCAAAGGCAGTGAGGAAATTTGTTTTGTAGGAAAGCAGGGGCGCCATTTCGGCAGCCTCTTTTTTTTGTCCAGGAACTTATATCCAAAGTTTTTTCTGTGGGCAGGTGATTATCCAAGGAAAAATGGAAATTTTTCCTTGACAAACAAAAAACCTTAATATAACATAAATGTAAAATAATTACAAATATGAATGCGAATGCGAAAAAGGAGGAGGTAAAATGACGAACCAGCAGCTTGGAAAACTTGGAGAAGACGCGGCGAAAGATTTTCTGGAACACAACGGATATCGGATTCTTTGCAGAAATTTCCGATGCCGATCCGGAGAAATTGATATTGTGGCGCTAAAGGGACAGATCCTGCATTTTGTAGAAGTAAAAACACGGCAGGGAGATTTATTCGGGCATCCGGCGGAGAGCATTACTCCCCGAAAACTGGGTAATATGAAAGCGGCGGCCTGCGGCTATCTGGCGGCCGCGCGCGGGCAGAAGCGTTTGTTCGGACAAATACAATTTGACGCCATTGAAATTGAAATCAACCATATTGAAAATATTTGAGGAGGCCGATATGCTATCAAAGATTATAACCGCGTCGCTCTTAGGAATGGAGGCGGAGCCGGTAATTGTGGAAACGGATCTGCGCCCGGGGCTTCCCGCGGTTCATATGGTAGGACTTGCGGATACGACGATTAAAGAGGCGAGAGAACGAATCCGGGCGGCTATCCTGAACTCCGGATTGGAATTTCCAAGAAGACGTATTACGGTCAACCTTTCTCCCGCCGGGACACCAAAGGAAGGTAGTCATTTTGATTTACCAATCGCTATGGGGATTCTTCTCCTGGAAAAGGGCGGCACAGAACCTGATCGGAAAACGGCGTTCCTGGGGGAGCTTTCTTTAGACGGGCAGGTAAAGCCTGTTCGCGGAGCATTGCCTCTGGCTATGGGATTGAGGCGGCATGGAATTCGCAGACTGATCCTTCCGAAGAAGAATATACAGGAAGCGGCGCTTCTAAAAGATATGAAACTTTATCCCGTGGAGGCTCTTGCGGAAAGCCTGGAGTATGCGCTGGGAAAGAAAAAGAAATACTGGATTATGGAGGACGTGGAGCCGCCCGGCGATGAAGCTGCTGAGGACTTCTGTGATGTTTTCGGGCAGGAAAGTGTAAAAAGAGCAATTCTGGTGGCAGCAGCGGGAAATCATGGCCTACTTATGATAGGCAGCCCCGGAAGTGGCAAAACGATGCTTGCCAAGAGGATTCCTTCTATTATGCCGGAAATGAACTATGAAGAACAGCTGGAAGTCACAAAAATATACAGTGCCGCAGGACTTCTGCGCAATGGATTTCAGATTGTGACCAGACGGCCCTTCCGGGCACCGCATCATTCCATTTCCAAAGCGGCGTTTATCGGGGGAGGAAGACAGCCGAGGCCGGGAGAATTATCACTTTCTCACAATGGCATCCTCTTTTTGGATGAGTTTGGCGAATTTGATCCCGCGTTGCTGGAAATGTTGCGTCAGCCTGTGGAAGAAGGAACCATTACGATTAACCGATCCTGGGGAAGCGTTTCGTTCCCGTGCGGAATGATGCTGGTTGCTGCTGCGAATCCATGTAAATGCGGATATCTTGGTGATGATAAGCACCTTTGTACCTGTTCTTCGCGAGAACTTGCCCGATATTACTCCCGGTTTTCCGGACCGCTTCTGGATCGGATTGATCTGCATGTGAAAGTGCGGCCGGTTTCGCAGAGTGAGGTTGGGAGAACTCATAAGGGGCTGGACAGCAGACAGATGAAACAGATGGTGACGGCAGCGGTAAATATTCAGGCCGAGCGATATCAAGGAACGAACATCCGTTTTAACAGCCGACTTACCGAACAGCAGTCGGAGAAATTCTGCTGTATGTCGGATGCTTCACGGCGATTTCTGCAGGATGCATGTGAAAAGCTGGGACTCAGCATGAGGGGGTATTACAAAATGATGAAGGTGGCGAGAACCATTGCTGACCTTGAAAAAACAGAAGAAATTCATACGGAGCATATAGCGGAAGCGTTGCAGTACCGGATGTTGGAACCGCTTTACAGGAGAAGTTGAGTATGAACATAAATAAAATACATATAAATGAAGAAAACTATCCGCCGCTGCTTAAAGAAATAAAAGAACCACCGGATCCTCTTTATTACGCAGGGGATCTGTGTCTGGCAGAAAAACGATGCGTTGCGGTGGTAGGTTCTAGAAAAACGAATGAGTATGGAAGGATCATCGCCAAAAAACTGGGGGAACGTCTTGCAAGGTGTGGCGTGACTGTTGTGAGCGGAATGGCTAGCGGGATTGACACATGCGCGCATCTTGGTGCGCTGGAAAACACCGACTCTTTTGGAGGTACGGCGGCAGTGTTAGGGTGCGGGATTGATATCTGTTATCCGGCTGCCAACCGGAATTTGCGGGATGCGATTAAAAAGAAAGGGCTTCTCTTATCTGAATATCCGCCGGGAACAGAACCAGCGAGATATCGCTTTCCGAGGCGCAATCGGATTATCAGCGGAATTGCGGAAGCGACGGTCGTTGTACAGGCTCCCAACAGCAGCGGAGCTCTGATTACTGCCGAGATGGCCGCGGATCAGGGAAGGTCTGTTTACGCGGTTCCGGGCCCGATCAACAGCGCGTATCATCTGGGCAGCAATAAACTGATCCGGGACGGGGCGCTTCCGCTGGTGATTCTGGAAGATCTGCTGTCCGATCTGGGAATTGAACCGTCTCGAACAGATTTTTCTGAAAAAAATTTGGGAAGGGATGAATCCGCTCTGGTGAACCTCCTGCAAAAACATGGTGAAATGACGCAGGATCAACTGTGCGAGGCATTTGGAAAACCTGCTTCTGTTATCAGCGGGATTCTTACCGTTTTGGAGATAAAAGGGGTAATTTGCACATCATTGGGGAAAGTTTTTATTGCAAAATAACAAAAAAACGATATAATAAGCATTTAGAACACATATTTAGAGGACTTCTCTGCAGTGTGCAGAAATGAGATAGAATTGTAGGAGGTTTTTTTATGGCTGCTGCCAAAAAGAATTTGGTGATCGTGGAGTCGCCGTCAAAAGCAAAAACAATCGGAAAATTCCTGGGAAGCAGATACAAAGTAATCGCATCGGTAGGCCATGTGAGGGATCTTCCGAAAAGCAAGCTTGGAATTGATATTGAAAATGATTTTGAACCACAGTATATTTCTATACGGGGAAAAGGCGATGTAATCAAAGAATTGAAAAAAGAAGCCAAGGCTGCAGCGAAAGTTTATCTGGCGACTGACCCGGATCGCGAAGGAGAAGCGATTTCGTGGCATCTTGCCTATCTTTTGGGGATTGATCAGAACAAACCCTGCAGAATTGTGTTCAATGAAATTACCAAAAAAGCAGTCCAGGCAGCGATCAAGAATCCAAGACCCATTGATCTGAAACTGGTTGACGCGCAGCAGGCCAGGAGGGTTCTGGATCGGCTGGTGGGTTATCAGATCAGCCCTCTTTTATGGAGAAAAGTGAGAAGGGGGCTCTCCGCGGGCAGAGTGCAGTCCGCCGCTCTGAAAATTATCTGTGACAGAGAAAATGAAATTAAAGCCTTTATACCGCAGGAGTATTGGACCATTACTGCGGAATTGAAAAAAGGAAAGAAATTTTCCGCCAAGCTGGTAGAATATAAAAATAAAAAGATTACCGTTGAAAATAAAGAACAGGCGGATCGGATCGTAAGCGATCTGAAAGCGGGGGAATATTTGGTGCAAAAAGTGGAAGAGCGAGATCGTTCGAGAAAACCTTACGCGCCATTTACAACCAGCAGCCTCCAGCAGGAGGCTTCCACCAAGCTGGGATTTTACACGAGAAAAACGATGCTGATCGCACAGCAGCTCTATGAAGGTGTGGAGATTAAGGGCCACGGCACAGTAGGGCTGGTTTCTTATATACGGACAGATTCTGTCCGTATATCCGATGAAGCCAGAGCCGCGGCAAAGGATTACATTCTTCGGGAGTTCGGAAATGAATTCTATCAGGACAATATCTATTCCAATAAGAAAAAGGACGTTCAGGACGCGCATGAAGCGATTCGTCCCAGCCATGTAGAGATGGAGCCGGATTCAATTAAAGATTCTCTGAGCAAAGATCAATATAATCTATACAAGCTGATCTGGTCCAGATTCATGGCAAGCCAGATGGCTCCGGCGCGTTTTAAGGGTGTGTCCGCGGCTGTTTCAAACGGAGACTATACCTTTAAAGCCACCGGCTCCAAACTGGTGTTTGAAGGATATCTCAAGGTCTATGCCTCTTCAAAGGATGAAGAGAACGACAAACTGCTTCCGCACCTGGAAGCCGGAGAAAAACTGGAAAGCGTAAATCTGTTATCCGATCAGAACTTTACCCAGCCGCCGGCAAGGTTTACAGAAGCCAGTCTGGTGAAAGATCTGGAGGAAAAGGATATCGGACGGCCGAGTACGTATGCCCCGATTATCGCGACGATTATCGACCGGAAATATGTAACAAGGGAGAAGAAAACACTGATCCCCACAGAACTTGGTTTTATTGTAACGCAGATGATGGAAGACTACTTCAAAGAGATTGTAGATACCGGATTTACAGCCCAGATGGAGGATAAACTGGACGAAGTGGAAGTGAAGGATGTGGACTGGAAGGATATCATCCGGGATTATTACGGTACTTTGGAAAAAGAACTGGAAGTAGCGGATAAAGAGATTGAAAAGGTGGAGTTCAAAGAAGAGCTGACCGGCGAATTGTGCGAAAAATGCGGAAAGCCGATGGCTGTTAAGCATGGAAGGTTTGGAGAATTTGCGGCCTGTACAGGCTATCCGGAATGCAAGAATACAAAACCGATTGTAAAATCAACAAATGTAAAATGCCCGAAATGCGGAAAGGATATTGTGGCGAGAAAGAGCAAAACCGGGCGTGTATTCTATGGATGCAGCGGATATCCGGATTGCCAGCAATCATACTGGAACAAACCCATTGATCGGAAATGCCCGAAGTGCGGAAGCCTTTTAGTAGAAAAAAATACCAAAAAGATTAAATATGCGTGCTCAAACAGCGAGTGCGATTATAAAGAAGAGCAATAGAAATCAGGGAAAGAAGAATGGAGGTAGAATTATGGTACAGTTCCATGCAACAACAATCGTTGCAGTAAGAAGAGGGCCGGACGACGTATGTATTGGCGGCGACGGGCAGGTAACAATGGGCGAGACATCCATTATGAAAAACGGAGCCAAAAAAGTTAAAAAGATCTATCGCAATTCGGTACTGACCGGATTCGCGGGCTCCGTGGCGGATGCGTTTTCCCTTACGGAAAAATTTGAAAGCAAACTGGATGAGCACGGAGGAAACCTTAAAAGGGCGGCGGTCGCTCTGGCGCAGCTGTGGCGTTCAGACAAAGCGATGCGCAGCCTGGAGGCGCTGATGATTGTAGCGGATAAGGAGAGCCTTCTTGTTGTATCCGGAAACGGGGAGGTAATTGAGCCGGATCAGGATTTTATCGCAATCGGTTCCGGAGGAAACTATGCGTATGCCGCGGCAAAGGCTCTGTATAATAACACGGATATGACAGCGGAAGAGATTGTGAGGGAAGCATTGAATATCGCTTCTTCGATTTGTGTTTATACAAACGATAATATTACGGTAGAAAAACTCTAGGAGGGAATAATGGCAAACAAACTATACCAAATGACTCCCAAAGAAATTGTAGGAGAACTGGATAAATATATCATCGGACAGGATGAGGCGAAAAAGTCAGTTGCGATCGCACTCAGAAACCGGTACAGAAGAAGCTTGCTTTCCGAGGAAATGCAGGAGGAAATTACACCGAAAAACATCCTGATGATGGGGCCGACCGGCGTCGGAAAAACCGAAATCGCGAGAAGACTGGCGAAACTGATGGACGCGCCGTTTGTAAAGGTGGAAGCTACGAAGTTTACAGAAGTCGGATATGTGGGACGCGATGTGGACTCTATGGTTCGGGATCTGGTGGAGGCTTCCATCCGTATTACGAAGCAGAGCCAGCTGGATGAGAAATACGCGATTGCTGATGAAATTGTAGAAGATCGAATCATTGAAGCTATCATCCCAGGAAAAAAGAAGCCGGTAAACGAACCGAATACAAACCGAAACCCCTTTGATTTCCTTTTGAACAGCGGAGGGTACCAGAGTCAGAAGCAGCAGTATGAGCAGCAGCAGGCAAATCAGCAGGCGGAGGAAAACAAGAATGAAAAGCAGGATGTTCAGCTTGCTCGAGAACAGGTGCGCCAGCAGCTCAGGCAGGGTCTTCTGGAAGATCAGTTTATTGAGATTCAGGTGACCGAAGCGCCAAAAAACAATACCCTTGATCTGAATGGTGAAGGCATGGGAATCGCGATTGGAAACATTTTCGGCGACATGATGCCGCAGAAAAAAAAGAATAAAAAAGTGAGAGTCAGAGACGCGAGAAAGATCCTCCGCGAAGAAGAAGCGCAGAACCTGATTGATATGGATCAGGTAATCGAAGACGCTCTCCATAATGCGGAGCAGAACGGAATTATTTTTATTGATGAAATTGACAAGATTGCATCAGGATCAAGTTACCGTTCCGGAGCGGACGTTTCCAGAGAAGGGGTTCAGCGGGACATTCTGCCGATTGTAGAGGGCAGTGTTGTTAATACGAAGCATGGCCCTGTTAAGACCGATCATATTCTGTTCATCGGAGCAGGTGCGTTCCATACCGCAAAACCGACGGATCTGATCCCGGAGCTGCAGGGAAGATTTCCAATTCGCGTGGAGCTTGAAAATTTGGACAGAGAAACGTTCTTAAAAATTTTGACGATCCCGGAAAACGCATTAATCAAGCAGCATAAAGCCCTGCTTGAAACGGAAGGCGTGGAGATTGAATTTACGGACAGCGCTATTGAAGAAATTGCGACTATGGCATTTCTGATGAATGAACAGACAGAAAACATCGGAGCGAGAAGATTGCATACGATTCTGGAAAAGCTGCTGGAAGATATTTCTTTTAATATTCCGGATATGGAAGAGGACAAACTAGTTATAGACGAAGAATATGTAAAAGAGAAATTTATGGAAAAGATTCATCCGGAAGACATCGATCGCTTTATTTTATAAGGTGCTCCCTGTTTGAACAGAAATTCTACATTTTAAACAAAGTAGTACAAAAAAGAACTATGAATATCGCAACTCAGTTCGAGTTTTCGCATTAGTAAAAACTTTTTAGAAAACTCTAAAAAATGCTTGCCAAGGTTTGAACAATCATATATAATACCATATATCATCAGAGTATTGGAAATTTTGTACAACGCAATGGTTGTAGGAGGAGAGATATTATATGGAAAATCAACTTTTGACAAAAGTAAGAAAACTGAACTGGGTACTTCAGGAAAGTGCGGCAGGTGTGTTTTCGTTCAATGAACTGTGCGCGATTCTGAGTGATCTGATGGACGCCAATGTCTACATTGTGAACCGCAAGGGAAAGGTGATTGGTGTAAACTATAAGATTAAATCCGATAGTTCAACGATTGCTGATCCGGAAACGGGGATTGAAAAGTTCCCGATTGAATACAATGAAGCGCTGCTCAAGGTGACGACCACACAGGCGAACCTGACGGCTGACGAAGCTTTGAAGATTTTCAAATATGATTATGATACGTCAGACAAGCTGCATACGGTTATTCCTATTTTAGGAGGCGGGCACAGATGGGGAACGCTGGTTGCCACCCGCTATGAGCCGGAATTCAGCGAAGCGGATCTGGTGCTGGGAGAATACGGCGCTACCGTAGTTGGTCTGGAAATCCAGAGGAGAAAAGCGCTGGAGGAGGAAGAGGAAGCAAGACAGAGGGCGGTTGTGCAGATGGCGATCGGAACTTTGTCTTATTCGGAGATCGAGGCGGTTCAGCAGATTTTCGCCGAATTGAAAGGAAGCGAGGGACTTCTGGTAGCCAGTAAGATCGCAGATCGATCCGGTATTACAAGGTCGGTTATTGTTAATGCGCTGAGGAAGCTGGAGAGTGCAGGCGTTATCGAATCACGCTCTCTTGGAATGAAAGGGACGCATATTAAGATTGTAAACCCGAAATTTAACGAAGAATTGGAAAATCTGAATATTTAATCGTGAAGACAGGAACCGAACACCTCGGCTGTTCATATAGTAAAAGAACGGCGGAGGTGTTTTTATGGGCAGAAGGAGAAAACAAAGACAGAGACAGACGGTTGTGCTGCCCCTGTCTTTGTTTTTGATAGCCTTCGCAGTATTCCTGTCGCTATGGTGGTTCTTTCAGACGACAGTGGAGCCGAATATCGAGGAAGTAGGAAAAATGCGGGCCAAAACCATGGTTACAAGGATGATCAACAAGGCGATCAATGACCAGTTCCGGAAAGAGAGAGGCACAGAGAGTCTACTGATCCGCCAGACCAATGAAAAGGGAGAAACGGAGATGATTCAGGCGGATACGAAGGCAATGAATCTGCTTATTACGGAAATCTCCAGGGAGCTTCAGGACGAATACAGCAGGCTGGAGGAAGATGTCGTTGAAGTCCCGATTGGCGCGTTGATCGGAAGTGAGATCTTTTCTCAGACGGGTCCGGATGTAGATGTAAAAGTTCTGCCGCTGAGTGTGTCGGGCATGGATTTCAAAACGGAATTTGAATCACAGGGAATCAACCAGAGTAAATATAAAGTCTATATTACGATAAAAAGCCAGGTAAAGGTCATGGCTCCGGCTTCTTCCAAGAATCTGGATATTTCCAGTACGGTTCTGATTGCCGAAGCCGTAATCCTGGGAGGAGTGCCCGACAGTTATGTTCAGGTTCCGAAAGAAGATATTCTGGATGTAACAAATGAGTAAATGGTAGAAAAAAACACGGGGTTTATGGTAAGATAAGAATATGGTCAGATTTAATGAGAACAACGAGATTATAAAAGAGCAAGAATACCGGGCGATTTTGGCAGGCGTGCGTCTCAACGAGGATATTTCCTACTCCATGGAGGAACTGGAGGGTCTGGCGCAGGCAGCGGGCGTTACCGTGCTGGCATCGATGGTGCAGAGTATGGAGCGCCTTAACCCGGCAACGCTGATCGGCAGCGGAAAGGTTGACGAACTGGCGCGGATGTGCGCGAATATGGAAGCGGATACGGTAATCTTTAATGATGAGCTTTCCGGTATGCAGCTGCGAAATCTGGAAGAGGCTCTGAATGTGCGCGTAATCGATCGGACGATTCTGATTCTGGATATTTTCGCGTCCAGAGCAACTTCACGGGAAGGAAAACTCCAGGTCGAACTGGCGCAGCTCCAGTATCGGATGCCGAGGCTTACCGGGTTCGGCAAATCCCTTTCGCGTCTGGGCGGCGGGATCGGAACAAGAGGCCCGGGAGAAAAGCAGCTGGAAACCGATCGGAGGCACATTTCCAGGAGAATGGATGATATCCGAAAAGAACTGGCGCAGATAAAAACCACGAGAAGCGTGCAGCGGAGCAGGAGAGAGAAAAACGAAATCCCAGTTGTCGCGCTGATGGGATACACGAATTCCGGAAAGTCGGCGCTGATGAACCGGATGCTCTCACTTTCGGAAAAAGAGGAAAAAATTGTAATGGAAAAGGACATGCTGTTTGCTACGCTGGATACCCAGCAGCGGAGCATCTGTCTTGATCCGTCCTGTAAATTTATTCTGATTGATACGGTAGGATTCGTAAGCAGGCTGCCGCATTCGCTGGTACAGGCGTTTAAAGCGACTTTGGAAGAAGTTGTGTACGCCGATCTTCTGCTGCATGTGGTGGACGCGTCGTATGAAAACTATGATTTTCATATTGATGTGACAAACCGGGTAATCGAGGAGATAGGGGCGGGAGCAAAAGAGAAAATCATGGTCTATAATAAAATCGACCGGCTGGACGAGCTGCCTGTCGACGCGACCGGCAGCGACTGCGCCTTCATTTCGGCAACAAGGGGAGATCATGTGGATCACCTTCTGGAGCAAATCCGGGAAAAACTTTTCGCGTCGCGAAAAAAGACCGCGCTGCTGATTCCCTACAGCCGGGGGGATATTTCTTCGTACCTGTGCGAAAAAGCGGAGGTACTGTCCATGGATTACCGGGCGGAAGGCACGTATTTTGAAGTAGAATTATCGGAGTCGGATTATTACAGGTTAAAGGAGTATGAAAGAGTATAAGACAGTCAGTAAAGAAGCGCAGGTGGAGCAGATAATCGAGCGTTCGCGGTTTATCGCGCATGTAAAACCGGTGGAAACCCGGCAGGAAGCAGAGAAATTTATCGCGGCCGTCCGGGGGGAGCATAAGACGGCAACTCATAATGTCCCCGCCTTTGTGATTGGCGATCAATTTCAGATTCAGTGGGCCAGCGATGATGGAGAACCGCAGGGTACTTCCGGAGCACCGATCGTCCAGATGCTGGTAAAAGAAGGTATTACGGATACAGCCGTGGTCGTTACCCGTTATTTCGGCGGAATCAAACTTGGAACCGGAGGCCTGGTAAGAGCTTATACGGGAAGCGCGAAGCTGGGGCTTGAGACCGCGGGAATTTGCAGGGTAAAGGAGATGGCGGTGCTGTCCTTTAAGATTGACTATTCCTTTCTCAGCAAAGCGCAGAACCTGGAAAAGGAAGGTGGTTTCCATATCGAGAATGTTAGCTATGCGGAAAATGTGACGCTTCAGATTGTGACCGAACTGGAGCAGCGGGAAGCTGTTAAAGATTTGTTCGCAAATTTGACGGCGGGAAATGCCGCTTTGCTTGCGGAGGAAGTCCGTCCGGTTAAAAAAAATGTATAAATTTCTCCTTTTTCGATTGACACATGGGTAGGGCTGTGCTAATATATAAAAGCTTCAACTGTTTCAGCGTTCCAAGGTAGCTCAATGGTGGAGCAACCGGCTGTTAACCGGTAGGCTGTGGGTTCGAGCCCCACCCTTGGAGCCAATTTAAAGATATGGAAGAAGCGTGCGGCTGAGATTACGCACTGTGTGATTCACAGGTTGATGCGGGCAGCGCAGAAAAAAATAAAAAACACAAAAAAAGTGCTTGACAATCGAATGAAAATGCTGTATAGTTAATAAATGTGTCGAGTAGATAAAAGCACTTGGATGTGGGCGTTTAGCTCAGCTGGGAGAGCATCTGCCTTACAAGCAGAGGGTCATAGG
>JAHZHL010000007.1 GCA_019420305.1 Bacillota bacterium | reverse complement strand
TAGGGTAGCAGGATTCGAACCTGCGCATGATGGAATCAGAATCCATTGCCTTACCACTTGGCGATACCCCATCGTCAGCTTTATAAAAGTGGGGTGGATAGTGGGATTCGAACCCACGCATAATGGAGCCACAATCCATTGTCTTAACCACTTGACGATACCCACCATATATCGCATATCTATTATATATGCTCCATGCAGTTTACGCAACTGCTTTTTTAAAAAATTGGCGATCCGGAACGGGCTCGAACCGTCGACCTCCAGCGTGACAGGCTGGCATTCTAACCAACTGAACTACCGGACCACATAATTGGTGGGCGCTATAGGGCTCGAACCTATGACCCCCTGCTTGTAAGGCAGGTGCTCTCCCAGCTGAGCTAAGCGCCCTTATTAATATGGTAGCGGCGAGTGGAGTCGAACCACCGACCTTCCGGGTATGAACCGGACGCTCTAGCCAACTAAGCTACACCGCCACACCGCTTCTTTCGCGTAACTGCAAGAATTATATTACCATTTCAAGGTGCCTATGTCAACATCTTTTTTTAGATAAAATAAGATTTTTTTCCTACATGTATGCTCCCCCGTTTTTCCTCAGCTTTTCAGTCCGAACTATCAACCCGGCACATACTCGTTCCCCTTTTCATAGACTACATTGACAGGATTCCGCATATCCTGAAAACTACTCTAATTTTGAGAGGAAACAACTTATGAAATCTGAACATTTTGATCTCTCCCGTCTCCCTCCCGGATGTCGGGCAACGATCGTAGATATACGGGGCCGGGGACCGGAAAAAGACAGATTAATCGATCTTGGATTTACGCCGCCGCTGGAGGTAAAAGCGCTGTTCCGCAGCCCTTCCGGAAATCCCGCGGCTTACGAAGTCATGGGCGCCGTACTTGCGCTCCGCGCCGAAGACGCTTCAAAAATCATAGTACAAAAAGGAAGCCGGTTTCTCTAGTCCGGCTTCCTCTTATGGTATAATACCTTCATGAATAATTTATTACGAAGCATTACCCAGACAGCCCTTCTCTTTGTATCTCAATATCTTTCCCCGGGTGAAACCGCGATAGACGCCACCTGCGGAAACGGGCACGATACAGTCGCTCTGGCAAAAATGGGCGCCGGAACCATTTACGCATTTGATATACAAAAAAGCGCCATTCAACAGACCAGAGCCGCGCTGGAACAAGAACGCCTCTATTCAGAAAAAATTCATCTGATTGAGGATGGCCATGAAAATATGAGGAACCATATAAAAGAAAAGGCTGCTGTCATTCTTTTTAATCTGGGGTACCTGCCTTCTTCCTCAAAGGCAGTCACAACAAAAAAAGCAACAACCGTAAAGGCTGTATCAGAAGCGTTGAAGCTGCTGAAGAAAAACGGCCTGTTATGCATTACGCTCTACAGCGGCCACCCCGGCGGCATGGAAGAAAAACAGGCGGTTCTCCGCCTTGCGCAGGCACTGGATCCGAAGATCTGGCATGTCGCGTTTATCCGTATGCTTAATCAGCCTAATCATCCGCCGGAAATCCTGCTAATCACATTGAAACGAGGTGTTGAAATTTGAAGAAGACAAAAATTGTATGCACGCTTGGTCCGGCCAGTAAGAATGAAGATATAATGGAAAAAATGCTGCTCGCCGGTATGAATGTAGCGCGGCTGAATTTTTCTCACGGCACACATCAGGAGCATTATGAAACAATCCGTCGTTTCCGGAAAGTCAGAGATCGTCTGGGACTTCCCGCGGCGGTACTTCTGGACACAAAAGGACCTGAGATCCGTCTCGGAGATTTTGAAAACGGCAGTGTCGTTCTGAAAAATGGCCAGACCTTTCTTCTCACTTCCGAACACGTTACCGGAAATGAAGCCTGCAGTTCTGTCACATATCCGGATCTTCCCTCTCAGGTAAAGCCCGGAACCTCCATTCTGATTGATGATGGAAGAGTTGCTTTGAAAGTACAGGATATCCAACAGAACAAGATTCTGTGCAAGGTAACAAATGGGGGTAAAATCAGCAACCGTAAAGGCGTGAATGTGCCGAAAACGCATCTGGAACTGGAATACCTGAGTGATGCGGATAAAAAGGATCTGCTCTTTGGAATTGAAAACCAGGTTGATTATGTCGCCGCTTCCTTTGTGCGTACGCCGCAGGATGTCATCGATCTGCGGAACTTTTTAGATGAAAACGGAGGTAGCCAGATCAAAATTTTATCCAAAATCGAAAACATGGAAGGCATCAATAATTTCCGCGCGATTCTCGCTCACTCTGACGGAATCATGGTGGCTCGGGGCGATATGGGCGTGGAAGTAAATTTCGCAAAACTTCCCGGACTTCAGAAAAAATTTATCAAGGCATGCTGCCAAGCCGGAAAAATCGTCATCACTGCCACCCAGATGCTGGAATCCATGGTAGCGAGTCCGACTCCCACGCGGGCAGAAATTACCGATGTCGCGAACGCGGTTTTTGACGGAACCTCCGCGGTCATGCTCTCCGGAGAAAGCGCCATGGGGAAGTATCCTGTGGAGACCGTAAAAGTAATGTCCAAAATCGTAGCGCAGGCAGAAAAAGATGCTTTTGATGTGAATGTCTACAAAATTATGGATTATGAAATGGACACCAATGACCAATCCAACGCGATCGGACATGCCGCCTGCACAACCGCGCACGATCTGAAAGCAAAAGCCATTCTCGCTGTCACCACTTCCGGCTACACTGCGGAAAAAATGTCAAAATTCCGCCCGATACAGCCGATCGTAGCCGCGACACCAAAGGAAAAGACGTTTCACCAGCTTGCGCTTTCCTGGGGCGTCTATCCGGTACTGACCGAGTATGAAGAAAACTGGGACAGCCTCCTCCGCCAGGCGGTTCACGGAGCGAAAAATCTGCGCGCGGTCAAGGATGGAGACACCATCGTTATCAGCGCGGGGCTTCCGCTGCAAAGCACCGGGAAAACCAACCTGATCCGTGTGGAAACAGTCCGGTAATCCGCGATACGGGTATGGGATCCGCGAAGCGCGCGGTCTCATACCCGCTTTTTTAGATTCAGCCGATAGATTCGATCCGCGTTATCAAAAAATACTTTTTCATGGTATTTTTCCGGCACCAGCCGTTTTACAAACTCGATGTATTCTCCCAGATTCGCTAACGGCCAGTCGGTTCCGAAAAGGATATCGTCATATTCGTGCAAGTACCCCATCCAGGTCCGCAGAGCTTCCAGATACCCTCTTTTTTCCTCAAAAAGATGCTCCAGACAGACACGGCCTTCCAGAATCCCCGAAATATCCGCCGCGACATTGGGATTCTTGCTGACTACAGCCGCGGCGTCCATCAGCCATGGATTTCCGTAATGACACATTACAAACTGAACGTCGGGATGATCCGCCGCCGCCTGATCCAGACTGAGAGGATGGCTGTATTTCAAATACGCGGAAGGCGTGGCGGTCTCCCCTGTATGCACAGCAACCGGCTTTTGGTAGTATTCCGCCAGCTCATAAACCGGTTCGTAAATCGGATCGCTTACATAAACAGGTGAATAACCGGGATACAGTTTGATTCCCACGCACTGCTCCCTCTTCAGGTTTTCCTCCAGCGATTCAAGCGCATCCGTAACTTCATGCTCTGTCAGATAAAAACTGTCCATTCCGATGCAATAACGCATAAACTCCGGATAAATATGCTCCGCGGGGTCTACCGTCCGGTTTCCCATCACAATCCCGCATACGATCCCCAGATTCTTATACACCTTATTTAAATGCTCCGCATTATTTTCATGGCCAGCAGCCTTCGCAAGGTTTGTAAACCCTTCCTCTTCCGGACAGAAATGCAGATGCGCGTCAATAATCTTCATACACGTTCCCCTTTGTTTTTTCCTACAGTATACACCTTTCCCGCTTTTTTTCAAAGCGTCGGCTCCGGCCAGCAGTCGCCGCGTCCCCTCCTTTCCCTTGCGGACAAGGCATTCTTCTTTTTCTTTCCGCACCTTTTCGTTTTTCCGCGCATATAACGGAAGCAGAGGTGTTATGTTATGAAATCACGAACCATTGCTCTCGCCGGAAATCCAAATGTGGGGAAAAGCACTGTTTTCAACAGTCTGACCGGGATGAACCAGCATACGGGCAACTGGCCCGGGAAAACCGTTTCCGGCGCTCAGGGAAATTTTACATACGCGGATACCCGCTATCTTCTTGTTGATCTTCCGGGGACGTATTCCCTGGCGGCCACTTCGATTGACGAGACGGTCGCCAGGGATTATCTGTGTTCCGGAGAAGCCGACGCCACTTTGATTGTCGCGGACGGAACCTGCCTGGAACGCAACCTTAATCTGGTTCTCCAGATCCTCTGCATAACGAAAAACGCGATCCTCTGTGTAAATCTGCTGGATGAGGCCCGGAAGAAAAAGATTTTCATAGATCTTGAAAAGCTTTCGCGTCTTTTACAGATTCCGGTAGTCGGAATATCCGCGCGCGCAGGCGACGGGATGAATCGTCTGCTGGAAGCACTGCGGACGTTTGAATATAAACAGGAAAAGGTTCCGGAACATACGGACTGGTCCGAACAGCTGCGGGAAGAAGAAACCCGCAGCAGCCTTCTTTCCCGCGCTCACGAGCTCTATACACTCTGTGTTTCTTCCGCTGACGCGGAACCTCACGCTTTTGACCGAAAGCTGGATAAAATTGTAACTTCGAGAAAATTCGGGTTTCCTATTATGCTCCTCTTGCTTTTTTTCATTTTCTGGCTGACTGTTACGGGCGCCAATTACCCTTCTCAGGGACTCACGTTCCTGTTCTCCCGGCTGCGGGAGCATACCGAAACATTTCTGGCATTCATTCATACTCCCACCGCGATTCAGGCGCCTCTCATGGACGGGGTTTACAAAACTCTGACCTGGGTCATTTCCGTAATGCTGCCGCCCATGGCGATTTTCTTTCCGCTCTTCACGCTGCTGGAGGACTTCGGTTACCTTCCGCGGGTCGCCTTTAATATGGACCATGCCTTTAAAACGTGCTGCGCCCATGGCAAGCAAGCGCTGACCATGTGGTTCGTTTATATTCGTATGCCGTTCTCATCTCCGGGAGCATATTCTAAATCTCGTACTCTTTTGTAACAGGTGCTCCCCGAAAGCGAAACCAGATTTTTACAGACTGGCGCTTCACTTTTCCGTGCTTCCCTTTTTCATAATGCCCCTGCCCAATCTCAATGTGATCGATTAGCCGATAGAGAAGTTCCGGATTCAGCTCTTTTACATCAGTATATTCCTGCAGGAGCTGTTCCAGTTTTTCATCTACCGGTTGCTGTTTTTCATTCTGGCTTTCGCTTTTCAATGCTTCAATCCGATCTGTGATTTGCCGGCTTTCCGCTTCGTATTTCCCTACCATTTTTTGCAGACGCTCTTTTTGAATTAAGCCCTGCCCATGATCTTCATAAAGCTGCTCGATCATTCCATCAAGCTGCCGGTTTCTTTTTTCCAGTCGCTTTATTTCCTTTGTGGAATCGTTCTTCTGATCCTTTCCCATACACTCTTTGGCATCTCGCAGAAGTTCTTCCCGCTCCCTCTGGGAAATACAGACCAGTTCTTTGACTGTATCCAGTACAACTCCGTATAGAACGTCATAATCAATAAAGTGATTGGTGCATTCTTTACTTCCGTACAGCTTATAGCCCCCACACGCCAGGTTTGCGCGCGCTCCTTTTTTTCTGGTTCCAACCGTAGACATATTTCGCCCGCAGTCCGCGCATTTAGCAATTCCGGAGAATACATTCCGAAAGGTTCCTCTTGCGTGGCAGGTTCGCTGTTTGCTGCGTCTTGCCGCCAGTTCAAAGGTTTCCTGGCTAACCAGCGGTTCATGCGTGTTTCTTACAATCAGCCAGTCACATTCAGGATTTTCCAGTATAATGTTGCTCTTAAAGGAAAGCTTTGTGGTTTTTCCCTGTGCCATATGCCCCAGATACACAATATTTCGCAGCATCTTTGTGATACTGGAAGAAGTCCACTCTTTCCTTTTACTGAACGCATCCAGATTCCAATCCGGATGTTTCATACAGTGATACACTGCCGGAGATGGAACTTCCCTGGCATTCAGATGATCTGCGATCTGTTTCGGCAAGACACCTTTTGCCGCAGACTGAAACATCTCCCGAACGATTTCGGCCGCCGGTTCATCGACAATCAGGCGGTGTTTATCCCGGGGATCTCTTTGATAGCCATAAGGAGCTTTCGCTCCTACGAAATCCCCTTCTCTCATTCTTGTCTCAAAAGAGGATCGTATTTTTTTACTTGTATCCCTTGCCACCATTTCATTGATGACATTTTTAAAAGGCGCGATATCGGTATATGGTGAATCCGAATCATATCCGTCATTTACCGCGATATACCGTACGCGCTTTGATGGAAAATAAAGCTCGGTATACTGTCCGGTCATAATATGATCTCTGCCCAGACGAGACAGATCCTTCGTCAGGACCAGGTTGACCTTTTTCTTTTCAATATCCTGTATCATACGCTTGAATCCCGGACGATCAAATGTAGTTCCGGATACACCATCGTCTATGTACTCATCATATACCATATACCTGTGCTCTTTGGCATATGCTCTCAGCATTTTTCTCTGATTGATAATACTGCCGCTCTCACCTGTATTTTCATCGTCTTTGGAAAGTCTCATATAAAGAGCCGCAGAATAATTCACATCGGTCCGTCTTTTTGCGCTCATGCTTCCTCCTCCCAAAGCAAGACTTCCCGTATATGCTGTACCCTCATTTTATACGGGATGTGCTTCCTTTTCAAGTCTATGGGCCTGATCTATCAGCATTTCCAGCAGCAGTTCTTTTAATTCCCGATCTTCTGTAAACCGAATTTCCACATCGCAAATCGTACATTCGTTCATAACGGTCCCCCTGATGCTTTTTCAAAAGTGAAATCACTTCCTCTAATCCATACTATGGGGCAGAAGCTTGTTTGATTCTATTTCTATTCTGGTTCCTTTTGGTAATCAAATAATCGAAGCCCTGCCGCACATTACAATACATGCAAAGTTCTCTTTCTTCCTGCTGCAAATCCGCCCGTTTAATCCTGCATTCTGGATTATGATAAAATTGCGCCGCACAGACCGCGCACAGGCATAAAATAAAAGGCTCCTGCTTTTGCTTCTTTACTGTCCGATCCATTGCAGAAGAACAATTGCCTTTTGTTCTGTTTTCCAGATCCGATGTTCCCATTAAGATTCTCTCCTTTCCCATTTTTTGTAATACCACTTTTGTTTTGTAAATCATAGAAAGCAACTGAACGGCTGCCTGGCCGCAGCTCCGCAGTCCCGCAGTTTTCCGCGATCCTGTCCCATTCCTATGGGTACCGTCTTTCCGGGCGTATCATGATCAAAAAGCAGGTTCTTCGCACAGATTTGCCAACTCTGTTTCCTGACATGGAGGAGATCGCTGCCGATCCGCACCAGGCGGATCGGGTCTCGGCGCTCCATTCAGATGGCTCGCTGCTTTCCTGAATGTGTTCAGTTGCCGTATTTCGTTTTCAAGGTGCTGAGAAAGAAGAAGGAGCGAAACCATTCCGAAGTCTTTTTTTAATTACTTGATTTTAAACTTCAAAATTGCTGTCATCAACTGTGTTTCCAGAAGTCGTTTCAAATAGGGATCTTCTCTGGAATTGACAATTCCCCATTCATCCTCTGTGGTCTGTCTCGCCAGTTCTGCCATATAGCCGTCATAATACTGTAAAATTCGGCAGATGGCAGCTTCGTCTCCCTGAATCGCTAATCGTATAATTCGCTCCGGAATTTTTTCCGACCGCCCGCATTCAGTCTTCATAACAATAAACGCTCCTTTTCTGCCCGGATTTAAGCTTCTCCAGGGTTCGGTGTCTCTGATAGGCGATGGTTCGCCTCGGCCGTTTTAACACACTTGCGATTTCTCCATCTGTGAGATCCAAAAAATAGGACAGGAGTAAAAGTTGTTGTTCTTCCTCACTTAAAGAAATCAGCCGTTCATGTAAATCCACATCCGTGATTTCAATTTCCAGGTCCGGTTCGCCTTTTAATCGAATCGGTTCCAGAACATATTCATCCAACCATGCGGGTTCTCCTCGCTTTTCTCCGAGCAGCCATTCTTCCAGCGCCACTTCCCGACTGAGCCTGCGCGCTTCTTCCCGTTTGTAATCTCTTACTTTATGTTTCAACACCCTTTTGCAAAAGGAGTCGAACTGGCTTTCGATCCGGTTTCTCATAAATGTTCCCATTCCTCTCCTTTATTCCAGAATGGCTCCGCTTTCTCCTTTCAACAAGAAAACGTTTGCGAGCACGTATTTTGGCAATATTTGAGAGAAAAAGTTTGAAATTATTTCTGGAAAAAGACATTTCTTCTCTAAACAAACCCTCTCTCCACAGGGATGCCTTTGTGAATATACATGTAAAGCAAAAACGTTTTCCTTCACATGTTTCCACAGTTTTACAGCGGATTATAAGGCTGCAGTTTTGTTTTTTCAAAAGCGCTACGCTGTTCTGTGTTTTGAGAACAGCTCGGAAGTACACCGGTTTCAAGCTTTCAAAACGGTCATCTTCTGTAGAAAATCCCCTCTGTATCTTATAGCGGCAGTATGTTAAAATAGTCTCAGTGAAAATACGAGGAGAAAATTCCTATGAAAAATGAACAACTGATCCGGCGATTTCAGATTGAGCGAAAAAAATTTGACCGCTCCGGAATCTATGCCTATACCCAACGAACACTGGCCTACAACTCCAATAAGATCGAAGGCTCCACACTGAATGAGGAGCAGACCGCTTCTCTTTTTGATACCGGGATGCTGCCTGTCAGCAACGATTATTACCGGGCCAAAGATGTAGAGGAGACGAACGGCCATTTTCTGATGTTCAATAAGATGATCGACACGCTGGATGAGACTTTAAGTGAAGCGCTGATTAAAGCTTTCCACTATGAGCTGAAAAGCGGTGTATTTGAGGATCGCGCCAATGGCTATGCCATCGGAGAGTATAAAAAACGTCCCAATATGATTGGCATATACGAAACCGCCCTCCCTAAAGATGTACCGGAAAAAATGCAGGAGCTTCTTGCCTGGTATCATGAAATCCCGGTCAAAACCCTTGCAATAATGGCCCAGTTCCACGCCCGGTATGAAGCCCTGCATCCTTTCCAGGATGGCAACGGCAGAACCGGCAGGCTTATCCTGTTTCGGGAATGTTTAAAAGCGGATCTGATACCAGTGGTTATTGAAGATCGACACCGGAGCAGATATATTGGAGGACTGAAGGAATATCGTGAAGCCGGAGAAACAGTCCTTCTCCAGGAGTTGTTTCAGGAAGAGCAACTTGAGTATGCTAAGAAAGTGGATTATTTTCTTGGTGAAGAACCGGACTAAATCACTTTGAGCCGTCCGCATGGACGGCTCAGACTGTAGACAAAAGGTCCAACTTCAAGAAGAGAAGTTGGACCTTTTCTAA
>JAHZHL010000006.1 GCA_019420305.1 Bacillota bacterium | reverse complement strand
AGGGGACGGAAACTCTGTAAAAGTTGCAACTTCCAATTTGAATAATTCTTGAATTAGAAGAGATAGATCCCCTGAAGGGGACGGAAACTATAAAAATATGACTGTGTTAAACACCTTCATGAATATTAGAAGAGATAGATCCCCTGAAGGGGACGGAAACTCTTTCTCATAAAACGTTATATCGCTGTTTGAGTAAATCATTAGAAGAGATAGATCCCCTGAAGGGGACGGAAACGTTTTCCATTTTTCTATTTTTTTTCATTGTTTTAATTAGAAGAGATAGATCCCCTGAAGGGGACGGAAACCGAATCATCGGATTGTCTCGTTTCGCATACAGCGTCCATTAGAAGAGATAGATCCCCTGAAGGGGACGGAAACCTTTAAAACTGTTTTATGCACATTGCCTTTTTTAAATTAGAAGAGATAGATCCCCTGAAGGGGACGGAAACACTCTTCTTTGCTGATATTGATATCCTGAGATTTATTAGAAGAGATGGATCCCCTGAAGGGGACGGAAACGAAATCTTAAAAGTGTTTCTTTTGTATTTATTGTTCATATTAGAAGAGATAGATCCCCTGAAGGGGACGGAAACGGAGTACTGCTTCCCACTCCTACGAAAAATGCCCTTGATTAGAAGAGATAGATCCCCTGAAGGGGACGGAAACTTCAAGCGCTAACCACTTCATGTTCTTCCTCCTTTTCATTAGAAGAGATAGATCCCCTGAAGGGGACGGAAACTTTCACATAAAATTTCGTTTCATCGGTGGCCCCAATTAGAAAAGATAGATCCTCAGAAGGGGACGGAAACGTCGGATTCGTCTCTGCCATCATCGGCATGGGCTTCAATTAGAAGAGATAGATCCCCAGAAGGGGCCGGAAACACGCCGTACCTGCTTGTGTCGATGCTCCCGACCATTCATTAGAAGAGATAGAGTCCCAAAAGGGGACGGAAACAGACGGTTCTCAATCTTATTGACTCTCGTTTCCAGTATTAGAAAAGATAGATCCCCAGAAGGGGACGGAGATTCGAGCGGGCATTTCCGGACGGCACTGGAACCTATTCTCTTAGAAGAGATGAAACCTCCGAAAGGGGATAATAAGGCTATAATTATGGAGTTATAAATGAATCCAACCCATATGTGGGGTCTAGATGGCTCGTAATGGAAGAATGGAGGAAGATGATGAGCTATTTGTATGTCAGCGAACAGGGTGCGAGTATCAAAGCTGAAGGAGGGTATTTTGTCGTTGTATATAAGGGAGGGATGATTAAAAAAATTCCTTCAGAGACATTAGAGTATATTGCAGTTTTTGGAAACGTTCAGTTGACAACGCAGGCGATAAAAAAATGCTTTCAAAATGGTGTTGTCGTTAATTTTTTCTCATCTAATGGAAGTTATTTTGGCCGTTTGGACTCAACAAAGAACTGTAATATTTCCAGACAGCGTAATCAGTTTTCTGTAAGCATGGATGTGGAATTCTGCAGAAAAATTTCGGCAAAGATTATTTTGGCTAAAATTCATAACCAGCGAGTTATACTAGAGCGGTATATAAAAACACAAACACCAGAACTCGCAGAAGCATTAAAGCAGATAAGAAATGCGGAAAATAAAATTCATGGATGCATGGATTTGGATCAGATAAAAGGTTATGAGGGGATTGCTGCCCGGTATTATTTCCAAGCACTAGGGAAATTGATTCTGCCCGACTTCAGATTTGAGGGGCGTAATAGAATGCCGCCAAAAGATCCGTTCAATTCTATGATTAGTCTGGGATATACACTTTTGCTGCATGAAGTGTATGGTGCTATTTTAGGAAAAGGGATGAGCCCATATGCTGCGTTTTTGCATCAGGATAAAGAGAATCATCCGACTTTGGCTAGTGATATGATGGAAGAGTGGCGAGCAATCCTGATTGACTCCATGGTTATGAGCCTGATACAGGGGAGAGAAGTGGATATTGACGGATTTTATGTGGATTATGAGACTGGTGCTGTGCTGCTGAGAGAAGAAGTGTTTAAAATATTTATTCGAAAATATGAGCGAAAATTGCGTACTGAGACAAAATATAATGCCTGTGGTTCAGGGCGAATTAGTTATAGACGATCGATTTTTAATCAGATAGGAAAATTAGCACAGGCAGTGGATTCAGAAGACCCGGAAAAGTATGAGCCAATTATGATTCGATAGGGAGAATATAGTGGTAGAAGAAAATTATATTTTCAAGACAGAAGAAATAGAGAAAACAAAGAAATATCTTGTAATGGTCTGTTACGATATTACAGATAACAAGCGTAGGCTTAAAATGGTGAGACTACTGGAACATTATCTGTTTAGAGTGCAGAAATCAGTTTTTGAAGGGATGCTTGAGCAAAAAACATATAGGAAGCTAAAGGAGGAACTGGAACACTTTACAAGGGAAGATGAGAATATTCGTCTTTATAAAATCAGTGGTACAGGAGATGTCTGTGTTTTGGGAAATGCAGTCACTTTGGAAGAAGATGAAATTATCATTATTTAAGCTAGGAGGATATGATGAACAGTAGGAAGATTCTTTTTTCGCCAGTAGGTGGCACCGATCCGATTTCAAATTTCAGTGATGGTTCTATGCTGCATATTTGCAGAGTTTTTCAACCGGATATCATCTATTTGTATTTGTCAAAAGAAATGTGCGAGTTCCATGAAAGGGACAATCGGTATATATATTGTTTAGAAAAATTGGCGGAGCTGCTCGATCACAAATTCGATATCAGAGTGATAAAACGTCCTGATTTAATTGATGTTTTCGATTTTGACTTTTTTTACCGGGAATTTGAACAGTGTATTTACAAAATACGAGAGGAAGAACAGGGGGATATTCTGCTAAATGTTTCGTCTGGGACGCCAGCAATGAAAAGTGCGCTGAATATTTTAGCAGAGCTGATGGATATAAAATTGATGGCAATACAAGTGGTTACCCCGGAAGGCAAAATCAATAGGCACGAAGAGGATCGGGATAATTATGATGTAGAAGCGTATTGGGAACTTGATAAGGATAATGAAGAGCCATTTACAAATCGTTGCACGGTTTTAGAAAACAGAAATCAAATGGCAGTGTTTGCAGTTAATAACATAAAAAAACATTTAGATTCCTATGATTATGTTGCTGCACTGCGGGTAGCGGAAGGTATCCAGGGATTTCTGTCAGAAGGGGCAATTCAACTGTTAAAAATAGCCTGTGCGCGATTGAATCTGGATTACTCAGGATTTACGAAGCTAGGAGGAAATGCGTTTGGTTTGCTCCCGGTACAGAGCAGTGACAGCAGAGATATTGTAGAGTATTTGTTGGCAGTACAGTTAAAAGCGAGACGCAGAGAGTATGCGGATTTCTTACGGGCGATCACGCCTGCTTTCTTTGAATTAATGAAAATGGTCGTGGAGAGAGAATGTGGGATTGCAATAGTAAAACTCACTTATATAGACAAAAATACCTCCGCACTGAAATGGAAACCTGGTTTTCGCGACTTTGATTCCAGAATCCGGAATGTTCTTCATGAAGATCTGGAGAGAAAGTTTATAACAAGTGATCATCTCGTAAAATTAATTGGCGAATGCTGCAAAAATGATAGAATGAGAAAGCAGTGTGAAGAGTTTCGAAAAATAGAATCAGCTGTTCGTAATATTGCGGCTCATAATGTCTGTGCAGTAACAGATGAATGGATAAAATCGAAGTGCGGGTTTGATACCGGTCAAATCATGAAAAAACTGAAACAACTAACATCCCCGGCAGGAATTAAACTTAGAGATGAAGATTGGAACTCTTACGATTTAATGAATCTGAAAATAAAAGAAATGTTATAGTAACTGTAAAAGAGGATTTTGAAAGGTGTGCTATCAAAATCCTCTTTTTGAAATTTATTTATTTTATTTTCATCCCGCAGGGCCCCGTCCCTTTCGGATCCGGACTGGCGCTGCGGACCAGATTGTCATAAAAGGCGTATCCGCCGGCAATGTTGTAACAGTCAAACCCTTTCTGGGACAAAATCCGGCAGGCCAGATAGCTGCGCAGACCGCTCTGGCAGTGAACGTACACAGGACGACCGGCAGGGATTTCTCCCATCCGTTCCCGAAGTTCATCGACCGGAATGTGGAGGGTACAATCCAGGTGGCCCATGGCGTATTCCTCAGGGGTTCTGACATCCAGGACCACAGCGTTTCCCGGAAGTGTTTCGAGAGCCTGCCAGTGAATCTGTTTTACCCGTCCCTCCAGGAGGTTTTCTATCACATATCCTGCCATGTTGACCGGATCTTTCGCCGAAGAATAGGGAGGGGCATAGGCAAGATCCAGTTCTGTCAGATCCCAGGCGGTCATGCCGGAGCGGATGGCGACGGCGAGCACGTCGATTCGTTTGTCAACGCCGCCAAATCCGATGATCTGCGCGCCCAGAATTTTTCCCGTTCCTTTTTCAAAGAGGACTTTGATCGTCATGCTGGCAGCTTCCGGATAGTAAGCCGCGTGGGAGGCGGAACCGATGATGACCGAGTCGAAATCCATTCCGGCTGCCCGGATGCTCTTTTCATTCAGGCCGGTGGAAGCGATGGTCATGTCAAAGAGCTTCAATACGGAAGACCCCTGGGAGCCTTTGAAGTGGCGCGGAACGCCGCAGATATGATCCGCCGCGACGCGTCCCTGCTTGTTTGCCGGACCTGCCAGGGAAATGACCGCGTGCTCCCCGCTGACAAAATGAATGACTTCCACAGCGTCGCCAACCGCGTAAATATCCGGATCATCGGTCTGCATGTGGGAATTGGTGCGGATAGCCCCTTTCATACCCAGAGCAAGCCCGGCCTCTTTGGCTAGATGGTTCTCAGGAACCACTCCAACAGCGAGAATGACAAGCTCCGCGGATACCGGATCGCTTTCTGCCAGCCGCACGTCCAGACTGCCTTCTGACGCGGAAATTCCGGTAACAGAAGCCCGGAGGAGGAGATCGATTCCCTTTGCCCGTATATAATTATGGACAATGGAAGCCATATCCGCATCGAGGGGAGGCATGACCTGACCGGAACGCTGCAGCAGAGTGACATCCAGTCCCCGGGATTTCAGATTTTCCGCCATTTCAAGGCCGATGAACCCGCCGCCGATGACTGCCGCTGATTTCGGCTGCTTCTGCGCGATGTAATCATAGATCCGGAAAGTATCCTCTACCGTTCTCAGGTGAAAGACTCCGGGAGCATCGGTTCCGGAAATATCCGGAATCAGAGGCCTCGCTCCCGGCGAAAGGATGAGCTTGTCGTAGCTCTCCGTATACTCGGAGCCATCCGCCAGATTATGCACCAGCACTCTTTTTTCTTTTCGATCAATGCGGAGCGCTTCCTGCCCAGTGCGGACATCGATGCGGAAGCGCCGGAAAAAGCTTTCCGGTGTCTGCAGGGTCAGGGCTTCCCGATCGGTGATTTCCCCGCCTATGTAGTAAGGCAGCCCGCAGTTGGCGTAGGAAACATAGCCGCTGCGTTCTAAAATGATAATTTCCGCGTTTTCATCCAGTCTGCGCAGTCTGGCCGCCGCAGTCGCGCCGCCTGCTACGCCTCCGATAATTACAACTTTCATGATTCTTTTCCTCCTCGCTCGATTTCTCCGTGCCAGCCGGAGATGCCGCCCATATCTGAAACCTGTGTAAATCCCATGCTCCGCAGCAGCGCGGCGGCCATGCTGCTTCTCGCCCCGCTCTGACAGTAAAGGTAGAGAGGCGCGTCTTTATCTTTTAAAACCGTGTCCGCCTGCTCCAGATCCTGGAGAGGGATGTTCCTGCTCCCCGGAATGTGGCCTGACCGGTATTCTTCCGGTGTCCGTACATCTAAAAGAATACTTCCGGTTTTTTCGCGGACTTCTTTCACGGATTCGTCTATCTTATTCCGACTGAAAAAGTGTAAAAAATTCATATCACATCCTCCTTATCTGTGGTGTTTTGTATAAGTTCTTTTTTTTCCGGACTTTCCGGTTTTCCAGTTGGCAGATTGCCTGCGTCATGCTCCCCATGGGGCAGAAGGCGCACCAGCTTCGCGGACGGAAAAGCAGCATAAACAAAATTCCCAAAATGAGGGATGTCAGCATGAGCCCGTAAAAACCAAAGCTGAACTGAGCGATCCACGGAATCGTCGCGCCGGCGGTATAGGTCCAGCCCCATGGCACCTGGAAACTCCAGAAAAGCTGGATGGTTTCTCGAAGGCTTTCCGCGCCTCCGGCTACCAGCCAGGTCTGATAAACCAGATTCATGAACATGGCCATGAAAAAGATCAGAAATCCATAGCGGAACCATTTACTGTAAAACAGGCGGGGCGTAGGACGATTCAGAGAAATTTTAAGCTTTCCTCCCAGCAGGGAAAAGAGCTGACCTCTGCCGCACAAGTGGTTGCAGTACCATTTGTTCCTGCCAAAGACAGCGATGGCCAGAGGAAGCAGAAAGTCGATCATCCCCAGCCACGCGAACAGGATATTGAAAAATCCCAGGGAAAAATAGAGAATCGACCAAATCCAGAGATAGTCATACCAGTGTTTCTTCGGTTTCATGCGCTCACCTCCCGCGCTGTCAGTGTAATCGCGTTTGCCGGGCATACCTTCGCGCACAGGCCGCAGCCCACACAAGCCTCGGGAACGCTTTCCGCGTAACAGCCCCTCCAGACGGAAATCGCTTCTTTGGGGCAGATGTTCTGACATGCTCCGCAGGAAACGCAGAGCTTCTGATTTACCGTTGCATATCGTTTCGCCATAATATCCAAGCCGATGCTGAGGACAGCATCTTGTTTCTCCTTTTTTTATTCTTGTGATTATCATAACAGAAGAGCCGCGGGAGTTCTGTAACAAAGTCACAGAACCGAGAAAAAAGTGAACAAAAACTGCCCCTTGTTCTTTCAGATTCTGTGGCATATAATTAAAATCATACGAGGCCGGGCGGCTGAATACAAACGAGTTGCTTTTATCGCTGATAGATGAGCAGGAAAAGGAGATGGTAACATGGAGTTAGTAAAACGACCGAGAAGACTGAGAATGGACGGACGGGTCAGAGATATGATCCGGGAAACCAGAATTTCTAAAAACTCTCTGATTTATCCGATTTTTGTAGAGGAAGGCGAAAAGGTCATTCGGGAAATCGAGACCATGCCGGGACAGAAACGCTACAGTCCGGACACATTGCCTTACGCATTGGAGGAAGCGGCAAAGGCGGGAATCCAGAATATTATGTTCTTTGGAATTCCAAAGCATAAAGATGAATGCGGCAGTCAGGCCTATCATGATCACGGGATTATACAGGAGGCTATGCGGACGGCGAAAAAAGCGGTTCCGGAACTTCTTTACATCGGGGATGTGTGTATGTGCGAATACACCAGCCACGGACACTGCGGAATCATCAAGGGAGACAGCGTGGACAACGATAAAACTCTGCCTCTGCTGGCAAAGACGGCAGTATCGCAGGTGGCGGCAGGCGCGGATATGGTAGCGCCTTCCGATATGATGGACGGCAGAGTGGCAGCCATCCGGAAAGCTCTGGACGAAGCGGGATATATTGATACGCCGATTATGTCCTACGCGGCCAAATACGCCTCCGCTTTCTACGGACCGTTCCGGGACGCGGCGGGATCGGATAATTTTAAAGGAAACCGTAAAACCTATCAGATGGACTGGCATAACCGGAGAGAAGCGCTCAAAGAGGTTGACGCGGATCTGGAAGAAGGCGCGGACATTATCATGGTAAAGCCGGCACTCTCCTATATGGACATTATCCGGGAAACAAGAAACCGGGTCAATGTGCCGGTAGCGGCTTACAGTGTAAGCGGCGAGTACGCCATGATTAAGGCGGCGGGAGTCCAGGGCATGATCGATGAGAAAGCGATTATCGCGGAGACTACCACCAGCATTTACCGCGCGGGGGCGGAAATCTTAATTACCTATTTTGCAAAAGAAATTGCGGAAATGATCGACGAAGGGAGAATCGGATAATGGCAAATACAGCAAAATCAGCAGCGCTTTTCGCGGAAGCGCAGAAGTACATACCGGGAGGCGTTAACAGCCCGGCGAGAGCCTTTCAGGCGGTAGGAGACACGCCTCGCTTTATTAAAAAAGCGCAGGCTCAGTATCTGTATGACGAAGATGACAACAAAATGATTGATTATATCGGTTCCTGGGGTCCGATGATTCTGGGAAACAATCATCCGACGGTTCTGAAAGCGGTGGAGGAAGTCATTCAGGACGGATTAAGCTTCGGCGCGGCAACAGCCAGGGAAGTGGATATGGCAAAGCTGGTATGTGAAATCCTGCCATCTGTGGAAATGGTTCGTATGGTGAATTCGGGTACCGAGGCCACCATGAGCGCGCTGCGGACAGCCAGAGGCTATACCGGCAGAAACCGGATCATCAAATTTGAAGGCTGTTACCACGGCCACAGCGACGGACTGCTCGTAAAAGCAGGTTCCGGACTGATCGCCGAAGGCGGCACTCCGGACAGCGCCGGCGTAACGCCGGGATGCGCCCAGGATACTCTGACTGCCCAGTACAACAATTTTGAAAGCGTGGAAAAGCTGTTCTCAGCTTACAAAGGGGAAATCGCGGCTGTGATTTTGGAACCGGTTGCCGCTAATATGGGCGTTGTTCCTCCGGAAAAAGATTTCCTGGAAAAAATCCGCAAGATCTGTACTGAGGAAGGGACTGTTCTCATTTTCGATGAAGTCATCACCGGATTCCGCCTGGCTCTGGGAGGCGCCCAGGAACTCCTTGGCATCAAGCCGGATCTGTCTACATTCGGTAAGATTATCGGAGGCGGTATGCCGGTAGGCGCGTACGGCGGAAAAAAAGAAATTATGGAAGTGGTCGCGCCTCTGGGACCGGTTTATCAGGCGGGAACCCTCAGCGGAAACCCGGTTGCCATGGCGGCGGGGATCGCGCAGCTGACTTATCTGAGGGAACATCCGGAAGTATATTCGAAAATCAATGCTCTGGGCGATCGTCTGTATGGCGGGCTTGAAGAAATCGTCAGAAAAGCGGGAGCCCCATGCACGGTCAACCATGTCGGGTCTATCGGAACTCTGTACTTTACGGATCAGAAGGTAAGAGACTTTGCCAGCGCGAAGACGGCGGATCTCAGACGTTACGCCGACTACTTCAAGTTTATGATGGATAAGGGAAGCTATTTTGCGCCGGCGCAGTTTGAAGCCATGTTCCTGTCATACGCCCATACAGAAGCGGATATTGACCGGACTCTGGCCGCGGCAGCCGAATATTTTGGAGTATAAGAATATGAAAAAAATCTATATTATCGGTATCGGGATGGGAAATCCCGATACTCTTACCTTTGGGGCATTTCAGACGATAAAGGAGTGCCAGGCGGTAGTCGGGGCGCGCAGGATGATCGAAAGCGCGGGCATGATAAACAGCAGGACGCATAATGCCGTCGCGCCCTCGGAAATTGTAAAATGGCTCAGGGAGCAGGAAGAACTGGAAACGGCGGCGGTTCTCATGTCGGGAGATACCGGGTTTTACAGCGGGACGAAAAAGCTGGTTTCTCTGCTGGAAGAAGAGACCGACTGGGAAATCGAAGTGATTCCGGGAATCAGTTCTCTTCAGTATTTCTGCGCGAAAATCAAAGTCTCATGGGAGGACGCGAAAGTTCTCAGTCTGCATGGGCGGGAGGCCAACTTCCCGGGGGCAGTCCGCAGGCACGCGAAAGTTTTTTTCCTGACGGACAAACAGCACACGCCGTCCTTTATCTGTGAGGCTCTGACCGACGCGGGGCTGGGCGAGACGGAAGTCTTTGTAGGAGAAAGGCTTTCCTATCCGGAGGAAACCATTACTTCCGGACCGGCCTATGTACTGGCGGAGCAGACGTTTGATCCGCTGAGCGTGGTACTGGTGGAAAATCCGGATTATCAGACCGAGGCGGCGGTCACACATGGAATTGCGGACGATTTGTTCCTGCGGGGCGATGTACCTATGACAAAGCAGGAAGTCCGCAGCGTGACGCTGTCCAAGCTGGGAATCCGCGGAAATGAGACCCTCTACGATATCGGGGCGGGAACCGGATCTGTCGCGGTGGAAATGGCGCTGCAGGCTCCGGAAGGAAAGGTGTACGCCATTGAGACTGAGGAAGAAGCGGCAGAACTGATCGAGGACAACCGGGAGAAGTTCGGAGCTGACAACCTCCATGTCATCCGGGGAACCGCGCCTGAGGCGCTTGCGGATCTTCCGCCTGCCGACCGGGCATTCATCGGCGGCTCCAAAGGCAATATGAGCGGAATCATGTCGGCGCTTATGGAAAAAAATTCGAATGTGCGGATCGCGGTCAATGTGATTGCGGTAGAATCTCTGGCCGACGCGCTTCAGGCTTTTCGCGAGCAGGGAATTGACCACCCGGATATTGTGCAGATTTCCGCGGCGCGGGCAAAGAAGGCAGGAAACTATCATATGATGACCGGTCAGAATCCGGTATTCATTCTGACCGGGCAGAGGCTGGAACATGACCATGAATAAGGCGAAGCTGCCCAGGCTGCTGATCGGCGCTTCGGGAAGCGGGTGCGGCAAGACCACCTTCACCTGCGGACTTCTGCGGGCGCTGGCGGACGCGGGGAAAAAGCCGGTCTCTTTTAAATGCGGGCCGGATTATATCGATCCGATGTTTCATACAGAAGTTCTGAATATCCCCTCGCGCAATCTGGATCTGTTCTTCGCGGAGGAGAATACGGTCCGGTATCTGATGCATAGACATGGAGCCGCCGCGGATATCGCGGTGATCGAGGGCGTTATGGGGTATTATGACGGTCTTGCGGGGATTTCCGCGGAAGCGAGTTCCTGGGATCTGGCGAGAGTATCGGACACTCCCGCGATCCTGCTTCTGGATGGGAGAGGAAAATCGGTTTCCCTTCTGGCGGAGATCAAGGGATTCTTAGAACTGGAAAAAGACAGCCATATCCGGGGCGTGATTCTTAATCGGATTTCCGGCATGATCTATCCGGAACTGAAAGAAAGGATTGAATCGACACTTCCGGTACGGGTGTACGGGTATCTTCCGAAGATGGAAAACTGTTCTCTGGAAAGCCGTCATCTGGGACTGGTCACGGCTAAAGAGGTTCGGGATCTGCAGGCTGTGATTGGAACCCTTGCGCGGCAGATCCGAAAAACGGTGGATCTGGAAGGTCTGATCCGGCTGGCGGAGCAGGCGGGCCTTCTCTGCTGGCAAAAGCCGCGGCTTCCCGAGCCTCTGGACGAACCGGTACGTATTGGCGTCGCAAACGATAATGCTTTTTGCTTTTATTATGCGGATAATCTGGAACTGCTGCGAGAATTGGGAGCGGAGATTCTGTTCTTCAGTCCCGTCAGCGATAACGGACTGCCGGAGCGTCTTTCGGGCCTGCTGCTCGGGGGAGGCTACCCGGAGCTTTATCTTCCGCGGCTTTCATCAAATGCGTCTATGCGCGGGCAGATTAAAGCGGCCATTGAAGACGGGATGCCTTGCTTCGCCGAATGCGGAGGTTTTATGTATCTGCACGAAACGCTGAAGGACAGAGAAGGAACCGCGTGGCCCATGGCAGGTGTGATTCCGGGTGAAAGCTATCCTACGGACAGACTGGGGCGGTTCGGCTATATTACGCTTACTTCCCGGAAAAATACACTTCTGGGGCCAGAAGGGCAGGTGCTCAGAGGACATGAGTTCCATTACTGGGACAGCGCCTGTCCGGGAGACGCGTTCCACGCGAAAAAACCTCTGAGAAAGCGGGAATGGGAGTGTATCAATGCGGAAAAAAATCTGTTCGCCGGATATCCGCACATTTATTTTTATTCCAATCCACAGGCCGCGAAGAATTTTGTTCAGGCCTGTCTGAGTTATAAAAATCGGAACTGGACACAATTTTACGGAGGACGCCTTGAAATGAAGATATGGGAATGATAAAATAAATCTGAACTTAATAATCTCCCAGGTGTCCGGTGATTCCCCGCCGGAAGAATAGGGAAGTCGGGTGCGAATCCCGCGCGGTCACGCCGCTGTATTGGACGAGCAGAGTCTGGTTTACATCACTGTGAAAATGGGAAGATGAGATTCTGTGAGGAAGCCTGAGCCAGAAGACCTGCCTGAGAGTGTGAAAGGCATTTTCTTACGGACGATGAGGAAGTGCAGAAGGGAAGAGTTTTACTCTTCGTTTGTTGCGCTATTCTGAATTTCCAGAATAGTTATTTTTTTAGGAGGGAATGATTTATGACAAACGTAACAAGAAGCAAAACCGAACGTGTCCTGTTTATTGCGGGAACCGCGGCGGCCCTGTTGTTTGGAATGACGGCGGCTTCCAGTGCCATGCATATTATGGAGGGGTATCTGCCTCTCAATTACTGCATTATCTGGGGAGCAATCTGCGTTCCATTTTTTATTACCGGGCTGTTTTCCATTAAAAAGACAGTGACACAGCACAGGAAAACGCTGCTTCTGCTGGTCATGATGGGCGCTTATGTATTCGTGCTTTCGGCACTGAAAATCCCGTCTGTCACCGGCAGCAGTTCACATCCTACGGGAACCGGTCTGGGAGCGATTTTGTTCGGTCCGACCGCCATGTGCGTAATCGGTGTAATCGTGCTGCTTTTCCAGGCGCTGCTTCTGGCTCATGGCGGACTGACGACCTTGGGGGCAAATACCTTCTCCATGGCAATCGCGGGACCGTTCCTGGCCTTTGGCGTGTTCCTGATCTGTAAAAAGCTGCATGCGCCAAAATCCCTGGGGGTTTTTCTCGCGGCATGTCTGGGTGATCTGTTTACATACTGCATTACATCTGTCCAGCTGGCGCTGGCCCATCCTTCCCAGGTAGGCGGATTCGCCGCGTCTTTAGCGGAATTTATGGGAATTTTCGCTGTGACGCAGATTCCGCTGGCTGTGATTGAAGGTCTGATCGCCGTTGTTGTAATGAAAGCTCTGGAAAGCTACGCCAAGCCGGAGCTGACCGAACTGGGATATCTGGGGGTGTAAAGGATGACAAAAAATACGAAGATCGTAATTATCTGCCTGGCGCTGGCCGTGATTATCGCGGTTGTACCGCTGCTGGTTCTGAACGGAACGGAGTTTGGAGGCGCTGACGGCGCGGCGGAAGAAGCAATTACAAAAATAAATCCGGACTATGAAGCCTGGGCGGATCCGGTTATCGAACCGCCGGGAGGAGAAACCGAGTCTCTGCTGTTCTGCGTACAGGCAGCTCTGGGAGGCGGTGTGTTCGGATTCGGACTTGGATATTTGATCTGCAGAAAGAAATTTACGAAGAAAGAAGAATAATGCGATGATGATGATTGACAAGCTGGCTTATTCGTCTCCATGGCGATATAAAAGTGTGTATCTGAAAAGTATTTTTGCAGTCGGTACCCTTTTTATATGCGTGGCAGTCCGCTCCTTTCTGATTTCATGCGTCATTTTGATTCTGATGGGATGCCTGACGGTGCGATACAGCCGGGCGTCCCTTTCTCGTTATATGCGGATGATGATGTGGCCTTTCGCGTTTCTGATTTTTGGAACCATCGCCATTCTGCTGGATCTCTCAGGGGAGCCTGCGGGGATCTGCAGTCTTCCGGCAGGAAATCACTTTATCATTATCACCGTGTACTCGCTGACCTACGCGCTGCGACTGATTCTGGTTTCGCTGGCATCGGTGTCCTGCCTTTACTTTCTGGTTCTGACGACGCCGGTTCTGGATCTGATGACGCTTTTAAAGAAGGCGCGCTGCCCGTGGATCCTAATCGAACTGATGATGTTGATCTACCGCTTTATTTTCGTCCTGCTGGATTCGGCGATTTCTATCACAAACGCCCAGAACTGCAGGCTGGGAAATAAAGATTTAAAGACTTCGATTAAGAGTATGGGAAATATGCTGGCGGCGCTGCTGGTACAGGCCCTGCGAAAGTCATCGGTTCTCTACGACGCGATGGAAGCCAGGTGCTATGACGGGAGAATCCGGGTGCTTTATGAAAGCGGCAGGGCGGAGAAAAAAGAAATCGCGGCAGTCGTCCTTTATCTGGCGGCGCTGCTGGTTCTTGCGGTCATCTGCTGGCAGAAGGGAGGTCTGTGATGGAGTCGATTGTGATTGCGGAAGATCTGCACTATACCTATGAGGATGGGACAGAGGCTCTGCGGGGCATTGATTTAAAAATAAAATTCGGAGAAAAAGTAGCGGTCATGGGGGCCAACGGATCTGGAAAATCCACCTTTTTCCTTCACCTTAACGGACTTTTGAAGCCGCAGAAGGGAAGAGTGCTGATTGACGAGGAAGCGATTGATTACTCGAGAAAGGGGCTCCTGAATGTAAGAAAAAAAGTGGGATTTGTATTCCAAAATCCCGATGATCAGCTCTTTTCCGCAAGTGTAAAACAGGAGATTTCCTTCGGCGTGCTGAATCTGGGAATGTCTGAGAAAGAGGCGGAGCGCAAAGTGGAGGATATCATGCGGGAACTGAATATTACGCCCTTCGCGGACAAGCCGACGCATTTTTTGAGCGGGGGACAGAAAAAAAGGGTCGCCATCGCGGATATTGTAGTCATGGCTCCCAGTCTGATGATCCTTGACGAGCCGGCGGCGGCTCTGGATCCCAGGCACTCCCGCATGATTCATGAGATTATTGATAAACTGAGCGATAAGGGAATTACCGTTCTGCTGTCTACCCACGACGCGGAACGGGCGCTGATATGGGCAGACAGGGTTATCGTGTTTCACGAAGGGAAAATCGCGGGTGAAGGTCCGCCGGACGCCATCTTTATGGATGACGCGCTTCTGGAAAAAACCAACCTGGAAAAACCGGCGGTGCTGCGGATTTTCGATACGCTGGAAAAAGAAGGCGTTTTAAGGCCCGGCCTGAAACGGCCCCGCAGCATGGAAGAACTGGAGCATTACATAAGAGAAAGGAAAGGATAACATGTCCAAAAAACAGGCGATTCTGGCAGTCAGTTTTGGGACCAGCCATAAAGAGACAAGAGAAAAGACGATTGAGGCCATTGAACAGCGGATTCAAGAGCAGTTTCCCATCTGTGAAATTCGCAGGGCCTTTACCAGCGGGATGATTCTCAAGGTTCTGCGGGAAAGGGACGGTATGCATGTGGATAATGTGACGGAAGCTATGGAAAAGCTGGCGCGGGACGGATTTACCAGTGTAACCCTGCAGCCGACCCATATTATCAATGGAGATGAATACGATAAAATGGTGGAGCAGGCCATGAAATTCCGTAAATGTTTCCATACCCTGAAAATAGGGAGGCCTCTCTTGACGGAAAGCGCGGATTATGAAGCGGTTTGTCGGGCAATTCTGAAACAGTTCCCCAAGCTGAAAAAGGAGGAAGCGCTGGTGCTGATGGGTCATGGGACCGGTCATTTCGCCGATTCAGCCTACGCGGCTTTAGACTACCGCTTTAAAGCTCTGGGAGCGGACAACGTGTTTGTGGGAACCGTAGAGGGTTATCCGGAGATTGAGGATGTCCGCAGGCAGCTTCGGGCCTATGGATCCCGCAAAGTGATCCTTCTGCCGCTGATGGTAGTGGCCGGAGATCATGCGGTCAATGACATGGCGGGAGAAGAAGAGGATTCCTGGAAGTCCCTTTTAAAGCAGGATGGATTTGAGACGGAATGTATCTTGAAAGGACTGGGCGAATTTCCGGAAATTCAGGACATGTATATCCAGCATATTTTGAAAGCGGCGGCAAAGTGAGATGAAGGATGGTTTTGTAAAGGAAGGCACAGAGCTTAGGCGGGGCTACACCACCGGGTCATGCGCGGCGGCGGCGGCCTGCGGAGCGGCTCAGGCCCTCTTGTCCAGGGGGAAAAAGCAGCCGGAGGAGATCCGCCTGATGACGCCAAAGGGCATTGAAGTGCGGATTCCGGTAGAAACTGTGGAAATAAACCCGGAGGAAAAACGTGCGGTCTGCAGCGTCCGCAAGGACAGCGGCGATGATCCGGATGTGACTAACCGGGCTATCGTCTGCGCGGAGGTTTTCCTCCGAAAGGAAGCGGAGCCGCCTGTGCGAATTGATGGAGGAGAAGGCGTAGGGCGGGTAACAAAACCGGGTCTTGCCTGCAAGGTAGGAGAAGCTGCCATCAATCCGGTTCCGAGAAAGATGATTCAGCAGGAGGTCCGGAAAGTGATGAAGGCTTTCGACTGCCGGGGCGGTCTGGATGTGATCATCTCCATTCCGGAGGGCAAGCGGCTGGCGGAAAAAACCTTCAACCCCAGGCTTGGTATCGTAGGCGGAATTTCCGTGCTGGGAACGACGGGAATCGTAGAGCCCATGAGCCAGCAGGCCCTGATCGATACCATTAAAGTGGAAATCAATGTAGCGAAAGCCACAGGCGTTTCTTACCTGGTACTGACGCCGGGAAACTATGGAGAAACCTTTCTGAAAGAAAGCAGATATATGGACGCGCTTACTTATGTGAAATGCAGCAATTTCATCGGGGATGCGCTGGACGCTGTCCGGGAAAAGGAATTTGCCGGCGTGCTGCTGGTAGGGCATATCGGAAAGCTGATTAAAGTCGCGGCAGGGATGATGAACACCCATTCCAGATACGGGGATCGGCGGATGGAAACCCTGTCCGCCGCGGCGGAATCGGTGGGCGGCAGCCGGGAACTGACGGGGCGCCTGATGAAGTGCGTGACCACAGAAGATGCCATCGGTGTCATAAAAGGTCTGGGCCCGGAGTTTGAAGCCCGTCTGTGGGAAAAAGTGACGGCAGATATTCAGAGCCAGATGAGAGAGCGAACCGGAGATGCCTTATGGACAGAGACTATGATTTACTCCAATCAGTACGGGTATCTCGGGGAATCGGTGGGAACGGAAGAATTCCTCTGCCGGGCGAAAAAAGAGAAGGGAGAATGAGTATGGCAAAACTATATGGACTGGGAGTCGGGCCGGGTGATCCGGAACTGATGACCCTGAAGGCAGTAAGACTGATAAAAGAGTGTGCGATCATTGCGGTCCCAGCATCCGGACAGGACGTAAACGCCGCCTTGACCATCGCGGCCGGCGCGGTGCCGGAACTTTCCCAGCGGGAGATTACAGAGATTCCCATGCCCATGATCCGGGATAAAGAAAAGCTGAGGGAAAGCCATGACGCGGCAGCGCGGCAGGTGATGGAGTTTCTGCAAGAGGGAAAGGACGTGGCGTTTCTGACGCTGGGTGATCCGTCCATCTATTCGACCTATATCTATATTCATAAACGAGTGCTGGCGGCGGGGTTTGAAGCGCAGCTGGTTCCGGGGATTCCATCTTTCTGCGCGGCGGCAGCAAGATTGAATGAAGGGCTTACGGAAACGTCTCAGGCTCTGCATGTGATTCCCGCTTCCTATAAAGGTCTTGCGGAAGCCATGGAGCTTCCGGGAACAAAAGTCCTGATGAAGAGCGGAAAGTCCATCGGAAAAATCCGCGATTTCATCCAGCAGCAGTCGGATCGATGGGAAGCCAAGATGGTAGAGAGATGCGGCATGGAAGGTGAGCGGGTATTCTTATCCGCGGAGGAAATCGATCCTCAGGCAAGTTATTTTTCAATTGTAGTAGTAAAGGATAGATAAAGGAGCAGAGGGCTATGGTACATTTTGTAGGAGCGGGACCGGGAGCGACGGACCTGATTACGGTCAGAGGACAGAATCTTTTAAAAGAAGCGGACGTCATTATTTACGCCGGATCCCTTGTCAATAAAGAACATCTGAATCTGGCTAAGGAAGGATGCGGTATTTACAACAGCGCTTCCATGACCCTGGAAGAGGTCATAGATGTTATAAAAACGGCGGAGCAGGAAGGAAAAATGACCGTACGGCTTCATACGGGAGACCCCAGCATCTATGGCGCGATCCGGGAGCAGATGGATCGTTTGAATGAGCTTCATATTGCCTATGATGTGGTCCCGGGGGTCAGCTCCTTTTGCGGAGCGGCGGCAGCCCTGAAGGCGGAATATACGCTGCCGGATGTTTCCCAGACCGTGATTATCACCAGAATGGCAGGCAGAACGCCGGTTCCGGAAAAAGAGGAAATTTCTCTTCTGGCGGCTCATCAGGCGACGATGGCGATTTTTTTAAGCACAGGACTTTTAAAACCCCTTCGGGAGCGGCTGCTGATTGGAGGGTACCGGGAGGACATGCCGGCGGCCATTGTTTACAAAGCCACCTGGCCGGAGGAACAGGTCTTTTACGGTACAGTAGGGACCCTTCCGGAAATCGCGGAAAAGAACAATATTACAAAGACCGCGCTGATTCTAGTAGGGGATTTTCTGGGAGACGCTTACCAGCGTTCCAAGCTCTATGATCCGTCCTTTGCCCATGAGTTCCGGGAGGCTTCAAAATGATGGAGATCCGGATGGCAGGAATCGATCATCAAAACGCTTCGATCCAGCAAAGAGAGGCGTTTGCCTTTACAAAAGCCCAGGCCAGGCGGACCATGGAGCGATGGAAACAAATCGGCAAATTGGAAGGCTGCCTGCTTTTATCCACCTGCAACCGGACGGAACTGTGGATCAGCGCCGGCGGACAGGATATCGATCCCTTTTCCATCTTGTGTGAAGAAAAGGGAATGGATCCGGAACGTTTCCGCTCTCTGGCAGTGAACCGGCAGGGAAGAGAGGCGGTGACCCATCTTCTGCAGCTAAGCTGCGGCCTGAAATCCCGAATCTATGGAGAAAACCAGATTCTTTCTCAGATTCGGGAAGCTCTGGAGCTTTCCCGGGAGTGCGGCTGTGACGACATGGTGATTGAAAAACTGTTTCAAACTGCGATTTCAGCGGGAAAGCGGGTTAAAACCCAAGTGAAAATCGAAACAGCGGATCCGTCGGCGGCGAGAAACGCGAAAGTCCTTTTAAAAGAAAAGTTAGGGAGTTTGGAAAATCTGCCCTGCCTGATTATCGGCAACGGACAGATGGGCCGGCTGGTGGCAAATACGCTGACGGAAGCGGGGGCGCAGGTTACCATGACGCTGCGTAAACGAATTCACGGAACACAAATTCAGGACTCCATCGTTCCCGATGGATGCTGCATGATCGATTATGAAGACCGATTGGAACACCTGGAATCCTATAAGGTGGTCATCAGTGCTACCTTAAGTCCTCATTTTACCATTACCGCTGAGAACGCCGCGGGAAAACATTTTGATTCCGCTGTGTGGATCGATATGGCGGTACCGCGGGACATTGACGAACAGGTGGGAGAAATTCCCGGAGTCTCTCTTTACAACATGGACGACCTGGGCAGCGCGTCTTTGGAAGCGAGAAATGAGAAATCCCTGCGGGAATCTATGGAAATTCTGGAGGATTATCGGGAAGAGCTGGAGCGTTGGTTCGCCTTCCGGGAGCATATCGATCTAGTGAAGAATATTTCCCAGGTAACGACGGAAGACGCCTGCAAACGGATGGAAAAGTCCGTAAGCCAGGTTCTGGGAGAAGAACTGCAGAGGGCGGAGATTTATCCGGCCATTGAAACGGCAGTCGATAAAGCGGTGGAAAAGCTTTTGTTCGGGCTGCGGGACACGCTGCCTCAGCAGGAATGGAAAGCATGCCTTTGTGCTCTGGAAGAATCCGCCAAACGAGATACGTTAAAGACAGGAAAAGCAAAATAGAGAGGAAGCACATGAAGTTATATGTAGTCGGCCTGGGACCGGGAGAATTGTCACAGGCAACAGGAAGAGCCCTGCAGGCTCTGGAAGAATGCGATGTGATCGCGGGATACACCGTTTATATTGATCTGATAAAGGAACGGTTCGGCCATAAAAAACTGCTGTCTACGCCTATGAAAAAAGAGGTGGAGCGGTGCAGACTGGCAGTGGAGGAAACCCTGAAAGGGCAGAAGGTTGCCATGGTATGCAGCGGGGACGCCGGGGTTTACGGCATGGCGGGACTGATTTACGAGGTCGCGCAGGATTATGATCCCATTGAAATCGAAATTATTCCCGGAATTACCGCGGCCTGCAGCGGAGCCGCTGTCCTGGGAGCTCCACTGATTCATGATTTCGCGGTGATCAGCTTAAGCGATCTTCTCACTCCCTGGGAGCAGATCGAAAAAAGGCTGGAATGCGCGGCTATGGCCGATTTCGTCATGTGTCTCTACAATCCTTCCAGTAAAAAGAGACATGACTATCTGCGGAAAGCCTGTGATTTGGTTTTAAAATACAAGAGCGGGGAGACGGTCTGCGGGATTGTAAAAAACATCGGCAGGGAAGGGGAGGAAGCGACTGTGCTGACTCTTTCCCAATTGAGAGAAACGCAGGTGGATATGTTTTCCACGGTATATATCGGAAACTCCACAACCAGAGAGATCCGGGGAAGCATGGTAACGTCCAGAGGCTACCGATTGGGAGCGAACAATGGATAAGATTCTGATTTTCGCCGGGACAACAGAAGGGAGAATTCTCACAGAAGCCATCTGCCGGGATGACAGCGAAAAAAGGCGCGTTATCACTTGTGTGGCCACGGAATACGGAAAACATCTGCTGCCGGAAGAAAGTGAAAATCTTACGGTACTGGCAGGACGTATGGAACCGGAAGAAATGCGGGCGCTGATGGAAAAAGAGGCAGTCTGCCAGGTAATTGATGCGACCCATCCTTACGCCCGGCAGGCCTCGGCCAACATCCGTGAAGCGGCGGAAGAGGCGGGGATTTCGTACCTTCGTCTTCTGCGGGAACAGGGACAGGAAGCGGAGGACGCGGTGGTTGTGCCGGACGCGAAAGGGGCCGCGGAGTATCTGAAAAAGACGGAAGGGAATGTCCTTTTGACCATCGGCAGCAAGGAACTGGCGGCTTTTACAGGCCTTGCGAATTTTTCGCAGCGGCTTTATCCGCGGATTCTTCCTACTCCGGAAATGGTAAAACGGGCCTTTGAGCTGGGATTTGACGCGGGCCATATCATTGCCATGCAGGGCCCCTTTTCCCATGAAACCAATCTTGCCATGCTAAGACAGACGAAAGCGGCCTTTCTGGTAACAAAGGAATCGGGTCAGGTCGGCGGCTTTGCAGACAAGCTGACGGCAGCAAAAGAAGCGGGGGCTAAGGTGCTCCTCATTGGCAGGCCAAAGGAAGAAGGAAAATCCCTTGCGGAAGTTCTGCGGATACTGGGGCTTCCACCGCTTCCGCGGCAGGCTTTGGACAAAAAGGAGAAGTCTTTAGCCAGATGGTTTCCCTTTTTCGTTGATGTAAAGGGAAAGAAGGTCTTAGTCGCAGGAGCGGGGAAGATCGCTTCCCGCAGAATACGAACTTTGAGCCAGTTTGATGTGGAGATTACGGTCGTCGCGCCGGAGCTTTCCCAGGAAGTGATCGGGCTGGCAGAGTCGGGGAGAGTTCATGTACAAAAACGCGAGTTTTCGGCTGCGGATCTGGAAGGCGCGGATCTGGTGCTTGCCGCCGCGGAGAGCCGGGAAGTAAACCGGGAAATCGGGATTTTGTGCCGGACGCGAGGAATTTTCGTAAATGTAGCGGACCGCAAAGAAGAATGTGACTTTTACTTTCCGGCAGTCGTCCGCAAGGGAAATCTTATCGCGGGGCTGACAGCCGGCGGGCAAGATCACCGTCTGGCTGCCGAGGGAAGCAGGAACGTTCGTCAGGCCCTGGAAAACATGAGGGCAGAAACAGGAGAAGGCTATGAGTAAAAAGAAAATTATCGTAGGCAGCAGAGAAAGCAAACTGGCTGTGATCCAGTCGGAGCTGGTGATGGAACAGATTAAAGCCCATCATCCGGAGCTGGAGCTGGAACTGGTAACGATGAAAACTACAGGAGATAAAATCCTGGATAAAACCCTGGATAAAATCGGAGGCAAAGGCCTCTTTGTGAAAGAACTGGATCGGGCCCTGAGGGAAGGGGAAATCGATATTTCCGTACATAGCCTCAAAGACATGCCCATGGAAGTTTCGGAGGATCTGCCGCTTCTGGCATTCCCTAAGAGGGAGCGTCCTACGGATGTACTGGTGCTGCCCAAGGGGAGGAAAGAGATGGAGAAAGGAAAGCCCATTGGAAGCTCCAGTCCCCGGAGAAATGTTCAGCTGGCGGCTCTGTATCCGGATATGGAACAGAAAAGCGTCCGCGGCAACGTGCAGACCCGTTTAAGCAAGCTGGATTCTGGTGAGTACAGCGCCCTGGTGCTGGCCTACGCGGGATTGAAACGGCTGGATCTGGATGATCGCGTCAGCCGGGAATTTACACCAGATGAAATGATCCCCGCGGCAGGGCAGGGAATTATGGTCGTTCAAGGGCGTCTGGGAGAAGATTACAGCTGGCTTTCCTGTATCGATGATCCGCGGGCCAGAGAAGAGGCAGCGGCGGAGAGAGCCTTTGTGACCTATCTGGACGGCGGCTGCAGCGCGCCTATCGGAGCCTTCGCGGAAATCGAAGGGGATGAAATCCGAATTCGGGGACTTTACTGTGACGAGGGGACTGGCATATGTGAAAGAGGACAGATTCAGGGAAAACGAGGCGACGCGGCAGAACTTGCCATTACTCTGGCAAAGCAGTTGAAGGGAGAAGCATAAATGAGCAAGCAGAATAAAGGAAAAGTCTGGCTGGTAGGGGCAGGCCCTTCGGACGCGGGGCTGTTTACCTTAAAGGGAAAAGCCGTTCTGGAAAAGGCCGATGTGGTCGTTTACGACAAGCTGGTGGGACAGGGCGTTATGGCGATGATCCCGGGCCATGTGCGGAAAATTTCCGTGGGGAAAACAGCGGGACACCATCCCATTCCCCAGCATGAGATTAACCGGATTCTTCTGGAAGAAGCCCTTGCGGGAAACCGGGTTGTGCGCCTGAAAGGCGGCGATCCTTTTGTATTTGGCCGGGGCGGAGAAGAGCTGGAGCTTCTCTGCGAGCATCAGATCCCCTTTGAGATCGTGCCGGGAATTACTTCGGCTGTATCGGTACCTGCCTATAATGGAATTCCGGTTACCCACAGAGACTGCTGTTCCTCTCTTCATATTATTACCGGACATACCAAAAAGTCCGAAGAAGCGGAAGTCGATTACGAAGCTCTGGTCAAAGTGGGAGGAACGATGGTCTTTCTTATGGGCGTGACCGCCATGCCTAAGATTTGCAAGGGCCTTTTGGATGCCGGGATGCGGGCCGATATGCCGGCTGCCCTTTTAGAGCGGGGAACCACCGCCCATCAGAGACGGGTGGTGTCCACTCTGGCGAGTCTCCCTGAAGACGCGAAAGCGGCGGGACTGAAGCCACCGGCTATTATCGTTGTGGGCGAAGTCTGCGCCTTGTCGGAAGAGTTCCACTGGGCGGAGGATCGCCCGCTGGGAACTATGAAAATCGCGGTGACAAGACCGAAAGACCGCAGTTCCGCGCTAGCGGAAAAGCTGGCTGAGCTGGGGGCTGAGGTGGCGCTGATGCCCGCCATTGAGACAGCGCCTATTGAAGAAAACACGCGGCTTGAGGAAGCCCTTGACCGTATTGGCGAATACAGCTGGATCGTGTTTACCAGTGTGGCTGGCGTCCAGACCTTTTACAGCGCTATGAAAGCGCGGCGGATGGATGTCCGGAGCCTGGCGGGGATTCGTTTTGCGGTGATCGGAACGGGAACTGCCAAAGCGGTAGAAAAACAGGGAATTTTTGTAGATCTCATGCCGGAGGTATACAGCGGAAAAGCCTTGGGCGAACTTCTGGCCCGGACCGTGAAGCGGCAAGAGCGGATTTTAATTCCACGAGCGAAAATCGGCACGGAAGATGTAATCCGCCCTCTGAAGGAAGCGGGGCTTTCCTTTGATGACATTGCGGTTTACGATACCAGGGAGATAAAGCAGACCGGCATCTATGATGACAGTGTGGATCTGGTGGCGTTTACCAGCGCTTCCACGGTTCGGGGATTCGTAAAACAAAACCCTGACGCGGATTTTTCCGGAGTAAAGGCGATCTGCATCGGAGAGCAGACCGCTGCCGCGGCGAAGGAATGGGGAATGCAGGTCGCGGTTTCGGAAAAAGCCACCATTGACAGTATGGTGGAAAAGATACAGGAGCTGGCGAGATGAGCCTGCTGCTTTATCTGACTCCTTTGGCGCTGGCGTTTGTTCTGGATCTTCTCATCGGCGATCCCTATTTTCTGCCCCACCCTATCCGTCTCATCGGAAAGGGGATTGAGACAGGAGAAAGGTTCCTCAGAAAAGCCTTTCCAGATACACAGAGAGGGCAGCTGGCGGCAGGTACTGTGCTGGGAATCGGAATTCCAATCCTTTCTTTTGCGATATCTTTTCTGATTCTGTTTTTTGCCTATCGCCTGAACCTGTGGCTGGGCATTGGACTGGAGACGGTGATGTGCTATCAGATTCTGGCGGTGAAGTCTCTGAAAACGGAGAGTATGAAGGTTTACGAGGAACTGAAACGAGGGAGTCTTGCGGGGGCGCGGCAGAAGGTTTCTATGATTGTAGGTCGGGATACCGAACATCTCAGCGAGGAACAGGTGGCCAAGGCAGCCATCGAAACAGTAGCGGAAAATACATCCGACGGTACGGTGGCGCCCCTTCTATTTATGGCGGTCGGCGGCGCGCCTCTCGGTTTTTTATACAAGGGAATCAATACACTGGATTCCATGGTAGGGTATAAGAATGAGGTGTATCTGTTCTTCGGGCGCTTTTCCGCGAAACTGGATGACGCCGCCAATTTTATTCCGGCGCGGGTTTCGGCATTTCTTATGATTGGAGCCAGCGCTCTTTTGGGAATGGACTTCCGGAATGCCTGGCGGATCTTCCGCAGGGATCGGTTCAACCACGCCAGCCCCAACAGTGCCCAGACGGAGGCGGTCTGCGCGGGAGCTCTGGATATCCAGCTTGCGGGGGATGCCTACTACTTTGGAAAATTGTATCCGAAAAAGACCATCGGCGACCGGCTGAGGGCGATCCGCTATGAGGATATCGCTTCCGCCAACCGGCTGCTTTACGGGACAGCAGCGCTGTGCCTGCTTGTCTCTCTGACTCTGAGAGCGGCAATCTATCTGATGATTGGAGTATACATATGACAAAACTGGTACACGGCGGCGATATCTATACGGCCATGGAAAAGGGTACCGCAAAAGAAGAAATTCTTGATTATTCGGCGAATATCAACCCTCTGGGGATGCCGGAAGGAGTAAAGCGGGCCATTGGCAAAGTCCTCGATGACTGCGATCATTATCCGGACCCTCTGTGCAGGAGACTGGCGCGGGCAGTCGCGGAGAAAGAGGGCGTGCCGGAAGAACGACTGATTTTCGGAAACGGAGCGGCAGATCTGATTTTCCGCCTGACCGCGGCAATAAAGCCGGAAAATGCCCTGATTCCCGCGCCGACCTTCGCCGAATATGAGCAGGCGCTGCGGTCAGCCGGATGCGGCGTGGGAATCCATGCCCTTTGTGAGGAAAACGGATTTGCCTTGGGCGAAGGGTTTCTTTCCGAGCTTACAGAGGATCTGGATCTGATCTTTTTGTGTAATCCCAACAACCCTACAGGGCGGTTGATTGAGCGGGATTTTCTGAGAAAGGTGCTGGATGTCTGTGAGAAAAAGAACGTCTTCGTGGTGGTGGATGAATGTTTTCTTGATTTTGTAACCGATCCGCAGGCGGTTACGGTGAAAGACTGGACCGCGGAGTATACGCGCCTTTTTATCCTGCGGGCCTTTACGAAAAATTACGCGATGCCGGGGCTTAGGCTGGGGTATGGAATCTGTGGAAATCGAAAGCTGTTAGAGCGGCTAACCGCGGCAGGACAGCCCTGGAGCGTTTCTCTTTTAGCCCAGGAAGCGGGAGTGGCGGCGCTGAAGGAAGACGCTTATCTTGAGGAAGCCAGACAGCTTATTTTCCGGGAGAGAAAGCGGCTGGCACAGGGACTTTCGGAGCTGGGCTATCAGGTTTTTCCGCCGGCGGCCAATTATATTTTCTTCCGCCTGCCGGATAGAAACGATCCGGCCTACGCGGCCCGGTTTACAGAAGATCTGGCGGAAGAGGGAATTCTGATTCGAAGCTGCGCCAATTACCGTGGACTGGGAACCGGTTATTTCCGGATCGCGGTGCGCGGAAAAAAAGAAAATGAGCGGTTATTACGCGCGCTTAACAGGAGGGAACGATTATGGCAAAAGCAATTATGATTCAGGGAACCATGTCCAATGCGGGGAAAAGCCTTGTGGCAGCCGGATTGTGCAGGATTTTCAAGCAGGACGGTTACAAAGTGGCGCCTTTTAAAGCGCAGAATATGGCGCTCAATTCCTTTATCACAAGAGAAGGTCTGGAAATGGGACGAGCTCAGGTCACCCAGGCGGAAGCCGCCGGAGTGGAGCCTTCCGTTCTGATGAACCCGATTCTCTTAAAGCCTACCAACGACACCAGCTCGCAGGTAATTGTAAACGGCGAGGTTATGGATAATCTGAGCGCCGCCGATTATTATAAGCGGAAGCGGGATTTGGTAGCGGCAGTAAAGGATTCCTACGACAAGCTGGCGGCGGAGCATGATATTATCGTTCTGGAAGGAGCGGGAAGCCCGGCGGAAATCAATCTTAAGGAAAATGATATTGTGAACATGTACATGGCAAAGCTGGCGAAGGCGCCGGTTCTGCTGGTGGGCGACATTGACCGGGGCGGCGTATTCGCTTCCATTGTGGGAACGATGCAGCTCCTTGAGCCGGAAGAGCGGGATCTGGTAAAGGGAATTCTGATCAACAAATTCCGGGGCGACCGATCCATTCTGCAGCCGGGCCTCGATCAGCTTTCGGAAATCATTCAAAAGCCGGTTGCCGGCGTGATTCCCTATATGCATCTGGATATTGATGACGAGGACAGTCTGACAGAACGGTTCACCCGCAAAGGGGAGGCAGGGCTTGTGGATCTGGCGGTCATCCGGGTACCGAGAATTTCCAATTTTACGGATTTCAATGTGCTGGAATCCATGCCGGGGGTGACGGTGCGGTATGTGGATTCCGCGGTAGCTTTAGGGGATCCGGATTTGATTCTGCTGCCGGGTACGAAAAACACCATGGCCGATCTGTTATGGATGCGGCAGAATGGACTGGAAAGCTGTATTCATAAACACGCGGCGGCCGGAAAGCCGATATTTGGCATCTGCGGCGGTTATCAGATGCTGGGAAGAGTACTGAAGGATCCTCACGGCGTGGAACATGGCGGTGAGATGGCAGGCATTGGACTGCTGCCCTCTGTAACGGTCTTTGAAGAGGAAAAGACAAGAACCAGGGTCACCGGAACCTTCCGCGGAGTGGAGGGGATTTTCTCCGGCCTGTCGGGAATTGATTTCGAAGGATATGAGATTCACATGGGCACATCCAGCCTGGAGGAAGGGAATGTGCTGGCGGATATCGCGGAGGACGGAGCGCCTGCCAAGGCGGACGGCCTGAACAGCGGCAATGTTTATGGTTCCTATGTTCACGGGATCTTTGACCGGGAAGAGGTTGCGAAGTCAATTATCTCAGCGCTGCTGCGGGCAAAGGGCCTTAGCGATGAAGATGTGGTTTCTACGGATATGGCGGCTTACAAAGAGCAACAGTACGATCTTCTGGCCGATGGAATCCGTAGGAATATGGATATGGATCTGCTGTACCGGATCGTAGAGCAGGGTGCATAAGGATAAAGGAGAAGCAGGAATGGAAGGAAAAGTAAAGCTGCAGGAAGTGCTGCCTGCGGATATTGAAAAGCGGAGTTTTGAAATCATTTCTCGGGAAATGGGAGATGTGAAGCTGGATCCTCTGGAAGAGCCGATTGTGAAAAGGGTCATTCATACCAGCGCGGATTTTGACTATCTGGAAAACCTGGTGTTTTCGCCGGGCGCGGTGGAGACTGCCATGGAAGCGATCCTGCAGGGCGTAACCATTGTGACGGACACCAATATGGCCTGGTCCGGGATCAATAAACGGGCGCTGGAACGGTTTGGCGGAAAGGCCTGCTGCTTTATGGCGGACGAGGATGTGAGGGAAGCGGCAGGGAAAGATGGAACCACGAGAGCCGCGGCCAGTATGAAAAAAGCGGCCTCCCTTCCGGGACCGCTGATCTTTGCCATTGGAAACGCGCCGACAGCGCTGGTGACCCTCTACGAGCTGATTCAGGAGGGCAGACTGTGCCCGGCGCTGATCATCGGCGTACCGGTGGGATTTGTCAATGTGGTGGAGTCCAAAGAGCTGATTCTCAAGACCGATGTGCCTTATATCGTAGCCAGAGGACGAAAGGGCGGCAGCAATATTGCCGCTGCCATCTGTAACGCGCTGCTCTATCAGTGCGGCGGCAGAGACTAAAGGTCCTGTCTGGACAGAATATGAAAGATAAAGTTTCTCAGATTTGAGACTTACCTTGCTCCTTTAAAAAGTGGTAAAATAGAAGGGGAAATCCCGGAAATGGATTTCAGAGGAGGAAATCCACGCGATGCCGGATGAGAATCCGAACTGGATCGCGGATGAGGACGACAGAGTGAGAGCCTACAAGGAGATCCTGCTGACCGGAAATCACAGGGAAATCATCAAGTTGATGAAGGCACTGTACCGCCACAGAGAAAAGCAGGACATGAGAGATATCCTGCTTTTTCAATCTTCATCCGCCTGCGGCGGTTCGGAATCCGTTCCCATGGAAGCCGGAACTGCGGTATTTCCGAAATTGTAGTAAACATACATGCTTTTGATCCCGTACGCGTCGATTACCTGGATGTTTCCGGTCGGCATTTCCTGAAGGAGGATATAGTTAATGCCGACTCCGATCAGATAACCTTCCTTGTTCTCGATCGTATTAGAGCCCATTAATTGTTCAACACGGACATAGTGGCCGATTTGAGTCCGAAAAAATCCATTGACATACTGCAGGGAGTTATAATCCAGGACTTCCCGGTAGCCTTCCGGAAGCAGCGGGTTTGCCGGCACTGTGAAAGTCGGCGCGTTGGGAATAATTTCCGGAATCATATTAGGACCGGAACCTCCGGGATTTGTTACTGTCATATCATCAGAGCCGCTGGCATCGTCAGGCGTAACAACCGGTGTCATATCCTGAACAGGCAGCAGGTCGGCATTCTGAGATCCGGAACCGGGATTGGATACCGGCATCTGGTTATAAGGTGATGATCCGGGGTTTACAATCTGGTTTTTTTTGATTTTCTCAATTCGTATCATTGGCGTTTCGCAACAAGCCATAATCGTTACCTCTCTTTTTAAGTATTCGCGTAATGCACCGTAGGAATATAAAAACAATGATCGCCGATTCTGTTGTGTATGACCCCTACGTTGGTCGGAAAATAAGGCGGGCAGGAGCTACTGTAAGGATTAAAGAAAAAGAGGGAATGGTCAATCCCCGGCAGCCGCCCGCCGGCCATGGCCCAATCTACAATGTCATAATGGACGTCAGTTGGAGTCATATTGTAGACGTTTTGGGGATTGTAGCGGCCTCCCACCGTTTCCCGCATACAAACAAACTGGCCAGGCTGTTCAATAACCTTCCGGATATCGCCGCCCTGGTTGACGCGGGCAAACTCGCCATAGTCAATGGTCGCCCGGTTCATAATGACGGTCGCGACTGCCCGCATGCCATCATCCCCCTCGCCTCCTGCCTCACATTGAATGAGCCGCGCAAACAGCTCACGGGTATCTAGTGACATAAGCTTCACCTCTGCTTTTGATAGCTATGGTAGTATATGCGCGGGAAATTTTTCTGTGACAGTCCGGACATGGTGTCTGTCGCCTTTTTGTGTTATACTATCCATAGTTCGTGTTATGTGTGAAAGGGAAGGAGCTTATCACAATGCTTAAAAAAAATCAATTTTGTGTCATATATTGCGTTCTGGCTATGATTGTTCTGTTGTTCACCGGATGCGTACAGGGCGGTGCGAAGCGGAACGTGACGGATTCCGTCTGGCTTCGCGAGGCGATGGAAGCGAAAGGTGAGGCGATAATGGAACTGCAGGCGAAAATTGACGCTCAGAAAATCAAACTGCGGGAGCAGACCGGTGAAGACAGTCTGTACCCGACATTTTTTGCGGGTGTGGCAATGGAACGCGTGCGGAAAACCGCAAAGCCGGAAGCGGTAAAAGTCGCAAAGGCCTGGATGGTCAGACGGGCGGCGCTGGAGTGGTACGCAAAGAAAAGGGGAATTGTACTGACAAAAGAAGACGCGGAGAAAAGGCTAGAAACGTATCTAGCGGATATAAAAGGCGCGGATAATATAGCGCAGGTTGAAGCGTATTACGAAAAAGAAGGAATCTCTTTAGAATCATCGATGCGGGCTGATATGAATCTGTACCGACAGAATTTTATAATTGAGGATTTAGCGGCGGAAATACAGGATTTTTACATGCGGGGCGCGTTGACCGATGAAGAGATCCTCAACTGGGATCGATACTGGCAGCGATTTCAGAAGAAGGTAATAAAAGCGTATCGAGACACAGAAGAGTATGACCGGCTTATGAATGCGTTGAGAGCCTGTGAACAACTGTATCCGGCCAGAAGCGCGGGTTTGGAGGGACAGGAGGAAAAAATTGCGGCAACTGTTTTTTAGCGGGGGCGTTATTATGGAAGCGTGGAATATTGAAATTTCGGAACTTGCGATAGGAGGATATAAGGATTCCTGTTAGCCGTACATCATTAAAAAAACGGTCTGTCTGACAAACGAAGACAGGCCGTTTTTTTGAGTCCTAATTCTTTTCGGAGGAATCTTTCTTTTTTTTGCTGTGCCTCATAGCAATGGAAATGGAGAAAGCGCAGCCTCCCCACAGACCGATACAGCCGATGCACATCATTACTATAGCGCTGGTTGCCATATTAGTTTACCTCCTTATAGGAAATTTTATCAAGATCGCGATATCCGTCTTTCCCTTTCATGGTTGTTAAAACATCCGCGAAAACGACAACAAAGAGAATGGTGCCCCAGCCGAATACATTAATATCCGCGCTGGCGTAACCGCCATACCCGTTGGCAAGATATTCCCGCGTATTCAGAACAATCATCATGCCGAGAACGACCGTCGTTACAATCCGCAGTGTATAGATCCACCATCTCCCGATGCTGAAATTGGAAAATTCGTTTGCTTCCCGGCGAAGTTTCTCCGCGTCGAAAAACCTTGTAATCAGGATCAGTTCGATGACGCCGGCGCTGACAATGCCGATGTTGTTGATAAAGGCGTCAACAATATCAAGAATATTCATTCCCGCGCCTGTGATAAAGAGAAAACTTAATACAAAGGACGGTACCATAACAATCGTAACCGCTTTTTTATGGCTGACCTCGAATTTATCATGGAATCCTGTGACTACCGTCTGTAATATGGAGACAAGGGATGTGATGCCGGCGATAAAGAGGGCGCCAAAAAAGCAGATCCCAAAAATAGCGTTTAACGCGGGAAGAGCGCTGATAGCAGTCGGGAAGGTCATAAACGCGAGACCGATACCGGAAGCGGCAACTTCTTCCACACTCACACCCTGCTGCAGAGCCATATACCCCATGATACTGAACACTCCAATTCCGGCAAAGATTTCATATCCATGATTTGCGGTAGCCGTAATGAAGGCGCTGTTTACGACATCTGTCTCTTTCGGAAGATAACTGGAATAGGAAAGCATAATGCCAAAACCAATGGAAAGACTGAAGAATATCTGTCCGTAAGCGGCGACCCATACACCGGGATCTTTTAACGCGTTCCAATCCGGCTTAAAGAGATAATTCAACCCATCTACAGCACCGGGCAGCGTAATGCCGCGAATGACCAGGATTAAAGTCATCAGGAATAAAATCGGCAGACAGATTTTACATACGGTTTCGATGCCTTTGCTGACGCCCTTGTACATAATGAACGCCGATACCGCCCAGATAAGTAAAAAGGGAAGAAGCAGACTTGTATTGATTCCACCGAGATTTAAGGCGCTGTCTGTCAATCCCAGAAAGTCTTCTGTGAAAAAGCGAGTAGGGTCATTTCCCCAGGCTTGTGTGAAGGAAAAACCGATGTAACTCAGGCACCAGACAATAATCGCGAAGTAGTAAATGGCGATGACAAATGAGATCATAACCTGAAACCATCCAAGCCATTCAAAGCGTCGGTTAATTCTTGCAAAGGTAACAGGCGCGCCGGCTCTGTAAGTCTTTCCCATTGTATATTCCAGGATTAGAATCGGAATGCCTGCGGTGATAATTGCGAAAAAGTATGGAAGAAGAAACGCTCCACCTCCATTTGTTGCGGCAACGTATGGAAACCTCCAAATATTGCCGAGTCCTACTGCGGAGCCGATGGCTGCCAGCAGAAATCCTAGTTTTGAATTCCACTGATCTCTCAAAATAGAATACCTCCTCAAAATATAAAGTAACGTATTAAGTGTAGCAAAAAAACGTTGAAAAATCAATAAAAAAGCAGAAATGCCGGAATCATAAAAAAACCAGGATGAAATCCGAAAACGAAAGGATTTCATCCTGGTGAACGCAAACCTTAACAGGATTGTACGATTTTATTTTTTCTGGAAGTTGGCGTCTCTTTTTTCCAGGAACGCGCTCATTCCTTCGATTTTGTCTTCTGAACTGAACGGACCGGTAAAGGCTTCGATTTCCAGCGCGCTGGCCGTTTTCATATCCAGATTGTATCCGTTATTGATGACGGTTTTCGCGGTGGCGATGGCAAGTGGCGCTTTAGACATGATTTTTTCCGCCAGAGCTTTGCAGGTGTCCATCAGCTCTTCCGGAGCGACTACCTTTTCAACAAGTCCGATTCTGGCTGCTTCCTGGGCGTCAATCATGTCAGCAGTCATAATCAGATATTTCCCCATACCTTTTCCTACAAGTCTCGGCAGGCGCTGTGTTCCGCCGAATCCCGGGATGATACCCAGGTTTACTTCCGGCTGTCCGAATTTGGCCTTTTCCGACGCGATTCGGAAATCGCAGGCCATAGCCAGTTCGCAGCCGCCGCCCAGAGCAAAACCGTTTACCGCGGCGATAATAGGCTTTTCAATGGATTCCATCAGGTTCATAACGTTGTGTCCCTTTGTCATCATGGATCTGCCTTCTACAGCAGTCAGCTCTTTCATCTGTGCGATGTCCGCGCCAGCTACAAATGCTTTACCTTCCCCGGTAACGATGACCGCCTTTACGTTGTCGTCTGATTCGATTTCTGTAAATACGGTATGGAGCTCATCCAGAACCTGTGTGTTCAGCGCGTTCATGGCTTTCGGGCGATTGATCGTCACATACCCGATATTATTTTCTACTTCATATTTAATCGTTTCGTACATTTTTTATGTTCCTTTCTTCTCTACATATAGAAATGTTCCTATAGTATTATAATACCATTTTGCGGAGGGGATTTCCACCCTTTCCACTTTTAAAGTTTTGCGTGGGAATGGGGGAGGGGATATGAATAGTCTGTAAGGGAAATCATAAAAAAGAGACACCCGCGTAAAGCGAAGCGTCTCTGAATAGTAATCTGTTTATGTAAGCGATAAGCTTATTTTTAGCAGATGCCCTGAGCCATCATAGCGTCAGCAACTTTCAGGAATCCAGCGATGTTCGCGCCAGCAACCAGGTTGTAGCCGAAGCCATATTTTTCAGCAGCGTCTTTACAAGCGTCATGGATACCAACCATGATGTCTTTCAGCTGAGCATGTACCTGTTCCGGAGTGAATACAGTCTTGCCAGCATTCTGTCCCATTTCGATGCAGGAGCAAGCTACGCCGCCAGCGTTAGCAGCCTTAGACGGTCCAACGATGATTCCGCCGTCCTGCATGATTTTGATCGCTTCGTTTGTGGAGGACATGTTGGAACCTTCGCAAACGAATTTAACTCCTCTTTCTACGAAAGATTTCGCATCTTCTTCTCTGATTTCATTCTGAGTAGCGCACGGGATGTACAGATCAGCGTCAACTTCCCAAGGCTTCTTGCCAGCATAGAATGTAGCGTTCGGATATTTTTCTGCGTACGGGGAGCAGATGTTCTTTCCGGAAGCTCTCAGTTCAAGCATGTAATCAACTTTTTCACCGGAAACGCCATCTGGATCGTAGATGTATCCGTCCGGACCGGAGATTGTGATAACTTTAGCACCCAGCTCGTTCAGCTTCAGTGCAGTACCCCAGGATACATTACCGAATCCGGAGATTGCAACTTTCTTGCCTTCCAGTTTTTCGCCGTTTGCTTCCAGCATGCACTGAGCATAGTAAACGATACCATATCCAGTAGCTTCTGTTCTGCCGTTCAGGCCGCCCCAGGACAGACCTTTACCAGTCAGAGTTCCTTCGAATCTGTTTACGATTTTCTTGTACTGTCCATACATGTAACCGATTTCTCTTCCGCCAACACCCAGGTCTCCAGCAGGAACGTCAGTGGAAGGTCCGATGTGTCTATATAATTCAGTAATGAAAGCCTGGCAGAAACGCATAACTTCAGCGTCGGATTTGCCAGTCGGGTCGAAGTTCGCACCACCTTTACCGCCGCCGATTGGCAGGCCAGTCAGGCTGTTCTTGAAGATCTGCTCGAATCCCAGGAACTTGATGATTCCAGGATATACGTTCGGAGCGAATCTCAGACCACCTTTGTAAGGTCCGATTGCACTGTTGAACTGGTATCTGTAACCTTTGTTAACCTGTACTTTACCAGCGTCATCAACCCAAGTTACCTTGAAAGTGATTCCTCTTTCAGGCTCAACCAGTCTTTCCAGAATCGCAGCTTCCTGATATTCAGGGTGCTTTTCAATTACCGGTTCCAGGGAACGAAGAACTTCTTCTACAGTCTGATGAAATTCTACTTCGCCAGGGTTGTTCTTTTTGCAATTTTCAATTACTGTTTCGATGTAATTTGACATTTGATCTTCTCCTCTTTTTCTTTTATATTTTCGCAATAAATATAAAGCCTTTAACACTTTCAAATATAGCACTTTGTCAAATTGTAGTCAATATAATTCAGAAACTAGAGTGAAAGTTTTAATTTTCTGAAAAGTGAACAATACGATTCAAAGATGAGAAAAACATCCAGACAATGAGAGAGATGTTGAAAAAAGGGACTCGTTACAGAAAAAGACTTCTGCTCAACTTTCTGCCTTCAGTGTAATAAAGTCTTGTAAAAAGAGTAAAAAAATAGGATAATAGAAGAAACAACAGAGAAGAGTGAATAATCTGGGAGGTGGAGCGCTTGACAAAAAAAGCGTCTGTAAAATTATACAAAAAATTGGAAAGGCGACTGACAGAAAAGAGTTTTTTAAAAAGGATCAAGCTGTCGAAAAAAACGATGCTTGCCCTTCTTATCCAGAATAATTGGAAGGAGAAGGCGCAGAATCTGGAAACACAGAGAGCGGATTGCAGGGAGATCCTGGCACAGGCGGAAGATACGATGAGCCAGCTGTCCCCCGTACCTGAAGGAGGATGGCTTTCCTATATCTATAGAGAAACAATCGCGGAAATGTTCCCGGATAATTTCCCCCGGGATGAACGGGCAGGGATTTTTTCCGCGGGAAAACTCTTTTATCTGGAGACCTTGCGAACCATTTTCACGGAACAGGAGGAAAAGAACGGCTTTTCTCCTCTGCTTAGCATGCAGTTCCTGGCGCCGGAAGAAATTGAAGAGGAGCCGAGCAGGGAGGAATATCTGCATTTTGTCGAATACTGTAAAAGTCATTATCTGATTGAATTTATGCGGATTGGAAAGGAGATTACGCCGTACAACACAGTGGGTCATATCTGCGGCGTGCATTTTGTGGCGATGCATATTGCCAGACAGCTGTCGCGGGCCGGCGTTCCTGTGGATCTGGCGCTGGTATCCGGCTCTGCGGCCGGTCATGATCTCGGAAAATACGGCTGCAAAGGCGCGGAAGCAAAAAGGATTCCATATCTGCATTATTACTATACGGATCAGTTCCTGAAAAACAATGGAATGCCTATGATTGCCCATATTGCCAGTAATCATTCTACCTGGGATCTGGAGCTGGAAAATCTTTCTGTGGAATCGCTGATTCTGATTTACGCGGATTTTCGCGTGAAGAGCAGCAGAAACGGCAATGGTGAGGAAATTGTGCATTTTTATACACTGGCGGAAGCGTTTGACGTAATTTTAGGCAAATTGGATAATGTGGATGAGGCGAAAACCCATCGTTATCGGAAAGTATACGCGAAACTGAAGGATTTTGAAGATTATTTGCTCAGTCTGGGAATCCATACGGAGTTGGACAGCGATGCCATGAGAACGCCGGATGAAAAAGATTACGCGCTTCTGAAGCCGCAGGAGGTCGTGGAACGCTTGAAATATCTGGCTATTGAACATAATATCTATTTGATGAACAAGTTTAATAATGAGGCAGCCTTCGGAAATTTGATTGAAGCGGCCAGAAGCGAAAAGCAGTGGAAGAACGTACGAGCCTATATTAACATTCTGGATGAATACTGTACCTATATGACACAGAAACAGAAAGGAATGACTCTTTATTTTCTTTATGAGCTGCTGGCTCACAAAGAAGGCGACATTCGGCGCCAGGCGGCGACACTCATGGGAAAGATTATCGTAAATTATGATGAAGAATACCGTAAAGAGCTGCCGGAAGGGGTCAGCCGGACACGGGAGGAAGTGGACAGCCTGGGCCTGTGGAAACGGTACCTGGAAAAGATCATTTTTCCGGATCATAAAGTGACGGATCAGCATAAACGCTGGATCGGCTACACTCTGAAAATTGTTCTGGGATCTGTGCTGGAAAATTGCGGAAAGACAGAGAAAAAGCAGTATCTGGAAGTCTACCTCTCCTTTTTCAAGAATGTATATGTGGATGACTGCGCGGCGTTTATCCTTCTGGATTCTGCCCTAAGTATCCCTCTTGAACTCTGCCTGCGGGAAGAACAGGAGACGCTGATGGAATTCGCGTATCAGACCTCGTTCCGGGAGGATTTGGAAATCAAAGTCGGTGCGCTGCGGCTGACAAAATACATGGCGCGGCAGGAAGGCGGAACGTGGCTGAAAGAACTGGCGGAAAGTCTGATGAACAACATCCCTGGGGAGGAGTTCGGAGTAAGTGCGATTTTCCTGAAATATAAAATCAAGTCAGCCCTGAATACGTTGAATGATCCGGATATAAAGGAAAAATACGAAACGCTTTTGTATCGCGATGAGGAGACCGATTCCGATATTTTTCTGGAAAATCTGAAAGTAGATACTCCATGGGTGATCAAAGCGGTCAATATTGAGTTCCTTTTGGATAAAATCAAGCGAGGAAATGTGGAAGAAGTTTTGCATGTAGCTACCCATTTTTCCAATCTGATTAAAGTCAGCGAACGAGTTACGGTAAGACATGAGGCAGGGCGCGGACTTTTAGAAGTTATTCGGCTGCTCCCTCTGGATCAGAGAAATGAGCTGGTAATTGAATTGACAAAAGGACTGGAAATCGGAGAATACCAGTTTTCCAAATATATACCGGAATACCTGGGTATTCTCGCTCTATACCTTCATCCCAACGAACTGGATGAACTTCTGGGAGACTTCCGCAAACTGTTGGAAAATACAAATGATAAGGTGGCTTCAGTCACCCTGGACACGGTAGGAGAAGTGATTAAACATTTTCCGGAATATCAAGAGCGTTTTCCCCAGACCGATGAGGACTACGACCGCCGCAAGCAGCAGCTTCTGGGGATGCTGCTGAGGGGGCTGGCCAACTATAATGAAACAGTCAGCCAGGAGGCGTTTATGGTAATCGGGCAGCATATTTTCGGCAGTCCGCTTTTGAGCCTGGAGCGGAAATATAACATTTTTCAGCGGATTTATAAAAAGATGCTGACCTTGATTTCCAACCAGAAGGAAAAGGAACTGACCTTTTTTACAAACGCGGCTGCCCTCAACCATATCTATCGGTTTATTTCCGAATATAACCTGGAAATCGGCGGATTCTGTCTGCCGGAGCGGGAACGGGTGGCATTTTTCCCGGGGACATTTGATCCGTTTTCTCTAAGCCACAAGGGAATCGTTACTTCTATACGGGATCTGGGGTTTGAAGTTTATCTGGCGCTGGACGAATTTTCCTGGTCCAAGAAGACGCAGCCGAGACTGATCCGGCAGAAAATCATCACCATGTCTGTGGCGGATGAGGGAAACGTCTATCTGTTTCCGGACGATGAGCCGATTAATATCGCGAATCCTGCTGACCTGGAAAAACTATACCGCCTGCTGCCAGACAAGGAGCTGTATATTGTGGTGGGAAGCGACGTTATTATCAATGCCTCTTCCTACAAGGCGCCGCCGTCAAAGAACTCGATTCATACCTTCAATCATATTGTGTTCCGGCGGGAAAGTGCGGCGGTAGGGGAGGAAAAAAAGGACGATCTGACCGAAGCCTACAAGAATATTTCCGGACGGGTCGTAGAACTGACACTGCCGGTTCATCTGGAGGATATCAGTTCTACCAGAATTCGTGAAAACATCGACTATAACAGGGACATTTCCAATTTGATCGATACGGTAGCGCAGAACTATATTTATGACAACAGCCTCTACCTCAGAGAACCGCAGTACAAGCATATCATGCAGACGAAAATGCTCCGCTTTGAGCCTCTGGCCCACAGAGGAAGCGGAATCCTGGGGGATTTGGAGCATGAAATCCGAAAGCAGGGGCATAATTTTTACCGGATAAAAGAATATATCAACCAGCCGGAAGTGCGGACCACCGCCATCTGTGACGGAAGCAGAGAGGACCGGATCTGCGCGCTGGCGGCAGTAAAAGAGATTAATTCCATGGAGCTTTACGGCGAGTTTCAGAACGCGGATCTGGCGGCTTATCTGAGAGAAAAAGCGACCGGAAGAATTACAATCATCGGCTGTCTTTATGTTGACTCGGAGACGGCAATTCGGGACGCGGCTCAGCTCATTCTGACGGAAACCCTTTCCCAGGTGATTGAAGAAGACGCGACCTACGCGATTTACCATCCCGCGGAAGAAAGCGCGGGAAATGAGGAAATTTTGTCTGTGCTGAAAAGGCAGGGGTTCCGGGAAATTCAGATAAGCGGAAAAGGCACCGGAATCTACGAAGTGGATATGAAAAATCCGCTGACCGTGTTCCAGAATATGGATACGGTACTGAAAGATCCCTTTAACAAAAACGAGAAGATCTTGGAAACGATGGACAAGGCGTACCGGAAGCTGCAGCTGGCGCTGACGGAGCTGTACCCGGGCAATCTGGTGCTGTCTTTCAATTCAGGTGTGATGCACCACAAGATCATCAACATGGTAACCAGGGACAACGGTGTTCCCAGCGAGCCGACAAAAGTAAGAAATCTGGGGCCGTACATGTGCGTTCCCTTCGGAAAGATCCTGAGAGGCATGGCGGTTCCCAATACGGTTACAAAGACCATTCATACGGAAAAACGGTTTAATCCGGATCTGAGCGGGTTCCGTATCGAGGAATATCCGTATTATTCACCCATAGAAAACCAGATCCGGACGATCAAATCTTTTAACCGGCCGGTCATTCTGGTCGATGATTTGCTGCACAAAGGCTACCGCATGAAAGAACTGGACCCGATTCTCAAGAAAAACCAGGTGAATGTCAGCAAATTGGTCGTGGGACTTTTGTCCGGAAGAGGAAAAGATCTGATGACCATTCAGGGAAGGGATGTGGACAGCGCTTATTTTGTGCCGAACCTGCGCAGCTGGTTTGTAGAGTCCAGCCTGTATCCGTTTATCGGCGGAGACGGAGTAAAGAGGGAGCAGGATACCGAATCCAGCCTGCAGGCATCCATCAATCTGATTCTGCCGTACGCGGCGCCGTCTTTTCTGGAGGATGCGCCGCGGAGCGCGATCTATGAGTTTTCGAAGGTATGTCTTGAAAACGCCAGAGATATTTTCCTGGCGCTGGAAGAAGAATATCAGAATCTGTTCCGGAGAAAACTGACCTTAAGCAGACTGTCCGAAGCCGTTATTTCACCGAGAGTCCCGGATCTGGGGAGCTATATGAACTATGATTTGAATCTGGCTCCCTCCGGATACCTGCTCAACGGGATTGAACGATTAACTCGATTGGAGAATATCATTATATGAAAAACAACAGGAAACGATTAAGTGACTTATTTGAGGCTCCGGAATGTATAAACCGGAAGGCTGACAGCTTTTTTATCCGGCCGCAGCGGGAAAATCCCTTTTCCCTGAGAAAAAAGAAGCGGATTCACCTGCTGGCGCTGGGAGATGTAGGGGGGATGCTCCTGATCGGACTGCGGCTTTTGGGAACGGAGGCGGTGTCTTCCATCGGAATCTGCGATCTGAATGAAAAATCCATTCTGCGCTTTGAAATGGAAGCGGGTCAGATTCAGGCGCCTTTCGCGCGGGAGAGGATGCCGCGCGTGGAAATCATTTCTCCCGAGCGCCTGTTTGACTGCGATATCTTTGTGTTTTGCGCTTCAAAAGGCGTGCCTCCGGTGGGAAGCCGGGTGGAGGATGTGCGTATGGCCCAGCTGAAGGCCAATTCTCAGCTGGTGGAAGTTTTTGCGGAGCAGGCGGTATCCAGGGATTTTCGGGGACTGTTTGCCGTGGTTTCCGACCCGGTAGATCCGCTGTGCAAGGCAGCGCTTTTATGTGGATTAAAGCGGGAGCAAGTGCAAGGGTACGGGCTGGGAGTTATGAACAGCAGGGGAATTTACTTCGCGGAAAAAAACGAACGCTTCCGGCAGTATTTGAGTGAAGGCAGGGCCTTTGGCCCCCACGGGGAGGATCTGGTTCTTGCCAACAGTTTGGAAAACTACGATGACGAATTGTCCAGGGAACTGACCAAGCTGGCGGTGCAGTCGAACCTGAAAACACGGGAACTTGGGTTTAAGCCATATATCGCGCCGGCGCTTTCTTCCGGAGCCATCTCCATACTCGCGACCGCGTCAGGTCAGTGGCATTACAGTTCCGTTTATTTTGGAAAGGGCGACTGCGGGGCGTTTCTTGGGGTGAAAAACCGCAGGACACCTTATGGTATCGAAGTGGAAGATCTGCCGCTTCCGCAAAAATTGTATGAAAGGATTGAGTCCGCGTACGGTCATCTGAGGGCGCTGCGCTGACAAAGGAGAACAGTAGGAGGTTTTTTTATGGGAGATTTTGTTTTAATCAACCCGCTCTGCAGTGAAACCAGAAAGACAGAGCGATTGCAGGCGATTCTGGACGCCAGCCTGAAAGGATATTCCTATGAGGAGATTGTGACGGCCGAAGAGTTTGAAAAAACGGATCTGCGGGGCAAAAAACTTCTGTTTTCCATTTCGCTGGGAGAATCAGGAATCAATCTTGAGTATTACAGCATGCTGAAGCTGATACGGCTTAGAAGGGATTGTTTTGAAGGAAGCGTGGGCGGCGTCATCATCGATGGAAACAGTGAGCTGTTTACCAAATCGGTTTCCAGAGAGCTGGTATTCAGCGCCAACCGTTCCGGCTGTACGTTTCCGGGGAGACCGCTTGTAGAGGGAACCCGTTCCTTGAAAAATTTCAATATCCGGGCACAGAACTTCCAGGTGGATAATCTGGGGGCCTATATGATCGCGGGAAGGCAGCTAATATATAACATGCTCCAGTTCAAGCCGCTGGCGAAAAAACAGCCGAAGATTCTGATGCTGCATGCCAGCGAATATAAGACTTCCAACAGCCTGTCTCTTTGGGAAATGGTTCGGGAGCATCTGGGGGAGTGCGACATCCGGGAAATTTCCATCCGCAATGGGAAAGTGATGGACTGCCGGGGATGCCCTTATGAGACCTGCAGGCACTTCGCGGAAGAGGAGAAGTGTTTTTATGGTGGACCGATTGTAGAAGATGTCTACCCGGCCGTACTGGATTGTGACGCGCTTGTCATGGTCTGCCCTAATTACAATGACGCGCTGGGAGCGAATCTGGCCGCCTTTATCAATCGGCTGACCGCGCTGGTGATGACACATAAATTTTACGATAAGTGCTTGTTCGGAATCGTTGTTTCCGGATACAGCGGCGGGGACCTGGTGGCACAGCAGCTCATCAGTGCGCTGAATATGAATAAAACATTCCGCCTTCCGGGGCATTTTTCACTGCTGGAAACCGCCAACAATCCCAAGGAAATTCTGGAAATTGATGGGATTGAAAAACGGGCGGAATCCTTCGCGCGTACGATTTTGAAAAACCTGAAAAATGAAGGTTGCGGCAGTTTGTAAAAATACGATATAATGAACGCGGCGAAAAGTGACACAGGATTTTGAGAGGGGAGGCGGAGCAGTGGAAAATGAAACCGTGAAGAGTTTTGACGAGATCACGCAGGAAATTCTCGCCATGGTGGAAGCAAAAAAATATGTAAAAGCTCGTGATCTGCTTTTGAAAAACAACGAGGTCGATATCGCGGAGATCCTGGAGGAAATCCTGGAAGAACTGGATGTGGAAGCGACCATTATTATGTTCCGGATGCTGCCGAAGGATGTTTCCGTGGAGGTGTTTTCTTATCTTCCGTCCGAAGACCAGGTGGCTATTATTTCAGGCATTACGGAACGGGAACTCAGCTATATCATAGATGAGCTGGATTTTGACGATAAAATCGACGTTTTGGAAGAACTGCCAGCCAATGTAGTGGACAAAATCCTGGAAAAGACGACGAAGGAGGAACGGCGTCTGATTAACACGTTTCTCAATTATCCGGAAAACAGCGCGGGCAGCCTGATGACGCCGGACTATATCAGTCTCCGGGATAACATGACCGTGGGAGAGGCTCTTGCTCACATTAAGAAAGAAGGAATGGACAGCGAGACTGTCTACACCTGTTATGTGAAAGAAGAAGGGCGAAAGCTGGAGGGCATCGTATCCCTCCGTTCTCTGGTCATACACGATGACAATATGAAGGTCTCGGAACTGATGAGTACGGATTATGTATATGTCAATGTATACGACGATCAGGAAGAAGTTTCCGAAGCGTTTAAAAAATATGGATTTCTCGCGATTCCTGTTGTGGACAGCGAGCATCGGCTGGTAGGGATCATTACCGTCGATGATATTCTGAACGTTATTGAAGAGGAAACAACCGAGGATATTGAGCGTATGGCGGGCGTTATGGATGGATCGGATACGGAATATCTGGATATGGGAGTGTTCCGCCACGCGAAAAACCGTCTGCCATGGCTGATTTTGCTGTCGGTTTCCCTGATGATTACCGGTTCCATTATTGAACAGTTTGAAGCAACTCTGCAGCAGGTGGTGGCATTGACCTTCTACCTTCCGCTTCTAATGGGAACCGGGGGAAATACGGGAACACAGGCTGCTACCCTGATTATCCGCGGCCTTTCTCTGGGGGATATTGAGCTGAAAGATACACTGAAAGTTTTTTGGAAGGAATTCCGAGTCAGCATTATTCTGGGAATTGTTCTCAGTGCTTTTAATTTTGCCAAAATCATGCTGATTGACCGGGAAAGCGTGCAGATCGCCATTACTGTGTGCGCTTCCATGATGGCAGTTGTCATATTCGCCAAGCTGATTGGCGGAATGCTGCCAATGCTGGCAAAACGGCTGGGGATCGATCCGGCGCTCATGGCGACACCGATGATTTCATCTCTGACCGATATGGTGTCTTCTTTTGTCTATCTGCTGATGGCAACCGCGGTGCTGGGAATTTCCTTGTAGCGTAGCGCTGAAAATTTTAAAATATTTTGACATATTCGGTGAGGACGTGTATAATAAAGAAAAGTGTGTGTGAAAGAGAATAGAAGGAGGAAAAAATGAGCATATGGACAGGTTTGTTTTTGATATGCGGAATTCTCGCGGCGGCTCTTGGAATCGTCGCGCTGGTCATCGGGGAAGAACGGTGACAGGGCATATGCAAAATCGGAATCAAAACGAAAGCGCCGACAGCACTTCGCTGTGAAAACGGCGCTTTTTCTAAGGGCGTGAAATAAGCCTGGAAAATCTCCCGCATGTCCCTTGCGTCATACAGCAGGAATAAGGTATAATAATCCCGCACAGAAAGAAAAGTTTTGCGAAAGAGGAAAACTTTATGAAAAAAACAGGTTTAATCACACGGGAATATGTAAATACTGTAATTAAGGAACGTCCCAGGGACATACATAAAGGCGACTGTGGAAAAGTTCTTGTAATCGCGGGCTCTGTCGGCATGGCGGGCGCGGCCGTGCTGTGCGCGCGGGGAGCGCTGCGGGCAGGAGCGGGGTTGGTACGGATTTCCGCTCCCGAGGAGCTTTACTCCATTCTGCAGGTGGGGGTACCGGAAGCCACATGTGTTCCCAGGAAGCGTTCTTTACCGGAACTGGCAGCCTGTGATGCTGCCGCTGTCGGACCGGGGTTAGGAGATGATGAAACAAACGCCGGGCTTATTCGCGGCATTTTGGAAAACTATGATAAAACCATTGTGCTGGATGCCGACGGAATTAACGCCATTAGTCGTTTTGATCTGGGAAAGGCTCTTAAAGCTGCAAAGGCGCAAGTGATCCTGACGCCTCATCCCGGGGAAGCGGCGCGCTTTCTGCGTTATTGCGGAGAGGATATCAGCGGAGCGGATAGGCTCCGCGTGGCGGAATTGCTGGTGAGGCATTCGGGAGCCGTCTGCGTGCTGAAGGGAAGCAAAACCCTGGTGGCAACGCGGGACGGTAATTCATATATTAATACTACAGGAAACCCGGGAATGGCAACCGGCGGCAGCGGCGACGTGCTGACCGGCATTATCGCGGCCCTCGCGGGCCAGGGCCACAGCCCGGAAACCTGCGCGAAAGCAGGAGTCTTCCTCCATGGGATGGCCGGCGATCTGTGCGCCGAATCCTTGGGGGAAACCGGGATGACTTCGCTGGATCTGGCGAATATGACGGCTCTTGCTTTTAAAAACATCATTGGAAAATAAAACAAAGACAGATAAGGAGTGAAGGACTTGCTGGTAAAGAAAGGTGATCTTTATTTTGCAGATTTAAGTCCGGTAGTCGGCTCCGAACAGGGCGGGGTAAGACCTGTCCTGGTGGTTCAGAATAATGTAGGAAATAAATACAGCCCGACCATTATCGTGGCTGCAGTTACCTCACAGAAAAATAAAGCCAATCTGCCGACCCATGTGGAAATCGCAGCGGACGGCAATGGTCTCAGTAAAAATTCAGTAGTATTGCTTGAACAACTCAGAACAATCGATAAGAAACGGTTAAAAGAACGGATTGGCACAATTAACCAGGACCGTTTACCGGATGTAGATGAAGCATTAGGCGTAAGTTTGGGAATTACAAACACCTTTGAATAAATACGCCGATACTACGTTGAAACAGTTTTTCAGCAGAAGGCGGGAAGGCAAAAGGCTTTCCTGCCGGCTGCCTGACAGATAGAATACACAGGAGGGTAAATATGGATTATACACAGTTTGAAAGGACGGCGGCCAATATCCGTACCGGAATTATCAAAGCAGTACATAACGCAGGCTCCGGCCACCCGGGCGGCTCTCTTTCCGCGGCCGATCTGGTAACCGCGCTTTATTTCAAGGAGATGAATATTGACCCCCAAAACCCGGAGATGGAGGGAAGGGACAAGTTTATTTTATCGAAGGGGCACGCGGCTCCGGCTCAGTACGCGGCTCTTGCCGAACGGGGATATTTCCCGAAGGAGGACATTTTACAGTTGAGAAAACTGGGAAGTCCGTTTCAGGGACATCCGAATATGAAAAAGGTTCCCGGCATTGAAATGTCCACCGGTTCTCTGGGACAAGGCTTTTCCGTGGCGGGCGGTATGGCGATGGCCAATAAACTGGATCAGAACCCGGGGAGGATTTATGTCCTGCTGGGAGACGGGGAACTGCAGGAAGGACTCGTATGGGAAGCGGCAATGTCGGCGGCTCACTACAATTTGGACAATCTTACCGCTATTGTGGACTGGAACGGTCTGCAGATTGACGGAAAAAACGAGGATGTCATGACCGTTACTCCTGTTGACGAAAAATTCCGCGCTTTCGGATGGAATGTGATTTCCATTGACGGCCACGACTTCGCCCAGATTTTTGATGCTTTTGACCAGGCCAGGGTCTGCAAGGGAAGACCGACGGTGATTCTGGCAAAGACCCATAAAGGAAAAGGCGTATCCTTTATGGAAGATCAGGCAGGCTGGCACGGTAAGGCTCCGGACGAGGAACAGACAAGACAGGCAGTGGAAGAACTGGGAGGTGAATGGTAATGGCGGAAAAAATGGCGACAAGACAGGCTTACGGAGAAAAACTGAAAGAGCTTGGCGGAAAATATGACAATCTGGTGGTAATGGACGCGGATCTTTCCGGTTCCACCAAGACGGCGGAATTTAAAAAGGTTTATCCGGAGCGTTTCTTTAATATGGGAATCGCGGAGCAAAATCTGTACGGAGCGGCCACAGGCCTGGCGCTGTCGGGAAAAATCGTGTGCGCCAGTACCTTCGCTATGTTTGCGGCAGGACGGGCTTTTGAAATTATCCGCAATTCCATCGGTTATACTCACGCCAATGTGAAAATCTGCGCGACCCACGCGGGGATTACCGTAGGGGAAGACGGAGCCAGCCATCAGACCTTTGAGGATATTGCCCTGATGCGTACGATTCCGGGAATGACCGTGATCAATCCGTCAGACGGCGTATCGGCGGGAATTCTGCTGGAACAGGCAGTGGCTATGGACGGACCGTGCTACATAAGACTGGGACGGGCGGCGGTTCCGGTATTTTACGAGGAAAACGCCGACATTACGTTGGGAAAAGGAAACTGCGTGCGCGAGGGAAGCGATCTGACGATTATTGCCACAGGAATTATGGTGAACGAAGCGGTGCTGGCGGCGGAAACTCTCGCGGGAGAAGGCATTGACGCCCGCGTAATCGATATCCATACCATCAAACCGATTGATCAAGAGATTATCATAAAAGCGGCCCGGGAAACGGGAAAAATCGTGACAGCGGAGGAACATTCCATAATCGGAGGCCTGGGAAGCGCGGTCGCGGAAGTTGTCTGCGCGAAAGCTCCCGCGAAATTAGCGTTTATCGGGCAGCAGGACACTTTCGGGGAATCCGGAAAACCGGAAGAATTGAAGGTAAAGTATAAGATGACCGCGGCAGATATTGTTTCCGCGGCTAAAAGTCTGAAGTAAGAAAAGAAGGAGAATATCGGATGAAACGATCGTTTTTATATCTACTTCTGGCCATTGTTCTGAGCCTGACGTTTACGGCTTGTCAGGCTTCTCAGAGCGATAAGTCGGAAGAACGGTCCGCAAAGGAGACGACAGAGCCGACGGCGCAAGAAAAAATTTTCAAAAGCAGCGATGAGCTGTTTCAGCTTACAGCGGATGACACCTGGAAAAACGCGAGAAAAGCGCTGGATATTGAAGACGCTTCCTTAGCGATTGGCAAGAATAATGAGGCATATATCGTGCTGATCAACGAGTACCGGTATAATTTCTCGGATGGACTGTCCGGATATCATGAGCTGGTAGTAAAAAACATGCAGGATCATATTGATAAAGACGAAACGGGAGAGACCGAAGAACTTCGCCTGGGGGATCACGACGCTCTCAAAACAGAAATTACCGGCATGGTGGACGGGGAGGAAAGCGCGTATGTGATTTATTGCGCGGAAATTGAGGATTACTATGTGCAGGTTATCTGCTGGAGTGGAACCAGCGATCAGGAAAAATTCGCCGCGGAGTTTGATAAAATCGCGCGGAGCCTGATGTCCCAGTCTGAAGCGCTGGAAAACCAGGAAGAATCCGATAATTCGAGTGATGAGTCCTCAGAATTTTCTTGGGATCGTACAGAAGAATAGAAAACAGTAATAACGGGCTCCCTTTCTGAATAGTTTTAATTAAAGACTAGAGGGAAGGGAGTTTTTATTTTGGGAGAGAAAGAAAAAAAGAAAGAGAAAAAGCGGAAAAAGCCGAGCAGAAAAGGAATTCTCGCGATTGTGGTGATCCTTGCGGTTGTAGCTGCCGCGGCTGTGTTTACCGCGAATCTGTTAAAAGGTGACAAAGCAGTGGAATTTAAAGTACTGAGTGAAAATCAGATCCCTCAGGATATTTCAAGCCAGGTGATCCCGGAATACAGAACTCTGGAACGCGCTCTGGCTTGTGTTGTGGAAGATAAAGTCTATGTTGTCGTAACTAGAGGGGAAAAGCCGACCTCCGGATTTGAAGTGGATATTGATAAGATGAAGTTGGAAGAACAGGACGGGAAGACAAATCTGGTGGTGTATGCGGATTTTAAAGATCCGGAGAAAGGGAACGCGCTGGCGCAGGTACTGACCTATCCTTTGAAAGTTGCGGAAACAGGACTTACAGAGCTTCCGGATGAAATTGAACTGAGGATTCAGTATGAAGAATAGGTCGGACAGATGTCAGAACCGGGGGGCTAAAAGAAGCTGAACAGAACAGCTTCTTTTTTTTGTTGCGTGGAACTCTCAGTGCTTTCGGGGAAAGGAGCCTTGCGGAAACGCGGAAACACATGGTAAAATAAAGCCGTATAGCGTGAGAAATCCGGCGTATCCGGAAGCGTTTACGCATTTAGAATATATGGGAGAGGAGCAGGCAGTTTATGAAAATTCTGGTTATAGGAAATCCGCAGAGGTATGAAAAATTCAGTCCGGGAGAACATATTATCAAACGCTATGATGTAGTTTACTGTCCCGCGGATTCTTCAGGTGAAGAACTTTTAAAGGCGGGATGGGACGCGGATGTGATTCTGGCCGACGCGATCAGTGAAGTCTCTGCTCAGGTGATTGGAGATATGCCGAATCTGAAGATGATTCATTCAGAAGGCGTCGCGTATAACAAGATTGATCTGAACGCAGCCTCTGAGCGGAAGATTTATGTGTGCAACAATAAAGGCGGCAATGCGGGAGCTGTGGCAGAGCAGACAATTCTGCTGATTTTGGGGCTTTTAAGAACCATAATCCCGGGACATGAGGCAGTGCTGGAAGGAAATCAGATTGCGCGTAAAGAAAAACTGATGGTCAGTGGAATTACGGATCTCGCGGATTGTACTGTGGGACTTTTGGGTATGGGAGATATCGCGAAGGAGACCGCAAAACGGCTTCACTCCTTCGGATGCAGGTGTGTTTATTACAGCAGAAACAGAAAAAGCGCGCAGATGGAAGAGGAACTGTGCGTCACATACAAACCTCTGGATGAGCTGTTATCCATGTGTGACATTATAAGCCTGCATATGGCGGTGGGAAAAGAAACCGTTCACTTTATGAATCATGAACGCTTTTCAAAGATGAAACAGGGCTCCTACGTGATTAATACCGGAAGAGGGGAGCTGATTGAAAACAAGGCGCTGTGTGAAGCTCTGGAAAACAACATACTGGCAGGAGCCGGTCTGGATACGGTCTTCCCCGAACCGGTGCAGAATGACAATCCGGTAGTTGAATATGCCGCGAAACACCCGGGAAAAATTTTGTTTTCACCACATATCGGAGGAGTGACTACAGGCAGTTTTAAGCGAATGCATCGGCATATGTGGGAAAATGTACAGCGGATCGAACGGGGCGAAAGGCCGGATTGTGTGGTGAACGAAAAAGCATGAAACAATATGTGGCAGACGCCTTTTCCGACAGAATATTCTGCGGGAATCCGGCGGCAGTCTGCGTGCTGGAGCGCTGGCTTTCGGACGCGCAGATGCAGAAAATCGCAAAGGAAAACAACCTGTCCGAAACTGCTTTTGTGGTTCCGGACGCAGAAACCTATCATCTTCGTTGGTTTACTCCGGGGGGAGAAATCGATCTGTGCGGCCACGCGACGCTTGCGGCGGCGTATGTGATTTTGAATTTTGTCGATCCGGATCGAACATCGGTTGCCTTTGAGACGATGAGCGGTTCGCTTTCTGTGGCGCGAAAGGAGGAGCTGTACGAGATGGAATTCCCGTCGTACAAGCTTTCGCCCGTGAAAGTGACAGAGGAAATGTGTCAGGCTTTAGGCGCCCGTCCGTCCGCCGCTTTTATGGGAAGAGACCTGCTTTGCGTATTCGATGAGGAAGATACGGTGCGGAATCTTTCGGTGGATCTGGAAAGAGCCAGGAAACTGGACGGACTGCTGCTGCAGGTGACGGCGCCGGGAACGGAGTATGACTGTGTTTCAAGAAGCTTCGGACCAAAACTGGGAATCGCGGAAGACCCGGTATGCGGCTCGGGTCACTGCCATATTGCGCCATATTGGATGCGGGTGCTGCAGACGGACAGATTGACCGCTTATCAGGCGTCAGAACGCGGCGGCGTGCTGTATTGCAGGAACGCTGGAGACCATGTGATTCTGGGAGGAAAGGCCGCGCTTTACTCCATTGCGGAACTGTTTCTCCCCTAACTGAGAAGAAAATAAGAGAGGGATTTTCTATGATTTTATATTTTTCAGGAACCGGAAACAGCCGCTACGCGGCAGAATATCTGGCAAAGCTGACCGAAGACGAAACCGTTGATATCGGGAATTTGCTGAAAGCGCACGACAAAGGAGGGAACTTTACCTCAGAGAAACCGTTTGTATTCGTATGCCCGGTGTACAGCTGGCGGATTCCCAGAGTGTTTGAAGCCTTTTTAAGCGCCAGTACCTTCCATGGAAGCAGGGACGCCTATTTTGTCATCACCTGCGGAGGAGACATCGGGAACGCGGAAGCGCATCTTCTCAGTTTGTGCAGAAAAAAAGATTTTCATTTGAAAGGAGCGGCAGAGGTCGTAATGCCGGAAAACTACATCGCCATGTTTACCGCGCCGGAAAAGGAGGAGGCGGAGCAGATTCTGGAAGCCGCGGTGCCGGTGCTTTCGGAAACGGCCCGGCGCATTAAAAATCGGGAGCATCTGCCGGAGAAAAAAATTTCTATAATCGATCGTCTCAAAAGCGGAATTGTGAATACCTGTTTTTATACCTTCTGCGTAAAAGCCAAGGGTTTTCGGATTACGGAAAGCTGCACCGGGTGCGGGACATGCCAGAGGCTCTGCCCGCTTGACAATATCAGGATGAAGGAGGGCAGACCGGTATGGGGGAAAAACTGCACCCACTGTATGGCCTGTATTTGCAGGTGCCCGGAAGAAGCGATTGAATATAAGAATGTTTCCTGTGGGAAAGTGCGCTATTACAACGAACGGAAAATTTAGGCAAGAGGTGAAATATGTATGATATCGAATTAAATAATGGAGTAAAGATGCCGGTATTGGGGCTGGGTATTTACAAAATGACGGATGAAGGGGAAATGAAAGATGCTGTTCAGCATGCCCTTGCGGCCGGATACCGCAGCTTCGATACAGCTCAGATGTACGGTAATGAAGGAATGTTGGGAAACGTTCTGGAAAAAACAGATATTTCCCGGGAAAACCTGTTCCTTACCAGCAAAGTGGATACGGGAAATATGGGATATGAAAAAACAAGAGCTTCTTTTACGCGGAGCCTTGAAGACCTGAAAACGGACTATCTCGATCTGTTTCTGGTTCACTGGCCGGGTCAGAAAAAACAGCGGCTGCTTGATACATGGAGCGCAATGGAGGAGCTTTATTTCCAGGGAAAAATACGGGCAATCGGCGTTTGCAACTGCCAGATCCGCCATCTGGAGTGGATTCTGGAAAACAGCCGGGTAACGCCTGCTGTCAATCAGGTTGAACGAAACCCGCTGATGAATGACGAGGAGCTTTTTTTATGGTGCAGAGAGAAAGGAATTCAAATGGAAGCCTGGCGTCCTCTTTTGAAGGGAAACGTGGATCTGCCGGAAATTTCCGAGCTTGCCGGTAAATATGGAAAAACGCCGGCGCAGATCCTTCTCCGTTGGGAAATACAGAGCGGATATATCGTAATTCCAAAATCCGTTCATCAGGAACGAATCTTTGAAAACGCGGATATCTTCGACTTTGAATTGGATGAAACGGATATGTCACAGCTTTCCTCAATGAATACGGGTAAGCATAGCAGCCACGATCCGGAAAGCTATGATTTTTAGGAAAGGGAAGGCGGAATGGAAAAGAGGTAGAAATGAAGATTCGTAAAGCAGATAGGAACGATATAAAAAAACTGGCCGAAGTTGAGGCGGCTTGTTTTCCGCCGGAAGAGGCCGCGAAGGAAGCGGATTTCCGGCAGCGCTTGTGTGTATTCGGCGATCATTTTCTTTTGCTGGAGGAAAATGGACGGCTGATCGGTTTTATCAACGGTATGGTGACGGACGAACCGGTCATCCGGGATGAGATGTATGAAAACGCGCGGCTTCATAAGGAGGACGGGCGCTGGCAGACCGTCTTCGGAATCAATACTCTGCCGGAATACAGAAGAAGAGGCTGCGCAGCCCGGCTGATGAAGGCTTTCATTGAAGAGGCGAAAAAGCAGGGAAGAAAGGGATGTATCCTGACCTGCAAGGAACATCTGATTCCTTATTACGAAAAGTTCGGATACCGGAACTGCGGCGTATCCGAGTCCGTACATGGAGGCGTGGTCTGGTACGACATGCGGCTTACTTTTTCAGAGGAGGAAAAATGAAGGGAAAAATATATGAATTTGAAGCGGAGATCAAAAAAGTGCCGGATATTGACGGCGCTTATGTGGAGATCCCTTTTGATGTAAAAAAAGAATTTGGAAAAGGAAGGGTCAAAGTTCACGCCAGCTTTGACGGCTCGGAATACGACGGAAGCCTGGTAAAAATGAAAACCCCATGCCATATTCTGGGAATTCGGAAGGAGATTCGCGCCGCGATTGGAAAGCAGCCGGGAGATAAGGTGCGAGTAACAGTGAAGGAGCGGGAATAAATGAAGCTTTCTATTGTACGGCACGGAAGAACCGCATGGAACGCCAGAGGCCTGATTCAGGGAATTTCGGATATTCCTTTGTTAGAAGAGGGCAGAGAGATGGCGAGGCAGACCGCCTATGGTTTAAAAACAGTTTCTTTTGACGCGGTTTACGCCAGTCCCCTGTCCAGAGCTTTCGAAACAGCGGAGATCCTGGTGAAAGGAAGAAATCTGGAAATCCGAAAGGATCAGCGGCTCAGGGAAATGGATTTCGGCATCTATGAAGGGGAAGATTATATGAGAAATTCGGAACTTTTACGGGGATTTTACGACGCGCCGGATCAGTATCAGGCTCCGGAAGGCGGTGAATCCTTTTATGATGTCGAAAAAAGAACGTCTGATTTTCTGAATGAAATCCGAAAAATCCATGGAGATGGAGAACGGATTCTGATTGTGGCCCACGCGGCGGTTAACCAGGTGCTTTTTCACCTGATGGAAAAAAACGAGCTGAAACATCTCTGGAACGGCGGCAGGCAGCAAAACTGCGCCGTAGCGACGGCGGTTTCAGAGGGGGAAGGCTTTCGGATTATAGAGCGGAATCGGGTTTTTTACTAAGAGCAATTGAGGAAGCGGCAGTTTGCTGCTTTTCTTTTTTTGTGATAAACAGTATATAACACTTGACAACTGTTCTGTACTGTTATATACTGTTTGCGAACAAAGGAGGAAGAGTATGAAGTTGATTATTAATCATTCTTCCCAACAGCCAATTTACGAACAGATCGCGGAGCAGATTAAGGCGAGCGTCATAAACGGGGCTGTCAGGGAAGGGGAGATGCTCCCTTCTGTTCGTTCTTTGTCAAAGGATCTGAAAATCAGCGCTCTGACGGTAAAAAAAGCCTATGACGCGCTGGAACATGAGGGGTTTGCCAATACAGTCCACGGAAAAGGCAGCTTTATCGCGGGAACCAGCCCCCAGCTTTTGATGGAGGAACACCGGAAAGAAGTCGAATCGGACTTGGAAATGGCCATTCTAAAAGGACGAAGATGCGGTATGACGGATCAGGAAATCAGACAGATGTTTGATTTGATTATGGAGGAATAAGAAATGCTGATTGAGCTGAAAAACGTGATAAAACGATATGGAAGCTTTGAGCTTTCCTGTTCTCTGCGTCTTGAAGAAGGCCGGGTCACCGGACTGATCGGGCAGAATGGAGCGGGAAAAACCACAACGTTTAAGAACATTTTAGGACTGATAAGTCCGGATAGCGGAGAGATCCGCATGTTCGGAAAAGCCCGGAGCCGGTCGGGCGCGGAAGAACGGGAGTACATTGGCGCTGTGCTTTCGGACAGCGGATTCGGAGGACATCTGACCGTAAAACAGGCGGCGTCTATTTTAAAATCCGCGTATAAAAGTTTTCGCGAAGAGGAATTTTTTAAACGATGCGCGGAATACGGACTGCCAACAGACAAAAAGATTCGGGAGTTTTCAACCGGAATGAAGGCAAAGCTGAAAGTACTGTCCGCCCTTTCTCATGATTCCAGGCTGCTGATTTTAGATGAGCCGACGGCAGGGCTGGATGTGGTGGCAAGAGATGAGATTCTGGATATGCTGCGGATCTATATGGAGACGGAAGGAAGAGGAATTTTAATCAGTTCCCATATTTCCGGAGATCTGGAAAATCTGTGCGATGATGTTTATATGATTCATAACGGGAAGATTATTTTCCATGAGGATACAGACGTGATTCTCAGTGAGTATGGACTCCTGAAGATGGGGGAAAGCGCTTACGCGAATCTGGATAAAGACTATATTATCCGTACAAAGAAAGAAAATTATGGTTACTGCTGTCTGACAAAAGAAAGGCAGTATTACCAGGAGAATTATCCGTCGGTTGTAGCGGAGCGATGCGGACTGGATCAGGTTCAGATTATGCTGACAGGGGGAATTGGAAATGAAGGCATTGTTTAAAAAGGATTTTTACGCGCTGAAGGAATCGAAAATCCTGGTTCTGATTATGTTGTTTGTGGTTGTGATTATGGGGTTCTGGGGCAAAGGGGAAAGTACCGGATTTATTCTCAGTTATGTGACGGTGCTTTCCGGTGTGCTGGTCCTGAATACCATCAGTTATGATGAAATGGACAATAACTATGCTTTCCTTCTCACGATGCCCTTCTCCAGAAACGCGTATGTAATAGAAAAATATTTGTTCGGTATTATAACCGGAACCGCGGGCTGGCTCTTCTCTATCGCGGTCATCCTGACAACATCCGGATCGTTCGGACAGAATGGGGGGTTCTGGTGGTCCCTTTGCGCCGCGTCATTGTGTCTTGTGTATCTGCTGCAGGCGGTGATGATTCCTATACAGCTGAAGTTCGGCGGACAGAAGGGAAAAATTGTAATCCTGATTCTGTTCGCGGCTGTGGTGGGAGCGGTTGCCGCGGCTGCAAAGTCTGCCGACCTGATAGATCGGATCGAGGCAGTCGCGGCGTATCTCAGCCCGGGCGGCATCTGCGCGGCAGGTCTTGCTTTCTCCATTCTCTGTCTGCTGCTTTCCTTCGGATGCAGCGTGGGGATTATGAAGCGAAAAGAGTTTTAATCCAGAATCCGCCCGTCGGTAGAGATGGTCACCACCTGCCAGGGCAGAAATTTCCCGCTTGCCTGAAGGGCGTTTTTTACCGCCGCTTCGATTCCGCCGCAGCAGGGAACCTCCATACGGGCGACAGTGACACTTTTTATTTCGTTCTGCTTTATAATCTCGATCAGCTTTTCTGTGTAGTCAATCGGATCCAGTTTCGGACAGCCGATGAGAGTGATCTTGTTTTTCATAAACTGATTGTGAAAGTCGCCATAAGCGTAGGCGCAGCAGTCTGCTGCGATCAGAAGATTAGCCTGATCAAAATACGGCGCGTTAACCGGAGCCAGCTGAATCTGAACCGGCCACTGACTCAGCTGTGTCTTCGCGGGCGCGGAGGAAGGCAAATCTTCCTGGCGCTTTGCAAACTGCCGGGCCTGGGATCCGGGGCAGCCGGAAAAGGTCGGAGCCGGGCTGTCAAGTCGATGCTCTTTATTCGCGAGAACCGCGGCTTCATCGTAAGCGGCGGCTTCCCGTTCCACAAAGGAAATGGCGCCTGTCGGGCAGGCGGGGAGACAGTCTCCCAGACCGTCACAGTAATCATCCCGCAGGAGCTTCGCTTTTCCGTTTACCATGCCGATGGCTCCTTCATGGCAGGCCTGGGCGCACAGACCACAGCCGTTACATTTTTCTTCGTTAATTTCAATAATTTTTCTTATCATAATGGTTTCCTCCATGCAATATTCTCACTTGCTATGGTCCTAGTGTAGCGTATTTTGTTCGGTAAGTCCGTTGTATTTACAACGGATTGAATTTTTTTTTCACAGAGTCTGTAAAAATCATACTATTTTGAAACAAAAGAAAAAAACTGTGGATAAATTATTTTGAAGAGTGAATACAAATATTGAAATTTCAATATTTGTAAAAATATGTTTATCCACAGATATAAGGGGATAAAATTGTATACAATTTTGAAAATCCTGGGGATAACCTTTGAATCCCTGAAAAAAAGGGCATTTTGTATGTTGAAAAGTGTCGAAAGAGTTCTAGCGTGGATAAAAAGCTGAATGGTCTGAATTTAAAGACTTCACCAATGGCAGTTGACTTGTCAACCTTTTGATACTATAATACGTTTTGGACAATAGTTGAATAGTCAACTTTTGTCGAACCGACAGCGGCGGTAACGCCGTTGCGGTGCAAGATATCTGCAGGCAGTTCATAATTCCTGCGTAAGAAAAAGGAGGTGGAGAGTTGCGTCAGCCAAAGCCGACTTTTTTGAAGTTCATATCCGTTATTCAAAGAAATACCCAAAAGTATTTTGATTCAATTCTGGAAGATTACCACATTGGAGGAGGACAACAGTTCTTCCTGGTACATATTTACGAAAACAACGGCATTACAATGTACGATCTGGCAAAGCTGGGGCAGTTTGATAAAGCGACTGTGACAAAGGCGGTTCGAAAGCTGGAGGAGCTCGGCTATGTTGAAGTGCGGATCGATGAGACCGATCGGAGGATTCGGCACCTTTTTGCTACTGAGAAGGCAAAGCCGGTGGTAGAAAAGACGTACAATGTAAGAAAGTTCTGGCGGGAAGCTCTAATCGAAGAACTTGCGATATCAGAAGATGAAATCTACAAAATTTTTAAGTCAATGGCAGAGCAGTCCTGCCATACCTTGGAAAAACTCAGTGAAAAAAAGCGTATAGAAAAGGGGGAGCATAAAATTGAGTAATTCCGAACAAACATTAGCGAATCAGAAGCCTATGAATCAAAAGATAGAAAATCCGCTGGGATATCAGCCGATCTGGAGCCTGCTTATTAAATTTTCCGTTCCGGCGACGATTTCCTGTCTGATTAATTCTATCTACAACATTGTAGACCAGATTTTTATCGGCCAGGGGGTCGGATATCTGGGGAACGCGGCCACAACGGTAGCTTTTCCGCTTATGACGATTCTGCTCGCTTTCGGAACACTGATTGGAGCCGGGAGCAGCGCTTTCGCGGCTATAAAACTGGGAGAGAAGAAAGAACATCTGGCTGAAAAGACACTGAACAATGCGTTTATGTTTTCCATTGTAATAAGCGTCATCATTGTTATCATCGGGTTGATTTTTCTGGAGCCGATTCTGGTGCTGTTCGGCGCTACGGAAAATGTCATGCCTTACGCGATGGATTATACATCGATCGTTTTACTCGGTTCGCCTTTTAATATGCTGGCCATCGCCTTGTCAAATCTCGCGAGAACAGACGGAAATCCGAGAATGTCCATGTACGGCATGCTGATCGGCGCGATTTTAAATACCATTTTGAATCCGATCTATATCTTTATTTTCGACTGGGGTGTTCGCGGATCCGCTATCGCCACCGTAACTTCCCAGATCATTTCAGCGATTATACTGACCAGGTATTTTGTGAAAGACGCCAAAACCCCGCAGCATATGAGGCTGAAGAAAAAATTGATGAAACCGGACGCGAAACTGATACGGCGGTTTCTTACCCTGGGTATTTCTTCGGGGATAACTTCATGCGTTGCCTGTATTATGCAAATCGTAATGAATCGATCGCTGGTTTATTACGGAGATCAGAGCGAGATTACAGGCGATGTGGCGCTGAGCGCCATGGGAATTGTTATGAAAATCGCTATGATTATCGCCTCCTTCGCGATAGGGGTAGGAATTGGGGCGCAGCCGATCCTGGGATTTAACCGGGGGGCGGAAAAATACAGACGAATTCGTACTACATACACTTATGCCGTGCTTTTAGCCACTGGCTCAATCTTTGTCGGCTGGCTGGCGTGTCAGATTTTCCCGTCACAGATTATTTCTATTTTCGGAGGTGAGAGCGCGGAATTTACGGATTTCGCGATTAAGTGTCTCCGGATTTATCTGTTCTGCATTTTCTGCGCGGGGTTCCAGATCGTATCCACGAACTATTTCCAGTCAACCGGACAGCCGCTGAAAGCATCCATTTTATCCATGCTGCGTCAGCTGCTTCTGCTGATTCCGCTGATTCTGATCCTGCCGCTGTTTATGGGATTAAACGGAATTCTGTTTTCCGCTCCGATTGCGGATTCCACTTCCGCGCTGATCGTCGCTCTCTTTATTATTCCGGAGATGAAAAAGCTGAACCGGAAGATCAAGGAAGAGGATATCAGACTTCAGGAGGCGAATTGAGTTGGATAAAGACGCTTCAAAACAATATCTTAAAATGACACAGACGCCAATCCCCAGGCTTGTGGTTACCCTGGGGATTCCAACGACTGTCAGCATGCTGGTGACAAACATTTACAATATGGCGGATACCTACTTTGTCAGCAAGCTGGGAACCAGCGCCAGCGGCGCGGTAGGAGTTGTATTCGGACTGATGGCGATTATACAGGCGATTGGATTCATGTTTGGACATGGAGCCGGAAGTATCATTTCCAGAAAACTGGGAGAAAAAGATCGGGAGAGTGCCTCGCGGTTTGCGTCGACCAGTTTTTTCTATTCTCTGGCAGTTGGCATTTTATTCGCGATTTTCGGCTTGATTTTTGTGGAACCGTTGATGCGCCTGTTAGGGAGTACGGACACGATCCTGCCTTTCGCGAAGGACTACGGGATTTTCATTCTCCTGGCGGCGCCGCTGATGGTAACAAGCTTTGTAATGAATAATATTCTGCGCTATGAAGGAAAAGCCGCTTTGGCGATGATCGGACTGGGAATCGGCGGGATCCTGAATATTTTCGGCGACTGGCTGCTGGTGGTGAAGGTTGGTATGGGGGTAGAAGGAGCGGGTATTTCCACGGCGGTCTCTCAGATGGTCAGTTTTCTGATTCTGCTCGCTATGTTTTTGACCGGACGGACGGCGAGCCGGTTTTCTCCGCGCTGTATTTCCAGAGAAAAAGGAGACCTTCTGTGGATTTTGCAGACCGGTTTTCCAAGCCTGGTGCGCCAGGGGCTGGCCAGCATTTCCACGATGATGCTGAACGGACAGGCCGGCGTTTACGGTGACGCGGCGGTTGCCGCCATGGCTATTGTGAACCGGATCTGCAATCTGATCTTTTCGGTGGGGATCGGAATCGGACAGGGATTTCAGCCGGTATCCGCTTTTAACTATGGAGCGAAGCAGTACCATCGGGTGCGGAGCGCCTTTTTCTTTACTCTGGGAGCGGCGGAAGTACTGTTGGGCTGCATTGCGCTGATTGGACTTTTTCTGTCATCCGCGCTCATCGGGTTCTTCAGAGAGGATCCGCAGGTAATTATGATCGGCACCGCGGCACTGCGGGCTCAGTTGATTGCTTTATTTTTTCTACCTCTTTCCTTATGCTCCAATATGCTCTTTCAGAGTATTGGGAAGAGCGGAACCGCCAGCTTCCTTGCCGCTCTGAGAAGCGGAATCCTTTTCATTCCGACGATTCTGATACTGCCTGAGTTTATAGGGCTTGCCGGAGTCGAGCTGGCTCAGACGGCTGCGGATATTGCGGCTTTTTTCATCTCTTTGCCTTTTGTTGTTCGGTTTTTCCATAAATTACCCGATTCGGATCCTATACAGATATAAGAAATGGCTACTTTTCAGACTGGAAGAAAAAGGTTCGTTTGAACTCAGGTTTTCAGGGCATATACACTCATATGCTTTTGAAAACAGGAGGAAAAGAATGAACGTAACAAGATTAAAGAAGGGTTGTCTGTTAATTGCGGCGGTACTGATGGTATACGCCTTTCTTCCGGCTGCCTGCGCGGCGGCGGAATCCGGGGAGATTCCCGTAACGGAACAGACCTTTCCGGACCCGGCGTTCCGAGGCTGGGTGCTGGATGAAAAGAATCTGGACGGCGCGGGAAGCGATGGAATCCTGACGGAAGAAGAAATCGCGGGAATCACGGAAATTTCCTTTTCCGCCGATTCTAACGCGCGGGCGGGTTCCCTTGCGGGAATTGAATATTTCACTTCCCTGAAGAACCTGAGTGTATCAGGCCACAGACTGGATGAACTGGATCTGTCGGAAAATGAAGAACTGGAATTTGTTTTCTGCAAATCCAATGACCTGCGGGTTCTGAACGTGACAAACAGTCCGGAGCTTCGGACCCTGAACTGTGAGCAGAATAAGCTGTCCTCTCTTGATCTTTTGGGAAATCCGGAGCTGAAGGCGCTTCATGTAAGTAACAATCTTCTGCAAACCTTGGATTTCCGCAATAATCCGAAGCTGGAGCTGGTGGAAGTTTTTGATAACCGCCTCACGAATCTGGATGTTTCCGGACTGTCCGGCCTGAAATTTCTCAGCGCGGGAGACAACCGGCTGACATCTCTGGATCTGCGCGCCAACCGGATGCTGGAAGGCAGTGGGTTTTCTGCCAGCTATAATAATCTGCAGCAGATCTATCTGCCGGATCTTGCCGGAAGGATGCTTTCCGCAGATTCTTTTTTCCGGCAGAATCCGGTAAAGGGATATGACAATGTACAGTGGTACCGGGATGACGCTTATCAGAACCCGATTGATCAAAACGGGATTCCGGCAGATGGACAGACGATCTACGCAAAGCGGATCGCCAATTCCTATACCGTGAAGTTCAGCGCCAATGGAGGCAGCGGCACCATGAGTCCGCAGAAAGCCCAATATGGAGAACGTTTTACGCTTTCCGGCAGCCGATTTTCGAAAAGAGGATATACCTTCGCCGGGTGGAATACCTGGAAGGACGGCAGTGGAATCTCCTATGGAGATAAGGCGTCTGTAGAAAATCTGGGAGGAACCTATCAGGGAGAGACGATTTCGCTGTACGCCCAGTGGGAACCTGTCCGCTACAGGATCCATTATGAGAAAAACAGCGAAGACGCGGAAGGGGACGCTATGGGTGAAACCCGGGCTGTCTATGGAAAGGACGCGGCGCTTTTACCGAACACCTTTGAAAGAGAACGGTATCATTTTGCCGGGTGGGCCTTAAAGCCGGACGGAGCGGCGGTATACGCCGATCAGGCTTCGGTGCGGAATCTGACCGCGCAGGAAGACGGGACCGTTACGCTGTACGCTGCCTGGGAACTGAAGCCGGAAGAAGCTCGAAAGCCGTATCTTGAGCAGATGGATCTGGCATTCGCTGATTATAAGAACGAGGATTATACCGCAGAAGACTGGGCTTCACTGGAATCGCTGTATGAAAAAGGCCGTGAGGCGATTATCGGCATGGGTTCAGACAGCGCTGCCATGAAGGCTTCGCTCTCCAGGACAATATCCGCGGCAGAGAAGATAAAGACAGAACACCAACGGATTGCGGAACTGACCGAAGGCTGGAGCGCGCAGCACCAGGAAGCGCTGAACTGGACGGAAGTATCTCTGTCCGACGCAGTGCAGGCGGAATCCGCTGAGGAAAAAACAGGAGAAGCTTTGCAGTCCCTGGATCGGCTGGACAAGTACAGCACCCTGAAAACTCCGGAATTACGCGGCAAACTGTCAGAACAGGCTCGGAAGCAGCTTCGCCCGCAGGCGGAGGAACTGGAAAATACCCATGTGGCGGCGCAGTGGCTTGCCGGTACGGAAAACGCGCATAAGCTTCCGTTGAAACAGGTGACTCCTGCCATGAAAAACAGGCTGAAGGGTCTGATCGATGGCTATGAGAGACTGACCGAAGTCCAGCAGGCACATATTGGGGCGGATGTCGCGGAAGCCCTTTTCCTGCGTCTGGAAACAGCGGAGGCGGCAGAACCGGAAACAGACCCCGGGAAGACAGAAGCCCCGTCAGAAATTCTCTCCACAGAGAACACATCCGGAAGACAGGAAACCGCGGGCAGGAACACGGCAAACCGGGCGGTAAAGCCGAAAACACCGGTACTGCGTGTAAAAGCCGGAAAAAAGAAGGCGGTTCTTTCCTGGAGCAAGGTAAGCGGCGCGGAGGGCTACGACATTTATCAGGCTTCCCGGAAAAACGGTAAGTTTAAGAAGATAAAGACCCTCAAAGGGGGCAAGACGAGCTACGCTAAAAAATACAGGAAAAAAGGCGGGACTTACTATTACAAAGTGCGCGCCTGGAAAATGGAAGGCGGGAAAAAACTGGTCAGCACATATTCCAAAGTGAAGAGTGTTAAGGTGAAATAAAAAGCGGGACGGCGCCATAGGAAAAGGCCGGAAATCTTGAGAAACGATTTCCGGCCTTTTTGAATTAAAATTGTAAGCTTATAAAACGACAAAAAGTTGATTATAATAAAAACGTCAGGTATAATAATGACAAAATGGTTAAAGGACGTGAAATGTATGGAGATGATAAGACGAAACTTGTATCTGGATCGGATACGCCCATTCATTGACCAGGATCTGATTAAGGTCTTGATCGGCCTCAGAAGAAGTGGAAAGACCATCCTGCTTTCACAGATCCGGGATGTTCTTTTGGAGCGCGGTGTATCAAAGGAAAATATAATAGAAATTAACTTTGAGTCCAGACGTTTTAAAGAGCTGGAAGCTGCAGATATCTTTTATCAATATGTTACAGAACGGGTAAAACAGGCGAAAGGGAGGGTATATCTTTTTTTTGATGAGATCCAGCATGTGGAAGAGTGGCATTCGGTGATCGCTTCTTTTCGGATTGACTTTGACTGCGATATTTATGTAACAGGCTCTAACAGCAAACTGCTGTCCGGGGAACTGGCAACGAATATGGCCGGAAGATATGTTTCCTTCCATGTATACCCTTTTGTACTGTCTGAGATTCAGGAATTCTATGATAAAAATGAGATGACGTATACCAGGGAACAGCTTTTTACGGAGTATCTGAAATATGGTGGATTGCCGATGCGCCTGGTGCTGCCGGATCCACATTCGATCCGCACCTATCTGGAAGATGTTTATGATTCGGTTGTGATGAAAGATATTCTTTCCAGGCACGCGATCCGCAATGAAAATCTTTTGAGAAAACTTTTGGAGTTTCTGTTGGATAATATCGGGAACCCATTTTCAGCGCGTTCCATCAGCCGGGCTTTGATATCATCCGGTCAGGCGACCACGGTGGAAACAATACTGAATTATATTGACAAGCTGCAGGCGGGTATGATTTTATCAAAAGCAGAGCGATATGACATTAAAGGGAAGAATATCCTGGCATCAACAGAAAAGTATTATGCTGGCGATATTGGGCTTCGCAATATAAATAAAGCGAGTGAACAAATAGACACAAACAAACTATTTGAAAATGTAGTGTATCTGGAAATGCTGAGCAGAGGGTATGATGTGAAGGTGGGAAAGCTGGATACACAGGAGATTGATTTCGTCTGCTACAAAGGGCAAAAGAAACTTTATATTCAGGTGGCGTATGTATTGACAGAGGACTGCGTTGCAAGGGAATTTGGCAATCTGGAAAAGATAGACGACAATTTCCCCAAATATGTAATCAGTAATGATATTGTGGATATGAGCAGGAATGGAATTGTTCATTATAATATGATTGATTTTCTGTTGAATAAGAAGAGCGTGTGATTTGCTGGATTTTTAGTGCTAAACCCCCGGCCCGCGAATATGCTAGTAATAGCGATTCGCAGGTGAAGGGGGTTTTTTGTGTGAAAAAAAAGATTATCAGCGGCTGTCTGATCGCTGCGCTGCTGTTTGGCGGATTTATGGGAATCGATCAGTTTCAGCCGCAGGAGAGGAGCATTTCCATTGTAAACGCCAGAGTGGAACCATCGGAGAAGGAGACGGGAATGAAGGTAAAGGCGAAAGCCGCGGTGCTGATGGACGCGGTGAGCGGTGAAGTCCTTTTCGCACAGAACGCGCATAAAAAGCTTCCTCCCGCGTCGGTTACCAAGGTGATGACCATGCTTTTGATTTTAGAAGGCTGTGACAGCGGAAAGATCAGCCTCAGCGATACGGTGACCATCTCCGAGCGGGCAGCTTCCATGGGAGGCAGCCAGATGTATATGGAACCGGGGGAACAGCATACGGTGGAGGAACTTCTGAAAGGCGTGGCCATGGTAAGCGCCAACGACGGATGTGTGGCTTTGGCCGAACATCTTGCCGGAAGCGTGGAAATGTTTGTAGAACAGATGAACAAAAGGGCTGCGGAACTGGGAATGAAGGACAGCCATTTTGTCAACACCAACGGGCTTCCGGTGGCAAATCATTATACCAGCGCATATGATATAGCAGTAATGTCCCGGGCTTTGATCGCCTTTCCGGAGACTGCCCAGTGGTTTACAAAATGGCAGGATACGATTAAAGTGGGCCTTCCGGGAAAAGAAAAGGAGTTCGGACTTACCAATACCAACAAACTGATTAAACAGTATCCGGGAGCCATCGGTATTAAAACCGGCTTTACCCAGGACGCGGGCTACTGCCTGTCCGGCGCCGCCGAAAGGGATGGAACCAGATTGATCGGAGTAATCCTGGGATGCACCACATCCAATATCCGGTTCGCGGAAATAAAACGGCTCTTGGATTACGGGTTCTCCAATTATGAAAGTGTGAAAATCGCGGAAAAAGGGCAGGTGCAGAAAGCGCTGAAAATCGAAAAGGGAACCCCTTCCAAAGTCGATGTGATCATGGAGGATGACGCGGCGATTCTCGTAAAAAAGGGAAACAAGAACCGCATCAAAACAAAGATTGAGATGGACGGCTATATCAAATTGCCGTTAAAGCGGGGACAGAAGCTGGGGGAACTGGTTGTGCTTCAGGATGGAAAGGAAAAGGAGCGGTTTCCCATTGTAGCTCGGGACAGTGCAAAAAAAGCGTCAATCAAAGAACTGTACATACAGATGATGAAAAAGCTGATAGAGACATAGACAGGAGGTCCTTTTTTTGCACAATCCACAAAGCGCGCCGGATTATCTTCTGACCTTTTCTTCGTTTTACAAGGCGATGTATGCCAGGGATAAGCTGATGGAGCAGGGGATCGGGAGCCAGCTGCGCCGGGTTCCGACACAGCTTCTGCGGTCCTGCGGGCAGGCTCTGTATCTAAACGGCCAGGATCTGCAGCGGGTTCTCGCCATTCTGGCTCAGAGCCAGATTGATACCAGGGGAATCTTTATGGTGACCCATGGGAGCGGCAGCCCCGCTTACCGGCGGATTCAATAAAATATGGAAGAATAAAACACCGCGGGCAGCAAATGCTGGCGGTGTTTTTGACAGAACGATTTATTTCCGCTCACCCTTCCATTTCCATTTTAAGAGCAGGGAGGAGTTGATGATCACCAGGACAGAACCCGCGTTGTGTACCAGCGCGCCCACCACCGGGTTTAAAATTCCGGTAATGGCGAGGACGATGGCGACAAAATTGAGAGCCAGGGAAAAGGACAGATTGCATTTGATGGTAAGCATCATCCGTCTGGCGAGACGGAGCAGATGAGGCAGCTCTTTGATATCATCGTTGACAAGGGCGATGTCGGCCGCGTCAACAGCGATATCACTGCCAACGCCGCCCATGGCGATTCCGACCCAGGCTTTTTTCAGAGCGGGCGCGTCATTGATTCCGTCCCCGATCATGCAGACCTTTTTCTCTTCCTTCTGATAAGCATCAATCCAGTTCAGCTTGTCCTCCGGGAGGCACTCCGCGTGCACTTCTCCGATGGACAGCTGTCCGGCAATGTTTTCGGCGGCATTTCCATGATCCCCTGTGAGAAGCACCGGATCCACGCCGGTCTTTTTTACCTGCTGGATCATGGAAGAAGCGTCCTGCCGCAGCGTATCGGAAAGCGCAAGAAATCCGAGAGGCTTTCGACCGGCGGACAGATAGATGACGGTGCAGCCGTTATCCAGATGCCGCTCTGCCCGGTCAATCATTTGGGCAGGCAGGGAAACGCCCGCCTCCGTGAGCATCTCTCTGTTTCCGGCCAGAATTTCCATTCCTTCAACAAGGCCCTTTACTCCGCGTCCGGGAAGCATCTGAAACTGCTGAGCCGCGGGCGGTTTTTCCGTGTATTCTTTCTGATAGCCGGATACAATGGCTTTTCCAAGGGGGTGTTCCGAAAGGGCTTCTACGCTGGCCGCGTACCGGAACAGCCGCTGTGGGGAATAATCGGAAGAACAGCAGTAAATATCGGTGACTTCCGGTTTTCCATAGGTCAGGGTGCCGGTCTTGTCGAAGGTGATCTTGGAAACAGAAGCCAGCCTCTCCAGGGCGTCTCCTTCCCGCACGAGAAAACTGTGTTTCGTGGCGTTGCCGATGGCAGCCATAACGGCCGTAGGTGTAGCGAGCACCAGAGCGCAGGGACAGAAAACAACCAGAATGGTCACAGCGCGGATGATTTCACCGGAAACCAGCCAGGTTAGCGCGGCGGCGCTCAGAGCAATCACAACGATCCAGGTGGCCCAGCGATCGGCGAGGCTTACGATTTTCGCTTTTCCGGCGTCCGCGGACTGTACAAGACGGATCATGCGCTGAATCGAACTGTCCTCTCCGACTTTCGTCGCTTTCATCTCAAAGGCGCCGAACTGATTGACCGTGCCGCTGGATACCGGATCGCCGGCCGTTTTGTCGACAGGGAGGGATTCCCCGGTCATAACCGCCTGATTGATGGAGGTCTCACCGGAAAGAATTTCGCCGTCAACGGGAATGGTTTCTCCGGGAAGCACGCGGAGCACATCGCCTACGCGAATCTGCTCCGCGGGGACAATCTGTTCCTGTCCGTCTTTTAAGAGACGGGCGGTCTGAGGCGTCAGATGAACCAGTTTTTCGATCCCCGCGCGGGCCTTCGCTACCGTCAGATCCTCTAAAAGCGCGCCCAGCTGCATGATGAAGGCGATTTCCCCGGCAGCGAAATCTTCGCCAATGATAATGGAAGCGACCAGGGCAATGGAGACCAGTACATCCGCCTTAATGTCAAAGGCGGTTACAAGACCGATTATCGCTTCCAGAATAATCGGCAGGCCGCAGAGGATAATCGCCACCCAGGCCGCGTCAAAAGGGAGGGGGAGCAGATCAAAGATACTGAAAATCAGCGAAATGCCGCCGAGAATTAAAAACGTAATGTCTTTTTTTGTGCCGCCCCATTCTAAAAATTCTTCCAGCTTTTCCATGAAATCTTAAACCATCCTTTCTATTTGTCCCATGAAGAAGTTCAACATAGTGAATATATACCTATAGGGGTATACGCTTATTATACCGATAGGGGTATCAGCTGTCAAGATCATCCTGTTCTTCATAGGATGCGGAAAATGCGGGAATAATAAAAGCCCGCTGTTTTCAGCGGGCGGGACTGGAGGTCTTTTTGAGCCGATGGATGACGGCTCCCGCGATTCCGAACACGACTGCGAAAATCAGCCAGCCGAATCCGAACTCAGAAAGCGGAAGGCGCGGAACAAACGAAAGAGGAACGTGCCACCCGTAAAGGATTTCACACAGGCTGCCAACCATGGCGCCGAGAACCGTGCCGCGGACAGCGTAATCCGAAAGATGGGAGGAGAAAAACGCCAGTATGATCAGCATAAGAGCTCCCGGATAAATCAGGTTCAGAATCGGTTGAGCCAGAAGCACGATCTGATCGATTCCAAAATTCGCGATTGCGGCGCTGAAGAGACAAATAAGAACCGTCAGCAGCTTGTAACTCAGTTTTCCTTTTGACAGCGCAGCAAAATAATCCGCGCTGGCGCTGACCAGGGCAACGGCCGTTGTAATGCAGGCTAATGTGACAACAATTCCGAGAATGATAACCCCGGGATACTGCAGAAGATCCTGCGTAATGTTCAGAATCAGTTCTGAACGGTTAATATCCAGTGTATAGAGGGTGGAGGCCGTAGCTCCTAAAAATGTAAGTCCGCAGTAAATGACAAGCAGTCCGACAGCGGCAATCAGGCTGGAGTTGCGGGCGACTCTGTATTTGATGCGTGCTTCGGTATATCCTTTTTCCGCTACATTCTTTACAATAATAATCCCGAAGATCATGGCGGCCAGAACATCCATGGTCTGGTATCCCGCGTTGATTCCTTCCACTACGACATTTTCAATTTGTGCTGTGTCCGAGATTGGACCTACAGGGGAAACCAGTCCGCAGACAATCAGAATGAGCAGTCCGATAAAAAGCGCGGGGGTCAGAAATTTTCCCAGGATATCGATTACCGCTGATTCCCGTATGGTCAGCAGCAGGATGATCGCGAAAAAGATCGCGGTGGGGATCAGGGAGCCGACATCGCCAAGAAGGGGTACTACAAACATTTCATAAGTAGTCGCTCCGGTTCGGGGAATCGCGATAAACGGTCCAATACATAAAATCATAGCGGAAACCATGAGCGTGCCGGGAACTTTTCCGATTCTTCCTGTAACGGAGGAAATATCGCCGCCATGTTTCAGCAGGGCGAAAATCGCGGCTACCGCGAGACCGATGTCTGCCAGATAGTAGCATACAAAACCGGTAAACCAGCTCTCCCCCGCGCCCATTCCCAGATAGGGCGGGAAGATGATGTTTCCCGCGCCAAAGAACATGGAAAAAAGAGCAAATCCGACAACAAGCTGATCTTTCATTTGGTGATTGGTAGTTTGAAGTTTCATAAGTCAGGTGTTCCTTTCCGCGGAGAGAGGCAGCCTCTCAGACCGCGTAATTAACAATAGTGCCAATCTACGGTATCATATCACGAAGAGAAAATCAACATATTAATGTAGAGAAATTTGTTTTACAGGCGCTTGAAAGAAAAGATTGATCTTTGCATATAAAGATGGTATATTAATCAGAACCATAAAAGAAACTGAATAAAACAGGGAATTCAGGGGTTAGATGAGAGGAGAAAAAGAAATGAACGCAGCAGAACAGTTTTATCCGGTGCGGGATATGGAGTCGATCCGGGATCTGATACGCACCGGCGCGAGAGACTATAAAGAGACGCCGGCGTTTCTTGTAAAAACGCAGAAGGGCGGCAAATACCATGAGATTACTCATACAAGGCTGGAAAAGGACATGAACGCGCTGGGAACCAGATTGATTGATCTGGGACTGCGGGGAGAAAAAATCGCGGTGATCGGAGAGAATTCTTACGAGTGGGCTCTTTCTTATTTCGCGATTGTAAACGGCGTAGGTACCGTGGTTCCTCTGGACAAGGAACTGAGTATGGAAGAAATTTCGAATTTGGTAAAAACCGCCGGGTGCAAAGGCATCCTATATTCCTCGTCTTATGAGAAGTACGCGGCGAAGCTGGACATCCCGGTGAAACTCAAATTTGAATTGTACCGCAATGAAGATGTTCCATTTTCTGAAAACGATATGGCAAGTCTGATTTACGAAGGAAGGAAGCTTCTTTCCCACGGCGACAGGCGGTTCCTGGATGCGGAGATCGATCCCCAGGCGGCGGCTGTCATGCTGTTTACCTCCGGAACCACGGGAGATCCGAAGGCGGTTATGCTGAGTCACGAAAACATTGTGTCCAATATTAAGAATATCAGTAAGATCGTGCGGATTGAGCCCGGTGACCGTACCCTTTCCATTCTGCCGATTCACCACACCTTTGAGTCAACGGTGGATATTATGACCGTGCTGTATCAGGGCGGATCCATCGCCTTTTTCGAGGGACTGAAACATGTAACAAAGAATCTGGCGGAAGCGCAGGCAAGTGTCCTGGTGGGAGTACCGCTGATTTTCGAATCCATATACGCTAAGCTGTGGAAGCAGGCGGAAAAAGCGAAGAAAACCAAAGCCCTGAAAGCGGCGATTAAGCTGAACCGCACGCTGCGGAAGGCGGGAATTGATAAACGACATAAGCTGTTCCGGACGATCTATGACAGTCTGGGAGGCAGGCTGCGGCTTGTCATCACCGGAGCCGCGGGAATCGATCCCAAGGTGCTGAGAGGCTTTCATGATCTGGGACTGGAAGTGGCGCAGGGGTACGGCCTGACGGAAACCGCCCCGATTATCGCGGGGACACCGGATGGAGAAGAAAAGTACCGGAAAACAGGATCCGTGGGAAAAATTATTCCCGAAGGAGAAGTAAAGATCGCGGATCCCAACGAAGACGGAATTGGGGAAATTCTGTATAAAGGCCCCAATGTGATGTTAGGATATTACGAGATGCCGGAAAAAACAGCGGAAGTCATTGATGCGGAAGGGTGGTTTCACACCGGCGATTTGGGGTTTATGGATCCGGAAGGCTGGCTGTATATTACAGGGAGAAAGAAGAATGTTATCGTAACGAAGACCGGGAAAAACATCTATCCGGAAGAACTGGAACAGGTGTTGAATAAACTGCCGGTTATCGAAGAATGTATGGTCTACGGGCTGGATGGTATGGATGCCGGGGACGGTACGGTTGTCGCGGTGCAGGTGCGGCCGGACTATGAAGCCATCCGGGAGCGCGGTCCGCGGGAGCCGGATGAGGAAGATGTTTATGAAATCGTCAAACGCTTTATTGCGGAGGAAAACCAGAAACTGCCGAACTACAAACGGATTCGCCATATTGTGATTCGTGAAGAGGAATTCGTTAAGACGACGACTCATAAAATCAAGCGTCAGGCAAACCTTTAGGCGCAGAGCGTGAAACAACAGCGAGAGGAGAACGATCAGAAGAATGCCGGTTGATAAAAAAGACGGATCATTGTCCTTTCCGGTTGCTTCCGTTTTGGGGTGTTATACAAGCATTACATGCAGCTTACAAAACGTTATATGACGGAAATTGCAAGAGACTCTGTATCAAAATAAACCTCTGCTCCCAGGGGCAGGGTGAGACTGGGCATACAGTGGCCGGCGCGGATATGAAAAAGCGCCGGCTTTTTCCATGGCGCGAGAATCTCATAAAAAAGTCCGGCAAGGGACGGAGTTTCTCCGTCTGCGTCACCGGTTTCCGTAAAAGTCCCCAGCAGAATCCCGCGGCAGTCGCGGAATTTACCCGCCAGCGCCAGGGCGGTCAGGGAACGGTCGATGCGGTAGAGCGGTTCGCCTGTTTCCTCCAGAAAGAGAATTTTATTCCGGGTGTCAATTTCATAAGGAGATCCCAGAGTATGAACCAGCAGCGTCAGATTTCCGCCGGTCAGGACTCCGCGGGCTTCCCCGGGGATCAGAACCGACGGACGATGTCCCGGCGGATGGGGGAGAGTCCCCGGGGAGGCATCTGTAAAAAGCTGCTGTGTCAGACTGGTCAGCGAAAAGGAATCGAGAGTTTTGTAATCCGAAGACGGCATGGGGCCGTGGAAGGTCTGGAAGCCGCACAGCTGATTAAACGCCAGGTGGAGGGCGGTGATATCGCTGAATCCGACAAAGCATTTGAGATTTTTCCGGATCGTTTCCAGATCCAGCAGAGGCAGAATCCGGGGAGAGCCGTATCCTCCCCGCAGGCAAAAGATACCTTTGAATTCCGGGCTGGCAAAGGCCCGGTTCAGATCCCGGGCGCGCTGGGCGTCACTTCCGGCAAGGTAGCCGCGGGACTGGGCGCAGCCGGGCAGAAGTACAGGCCGCAGCTTCAGAGAACGGATAGAATCCATACAGGCATGCAAACTCTCCCGGGAAACCGGAGAGGCGGGACAGACGAGAGCCACCGCGTCTTCCTCTTTCAGCGGGGCAGGACGAATCAACATAAAATACACTCCTTTTTGCCAGTATATGAGTTATTATCATTAACAAGAACAAGACGAATTGACAACATAGATTGCGTAGTCGATTCCTGAAATGAAAGAAAAGCTGATAGAAGGGAAAAATACTCCACTTTCTGAATGTGTCTCAGAAAGTGAGGTAGATTGGTAATGTACGAGATCGTTTATACAAAAGCGGCGGCAAAAGATATCTCAAAATTAAAAGGAGCGCATTTGGCTAAAAAGGCGAAAGCGCTGACAGAGCTGATAAAAAAAGATCCGTACCAAAAGCCGCCGAGTTATGAAAAAATTCTTGGAGATTTGCAGGGCGCCTATTCCCGAAGAATAAATGTGAAACATAGGCTGGTATATGAAGTGTTTGAGGAGGAGAAGATAATAAAGATATTAAGCTTGTGATCCCATTGTGAAAGATAAGAACCACATCTGTCTAAGCCGCCAGGAGTACCTGGCGGTAAATTTTTTGGCCTTAGTTAAGGAAAATATTAGTATATCAGTATATTATCTTAAACAGAAAGTTCATACAAATGTCCATTTAACAAAGATTTTACATTCCCTTAAAAAACAAAAAACACCCGTTTGTTATACTGAATTTAACAAACGGGAAATCTGTTTCCTAAGAAATTTTGTAGGAAAATTACAGGGAGTTGACAATTATGAAGCGAGAAGATACGGTTGCGTTTTCCATTGATGCCGGATATGGAGACCTTCGTCCATCAGAAAAAAAGGCGGCGGATTACATTCTGGAGAATATGAAGGAAGTTCGGGATATGTCCCTTTCCCAGCTTGCGGCCCGGTGCCGCGTCAGCCAGCCGACTATCGTGCGAATGGTGAAAGCTCTGGGATATGAGGGATTCCGAAGCTTTAAGGACGCGATTATAGAAGAGATGGCGCAGGAAAGCGGCGAACGGCAAAGCCCATACGCGATTTACGGTTATTCCATTTCAGAAAACGACGAGCTCAGTGATGTGCCTGCCAAAATGGCGGCCGCGGCCTCTGCCATGATCGAACGCAGTATCAAAGCGCTTTCTCTGAAAACCTATCAGAAGGTCATTAAAGTGATTGAATCCGCGGGGCAGATCGATATTTACGGTATTGAAAATTCAAGCTCCGCCTGTTGTGATCTGGAAACAAAGCTTACCTATCTGGGGTTAAGCTGCAGGTATCTTGAGGATCCTTATCTGCAGAGGATTAGCGCGGCTTCCCTGTCCGAGAAGGACGTTGCCATCGGGATTTCTTATTCCGGCGCTTCAAGGGATACGGTGGACGCTCTGAAAATGGCGAAAAAGCAAGGAGCAGCCACAATCGTAATTACAAATTTCAGAGATTCTCTGATCAGCAAATACGCGGACTATCTTTTATGCACCACACAGGAACAGCTCTTTTATGGAAACGCGATTTTTTCAAGAACTTCTCAGACTTTGATCGTAGATATGATTTATATGGGGCTCCTTACCTCAGATTACAAAACATACTCCGAGAGACTGGATAAAAACAGCCGCATTATACGCAATAAAGCATACCACAGGTCCAAATGAATGTCGTAAAACGTGTAGATTTTCTACACGTTTTTTGGCGCCTTCTTTAACATTCCTCTTACAAAAAGTTAACATTGATTTAATTGTATTTTACAAAATTCAGAGTTAGAATTCTTGCGGAAAATGAATTCAGCGGGAAGCCTTATTTCAAATAAAATGTTTCCCGAACGAACAATAGAGAAAGGATGAACAATTATGCTGCAATTAGAACATGTGAAAAAAAGTTATGACGGTGTGACGATTCTCGAGGATATCAGTCTGGATATCGAAGACGGCGAAATTGTATCGATCTTAGGTCCCTCCGGATGCGGAAAGACGACGCTTTTAAATCTGATCCTGGGAATTACGGAAAGCAACGGCGGAAAAATCATCTTTGACGGTGAAGATATCACAGATGTGCCGATGGAAAAGAGAGGGTTCAACATTGTATTCCAGGACTACGCGCTGTTTCCGAACCTGAATGTATATAAGAACATTACATACGGACTTCGCAACAAGCCGGACATTTCCACGAAAGAGGAAGTTGATGAGCTGATTCGTCTTCTGGAACTGGAGCCGCATCTGGAAAAGAAAATCGATCAGCTTTCCGGAGGGCAGAAACAGAGAGTGGCTCTGGCGAGAACTATGGTGATGAAGCCGAAAATCCTTCTGCTGGACGAACCGCTCAGCGCGCTGGACGGCGTCATTAAAGAGTCTATCAAGGACCGGATCAAGACCATCGCCAAGGAGTATCATCTGACAACGATTATTGTAACTCACGATCCGGAAGAGGCGCTGACTCTGTCCGACCGGGTTATGATTCTCAACGAGGGAGGAATTTCCCAGTACGGAAAACCAGAAGATATTATTCTGGCGCCTGCGAACAATTTCGTAAAGGCATTCATTTTGAATCAGCTGGAAATTAAAAAGAATAACATCTACCGGCTTTTCGCGGCACAGATGGCTCAGACACAGATGAGCCAGGCGCAAGTTCAGCAGCAGGGCATGCAGGTGTCGTAAGCGGTAAGAGGGCAGGTGTGAACTATGCATATTAAGAAAAACAGAGAACTAAAACTGATTTTTATTCTGCTGTGCGTCGTGTTTGCGGTTTTTCTGGCAGCCCCGATGGTGCAGCTTCTCATAAAATCTTTTTATGAGGACGGAACCATAAGCTTTTCGAGCTATGGGGAAGTCCTCGGAGGCAAGGGCTTTATGGAAGCGCTGGGAAACAGTTTCCTGGTGGCTTCCTGCAGCGCGGTGCTGACTACATGCATTGCCTTCTTTCTTTCCTACACTGTGAATTACACCAATGTAGGACGTAAATATAAAGGCTTGATCCAGAAAGTCGCGGTGCTGCCGATGTTGCTGCCGACGATTACCTACGGATTCGCGATTATTTATTCGTTCGGAAAACAGGGGCTGCTCACCCGACTTTTTGGACACCAGCTCTTTGAAATTTACGGATTTAACGGTCTGCTTCTGGGATATACCATTTATACACTTCCGATATCCTTTATGCTGATTAATAACACCATGGGATATATCGATAAGAAGTTTATGATTGTATCCAGAGTAATGGGAGATTCTCCGATTCGGACCTTCGGCGTGACGGTGTTCCGCCCGCTTCTGGGAACGCTGGCGGCATCCTTTATTCAGACCTTTTTTCTGTGCTTCACAGATTTCGGTATCCCGGCTGCGGTGGGCGGCGAATTCAATGTAATCGCAAGTGTCCTCTATGATGAAATGCTGGGAAGCGTACCGGATTTCGGAAACGGGGCGGTTGTGGCGCTGGTAATGTTGATTCCGTCAATTATCAGTATTTCCATTCTGAGATTCCTGGAGCGATACAATGTGCGTTATAATCGGATTTCTACCATTGAAATCCGCAGAAACCGGATTCGGGATTCGATTTGCGGCATCGGAAGCGGTTTGCTCATGCTGGGTGTACTTTCCATTTTCGCAGTGCTCTTTGTTGTTCCGTTTGTAGAAGACTGGCCATACTATACCAGTTTCTCACTGGATCACTTCCGCGATGTATTTAATGACCCGAACCTGTTTGGAGTATATCAGAACTCTTTGCTAGTCGCTATCATCACAGCGATTATCGGAACGGTAGTTGCCTATGGTTCCGCGCTGTTGACAGCGAGAAGCACGGTAAATCAGAAATTAAAGAATATCATCGACGGGGTTGCCCTTGTGACCAATACGATTCCGGGTATGGTGCTCGGTCTGGCCTTCCTGTTTGTGTTCACAGGCACATCCCTTCAGAATACATTTATCATCATTATCGCATGTAACATTATCCACTTCTATTCAACGCCGTATCTGATGATGAAGAATTCACTGTCCAAGATGAATGCTTCCTGGGAGACAACGGCGATGCTGATGGGAGATAATTGGGTAAAGACAATTGTACGGGTGGTAACGCCCAACGCGATTTCCTCCCTTCTGGGAGTATTCAGCTACTACTTTATCAATGCTATGGTAACTATCAGCGCGGTTATCTTTATCGCCGGAGCGAGAACCATGGTTATCACGACAAAGATTAAGGAATTGCAGTACTTTAACAAGTTTAATGAGATCTTTGTGCTGTCTCTGCTGATTCTGGTGACCAATGTGGTTGCGCAGATCCTGTTCAGCAAGCTGGCGCAGAGGTCTGAAAATAAAGATAAAAAAGTGAAAAAGGAGAGAAGTTTTAAAATGATCAAAGGAAAACGTTTCAAGAGAGCTACAGCCATGGTGCTGGCGCTGACACTCATGGTTGGAGCAAGTGTCTTTTCCCTGACCGGATGCGGAGGCGGAAGCTCAGACGAGCAGGTAGTTATTTACGCGAACTCCGATGATGAAGCGGTTGAAGTAATGAAGAACACGCTGGATGAAAACGGGTATGAAGGACAGTACATCTTCCAGACCTTCGGAACTTCCGAACTGGGCGGCAAAATGCTGGCAGAGGGAAGCGATATCGAAGCGGACATGATCGTAATGAGTACGTTCTATGTAGAAAGCGCGCAGGAAGAAAATCAGATGTTCCGCGATATTACTTTTGACGCGGCGACTCTGGAGGAGCATGACTCCTACTGCGTACCGGTTATCTGCAACGCGGGATCCATTATCATGAATACCGAAGAGATGAAGGCGAATAATCTGCCGACTCCGAAATCCATCAAGGATCTGGCGGATCCGGTTTATAAAGGCCATCTTTCCGTAACAGATATCCAGTCCTCCTCTACCGCGTGGCTGTTGGTACAGGCTCTGATTTCCGAATACGGTGAAGAAGAGACGAAGACCATTCTGACCGGTATCTATGATAATGCCGGCGACCACCTGGAAGATTCCGGTTCCGGTCCGCTGAAGAAAATCCGCGCTGGTGAGGTTGCCCTGGGATTCGGGCTGCGGGCACAGGCGGTAGCGGATAAAAAAGAAGGTCTGCCAATCGACTACATTGACCCGACAGAAGGAAACTTCACCCTGACGGAATCGGTTGCTGTAACAGACAAAGGTGACAGCAGCAAGGATCTGGCGATGGAAATGGCACAGTGCATCGTAGAAAAAGCAAGACCGGGTCTTTTGGATATCTATCCGGTAGCGCTCTTTGAGGGAGAAACCGTGGATAAAGAAAACCAGCTTGGAAACGCGAAAACCTTTAAAGAAAAGCTGACCGTTGACCTGCTGGAACAGCATCAGGCTATCTCTGAAAGCGCCAAGAAATAAGAAGAGACTGGAGAGTGACATAGACTATGCATAAAGTTGACGCAGTAATCTTTGACTGGGCGGGGACGACCGTTGATTACGGGAGCTTCGCTCCCGTCCAGGCATTCATGGAAGTATTTAAGGAATACGGAATTGAACCGACTCTGGAAGAAGTCCGTGAACCTATGGGAATGCTGAAAATTGACCATATCCGTACCATGCTGAAAATGCCGAGAATCCGGCAGTGCTGGGAAGAAATTCACGGATCGGAGCCGACGGATGAAGACGCCCAGGCTATGTATGAAATCTTTGAAGAAAAGCTGATGGGTATTCTGGACCGTTATGCCGAGCCGAAACCGGATACGCTGGAAGCAGTAGAAAAGCTCCGGAAAATGGGAATCGCCATCGGCTCGACGACCGGGTACAATGACAAGATGATGGCCGTTGTCGCGCCGGCGGCAAAGGAAAAGGGGTATGAGCCGGATGCCTGGTTCAGTCCGGATTCTACAGGCCAGAAAGGAAGACCTTACCCATATATGATTTTCAAAAATATGGAGGCTCTCAATATTCAGGATGTTCGCCGGGTTTTGAAAGTAGGCGATACAACCTCCGATATCCGGGAGGGAAAGAGCGCGGGTGTTCTGACGGCCGGCGTTGTAATCGGCAGTTCTCAGATGGGACTGTCCCGGGAAGAATTTGAAGCTCTTTCCGAGTCAGAGAAAAAAGAGAAATGCAGGGAAGTGGAACAGAGCTTTCTGGAAGCAGGAGCGGATAAGGTGTTCCTTACCCTGAATGAGTTAGCAGAGTTCGTAGCATAAAGTTCATGATTTCCATAAAAAGACCATGCGGGGAAGCGAGACAGCTTCCGGAGCATGGTCTTTTTATGATAGTATGGAATCTTTTATAAGCGGTTTTTGTCTCCCCATTCACACATGCCGTCCAGGATCGGAATCAGAGATTTCCCCCGTTCGGTCAGACTGTATTCTACTTTAGGCGGAATCTGTGGATATTCTTCCCGATGTACCAGCTGATCCGCTTCCAGTTCCTTTAACGCGGAGCTTAAAGTTTTATAAGAAATCCCTTCAATGTACCGTTTCATCTCATTAAAACGCACGACCCCGAACTCCATCAGAGTATAAAGGATCGTCATCTTATATTTCCCGTTAATCAGCGAAAGGGTATAACTGAATCCAGTGGTTCCAAGACATTCATTCGCGATGCAGCGTTTGTTCATTTTACACTCTCCTTTTGGTAAGTACTTAACTAAAGTGAAAGTACCGCACTTTAATGTGCGTACTTGTTTTCTGTTTCATTCTTGCTATGATTGTAATATCAGCAGCGGGAAAAGAGATTGAGGGAAAGGAATGTGCTCTGATCGCCTGCTGTGAAGAAGAGGATTTGTCGGTCTTTGACGGTGTTCGGATTCCGGTGGAGCGCTCCGCGGCTCTCCTGAAATGGCACATGGCAGGGGAGGTGCTGATCCCCGGCGTCCTCAATGCGGGCGATATTGAAAAGACAGACGGATGCCGGCAGGCAGCCGCGCTGGCAGATAAACTTTAAGGAAATGGAGACGTGTTATGAGTAAAAAAATTGTGATTCTAAACGGAAGCCCCCGCAGAAAAGGAAACACCTCGGCTCTTGTCAGAGCCTTTACAGAGGGAGCGGAAAGCGCGGGGCATACAGTAACGGAGTTTTTTCTGGATGAAATGAATATTCACGGATGCAAGGGCTGTTTTGGCGGACACAGCGGCAAAGACTCTCCCTGCGTTCAGAAAGACGATATGGATAAGGTTTATCCGGCAGTAAAAGAAAGCGACGTGATCATCCTTGCCACGCCGCTGTACTACTGGAATATGAGCGGACAGATCCGGACTGCGGTTGACCGCCTCTTTGCCCTGGAAGAAGGAGACGGGAATCTTCTCAGAGGACAGGGCAGAGCTTCGGCTTTGCTAATGGTCGCGGAAGGACACGGATTTGAAGATGTTCTTCTCTATTATGATCATCTCATGGAACATCTTCGCTGGAAGAACCTCGGACATATCTTGGCCGGAGGAAACGGCGATATCGGTGATATTGAAGGAAAACCGGAACTTGAGAAAGCTTACGTGCTTGGAAAATCTATTTAACAAAGAATTGGCATAAGGTATTCCCCCCCCCCGGACAGCAGATTGCTGTCCGGTTTTTACTGGTATTTTTCCGCGGCATTTCATATTTTCTGTAAATCGGACATACAATGAAAGGAACGATTTTACGGAAGAGAGGTGTCCTGATATTGGATAGACAGAAATTCAAGGCGCAGGTGGAACAAGCGGCCCGGGAGGCAAAAGGGATCTTTGAGGAGCTGCATAGCTGGCCGGAACTGGGAAACGAGGAATTTAAAACGGTGACTCTGATTGGAAAAAAGCTGAAAGAGTTAGGGCTGGGGATCGAACGTCCGCTGGCAACGGCGGTCGTAGTGAATATAAAAGGGACAGGCGGAGGAACGCTAAAAAAGACGATAGCCTTTCGGGCGGATATCGATGCCCTTCCTATAGCGGAAGAGGCCATGGTGAGCTATCGATCACGGCGAGCCGGCATCATGCACGCTTGCGGCCACGACGCTCATACGGCTATTCTGCTGGGCCTTGCCCGAGTGCTGTGCGGAATGCGGGAAGCGCTGCAATGCGACGTGAGACTGATTTTCCAACCGGATGAAGAGGGAAACGGCAGCGCGGAGCGGCTGGTGCGACTGGGTATCCTGAAAGGTGTGGATCGGATTTTCGGTTTTCATGTCAGACCGGAGCTTAACGCGGGAAGCATTGGACTTCCATATGGAACAGTACACGGAGAATCCAGGATGTGCCGGATTGAAGTGAAAGGCGAGGCGTCCCACGGAGCCCGTCCGGATCAGGGAAAAGACGCGGTTTACGGCGCGGCGGAATTTATCTCGATCTGCCAGAGCATCGTATCCCGGGATCTGGGACCGGACAAGGCAGGACTGATTAGCTTTGGAAAAATTGAAGGCGGGACAGGCGGAAATATTTTGGCCGGCCAGGTACATATTGATGGAATTGTACGTGGGGAAAACGCGCAGATCTGTGATTTTCTATGCAGCCGTATGAACGTGATCGCAAAAGGGTTGTCCCAAGTGTTGGAGCTTCGTATTACACCTGAATTTGAACAAGGGTGCAGAGCCGTGGTAAATGATGAGGCTTCTGTTGAAATGGTGAAAACTGCAGCCGCGGGAAAGCTGATTGAAATGAAAGAGCTATCCCTTACAGTTGATGATTTTTCCGCCTATCTGCGGAAAGTGCCGGGCGCCTATTTTTTTCTGGGAAGCGGATATGAGGAAAAGAACAACAGCGGCTTGCATACAAGCCGCTTTCAGGTCAACGAGGAGTGTCTGGAGACCGGAATTGAGACGCTGGCAGGGATCTGCACGCAGAAGCTGTAATATAACATAATAAGACATGGATTTCCTTAAAAAAAAAGTTGGTTACAATGTAACCAAAATGCCAAAAATCTATTGACTTTTTCGCGCTTTTTTCGTAAGATACTTGAGGCGAATTGAGAAGTGCTCAGCTGCACGAAAGCAAAGACCATGTTTGAGGGGGAATACGATGTCGATTATAAACACCAGAAGCCACATTGTTCTTGATAAAGAAGGTCTTAAGAACTACGCAGATTTATTGAATTTATCTTACGGCGGAATTGTTGAAATTAATACGAAGCTGGATGCCTATCAGGTTCTCTGTTATACGGAAAAACGATTTCCGGGAATCAATGCGGGAACAGGAAGAGAGTTGGTCACAACTGTGAAAAAGTATGTTCATAAAGAAGACCGGAAGCGGCTTTTTTCCGCATTTCGCAGAAAAAAATTGCGTAGTATCATAGAGAATAATGAGCATGAATCCGTTGATTTCCGAGGACGCCTGCCGGAAGGAACTTACCGGTGGATGCGGGCGTTTCTGATTCCGGATGAGACGGCAAACGATACGGTTTTATGTTTGCTTCTGGATATTGAAATTCAGAAGCGATGTGAAATGCTGGAGCAGGAAAACCAAAAGTTGCGGAAGCAGCTTGAGCAGTACAGCTTGATGCCGGAGCCGATGAATGTCAGGGTTGTGAAACCGGAAAAAAAGATTTTCGACGTTTCTTTGGATAAAAGAAAACTCCGGAGCTTCACCGGGAAGTCTTCTGCAGAACAGATAAAGTAAAAAAGATATAGAAAAACCGATGGGAGACACGCGCCATCGGTTTTTTGCTCATAGCTTGTGTATTTAACTTATACACTGGTGGGGACGGGTGAGACTTACTGTGCGGCTTTCGCCTGATTGAATCTCTTGGCTAATCTGGATACTTTTCTGGAAGCAGCCTTTTTATGAATTGTATGTTTTGCTGCGGCCTGCATGAGTTTTTTCTCAGCCAGTCTCAGCTTTTCCTCAGCTGTCTCCATGTCGCCTGCTTCGATAGCGGCGTCAAAGCTCTTTAAAACTGCTTTCAGATGACCTTTTACTCGTCTGTTTCTCGCAGTTTTTTTGTCGATTACACGGATTCTTTTCTTTGCGGATTTAATGTTTGCCATAAAATGTTACCCCACTTTCTTATTTTTTAGCTAAATTCGCAAGTTTAAGTATATCGGATGTATAGGTGGATTGCAAGTAGTTTTGAGAGAAAATAGGCAGATTTTCCTTTATTTTTTCGTGAGTTTCGCGCAAAACACCGTCTCTCCGTCAACGAGCTGCCCGCAGATCGTTTCTTCTTCCTTTTCTGTTTCGCGGAAAAAGAAAAGCTCATCCCCCAGCCGGGTTTCCTTAGAAAACTGGATTGTGAACTCCCGAATGGGATCCAGGCGGCTGATCTGCCGCACCAGATCCGCGTACCGGCAGTTGTTGGTATGATCGTTGATATCCAGATCTTCCGCTTGAATTGTATAAGAACCGGAAGCTTCGGGGTGTTCCAGGTGAAGTTTCTGAAATCCGTCCGCAAAGGCCTCTTTCTCAAAAAGGTCATCCCCGTAATCGAAAGGGATTCGCTCAAGCTTTCTTGTTTTATAATTGATAACGCTCCAGAGACTGGTACCTCGCGCAAAGAGCGTGTCGGCTTCATCGTGGATATAATAATCCCTGGGACAGATCCGGGAACGCTTTTTCCTGGGGCAGGTTGTTAAAATATAGTTCTTTTCAGGGCTCAGGGGGCTCTCGATCCGGCAGCGCAGCTTTGTAATGATCCAGATCCGATCGTCCGCGATCATATCGTCGTAGCCGATTCCCATTTCGTCCGCGTGGCGGGCGGCGGCATCCTGAAAATAGTGAAGGAGCGCGCCCAGGCGGATTTGCCCGTTTTTATCAAAATCTTCGGCGGAAAGATGAAGATCCATTTTGTATGCAAGCATGTTTCTCTACCTCGTATCCTTTTTTTCAAGTATACCACAGCTTTGTGAATAAAAGAAATTTGAGGCGGGAAAATTAAGGGAAAGATCTTTTTGGGGAAAGGCGGAGGTAAATTGAAATACAGAACCGATCTGGCGATTGAGCGAAAGGAAATTCTCGACGAGGAGCACGGCGGGAAGCAGGAAATTGACGGCATAGAGCTGGAAAAGGTGACATACGATGAGGACATCGAAGCCACCAGAATCCGGATTTTAAATGAAGCGGGAGAGACGCAGTTTGAAAAGCCCAGGGGCACTTATATTACCATTGAAGTGGAGGGAATTCTGGAGGAAAAGGAAGGGATCAAGGAGAGGGCGTCCAAAGCGCTGGCCAAAGAACTGTCCCGGCTTATTCCCTTTCATGAGCATCTGAAGGTGTTGGTGGCGGGACTGGGAAATGAAAAGGTGACGCCGGACGCCCTGGGGCCCGCGACGGCTTCAAAGGTGAAAGTGACTCGCCATTTTTTCCTTATGTATGAAGCTGAAGGGGACGAAGAACTGGGGTGTGTAAGCTGCATCGTACCGGGGGTGACCGGGACAACCGGGATCGAGACCGCGGAGCTGATCCGGGGAGCCGTGGAACTGACGCAGCCGGAAGCGGTCCTTGTGATTGACTCCTTGGCGGCGCGCAATATTGAGCGTGTCAGCACAACGATCCAGATTAACGATACGGGCATCGATCCGGGAGGCGGGATGGGCAATCTGCGGGCGCGGCTTTCTGAGGAGACTCTGGGCAGAAAGGTAGTCGCGGTTGGCGTACCTACCGTGATTGATTCGAGGACGATTATTCGGGAAGCGCTGGAGGATCACAGCCGGGAGGCGGAAGAAATTCAGCGGTACCTGGAGGAAAAAGGGCAGGATATGATCGTAACGTCGACTGACATCGATCAGATTATCAAAGATTTTTCCGATATTCTTGCAAATGGAATAAATAAAACCCTGCATCCCGGCATATATTCGTAAGAGCAACGGATGGAGGAAAACGATGAGCAAAAAAACACTGGCGCTCCTATGCGCAGTCTGTTTTATTTTCTCTACCTTGTTTTTCTGGCACAGGATGGGTCAGAACGCGACACCGGAGGTTCGAGCAACCTCTCAGGATTTAGGGAGGTTGTGTGTCGCGCAGGTCTATCCGGCGATCAGTAAAGGGGTGGAAAAAGAGAAAAACAGCAGCGACAAGAAGACCACGGATAAAACAGCGAAAGAAGACAGTCAGTCTGCAAAGGAAAACAAAAAAGAGACATCAGAGAAAAAGCAGGCGGAGAAGCGTCCTGAAAAGAAAGTGGATAACAGCAGGCCGCAGGTAATTATCTACCATACCCATTCGACAGAGTCCTATCAGCCTTATTCGGAAAGCAATTTTCATCGGGTCAAGGAGAAAGGAACGGTTCGGGATGTGGGAAATGTAATGACAAAGGAGCTCAATCGGCTGGGAATCGCAGTAGTACATGATAAAACGATTCACGATAGGCCTTCCTATAACGAGTCTTATGATCGTTCTCTCGAGACCATTACTTCCCTTATGAAAAAGTACCCGACTGCCAGGTATATTATCGATTTACACAGGGACGCGGCGGCCTACGCGGGAAATGTAGGAAAGACCATTAAAATTGAGGGAGAAACGGCAGCGACTTTCAGCTTGGTAGTAGGACAGAACAACGCCAATTACGACAAACTGATGGCACACGCCAAAAAGGTTTCCAACAAAGCGGAGACCATGTACTCCGGATTCGGAGGCCGAATTATTGAAAAAGAATACCGATATAATGAATACATAGCGGATAAATGCCTGCTGCTTGAGATCGGCAATAATCAGAATAAAATTGAAGAAGTTGAGAATACAGGGAAATATTTTGCCCGGGTTCTGGCAGAGGTAATTAAGGAGGAAACGTAAAAGAGATGCTGAAAAAATGGGTGATTGTATTTTTCGTATTTTTTCTGGGAACTGCGGGTCTGATTCAGATCGATCAGGCATGCAGAGAGACAACGGGAGCTGGAGGGGGGCTGTGTCCTTCGATTCAGAAAACAGCCGGAGGGGATCTGACCGTTTCTTTTCTCGGAGTGGTGGAAGAGATTGACCTGTAATGCGGCAGGGTCTTGAATTCCGAATGTGTTTCAAGTAAAATAGATAGGAACTTACAAAACAAAGAGAGGAACCTATGAACGAATATCAGAAATACATTCGGAATTTCAGCATTATTGCCCACATCGACCACGGGAAATCGACTCTGGCGGATCGGATCATTGAAAAGACCGGTCTGGTTTCCCAGAGGGAGATGAAGGAACAGTTCCTGGACAACATGGAGCTGGAACGGGAACGGGGCATTACCATAAAACTGCAGACAACCCGTCTTGTCTACAAGGCAAAGGACGGGAATGAATATATCCTGAATCTGATCGATACGCCGGGACATGTGGACTTTACATATGAAGTTTCCAGAAGTCTGGCGGCCTGCGAGGGAGCGGTACTGGTAGTAGACGCTACCCAGGGCGTGGAAGCGCAGACTTTGGCCAATGTGTATCTGGCATTGGATGAGGATCTGGAGATCGTACCGGTTTTAAACAAGATTGATCTGCCCAGCGCCCGTCCGGACGAAGTCAAGGAAGAAATTGAGGATGTCATTGGGATTGACGCTTCCGAGGCGCCGCTTGTTTCCGCCAAAGAGGGGATCGGCATTGAGGACCTTCTGGAAGAGGTGGTACACAAAATCCCGGCTCCTTCCGGAGATGAGAGCGGGAAGCTGAAGGCGCTGATCTTCGATTCCTATTATGACAACTATAAAGGTGTTGTAATCTATACCCGTGTCTTTGATGGAAAAGTAAAGCAGGGAGATATGATCCGCCTGATGAATACAAAGAAAAAATACGAAGTTACGGAAGTGGGAATTTACTCGCCGGGACATGTGGCCTGCAAAGAACTGCGGGCAGGAGAGGTTGGATATATCTGCGCCAGCATCAAGCAGGTAGCGGACGCGAGAGTCGGCGACACGATCACCCTGGACGGCGATCCGACCCCGGAGCCTCTGCCCGGCTATAAAAAGGTGCAGCCCATGGTTTACTGCGGGATTTATCCGGCAGAGGGCGAGAAGTATGAGAATGTAAAGGACGCTCTGGAAAAGCTCCAGGTCAATGACGCGGCCTTCCACTTTGAGCCGGAAACCTCGGCTGCTCTGGGATTCGGATTCCGCTGCGGATTCTTAGGCTTGCTTCATATGGAGATTATTGTGGAACGGCTGGAACGGGAATTTGATCTGGCGGTTATCACCACCTCGCCCAGCGTTATCTACAAGGTGGTGCGCACAGATGGAAAGGTGGAGATGATTCAGAATCCGTCCAACCTGCCGGAACCGTCGGAGATCGATCATATTGAAGAACCGATTGTGAAGGCGGATATTATGATTCCTAAAGACTATGTGGGAAATATTATGGAGATCTGCCAGGAACGGCGGGGGAAAATGCTTCATATGGAATACATCACGGAAAACAGGGTGCAGCTTCACTATGAGATGCCTCTGAACGAAGTAATCTACGATTTCTTTGACGCGCTGAAATCCAAGACCAGAGGCTACGGCTCTCTGGACTATGAATTCCTGCGCTACGAAAAATCAAATGTCGTGAAGATGGACGTGCTGCTGAATAAGGATCTGGTGGACGCTTTCTCCATGATCGTGCATGAATCAAAGGCTTACGCCAGAGGGCGCTTTGTCTGTGAAAAGCTAAAGGAAGTGATTCCGATGCATCAGTTTGAGGTTCCGATTCAGGCGGCTATCGGGCAGAAGGTAATCGCCAGGGAGACGGTAAGAGCTTACCGGAAAGACGTTATCGCCAAGTGTTACGGCGGCGACATTTCCAGAAAAAAGAAGCTTCTTGAAAAACAGAAAGAAGGAAAGAAGCGGATGCGCCAGTTCGGAAAGGTGGAAGTGCCGCAGGAAGCGTTTACCGCGGTTTTGAAATACGATGATAATAAATAGGAAAAAGGGAGCGGCAGGACTTTATCTGCATATTCCATTTTGCCTGCGAAAATGCGTTTACTGCGACTTCCTTTCCTTCGGGGGCCGGAGGCAGGGAGAAATGCGGCAGTACGCGGAAACTCTCAGCGAAGAACTGCGGCTGCGAAGCGCCCCGCGGCGGGAAGTGGATACCATTTTTATCGGAGGAGGGACTCCCTCTCTTTTGGAAACCGATTCTTTACAAAGGATAATGAAAGCGGCGAAAGCCGCTTTCTGCGTAGAGGAATCGGCGGAAATCAGTCTGGAGGCAAATCCGGGAACGCTGGACGGGAAAAAGCTGAAGGCGTACCGGCGTATGGGAATTAACCGGCTGAGTATCGGCGCCCAGTCCATGGATGACGGGTTGCTGCGGTTCCTGGGACGAGCTCATGACAGGAAGACGTTTTTGGACAGCTTCCATGAGGCGAGGAAAGTCGGCTTTGAAAATCTCAATGTGGATCTGATGTTCGGTATACCCGGGCAGACAATGGAGGTCTGGAAAGACACTCTCGCCCAGGTGATGGATCTCGCGCCGGAACATATTTCCTTTTACGGTTTGCAGCTGGAAGAGGGTACGCCTCTCTGCCGCCAGTACAAACGGGAGGAAATCGATCTTCCCCCGAGGGAGCTGGAGAGGGCTATGTATCATGAAGGAATTCGGATGCTGAAACAGGCCGGATATGCGCATTATGAGATTTCAAACTGCGCGAAGCCGGGATATGAATGCCGCCATAATCAGAAGTACTGGAATTTTGAGGAGTATCTGGCGGCCGGACTTTCCGCTCATTCCTTTCAGTATGAAACCGGGCACAGGTGTAATGTATCCGACCTGGATGCGTATTTTCAGGCGATCCGTGAAGGCCGGCTGCCGGAGGACGCGGCGGCGTGTGAAGAAGAAACGCTTCGGGATTACATGGGGGAATACGCCTTTACGGCTCTGCGGAAGGCGGAAGGCCTGGATACCGCGGATTTTGAACGCACTTTCGGTGTGGCGTTTACTGAGGTATACGGCGCTCTTGCGCCGCTGCTTGCCCGGTATGAAAAGGAAGGGCTTTTAAAACAGCAAGACGGACGGCTGATGCTGACGGAAAAGGGGATTGATTGCTCGAATTCCATTATGGCCGAGTTCGTTTAGAAATCCAGTGAGGAGGATACGCTTATGAATACCTATATTATGGCTCTGGATCAGGGAACAACCAGCTGCCGGTGTATTTTATACGATCGGCAGGGGCAGCCGGTGAGTACGGCGCAGAAAGAATTCCGGCAGATTTATCCCCATGCGGGATGGGTGGAGCATGACGCGATGGAAATCTGGTCCACCCAGATGGGAGTGGCACAGGAAGCGCTTTTGAAAATCAACGGTACCTGGAAAAATGTACAGGCCATCGGGATTACGAATCAGAGAGAAACGACGGTTGTCTGGGACAAAAAAACCGGAGAGCCGATCTGTAACGCCATTGTCTGGCAGTGCAGGAGAACGGCTGAGTACTGCGATGAACTGAAGCGGCGCGGGTTGGAGGCGGCTTTCCGGGAGAAAACGGGACTTCTGATTGACGCTTATTTTTCGGCGACAAAGCTCAGATGGATCCTGGAAAATGTGGAAGGCGCGAGAAAGCGGGCTGAGGCGGGCGAGCTTTTGTTCGGAACGATTGAGACGTGGTTGATTTGGAAGATGACAGGAGGAAGGGTTCATGTGACGGATTATTCCAATGCTTCCAGGACAATGCTGTTTAACATCCGAAGGCTGGACTGGGATGAAGATATTCTGAGGGAACTGGAAATACCGGCCTGCATGCTGCCTGAGCCGCGGCCGTCAAGTGAGATTTACGGGCAGACCGATCCGAATATTTTCGGAGGCCCGATTCCGATCTGCGGGGCCGCGGGAGATCAGCAGTCGGCGCTTTTCGGACAGACCTGCTTTGAGGCGGGGGAGGTAAAAAATACATACGGAACCGGAGGTTTTCTTCTGATGAATACCGGGGAACATCCGGTTTTTTCAGAAAACGGTCTTCTGACAACTATTGCCTGGGGAATTGACGGGACTGTGAACTATGCCTTGGAAGGATCGATTTTTGTTTCGGGAGCCGCGGTTCAGTGGCTGCGGGATGAGCTGGAACTTCTTTCCGATTCCGCGCAGTCGGAACAGATGGCGGAACGTGTCGTGGACAGTAATGGCGTCTATGTGGTTCCGGCTTTCGTAGGGCTGGGAGCGCCTTACTGGGATCCTTACGCGCGAGGCGCGGTTCTGGGACTTACACGGGGCGCCAATAAAAATCATCTTGTGCGGGCTACACTGGAATCCATGGCGTATCAGACCTGGGATCTGCTCCAGGTCATGGTCAAAGACACCGGGCAGCGGCTTGTTTCTCTGAAAGTGGACGGCGGAGCCAGCGCCAATAATTTTCTAATGCAATTTCAGTCTGATATTCTGGACAGACCTGTACTGCGGCCGAAATGTATTGAGACCACATCGCTGGGCGCCGCGTATCTGGCGGGACTCGCGTCCGGATACTGGGAGGGCAGAGAGGATATTCTGAAGAACTGGCAGATGGATCGGACTTTTGAACCGAATATGGAGGATGAAGACAGAAAAGGATGCCTGGAAGGCTGGAAAAAAGCCGTGCAATGTGTTCTGGGCTGGGCAAAACAGGAGTGATAGATATGAAGGAAAGTGAATCAGTTGAAAATGCTGCAGGCAAAAAGGAACGAAGTTATTTTTTTGACGCCTTTCGCGGGCTTTTGATCTGGACCATCCCGATTTCGCATTTTATGAGGATTGGCGGCGGATTTGAGCAGGATTCCTTCGGAGGTGTTGTTTATATCACAATTAATGTGTTTGTCATGCAGGCATTTGTGTTTTTATCCGGATATTTTTCGAAAAAACCGGAGAGGGCAAGGGAAACCGCGTTTAAAACTTTTCTGTTTCCCTATCTGCTGCTGGTTCCGTTTTTTTACGGAATCCGGTACCTGCTGAACGGGAGCGCGACCCTCGACTGGCTTGATCCGCCACTGGCGCTGTGGTATCTGGTCGCGCTTTTCGTATACCGTTTTTTCCTGGTGGATCTGATTAAAATCCGGCGGATTCTTCCCTTTAGTATCCTGCTGTACCTTGTGGCGGGTCTGATCCCATGGCTGGGGGAAGAGCTGGCATTGGGGAGAATCGTATCCTATTTTCCCTTTTTCATGCTGGGATATTTCTGCACAAAGGAGCATATCGCAAAAATCCAGCGGCTGAAAGCGTGGCAGTGTCTGGTTTTAGCGGTTGTGCTGGTGGGAATTAATGTGGCGCTGGCTTATTTCCAGGTGGTTCCGGTAGAGTTTTATCTGCTGCGGGGACCGGGCGATCCTCTGGGATTAAGCTGGTATATGGATATTCTGATGCGAATTGTCGATTTTATTCTTCCCTGTGGGTGGATTGTTCTCATGCTGAATATCATGCCGAAGGGAAAATCGTATCTGAGTTATGTGGGGAGAAACACCATGTCTGTTTATATTCTGCATCTGATCGTGCGGCAGATTCTGAAAAAATATGGTCTGCCGGCGCTGACAGCGGCATCTTACTACGGATGGGTGTTCGGACTGGCTTCTCTTTGTGTGCTCGTCTTTTCCAGTCCGCCGGTATCCAGGGCGTACAACTGGTTCTTCGATTTTCTGTACGAGAAAGGATACTGTAACGTAAAATGCTTTGTAAAATGGGCGCTGGGGATCGGGGGCTGAGAAAACAACCGGACCGTGGAGAGCGGATAAATGGGGCAGGTCATGATGTGCCCCATTTATCCGCCCGTTCTTTTTTATGAGAAATTTCCGGAAACTGTGTCACAAAAATGCGGCAATCTGGTTTAAAGAGTAGAAGTGTGTAAGGGGGGAAGGTTCATTGAAGTCAAAAAAGGAACAGAAGAGGGACTTTATTGCAAGCATGTATGAATCTTATTTTGATTCTCTGATGGTCATCGCCTGTTCCTATACCCATGACAGGAGCGCGGCGGAAGACTTGGTACAGAATGTGTTTGTAAAAGCGCTTTTATCTTATAAACAGGGAGGCAGTTTCCTTTATTGGGCAAATAAAGTCCTTCGCAATGACTTTTACAATCTCGTGAAGAAAAAACGCCGGATTGCGGAGGAACCCTTCGATCTTCTGCATCTGCAGTCTCAGGATGACCTTCTTTCCGACTACATTCAAAATGAAGAGCGGGCTCGGCTGGCGGCGATGATTTCCATGCTGCCGATGAAATATCGCCAGGTGATGATCGACAGTGTGTATCTGCAGCTTGAAAATCGGGAAATCGCCGCGGCGTACAGTATCTCAGAGGAAAACGTGCGTCAGATAAAATCCAGGGCCAGAAAAATGTTGATAAAGATGAAGGAGAAAGAGGATGAAAGAGATAGAAAAAGAAAGAGAACTTGAACAGGAGCTGCAGGCCATGGGAGTGGATCAGGATGTGGATTTTGACAGGCAGATTGAGCAGATGATCAACAAAAAAATCAGGAAGATCGCGCTGAAATCCGCCATTGCCGTAGTGCTGGCGGCGGTGGTGATCTTTCTTGGAATCAGTCCCCTGCTGAACCTGTGTAATATGAATCCTCAAAAGCTGAATGAAGGTAACCCCAGCAGGCTGCTTTCCGTGATGAGGGCTTACTATGAAACCATGTATCCTTACCGGGAGGTTTACGGAATAGAGGTGGAAAAGGAAGGGTTCGGATGCTATACGCTGAACATGAACCTGCTGGATCACAGCAAAGAGGATCTGGTCGTCGGTCAGACCAATGTGACGATGGAAATGAATCGGGGAAAGCTTTCTGTCACAAATGACAGCGGCGGGCGAGCGCAGATCCTTCTGGGAGCCTTTTACACAGAGAACCAGGAGGAGAAACTGACCAAGAAAGAATTTGCCTCCCTGCTTTCGGAGATTGAAAAACTTCCGCAGTCCGCGTATCTGTACCTGTCCCTTTCGGAACAGAAGGCGAGGAAGGTGGAAGACCTGATAAAACAAAACAGCGATGATCTTCAGATGGAATGGCTGCAGGTTTATGAGCCACAATGTGATTTTCAGGCAGGGCTGAGCCTGAATCTTTCCGCAGCCACGAAAGGATCGGATAAACGAGGAGAAATGAGCGCGGGGGAATTAAGGCAGGTTTATCTGGAAAATCTGGAGTTGTTGGAAGAAAATATAGAAATCTGGAAAGGCCTAGGTATGCCATCCAATGATAGCGTCTACAATTCGGATAAAACTCTGCTTGAGGAACTGGCGGAAGCGGGAAACTCTTCCGATACCTTTGAAACAAAGCATTACTGCGTTTCCGGCAGCAGAGACGCGGTGCTTTCCTATCTGCGGTCCGGAAGCTTTGAGCGAATTCTGGTAGATAACGTGCGGTTCAGCAGATTGTAAATCCATGAAGATTTTAGAAACATTTTGCGTTTTTCTTCGTTTGTTGATAAATTTGAGGATCGCGGTTCGGGGCTACGGATACCCTTCATTCGGGGAAAGTGGATTTATGATATAATCGATGTAACGGAGCGCGGGACAACCCCGCGGAATCAAAAGGAGAACACCAGGATGTCATATGACTTAAATGAAAATAAAGAACTGGAAAACGCTATCCAGAAGGCATGCGAAGAACAGTCAGAGGACTCGGTTATCGGAGTGATGCGAGCCCTGCGAAAAAGCATGGAAAATGGCGGAATGCTGTTGGTTGCTATGGGAGAACGGGAAGACGATTCCTGTTTTGAAATGCGAAAGCTGAAAACCACCGGCGGAGGCGAGGCGCTGGCTGTCTTTACCAGTCTTTCAGAAGCGGGAAAGGGGAAACAGGTGCCTATGATGTTTCAGTTTACGAAAGCCCTGTTTGCGGACGCGCAGCAGCTGCAGCGGTGCGGGGGCATTCTCTTCAACCCATGGGGTGAGTCCTTTTTTCTGCCAAAAGATTTAATCCCATTGATTCCAGGGGTCTAAGCGAGCGATTGATTTGACGGCAGGAGACCCGGCGGGTGAATGCTTTAGGACGAGAAAACAGAGAGAATCGGAATCCGTAAGATGTCGGTTTGTAGCCAGCCTACCTTAAAATGACTTTTTGGATACAAAACTTTCCCGTTCGCGGGATTTGTCTTTTAGAAATTCTCAGATTTTGTAGGATTTTCCTAAATTCATCTTCCCAAACCCACAACTTTTGTATCCACCAGGCTCGTCACGATCCATTAGGATACAACCGCAGCATTGAAGAGCGGCAACTGGGAGCTTCCTTTAGAGGAATCGGACCCGTAAAGATACCGCCGGCAAATCCGCTGTATTATTTCCGTACAGCGGCAAACTGTTTCATGATATGCGGAATTTCAATTTTCTGCGGACAGTGTTTCAGGCACAGGCCGCATTGGAGACAGGATTCCGGTTCATGTTTGATTCTGGAAAGCCCGGCGATTCGCCAGGTCTCCCCACTGACCCGGTGCTCGCTATATCCTTTTATGAGAAGGGGAATATCCAGTCCGGCAGGACAGACAGAGCAGCAGTATCTGCATCCGGTACACGGAACGCTCCGATCCTCGAGAAAGGCGTCCGCCGCCTTCTCCAGAATTTCTATTTCCTGACTGCTTAACGGATCCGGCCTGTCAAATATGGTCAGGTTGTCTTTTATCTGCTCAATGGAACTCATGCCGCTGAGTATCGTGCGCACATTCGGCAGTCCCATGAGAAAACGGAAGCCCCAGGAAGCGAGCGAGCGGTTCGGCGCGGCATCCTTCAGAATCTTCGCGGCTTTGGGATTAAGGGAAGAAAGGATGCCTCCTTTCATAGGCTCCATCACCCAGATAGGAATGTTGTGGGCAGTTACAATCTCATATTGCCTTTTGGCGTTAAGCAGCTTCCAGTCAAGGTAATTCAGCTGAAGAAGCGCCATATCAAATCCGTCGTACCACTCTAAAAAGCGGCTCAGAGTTTCCGGCGCGGCATGGGAGGAAAAGCCCAGATAGCGGATACGCCCCAGTCTTTTCTGTTCCTGGAGAAATCCGATATAATCCCGGCTTTCATCGGTAAACGCGTCAAAGGAATTCTCATCCATCCCATGGAGCAGATAAAAGTCCAGATAATCCGTCTGCAAACGCCGGAGCTGTTCCTCGAAGAGGGCACGGATATCCGGATTCGCGGATACATAGTATTTGGAGGCCAGATAATAGCTGCTCCGTTTGTGTTTCTTCAGCGCTTCTCCCAGAAAGCGTTCCGAATCTCCTTCATGGTAGGTATAAGCGGTATCAACAAAGTTGATGCCATGCCCCAGCGCGTAATCGATCACCTTCTGCGCTTTTTCCCGATCAATACAGTTCGGATCTTCCGGTTTGGCTGGAAGACGCAGAGAGCCGATGCCCAGGGCGGAAACGGGTAAATCGTGGAATTGGTGGTAGTACATGAAAACGCTCCTTTTTTATTTTTATTATAAAGGGAGAATGCTGCCGGGGCAAATGCGTATGATGTATAAGATGGAATGCCCGGAAGGTATGGCAGCGGGGAGGCAGCAGGAGAACGGGGACTGGAAGGAACGAAAAAAAGCCTGCGGCAATTCTCAGGAGCAGAGATTCCCGCAGGCGGTAAGGAACAGTTATTTGCCCTGGAACGCGTATTTTTTAGAAGCAAAGACAAAACGAATAATGGTCATTACAAGCAGCAGACCCGCGCAAATCCAGAAGGGTAGGATATAGGTGCCGGTAAGATCGTAGAGCTTTCCGACAAAAGAACTGCCGATAGCGCCTCCGATTGAAATGAAAAGGTTGATGTAACCGATAAATGTGCCGACTTCTTTTTCTCCAAACATATGATTCGCGAACAGGGGCGAAACGATGTTTACCGCAGGGCAGCCCAGACCGTAAAGCACAATGAAAAGAACGACCATCAGCATCCCGCCAGCAGGGATATAAATCTGAGCGATATAGTCCAGGATAAAGGCCACTCCGCTGAAGAGGGCGGCAGCCCGCAGACCGAAACGGTCGTTGATAAAGCCCACGAGGATACAGGTGACAACACAGATTCCAATCATAATGGATGTGGTATTCGCGGCAAAGGTAGCGCTGTAGCCGTGCATGATCATAAAGGGCTGGGAATGGACTAAAATAGCGCTTGACGGAATTACCAGCAATGTTCCTGACAGGAATACCAGCCAGGTGGAGGGCTTTTTCAGGCCGTCCTTAAATGTAACGCCGGGAAGCTGATCGGAAGAAAGGGTTTCCTGTTCTCCCGCGTCGCCCATTCGTTTCTGCCCGACGGATTCGGGGCTCCAGATCGCGAATTTGAGAACCAGAGGAAGACAGATGATAAGAAGGGCGCCCGCCAGTACAAAGTAGGCGACCCGCCATCCGAATTTGAGGATAATCTGGTTTAATACAGGCATAATCAGCATTACGACGATAGAATTGCCGCCGAAGAGGATTCCCAGGGCTTTTCCGCGCATTTTCGTACCGAACCAGTTGGAGACGAGCAGAGTGGACGGAGTGGTAGTCAGCCCGCCAAAGCAAATCCCAAGTAGTACAGAAAAGAGATAAAACTGGATCAGGCTCTGGGATGTGGCGAAGCCGATGAATCCGGCAACCCCGCAGAGACAGCTTACAATCATAATCGGCTTTATCGTCCGTTTTGAAAAAATTTTGCTGAAAATCAGCAGAAAGATAATTGCGGTGACCGACATAATGGTAACCCAGACAGAAAAATCTCCGATCTGAAGGTCTAACGCTTCCGTAACAGGAACCATAAACATGCCGCTTACAGAAACAATACAGGAATAGGCAAACGTCATCAGAATAATCCCCATTGCGGCAATATACCAGCCGGTATAAATTTTTCCATTTTCATTTTTTAACGTAAATTTACTCATTCGATACCTCCATTCAATAACAGGAAAATAAAACAGAAAAATTTGAATTGAATGAATAATCCTTTCGTTTATCGTACTGATTTGCGCAAAAAAACACAACTGTCCGAAAGGACAGTTGTGATGGCCCATTTTTATGAAAAAATACTATTCTTGTATATGAGGGGATATGATTCGTACCAGTTCCGCTTTGCTTTTTATTTTCATTTTTCTATAGATACTGCTTAAATGCTTTTTCGCTGTTGTTTCAGCAATGCAGAGCTGAGTGCTGATTTCTTTTGTGGAAGCGCCGTCAGACAGCAGCCGGAGCACATCTGTTTCACGTTCGGACAGTTTGTAACGGAGAGAAAGCTCTCCAATGCTGGGAGGCGCGGGATCCGGACTCTGGCTGTATTTTTTCAATCCATAAATGCTATACGCGTAAGAGGCGATATGATCAACGAGCTGTTCTGCGATATAGACCTCCCGATCCGAGAAGTCATCCTTATCCTGTTCACGAAAGAGGGTAAGGACACCAATGCGAAGCCCCGAATGGGCAAGGGAAAGCGTTAGTGCGTATCGGACATTTTGCTGTAAAAGGAGATTTGTATAATATCCTTTATCAGGTTGATCGCTTTCCGCATACAAGTCAGAATCACGGATTACCAGGCTTTTATCATAGAAGTTAACCCAGATGTGCGGCAGCTCCTTTGAAAAACGGGGACTGTAGTTTTCCAGTTCCGCTTCTGAAAAATGAATGCCAAGGGGCTTGTGAAGCAGACTGTTCCCTTCATGATCATGCAGAAAAAAACTGGCTTTATCATAGGGAATCAGGAAAGAAAGATTTCGCATCAGATCTTGATCAAACAGATTCTCGGCCTCAGAAGAGTACATTTTCAGCAGTAAATGGTTAATAAATTTCCAGTCGTTTTCCAGTAATTTCATAGCAGCGGACCTCCCTTTGATGGTAAAAAGATAGTAACAGTATACCCTAAATGGAACCTTTGACCAATAGGATTTTTCAAAATTATCAGATATAATTCAGGGGAATTGATGAATAATCTGCAATTCTTTCTGCGGAGGTGGATTATGAAATTTGATGCGGTTTATTATAACGCGAATATTATCAGTATGGATCCGGAAGATGAAGTATATCACTGGATCGGAGTCAAAGATGGTAAAATTGAAGGCTTGGGGAAGGAGACTTTTCCCCGTATCGTAACGGAAAATCAGTATAAAGCGTACGATATGAAGGGAAGAACAATTCTTCCCGGACTGAGCGACTGTCATGTCCATGTGCTGAATACCGGAATTTTGAAAAGCAGCGTACTGCTCTCGGATTGTGATACATTAAAAGAAGTGCTGGAAAAAATGGAAGACCGGTGCAGAGAAGAGCCGGGAGACGGCTGGGTTTTCGGTTCCTGTTTTCTGGTTCAGAAGATAGCAGAACAACGTTATCCTACCAGGCAGGAGCTGGATCGCATATCTCATGGACACAAAGTGATTCTATTTGCCGCCACTATGCATGCCTGCGCGCTGAATAGCACGGGAGATCAGATCGCGGGTGTTCCGGAGGACATGCCGGGGGTGATGAAAGAAGGCGGTTTGCGGACAGGCGTATATGTATCGGATGAATCCGTTTTTCTTGCTAACCGGAATGTGTTCAGTTCTTTTTCTGACGATGAACTGTGGAGTTTGATTGAAAGCTGCGCGGAGTATGCGGTTACAAAAGGTGTAACTTCGATTCATGGCCTTTTCGGGCAGTTTGTGGCAGAAGATCGGGATGTGGATCTGGTTCTGGAGCGAAAAAAGAAACTGCCCTTGGAAATGGTCGTCTTTCATCAGACATGGGATCCGGGATTTGCCGCTTCTAAAGGACTGGAGCGGGTAGGAGGCTGCCTGACTCTCGACGGAGCGGCTTTTGAATATACCATGGCAAACTTTGAACCATATGAGGATCGGCCGGAACTGCGAGGGGTGCTGTACCATAACGATCAGAACGTATATGACTTTGTTTCCGAGGCACACCGCAGAGATATGCAGTGTACCATGCACGCGGTGGGGGAACGGGCGATCGATCAGCTTTTGTATACCTATCATAGAGTCTTTGCCGAGCAGGGAAGAAAGAAGCTTCGCCACAGAATTGAGCATTTCTGCCTTCCGACAGACACACAGATTCAGATGGCAAAAGAATTGGACCTGATTCTGTCTATGCAGCCGGGATTTTCCTATTTATGGGATGGAGAAAATCGGGAGTTTGAGGCAATTCTGGGGAGAAAGCGGGCAGATCGCATCGATCCTTTTAAAAAAATAATAGAAAGGGGGATTCTTGTGGTAAGCGGATCAGATAATCCGGTTACAGATATCGATCCATTGCTTTACATTGCGTCCTGTACAGACGGATATAATCCTGTGAGGAATATCCCGCTGAAAGAAGCCATTAAAATGTGCACCATAAACGCGGCTTATTCCATTGGAAAGGAAAAGGAAAAAGGAACCCTGGAAATAGGAAAAGACGCGGATTTCGCGGTGATCAGTCAGAATCCCTATGGGACCGGAAATCTGTATACTATGAAAGCATTAGGGACAGTAAAGGCAGGAAAAAAGGTTTACTGGGATAAAGAAGGCTTCTAAGTCTCATTTCCATCGCCCCCCTGTACTTCCTCACCAAAATATGGTAAACTGAAACCGACAAAAACTTGGTTTTTTCATGAAACGTGTTATAATGGGAAACATTGGGGTATAAAATTAGGAAGCGATCAAAAGGAGGGCGAGGAGTTTAAAAATGAGATGTACATCATGCAGTAAAGAATCCTGCTATGTCAGAAATAATCCCAAGAGGGGATGTTCAGAGGCGAGCAGCTATCCGGAACTGGAGACCCTGCAGTTTCAAAAGCTGACGATGGCGGAGGAGGAAGCGTTGGAGCCGTATTTTTCCATGCGTCCCAACCAGATCTGTGACAGCAGCTTTCTGGATATTTTTCTGTGGAGCAGATCCAATAAACTGGAGTACTGTCTGATTGAGGGGAAAGCGATTTTATGGAAAATGGAGATGGACGGGGAACCGTATACCGTGATGCCGTCCTGCAGGGAAGAAGATCTGCCTTATTATTTCAAGCTGACCCAGGACTATTTCAATAAAGTCCTGAAACGGCCGGTAAAGATTTTCCTGGCGGATGTGGAAGCGGTGGAATATCTGAAATTGCAGGAGAATCCATACTATCAGATCAGCAAGCAGGACGATCTGAAGGATTATTTGTACGACGCGGAAAAGCTGCGTACCCTTTCCGGAAGGGCTTATCACAAAAAGAAAAATCTGGTCAATAAATTCAAAAAAATGTACGACGGGCGATGGGAGTACCGGAGTCTTACCGGAGAGGACGCGGGAGAAATCCGGGCGTTTCTCGAACACTGGTACGCCACAGCCAAATCCGAGGAAGAGGGACTGGATAAGGAAAAAGACGGAATCTGGGAAGTGCTCCGTTATCCGGTGGCGCCGGGCATCCGCATGGGTTCCATTTTCGTAGATGGAAAGATGGAAGCGTTTACCATGGGAAATTATAACGAGCTGGAAGAAATGGCCTTTATCTGCGTGGAAAAAGCCAACTCCCAGATCCCGGGACTGTATCAGACCATCAACCAGCAGTTCATTGTGCAGGAATTCCCCGATTCCCGGGTCGTAAACCGAGAAGATGACGTGGGCCTTGAAGGGCTGCGGAAAGCAAAGCTCAGTTACAATCCCATCGGATACGCGGAAAAATATACCGTGATACAAAGTCTATATTAGTAGGTGTGAAAAGAGCCTTATGCCGCTGTGCAGGGCTCTTTTTCGATCCCAACATTCCCATAAGGCATAGATAAGCATGCGATAGAAGTATTTGCGAGGAACCGTTTCCAGCCGTATACTGATAAATAGAGAAGAGAGGGAGGGAAGAATGGCGACTATGGAATACAGAAAACTTCCCCACGGCGATGAGCGGATCAGCGTCATCGGTCTGGGTATGGGATATATTCACGAGGGGAGTGAAGAGGAAATCGAAAAAACGCTGCGGCTCGCTCGGAGCAGCGGCATCAACTTTTTTGATATGGCGGCAGCGGAGGTGAAGCCCTATTCCTGTTATTCCCGCATCTTTGAAGGGCAGCGGGAGCAGGTTTATCTGCAGATGCACTTTGGAGCCGTCTATGACAGTGGAAAGTACGGGTGGTCCAGAGACCTGGAAGAAATCAGGAAAAACTTTGAGGGCCTCCTGAAAACCATGGGTACCGATTATACGGATTTCGGTTTTGTCCACTGCATCGATGAAACCGATGACTTTCATCAAATTATGGAAGGCGGAATCTGGGATTACATGAAACATCTGAAGCAGGACGGCATAATCCGGCACCTGGGCCTTTCCACCCACAACCCGGAGATTCTGCGGCGGTTTCTGGATACGGGGAAAATCGATCTTGCCATGTTCAGTATTAACCCGGCCTACGATTACTCTACAGGCACTTACGGCATCGGAGCTGCCGACGAACGCGGCCGACTGTATCAGGAATGTGAAAAAAACGGAGTGGGAATCTCGGTAATGAAACCTTTCGGCGGTGGACAGCTGTTGGACGCGAAAACATCGCCCTTTCAGACGGCGCTGACCAAAACACAGTGTATCCAGTACGCTCTGGATCGGCCGGCGGTTATGACCGTGCTCCCGGGAGTAAGAAACAGCGAGGATCTGCGGCAGGTGCTGGAATATCTGGACGCTGATGAAGAGGAACGGGATTATTCGGTGATCGGCCGCTTTACCCCGGCCAGCGCGGAAGGCGTCTGCGTGTACTGCAACCACTGCCAGCCATGCCCGAAGGGTCTGGATGTGGGAATGATCAATAAATATTACGATCTGGCTCTTGCCGGAGACGAGATGGCAAAGGGCCATTATGAGAAACTGTCTGTAAAAGCGGGCGCGTGTATTCAGTGCGGACACTGTGAAAGGCGCTGTCCGTTTCATGTAAAGCAGGAAAAGAGGATGCAGGAAATCGCGGCATATTTTGGCGCGTAACCATAAAAACAAGGAGGGAATAAAATGAGCAAGAGATTAGTGGCGTATTTTTCAGCAAGCGGAGTAACGGCGAAAACAGCAAAGGCGCTGGCGGAGGCGGCGGAAGCGGATCTTTATGAGATTCAGCCGCAGATCCCCTACACACAGGCGGATCTGAACTGGATGGATAAAAAAAGCCGCAGTACCGTGGAAATGAAGGATCCGGATTCCCGTCCGGCAATTTCCGGCAGCGTACCTGGTATGGATCAGTATGATGTGATTTTTCTGGGGTTTCACTTAGTTAAAGATACCACATCAATCCCACGCTGACTTTTGCTCAACCGATACAGCCGGAGG
>JAHZHL010000005.1 GCA_019420305.1 Bacillota bacterium | reverse complement strand
CTTAGAAAAGGTCCAACTTCTCTTCTTGAAGTTGGACCTTTTGTCTACAGTCTGACGGAACTGTCGAGACAGTTCCGTTTTTTTATCCTATCGTTGCGTTTTAAATACGCTATTTTCTAACATCCACATAAATGGTCTTGTATCTTACGCCCCACTGCATACAAGCTCCGGTTGAGTTCATATACAGATCGACTGTCTTTCCTTTGATATTTCCCCCGGTATCTTCCGCTCTCGCGTAGCCGTAGCCTTCCACATAAACCTTTGTGCCCAACGGAATCACATCCGGATCCACCGCGATTGCCCCGACTCTTGCCCGGGTTCCCATCGCAGTTCTGCCTCCGCCTGTATAGGCATACGTCTTAACCGTAAATTTCTTCTTATACTGGAATCCTTTTTTACTTTCTTTGAGCTGCACTTTCTTTGGCTTTGCCGTTGCCGCGGAAGAACTTGCCGCAAAGACTTTCTTTCCGTTTACAATCCGGTATGCCTTTACTTTATAGTGCTGCTGTTTTCCCGCTTTCCGATCCGTATGGGTAAATCGGGTGGAAGTTCCTTTCTTCACCACCTTAATCCGCTTGAACCCTTTTTTACTGTTCCCGCTGGTGTGGTAAATATGGTACCCGTGCGCGCCTTTTACTTTCTTCCAGGAAAGCCGGACACTTTCTTCTCCGGCCTTAGCCGTCACACTGGTCGCTGCCGGTCTTGCTTTCGCCCGGACTCTGGACGAAAAAGCACTCCTGTAAGAGCCGGAACGGGCTTTTACTTTATAGTAATACGTCTTTCCCGTAGACGCTTTTCGATCCCGATAACTGGTCTTTCCTTTTACGGTCGCGATTTTCTTATAAGATCCTGTTTTCTTTTTTGAGCGGTAAATCTCATACCTGGACGCGCCCGCAACTTTTTTCCAACTGACCTTCACAGACCGTATCCCCGTGGATTTCGTCCGGATTCGTTCCGGCGCTGCCAGAGATACAGCTATACTGCAAGTATCGGTTTTCCCATCAGCCGTCACTGTAATGATCGCCTTTCCGGGCGCCTTTGCCGTCACGGTTCCTGCGCTGTTTACCGATGCCACGCTTGCGTTCGACGATTTCCAGGCAGCTGTTTTGTTTTTTGCCGCTGCCGGAGCGACTGCCACCTGCAGTTTCATCGACGTTCCGGCCTTCACCGAAACATTTTTTTTGTTCAGCTTTACTGATGCGACCGAAACCGCTGCCGCTTTTGTCTGTACCTGCGCGTCTTCCTCCTGCGGACTCAATTCCTCCGCAAAAGCCGGCGCCGGCGAAAATACCGCCGCTGCCATCATGGCTGCCAGAGCCAAGGTTCCGGTTCTCCGTCTGATACTTATACTCGCTTCTTCTTTCATGCTCCCTCCTTTACGCTCTCCGCTAATCGCTGAGAATATAAATCGTTACATTTCTTACGCCCCAGTTGAGGCATTCGCTTTCTGTATTTTTATATACGTCGATGGTATTTCCTTTGATATTTCCTCCGGTATCTTCCGCTGTCGCAAATCCATAACCTTCCACATAAACCTTTGTACCCAGCGGAATCACGCTCGGGTCTACCGCGATGATCCCTTCCCGCGCCGTGGTTCCGGACGCGGTCGTCCCTTTCACACAGTAGGAATAGGCCTTGACCGTAAATTTCTTTGTATACTCAGCGCCGGCGATTGTTCCTCGTGTACTCTTCGCCACAATTCTGGTCTTCGGTTTGCTGACCGTTGTCCGGGAAACCTCTTTGCGGCTGATTTCCTCGCCGTCCGAATAGGTAATTTCGTAGGTTACTTTATCCTGACCTTTTTTCCCCTTTTGAACCACCTTTGTCGTTCCCGCGGGAAGATCACCGTCACCTCTGGTCTTTGTTTCGAAGGCGGTTTCTTCAAGGACTTCTTCTGTTCCGGTAGTAATCCGGTTTATGACGATCTCCGCGCCGGCTGTCAGGGGTTCGCTGAGCGCAGGCGTTACTTTATCCGCTTCACCGACTTCCACATCGTATTCTTCCAGCGCCTCTCCCACGGTTTGCGGAAGTGCCCGCAGTTCCCGCTGCTTTCCGTCTGCCTGCAGTGTAAACGGAAGCGATTTTACAATTTCCACTTCCTCACCGTCTGTCAGAGTCTGATTGACCTTCGGACGGATCGAATCTTCCTTTACCAGCCGGATATTCTGTTCGTCCAGAAATTCTTCCACCGTATAACTCTGTGTTTGGTAACTTGAAGCCTTACCGTCTACAATCAGACGCACTTCTTTTGTTGTAAGCTGCGTGATGATCAGCCATCCCAGTACCGCAACCAACAGCAGAAGCCCAAGATCTAGGATTAAAATTTTGTACTTTGCTAATTTTTTTACCATTTCCATTTCCTGAATTCCTGCGATAACAAAACACAGTGTATCATCTCAAAATACACTGTGCAAAAATTATTATAGCAAACTGAGCGTATCTGTCAAGTTTTTGCCCCAACATCCACTGCTCTAAAATTTATAAATACGTTGAAATTTCAATAAGTTTCCCTTTTCAAAAACTTATTCGCCCCTCCCCCTTCCCGCTTCCTTATTTTAAGCAAGATTGTATTTTCAGGCAGTTTTCCAAAGGTCTCCCTGCATACCGCAGATGCGTACAATACGGCCTGATTGGAACGCTTTATCAACATTCTATGTAAAACACAAATTGTTACTAAAATTTCCCGGCTTTGGGCTCTATAGATGAGCAGATTTGCCGAAAAACAGCTGCTTTAAGTAACTGTACCTCTGGAACGCTGAAAAAAAATAGAAACAAATACAAAAAATTACGAAGTGTTGATAAAATTCTTCTACAACCTGATTTTCAAACATAGAAAAGGCGCCTGAGAACAAGTTCTCAGGCGCCGGTCGAAAGATTCTCAGAATTTCTCAGATAAAGAAATTTTCTTTCTGGACAGTCTGAAAGAGCATCTGTCCATCCGGCTCTTCCAGGATCGTAAACAGCAGAACACTTCTCCGAGGGAATCCATATCTTGGTTTCGGGAGACCTACTGTCTCACGCACAGAGAAGAAGAAATTCTGGAGTTGTTGCTTGATGGGCTGGAAAATGAACAAATCGCGGAAAAACTCTGCATCTCGGAAAACACTCTGAGACGCCATATTTATAACTTATATGGAAAACTGAACATTCAACATCGCTGGCAGCTTCATTTTCTTGACAGAGAAACATAAATTTATCTGGCTGTCTGCGGCCGCTTTTATCAACACTTTGCAAAAAATAAAAATTGTTTCCATCTTTTTCAGGGTTCCAGCGTTCAAAGAGCAAATTTTCCGTGGCAAAATTGTGCTTTTAACACATCTGTCTCCCAGAAAGGTTGAAATAATGGAAACAATTTTAAAATCCTGTCAAATGTTTATAAAATTCCCGTTTCCGGGTTCGCACATCACTCTACCAGCGCCTTCACTTTCTCCATCCGGTCGAAGGCTTCTTTGAGAACGTCAATTTCCTTCGTGCAGGCGATACGCACATACCCTTCTCCGCAGGCTCCGAAGGAAATGCCCGGAACAGTCAGCACATGAGCTTCGTTAAGAATCAGATCGCTGGCCTGCATACAGTCCATTCCCAGTTTTTTGATGTTGATGAGAAGATAGAACGTCCCCTGGGGCGGCATCACCGAAAGATTCTTCATCGCGTTAATCCGATCCGCGGCGTAGAATACTCTTTTCTTATATTCCTCGATCATCGGCGGCTGCACAGTCTTCCTGTTGCGGATAGCGTGAATAGCCGCTCTCTGGGAAATGGAAGGCGCGGTAAACATAACCGCGTCGTTTACGGAATTAATCGCGCGAATCACCGGCGGAGGCGCGATAATCTGTCCAACCCGCCAGCCGGTCATGGTGTAGTCCTTGGAATAGCTGTTGAGGGTAATGGTCCGTTCTTTCATACCCGGAAGGCTTGTCATGGGAATAAACGGCTCTCCAAAGCTGTATGCCGTGTAAATGTCATCGGCCACCACCAGCAGATCGTATTTTTTCGCGAGTTCTGCCACCGCCATGAGGGTTTCTCTTGTCATACATACTCCCGTAGGGTTATTGGGGGTATTAACCACAATGGCTTTGGTCCGTTCGGTAATCAGCTTTTCCATCCGCTGCACATTCAGCTGAAAGCCTTCTTCCTCGTAACAGTCCAGAATCACCGGAACACCGCCCGCGAACTTGATCTGGGTCGTATAGTAAGTATAATAGGGCGCGTGAATAATCACTTCATCCCCCGGATCCAGAATGCCGCAGAAAGCAAGACACATGGCGTGGGTGCCGCTGGCGGTAACGAAGATTTCCTCATCGTCTATCTCGTAATCGTATTCTTCTTTATAGTAATTGCGAATCTCCTGCCGCAGCTCGGCGTCGCCGCGGAAATCCGTATACTTGGTGTGACCCTTCCGCGCGTCCTCAAAAGCTTTGTCTATAATAATGGGATCGGTAACCAGATCCGGATCCCCCAGACTCAGATCGATAACATCATCGTATCTCTGGGCCAGCTTATCCACAATGCTCATAGGAGGCACTTCTTCTTTCCAGTACCGCTTTGCTACAAACTTGTGCTTCATCGTTTATTCCTCCCCTTTTACGAATTTTGTCACAATAGACATGGCCGCCGGTATGACATAGGTAAAGACGTTTTCTTTTTCCGCCCCCGCGCAGGCAAGCGCCTCCTCCAGAGAAGAAAACATCTGAACTCCGCTTTTTTCCAGCTCCTCTGCCGGCTGATAATCCGAAACCAGCATCAGACGGTATTTGTTTGCCATCTCGCAGATGTAATAGCCGGAATACGCTTCAGGCTCAAAGGCTTCCCGCATTTTCTTTTCCCGCTCCAGATGGCTGTCGTAATCGGTTATAATGGAAACAGAGGGGTCCGCTCCCATCCCGTCCTCACACCGTGCCAGCAGAATGACGGCGCCTCCCGGTTTTACCGCGTCGATTCCTACCGCGTAGCCTTTTGACGCCTGATACAGATTCATGTCTTTGGGATAACCGCCGCAGCAGGCTATGGCAATATCCGCTTTCCGTCTGATAGGAACCATACACGCCTCTTCACAATACCCGGTTCCTTTGCGGAACGCCTGCTCCCAGTCGCCTGCCACCGCTTTATAGTATCGATTGTTTCCATCCAGCACCACGTTGAAAAGAAAAGCCGGCCGCAACAGCCCGCAGGCATCCACCATGTCCTCGTGCATGGGATTTCCCTCAAGATTGCCCAGCCTGCAGTCGGGATTCAGACCGCCGCCCAGTTCCTTGGCGAAAACACGCAGATGATTGGCGCAGACCGCTTCATAAGATACGATCCCCGGCATAACGGATTTTCTTCCGCCGCCGAATCCTGCCATATCGTGATAAGTAACCGCTCCTGTCAGGACAACCAGATCCGCCTCCGCCGCGTAACGGGAAACACAGATCGGCGTTCCATGGCGTGTTGTTCCCAGATGAACCAGATTCTTTTCATCCCGGCAGTCATGCTCCACAAACCGAAATCTGCCGTAAAGTCCTCCCAGAACCAGGCGTTTTTCTTCCTCGCTCTGGGGAGAATGGGCGCCCAGGGCGCACAGCAGCGTAATCTGCTCATCCGGAACTCCTGCCTCTTCCAATTCCCGAATCACATATGGCAGAAAAAGGCTCATTTTCTGATACGCCCGGCTGATGTCCGATACCACGATGCAGACCGAATCCGAGGGGCTGGCCAGATCCCGCAGCCGGGGACTTCCGATGGGATGCTCCAAAGCTTCCTGAATCAGAGCTTCTTCCTCCCGCGCCTCCCGTTCTTCCGAGGCCAGGATCGCGTAATTCGCCAGCTTGTCACAGTCCAGCGCTACTGTACCGTCTCCGTATTTCAGGTCGATCTTCATTTCCGGATCACTCCTCTCTCTGAGAACGCAGCACCGTTCCCGGATTCAGAATACACTTGGGGTCAAAGACTTTTTTAATCTGCTCCATCAGTTCCATTTCCCGCGGCGATTTCTGCAGCGGCAGATCTCCGACCCGCAGCTTCCCGATTCCGTGCTCCCCGGTAATGGTTCCATGATAGGAGAAGCACAGCTGATACATCTTTTCCTGCAGCTCTCTGTGATAATCCGGCACTTTGCCATCCACCAGCAGAATATCATTATGCACGTTTCCGTCCGCAATATGGGCGGTGATATTAGTTCTGGTATCATAGGAATCTACCAGCCTCCACAGTTCCCCTAAAAATTCCGGCATACTGCTTGGCGGCACCGCCATATCAAAGGAATGGTAAATGTCATCCTTAATGACATCATAGCTGCCGCTTCGGATGGCTAAAACGTCTGCCTCCTCCTGTTTGGTTCCCGCGAACATCGCTTCTCTGGCATGGTGGCGGTCGCAGATTTGATCAATTGCCCGGCAGTTGTCGTACAGGGCGGTTTCCGTCTTCTCCGAGAGGATGATAATCAGATCCGCACTGCCTTCCTTCACCGGCCAGTGGAGACCCAGAAGCTCCGCCGTCTCCAGATTCAGCTTTTTGTCCTGATATTCCACCGCCAGGGGCGAGACGCCGCTTTTTACTACATCCAGTACCGCGGAAGATGCTTCTTCAATGGTATCAAAGGAAGCCACAATGGAAGCGGTGTATTTTTCTTCCGGATAAATCCGCAGAGTAACTTCCGTTACAATCGCCAGGGTTCCTTCGCTGCCGATAATCAGATGCATTAGATTGTAACCCGCGTTGTCCTTCAGGAGTTTTCCTCCCAGGGAAAGAACGCTGCCGTCCGCCAGCACCACTTTGATACCCTTAATGTGATTCCGCATAATTCCATGTCGCACTGCCCGGGCGCCCCCCGCGTTGGTGGAAACCATGCCGCCCATCTGCGCCCCTTCATCGCCGGGGTGTACCGGAAAGCCGATGCCCTCGTGGCCTTCCAGTTCCTCCAGAAGGTCCGCCAGAGTCACCCCCGCTTCCATGACAGCCATCATATTCTTTTCATCGATCTCCAGAATATGGTTCATTCGTTCCATACTGATAATCATACTGTCATAAACAGGCGTCGCCGCTCCGCAAAGCCCCGTACCGCCGCCCCGCACGACAACAGGAATATTTTCCCGAGAGGCCAGGGAAACAATGGCCGACACTTCTTCCGTAGACGCGGGTTTTACAACAATAGAGTGTCGGGAAGCCTTCGGACGCAGGGGGATTTCCACCTGATCGTACAAATAAGCCGAAACCTGCTGTCCATCGGTAAGCAGATAATCCCTTCCCACGATTTCAACTAGTTCTTCCATGATTTGCCGGTTCATTTTCCTTCCCCCTTCCATGCTTTCACATCTTCGATCATCTGCGGCAGGATCTGGTACAGATCCCCTACATAGCCATAGTCACAGATAGAAAAGATTGGCGCGGAAGGGTCTGTATTGACGGCAATTACGACGTCCGATTCCTTCATTCCCGCCAGATGCTGCGGCGCTCCGGAAATTCCGCAGGCGATATACAGAGCGGGCTTTACCCGATTTCCGCTGTAGCCAACTTGCATGGAACTTCCCGCAAGTCCCGCGTCTACAAGGGCGCGGGAAACGCCAACCTGTCCGCCCAGCAGATCCGCCAGTTCTTTTAAGAGAGCCAGATCTTCTTTTTTGCGGATTCCTCTTCCTCCCGCCACGATCACCTGAGCGTCCTGAATATTTTCCTGAAGCTCCCGATACACCCGCGTAATCCTGCATCCGGAAACTTCCGTCCGATACGGCTTTATCACTTTTATATTAACTTCCCTTGACTTGTCCGAAACCGCTTCAGGAAATTCCTTGTACCGCACGGTTGCCATCTGAGGCATGGTCCCGGTTACAATATGGGCTAAAATATTGTCGCTGAAAGCCGGACGTATCTGTTCCAGTTTCCCCGCTGTTTTTTCTTCCGTACTAATCTGCAGCTGTGTGCAGTCGGCCGTCAGGCCGGTCCGCAGCGCCGCCGCGATCCTCGGTCCCAGGGATCTTCCCAGAGAGGTGGCTCCAATGAGCACGATTTCCGGTTCATGCTCTCTGATAAACGCGCAGATATTTTCTTTATAGAGCTGTTCTTCCGGCTCTTCAAAAGCCGGATCCTTCATATAATAAACCGTCTCGGCCCCTCTTCTGCAAAGTTCGGCTGCGTCCGGCTCCCCGTTCCCAAGGAGCAGACATTCCACAACCGATTTTCCGGAAGGATAAAGCTCCAGAGCCTTTCCAATCAGTTCATAGGCAACTTTGTGGACGCCGCCTTCGCACAGTTCCGCCAGAATTAAAATTTTATGTCTCTGCTCCACGCTTTTCCCTCCTTATAATACCTCTTTTATCGCGCCCCGGATGGCTGCGGAAAATTCGTCATAGCTCTCCCGGAAAATTTTGCTGTCCCGGGTCTTCATCCTCGGCACCTCAATTTTCAGAACCTTCGTGGGGGAGCCTTTAAAGCCGGTTTCCTCTTCCGTAAGAAGCCCTTCCAGATCCGCCAGTTTCAACCGTATAATCTCCGCGTCCAAAGACTCCAGCTTCCTCTTCAGGGGCGGCATCTGGGGGAAGTTGATATTCTTGGTTACAGAAAGAAGAGCAGGAAGCGTCATAACCCTCTCCTGCTTTTTTCCACTGAGATCTTCTACCCGCACTGTAACTTCCTTTTCACCCATGCCGCAGATTTCTTCCACATAATAGCTGTGGGGAATTCCCATCCGTTCAGCGACTTCCGCTCCCACCTGGGCTGTATCTCCGTCTACGGACTTTTCCCCGCAGAGAATCAGATCCGGCTTCCCCATTTTTTTTACAGCCGCCGCCAACGTTCTTGAAGTCGCCAGCGTATCACTTCCTCCGAATTTGGCGTCTGTCACCAGAACGCATCGATCCGCGCCCCGGGCGAAAGCGTCTTTCAGGGATTTTTCCGCTTTCGGCGGTCCCATAATCACGGCTGTAACCTGACAGCCGCAGATCTGTTTCAGATCTACGGCCGCCTGCAGCGCGTTCAAATCAAAGGGGTTCATCTCCGCATCCGCGGAATTGCGGTTTACGGTGCCCTTTTCGCTGTCGAATTTGACTCGTGTCATATCCGGCACTTCTTTTATCAGTACAAAGATATGTTTCATCCTTGTCCTCCTTGCTTTTATTCGTTCTTACGCCTCCGCTTTCTTTTTATCCGGGATAATCAGAGAGAGAAGACCCACGGCAACCAGAGAAACCGCCATGCTCACATAGACCGGATCGCCTCCCGGTCCCATATGTCCGGTGGCGTACATGGTCAGGCAGCAGGCCGCGCCCAGTACAATCCCCGCCGTAACGCCCCATGTGGAAGCCTTCTTCCACCAGAGAGTCGCGATCATCGGGAAGATAAACGACGATCCGCACAGAGAGAAGATAAAATACAGTACATCCGCCAGGGTCGTCACTTTCAGAGCCGTGTACACGACAATCGCGCCCAGTACGCAAATGGCGATGGGCAGCACCTTTTTCAGCGTATCATCCGAAAGATCCGGCTTGATGGCTTTGCCCACATCGTAAACCAGATGGGTCGTCGCCACCAGCAGCATCGCGCTGATGGTGGACATGATCGCCGCCAACAGAGCCGCGATACCCAGCCCCCGCAGAACCGGCGGATAATAGTGCATGATATAGACCGGGAAAGCCGCTTCGGTCGTTCCGTATGTATCCGCGATGTTCGGCATCGCCTGCATGGCTCCCGCGCCGATAAACAGGAGTCCCGCGCCGAATACCACATACAGGATACCGGCGATAACAAAGGATTTTTTCGCGGTTCGTTCCGTATCTGCCGCCAGGGCTCTCTGCGGAACCGTCGGGTCTCCCGGGGTTCCTACAAACATGAGGATCGCGCTGCTTGCCATATACGCCAGCGGAACTCCCTCAAAGGGATTCGTAAGCGATGTCCCGCTTACTTGCACCGCGCTTTCCAATGCTTCAAAAGATCCCGCGTTTTTAATAGCCAGGATCGGTCCGATTACCATGATTACCACAATCATAATAACAAACTGTACCACATCTGTCCATACAACAGAATAAAGTCCGCCCAGAGCCGTATAGCCCACAACAATAATGCAGGTCACCAGAACCGCGGCAAACATGCTGATATTCAGGTTAAAGTCCCTGCTGATATAGGTAATCAATCTTCCCATACCCGCAACGCAGATGGTTACCGATCCAAGACAATAAATCGGAACAATCAATCCGGAAAAAAATCTCGGCAGTCTTCCGAACCTTCCCGCGATCAGCTCCGCCATAGATCTGGCTCCGGTTCTCCGTACCGCTGTGCAATATACCAGACCAAATATAATACAGCCCGCTGCCAGGCCGATAAAGTTCCACATAATACCCGCGCCATACTGGTATACACTGCCTACGATTCCCATGGTGGTTCCCGCGCCGGTCAGAGCTGCTACCAGCGTTCCTACCAGAGAAAAAGTCTTAAATCGGTTCCCCGCAACCAGAAAATCGTCTACCGATTTAATCCTGGTTCTCGCGTACACCCCTACGCCAAACATGGCCACGATGTACACGGCAATAATTATAATATCAGCAATTGTCATTTGAAACTCCTTTCTTTCGCAAATTGCCATACACAAAAAATATAACATTTAATATATTGTATATTATAAGCGGCGCGGAATTCCCCGTCAATCATTTTTATGTATATATATGCATAAAAATAAAATTTTAAATTATCAGACTCATGCGGCGCGGAATTCTAAAAAACGGTCGGCTTTTGTAAGCCGGCCGTTTTCTCCGTTCTGTTCCATACCTTTTATTCCACCATCTTCTCCCGCATGCTTTTGAGTACTTTTTTCTCGATGCGAGATACCTGCACCTGGGAAATTCCCATTTTTCCCGCGATCTGCTGTTGAGTCATGTCTTTAAAATACCGAAGCACAATCACCTGCCGTTCCCGCTCAGAAAGGGAACCGATCACCATTTTCAGGTCGATCAGTTCGATATTCCGATCTTCCTCGGAAATATGACTGACCTTTTTTTCCCGATAGCCTTCCGAGATTTCACTGTTGTCCAGACTTTCCACGTTAGAGAGGGCTTCCGCCGCGTCCAGAATTTCCAGCACCTTCTCCACCGGAACCTCCATTTCCCGGGCAAGGTAGCTCAGCTTGGGCCAGGTCCCGTTCTTATAATAGTATTCTTCTTTGATCCGTTTCAGATTCCGGATGTCCATCTTCATCTGACGGCTGACCTTGAGCTTGCCGTCATCGCGGATATACCGTTTGATTTCTCCCAGAATCATAGGCACCGCGTAGGTGGAAAACATCACGTCAAAGCTCATGTCAAACCGTTCAATGGCTTTAAGCAGACCCATAAACCCGATTTGCAGCAGATCTTCCAGTTCGTAGCCGGATCCCGCGAACTTCAGAGCCAGATTTTTCACAAGGCCGGTATTCTGGCTGACAATCTGTTCGCATGCCTGCCGATCTCCCTGCTGGGCTCTTTGAATCAGGGCATATGTATCTTCTTTTTTAACCGGGACATATTTAGAAGCCATCGCCGACATCCAACTGTTTGATCATCGTCACGGTGGTTCCCTCTCCCACACATGAGGTGACCTCTACTCGATCCATAAAGCTTTCCATCACCGTAAATCCCATACCGGAGCGTTCTTCCGGCTTTCCTGTCGTAAACATCGGTTCTCTGGCTTTCTCCACATCCGCAATGCCCGCGCCCTGATCCCGGACAAGAAGAACAACTTTCCGATCCGCGAGAATCCTGCATTCCAGTTCCACCATCTTTTCCGGATCTTCCCCATATCCGTGGATGATGCTGTTGCTGACCGCTTCGGAAACGCCGGTCTTGATTTCCGTAAGTTCTTCAATCGTCGGATCCAGACACGCCACAAAGGCCGCGGCCGCGGCCCGGGCAAAGGCTTCGTTTTCCGCGCGGGCCGCGAATTCCATCTTCATTCTATTCTCCACTGGCACTCACCTCCATCTGCATCTGCCGCTGTCCTTTCAAAAGACAGAGCGCATCCTGCACATTCTTCTGCCTGTCCACAAGGGAAAATACCCCCGCCATATATAAAATCTTTTCCACGAATTCAGAACATCCCGCGAGAAAAATCCTTCCGTCTTTGCGGGTCACCTTATTATATCTTCCCAGTACCACGCCGATACCGGAACTGTCCATAAACGTCACTTTTTCAAAATCCAAAATCAGATGCCGGCATTGAAAGGCTTCCATCGTCTGATCAATTTCATCCCGCACCGCGGTCGCGCTGTGATGATCCAGTTCTCCAAATACGGAAGCGATTAGAATATCATCTGTCATCTGAAATTTTACATGCATAAAAAAGTCCTCCTTTCTCTGACCTGCACGGTACAGTTCCATTATAGTACCGCCCTGCCGGCTTGTCCTTAGGAGAAAAGGAGGAAATTCTTCTATTTTTAGCGATTATTCCGGCTTTATGTCGATGGTTTCTCTGGAAGCTACAGCATCCGCGATCAGAGTTTCGCAGTCCAGGCGGCTCTCGGATTCCAGGATTCGCTCCAGTCTCGGCTTTGTCACCGGATGCTTGGGAAGGAATACGGTGCAGCAATCCTCATAAGGCTGGATTGACGTTTCATACGTACCGATCTCCCGCGCCTTATCCATAATATCGACTTTATCCAGCGCGATCAGCGGACGCATAACCGGCATCTTGACCGACGCGTCGGTTACCACCAGCGCTTCGGCGGTCTGGCTGGCAACCTGCCCCAGATTTTCTCCGGTAATCAGCATGCCGCAGCCCGTCTCACCAGCGACCTTTTCCGCGATCCGCATCATAAAACGGCGAACCAGAATGGTTGTTTCTTCTTCCGGACAGTTCTGAACAATCTGTTCCTGAATCGGCAACAGATTGATCACATGCATTTTAAACCGACCGCAATAGGTAGCGACGATTCTCGCCAGCTCTTCGACTTTCTCCTGCGCTCTCTGACTGGTATACGGATAGGAATGAAAATGGATCGCTTCGATCATCATTCCCCGCTTTGCCATCATCCAGGTAGCCACCGGGCTGTCGATACCTCCGGACAGAAGGCTCATGCCCTTGCCGTTGGTTCCCAGGGGCAGCCCGCCGAATCCGGCGATTTTGTCCTGGTAAATGTACGCTTTATCATGGCGTACATCCACAAAAAGCAGGCAGTCCGGATGGTTGACATCCACCCGCAGCACCTTGCATCCGATCAGGATTTTCGCTCCGATAATCCGTCCGATTTCCGGTGATTTTACAGGAAAATTTTTATCCGCCCGCTTTGCCTTCACTTTAAACGTCTGAATGCCCCGTTCCTCGATAGCTTCTTTCATATAAGCGACGGCCGCTTCGCCGATGGCGTCCAGCGCGGGCTCCGCTTCCACAGCCGGGCTGATGGAAGCGACTCCAAACACTTTGGAAATTTCCCGGATAATCTCTTCTTTCTCATAGGATTTATCCGCTCTCACGAAAATCAGCCCCTCCTGGCGCTTCACTTCAAAATCCGCAAATTTCCGTTTCAGCAGCTTGCGGATCCGTTCCGCCAGCATCCGCTCAAAATATGGCTTGTTCATGCCCTTTAAGGCAACCTCTCCGCATCTGACAATAAAAATATGTTGCTCGTTCAAGACCTTCTCCTTCTGCTACCGAAAGCTCCCCAGCTTCCGAAAACGGGATACGGCAGCTTTTACTTTTTCTAAAACAAAATCCATCTCTTCTATCGTATTATACCGGCTGAAGCTGAAGCGCACAGCCCCTTCAATCTCCTTATCGGAAAGCCCCATCGCTTCCAGCACGTGGCTCTGTCCTTTCTTATTGGAGGAACACGCGGATCCTGTGGAAACATAAATTTCGTCCTGTTCCAGTGTGTGGAGCAGCACCTCCGCGCGCGTCCCGAGAAACGATACATTCAAAACCGAAGGACAGGCATCCTCCGGGCTGTTAAACCGGATATCGGAGATTTCTTCTTTCAGACCCCTTCGCAGGTAGTCCCGCACCTGCGCTACAGCAGGCTGCGGATCTTCCGCCAGCTCCGCCGCGATCCCGAATCCCGCGATGGCGGGTACGTTCTCTGTGCCGGACCGCATGCCCGCCTCCTGGCCTCCGCCGACTAAAAACGGCCGGATGCGGACGCCTTCCCCTATCCAGAGTCCGCCAATTCCCTTGGGGCCGTGTATCTTGTGCCCGCTGACGGAAATCAGATCCGCGCCGCGGGGCAGCTCGATTTTTCCAAAGGCCTGTACCGCGTCTGTATGCAGCAGCGCCTGCTTTTTAAATTCCGCAAGCTCGTCGACAGGCATAATGCTTCCGGTTTCGTTATTCACCTGCATGATGGTGATCAGAATCGTATCTTCACGGACTGCTGCTTTCAATTCATCCATATTGACACGGCATTCCGAATCCACTCCCACATACGTAACGTCAAACCCCATTTCTTCCAGACGTCCGCAGGCTTCCAGCACTGCCGGATGCTCCACCTTTGAGGTCACAATCCCGCGGCCCCGGCGCTTTCTCGCCATCGCGGCTCCGAAGATCGCCATACTGTCCGCTTCCGTTCCTCCGGAGGTAAAATAAACGGCGCCCTCGTTTTTTCCCATGGCTTTTATTACCTTTTTCCGGGCTTCTTTTACCGCTTTTTCCGCCGTGATGCCCAGGCTGTAAAGCGAGGACGGGTTTCCGAAATCCTCCCGCATATAGGTCAGCATCGTATCCGTCACCTGCTCATGCTGTCTGGTCGTCGCGCTGTTATCTAAATAAATCATAGTCTCTCCTTTGTCTATAACCTATTTATTTTATCTCATCCTCCCACTTGCGTCAAGGAATCCGAACCGCTCATTTTTCTTCCATCTGTTTTAATTTGTCAATCAACGCGGACGCTTCCCGCAAACAAGAAAGATCCCCGCTCTGTTCATAATCCCGAATCGCGCCTTTCAGTGCCTTGCGGAGCTGCATCTTCCGCAGATTCGGATATATGGAAGACACTTCTCCATCCAGCGTTTCCTGAAAAGTCCGCATCTGCTGTGGGGTAATCATCCGTTCCTTATCCCTGCGCCGTTCCATCACTGCCTCCAGACAATCAATAATCAGATCGCAGACCGCGTCCTCTTCCAGCTTCAGCCCTTCCTCACCGTTTACCGCCATATACTCCCTCAGCAGACCGTTTAGAACAAAGGTCAGTTCTCCCGCCATCAGTTCGCTCCCCAATCCGAAGGTTCGCATGATCACTCTTGTAAAGCATCGGAAGATCCGCAGGCTGTTCTGAACCAGAGGCAGAAGATACTGTTTCTTCTGCCCTTCCTCTATGGAAAATCGAATCTCTTCCGCCAATCGGCTGCGTTGCGCAAACTGTTCCATACGGATCCGGATACTCTGCTTCAGCAGCTCCTGAGAAAAGGGATGATTTCGCTCTGCTGCCGCCTCCACCCGTTCCAGCATCCGCATCGTAAGAAGAGACACTGCTTCGGTTCCCAATCCTTCTTTGGATTCAAAAATCTGGTACAGCGTAGCCTTTGACACACTTGCCGCCTCCGCCACATCCTGCATGGAAGTCTTTAAATATCCCTGGCTGAGAAATAAGCTGACCGCTGTCTCCAGGATCTCAATCCGCCTTTCCGCTGCCGGTTTTCTCCCCATCTGCATCCGCCTCCCAACAAAATTTACCTGCCTATAGTATAACCGCATCGGAAGCCGCTTGCAAACAATTTGCGGTTTAAAACAACGTAACAATAAAGCCGCTCCGGTTGTCGCCGGAAATTCGCCAGGCTCTTCGTTCCGGTATTTCCGCAAAGATTGATGTCTTTCCGCCGAGATCCACGTAGCGGATTTGAAAGCGCCTGCCCGCGTATTTCCAGATCAGCTCTCCGCCTGTTTTCAGAAGATCCAGGTATTCTTCCAGCGCGAGGTCTTTTTTCTGCATGATCAGAGAGTGGGGAAAGCCCACATACCGGAAATGCCACGGTTCGCACGCGATTCCGGTGATCGCTTCTTTCCCCTCTTCATACCGCTGAATAAATCCGAACCATGGCGCCTTTTTCCGAAAGCTCCGGCACACGCCGCTGTCCGGAAAAGACGGGCGTATGAGATCCGGCGGCGCTCCTCTTTGCGCCAGATCTACTGCCAGACCGCTCTCATGCTCACTGTGTCCCGGCTCTGCCACATACTTGTTCGTAAAAACTTCTCCATGTTCCTCCAGGGATCGGAGATACAATTCCTCCTGTTCTTTTCGGCTGCGAAATCCGCTGACACAGACGATTTCCCGTTTTCTTTCCAGAAGACGCCCGAGCTGCGCGGCCGCGGCCTTCTCCATGGACACGGATCCTCCCAGGGATTGCAGCTGTCCTTCCCCAATCTGTCGCGGAAGCGCGTGGTTCCGATTAACAAGAACCAAGCTTCCTTTATGAATCTCTTTCTTTTCTAAAAAAATCCTCCTCATGATAGAACCTCCGTCTGAATCAGCCGTTCTATCACTTCGCCATAAGAAAGCCCAATCTGTTTCATCATGTTAGGATAACGGCTGTATGGAGTAAATCCCGGAATCGTATTCACTTCGTTAAAGACCAGTTCACCTTCCGGTGTCAGAAACAGATCCACCCGCGCGAACCCTTTGCAGCCCAGCACCCAGTAGATCCGCTTTGCCGCCTCCTGTATTTCTTTCATCTTTTCCGCTGAAATTCTTGCCGGCACATGAATTTTCGAGCGCTTCTGCGTATATTTTTCCTGAAAATCAAAGAATCCTCCGGATACTTCAATTTCATCCACACATCCCAGCAGGGGGTCTTCGCACCCCAGCACGGCGCATCCCACCTCGAAGCCGGGAATCTCCTCCTCCAGAATCACCTTTGCATCATATTGGAACGCGATATCCACTGCCTGTCCGAGTTGCTTTTCCCCGAATACCTTACTGATGCCGATGGAGGAACCTTCTGTCGCCGGTTTGACAAAAATCGGATACCCGACGGCCTCTGCCCAGGCAAGCGCCTTTTCGCGATTTCCCCAGATAGTCAGTACCTTTGATTTCGGTACGCGGATGCCCACCGATGACGCCAGACGGTGCGACAGATCCTTGTCCATACAGACAGCAGATGCCTTCGTTCCACACCCGATAATGGGAATTCCCGCCAGTTCCAGCAGCCCCTGAACCGTTCCGTCTTCTCCAAGGCGTCCGTGCATCACAGGAAGCGCCGCGTCCAGACGGATCTGCTTTATATCCCCATCCTGCATGTAAACGACTCCCTGAAATCTGCGATCCGGAGAAATAACTGCCGGAATACAGGCTGCCTGACGATACCAGCTTCCATCTTTAATTCGTTCAATATCCCCCTGATATAGAAACCATGTTCCTTCTCTGGTAATCCCCAGCAGCACCGGCTCATACCGCTTTCTGTCAATGTGACTGATAATTCCATATGCTGATTTCAGTGAAATTTCATACTCCGAAGAACTCCCCCCGAAAAGGATCCCGATCTTTTTTCTATTCATTTCCCCATTTCCTCCTTTATTTCCACACCCGCAGGAAGTTCATAGCCGATTTCACAGCAATTTTCATAAAGCAGCCGTGTCCTGCCGCGCGGCTCTCCGTTTTCAGCGACTTCATCCCGATAAACAGACACTCTTTGGTAAACGCGTCCATCCCGCCGTTGATATACGAGATGTTCATTCCGAATTTTATAGAACACCTCCGGCCGATGATCGGTTCTCAGAATGCCAAAAATCCGTTTCTCATCAAACACAATCCGGATCTGGAATGTCTGTCCGGTTTTGTTTTTTACTTTTAAATCTGTCCATCCCTCGCTGACAGTGGCGTCCACACCTTCCAGGGAATTGTGAGTATCGGGAAATTCCTTTTTTTCATGCCCCTTGCGCTCTGTGATTTCCAGCGGTGAATGGAGAAACAGCTCAAACAGAAGATTGCTCATCTGGCACAAGCCGCCGCCCGGACTTGCCGCCACCTTTCCATTCACAACAGTAAGACCGTCCTTGTAAGGAACTTCCCGATCCGCGTAACGCACCGCTTTCCAGAAAGAAAAAGTTTCTCCCGGCGCAATGAGCAGTCCGTCCAGTTTTTTCGCCGCCAGCCGCAGGTTAAATACTTTATTTTCCTGATATTTCATGTCGAATCCGGTCTGCTGGTTGTAGAGCATGCTGAACCCGCTGTACTGTACCCATGGCAGGTCATCGATTTTCCGCTCTTTCGCGTAGACATTTCCATCCAGACTCATCCCCGCGTAAAAACAAAATACCCTCTGACGCTTTCGCAATGGAAGCAGTCCCGGAAAGAGCTCGGTCATTCGCTTTCGTTTCATGTTCACTTCCCCTTCTTTCTTTGTTCAGCGGACCCACACAAAAAACCCGCTGCAAACTGACAACTTTATTGTATCAGTTTACAGCGGGTTATGTTTTAACTCATCCTTATTAAAGAATTAAGGTTTCCGATCCGGACTCTTAATCTTCCTTAAGATTTCACAGCGCAAGTTTACTTGGCGTAGTCAATCGCCCTTGTCTCACGCACAACATTGACTTTGATCTGCCCCGGATATTCCAGTTCCGATTCGATCTTCTTGGAAATATCCCGCGCCAGAAAGACAATCTCTTCGTCGGAAACTGCTTCCGGTTTGGCGATAATGCGGATTTCTCTTCCTGCCTGGATCGCGAAGGACTTGTCTACTCCCGGAGTAGTGTTGGCGATTTCCTCCAATTTTTCCAGACGTTTGATATACGTCTCCAGGGTTTCTCTTCTCGCGCCCGGTCTTGCCGCCGAAAGCGCATCCGCAGCCGCGATTAGCACCGCTTCCATGGACTTCGGCTCGTAATCTCCATGGTGCGCCGCCATACCGTTGATAACGGCTGGGGATTCCTTGTACTTCTTCAGCACCTCGATTCCCAGATCAACGTGCGTTCCTTCTTTCTCATGATCAATGGCTTTACCGATATCATGGAGCAGTCCGGCCCGCTTGGCAAGGGTGATATCCAGACCTAATTCTCCTGCCATCAGTCCCGCGAGATGCGCGACTTCAATCGAATGCTTTAATACATTCTGCCCATAGGAAGTCCTGTATTTCAGCCTTCCCAGAAGTTTTACCAGTTCGGGATGGAGATTATGTATCCCTACCTCAAAGGTGGCCTGTTCTCCCTCCTCTTTAATAATGGCATTCACTTCCCGCTCAGATTTCTTTACCATTTCTTCGATTCTCGCGGGATGAATTCTTCCATCTACAATCAATTTTTCCAACGACAGGCGTGCGACTTCTCTTCTTACCGGATCAAATCCTGACAGTATGACTGCCTCCGGCGTATCATCGATGATAAGGTCAATTCCCGTCAGAGTTTCAATCGCTCTGATATTCCTTCCCTCTCTTCCGATAATGCGCCCTTTCATCTCATCATTCGGAAGCGGAACTACGGAAACCGTGCTCTCTGCCACATGATCCGCGGCGCACCTCTGGATTGCCCCTGTAATAATCTCCTTGGCTTTTTTATCCGCTTCTTCTTTGGCTTTGGACTCGATTTCTTTGATCATTACTGATGCTTCATATCGAATCTCCTTTTCGGTGTTTTCCAGCAGGATGGCTTTAGCCTCTTCCACCGAGTAACCGGAGATTTTCTCCAGTTCCTCCATCTGCTGATTGATTACGTGATCTAATTCTTTCTGCTTCGATATAATCGACTGCTCTTTGTTTGTAATGCTTTCTTCTTTTTTCTCTATATTTTCAAGTTTTCTGTCAATTGATTCTTCCTTTTGAATCAGTCTCCGCTCTGACTTTGAAATTTCAGAACGGCGCTCACGGATTTCCCGATCCGCGTCACTTCTGAGTTTGTGCGCTTCTTCTTTGGCTTCCAGAATGTATTCTTTCCGGATCGTCTCTGACCGGTTCTCAGCGTCCAGAATCAGATTTTTCGCCTTTTGTTCCGCGCTGCCGATAGCTTTTTCCCCAACTGACTTTCTTATAATATATCCGATTAAAATCCCTATTACCAGGGTTATTACTGCTACGACAATAACAACAACGATATTCGTCATTGAAACACCTCCTTTTCCACAAAATTTTTTTCGTATCTGTTAATCCCACATTGCTTGTAAAATATAATAAAAATCCTGCATCACGTAATAATTTTTAAATAAAATCACACATTAACATTATAATGTTTTCATGCGGCCTCGTCAAGGTTCGGAAAGGGAATGAATGGGAAGTTATTGGAAATTCTGGAAAAATGCAGATAAGTTTTTTCTGGTAATCGCCGTATGCTTTGCTACGCTAAGCATTCTGATGATCGCCAGTATTTCATTAAAAAACGGGCAGCTCGCGCTGCGTGATGTCATAGTTCAGAGCGCTGCCTACGGACTGGGTTTTTTCGCTATGGCAGCCATGGTCATTTTAGATTACCGGAAATTTGAAGATCTGAGCCGGATTCTCTATATCGGCTCGGTTCTTTTTCTGCTCAGCGTCTATATCCCGGGACTGGGAATGATCTCAAATGGAGCCCGTTCCTGGATCGATATTGGGTTCACAACGCTTCAGCCTTCTGAATTTGTTAAAATTCCGTTTACAATTCTCATGGCCAATTATTTTTCCCGCAGGCAGGCGGAAGTGCACAATCTGCGCGGCGTTCTGATGTCTGCCCTTTACGCGTCGCCCTTTATTCTGATTGTAGTCAAAGAAGATCTCGGAAGCGCCGCGGTTTACTGCTTTATCTGGGTGTTTATGATTTTTTTCGCGGGGATTGACCGAAAACTGTTTTTTCGTTTCGCGCTCCTTTTTCTGTTGTCCCTTCCCATCGCTTACCGATTCATGGCCACCTACCAGAAACAGAGAATTGACGCCTTCCTCCATCCGGACAATCTGACCCTGCCCGGAAATTACCAGGTCTGGAATTCAAAAGTCGCAATCGGCTCCGGAGGACTTTCCGGAAAAGGGCTTTTTTCCGGAACACAAAAAGAACTGGATTTTCTTCCAGTCCAGAAGTCGGATTTTATCTTTTCGGTCATTGTCGAAGAACTCGGCTTTCTTGGCGGCGCACTGGTTCTCACTCTTTTTCTTTTGCTTCTCTGGCGCACAGCCAGAGCTGTATACAGCTCCGCGGATCGCTATGGCGCTCTGCTTGCCATAGGCTTTCTCGGGATGTTCCTCTTCCAGGTCTTTGAAAATATCGCCATGACCATGGGGATCATGCCGGTAACCGGAGTAACGCTGCCGTTCATCAGCTACGGCGGTTCTTCCGTACTCGCCAATATGACCGCACTGGGACTGATCCTCAGCATCGGAATCCGCGGGCGCAGCACGGGCCTTTAATCGGGAATGCGGTACCCGTCCCGTTTGCTCAGCGACCCGGCTCCCTCATTCTTCTATGTACGTTCCTTCTTTCGCCACAATGGGGATTCCCCGGTTCGTCGAAATATAGATATTGTCATCAAACTGGATTACGCCTACAAGCCGGCTGTTCAGAATTTCCGCGATTTCTCTCAGATCCGGAACCAGGTGCCGCGCCATGAGATCCGCTCGAATTTTATTGACAAGATAGCAGGTATCGCGCAACCCCTCTTTTTTCAGATAGCGGTTCAGCACGTCCGCGTCCCGCACTGCCGCCATGTCCGCTTCAGTCACAAGGAGTGCCCGGTCAGCTCCTGCCATAGAAATATCCAGGCCGCTTCCAATGCCCGCGGGACAGTCGATAAACACATAATCAAAATCTTTTTTCAGTTTCCTGCATAAAATTTCCATATGGAGAGGCGTGATATCCCGGTTATCCTTCCTCGGACAGGCAGACATCAGATAAAGATTCTCAAAACGCCGATCCCGTATCAGGGCGCGTTTAATCCTGCAGATTCCGGAAAACACATCCATGATGTTATAAACAACCCGGTTCTCAAGCCCCAGATAAAGATCCAGATTCCGCATGCCCATATCCATGTCAATCAGCGCCACTTTCGCGCCTTTCTTTGCCAAAAGCGCCCCCAGATTGGCTGTCACCGCAGTCTTCCCGGTTCCTCCTTTTCCTGATGCCACTAAAATTACTTCGCCCATAATTTCCTCTCTCACTCGTTTTCTTGCTGTTGAAAATACGTTCCCATAACCTCTTTTGCTATGGGAGCGGCATTTGCCGCCGCGCCGCCCTGCGCAACCATAACCGCAACCGCGATCTCCGGGTTTTCCGCCGGAGCCATGCTCACTACCCACGCAAAATTATCATAGCTTTCTTTATACTGATCGATGGTTTCTTCTGTCACGTTTCCTTTGCTCAGATTCATTACCGCGCGTCTTACTGCCGTATGGCGCGACGTATAAATGTCCGGATATTCCCTCATCAGGCGTTCTTTTTCTTCCTGAATCGCGTCCCAGCTTAAATACGGCGCGATCGCGCCCAGATGTTCTCTGATATATTCCTCTTCATCCGAAGGATTGATTTTTCCGGAACGTTCCGCAGTGCCGCTCTTCGCCGCTACCGTAACAGGGAATTCTCCGAACGTCCCGGACAGACTGCCGCTTTTTCCGCCGGCAGCTTTCACCATTCCTCCGATAATTTCTTCAAAGCAGTCATCGTCTTCCACCTCTACCTTTGATACGATGTCCTTTTCTATTTTACCACGTCCTTCAATCTTTGCAACCAGGCTCACCGGATTTCTTACGCCTTTATTTCCAATCGTTGCCGTATAGACTGCCATCTGGAGGGGTGTATAGGAATTCATTCCCTGCCCGATGGCAATATTCAGCGCGTCAGCCGTATTCCATGTAGCCTGATCCAGATAGGTGTATTTACACAAATCGGTTAGCGCGGAAAGCTGATCGCCGCGTACTCCGGAAAGGCTTTCCAGCTTTTCTTCCACTTCCGCCCTTGTAAATTCAGAACCGATCCATCCGGTAATGGTATGAACCTTTTCATCCAGAAGGTCTCTGTCCTGTGTCACACTCCGCGTGAAATACGTTTCCGCCTGCGCAAGAAGCACGTTCTCCAGTGAATTCTTCAAACTCCGGACTTTTGCCTCTCTGGACGGAGCCTCTGTCACAGTCTCCGGTATTTCAATACCTGTAGCCTGCCCGAGACCATACTGCTCCGCATAGTCCATAATGGTATCAATGCTGATATCCTTTTTATATCCGAGACTCTTTCCTGTATAAAAATCATATCCCGCGGCCGCATCGAAAAAATAATAATTACAGGAAACCTCCAGTGCTTCCTGCAGATTAAGGTATCCATGTTTTCTGCGTGACTGGTTCCACACCACACATCCGAATGATTTGTTCCCGATCTGAACATAGCCGTCATCATAAAGCCTGCGCTTCGGATCCAGTCCACACTGCATTGCCGCGGTTGCCGTTACCATTTTAAAAGTGGAACCGGGCTGCACCGCGCTCATAGTCGCAACATTATAAAGCGGCGCGGGAGCCAGCGGATCTCTCGGATTTTCACTTTGCAGAGCTTCCCAATCTCTGTTTGAGATCCCATTCGCGAACAGATTCGGATCAAAGTCCGGACAGCTTGCCATAGCCAGAACCTCTCCGGACTTTACATCCAGAGCCACAACGGCTCCGACCCGGGCATGTTTCGCCTGCTTCATAGCATAGGTTCCGTGCTGTCCCGTAAAGCTTCCTCCGCCGCGCATGGCGGAAAGAGCTCCGCTTAGAGCGTTTTCCGCAGCTTTCTGAAGCTGCAGATCAATGGTAAGGGTCACGTCCTTTCCCTTCTCCGCTTCTGTTTTTCCTATATTTTTTACAAAGTTTCCCTCTGCGTTAACCTGAATCTTCTGTTCACCCGCGGTTCCCCTCAACACATCCTCATAAGCCCGTTCAATCCCGTCTTTTCCAATCAGATCCCAGCTTTGATATCCCTTATCATCCACATACGGTTCTTTTTCATTGCCCGAAATTTTTCCAAGGTAACCCAGAATATGGGAAGCGGTATTCCCGTTCGGATAAACGCGGGATACTTCGGAGAACACCTCCGCCCCGGGATATTCGCTGCCGCTTTCTTCCAGAATGGCCACGGTGCGATCGGAAACATCCCTTGCTACCGTTACCGGTATATATTTCTGATATCCCAGTTCCGCCATTTCATTTCGTACCGATAAAAGATCTCTTGCCTCTCGCGAGGATACAGTGTCTTTTATTTTAAAATACTTTCTCAGTTTTGAAAAGGCTTCTTCCGCATTTAACTCCTCGGAAAACCCGAATCTTTTCAGAAATTCTTCTTTTTCCGCGCCATCCGCATAGCGCAGTCTGCCGTCCGCTCCAACCTGTATGGGGAAATCTCCCGAGACGGTATCCCCGTTTTCGTTCAGCAGACGGGTCAGTTTCAAAACAGACTCGTTCAGCTGTTCATCCGACATGGTTCCCCGGCTCATCCGTACAGACAGGGTATAATCATTTCCCGCCAGCACCTCCCCGTTCCGATCCAGAATCTGCCCCCTCGGCGCAGTTTCATAAATCGTCTTTGTACTGAGATTTTCCGCCGCCTCTGACCATTCTTCGTTCTCCGCGACGGTCAGAATAAAAAGACGGACAAATAAAATAAGCATCAGAGTCCCAATCAGCGCCAAAAGCTGAAGATATCTGGAATTTAACCATCGTTTCATGTCGGATACCCGCTTTCTTTGTTTTTTATAAAAAGGAAGTAAACGCTCCCCATGACAGCCAGACTATATACCATATACAGTGGAAGCACCCGGATCAGGAAAGCGAAGCGGAAGGGTGCGCCCAACAGTTTTTCCCCGCCCCAGAGTGTAAAATTATACACAACTGCTGACAATGCGGAAAAGAGGAAGAAAAAACGCGGACGTTCCCAGGCAAACAGTCGCTTTGCCGCGGAAGCCGTGACTGCCGCCGCGAAGGATGCCGCGGCGCCCGGTCCGGCATAGATGGAAAAGCATAGATCCTGCAGCGCTCCCGCGCACACGGCCGCCGCCACCGCCCATTTCTCCTCTTCCGCGAAAAATACGGACAGAACCGCTGCCGCCAGCAGCAGCTGCGGACCGGCTCCTCCTGCGCAGAACAATACGACCGCCGTATTCTGAAGAATCAAAGCGCAAAGGAAAAAAACGATCATGCCACTTGTTTTCAAAGTACAACCCCCACTTTTTTTAATCTGGAAAACGCGGCCTGCGGCTTTGCCCTCAGCAGCACCCTCTGTGTGCCCTTCTCGGATTCAACCCGCGTCACCGTTCCCAGTGCGAGACCTTCCGGATACGTTCCGATTCCCGAAGTCACCAGCCGCATTCCTTTTTTCAGTTCTCCTTTTTCCGCGAACAGATATCCGGAAAAGCCCCCGTTTCCATCGCTTGTCAGGACGCCAATCAGCTCCGCTTTTTTTTCAGCCTGGAAACTCACTTTCGCATAATCCGCCAGGATAGAAGCTACCTTTGCGGTATTCTCAGAGACATCCACGACCTTTCCCACCACTCCGTCACCGGATACAACCGCGCACCCCTCCCTGACTCCGCTTTTGCTGCCCTTATCCAGCAGAAATCCCCCCTGCCAGCCCGACTCATCCATCGCTGTAATATTCGCCGCGACAACCGCCTTCTCTTCTATAGCGGTATAATCAAAAATCCGGCACAGTTCCTCCAGTTCTTCTTTTTCTGTCTTTGTAAGCCGCAGATCCGTGTTTTTCCGCTTCAGGGTTTCATTTTCCTCTTTCAGGGCTTCGTTTTCCGCAAGTACTTCTCGAAACCGGAAAATTCCCCGAAAGCCGTCCTCAATTCCGCCCGCCGCGTCAAAAACCGGCTCTGATACAAAGGAAACCGCTTCCTGCATCCAGCCTTTTATCTCCGATGGTCCCGCCGCGGCTTTAAAAAGAAACCCAATCAGTACCGTGGCAAGAACTCCAATTCCAATCCTTACGATATTATTTTTGTAACTTTTTAATTTCATACTGCTTTCCCGCCGGTCCTTTTTCCTATTTACATCAGTCCTTTGCTTTTCAGACTTATGTAAGTACCGTCTCCGATAATAATATGATCCAGTACGCAGATTCCCAGAATTTCCGCCGCCTTTATCAGCCTCCCGGTCGTTTCCACGTCCTGCCGGCTGGGAGTCGGATCCCCGCTGGGATGGTTATGTACAAAGAGTACCGCGGCCGCGCTTCGCTTGACTGCCTGACAGAACACTTCTCTTGGATGGATGGGCGTGGAGCACAAATCCCCGATGGAAACTTCATACTCTTCGATAATCGCCCCTTTCGCGTTAATGAGCAGTGCCTTAAAATGTTCTTTCTTATAGTATCTCATCTTTTCCATAAAAAGTTGCACAATATCATCAGGATTTCCGATTTCTTTCCGGAGCCTTCGCGGATGTGACGCGATTCGCTTTCCCAGTTCAACCGCGGCCAGAATCTGGCAGGCTTTCGCCATTCCCACTCCTTTTATTTCGCTGAGTTCCTCCAGACTGCAGTTTTCCAGATGCAGAATACCGTTTTCATTCTGTGACAGAACTTCCGCGGCAATTTCCAGTGCAGATCTGTTTTTGGTTCCTGAACGCAATAAAATAGCCAGCAGCTCTGAATTGGAAAGCGTTTCCTTTCCCGCAAAGATCATCTTTTCCCGCGGCCGTTCTTCTTTTGGAAGACCATGGATTTTCATAAATATCCCCCCTTTTTACATATTTTACCATTTCATTATTTGTCATACAAGCAGGCTCTAAAAATATTTCCGCTCATATTTTCTCCGTTATCAGCCATACTATCATTGAAAGCAAAAAGGAGGTAGAAAAAATAATGAACCGTATTAATGAAAGCATCAAATGCACGGTGGCGCAATGCTCCCATCACGCGGGAGCGCAGAACTACTGCTCTCTGGACTGTATCACGGTAGGCACCCATGAAGCTGCCCCCAAACAGGATCAGTGCACAGACTGCCTGTCATTCCAGTGTAAATAGGACCATGCACTTTTGCCTGGGTCAGGCACTTCCCCTCTTGGTTTCGCATATAGTAAGAAACTATAGAGGGGGGTTACATAATGAGCGTTTCCTTTCCGAAACCATTAACCGCAAAAGAGGAGGAATACTACATATCTCTTTATGAATCCGGAGATGAGGATGCAAAGGATATTCTGATCGAACGCAATCTGCGGCTTGTCGCCCACATTGCGAAAAAATATACGGGCTCCGGTTACCAGACGGATGATTTAATTTCCATCGGAACCATCGGCCTCATAAAAGCGGTCAACACATACAGCAGCAAAAAGGCAACCCGCCTTGCCACGTACGCCGCGAAATGTATTGAAAATGAGATTCTGATGAGTATCAGGGCCTCAAAGAAAAACAAAGCGGAAGTTTCTCTTTCGGTACCGATCGGAGTTGATAAAGACGGCAACGAAATCAGCTTCAACGATATTCTGGGAACCGATCCGGACGCGATTTTAGACGATATCAGCCTGAAAATCCAGATTTCAAAACTGATGAAAGCGTTGAATCAGGTTCTGGATGAAAGAGAAAAAAAAGTTATTTTGAATCGGTACGGAATTTTCGGCCGCTGTCCGAAAACTCAGAGAGAAGTAGCCGCTTCTCTGGGAATCAGCCGCTCTTACGTTTCCCGTATTGAAAAAAGAGCGCTCTTAAAACTGCGGGAAGCGCTGAAGCTGGAAAGAACCGACAGCCCGTGAGCTGCCGGTTCTTTTCCTTTCCCGGGGAACTGGCGGTCAGAAGGAAAAAGCCTGTTCAAAGCTTTCCGAATCACTCAGATACTCTACAATCTCAGAAAACACGGGCCCGGCGGAACCGCTTCCCGACTCCCCATCTTCTATGAATACCGTAATTGTATACTCGGGTTTCTCTGCCGGCGCAAACCCTGTAATCCAGCCGTGGACTACATCCTCGCCTCCCATGGAGCTCTCTGCGGATCCGGTTTTAGCTGCCATGGAAGTCTCTGCTTTCAACGTTTTTCCGGAACCGCTGATCATCGTCTGCGCCATCATGTTCCTGAGTTTTTCCGCCGTCTCCTTATCCAGCACCGCAGTCGGCGCCTCATCTGCCGCGTCTCCTTCTTCCAGAACAAGATGTACCCCCGGATCAGCGCCGCCGGAGGCGATGATATTGGTCATTCTGGCCGCCTGCAGGGGCGTCACCAGTGTCTCCCCCTGTCCGATGGCAAGATTCGCGATCGCCGCTCCTGCGGACTGCCGCACAGTCATCAGATTTCCATTTTTTTCACCCGGATAGCCGGAAAGCGCCTCCTCTCCGAGCCCCATCCGCTCCGCCATGTTCAGAATCGCCTCTGCTCCTGTTTTTTCCGCAATCTGAATAAACGCTGAGTTGCAGGACTGGGCAAAGGCTTCCTGAAAAGTAATCGTTCCGTGTCCTTCTTCGCCGCCGGTTTTGCAGTTTACCCGATTTCCATGCACCACTTCATATCCCTTGCAGTTCCAGGAAGTTTCAGGTTCGATTCCTTTTTCCAGCGCCGCTGCCGCCACCACGATTTTAAAAATCGATCCCGGCGGGTATTCTCCTTGCGTCACCTTATTAACCAGTTCATCGCTTCCATTTTCCATATATTCATTGATATTGGACGGATCAAATCCCGGTGTGCTGGCAGAAGCCACGATTTCGCCGGTACCGCTTTTCAGAACTACAACCGCCCCGTCTTTGGGAGACTCTTTCAGCAGCTCTTCGACCTTTCCCTGAATCCCCGCGTCCAGCGTCGTTATGATTCCCTCTTTCACGTAAGAATCCCTATCCAATGCTGAGGAAACCACCAGACCGCTTCCCTGGAGAAAATTGCCCCTGACATCCGCGATTGTAAAAATTTTTTTATCCAGAAGAGACAGCTCCTCATCATACATCCGTTCCAGCCCCGACGCGCCGCTTTGATCCTGCGGATTCACATAGCCCAGCAGGTGCGCCGCCATCTGCTCCTTGCGGTATCGCCTTCCTGCTTCCAGAATATACGCAGAAGAGTTCCGAATCAATCTTTGCCCCGCCTCCTTATCATATTCTCTGGAGGCAAACACCCGGTAACCGCTGCCGCGGTTCTGTATTTCTCTGGCATTCAGCTTATTCAGAGCGTTCATCGTTTCGCCGTCAAACTGTTCCTGCCGAATAATGTAAATATACTCTTGATTATTTCCCACCAGGGGCGTATGGTTCCGATCGTAGATCATTCCCCGGCTGTTTGCACCTTCCAGCGCAATCCGCTGCTGGGCGGCGGCGGCCTGCGCCAGTTCTTCATGTCCGATAACCTGAATGTAAAAGGTGCGTCCTGCCAGGGCAATCAACGCTGTTCCCAACAGAACTCCCACTGCGTATATCCGCTTTTTCATAATAAAAAACACTCCTCAAAGGTAGTATTTCCCTTTCAGGAGTGTTTATTCACATTCGGTTACAGCATATGGATAAATAATCCGCTCCCCAGCTTTGGCTCAAACCAGGTGGATTTCGGCGGCATTACCATGTTATTATCAGAAACATTCAGCAGATCTGTAATTTCTACCGGATAAACGGCAAACGCCACTTTCATATCTTCATGGCAGCGCTTTTCCAATTCCTCCAGCCCCCGGATTCCGCCCACAAAGTCAATTCTCTTGTCCGTACGCGGATCCTCTATTCCCAGAATCGGTCCCAGAATCCGGTTTTGCAGAATCGCCACATCCAAGGAGTCGATTACGTGATCCGGAATGATCTCCGGCTTTGCCGTCAGCCGATACCAAATGCCTTCCAGATACATAGAGAAGCAGTGCTTCGTTTCCGGATAGTAAATATCCTCTCCCTTTTTATCGATCTTGAATCCGGCCTCCTTTACTTTTGCCATAAAGCTTTCCACCGTATTGCCATTCAGATCCTTTACCACTCGGTTGTAGTCGAAAATATGCAGATCCGCATCCGGAAACAGTACCGCCATAAAGAAGTTAAACTCTTCTTCTCCTGTGTAGTCAGGATGTTCTTCTCTCCTTTTCAGCCCTACCTTGCAGGCGGAAGCGCTTCTGTGATGCCCGTCGGCAATATAAAGAGACGGAACTTCTTTAAAAAGATCGGTAATATGCCCAATCCGCTCCGGATCGTCGATCACCCAAAGGGTATGGCGGATTCCGTCTTCCGTCTCCAGATCGTAAACCGACTTGTTTTCCGCGATCCAGCCCTCGATCAGCAGGCGGATTCGCTTGTCATCCCTATAGGTTAGAAACACCGGTTCCGTGTTGGCATCGCAGATGTCGAAGTGGTTAATCCGATCCTGCTCCTTTTCCACTCTGGTAAATTCGTGCTTTTTAATGGTATTGTTCTGATATTCATCCACCGATACGGTGGCCGCGATTCCCGTCTGTACACGCCCGTCCATCACCTGCCGGTAGATATAAAGGGCCGGTTCCTCGTCCTGGATGAACACACCCTTGTTCAGGAAATCCCCGATATTCTGCTTTGCCTTTTCATAAACGCTCCTGTCATAAGGATCTTTCTGATTCGGAAGATCAATTTCCGAGCGGCAGATATGGAGGAAACTGTATGGGTTTCCCTCTGCCATTTTTTCCGCTTCCTGCCGATTCATAACGTCATAGGGCAGGGAAACAACTTTATCCGCGTATTTCTGAGCCGGACGAACCGCTCTGAAAGGTCTTACTGTTGCCATGTCTTCTCTATCTCCTTTAATATAAACTCCGTCACTTCTTCAATTCCCATTTCAGTGGAATCCACCTCCACCGCATCCTCCGCTTTACAGAGAGGATTCAGCTCTCTTGTCATATCCTTATGATCTCTCTGCCGGATATCGGAAAGGATTTGCCCGTATTCAACCGACTGCCCCTTTTCCTTCAGTTCTTCAAACCGGCGCCGCGCGCGTTCTTCCGGTGAGGCTGTCAAAAAAAACTTGTATTCCGCATCCCTCAGCACATTGCTTCCGATATCTCGTCCGTCCATAATTACACTCTTGGCCTGTCCCATCTGCCGCTGAAGCTGCACCAGTTTTTCTCTTACATCCGCCAGAGCGGAACACTCCGAAGCCCTCTTTGAAATCTCCGGCGTACGGATTTTGTCATTGATGATCACGCCATCCAGAATAATATTGCCGCCGGAAAAATCAATCTCCGTATGATCCAGCATGTCCTTCATAGCCTGCGCGTCATCCGGATTCACTCCACAGCGGATCGTCTTATATCCTACTGCCCGATACATGGCGCCTGTATCAATATAATCGATTCCCAGCTCTCTGGCGACTGCCTTTGCGATCGTACTCTTTCCCGCGCCGCTGGGACCGTCAATCGCTACTCGAATTTTTTTCTTCATGATATACGCTTCCTTTATTGTTTTTTTTGCTGGTCAGGAGTTTTTCAATTTCAGCTACAAAAGTATTAATGTCCGTAAACTGTCTGTACACGGAAGCAAAGCGAACATAGGCGACTTCATCCAACCTGCGCAGCTGTTCCATAATCAGCTCGCCAATGAATGTACTCTCCACTTCCTTTTCCATCATATTATTGAGCCCCCGCTCAATCTCATCTACCACCTTTTCAATTTCAGCCAGGGGAACCGGTCTTTTTTCGCAAGCTTTTATGATTCCATTCATAATCTTGTTCCGGTCAAAGGCTTCCCGGCGGCCGTCTTTTTTTATTACCATAAGAATCATTTCTTCCACTTTTTCGTAGGTCGTAAACCGCTTTCCGCAGGCGTCACATTCGCGCCTCCTGCGGATGGCATGTCCATCTTCCGTATGTCTGGAATCAATCACTCTGGTATCCTGATTTTCACAAAACGGGCACTTCATCTTTGCCCTCCTTTCACAGCTGTTTCCTGCATATCTACTATTCCTGTAACCTGACATTCTGATTTTACTACATATTGTGTTTTTTGCCAAGTGCTTTAAGTCGCGGATTCCAAAGAGGTCGGAACATTTACCAAAATCACGTCCTCTCCAATGGTTTTCACATTCTTCCACTTTATCACGAAATCCTCGCTCTCCCTGCCGAACAGGTTAAACAGCCCGCGTTCTCCCGGCAGCACGATTCCTTCAATTCTTCCTTCTTTCAGGTTGATCTCAATATCGTAGACAAATCCCAGGCTCTTTCCGTCATAAATATTGATCACTTCTTTATTTCTGATATCCTCTGTGTTTAACATTATTTATCCCCCTTTTATGTCTGTCCTTATATCTATATGAAAAAACGACGGAAGTCAGAACGTTTTTTGTCCTGCTCCCGCCGTTTTTCTTATGTCAAATTTTATCGAATCTTTACTCAAGCCGATTTTCAGCCAGACGCTTGAAATAGCTTCTTGTTTCCGCCACGATCACACCATTCAGCGCGAGAAGAGCGATCAGGTTCGGAATAGCCATCAGTCCGTTAAAGATATCGGCGATGGTCCACACCGCGCTTACCGTAATAAACGGACCAGCCAGTACTGCCAGGATATAAAGCCATCTGTATGTGGTAAGGACTCCTTTTTTGCCCCCTGTCAGATATTCCAGACAGCGTTCGCTGTAATAATCCCATCCAAGGATCGTAGTAAAGGCGAAGAATACCAGGCACAGCATCATCACAAAAGAGCCGGTTTCCACAGACCATGGAAGTCCCTTGCCAAAGGCCAGCGCTGTTACCTGCACACCTTCCAGACCCTGATCCAGCGCGCTGTCATACGCTCCGGTTACCATAAGGGTAAGTCCCGTCATGGTACAGATAATTACCGTGTCAATAAATGTTCCGGTCATAGAAATCAGTCCCTGTCTCACCGGTTCTTTGGTCTGCGCCGCGGCAGCCGCGATCGGCGCGCTTCCCAGTCCTGCTTCATTGGAAAAGATTCCTCTCGCGACGCCCATCTGCATTGCCATCAGAAGAGAGCCGATCGCGCCTCCCGCAACCGCGCGCAGTCCGAAAGCGCTGGCGAATACTTCGCCTATTACATGAGGAATCGCTGAAATATTCGCGATCAGAATCGAAACACAGATCACCACGTAGCCGATAGCCATAAAGGGCACGACAATCGTCGTTACACTGGCGATTCTTTGAATTCCGCCGATTACAACAAGGGCGGTAAAAAAGGCCACCACAACGGCAGTAATGACAATGGAAATAGAATAGTCCCTGCCGAAAAGATGCACGGTATTCTCATTGTTGGGATCAAAGAATCCCTGTGCCGCAGTCGCGATTCCGTTTACCTGCGTAATCGTCCCGATGCCCAGAAGCCCCGCGCAGGTTCCGAATATGGCGAAGAGCTTTGCCAGCCAGATCCACTTTTTTCCCATTCCATTCTCAATATAGTAGAAAGGTCCGCCAAGAGCGTGTCCATCCGGCTTGAGCACTCGGTATTTGAGCGCCAGAACGCCCTCTGAGTATTTCGTAGCCATCCCCAGGCACGCGGCCAAAATCATCCAGAACAGCGCTCCCGGTCCGCCGGCGATAATCGCTGTCGCAACACCTACGATGTTTCCGGTACCGATGGTTGCCGCCATGGCGGTGCACAGCGCTCCAAAACTGGTTACTTCTCCCTCTCCATCCGCTTCATTTTTTACCATGTACTTAAGCGCTTTTCCGAGTTTACGGAACTGCAGCACGCCGAGTCTGATGGTAAGGAAGATACCGGTACCCATAATCAGCACGATCAGTGGCACGCCCCACACAATACTGTCAATACTTTCCAAAACGTGATTCAGTTGTTCCATGTTTTTTACCCTCTCAATAATAATAAAATTCAATTCCCTGCGCAGTTAAACGCAAAGAAAAAAAGCCGAACAATTCGACTTTCCAGAGAATAGGCAAAGCTATGAATGATAATCCTATCAACGATTCGCTCTGTCCTTTTGCCTGAGAGATCGCGAAAACTTCCGTTCCCGCTTACACCTTCGGCGCTCAAAGCTGAGACTCTCCAGAGAATCCTAGTTTCCTTCTTGCCAAAACTGCAAGGTTCTGGCTTAATCGACAAACTAACGTAACGATAGTACCATACCTTGCAGTTCTTTTCAATATTATTTTTCTGAAATCGCAAATTCCACGCAATTCCGATTTTTCTGCCGTTTTTCAGGTTTCATCCATTCATTAAGCGTCCGCTCCGCCAGGCTGATCATTCGATGTGGCGTCATCCGCACCCGCATCATCCTGCTGGCTCATATCTTCCTCCGGTGAGGGTTCAGCCTGAGTTGTCTCAGTTGCCTCAGTTGCCTGTGTCGTCTGCTCAGACTGAGTTTCTTTCGTCGACTCCGCTTCTTCCCCCGCAACTTTCGCATTGTCAAAAATGAATTCCCCGACCTTATTGAAAGTCAGCGCAAGCTCAATATAGGTATCCATATCCTGCCCGAACGATTCTTCAAAAGACTCATCATCCTGATAATCCGCCTCTTCCAGCTGCGATCTGAGCTCTTTCTCTTCTTCATCCGTATAGCTCAGATTTTCTTTTTCCGCGATATCATACATAACCATCTGCTCTTTTACATAGGCCTGCGCGGTCTGCTTATTCTCGGAATTGTACTCTTTTTCTGATTCAATTCCGTATTGTTCCCACAAATCTTTCAATTCCATTCCGTTGTTTTCCGCCATAGACTGATACTGAGCCTCGATCTTTTCCACATATTTGTTCACTTCGTCTTCCGGATATTTGATAACTTCGGAACTGTCGACAACTTTGGTCCAGAGCGTGCTGATCACATTACTCTTTTCTGTATCCTCTTTTTCCTTGTAAAGCTCTTCTCTGACCTGTTTCTCATATTCCGCTGTCGTTTTAACATCGCTGTTGTCCGCTACCCACTGATCATTATATACCGGAATGGTCTCCTTAGAAATATAATTAATCTTTACCGTAAATACGACGTCCTTGCCGGCCACATCGGAACTGCTGTAGTCGTCCGGGAACTTGAGATTCAGCGTCTGGGTGGATCCTACCGCTTTTCCGATCAGTCCGTCCTCAAAGCCGTCAATAAACGCTCCTGATCCGATCGTGAGATCATAGCCTTCGGCGCTTCCTCCGTTAAAAGTTTTTCCGTCAATTTTTCCCTCATAGTCAATATTGACCGTATCGTTTTTCGCGACCGTACCTTCTTTTATTTTTTCCGTTGTCTTGGTTTCCTCTACATTTGTCTGAATCTGCGCGTCAACCTCCTCATCCGAAACCGACACTTCAATCTTATCCATCTCCAGTCCTTTGTAAGTTCCGGTCTTTACATATTCAGACAAATCATAACCGCTATAAGGACTGCTGCTGCCGCACCCGGTCAGCCCCAGACTTGCCAGCAGGCATACCGCTACTACCAATGAAATGATTCTTTTTTTCATATTTCCCTCTTTTCTTTTTTCTGTTTATCCGATTCTAACATATCCCGTTCACATTGAAAAGAAATCCATCCCATTCTTCACACATCTGCCACAATAAGACGGAATCTCATTCCGGGTTTATCATTTTCGTAATTAAAGCTCCTTATGGATTCTCTCCATCCTTTGATCCACCTCTGCCAACGCTTTCGCGCAGTCTTTCAGTTCTTCTTCCATAGCAGGCGTAATGCCCCCGCTGCGCTTATATTTCAGCTCATGTTCCAAACTGGCCCAGGTATCCATCGCAATAGTCCGAAGCTGAATCTCCACCGGCACCATTTCCGTTTTATCCGAAAGGAATACCGGAATCTGCACAACCAGATGGAGACTGCGATATCCGCTCTCCTTCGGCTCTTTTATATAATCTCTTCGCCGGATCAGCTTGATATCGTTCTGCTTTAAGAGCAGAGAAGCGACCGCGTACACATCATCAATGTAATTGCAGATTACCCGGATTCCCGCCATATCTGTAATCTGACTGATCGACGCGATTTCAATTTCGAGTCCTTTGCGCTCCAGCTTTTCAAAGAGACTGCGAGGCGATTTCAGCCTGCACTCCATATGGTGGATCGGGTTGTAATCATAACGCACCTGGAACTCGTCGTCCAGAACTTCCAGCTTTGTACTGACCTCGCGGATCGCCGCATGATAAGTGTTTCTCAGCAGTACGAAATCCTGAAATTCTTCCATTAGAGGTTTCAGCGTACCCGGAACAATATCTTCATCCAACCGAAAATTATCTTTTTTCTCAATTATCATATTTTCTTTTTTCTCCCTGTTATCTTGCCTTCTGTTTCTCGTAGATATTATTATTGTACAACAAAACAAATCTCTTTTGTATAGGGGTTTTCTTAAAATTTGATGACAAAAAAGAAACGAGGCGCCTTCGCGCCTCTTCATTACTAGAGCAGCGTAAATCTGTTTTTCCGAAACCGCAGCAGTCCATCATCACGCATTCGGGCAAGTTCAGCGGACATTGCGCTCCGATCGACTGCCAGGTAATCAGCCAGTTCCTGCCGATTGAAAGGGATTTCAAAGCTGCTTGAACCTTTCATAACAGCCTGGGAAGAAAGATAGGAAAGCAGCTTTTCTCTGGTCGTTCGTTTCGTAATATGTTCCATTTTCTGCATCAGCAGGATATTCTTTTCCGCCAGAATTCTGGTCATATTCCGGATGACCCTTGAATGAAACGCGCAGGAAGACGAGCAGGTTGTCAACAATTTCTGGTAATCAAACAGCAGCAGCTTTGTTTTTTCCGCCGCAACTACACTGATAGGAATCGGAGAGATCTCCGCGCAGGCGAACGCTTCTCCGAAAATCTCTCCCGGCCCCAGCACATCAATAATGATCCGGTTTCCCCAATAGTCTTCTTTTATAATCTGGAGACTTCCTTCCCGCACCATCCCGGTTATCGGTTCCGACACGCCCCCATGCAGCACAAAATCATTTTTCACGAAACATGACTCTTTTGAGGAAAGGCAGTTTAAAAGCGCTTCTTGTTCTTTCTCCTTTACTCCATCAAACAGTCTGGATTCCCGCATCATACTTCTCACTTTCTTTTACATTCTCTGAGCAGCGTCCCACGCCAGATTGGAACGTTCACATTCTCCGGCGCTCATAGTAATCTGCACACAGAGAGGACTTCCCTTCATTTTCTCTGCCGCAAAGCTGAGTCCGTTGGTTCGCTCGTCTAAAAAAGGCTGGTCGATCTGCTCCGGATCCCCCAGAAGAATCACTTTTGTCCCTTTGCCAACCCGGGTAATAATTCCCTTTGCCTGAACCGGACTTAAATTTTGCGCCTCGTCAATTACCAGCCAGGTATGGGATATCGAACGCCCTCTGATAAAGTTGATGGCTTCCGCAGTCACAATTCCCGCGTCGAAAAGGTAGTCGATTTTTCCCCGCAGCTCTTTTTCATCCGCGATCAGAGAACCGCTGCTTTTTTCTTCCTGGCTGAGCAATACTTCCAGGTTATCGATTACCGGACGCAGCAAAGGTGAGATTTTTTCCTGTTCCGTCCCCGGCAGAAATCCGATTTCTTTATCGAACTGCGCATTGGATCGACAGACCAGTATTTTCCGGTATTCCGGGTTCTCGCTTTCCAGAACTTTTGAAAGTCCCACCGCCATCGTGTAAAAAGTTTTCGCTGTCCCCGCCATTCCCTTTACAATTACAAGCGGAGCTTCCTGCGCGTCCATCATGAGCGCTTCCTGTAAAAAATACTGACCAGCATTTCTTGGTTTTACCCCGTAAGGCTGCGCCTTCGCGTAAGAAAGCGGCACGATTTTGCCTTTTCTGTATTTCCCCAGCATAGTCTTTTTTTCAAAAAGATCCGAATGGAGGATAAAAAATTGATTTTCCACCGGTTCAACGGTTTCTCTTTGCCCATCTGCCGCGGTAAGATACAAATCTTCAGGAAACAGCCCATCCTCTTTAAACTGTTCCAACTTTTCATCCGCCACATAGACTTCCGCTCTTCCTGTATACTGGCTCCGAGACTCCGGTACCTGTTCGGTTGTAAAATCTTCCGCTCTCAGACCCATCATCTGCGCTTTGATCCGCACAACAATATCCTTGGTGACAAGGATATTGGCAATTCCCTGATTTTCCAATCCTCTGCAGACTTTCAGAATTCGGTTGTCGGGACTGTCCTTTTTCAGCCCGTCCGGAAGTTCAATGTCCACGCAGTTTAATTCCAGCCGTAACATCCCACCATCGGGAAGCTCCACGCCGCGGGACAGATCTCCGCTCTGACGGAGCTGCTCTAAAAACCGGATTGCCTGTCTCGCGTTGGCTCCTTTCTCTCCTTCTGCTTTTTTCAGCCCGTCCAGTTCTTCCAAAGCTGCAACCGGCAGAACCACATCGTTATTTTCAAAGGACCAGAGCGCATACGGCGCCTGTACCAGTACGTTTGTATCCAGCACATACGTCTTTTTCATAAAATCCCCCACTTTCACATATTTCATTCCGATTTCTATAATAAAAGTGTATGCGCAGGCACCGTAAAATACAAGCAAGCCTGTGTTAAATGATTCGCACTTGTGTTAAAAGCGGGTTAACTTTTCAATCCAGCCGCTGAACTTCAATGCTCTCTCCTCTTTTTGATCCGCCCTTTCCCAGAGAGGATATAAAAATACCTTCTGATGATAGGGCATGCCGCCTTCCTTTTTCGCCCCGTTCATGCGGTCTCGCGTAATACTTTCCATCCTTTTCGCTCAGATCCACAAAGGCCATACGCTCAAAAAACGGCGGTGCCGGAAGATCTTCTAAAAGCTCCGCTCGTATAACCGGGCGCTCCGGAACAGGAACATTCATCCATCTGCATACAATGCCGCGTATCATCCATTCCATCCCGTAAAAAGCCGCCATAGACGGCCCCGCCACATTGATAACCGCCTTTCCGTCAATGACTGCCACTCCCATAGGTCTTCCCGGCACCGCGCCTACCCCATGACACAGCAAGTTTCCCTTTTCCCGCAGCAGTCTTGTATTAAAATCTTCTTTTCCTTTGGATGACCCTGCGTTAATAATAACAATATCGCATTCCGAAAGAGCCTTATCCAACGCCTGCTCCAGTTCATCTCTGCTGTCTCTTACAATCGGGTAGCATATCGGCTCCGCCCCCATTTCCCGCAGCATGGATTTTGCCAGAACACTGTTGCTGTCAATATTCTGCCCCCGCTTCGGCGTTGTTCCCGCGGGAACCAACTCGCTTCCAGTAGGAATAAATCCAACCTTCGGCTTTTTTATCACAGGAACGATCTGTACGCCGCCGGAGACTAATGCTGCCAGATGCCGACCCTGAAGCATCGTGCCTTTTTCTGCCAGAAGCTGGCCTTCCCACAGCATAGAACCTTTTCCCAGGACATGCATCCCTCTCTCGATCTTCAACCCCGTATCCAGAGAAATTCCTCCCTGCTCCGATATCGTGACCCGTTCAATGGGAATGACCGTATCATAGGCGTCGTCAAAGTCGTCTCCCGTATCCGCCCGCACATATTCCCTTCCTTCTTCCCAGCCTGACGTATCCGGAACCCCCTCCGCGAAATCATCGTATCGCACCGCGATACCATCCATCCCGGAAGCCCGCACTACCGGGATCGAAAATGCCGCGTACTGGTTTTCGGCAAGCGCATATCCTTCCGCTTCCGCCACATCGATCTCCATTATGTCAGGCACAGGCTGCCAGTTTTCAAAAAGCAAAGAAATCGCTTCGCCGCGTTTTGGCAATTTTGTAAAATCCATAAGATACCTCCCTCTATGATATACCATAAAGAAAACCGCGGCAACATCTGCTTTTATGCTGCCGCAGTTTCCTCACATTCTGACGGACTAACTACGCTGTTTGTTCTGCTCAAAGAAACGTTACAGCTTACCGCTTAATCTTCGCAGATCTCTTAACCTTGCTGTAAGCGCCGTAAAGCTTCTTGCCATCCACCTTTTTATAAGATCTTACTTTTACGTAGTATCTCTTGCCTCTCTTCAGCTTTTTGAAAGTCTTGCTGGTAGTCTTATTCCTTGTAACATTGATCACCTTCTTATTCTTTGTTACTTTCGCATTAGTGCCGACTACTACCTGGTAGCCGGTAGCAAGACTGTCTCTTTTCCAGGTTACTTTCAGCTTTCTTTTTTTATAAGTCTTTGTTTTTCTTACCGTCGCTTTTTTCGGCTTAATTTTGAAGGTCACTTTTTTCGTTCCGGCGTAGTTTCCGGCGCCTGTAATGGTTACAGTCGCTTTACCCGGATTCTTGTTTGTGCTGTAAGCAACTTTGTAGTCTGTATTATTTTTCAGAGTCGTGGTTCCGAGTTTTACAGTTACTGCCGGTCTCTGGACTCTTCCATTGTATGTCTTGGTTCCGATGGCGGAGACGGTTGCTCCTGTGATGGATTTACTTACAATATTGAAATAAACCGTCTTTTGTCCTTTATAAGTTCCCTTTCCCGTAACGGTTACCGTTGCTCTTCCTTTATTCACATTATTCCGATAGGTCACTGTATAATCGGTTCCGTTTTTCAGTACTTTTTCCCCATCTTTTACTGTTATTGCCGGTGTCAGCGCTTTTCCTGTATACATCTGATTTGCGATAGCCGAGATGGTTACCCTCGAAAAATCAATCGATCTGTCAATATTTCTGTCATAATCCTCGGTAAGCGCCAGCTTCGTGTCTTCATAGGTACCTACATTATTTTTATAGTACTGAATTCCTTCTGCAATCCGATCATCAATATACTCTTTTGTATAACCTGCAGTATCTGCTCCATCATAGCCTTCCGGCAGGGAAGCTTCGGAAAGAGCATACTGCGTCAAAGCCTTATAGTCCGCTTCATTCAGATGATAAAAGTTCTGGTATACATAAGCTGCCGCGTAAACCGGATTAATCACTTCCGGATACAGGAATCCCTGATACTGTCCGATTCCCACAAAGTTTTCTGCTGAGTTCGCGCGGATAGAGAAAGCTCCGTTTGGATCATAGGCATAGATCGGAGGAAGCTCTTCTACTTCCACACCGGCAGCCTCTGCCAGTTCACTGGCGAACTGCTCTTCTGACATGTTGATCTGTGCTTGTACCGTAATAAAAATCGCATCAGCCTTCGTAATCTGTTCTGCTGTAGCCAGATACTGCGGACTGGCAGCTGTACCAGTATTCTCAATTCCTTCTGTGTCAATAATATTGTTCGTAGTATTTTCTACATACTCTGCCGCTCTGCAGGAAGCCGCAGTTCCCTTGGACATACTGCTGTTATATGCCTGATAATGTCCGTCGCTTAATGTTTCTGGGTCAACAATCGCCACTGTTTTTTTATCGACTTTGCCATCGTCAATCTGCTTCATAACATAAAGTTGCAAGCCTTTGATATATGCTTCATAATTTTTGGCGATGGCTTCGGTATCTCCATATCGGCCTTCTTTGCCGCTCTTTACAATGGCTTCGGACAAGTTGTACATATCTTCGATAAAGTCATTCAGATCAGTCGCTTTATAGTTCACCTGAATCGGATTCCAGTCTCCCCCGTTATCCACATAATCCTTCATAAGGATCAGATAATCGTCATATGTCTTTCCTCCGCTTCCGTTAATCCCGAGGAAAACATCCGGCTTCATCCCTACAGAATGCGGCACCTGATCGGTTCCGCTTACTGTCAGATTTTCATACCCGGAAACCGGTGTCAGATCCGCGCCCATCGGATTCGCACTTACCAGCTGTACTGTATCGGAAGCCGGGGCCTGATTTTCTCCATCGTTATTCGCCGCATCATACAGATTGTAGAAATAATTCCACCAGTACGGATCCGGACTTACGTTGATAGAGCTCCCGAAAGCGCCCAGCTCCGTAATTGTGGAAGCTGCCGCCAGCTTTTCTGCCGCGCTGCTGGCTTCGGTCGTTCCTTTTGTCAGATCCGAAGATCTCGCTGTCACCAGATCGCCGCCCAGATAATGGACTGCAGTTGTATTCGCGGCGTGCCCCGCCACCTTTACGATATCTGGATCGACCTCCATTGCCTCTGTCGGCGGGTCCCATGTGGCAGTCTCTGCCGCCGACGCCGTAATAGGCACAAACAGAGTCGCTACCATGGTCAGCACAATGACAAGAGATAGCGTTCTTTTTTTGAGTTTCATAATGTAACCTCCTCATTATAAAATGAAAAATTTTAACATATATTTAAAGTTCCCAAGATATTTCCTGCAGTTTTTATAAAACGTCTTGTGGAACGTTAAATAGCATTGATATTCCTTTTCATCCGGAACCGCTTCGCTGTACTTTGCCCGGACGAAGATATCGGTCAGTGTGGAAAACGATACATTTTCCTCGTTAAATGCCCTAAGATGTGGAGCGACCCTTTCTTTAAATTCAAAAGGGGTTTCCTCCGGGGCTTTTCGAATTTTAAGATGCCTGAATTTTTTCAGGTACAGATGATACATTCGCAGGATCTGCTCCTTTTTCGGCTGTTCCATTGTTTTTTTCAACCATCTTCGTCTGACCCACAATTTTATCAGGATCGCTGTGGCGATCAGCAAGCAAAATAACGGAATCAATAAAAATGGAGTAAGAAATTCTGTCGTGTATTTTATCGCGTAAAACAGCTTGTTTTTCTTGGAGTTATCCAGCCTGGAAGGGTTATTTCTCTGTTCTTTTTTCTTTTCATCCTTCTGTTTTTCCTGATCACCTTCCGACTTGTCTTCCTTCCTATCACCTTTCTGTTTACTGTCCTTTTCATTATCGTTTACATTATTTGTCCGTTCCTCGCTGTCATTCATAATGTGGGTATCTGCAATTCCGACTTTTTCCAGAACTTCCAGCGCCATATATTTTGTAATCAATTTGAGATCCTGCTTCGGTGGATCCAACGGCTTTACAATTCCATAAAAGACACCCGCAGAAAGCGCTAAAACTATCATACATAAGACCGTGGAAATGGCGAAAGTCCTCCCAAAGGCTGTTTTCAGGGTTTCCGACCCCAAAACGTTCTTCTGATAATTCTTATAAATATACATTGTTCCACAGCCGCATAAAAACAGCAACATCGCGTAAAGATGGCCGGATTCATACAGGAACTGGATCGCCGCGGTCAGGAAAGCTCCCGCTACAAATAAGATGCCGGTTCCGGTCCGGGTTCGACTGAGAAAAAAGACTGCCAGCGCAGTTAGAATCAGAATCAGGAAATATAAATAAGGATTGCTCTCCTGATCCCGAAACACATTCCGCAGGGGTTCCGACTGGCGCAAAAGAATGAGACCCGCAACTGCAGCCGCGATCCCGGAAGCCAGCGCGATCCACGCGCTTTTCTTACTGTAGGCCCCTGCGAAGCAAATTGCGGTAAGCACTGCTGTCATTGTAATAATGACCGCGTAGTTGCTCTGCCGATCTGCCGCGATGTAAAATCCATTAAAAATAATCATGCTGAGACTGCAGGCGATTACAGAGCAAAGGATCCATTCCCATATGCAGTTTTTTATGTAATATCCGAACTTCATTTTTTCTCACCTCCGCCCAGTTCCCTGGCAGAAGACAGAATATAATAAAACACATTCGCGCTGTCCAGATTTCCTAAAGGTTTCAGATAATCCTCTCTTTCTTCCTCTTTCATATGCTCTGGTATCATCAGGAACAAAATTGGATTCTTCCTTTTATTGTGAATCTCGATCAAAAGGTCCACAGCTTCCTGGGTAAGGTTCGCCGTACAAAAGGCGATATTTCCCTGGGAGTAAAGATTGTTACATTCCTCCCGCAGAATCCCGATTCCTGATGAAATACTTTGATCCGTAGAAATCTTCGGCATATCCTGAATCATCTGCACATAATCGGTCTGCCGGCCTGTATTTGCTTTTTTCTTTTCTCCTTTACGATCCGTATATAGAATTTCATATTCCATCCCGTTTTCTTCCGCGTACTCTGCGACAGAAAGTCCGGTTTCCACCACACTGTCGAACATGCTCATCAGGACTTCCGCTTCATATTCCGGGGACAGGAAATCCAGAATAATACTGATTCCCATCACTCCATAACTTTCAAACTGTTTCGTCATATAGGTTTCTGTTCTGGCTGACAACTTCCAGTGGATTGTCTTAATCGGGTCTCCCCATACATATTCCCTTACGCCTGCATAGTCTGAGCCATCAATTACAGTGGGGATCACCATTTTCTGACTCTCCGTCATAGTTGTATTTGAAATCTGCAGGCTGGCGACATCAAAAATTTTCGGCGCCACATTTATCTGATATTCCTTTGGATTCTTCTGTTCATATGTAAACAATCCCAGCAGATCGTAGCTCTTCATCCTCTTTAATCCGGCGCTGTATGTTCCGATGTGATCAAATCGCACGGAAAAGTCAAACTGGCGAACTTCCTTTGGAGCCAGCGTAATGACGGACTTTGTAACCGTATCCTCTTCACCGAAGAGATCCGAAATATAAAAATACAATTCCAGCTTCGGGTAAACCAGAAAAAATCGGTTCTTAATCCGTACGGAAAATTCCACCTGAGTTCCTCTTTCGCAGTTTGACAGATCCGATAACTCTGTAAAAGTCAGTGTCCTTTTCAGAATATGCAGATATCCGTATGATATCGCAATTCCCAGGACAACGACGATCCCCGGCAGATAGCCGTAGATCGTATTAAGGAAAACTGCGGGCACACCGGTAATTGCGACTGCCAGTACGCAAAAAATAATTTTTTTTACCATTATCCGTCTTTTCGGATTCTTTTTTCTTTTTCCAGCTCTGCGAAGCTTCCATCGTTTCGGCAACTGTAGTTTCATGCCTGCTTTTCCTTACTGCCGGTTTCCTGCCCTGTGGGGACAATAATACTGTTTAAAATCGAGTCCATCACCTGCTGCGGGGTTCTTTTATCAATTTTCGCTTCGTGGGTCAGCGCAATCCGATGGCAAATTACATGGGGAGCCAGCTTTTTCACATCATCTGGTATTACATAATTTCTTCCTCTGTACATAGCATACGCGCGGCAGATTCCATATAACGCAATCCCACCTCTCGGGCTGCTTCCTATTTGAATTTCCGGATGGTTTCGAGTAGCAGTTACGATCTCAACAATATACCTGGCAACAGACGGATCGATATAAACCCGTTCGGAAGCTTTCCTCAGATTAACGATATCCTGCCCTGAAACAACAGCCTTAATCGCTGCTTTTGCTGATTTTCCCATAGATACGACTTTTACCTCTTCATCAAAAGACGGATAGCCTATAGATAGTTTTATAAGAAAACGGTCAATCTGCGCTTCGGGAAGCGGGTATGTCCCGAAAGATTCCAGCGGGTTCTGTGTTGCCAATACCATAAACGGTTCCGGCATCCGGTAAGTTTTGGAATCTACTGTAATCTGCCGCTCTTCCATAACTTCCAGAAGGCTCGCCTGTGTTTTCGCCGACGCGCGATTGATTTCATCTGCCAGCACGATGTTGCTGATGACCGCCCCTGGACGAAATTCGAATTCTCGGGTTTTCTGATTGAAAATCGAAAATCCGGTTACATCCGATGGCATAATGTCAGGGGTAAACTGAATCCGCTTAAAATGACAGGCAATGGATTTTGCCAGCGCGGAAACAAGGCTTGTCTTACCAACTCCCGGCACGTCTTCAATCAATACATGGCCACCGCAGATCAGAGCCATGACAACCAGTTCCACCGCGCTTCGTTTACCAATGATCACAGTTTCAATGTTATTGATAATCCGATTAATCTGTTTTGTACTAAATTCCAGTTCTTCTTTTGTTAAGTTCATATTATTGTTCCTCTTTGATTCATGTCTTTTTATCGGTTCTCTAAAAAACCGGGGCGCATAGTCTTACGCGTTTTCCCTCTTTTGTAGCGAATTCTACAACCCGTACATCGACTTTGTAAGCATCGTACAGATTTTTCCGGGTTACAACATCTGCCGCGTTTCCGAATTTTACCGGCGCGTTCCGCTGCAGAAGGGCAACCTTGGATTCACACATAAATGCCTGGTCCGGATTATGGGTCGTCATAATAATCCCATAACCTTTCCCACTGAGATTCTTTATCTTCTGCATCACGCGAACCATATTTCCATAATCCAGGCTTGCAGTAGGCTCATCGAGTACCAAAAAGCGCGGTTCCTGCGCCAACGCCCTTGCAACCATAACAAGCTGCCGCTCTCCACCGGAAATATCCGTATAAACTGCTTCCCTGAGGTGCCGAATTCCCATATCTTCCATAGCCTGCTCAGCAATTTCATAATCTCGCTTGGAAGGTTGTCCAAAATAGCGGACACTGCTGATTCTTCCCAACATGACTACATCTTTTACCACATAGGGAAACGGCGGTACATGATACTGGGAAACATAGGCCATTGCCTGTGCCATCTGAAAGGGAGAAAGTTTTGAAATATCTTCTCCATCCAGAAGAATGCTTCCGCCAGTGGCTTTCATCAGACGCAGGATGGTCTTAAAAAGCGTTGTTTTTCCCACTCCATTCGGCCCCAGAATACAGCAGATCTCCCCCGTATTCACCTCAAAGCTGACATGCTCCAGTATATTTTTTTTATCTGAATAACCGCAGGCCACATCACGCAACTCTAGCTTCATTCCCATACCCTCCTTTGTGTTACCAGTATAATTACAAAGATTGGCACTGCCACAAAATCAACAACGGTTCCAATCGGTAAACCCTCTGAAGTAAAATAGATCATGGAAGCAATATCTCTGCATACTACAAGGAGCGTGCCTCCAACCAGAAGATTCCCCCAAAAAACCTTTCGCGATTCCGCGCCAAAGATCGATCGGCTGAGAAAAGGAGCAATCAGTGATACCATTCCGACGCTGCCGCAATGAACCATAGCCGCAGTAATCATAAAGGTCCCCAGTATTAATGAACCTACTTTCAGCGCCATTGTATTCACACCAAAGCTTCTCGCCTCATCATTCTCAAAACTTACCGCATTAAAGCTAAAACGAATGAAATAAACAGGCACAATACAGATCAGTAACGCCGCCCCCAGAAAAACAAAAGAGATATTATCTGTATTGACGGTAATCGCGTTGGAAATTTCATTTAGCAGCAAAACTTCATCATTCTCCATGCTAAAGGTATAATATGTCCGCACTGCGCCGACTACCTGAGACAAAATGGCTCCCACAATCAGCAGATCAAATACAGAGAATTTTTTCTTCCCACTGGAAAGTTTTCCTACACCAAGAACCAGAATCAACATCAGCACCGCGCCGGTATAACAATATACATACTTCTGATATGGCATACCTGTCGCAAGACCGCCGTATTGCAGAACCAGAAAAAGGATTCCCAAGTTAACCCCTGTGTTGACACCTAGCATAGTAGGGGCTGCAATCGGATTTCGGAACACACTTTGGAACAGGTGGCCGGACATAGCTAAAAGCATGCCGCACCCAAAGGTAATTGCCGTTATTTTTAAACGAGAGATAGAATCATAGTAATATGGAAGTCCATCGATAATCTGTGTCCGCTGCAGGTAAACCGGCCATTCAAACCATTTTCCCATATTGATCTGAATCCACGCTTTATAATTGGCCAAAACTTCTGCTGGCGAAACAAATCCGGTTTCAATTGTTTTCAAACACAGCGAAAACAGGAATATAAAAAGTGCGATCCCCGTCAGCAGCCAGATTTTTTTCCGATAGTTTTGTTTCTCTGCTCTTATTAAGTTTTCGGTTTCTTTAAGCCCAATCTGCATATCGTCTGTTTCTGAACCTCGCAATCATAATCAGGAAAATCGAGCCTCCAACCAGGCTGGTTACAAAATTAATATTGGAAGAATATCCGATGACCGTAGCAATATAGTAAACGACCATCATACAAATCGCTCCCATCAGCGCAGAACCCGGTACCAGATAACGGAAGTCCGGTCCTACAAATCGCCGCGCCAGGTGAGGCACAATAAATCCGACAAATCCAATTTGTCCGCAGAATGAAATTACTACCGCAGTCAGAATCGTCACAACCCCAACCATGATATTACGGGTCAGCTCTACCCGTATCCCCATGGAGCGGGCTTCGTCCTCTCCGAACACCAGAAGATTTAGTCGGTTTCTCATTCCCATAACCGCAATAATCCCAGTAAGCAGCGGAATTGCTACAATCAGAAAGTCCTCCAGAGATATGACATTATCGAATGTCCCCAGCATCAAGTAACGCAGCTCATAAGTTTTTGTCCCATAAGTATCATGAAGCAACAGATAGTACTGTACCAGTTCAATCGTTCCGCTGATTAGGGAACCAAAAACAGATCCGGAAAGAATCAGCGCGATACTGGAGACTTTACCCTTTCCTACAATTTTAGAAATCGTTATAATCAGAAAGACTCCCGCGAAACATCCCGCCAGAATGGCAAATCCTCTGGCATTTCTCGCGAAAATGCTCATAGATTCCAGACCTTCCTGAATCTGAGAAGCAGTCTGATTTTCCGAAGTATAAGAGGCGAAGAACATCACATAAATGGTTCCTCCCAGTACACCGCCTGACTGCACCCCCAGAGTCGTTGGAGATGCCAACGCATTGCGAAAAGAACCCTGATATACTGCTCCGCTGACCGCTAATGCCGCCCCTACCAACGCAACGATTCCATAACGGAACAGAATATACTGCGTACTAAGCGCTCCACTTTCTCCCAGAGCCAGAAATAGTCCGCTGACTCTGAGCCTTACCTGCTGCAGGCATTCGGCCAGTGACAGAATCTGGGTCTGGGCGAACAAGTTTGTAGGAAGAATGATGGAGAGGCAGTACACCACTGCCGCAGAAACTGCCATCAGCAGCAACATCCGACTGCGGCTGTCCATTCCATGCCGCCTGAGCTGCTCCTTTTGGAATACATTTTCCTCTCCAGGCCGGACATGCATTTGTATTTTTGAATGATTCTCTTCCTGTAACTGCTGTTTTTTGCCTGTACTCACTTCTTACTTCTTTACCTTTTTGTTCTTTACTTTGCTATAAGCGCCGTACGCTTTCTTCCCGTCAATTTTTTTATAAGCTCTTACTTTCACATAATACTTCTTACCTTTTGTCAGTTTTTTAAAGGTTTTGGAAGTTGTTTTATTTTTTGTAATGTTAGCCGTTTTCTTTCCCTTTGTGAATTTTTTATTTTTCGCGACAATCACCTGATATCCGTTTGCTTTTTTATCCCGTTTCCATTTCACGACAAGTTGTCCTTTTTTCACAGAACGCACCTTAGAAACTGTCGCCTTCCTGGGTACAATCTTAAAGGCTCTGCTTTTTGTACCTTTATAGTATCCCTTTCCAGTAATCGTGACCGTTGCCTTTCCGGTAGAAACATTGTTTTTATAGCGAACAGTATAATCCGTACCGCTTCTCAGCCTGCTGCTTCCATGTCTTACCGTTAAAGCAGGTCTGATTGCCCTTCCGGTATAAGCTTTATTTGCTATCGCGGAAATTGTTGTATTCGAAATCCTTTTGAAAATTTTAAAGGTAATGGTCTTGGTTCCACTGAAATTTCCGACACCGGTAAGCACCACCTTGGCAGTCCCCTGATTTCGGTTATTCGAGTAGGATATCTTATAGTCCGTCCCCCTTAAAAGGGTTATCGAATTGTAAGTAATCGAGGACGGGTTCGGCGTAAGTACCACTCCGGTATAGTACTGATCCCTTATTGAGGCCGATACTTCCGCAATATTTCTGGCTGCAATTTCATACTCTTTCGTCAGGGTGCCGGTATAATTGCCAATGCCTGTTACAGTGACGGTTTTCGTTCCCACATTGATCAGCTTTTTGTTGGATGTTCCGGAACCGTCATACGCCACTTCGTAGTCCTTGCCTTCTTTAAGCGTTGTTCCGTCTTTCGCCGTTACTTCTACCTCCGGTTTAATTTCCCTTCCTGTATAAGAATAGGTTTCGCTGCTGAGTTGAACGGAGTATCGCTCTGCCAAATCAATCGCTTGAAGAACAATCTGGTTGTTTTCGTTATCCAGCCCGATTGTGCGCAGCGCTTCATCGCTCTTAAATTTGTTTTGATCCGATTCGGTCACCGTATAGCCGCTGCCTTCCGCGACCGCTACCGTCCCCTTGCCTCCGGAAGAAACCCCGATCGTCTGGCCGTTTAAGGCACCGAGCAGCTTGATGGCTACGCCCGATGTCAGATATACATTATCTGTTGCGTTTTCCAAAACATTCGCGTTTCCACTCATCGAACAGTTTACAGATCCGATGTAGTCATAATTGGTGTAAGAGATGGTGTAATGTTCTTTGTTCCCCAGATAAACGCCAGCGCCTTCACCGGTTGAGGAGTTCTCCGTAATCGTTCCTCCCTTCATTGTGAAATTTCCTGGCTTTACATTGTCGTTTCCGGAAGTATTTTCACCGCCCATAACATAAACACCGCCTCCATGCCCAAAATATTCGGACTCCATTGAGCTTACCGCCCTGTTTCCGCGGATCGTTCCGCTTTCCATGACAAAAGATGCCGTGTCACTACTGTTATTTACATAAACGCCGCCGCCATTTCCGACAGAACCATAAGGGGTGTTTGTTGCCGCCGTAGAGTACGCTGTGTTATCCGTAATGGTTCCTTCCGTCATGGTAAACGTTCCGGAAGCTACGAAAACTCCCCCGCCGCAGTTAATCACTCGCTCTACAGAATCGCCTTCCGTGGTATTCCCCTGAATACTGCCGCCCAGCAGGCTTAACTTCCCTGTCGTATAAATTCCGCCGCCGAATTTTTCAGCCTGATTTTCCTTTATCACGCTTCCTTCTTCGCATGCCATCTCTCCGCTATTATAAATTCCGCCCCCTGCGGCGCTGAAAACACCTTGTGAATAGGAAGCAATATTATTGGAAAGAACCCCATCTTTTTTCAGTTCCGCGTTTCCCTCATTATAAAGTCCGCCGCCCGCGGAGACCGCTTCATTTTCATGAATCGACGCGGACTGAATGGTAATTGTCGCATCTGGCGAATTATAAACCGCTCCTCCATTTTTCGCTTTGTTTCCGCAGAGCTCGCCTGCTTCGATGAGTACGGTTCCACTGTTATAAATTGCTCCGCCTGAGTATTCTTCATCACTGGAACCTCTTGTGCAAACTCCTCCTGTTATAACCGTATTGTTGCTAATCGTCGCGATCCCTGTTTTCCCTACAAAAAGACCTCTTCCCTTCGTATTTGAATTCAGGATCATATTTTCGATCGTCATTTTTCCTTCCGCCACAATTAGGTTGTCCAATGATGTCTCTGTGGAAATGGTCGTATCATCTCCGTTTCCGACCAGCCGGATCGATTTTCCTTCCGCAATTTCCAGAGTTTCAGAAAGGGATATATCTTTCAGAAGATAAATTGCTTCCGGAGACCCTTCACTCCCTTCCGCGTCTTGAATCGCAGTTTGAAGCGACTCTTCTGAATCCGCGGTTGTCAATCCGTCTGAACTGATGATTTTAAAGCTTATCTCTTTTGTTCCGGTATAATTATTAATACCTGTGATTGTTGCTGACGCAGTTCCCACTGCCGTATTATTACGATACACTACTTCAAAGTCAGTACCTTCTGTCATCAGCACATCTTCGTTATAGGCTTTTACCGCAGGAGTCACCGCCTCACCTGTCGCAATGCGATCACTGATCGGCTCAATTCTTATCTCTTCTATGTTTTTCGGTACAATGTCAAATGTTTTCGTGATTGTTCCGGTATACGCTCCCGCGCCTGTCACTCTTAAAACGGCCTTTGTTTCTGAATTACTCACATTCACATTGTCATAACCCTTTATATTATAAGAAACCGTATAATCCGTCCCTTCTTTTAACACAGTCCCTTTCAGAGTAACAACCGGATTGGGCTCAATTTCATGTCCTGTATAGGAATATTCCTCCTCGACTCCCGAAATTTCGGCATCCTGCAAATCAATGTAGCTGTCCTGCTGCGCCTGAGAGATTACGATTTGTCCCGCTGAATTTCTGTCATAAATATTTTTTCCTTCATTGGATTTGAGAAGCCGCGCGTCCGCAGCGGTGATCGTATAATTGATCCCCGCTTCTCCAATCACGGTACCCATTTCGGTATCTTCACTGCCCAAATAAACTTCAGACTGTGGGGATAATTCATCGCGAATTGTAATAACCGTACCTGTTGGAAGGTAAATATTATTTTCACTTCCGGATACCAAATTCTCTGTGATCTTTATATTGCCACTGATTTCGAAATTCCCGTTCCCGGAATGCAAAACAGCGCTTTCTGTTGGATACATTGTACTTTGCTCCAAATATTTATTATTCACATATACAGCTCCACCCTGGTTGTCTGCTGTATTATCCGTAATGGTACCCCCTGCCATGGTAAAGGTGCCGGGATTGGAGCCGCCTTTTACACTGACCCCGCCTCCACAGGCGGCAGTCCCCTCCAGAGAATTGGTGGTAACAGCCGAATTTCCGGAAATGACACCGCCGGTCATCAAAAACGTACCATCCGCCATCACTCCGCCGCCCTGGCCAATCTGTGGATCATTGGCATTGCTCTTAGCCGTCGACTTTGCCTCATTATCTTCGATCGTACCGCCGGTCAGCGTAAACGTTCCCTGAGAATCGGATCCGCCCGCTACATATACGCCGCCTCCGGAAGCGTATACGGTTGCCGCTTCATCGGATTCGGCTGTATTTCCGGAAACAGCGCCGCCGGACATTGTCACCTCTGCCGCTCCGACATAAATACCTGCCCCCGAAGTATAAGTTGTGTTATTGCTTACTGTGCCCCCTTCGATCCGGATATCCGTACCGGCTGAGGCAGTTGTATAAATTCCGCCGCCTCCGCCCTGCGCGCTATTTCCGGAAATGGTACCACTTTTCAGAATCAGATTTGCTTTTGCCCCGACAAGCGCGATTCCCCCTCCATAGCTGAATTTACGCCGATTGGCTTCCGCGTTGTCTTCATTGCCGCTCACGGTTCCTCCGTTCACGGTGATCGTCCCATACCTATAGTTACAAATTCCGATTCCGGTTATCGAATAGCCTCCGTTCGCATCGTTTTCCTTTACTTCCGCTCCATTATTCAAGGTCAGAGAAGCTGCGTTTGTCGCGTTTCTCCCCGTCAGTAGAATTCCGGCTCCGTAATTTTGTCCGCTTTTCCCAAGACATCCGCCGGTAACAACCGCTCCGCTGTTCAAATTCACATTGCCTTTTGCTCCAATGTACAGAACCCTCATATGGGACTCTCCATCCATGATCAAATCTGCTATCGCAAGCGCCGAATCTGTTACGCTGATCATGGCGTCTTCTTCACTTTTTTGCGCGCTGCTGTAAGAACTCAAGGAAATGGTCAGCTTTTCCTTCCCTGTTTTCCCTTTGATTGTCAAATCTTCTTTTCCTGAAATCTCTAAAATATCCGTTAGCTGGATATCCGTTTCCAACTGAATCGTATCGCCGGAAGAAGCATCTTCTACTGCCTTTATCAATTCCTCTTCTTTCGAAACAGAGATTACAGTTCCCTCGCTTTCCGCGAATCCAACCGCCGGCACTGCCATTGTTATAATCAACGTCAGCGCCAAAACCATACAAACAATTTTTTTCCCGCCTTGTTTGAGCATAGATTTCATCCTTTCTTTTAATTTCCCGCCAGAATCATATTGGTCTGGCTATTGCTTAAATCATAGTTATAAAAGGTCTTGTAAAACTCTTTGATCTCGTTTTTCACATCTGTTTCGCTAAAGCTTCCATTATGGAATTTCCATGCGGCCCACTTTGTTTCCAGAACGGATTCCACAGATCCTTCTGTCCAGCTTTCTACCCCGCACGGATTCACATAGATATCCCAGTCATTAGAACGAATATAGGAATTAATCAGTTCCCCATTTCGCTCTATGCCAAAGTCCGTTACATTTCCGACTTTAACCCGATCATGGAAATCCCATGTTTCCGAATTCTCAATTTTATTTTTGGCAGCTTTGCTGTCTACAATAATTGCCTTGAAGTCCGAGTCTCCCAGAGCAACGTCTGTACTGCCGCTCTTTACCCTTGTGAAGCTTTCTGTCTGACTTCCATAAAAGGAATAGCTGCCGCTTGATGTGTGCTTAAATACATTGCGATTAAATGGCGTTACCGCGTACTCTGACTTCGCGTTTTCTATAAATCTGGCTCCATTATTGCAAACTCCGGCTGTACTCAGGTAATAACTAAGGGGGCTGTTTGAGTATCCCTGCGGGGAGATTGCCACTCCACTGGAATCCTCAAACAAAGTTGTGCTTCCACTGGCAATTTTATAGGTGCAGTCTTCCCACTGTGAAACATATAACGTATACTGTCCGTCCTTCGCTGTACTGTTTGCCGTTTTCTTTTGTTTTGTGCTATCATAGTCATTATTAAAATCCGTATTATTCCAGGTAAAAAGTCCTGTCTTTCCTTTTACCTCGGATACTAAATTTCTGCAGTACCTTTCATATTCTTCCGCTTTGTCTTTCGCGTTCACTCCCCCGTCTTCATCACTGCGGTCTCCGATCATCTCCGCCGCCACATTCACCGCATCCTGAATATTGTCTGCTGTATTGAACCTTGGCAGCACCACACAGGCAATCTTTTTCTTTTTCAATGTGGCAAGCTGACTTCCGCTGAAGCTATTTTGCCCGCTGACATACACACATACGTCCGGTTTCATTGCCAGCAGCTGATTAAAATTCGAAGAAGACATTGCTGTATCTCCATCTCCATCCCACAGCGTTTTTGTTTTATTGCTCAATCCGAATACTTCTTGAGCCAAAGAATTATTCGTAAAACTACTGGAGCTTCCACTTACAATATCTTTTCCTCCCATCATCTGGATCAGCGAAGCCGCGTCTCCCGTTACTACGACAGAATTCACCTCTTCCGGAAGATCAACGACATTTCCGTTTCCGTCGTATATCTGCCTGTCATTCGGATTGTTGGAAGCCCCCGCGCTGCTGTCATCCTCCGAAGCCTGTTCCTTCTCTCCGCTTTTTCCCGGTTTTGTGCCATTGCTGTCATTTTTCGTATTATTTTTCGAATTGCGGTTATGTGTTGTATTCGGCGCTTCGCCATTATTATCTTTCTTTCCCTTTTTGGATGCCTGATGCTTGATATCCGCTTTCTTGTCCGTCTTGTCATTTTTCTGCCTCGGCAGCGTTTTATCTTTTTTCTGGCTGTTTTCATTGTTCTTCGCCAGCTTCATTTGATTCTGAAAGTCAATATCTTTGGAAGCCTGATCATAAATGATCTCCTGAATCACCATACTTTCCCTGCACCCGGACATGGCCAACAGCATAACAAAAATCAGCAGCAAAGCTCCCGCTCTGCCTGCCCGTTTTTTTAATTCTTTTCTTTTCTCCATTTTCATATTTCTATCTCGCCCCTAAATACACAAAAAAACTCTTCCCCTGTATTCGTGAAAGAGCCTGTTTCAGAGCATCGCATATCTGAGCTAAACGTCTTAGCTATGCTTGTATTTCTGATTCCTTTCCAAATGCGGGAGGCGACTCCGTTTCCAGAATCACCCATCGACGTTCGGCCATAAGTTCCACTCTGCAGGCGTTCACGTTCGGAATATTTTTATCTGCAATTCTAAAAAATTCTCATTATCAAGAAATTGTATCTAAATTTTTCCTTTAAACGTTGTTATTTTAACATAACTTCTTTTTTTTGTACGTTTCCGTACAAACATTCTTCAAAAAAATACACATTTTTTCTTTTTTCGCACCCTGTGAACATCGTTTTCAGCCACTATAATTGCCCTCATTATTTCTTTCGAATTTCTATAATTTTTATAGTTCAATTTCAATCCTTAATGCCCTTAAGGCAACGGCTCCGGAATTACCATCCACAGCTAGATTTTCCATAAAAATTCATTAAAAAATCCCATCGGTGTAACGCGCTCTTCACACCAACGGGACTTCGCTTTATTCCTGTACCTCCGGCTTCCACCAGAGAACGATACTCTTTGTTTTCGCCAGGAAGGTAATGCTGCCATCCTGGTTTTCTGTCAGGAATTCATCGGTATTCTTTTCAAAAATCGGGAGTTTTTCTTCCGCAAGCTCCGGCTGGAGTTTGCGCAGTTCTTCATAAGCCTGCTGCCTGCTTTCAAAGGTTCTGGTAAATCCGTCCTCCACAATATTCAGATTCGGGTCAAACCCCAGGTCATATACCCGGTTATACCACAAGTTGTTTCCCAGCCTTCTGTCGCGATGCTGAGGCGGTTCCGGCATAGGTCTTTCTTCGGTTCCTTTAAACAGCTTCCCGACAATCCCGGGGATACTTGGGTATCCATGGGCCCAGATTACAATCGCTACATATTTTTTCGCCAGACTGGAAAGCCGCGCCAGATCCTGCAGAGCGACCGTTCTGGAAGCAATGACGATATCAAATTTTCCCAAGGTGGAAATATCTTCTGTTTCCCAGTCGAACAATTTCGTCGTTACATTATCCAGCCCCGCTTCTCTGGCGTTTGCCGCGCAGAATTCCAGCATCTTCGGAGACGCGTCCAAAGACATAACGGATTTTGCACGCTTTGCCATCGGCACGGTGATTCTTCCCGGTCCGCAGCCTACATCCAAAACCGTATCCTCCTTTGAAGTATCAAAACAGTTAATCTGGTTCAACGTGAATCCCGCTTCCATCTTCGCCATCCGGTTATAAAATTCCGCCTGATTGTCCCAACCGCCATATCCCCTTTTAGGACCTCTATCACCAGAGTCTTCCGCCCGTTTAGGCGGCGCGGGCATGGCAAGCTTGGCCAGTTCTTCCCAGTTGATAAATGGTTTGCTCATAATTCCTCCTCAATAAAAAAGAGAGCCTTTCCTGTCATTTCAAAAAATTACTTTTCTAATTATAGTCTGTTACTTTCCAGGAATCAAGAAAATTTTCTCATTGTTTCGATAAATTTCCCATAGAGGAACCATCGGTATCACCGGTTCTTTGTCCGTATTGTAGCCAATCCCTCTATTTTGTATATTGGGCACATAATTCCTGCCCGTTCCGAGGGCTCCGACTTTTCTCCCTAATACAAAAGACATGGGAACCTCGGATTTCCGCTCCCATGCCTTTGTCTTTTGAGAAACTATTTATATTCTTTATGCTCCACATCGCAGTAAGCGCAGCGGTAAATCTTTTTTTCCCGGTCCGCCAGCTTAAAGATATGGGTAATTTCCTGCTCCGTGGAAGTGATGCATCTGGGGTTTTTACATTTAATCACATCGGTCAGAGTCTCCGGCAGTTCCAGATGCTCCTTTTTCTGCAGCTTTCCGTCCTTAACCCGGTTAATGGTGATATTGCTGTCTATGTAGCCCAGCATTTCAAAATCCAATTCAATCTCATCGTCAATCTTGATGATGTCCTTTTTTCCGTATTTGCTGCTGCGTACATTCTGGACAACCGCCACGCTGCAGTCCAGCTTATCCAGCCGCAGGTAGTTATAAATCTCCATGCTCTTTCCCGCTTTGATATGGTCCAGAACAATTCCTGTATTTACACCGTCAATATTCATTCCTCGTACCTCCTATTTGATTCCCAGTAAATCCAAAATCAGCGCCATCCGGATATGTTTGCCGCACAGAGCCTGTTCAAAATAGCAGGCCCGCGGATCATCGTCCACCTTTACGGAAATTTCGTTTACCCTCGGCAGCGGATGCATGATAGTCAGATCCGGCTTGGCGTTTTCCAGCTTCTCCATATCCAGAATATAAGTGTCTTTCAGCCTTACATAATCCTCTTCATTGAAGAACCGTTCTCTCTGCACTCTGGTCATGTACAGCACGTCCAGCTCCGGCATGACTTCTTCCATGCTTTCTACCTCACACCACTGCGCTCCCGCTTCCCGGAGCTTTTCCCGGATGTATTCCGGAACACGCAGTTCTTCCGGCGAAATGAGCACAAACTTCACATTCGGATAGCGGAGCATGGCTTCGATCAGGGAGTGAACCGTTCTTCCGAACTGCAGGTCTCCGCACAGTCCCAGTGTAATGTTGCCCAGTTCCCCTTTCTTTCTCTTAATGGTCAGAAGGTCGGTCAGGGTCTGGGTCGGATGGAAATGTCCGCCGTCTCCCGCGTTGATGATAGGAACTGTCGTTCTTCTGGAAGCGACCAGCGGCGCACCTTCCTTCGGGTGGCGCATAGCGATAATATCCGCGTAGCAGCCTACGGTCCGCACGGTGTCGCTTACACTTTCGCCCTTAGCCGCGGAGCTGGAGGACGCTTCGGAAAAGCCCAGCACACTGCCGCCAAGTTCCAGCATAGCCGCTTCAAAGCTGAGTCTTGTTCTGGTGCTCGGTTCAAAAAACAGCGTGGCCAGCTTTTTCCCTCTGCAGATTTCCGTGTAGTCATCGTGATTTGCCACAATATCATCCGCCACCTCGATGAGATGATCGATTTCCTCCACAGACATGTCCAAAATACTGATTAGATTACGAATTGCTTCTGCCATTTATTTGTCTCCTTTCATCCATCCCTCATCCGAAGGGTTATCCCGGAACGCGATTAAGCGTTCCACATCCTCTTTTTTAATATAGCCTTCCTCTGCCGCCACTTCCACTAACGTGTCCAGATCGCAGAGGCTGATATTCTGAATGTCCGCCGCGGCCATACGCTCTTTTCCCTTTGCCATACCGTAAGTAAAGATGCTGGCGATTCCCAGAACCTCCGCTCCCGCTTCCCGCAGAGCTTTTACGGTATCCAGAACCGATCCCGCCGTAGAAATCAGGTCTTCAATGACAACCACTTTCTGCCCTTTTTCCAGCTTTCCTTCAATCTGGTTAGTACGCCCGTGATCTTTGGCGGAACCCCGCACATATCCCATAGGCAGCCCCATGATGTGACCGGTAATCGCCGCGTGAGCGATTCCCGCCGTGCTGGTTCCCATCAGCACTTCACATTCCGGATAATGCTCCCGAATGGTTTCCGCCAGGCCTTCCTCCACTTTAATCCGTACTTCCGGCGCCGTCAGCGTCAGGCGATTATCACAGTAAATCGGGCTTTTGATTCCGCTGGCCCAGGTAAAGGGCTCGTCCGGGCGCAGGAAGACCGCCCCGATGGATAAAAGACCTTTCGCGATTTCTTGTTTTCTGTCTGCCATTTTCCTACCTCCTATGCGTTCACAAATTCACTTACACAACGTTCATAGGCAGCCACCGGATCCTCCGCCTGGGTAATGGGCCGCCCTACTACAATATAATCGGAGCCCAGCTCCTTTGCTTTGGCCGGAGTGGTTACTCTCACCTGATCCCCCTTGCTGGCGTCATCAAAGCGCACCCCCGGCGTTACGGTCAGAAATCCGCTGCCGCAGGCTTCATGGATCTTGCCTGATTCCAGAGGAGAACATACAACTCCGTCAAGGCCGGCCTCCGCCGCGTTTTTTGCGTACTGAATGACTACCTGATCCAGTTCTTCGGGGATCAGCAACTCTTTCTGCATCCGTTCCTGACTGGTGGAAGTAAGCTGCGTTACCGCAATAAGAAGAGGTCTTGTGCCATCCTCTCTGGTCAGCCCCCGCAGAGCCGCCTTCATCATTTCAATGGTACCCGCCGCGTGCAGATTTACCATATCCACATCCAGCCGGGACAGTACCGCCATGGCCTTTTCCACAGTATTGGGAATGTCGTGAAGCTTTAAATCCAGGAACAGTTTGTGTCCCCGCTTCTTGATTTCCCGGATAATCGACGGACCTTCCGCGTAGTAAAGCTCCATTCCCACCTTTACATAAAGCTGTTTTCCTGTAAACTGATCGAGAAAGTTCAGCGCTTCCTCTCCGCTCTTGAAGTCAAGAGCTACCATTACATCTTTTCCCATCTGCTGCCTCCTTTTCTTAATCTATGATTCCGATAATATCTCTCAGATTCTCAATTCCCAGTTCTTCCATAACCGCCGGAAGCTCTTCGATGATTTCTTTGCAGGCGTAAGGGTTCACCAGATTGGCCGCTCCTACCTGCACCGCTGAGGCTCCCGCCATCATCATTTCAATCACGTCTCTTGCGCTGGAAACGCCGCCCATTCCGATAACCGGTATATCCACCGCTTTGGAAACCTGATATACCATGCGCACCGCTACCGGAAAAATGGCCGGACCCGAAAAGCCGCCCATTTTATTGGCAATCACCGGCTGCCTTCTTTTAATATCGATCCGCATTCCCAGCAGAGTGTTAATCAGGCTCAGTCCGTCCGCTCCCGCCTCTTCACAGGCTTTGGCGATGGAAACAATATCCGTCACGTTGGGACTCAGCTTGATGTACACCGGCTTTGCGGCAACTTCCTTAACGGCCTTTGTCACTGCCGCCGCGCTTTCCGGCAGTACGCCGAACGCCATTCCGCCATCGTGAACGTTAGGGCAGCTTACATTGACCTCCAGAATCCCCACCTGAGATACATCGTTCATCGCCTTTGCGCACTGCACGTATTCTTCGATGGAAAATCCGCTGATATTGGCAATTACCGGCTTTTTATATATCTTCGAAAGTTCCGGAAGTTCTTTCTCAATCACCGCCGCAAGCCCCGGATTCTGCAGACCTACCGAATTAATCATCCCTTCCGCGCATTCGGCGATTCTCGGCTGAGGATTTCCGAACCGCTCTTCCCGTGTAGTCCCCTTAAAGGAAAGGGATCCCAGAATGTTAATGTCATAAAGTTCCGCGTACTCCTTTCCGTACCCGAAGGTTCCGCTTGCCGGAATCACCGGGTTGGAAAGCGTCAGTCCGCTTAAAGATACGCTTAAATCTACCACAGGATTTCCCCCCTTTCCAGAACCGGACCATCTTTGCAGATCCGTTTGCTTCCGTATTTTGTCTTGCAGCTGCATCCCATGCAGCCGCCAAAGCCGCAGGCCATTCTGGCCTCAAAGCTGAACTGTCCGTCCGCGGCCTTCTCCCATACCGCTTTCAGCATAGGCTCCGGACCGCAGGCGCAGGCATAATCCGCAGCGTCAAATCCGTCCGTCACAAAGCCCTGTTTCCCATAGCTTCCGTCTGCCGTCATCACGGTTACCGCAAGTCCCAGGATCCGAAATTCCGCTTCATAAAAAATCTCGTCCTTCGTGTTGAAGCCCAGAACAACCTGCGGCCGCAGTCCTCTGGCAAGCAGCGATTTCGCCAGGCCGTACATAGGAGGGATTCCCACGCCGCCTCCCGCAAGCAGCGGCGCCTCCGAAGCCTGGGCGATCTTATCCAGATCATAACCGTTTCCAAGGGGGCAAAGAAGATCCAGCACGCCGCCTTCTTTCATCTCTGCCATGGCCTTGGTTCCCTGTCCGACAACTTTATAAAGAATCGTAAGTTCCCCTTCCTTCCAATCACAAATGGAAATGGGCCTTCTCAGATAAAACCCCTCCAGTTTGATATTCACAAACTGTCCGGGCGCGGAAATTTCCGAGGTGTCTCCGCCGAGCTTCATTTCATAAACTTCCCGGGTCAGCGGCCGGTTTTCGATTATCGTATACTTGTTCCTTTTCATTGCTTATCTCCTGCTGTATACCTGTTTTCCATTTACAAAGGTCATCACGTTTTCTCCCTGAACCTCCAGTCCCGCGAAAGGTGTGCTGCGCCCCTTTGAAAGGAACCGATCCGGCTGAACATTTCCGGAGGCTTTCAGATCCAGTACCGCCAGATCCGCAATCTGTCCCTCTTTCAGATATCCGCCTTCTATGCCGAATACCCGGCGGGGAGCGATGGCCATCCGCTCAATTAACGTTTCCAGTGAAAGAATGCCTTTTTTTACGAGGAAGGTGTACAGTACCGGAAACGCGGTTTCCAGGCCCACAATGCCGAAGGCGCTGTCCGCCAGTCCCCGGCTCTTTTCTTCCTCGCTGTGGGGAGCGTGATCCGTAGCGATCATGTCGATGGTTCCATCCTGAATTCCCTCAATCAGCGCCGCTTTATCCGCGGAAGACCGCAGCGGCGGATTCATTTTGAAACGTCCGTCCTCCCGCAGATCATCCTCGCACAGAATCAGATAATGGGGCGCGGTCTCACAGGTAACCGGCAGACCGTCCTCCTTGGCCTGTCGAATCAGCGCTACCGTTTCCTTTGTGGAAATGTGACATACATGATAGTGCGCGCCGGTCTTTTTACAGAGATCCAGGTCCCGCTCCACCTGCTTCCATTCGCTTTCCGAACAGATTCCTTTATGTCCGTGAGCCGCGGCGTAAGCGCCTTTGTGGATGTACCCTCCTTCCAGCAGGCTTTCATCCTCGCAGTGAGCGACAATGATTTTGCCCAGAGCTTTTGCCTTCCTCATGGCTTCTTCCATCCGCTCCGCCGTCTGCACACCCTTTCCGTCATCCGAATAGGCGATGACAAAGTCCTTCATGGCTTCCATGTCTGAAAGTTCGCTCCTGCCGTTCTGCTCTTTCGTAATCGTCCCGTAGGGATAGACTTTTACAACCGCGTCCCGCCGGATAATCTCCAGCTGTTTTTCCAGAGCCTCCAGACTGGATGGCGCCGGGTCCAGATTCGGCATGGTGCAGACCGCCGTATAGCCGCCCCTGGCCGCCGCCTGAGTTCCGGTTTTGATCGTTTCCTTATAAAAAAAACCAGGTTCCCGGAAGTGTACATGTACATCGGTAAAACCTGGAATTAAAAGGAAAGAATCACAGTCGATGCTTTCATCATATGTAGAAAAATCAGAAAAGGATAGACGATCGTCAACTACAAAAACGTCTCTTTTTTCAAATCCCTTTTCCGTGAAAATGTGCCCGTTTTTCAGTAAGGTTTTCATCCCTGCTCCTTTCCATTTCCATCTTCAGCCTAAATCTTCGATAGTATATCACAAGGGATTTTTCTCGTCAATAGAAAAAGAGGAATTGATCGAAATCTGTAAAATCAGAAAGAACTATTCCTTTTGCAGCCCCGGAAAAGGAATGATATTGTCCGGAATCTCGCCGCCTTTTGCGCAGGGACTCTCCATTCCCTTCATTTCATTGGGGGTAAAACCACGGTTTGTCACCATTCTGGTACAGTTCCACGCGTCCATCAGAAGATCCGTCATCTGTATCATCTGCCTTTCCGTCGGTTCCGGCACCTGAAACTCTCCAAGAGTTTCGAAAACCGTATCGGGATCTCCACCAACATGGACAATCATCTGCAGCTCATGGCACAAAAATTCCGCGTCAAAATCCTTCAACCTCATCTCTTTTTTGAAAAAGCGTTCCACTGCCTTCCATGCCAACGGTTTCTCACAGTAATTCAGATCCGCATAGCGCAAAAACGCTTCCTGCTGCGGTATATAATAGGGCTTTCCCATCTGTTGCTGCAAAATGGCTTCAAAGATGTCCCACTGAATCGCGTTGTCATAAAGATACGTCTGTCCGCAGGCAATCCAACGCTCTTCGTCATCCTCCTGCAGCGCCAGCACCGCGAATAGTTCTTCCTCATCCAAAGGCACTTTGTTCTGTCCGTTAAAAATCTCAATCAATTTATCTATCTCGACAATACCATAAAGGTTTGCCGCCGCCATACAGTAGTCCAGGATCTGACGAGCCCGCCGCCGCTTTTCTTCAAACACCGCTCGATTCATCCGTCTGTAACATTCTTTAATTTCTTTTGGAATAAAGAAAATAAGCTCTTCTGTAAGGAAAGCGTAACCTTTTTCCATAAAAAGGCCGGCCTGTGCGCGCGCCTCCAGTGTCAGCTCGACTGCATACACTGGGTTCTCCTGAAGGGTTTCAAAGAAAGACAGCTGTTCTTCCCGCATTGCGCAAAGCTCTCCGCTCATAGTATCCGGATCTGTCAGAACATCTGCCAGCCTATCCGCAAGTTCCTGCTTCCGCAAGCCGCTGTAGCCTTTCATCTCCCATTTTTTCCACAGCGCTTTCAGATCCGCCGCCCGGTAAGAGATCAGAGATTCCGATAGATTTGGCAGCAGCTTCGGATCCACTGACAGGATATCCAGAGCTCCATCGCAGAGCGCTTCCGGCAGTTCCGAAAACGCCTCTCCTCCATAAACTGCCTTAAGAAATTCATTGGTTCTTTCCAGATCAAATGGCTCCATTTCTTCCCTGTACATGTCCGCAAGTTCCTGCTCCACATCCGAAGGGTGCTCCATCAGTTCCATAAAAACCGCCGCTCCGCCGCAATCCTCCGGCGGACAGCTCCCTTCTCCCATAAGAATCCGCGGATAAACTTCCTTCGCTGCTTCTCTTTTTTCAATTTCCACCCTGTGCTCCCAGCTATCTCCCCGATCATAAATATAAAGAAAGTCTTTGTTGTTACAAAAGACCTCATCAATTTCCTGCCCGCCTCCGGTCATTCCCTGCTCTTCAAGGACAAAATCATCCAGTTCTTCCTCAGCTCCCTCGGGCGCTCCGGACACATGAAACCCTGAAGATGTTACCAGCGCGTAAAGATGGGTGCCCGACCAGCCCATAATATCGTTCAGCATTGCCGCCATTCGGGAGAAAGAGATTCCTCCCGGAATAATCGCTCTTCTCCAGACCTGTGGGACAACATCTTCCAGCGAAATTTTGATTTGATATGCGTACATATGGTTTTACCTCTTTTCTCTTCCCTTGCTGCATTTATTATATGGGTACCGACCCGTCCGGCAAGTGTCTGTTCAAAAAGAAACCGGAACCGAAAAAAGCATGCTTTCAGTTCCGGCTGTCCGGCCCCATAGTTCGTGAACTTTAATTTCTAAAACATCTGAATCGTACCGTTTGCCATGAACATGATTGACAGAACAAACGCAACGACAACCACAACAACTGCAACTGTATCAACCACTCTTGGAAAAATTTTCTCTGCTTTCTGCCTTTGTGTATAGGCATAAAGCAAAATTCCCGGTCCAAACAGCACCGCGGAAGATAATACCGCCTGCCAGCCGCTGGCGTAAAGCATCCACGCTCCGTATACCGCGCCGATAACGGCGATGATCCATGTTCCTGCCTTCGCGCCGCCGCTGAGTCCCTCCAGCGTTTCACCCTTGAAGGTAATTTTCAGGCAATACAGCCCGGACAGGAAATACGGGAACATAATCATACTGGTGGAAAGAGAGTAACAGATCTGATAAGTAGAATCATTAAAATAAATAATGATCAGAAAGATCTGAATTACAACCGTTGACAGCAACAGTGAGGTAACCGGGGTCCCCCGCTCGTTTACTCTAGCGAAAAACTTCGGAAAACACCCCTTTGACGCCGGCGCGTAAGCGCTGTCCACGCATAAAATCGTATAGGTAAACAGCGCGCCCGCTATGGATATGATCACCGCTACGTTCACCAGGGTCGCGCCCCAGCTGCCGACAACCGCTTCCAGTACTCCAGCCATAGAAGGAGTCGAAAGCTCCGCCAGCTCTTCCGTTGGAAGCACACCCATGCTCAGCACGGATATCATCATATACAGCGCCAGCATGCACAGAAAGCAGATTACGGTCGCTCTTCCCGCGTCCTTTGTCGTCTTCGCTCGCTGAGAAATTACAACCGCTCCTTCAATCCCGATGAAGATCCATACGGTGATAAAGGTAGTTCCCTTTACCTGTTCTATCAGTGTCATACCGGAATCCTCTCCGGTAAAGTTTGCCATAAACACATCGGGATCAAACGCTCCGGCAAAGATAATCGCCACCAGCAGTACGAGGATCGGCAGCAGTTTTGCCAGTACCACGATAACATTAATCGTCACAGCCTGATTGATTCCTCTTGAAATGAGAAAAGCCAGCACCCATACGATCACCGACGCAGTAAGAATTGAAGTTAAATTGTTTCCGGCTCCAAAGGCACCGGGGAAGAAATGCCCCAGTGAGGAAAACAGCATTGTAAGGAAAGAAATCTGCGCCAGAATCGCGCTGATCCAGTACCCCCAGGCAGAACAAAACCCGATAAACTCGCCAAACCCTTCTCTCGCGTAAGTGTAAAGCCCACTGGTAAGCTGCGGTTTTACAATACTGAGCCGGAAATAACAAAGACACAAGGAAAGCATTCCGACGCCGGTAATTCCCCATCCAATCAGCGACGCCAGAGGATACGCTCCCGCAGCCGCGAAATCTCCGGGAATCGCAAAAGCGCCGCTGGCCAGAATCAGCCCGATACCGAACATGGTCAGCCTCAGCGTGCCGAGCCCCTTTTCTTTTGGATTTTCCATAATAATTCACGTCCTTCTTTTATTCATTTAATAAAGGTATAATTGCCTGTCAGTTGAGAGCCGCAAAACGACAAGGGCCGGACGCTTTTAAAGCCGCTCTTTCGCTCTGACAGTTTCATTATATTCGACGGGCAGTTATCTGTCAATATTTTCCTCATCTTTGAATAAATTATACACAAAACACACAAAAAAAAGGAAAAACCCGTATCCATGTTCTAAGGATACAGGTTTTTGGCTCTTCTTGCTTGTCTCTTAGAAACGCAGCGACAGGCAGCTCAGTCCACCGTCCAGCTTTCTGTATTCGGAAGTATCTACCAGCAGAACTTCATATCCCGCGTCTTTTACTGCCTTCTCTACAGCCGGATATCCTTCCGGTACAATTACTTTGTCGTTTACCCAGATACAGTTGGCAGCATATGCTTCCTCTTCCGGAATTACAATTTTATTGTATTTCGCGAAATCCGGCTTATCAATAAATTCACCGGATACCAGCATGTTATTGTTCTCAATGTAGTTTACTCCGGTCTTCAGGTGAAGCACTTTTTCAAGAGGAACTTCGGAGCCGCTGAGTCCGTGCTTTTCCAGAATCGCGATAAACTGTTTGATGCCCTCTTCATTGGTTCTCGCGGAACGTCCCACATAGAAATGGTCACCCACCATCATAACGTCGCCGCCTTCTAACGTTCCCGGAGCCTTGATATATTCGATCTTGTCTTCCGGGAAGAATTTTCTTACGGCGCCGATAATTTCATCCTTTTCTCCGTTTCTGGACGGAGCTCCCGGATTTGTAATGATTGCGCATTTTCTTGTGATAACTGCCGGATCTTCCACAAAGCAGGAATCCGGATAGCGTTCGTCCGCTTCCAGAACCGTTACTTCCACGCCGCACTTTTTCAGAGCCGCGATATAGTCATCATGCTGTTTCAGCGCCAGTTCATAATCGGGCTTTCCAAGTTCCGGGGCAGATGTGATTCCGTCTACCATAGCTTTGCACGGTCTTCTTACGATTACATTTTTGAACATTGTCGATTACCTCCCTCTTCGGTTTCCTGAATGTTATTAAATATATAATATATTATATTTTATATTCTGTCAACATTGCCTTTCCCATGATTTAATGATATCATAATCTTACTATTCGTAAAGAGGTTTGAATCTATGTACAAATTTTTATCATTAAAGGATCATGTCTATCAGTACATCGCGGAACAGATTTCCAAGGAAGAACTGGTTCCCGGCGAAAAAATCAACGAGAATGAAATCTGTCGGGAGCTGAGTATCAGCCGCACGCCGGTTCGGGAAGCTCTGATCCAGCTTTCCAGCGAAGGCGTTTTAGAAAACGTTCCCAGAAAAGGATTTATCATCAAGCAGATGAAAGAGACCGAGGCCCGCCAGCTTTATGAAGTGATCGGCGTCCTGGACGGCCTGGCCGCGCAGCTTGCCTGTCCGAAACTTACGGAAAAGCACTTAAAGGACATGTCCTTTTACATTGACAGCATGGAGCTCGCCATCAACTCCGGCAATTACGAAATGTATTACAAGCAGCAGGAAATCTTTCACAGTATTTATCTGCAGGAATGTGGAAATGACGTTCTCATCGGCGTGCTGTCACAGCTGAAAAACAAATTTGTTTCCAAAACTTACGCCCTTTCTACAGACAGTGAAGATAAAGAAGTCCTGCATACGACCAATTCCGAGCATCGTGTGATTCTGGATTTGTTTTATAAAAAAGACTCCAGCGGGCTACTGAAATATCTTCAGGAAACCCACTGGAATCCGGAACTGGCCTGTACGGAAGTCACCGAATAGCCCCGCGCGTCAGCAGATGCGCGGCAGGCCTTCGCCGTAAAGCACGTCCAGCACGCGGCTCGCGCCCAGCCTTGTTGTAAGAAAAGTTCCATTCCCTTCTTTTATCTCACCTATGATCGCCGCGTCCTTTCCATGTTCCGTCCCGCGCATAAGCTCCAGCGCTTTTTCCGCCTGCGCCGCAGGTACGACAGCGACCATTTTTCCTTCATTTCCCATATACAGCGGGTCCAGTCCCAGAATATCCGCAAATCCGCGCACTTCATCGCTGACTGGGATGGATTCTTCTGAAAGCTCAATCCTGCAGCGGGAAGTATCCGCGATTTCATTGAGGATCGTTCCCAGTCCGCCCCTTGTTACGTCCCGCATCGTGCGCACTTCGATTCCCTCGCCGAAAAGCGCCTCGGTAATATCCTTCAGGCATCCGCAGTCACTGTGAATTTCGTTGTCAATTTCCATACGGGCGCTGAGGATACAGGCGTGATGATCCCCCAGATTTCCGGACAAAAGGATTTTGTCGCCTGCCCTGCAGTTTGCGGCGCTTACATCTCTGCCCTCGGGAATCAGACCGATTCCGGTGGTATTGATATAAAGACCTCCGCTTCCTTCGACGACTTTTGTATCCCCCGCCGCGATAAGGACTCCCGCTTCCCGCGCCTGCGCCGCCATTGAGCGGACGATTTGGTCGAGAAGATCGATCTCCAGACCCTCTTCCATAATAAAGCCGCAGGTCAGGTACTTCGGTTCGGCCCCCATCATCAGCAGATCGTTAACCGTTCCGCAGACACACAGCTTCCCAATGTCGCCGCCTTTAAACACCAGGGGTGTCACCACAAAGGAGTCGGTGCTGAAAGCCGCCTTTCCGTGAAGTTCCAGGACTGCCGCGTCCTCCATTTTATCAAGAATGGGATTTTTAAAGTGTTTTCCAAAAACTGCTTCCATGAGTTCCGCCGAGGTGCGTCCTCCGCTCCCATGGGCCATCGTAATTTTCATGGGTTCCTCCAATTTCTATTTATTCCGGTACCAGATTCCACAGGCCCCTTCCGCCGATACCATGCACGGACCAAAGGGGTTCATAGGACTGCACTTGATTTTAAACATCGGACACTGATCCGGATTGATCCTGCCTACAATGACATCCCCGCACCGGCATCCTTCCGGAAGCTTCATATCCTGCACCAGCCCCCTGCTTCCTCCGTCATAAGAAGAATCTTTCAGATACAGGCCGGAATTTTCAATCATTCCCAGCCCCCTCCACATGGCGGGCCCCGGTTCGAAATAAGTCTTCAGTACATCCAGCGCTTTCTGGTTTCCTGCCGTATGAACCGCGTTTGTATACAGGTTTTTTACCTTTGCTTCTTTTTTCTCAATCTGTCTTACCAGATCGTAAATAACCGCCAGAATATGTTCCGCCTCAAAGCCGGCAATCACAAAGGGCTTTTTGTATTCCCGAGCCAAAGCTTCATACGGTTTGCTTCCGATAATCACACTCACATGTCCCGGGCAGATGAATCCGTCAATGTCCATCTGATTTTCACAGATCCACCGCAGAGCCGGAATTACGGTTTTCAATGCTGTCACCAGACGAATATTCCGGATTCCTTTCTCTACAGCCTGCTGCATCATCAGCGCATAGGAAGGAGCGGTAGTTTCAAAGCCGACCGCGGCTACCACCCACGTTATATCCGGGTGTCTTTCCGCTTTTTCAACCGCTTCAAAAGGAGAGTACATCAACTCCACTTTCGCGCCTTTTCCCTTCATGTCGGAAAGGCTTCCTTCTGTTCCCGGCACCTTCATCATATCGCCAAAAGTCAGCAATACATGATTTTCTTGCATCGCATAGCGGATGCACTGATCGATATAGGCCGTCGGCGTAACGCATACCGGGCATCCCGGTCCGGAAATCAGTGTAATTTTCGGAGAAATCAGGCTGCGGATTCCATTTTTGAAAATACTGCTTGTATGGGTGCCGCAGACTTCCATCAGCTTGATGGGGGGCCCGTCATAGGCCTTCAGATAATCGATTACATTCTGAATATCCACCTCTTTATGCCTCCAGTTCCGCAAACAGCTCAATAATTTCTTCCGCCTTGTCCTTTTCCATCACTTCAATGGCGCATCCGGCATGAACCAGAACATACTGACCCGGCTGCGGATCTACAAGACCCACATTTACTTTAACCAAGTTTCCCTTAAAGTCCACCTGTGCAGTCGTTCCATCTGTCTCAATCACTTTTCCTGGTATTGCTACACACATCTTACTCATCCTCCGGTATCTTGCAGACATCAATCCAGGAAAGCGCCCTGGAATACTTATATAGTTCCTCACAAGTCAGCTCAATCGCGCTGTTCGCGCTGCCGCATGCCGGAAAAACCGTATCAAAACGCTTTAAGGACACGTCCGCGTAAATTTTTACATCTTCATTTTCAACCGCAAAGGCGCAGACCCCGCCAACCGCATGTCCTGTGAAGGACAGCACCTGATCCGGTGAAAGCATCTTTGCCTTAAAGCCAAACTGCTTTTTAAACTTTCCATTATTGATTCGAGCATCTCCTGCCGTCTGAATCAGAATACATCCTCCATCCGGATCCGCAAAGGAAAGCGTCTTGCAGATCCGCTCCGGAGTTACACCCACCGCTTTTGCCGCCAGTTCAACGGTCGCGCTGGACACGTCAAACTCCTGAATCCGCTCCTCTATGCCGCAGGCTCTGAAATACTCCCGCACTTTCTCAATTGCCATACTCCGCCTCCTTCCGTTTCAATGCAATATATGCCTGTCCCAGTGCGATTCCACCGTCATTGGGGCTTACAGAAACATTGTAATACGGAGAAAATCCATGTTTCCTCAAAAGCATCAGGCTCTCTTCCATTAAAATTTTATTCTGAAACACGCCTCCTGTAAGCGCGACTTGGGAAACACCATGCTCTTTTCGAATCTGTAGACAGGTCTTCAGAATCAGTTCCGCAATCCGATGATGGAATGTCAGAGCCAGCTTTCCCGCGGGGCTGTTTTCCGCGCAGGCTGCCGCGTCCTCGAGCATAATCGCGCACTGACCTTCGTAATCGTTCCGCTCTTTGATCCCCAGAAGCGCTGCCACTCCGTCAAAGAGGCGCCCCATGCTGGAACTCTGAATGGTATTGATTCCGGCATCCAGCGCCTTTCGCGCCAGTTCCTCGCCCGGCCAGTCCCTCTCTGCCCTGCGGCTTTCCGCGAATTCCATAATATCAGACAGGTCTACCGCAATCCCGTCTTTCTCCCGCATATAACCATTTTCCCAAGCATAAAGATAGCTGACCGCGGATTTCCACCCTTCTTTCATGGAGGAATCGCCGCCCAGCATCTTTACATACCGGAGATGGTCAATCCGCTCGAATTCGCCGCCCTCACACAGAAGGAACTCGCCGCCCCAGATAGCGCCGTCTGTTCCGTATCCGGTACCGTCAAAGCTGACGCCAATCACCTTCCCTTTCAAGTCATGTTCTGCCATAACCGACGCCACATGGGCATGATGATGCTGCACTCTCAGAAGAGGCAGCCCTGTCCGCTCCGCATAAGCAGTTGTATAATACAGCGGATGCAGATCACATACTACAAGTCCGGGTTGAATCCGGAAGAGCCTGCCCATGCGTTCTGTCTGTTCTTCGTAGATCTTCTGATTTTCCACGCTGTCCATATCCCCGAAGTACTGGCTCATATAGACAAACGGCCCTTTCGTCAGGGCGAAGGAATTCTTGAGCTGCCCGCCTACTGCCAGAATTTGCCCTTTGAATTCCGTATTCACATAAAGCGGTACCGGCGCGTACCCTTTCGATCTGCGAATCATCTGCGGCTGCCCGTCGATTACCCTCGCAACCGAATCGTCTACCCGCACCTGAATTCTCCGTTTATTGGAAATTGCTCCTTTGATCAGCGGTTCCCTGTCCATCAGTTCCCGCATCTCCTCGTCATCTTTTATGATCGGCATTTCCGACCGGTTCGCGCTGGTCACAATCAGTGGACTGATCTGATCCAGCAGCAGATACTGCGCTCCCATACTCGGCAGGAAGGAACCGATAAAACGGCTCTTATTGATTTCCTTGGAATCCGAAGTTCTGTGCTCCAGCAACAGAATCGGTCTTGCCGATGAAGTAAGAAGCCGTTCTTCCGTCTCGGACACGTAACAGAATTGGCGAACCTGCTCCATGTCCCGGAACATCACAGCAAAGGGTTTCTGCTCTCTCTTTTTGATTTGCCGCAGCTTTGCCACAGCGCTGTCATTGAGCGGATCGCAGAGAAGATTATATCCTCCCATGCTTTTAAAGGCAATCACTTCTCCGTGTTTTAAATATCGCGCTCCTTCCTCCGCAGACATACTCAAAACCGGACCGCAGTGGTGGCAAGAAATGGTCTGCGCATGGTATCTGCGATCGTGAAGATCCGTATACTCTCCTTCGCAGAAGTCACACATGGGAAAATCGATCATGGTCGTATTCTCTCTGTCATAAGGAATCCGATCGATAATTGTATAACGAGGTCCGCAGATCATGCAGCTGATAAACGGATGCCGGTACCGGGGGTTCTCCGGCTCCCTCAATTCTTTTAAGCACTGGGGACAAATCGCCAGATCCGCCGGAATCATCGCAGCCTCATCATCTCCATATCCGCTGTCCAGAATCGTAAACGAGCTGAACTCACAGAATTCCTCCCTCGTTCTTTTGATATGGACAATTTCAGCCGGCGCCGGCTTTTCCTCCTCAATCGCGCGGATAAACGCGTCGATCCGTCCCGGTACATCCGTTACCGTGATTTCAACCAGTCCTCCGATATTCAGAACTTCACCTTTCATTCCCAGCCGATCGGCGATTTTTGCGACAAAGGGGCGAAAACCGACGCCCTGCACGATCCCCCACAGTTTAATACGTTCAGTTACCGCTTTATTCATGATGATGACCGTGATGGTGATGCTCTTTTATTTCCAGCTTTTCAGCTCGCTCCATAAGCCATCTGGCGACTTCTTCAAATCCTTCTCCGGTTTTCCCTGATACTTTGAATACCGGCACGTCTTTATTGAGCGCGCGTACGCCCTTCATAAAAAATTCCTCATCAAAGTCCAAATATGGAATCAGATCCACTTTATTCAGGATAATCAGATCGGCTTTCTCAAAAGCCAGAGGGTATTTGTACGGTTTGTCACTACCCTCGGTTACGGTGGAAACCAGCATCATTACATGTTCTCCGATACTGAACTCCGCCGGGCACACCAGATTCCCGATATTTTCGATGAACAGGATCCCCTTCTCGTCAAGGTTCATATGATCCACCATATGATCGATCATCGGCGCGTCCAGATGGCAGGCTCCGTAAGTATTGATCTGATGGGTATCAATCCCCAGATTTTTCAAATCCTGCGTATCCAGATCCGATTCAATATCTCCCTCAATCACATATGGTTTACAACCTTGCTTCAAATGCTTAAAAATATTTTTCAGCGTCGTGGTTTTTCCGACTCCCGGCGCGCCCATCTCATTGACAACCAGGATTCCATGGGCAGCCAAATGTTCATTTATATGTTCGGCAATCTGATCGTTTTCATCAAGAATGCCTTCCATTACATCGATCTTTCTGACATCATGCATAACGCTTCCTCCTGTTTCTTATTATTCTACCTCAATACTGTCGATATAAAACTCTTTTCCAATATCTGTCGGCTCTCCGTCTGTCCCGCACTCCGGACAGGCAAAGGTCATCATTCTCTTTTCAAAAAGGCATCCGCAGGCCGGACATTTGAGTTTCGGCTTGACATGTACAATTTCCACTTCCGCGTCCTGGCACAGCGTTCCTTCCGCAATCAGATCGAAATACATGTGAACGGAATCCCCTACATAACCGGAATAGTCCCCGATCACCAGCTTTACTTTTCTTACCCTCTCTGCCTCTGCTTCCCGGCAGTGTTTTTCCGCGATTTTAATGATCTGTTCTGTAATTGGATATTCGTGCATGCTCTCTTTCCCTTCCTGCAAAATACTACCTTATTATTATAGTAGTTTTCGTCCGGATATACAAATCCTTTTTAACCCCAATCCCTCCGCGGTCTTGGATTTCGCGCCGCCGATTCTCCGGATTTCAGACGCGGGCGGACAAAAGGCGCGGAAAGTCCCTCTTCAATCAGAAAGCGGAATAATTGTGTGCGTGATTTCACCCCTGTCTTGCCAAAAATGTCCGCCACCTGACTTTTTACTGTATTTTGTGAAATCCCCCGCGCGGAAGCGATCTCTGCATTGCTGCAGCCTTGCAGAATCAGAGCAATCACCTCCATTTCCTTTCCGGTAATTCTATACCGATATTTCAAAACACGAACCGATTCGTTCCGCTCCTTTTCTTCACTTCCGGAATCCTCTGCCAGTACATTCTGCAGATGCGGCATCAGCTGCTTGAGAATATAAAGATCTCTTCCGGAGAAATCGCCGCTTTGTTCACTTTTGTACAGGGTAACCGCGCCTCTCAGCTTCCCCCCGCTGATAATACTGATTCCCGCCACATTTCCCAAGTCATATCGGGCAAGATAGTGTCTGTAAAAACGCGATTCTTTTCTCACTTTGTCATCAATCAGATCCGATTCCCGGTATACCATGGATTTCGGGTGACTGAAGATCCAGCTTACATAGTCCAGCTTGTAGTAACCCATTTCGTAAAGCTCTGTAAAGCCGACAGTCCTATGGTCTTCAAAACGGCTGACCACGACCGGATCCACCAGCCGATAGGGTTCATCTTCCTGCGGGGCTGTCAGGGAGAAATCTGCCAGTTCAAAGGGAATCAGCCTCATTAAATGGCTTAGAAACGCTCTCCGCATGGATTCCCGATTTTTAGCCGCGTACAGAGCCACCGCGATTTCATTCACGATCTCCCATTCCTCAGTCTCAATCATACATCCTCCCTCTTTCATTCTTTTTTATGATCTGTTTTTCCTTTTTTCATACTTTTTTATGTTTTTTTAAGGATATAACAAATCTATAATATTGTCAAAAGTTTCTGTATCAGGAGGTTATCATGAACGAATATTGGAGAGAAATTGCCGCAAAAAATTGTGATGAAGCGGATCTTTGCATTCTTGGAATTCCCTTTGATGGAGCGGCCAGTGTCGGAAAAGGAGCTGCTCTGGCTCCGGACGCGATCCGCGTGTGTACGAAAGTTCTGCCTCCGGTCAACAGCACCGGAGAACGATTTCCCGAAATCCGCATCTTTGATAAGGGCGATGTGGAGTTCTCCCTGGACTGGAACGCTTTTTTCCAAAAGGTGGAGGACGAAGCCTTTTCTCTGCTGCGATCAGGGAAATTCTGCCTGTTTATCGGAGGCGATCATTCGGTGACAATCCCGCTTGCCAATGCGTTTGCCCGTTACCACCAGGGAAAGAAAATCGGTTTCATCCATTTTGATTCCCATCCGGATCTTTGCGATGAGTACGAAGGAAGCCGCTGGTCTCACGCCTGTCCGCTCCGCCGTGTCCTGGACGATCACATTACTCCCCGGGATCTCGCGCAGATCGGAATCCGTTCTTACGAAAGCGAAGAAATCGACCTTTACGAGACACACCCTGAAATCCTTGTTGTCAAGGCTCATGATATTTTCAGAGATGGTTGGCAGGAAGCTTCTAACCGCATCGCATCCCATTTCCAAGGGTATGACGCCCTCTACCTTACTCTGGATATTGACGTTCTGGATCCCGCTTTCGCTCCGGGAACGGGAACACCGGAAGCCGGCGGTCTCTCTTCCAGAGAACTCCTTGCGATTCTCAACCAGCTGATGGAATCACTTCCGGTAAAGGCAATGGATCTGGTAGAAATTTCACCGTCTCTCGACACTGTAAATCAGATCACTTCCTGGGCCGGGGCAAAAATCATTTATGAAATTCTGGCTCAGCTTCACAGAAAAAAATAACATTCTTTCTTTAAAATCAAAAGAGCCTCTGAATTCTGCCGCAGCTTTGCAGAGCAGAGTCAGAGGCTCTTTCCAATGCTCAAAAGTATTTTTTATTCATGCGTCTTTTTCCATACTTTTCACACTCTATCTTTATATAAGATCCGCGCTCAGGCCGGAATAATGGTACAATATTCCATTTTAATAAGCTGTATTTTTCCATCTATCTCCCGTATCATTGTAGAAGGGAGTGATTATTTGTGACATTACAGAAAAATCTGTCGAACACGATGAACGCTCTGCGTATCAGGCGCAGGCTGTCGATAGCTGAATTTTCCGAGGAGCTTGGTATTTCACGTTCTTCCATGCAGGATTTATTAAATGGAAATGGAAATCCTAGAATGGACACCCTCGAGCATATTGCCGCCCGGCTGCATATGGAACCTGCCGCCTTATTTTCCTGTACCTTTTCAGACGCGCAAACGGAAACCGCTCTTTTATTGCTGCAATCCCTTGACGCATTTTCCTCTCTTTCTGAAGAAAAACGAAAGCATGCAGCTGAGCTGCTGCTTGAACTGATCCTGATGATCGGATCGGAAGAATAGTTTCGGCGGAAGGATGCGTCCTGCGTTTATGTAACAAAGAACCCGCGGACAAAGCCGCGGGTTCTTCGCTGGTATTATTGTAGAAAGGAATTGTTTCCCTTTTCCGCATCACCACAATGGCACAGATTACTCCGCCATCTTCTTATAACTCTCATAACGCTCTTTGGCGTTTTCTTCTGTAAGCGCGAACAGTTTATCCGCAACATCCGGGAATTCTTTGGCAAGGGATGAATAACGAATCTGATCCATGATGAAGGAACGGAAATCAGCCGTCGGTTCTTTAGAATCCAAAGTAAACGGATTCTGACCCTTCTTCTTCAGTTCCGGATTATAGCGATACAGGTGCCAGTAGCCTGCTTCTACCGCGTCTTTAATATTCTCCTGGGACTTGCCCATTCCCTTCTTTAAGCCATGGTTGATACATGGCGCGTAGGCAATAATCAGAGATGGGCCATCATACGCTTCCGCTTCCAGCATTGCCTTCATCAGCTGATTCTTATCTGCTCCCATTCCAACCTGTGCTACATATACATAGCCGTAGGACATGGCCATCATGCCCAGATCTTTCTTCTTAATACGCTTTCCGGAAGCCGCGAATTTCGCGATTGCCGCTGTCGGAGTCGCCTTGGACGCCTGGCCGCCTGTATTGGAATATACTTCGGTATCAAATACCAGAATATTGATATTCTCACCGGAAGCCAGAACATGATCCAGACCGCCGTATCCGATGTCATAGGCCCAACCGTCGCCGCCCAGCGCCCAGATGGACTTCTTCACCAGATAATCTTTTAAATCCATAATTCGGGTGCACAGAGCCCGTACAACCGCGTCATCGGTTCTCATATTCTGAATGGCTTCTACCACTTTATCGCTCTTCGCTCTGGACTCTCTGCCGTCATCTTTGAATTCCAGCCATTCTTCCATCGCTTCTTTCAACGTTTCGTCTACATCCAGTTCCAGCAGCGCCCTCATGTTATGTTCAATTTTTTCTCTGTGCTGTTTGCTTGCCAGCGCCATACCATATCCATATTCCGCGTTATCTTCAAACAGAGAATTCGCCCATGCGGGACCTCTGCCGTTTTCGTCCTTGCAGTACGGCATAGACGGAGCCGACGCGCCCCAGATAGAGGAACATCCGGTCGCGTTCGCGATCAGCATCCGATCTCCAAAGAGCTGAGTTGCCAGTTTGATATATGGAGTTTCTCCACAGCCCGCGCACGCGCCCGAAAATTCAATATATGGTTTCGCGAACTGGCTGCCTTTAACGGTATCCGGTGAGATCCGATCATCTTTTCTAGGCAGTTCGATTCCATAATTCCAGTTTTCCGCTTCTTTGATTTCCTCCGCGTAAGGCTTCATCACCAGAGCTTTTTCTTTGGACGGACAAATATCTGCGCAGTTTCCGCAGCCCAGGCAATCCAGAGGAGAAATCTGCATACGATACTGCAGTCCTTCCAGACCTTTTCCTTTTGCCTCCGCGGTTATAAACTCGAACGGAGCATCAGCTTTTTCTTCCTCTGTCAGCAGGAACGGACGGATTGCCGCATGCGGACATACGAAAGAACACTGGTTGCACTGGATACATTTTTCCGCGTCCCATTCCGGCAGGTTAATCGCGACGCCGCGCTTCTCATAAGCAGCCGTTCCGGACGGGAATGTTCCGTCTTCTCTTCCGCTGAACGCGCTGACAGGCAGATCATCGCCCTCTTGTCTGTTCATCGGAATCAGAATCTCCTCAATAAACTCCGGCAGCTCCTCGTACTTTTCTTTCGGGTCTTCCGCATTCGCCCAGCTTTCCGGCACATTAATCTTCTTAATGGCGGAGATACCCATATCAACAGCCTTGCAGTTCATATCCACGATCTTCTGGCCTTTTTTCTTATAGGTCTTGTCGATTCCTTCTTTCAGATATTTGATAGCATCATCAACCGGCATCACTTCCGCCAGTTTGAAGAAGGCCGCCTGCATTACCATATTGATTCTGCTTCCCAGTCCAACTTCACCCGCGATCTTCCACGCATCAATAATGTAGAAGTTGATATTCTTCTTTGCCAGATCCCGTTTTACTTTTGCCGGCAGCTTTTCTCCGATTTCTTTTTCGGAATACATGCAGTTCAGCAGGAACGTGCCGCCTTTCTTCAGATCTTTCAGCATATCATACTGCCGCAAGTATGCCTGATTATGGCAGGCGACAAAGTCCGCCTGGTTAATCAGGTATGTAGACTGAATCGGATGTTCCCCAAAACGCAGATGAGAAACGGTCAGACCGCCGGATTTCTTGGAGTCATAGGCAAAGTATCCCTGCGCGTACATATTGGTCTTATCTCCGATGATCTTAATCGCTGTCTTGTTTGCTCCAACGGTACCGTCAGATCCCAGCCCCCAGAACTTACATTTAATTGTACCTTCCGGCTCTCTGGCGATACCTTCTGTATATGGAAGGGATGTGCCCGTCACATCATCCTCAATTCCGATTGTAAAATGGTCTTTTGGCTTCTTATGGTACAGATTGTCGTAAATCGCATGCACCATGCCCGGCGTTGTATCTTTGGAACCCAGTCCATATCTTCCGCCGTATACTTCCGGTGCGTTTCTCTGACCATACAGCATCGTCTTTACATCCTGGTACAGCGGTTCGCCCAGGGCGCCCGGTTCTTTGGTTCGATCCAACACCGCGATCCGCTCTACGGTCTTAGGCAGGACATCCATAAAATACTTCTTTACAAACGGTCTGTAAAGTCTCACTTTAATCAGTCCGACTCTATGGCCCTCGGAAATCAGCTTGTTCATCGTTTCTTCAATGGTTTCACAGACAGAACCCATTGCGACGATAACATTTTCCGCGTCAGGCGCGCCTACATAATCAAACGGTTTATAGCTTCTTCCTGTCAGCTCGCTGACTTTATTCATATATTCCACTACAATTTCGGGAATCGCTTCGTAATATTTGTTAGCAGCTTCTCTTCCCTGGAAGAAAATATCCGGATTCTGTGCCGTACCGCGAATTACCGGATGTTCCGGATTCAGCGCTCTGTCCCGGAATTCCTGTACCGCATCCCAGTCCACCAGCTTTTTAAAATCGTCATAAGCGAATACTTCGATTTTCTGAATTTCATGAGAAGTACGGAATCCATCAAAGAAATGCAGGAACGGCACTCTGCCTTTAATTGCCGCAAGATGAGCGATTCCGCCCAAATCCATAACTTCCTGTACAGAGCCGGACGCCAGCATCGCGAATCCGGTCTGGCGACATGCCATTACATCAGAGTGGTCACCGAAAATACAAAGCGCATGCGTGGAAACGCTTCTTGCCGCAACATGAAACACACCCGGCAAAAGTTCTCCCGCGATTTTATACATATTCGGAATCATCAGCAGGAGTCCCTGTGATGCGGTAAAAGTGGTGGAAAGAGCGCCTGCCGCAAGCGAACCGTGCACCGCTCCTGCGGCGCCGGCCTCAGACTGCATTTCCGCGACTTTTACGGTCTGTCCAAAGATATTCTTTCTTCCATACGCTGCCCATTCATCTACAACTTCTGCCATGGTGGACGAAGGTGTAATCGGATAGATGGATGCAACATCGGTAAACGCATACGACACATGCGCAGCCGCTGTATTGCCGTCCATAGTTTTCATTCTTCTCTGTGTCATTTTTCCCTCCAAACAATAGTACCACTATTTTATCACAATATACAGTATACTTTACCTTAATAAATCAGAAATGTCAAGGTTGTACGAAAAGTTATACAAAATACACAAAAAAACTTAATCAGCAGAGATTACAGGTCTTCCACAATTTTTTCCTGATTAATCTTCCTGATAAATCGCTCAAAATCATGCGTATTTTATCTTATTTCACGCAAAATTGCGTACAAATCGGAATCTAAATTTATTCATAAAAAAGCAGAAACATGCAGCAAAATTGTAAGAAGTGCCATCTCTTTAAAAAAACAGGCAGACCGCTTGGCCTGCCCGAATTTCTCTTTTCTCTTCTGTAATCCGAATTACTCGATG
>JAHZHL010000040.1 GCA_019420305.1 Bacillota bacterium | reverse complement strand
CAGTTGCTGGCAGCTTGATGAATTACTACCTAAAGGAATTTACACACATATTTGGGCTTGACTCCCGCAGCCGGATTCCTTATACGATTTATACACAAAGTGCGGATCCTTAAAGCAAAAACACTTGACAGCCCCGGCGCTTTTTTGTAAACTATACTAGTGTCAAGTGAAAAGACTTGTCGATTGAGGAAATAAACTTATGGAATTTAATGAAATTGCACAGACCAGTCTGCTGTACGATTTTTACGGGCAGCTGCTTACGGAAAGGCAGCGGGAAGTCATGGAACTGTATCATGAGGAAAACCTGACGTTATCCGAAATTGCCGATGAGTTTGCCATCAGCCGCCAGGGCGTCCACGATACGCTGAAAACGGCGGAGAAGGCGCTGCAAAGATATGAGGAAAAGTTGGGACTTGTAAGCAGATTTCAGGAAAGCCGCCAGGCAATCGGAAAGATTGACCGGGAGATTGACGGACTGGCGGCGGAGTGTACCGATAAAAGAACGGCGGAAAAACTGCGGAAGATAAAAGAGATTATTGACAGTCTGGATCAATAAGGAGGATGCGGATGGCATTTGAAGGATTATCAGAAAAGCTTCAGGGCGTCTTTAAAAACCTGAAAGGCAAAGGCTCTCTGAGTGAAAAAGATATCAATGACGCCATGCGCGAGGTCAAACTCGCGCTGCTGGAAGCGGATGTAAACTTTAAAGTGGTGAAAGAATTTGTCCAGTCCGTGAAAGAAAAAGCCCTGGGCGAAGAAGTCATGAAAAGTCTGACTCCGGCCCAGCAGGTGATCAAAATTGTAGACCGGGAGCTGACCGAACTGATGGGCGGCGCGGGCAGTAAACTGACTTATTCGCCCCGCGGATTTACGGTACTGCTTATGGTGGGACTGCAGGGTACCGGTAAGACGACCACCTGCGGAAAACTGGCGGCCTACCTTAAGAAAAACGGCAAAAAACCGATGCTGTGCGCCTGCGACATTTATCGGCCGGCAGCCATCGATCAGCTGGAAGTCGTAGGGAAGGCCGTAGATACGCCGGTCTTCACTATGAGGGACTGCAAAGAACCGGAAAAGATCGCCCTTGCGGCTATGAACGAAGCGGAGCGGAAAGGCTATAACGTGCTCATTGTCGATACGGCAGGCCGTCTGCAGATTGACGAGGCCCTGATGGACGAGCTTGTTACCATCAAACAGGCAGTCAAACCTCATGAAATTCTGCTGGTAGTCGACGCGCTTACCGGGCAGGACGCAGTCAACGCGGCGGAAGGCTTTAATGAAAAACTGGGAATCGACGGCATCATTATGACAAAGATGGACGGCGATTCCAGAGGTGGCGCCGCGCTTTCGGCGAAAAAAGTAACCGGAAAGCCGATTAAATTCATCGGTGTCGGTGAAAAATTCGACGCCCTCGAGCCCTTCCATCCGGAGCGGATGGCAAGCCGGATTCTGGGGATGGGAGATATGCTGTCTCTCATCGAACAGGCGGAGCAGAACTACGATGATGAACAGGCAGCGGCTCTGGAAAAGAAAATCCGCAAGAACCAGTTTACGTTAGAGGATTTTCTGGAACAGATGGGCCAGATTAAAAAAATGGGCGGCATTACCAAGCTGATGGGAATGATCCCGGGCATGAATTCCAATGCCATGAAAAATGTGGATGTAGAGAAAAGTGAGCGCGAATTTGTGCAAATGGAGGCGATCATTCAGTCCATGACGAGAGAGGAACGGGAGAACCCTTCCATTCTCAACGCCAGCAGAAGACGTCGCATTTCCGCGGGAAGCGGACAGCCGGTCAGCAAGATTAATTCGCTGGTAAAACGGTACGGAGAAGCGAAAAAAATGATGAAACAATTCTCCGGAAAAGGCGGAGCGGGCAGAATGAACCGTATGTTCCGAGGTTTTTAATTCAGGGAAAACTTGAGTTTAAAATAGAAAAAATGAAAGAGTGTTTAGGAGGAAGAAAAAAATGGTAAAAATCAGATTAAAGAGAATGGGTGCGCACAAAAAACCGTTTTACAGAGTGGTAGTAGCGGATTCCCGCGCGCCGAGAGACGGAAAATTCATTGAGGAGATTGGTTACTACAACCCTCTGACAGACCCGGCTGACATCCGGATTGATGAAGAAAAAGCGAAAAAATGGCTGGGGACAGGCGCGCAGCCGACCGATACGGTCAGAGGTCTTTTCAAGAAAACAGGCATCCTGTAAGAAAGCGGTGAGTTCTTATGACAGAATTGGTTCGCGCGATTGCCAGGTCGCTGGTTGACAATCCGGACGCCGTTGAAGTTACGGAATCCGCTGGCAAGCAGCAGACAACGGTAATACAGCTGAAAGTCGCTCCGGAAGACATGGGAAAGGTCATCGGTAAACAGGGGCGGATTGCCAAAGCCCTCCGCACTGTCGTAAAAGCGGCAGCTACGAAGGCCGGCCAGAAAGTTGTAGTAGAAATTGTTCAATAGTTGGAAAAGAGATGGAAAGGCACATGTTTCCCGCAAGGCGCGGGAGTATGTGCCTCTGCTATATATAGACGGGGAAACATGGAAAAAATTTTAATTGGAAAAATTGTAAACGCGGTAGGCCTCAAGGGGGAAGTGAAGGTTTACTGCTACACAGATCGAAAAGAACGGTTTGAAGAACTGGAGCGTATCTGGGTCGAGGAGGAACCGCGGGAGATCCAGAATGTTCGCTACCACGGAAACGTGGCAATTCTGAAGCTGCGCGGGATTGAAGACCGAAATGCTTCAGAAGCGCAGAAAAATAAAGGCATATATATCGAAGAAACGGATCTGGCGGAGCTTCCGGAAGGTACCTATTACATCCGGGATTTGATCGGCATGAAAGTACTCGATGAAAAAGGACAGTCTCTGGGAACTCTGAACAATGTGCTTCAGAACAGCGCTCAGGATCTTTATGAAATCCGGCTGGAAGAAGGCAGAAAGATTCTGCTGCCGGTTGTCAGAGAGTTTGTACTGGATGTAGACCCGGAACAGAAGACGATCCGGGTAAGGCTGCCGGAAGGTCTTCTGGAACTGTGAGGGCAATTATGAACATTGATATTCTGACCCTGTTTCCGGAGATGTTTACGGCAGTGACAAGCAGTATACTGGGAAAAGCAGGCGAAAAAGGAATTCTGGATATTCGTCTTACCAATATTCGGGATTACAGTGTGGACAAACATAAAAGGGCAGACGATTATCCATTTGGAGGCGGCGCCGGCATGGTACTGCTGGCCGATCCGGTGTTCCGGGCTATGGAAGCTGTGAAGGCAGAGGGGAAACGAAGCCTTTATATGTCGCCGCGCGGCAGAATCCTGGATCAGGAACTGATTCAGCAGCTGGCGCAGGAAAAGGAATTGGTGATTCTCTGCGGACACTACGAAGGTGTGGATCAACGTATTTTGGATTACTGGAATATGGAGGAGGTCTCCATCGGTGATTATGTACTGACCGGAGGGGAACTTCCCGCCATGGTACTGATTGATTCGGTCGCCAGAATGATTCCGGATGTTCTCAGCAGCAGACATGCCGCCCTGGATGAGTCTGTTTATTCCGGGCTTTTAGAGTATCCGCAGTATACGAAGCCCAGAAACTACAGGGATATGGAAGTCCCCGAGGTTTTGGTGAGTGGCAACCATAAGAACATTCATCTGTGGAAACTGGAACAGTCCCTTCGGCTGACAAAGCAGCGGAGACCGGATCTGTTCCGGAAGTTTTTATCAAAAGGGGAAAGTCTGACTAAAGAAGAAAAGAAAATATTGGAGAAAATATTGGAAATAGACGGATGATACGTTGAAAGGATCAGGCATTTAGTGTAAAATGTACTAGTGGAGAGAGATTATGGCGAAAAAAAACAGAAAACCCATATATGTATTCGTTCTGGCACTGATCGTACTATATATTGCGATTTACGTGATTCCAAAAGCCACCGGACTCTTCGACACAACGGAGGTTGTAGAGGCGGGAACGCTTCAGGTTACAGAGGAAACAACCTGTTACTTTGTCCGGAATGAGACTGTGTATGAAGCAGGGGAAGCGGGCTCACTTGATTACAAAGTGAGGGAAGGAGTCCATATCCGCAAGGGCACAACGGTTCTGAAGCTGACAGAAGGCGGAGGGGGAGATTCCTCAAAAAAGAATTCGAAGGAAGACTCGGAATATAAAGATGTGATCAAGCAGCTGGGGGATCATGTTGTGCAGACTGTAAGCTGTGAAGCGCAGTCCAGCGGGGTTCTCAGCTATTACGCCGACGGATATGAGAACTTTTTTTCACCGGACACAATGGATCAGCTCCGCTACAAAAATGTAAAGGATTTGCAGATAGAGGCCAAAGCCCTGAAACGTGAAACCACGCTTCAGACCGAGCCGCTTTTTAAAATCTGCGATAACGAAAACTGGTATCTGCTGTGTTGGGTAGAAGCAGCAAGTATTGCCAGATATGAAGTGGGAAATGATGTGACTGTGCAGCTACCGGACGGCGATGTGACAGCAACCGTCCAGGATATCACGGAAGACGGCGAACAGTGGAAGCTTACACTTCGCTCGAATCAGTATTATGCGTCCTTCGCCAAAAGCCGCATTGAGGAAGCAAGGCTTGTTTCTCAGGAGTATGACGGACTGATTGTGGAGAACGGAGCGATTACGATCAGGGATGGAGAAACCGGAGTGATGGTGCGGCAGACTAACGGTGATTTTGCGTTTACCAGAATCCAGGTGATCGCGAGCGATGGAGAGTATTCTGTGCTGGAAGACGGTTCCTTTACAGATGAAGACGGGAACACAGTCGATACGATCAATGTGTACGATGAAATTCTGAAAAGGCCAGGAAAGGGGTCCTGATGAGGTGATTGAAAATGAGTACAATAAAAGAAAATATTGAAAAAGTCAACGAGCGAAAAGAAGCGGCCGCGAAGCAGTGCGGGAGGAATGGAGCCGATATTCTTCTGGTAGGCGTGACCAAGACCAGAAGCGCGGACGAAATCAACGAAGGCATTGATGCCGGACTGACTGATATCGGCGAAAATAAGGTTCAGGAGATCATGGACAAATACGACTTTGTCAAGCCGGTCAGGTGGCATATGATTGGACATCTGCAGACAAACAAGGTAAAATATATCATTGACAAGGTTTCCATGATTCATTCCGTAGACTCCTATAAGCTTGCGGAAGAGATTAATAAACGGGCGGGACAGCATGGAATTACAATGGATATTCTGATTCAGGTCAATTCCGCTCAGGAAGAGAGCAAATTTGGGATTTCCACGGACGAGACAGAAGAACTGATCCGCAGAATCCTGGAGAACTGTCCGAATATCAAAATCCGTGGGTTGATGTGCATCGCGCCTTTTGCGGAAGATCCCAATGATATACGCGTCTATTTCGCGGAAGTGAAAAAGCTTTACGATCAATACAGCAAGATTGAGCATGAACGGTTGGATTTTCAATATCTTTCCATGGGCATGTCCCATGATTTTGAAGTAGCGATTTTGGAGGGTTCCAATCTGATTCGCGTGGGAACGGCAATTTTTGGGGAACGAGATTACAGCAAACAAAAATAACGGGAGGTTGTTATGGGTATTTTAGGAAAATTTAAAGATTTAGTAGGAATTGACGATTACGAAGAAGAGGAAGAATACGAAGAAATTCAGCCGGCGACAAAGTCAGCGGAACGGCGGTACTCAGAAACGAGGACGTCCTTTCAGGCGTCTCGCCCGGAATCGCATAATGATGGAAAGGTAATTCCAATGCAGAACCGCACGGTCAGCGCCATCACCAGCGCGTTCAAGCTGGTGGTAATTGAGCCTTCCGGTTTTGAGGAATGCCCGAAGCTTGTAGACAGTCTGAAAAGCAAAAAACCGATTATTATTAACCTGGAACGGATCGAATCGGATACGGCGAGAAAGATTTTCGATTTTCTGAGTGGAGCGACATACGCGCTGAACGGCAATGTACAGAAAGTAGCCAATAATATTTTTGTGTTCGCGCCGGAAAACGTGGATATCGCCGCGGGTGTCAACCACAAAGGATTTTCTTTTGAAAATGAGAAAAAGAACGGTAACCCTTGGAAATAAAGGAGGTACAAGATGATTTCCCCTTTAGAAATACAGGAAAAAGAATTTTCGAGAAGCCTGAAAGGTTTTAAGGAAGATGAAGTTAACGAATTTTTGGATCGGATTACATTGGATCTGGAGCGGGTTCTGGAGGAAAACCGCCAGCTGAAAGCTGAGAAAGAACAGTTGACTGAGGAGTTAAAAAAGTATAAGAGTTCAGAAAGCGCTGTCCTAGACACTCTGGAAACAGCGAAGGCTCTGATGGGGGATATTTCTGCCAGCGCTGAAAAACGCGCTCAGATTCTTCTGAAAAATGCGGAACTGGAAGCACAGCGCATGCAGAGGGAAGCAAAAGACGCAATCGAGAGGATGAATGAAGAGAGCGCCGCGTTGCGCGGACGGGTAAAAAGTTTCCGCGCAAAGTACAGACAGCTCCTGGAAATGGAACTGCAGCATTTTGAAGCCACGGCGGACGAGCTGTTTCCGGAACTGAAAAACCGGACGGCAGAACCGGCGCCGGAAGTGAAAAAGGCCAAAAGCGGAGAAAACACGCAGCGTGAACTGAAGATGAAGGATCTGGAAGAACTGCCGGAGGCAAAGACACAGAAACCGGCCAGCGCGGCAGAGACCAGAATGAAGACAATGGTTCACAGAAAAGGCTAGAAACAAAATGAAACTGGAGGCGGGGCAGAGATGCCCCGTAATTTTTCAATGCAATATTATATCGTAATTGCTGCAATCATAATTGCGGATCAGATTGTGAAGAATGCGGTCGCTTCTAATATGGAACTGAATGAGTCGATTCCGGTGATAGCGGACGTTTTCCATATCACCTATATCCATAACACAGGGGCGGCATTCAGTTTGATGGAAGGACTTCGGATACTGCTGATTCTTCTTCCGCTCCTGGTGATTCTTGCTGCACTGATTTATATGTTTAAAAAAAGAAAGAGCGCGCACCCGATGCTCCTTTTGTCATTAGCTTTTATTGCGGGTGGAGGTCTCGGGAATGTGGTTGATCGGGTATTTTTCGGATATGTGGTAGATTATTTTGATTTCCGGGTATTTCCGATTTTTAATATCGCAGACATTTTCGTGTGCGTGGGCTGCGCGCTGCTGGTTATATATGTGCTTTTTATAGAGGGAAAGCATTTCAAAGAGGGACAAGATGGATAAAGCGGCAGTATACAGAGTAAAAGCTGAGCAGCAGGGCGGCAGACTGGATCAGGTTCTCTCTCAGGCGTTTCCGGAAGTTTCCAGGAGTTTTTTGCAAAAGTTGATCCGCGATGGGGAAGTACGGGTCGACGGCAGCGTGTGCAGAAGCAAGAAATACAAGGTTGAAGAGGGACAGGAACTGGCCTTTGCGCTTCCTGAGCCGAAAGAACTGAGTGTGGAGGCTGAAGCGATTCCTCTGGACATTGTTTATGAGGATGATGATGTGCTTGTCGTAAACAAGCCGAGGGGAATGGTGGTTCATCCCGCGGCAGGAAATGATACGGGCACACTGGTCAATGCGGTTTTGCACCATTGCGGAGAACGGCTGTCTTCTATAAATGGCGTAATACGGCCGGGAATTGTCCATCGGATCGATAAGGATACCAGCGGTCTTCTGATGATTGCGAAAAATGACCGCGCGCATAATTCGCTGGCGGAGCAGCTTGCCAAGCACAGCATTACCAGAGCCTACGAAGCGATCGTATATAATAACTTTACAGAAGAGGAAGGAACGATCGACGCGCCGATTGGAAGAGACCCGAAGAACCGGCTGCGACAGGCGGTGACAGAACGGAACTCAAAAAAAGCGGTAACCCATTACCGGGTGCTGGAACGATTCGGAACCTTTACCCGGATCGAAGCGAGGCTTGAAACAGGACGTACGCATCAGATTCGGGTGCATATGGCATATATCCGGCATCCCCTTCTGGGAGATCCGCTTTACGGTCCTTCCAGGAACCCGTTCGGTCTGAAGGGGCAGATGCTTCATGCCAGACTGCTGGGGTTCTGCCATCCGTCTACCGGTGAGTATATGGAGTTTGAGAAGGAACCTCCGGATGATTTTCAGAAAGTAGCAGAGAGGTTGAGAAATAAGTAACAAATGGGAAAAAAGAGTTTTAAACCGGGAACCATGCTGAACCCTGTACCGGTTGTCATGGTTTCTTGCGGGGATGAAAACGAATCAAATATTTTTACAGCTGCTTGGACCGGGATCGTCAACTCGGTTCCTCCTATGACGTATGTATCGATCCGAAAGGAGCGGCATTCTTATGGGATAATAAAGAGAACAGGGGAGTTTGTCATCAATCTGTGTACGGAGAGTCTGGCTTTCGCGACGGATTACTGCGGTGTAAAGTCAGGAAGAGATGTGGACAAGTTCAAAGAACAGAAACTTACCCCGGAGCCTTCGGAGAAAGTGGCCGCGCCGCTGATCGGGGAATCGCCGGTTAACCTGGAATGCAAAGTGAAAGAGATCCATGAGTATGGCAGTCACGATATGTTCGTCGCGGAAATTGTGAATGTACGGGCGTCAGAAGAACTGATCGATGCCTCCGGAAGAATACGGCTGGATAGAGCCGGGTTGATTTGCTATAATCACGGGGAATATTTCGGACTGAAAAAGCAGGCGCTGGGTCGGTTCGGCTATTCGGTGATGAAGCCGAAAACACGAAAGCGTCTGGCCGGAGAACAGAGAAAAAAATATTATCACAAAAAGAAGAGCCGCGGAAAGCAGCTCTGACCTCTTTTTCCAACCTTTGTCCTACGTTTGATGAGGAGCGTCCGAACGTTTGATCGACTGAAGGCAATCCTCACAGATGTATCCGCCTTTAAACGCGAAATTGTGGTACATCCGGCCGCACAGGGAGCAGGAATGCGGCTCTATATCGATTGTATCCGGTACAGGTTCGGTTCGCTGAGGCTTTTTTTGTTCAGGTTTCAGGTGTTTGTCCATTTGAGTACTTCCTCCTTTTAATCTGTGCTGAGCTTTGTAACGGTGAGAGTAGTACTAGAATATACCAAAATTTGACATAAAGCAACAGGAAATTGAAAAAATTAACAGAAAGAGTATAAATTGTAATATGGTTGACTTTTTTTGTTATAAATTGGAAGAGCGAAAACGGCGCCCGTAAAAGGGCGCCGCCATTTTTTAGATATGGTGCTCGGTTTTTTTTTCTAGGGGAGCCGGGGCGTTACATAGACCGTGCGGTTATGTGTGAAAATCACCATTCCGGGTCTGGCGCCCGCCGGTTTTTTCACATACCGGACCTGGGTATAATCCACAGGTACATTTTCAGAATTCACGCCTTTGCTGTGGTAAGCTGCGATAGCAGCCGCGTCGAAGATCGCTGTTTCGGTCAGTTCCCGCCCATCTGTGAAGAGGATCACGTGTGAACCGGGAATGTCCTTGGTATGGAACCAGTAATCTTTTGAACCTGCCATCTTAAAAGTGAGGTGATCATTTTCCCTGTTGTTATGGCCTGCGAGGACGCGAAAACCATCGCCGGTCATATACTGGAAGGGCTGCGCTTTCTTTTTTCGTTGGATGCCGACTGCTTTTCGCTTTTTCAGATAGCCGGACTCCACCAGCTCTTCGCGGATAGATTCAACTTCTTCAAGTGTAGAGACCGCTTCCAGGAAAGAGGACACCGATTCCAGATAAGTGATTTCCTGCTCCGTTTCCCGCATCTGAATTTTCTTTTCTTTGCGCGCCGTTTTTGCCTTTCCGTATTTTTTAAAGTAGCGCTGAGCATTTTTAGCAGGCGGATATTTGGGATCTAAAGGAATTGTTACCTGGCTGCCATCATAGTAACTAGTTACGGTAACAGAGTCTTCTCCCGGGGTGATCTGGTGAATATTAGCTGTCAGGAGCTCTCCGTAGAGACGATACTGTTCTGAATTTTCGGCCCGGAGCAAATCCTCGCCCAGCCGCTGGCGCTTTAGATACAGCTTGCTTAGAGCGGAAGAGAGTATTTTTTTTAAATCCGCCGATTTTTGTTTGATCCGGTTAGAGGACTGCCGATGCGTAAAATAGTAGTCCAGCATTTCACTGACCGTATCAAAGTCAATCTGCTTTGGATGGGAGTCCAGAGGAACAACATGAAAATCACTGGGGCTGCCATCCTCTTTCAGATAAACACGCGGAGTCAGATTCCCACTGTTAAGAGCTTTCCGGATTTCTTCCAGCTTTTCATAGACATCCGGACTGTCCGCGAGAAGCTGGGCGATGGCCGGTGAGATGCCGCCAATCCCGTTCAGAAGCGCTTTCGCATTGTGTTCCAGATATGCAGCCTGACTGCGGGTCAGGGTGAGAAACGGTATCTTTTCCTGAGCGGGCGGGTATTCGTAGAGCTTTCCGGGAAGAAGCTGTCTGGCACGGTTTTTATCGATCGACACCCGTTTGATGCTGTCCATGATTTTTCCACTTCGCATATCCACTAATATGATATTACTGTGCTTGCCCATAATTTCAAAAATCAGCTTTTTATTTGCAGAGAATCCGAGCTCATCAATGGTTTCCAGAACAAATTCAATGATACGCTCCGAATCTTTTTGCCGGATTTCCGTAATCCGACCGCCCTGCAGATGCTTTCGAAGCAACATGCAGAATGCCAACGGCGCGGGAGGATTGGGAGGGTTTTCCGTAATCAGGTGAATCCGGGCGTGATCACTTCCGCAGGAAGCGTACAACCGGAAGTTTCCCTTCTTTGTATGAATATGAAACACCAGCTCGTCCGACTCCGGCTGGTAAATTTTTTCTATCTTTCCGAGAAGCAGCGTGTCTTTTAACTCGCGGGCTGCCGCACAGGTAACAATTCCATCAAATGCCATTCTTTCACCTCGATCCTGCTGCCGTATGAAAATCGGCAGTTGCTTTTTAGTGTATCACAAAAAGTCCAGTTCTCGCAACTTATGCGGGATGATTCCTATTCAAAAAATAATTGGCAAGAAGAGTGATGAACTGCGCAGTGGTGGGTTTGCGGGACCAGGCGCTCTGAACAACGGTGCGGATATTACCTTCTGCACAGTCCAGAGCGGTATTGTGGTATCGGGCGATTTCCGGATAAAGCCGTTTTGTGACAAGTGACAGGCATTCCATATCTTCCATCGCGAGGATGACCGCGTCCGTGACATAAAAAAGCCCATATACTTTGCGGTAATTCCGAGGCGGTTTAATAGATAATGTATTTCTGCAATCATGATTCGGGCTCCATTAATGTGATCAGTTTTTGTAATAAAGATAAGAATTCTGTTTTTTTTCTGTCGGAAAGCCTGGAAATCCGCTTTATCAGAAACAGGAGAATCAGAATATTCTGTATCTGTTCTTCCGAATAAGGGCAGGAGAGTAAAAGCAGAGGGCTGATTCTGAGACGCGAAGCGATGTGTTCGATGGTGTCCATTCGGGGATTCCCGCGGCCGTTTAGAAGATCCTGGGCAGAAGAGCGGGAGATTCCAAGCTCTTCTGAAAACTCAGCAATAGATTGATTGCGGCTTGTCCGGATCGCGTTCATCACAGCGGACAAATTTTTTTGTAATGCCACAAAACAACACTCCCTTCTACAATGATACGAGAGATCGGATAAAAAATACAGATTGTTTAAACGGAATATCATATCAATATCATGGCGTAAGCCTATGTGGAGCCGAGCCGGAATTTATCATAGCGGATTTTTTGCAGAAAATACATAGATGTGCATGAAAATGCACAAGGCGTCATGAAGCGGTCATTCCTCCGAGCGGTTTACTTGCCGGGATAAAAGTGGTAAAATAAGCATAAAACATTACGGTTTGGAAATTTGATTCAGGTTAAGGAGAACAGTGGCATGATAAAGAGCATGACAGGTTTCGGAAGGAGCGAACATTCCGACGGCAAAAGAAACATTACAGTGGAGATCAAGTCGGTCAACCACCGCTATGGGGACATCAGCGTGAAAATGCCAAGGCGGTATTCTTTTGCGGAGGAAATGATAAAAAATACAGTAAAGCGTACGGTCAGCAGGGGCAAGGTGGATGTATCCATTATTGTCGAGAATCTTACAGAGGATGATGTAACCGTCACGCTTAATACAATGGTGGCAAGGCAGTATCTTGATAATCTGAAGGAATTGCAGCAGACCTTTGAGCTGCATGACGATGTGACACTTCAGTTCCTGGCTACTCTGCCGGACGTGATGAAGGCGGTGCCGGATGTGGAGGATGAAGATGAGATCCGCGGCGCGATTGAGATTCCGCTGAAAGCGGCTCTGAAAAATCTCGATTATATGCGGCGCGTAGAAGGCGAAAAGCTGGCGGAAGACCTGATGATGCGCGGAGGTCTCATTCGGGAATCTGTGAAAAAAATTGAAGAGCGTTCGCCGCAGGTGGCAGCGGATTACGCGGAGAAACTGAAAGAACGCATTCGAGATCTGATTGGCAGCCACGCTGCGATTCCGGAAGACCGTATCCTTCTGGAAGCCGCTGTATTTGCGGACAAATGCAATATTACAGAAGAACTGGTTCGTCTGGACAGCCACATGATTCAAATGAAAAATATCATAGAAGACAGCTCCCAGCCGACCGGCAAAAAACTGGACTTTCTCGTTCAGGAAATGAACAGGGAGACGAACACTATCGGTTCAAAGGCAAATGACATTGAAATTACGAACCTGATGCTGGATATAAAAAGTGAGATTGAGAAGATCAGGGAACAGGTTCAGAACATTGAATAAACTGCTTCGCGGGAAGTATGTTTTTAAAAAAAGCGGGCGAAAATTTAGGTTGAATGCCGATTTCCTGCATGCTATAATTAATAATCGCACAAACGAACAAGGAGAACGCGATGCAAAAGGGCAGATTATTTGTAATTTCAGGGCCTTCCGGCGCTGGAAAAGGAACGATATGCAAGGAGATTCTGGAAAACGAAAACATCCGGCTTTCGGTTTCCATGACGACAAGGACGCCGAGAGACGGCGAGGTTGATGGTGTAAATTATTTTTTTGTAAGCAAGGAGGAATTTCAGAAAATTATTGAGGAACGGGGATTTCTGGAATACGCGGAGGTTTACGGGAATTTTTACGGAACGCCGAAAATGGAAGTCATGGATATGATGAACGCGGGAATTGACGTGGTACTGGAAATTGATATCCAGGGTGCGTTGCAGATTAAGGAAGTTTACCCGGAAGCCGTGTTTATTTTCATCCTTCCTCCGTCCATGGCGGAACTGCGCAAACGGATTACAGGAAGAGGAAGTGAAACTGAAGAATCTCTGGAACTAAGGCTGGGAGAAACACTGAACGAGATTTCTTACATTGATAAGTATGATTACTGTGTTGTGAATGGACAGCTGCGGGACGCGGTCGATCGTGTTACCGCTATTATCATGGCGGAACATTCCAGAGTGTCGGAAGACGTATATAAGATTATAGAGCAGTATAAGGAGGAATTGTAAATGCTGTATCCATCAATTAATGAGATAAGAAAAAAGGCGGACAGCCGGTATACCTTGGTAATTCTGGCGGCAAAGCGTGCCAGAGATATTATTGAGGGAAAGCCAAAGCTCACAGAGGCGGATGTGGATAAACCGGTATCCATCGCGGCTAATGAAATCGCTGAAGATTTAATCACATACCGGCGTGAGGAAGAATAAAAGGATCAGCGGAAACGTTTACCAAAGAGCAAGCAGTGCTGCTTCCGTACAGCGGGCGAGAAACTGGGAGTTGTCGCCCTTATCGAGGAAGCGGCACTGTTTTTGTATTGTTTAAGTTCTCCGGATATAACGTTAATTTGCATTGATAATTATAGCAAAAAGTTGAAAATTCAGACAAAATAAACCGGATTCTTCATAGACAAAAAATCCTACTTATGGAAAAATAAAAGAACAGAGCATACAGGGGATTGTCGGCATCAAAGAAGGCTTTGCATGGTTGTGGTGGATAAAAGTTCATTGCGGGAAGGAGGAATCCTATGGTTTGTAAGTATATCCCGGTCGAAACAGCAAAAGAGACACGGCGTGTGTGTCTGGATGAAATTCTTTATATTGAAAAAAAGAAACGACAGGCCGTTTTGATTACCGAGAGCGGAAAAACAGTTTTTTACTGCAATATGGCATTTTTAAAGCGGTATGTTGACGAGCGGTTCCTTGACTGCCATCGGAGTTATCTTTTTAATATGGATAAGATTTTGCGCATGGCGGATCAGACGGTTTATATGGAAGGCGGATTCCGGGTTTTCCTTGGAAGGGAGTGCTTTCGCAGAGGGCGAAAAATCTTTGGGGAATATATTAAATGATAAAAACGCCCGAAATTAGTAATTTTTACGAAAATGCCTTGCAATTTCAACGAATGTGTAGTATCATATTTAACGGTTCTGTCCAGTTTTACAGAACGGAAAAAATTATTTAAATACGCACACCGCATCACTTAAAAGCGGTGCCGGAATTTCCGGTTTCTTTTAGGGCGACATGCGGTGGAGGCAGAAAACCAGGAGGAAAAGAATATGTCAGTAATTTCAATGAAACAGTTGCTTGAAGCAGGTGTGCATTTTGGACACCAGACCAGAAGATGGAACCCGAAAATGGCTCCGTACATCTTTACGGAAAGAAACGGGATCTATATCATCGACCTGCAGAAAACAGTAAAGAAGATCGAAGAAGCCTATGACTTTATGAAGGAAGTGGCAGAATCCGGAAAGCCGATTCTGTTCGTAGGAACGAAGAAGCAGGCGCAGGCCGCAATCGTAGACGAGGCGAAAAGATGCGGACAGTTCTATGTAAACCAGAGATGGCTGGGCGGTATGCTGACCAACTACAAAACCATTTCCGCAAGAATCAAGAGACTGCGTGACATTCAGGCGATGGAAGAAGACGGGACTTTTGAAAAGCTTTCCAAAAAGGAAGTCAGCAAACTGAGACTGGAACTGGAAAAGCTGGAAAAATTCCTGGGCGGAATTAAAGATATGAAGGGAATGCCGGGCGCTGTTTTCGTTGTTGATCCGAAGAAAGAAAAGATCGCGGTAAAAGAAGCGAGAATTCTGGGGATCCCTGTAGTGGGAATTGTAGATACAAACTGTGATCCGGACGATGTGGATTATATTATCCCGGCTAACGACGACGCGATCCGCGCGGTAAAACTGATTGCGGGCAAGATGGCTGACGCGATTATCGAAGCAAAACAGGGTGAAAGCTTTGATGAAGGCGAAACGGAAGGTTCCACAGAAGCCGCGGAGCAGGAAGTAGCAGAGGAAGAGGCTGCTGTAAAGGCAGCAGAAGGCGAAGCTGAGGAAGCGGCAGATACGGAAGAATAATTGAGGAGGAGAAACACATGGCTGTAACAGCACAATTAGTAAAACAGCTGCGCGAAATGACAGGCGCAGGTATGATGGACTGTAAGAAAGTACTGGTCGAAACGGACGGCGATATTGATAAAGCGGTAGAACTCTTAAGAGAGAAAGGTCTTGCCAAAGCTGCGAAAAAAGCAGGAAGAATCGCGGCGATGGGACTGGTAAAAACCGCATTCTCCGCAGATGGAAAAGCGGCGGCAATTGTAGAAGTAAACTCCGAGACTGACTTTGTCGCAAAAAACGAAGAATTCATTAACTTTGTAGATACACTGGCAAAGATGGCGCTGGAATCCGACGCTGCGGATATGGACGCGTTCATGGCTCTTCCGTATGAAGGCGAAGGAACCGTGCAGGACGCTCTCAACAACAAGATCGCTACTATCGGCGAGAACATGAATATCCGCAGATTCCAAAAGCTGAACACACCGGGCGTTGTTTACACCGGATATATCCACGGCGGCGGCACCATCGGCGTTATCGTGGGACTGGAAACAGAAGCGACTGCGGATGAAATTCAGGTAACAGGAAAAGACGTGGCAATGCAGGTTGCGTCCATGAATCCGAAATTCCTGGACGAAACTCAGGTAGATCCGGCATGGCTGGAATCGGAAAAGGAAATCGCGAAACAGCAGCTGCTGAATGAAGGCAAACCGGAAAATCTGCTGGAAAGAATCATTCCGGGCAAAGTAAAGGCAATCCTGAAGGAAGTATGCCTGGTTGACCAGAAATTCGTTAAAAACGGCGACCTGACGGTAGCGCAGTACGTTGCGGAAGCAGGCAAAGAGCTGGGTAAAGATATGAAAGTAGCGGAAATGATCCGTTACGAAGTCGGCGAAGGAATCGAAAAGAAAGAAGAAGACTTCGCGGCTGAAGTAGCGGCTCAGCAGGCAGCTGCGAAAAAGTAGGGAGAGCTATCCCGGCGATCTACGGCGCAATCTGTCGTAGGGAGTATTTGCTTTGCGAATCTCCATCTCAAACTGTTGGCACAACTTTGGTTCGGATGATAATATCCGAATCAGACAAAAGACGAGAACCCTTGAAAAACGGTTTGTGATCCTGATTTTTCAAGGGTTTTTTGCGTTTGGAAAAATTTGCGGACAATCATATTTTAACTGTCAATAACTTGAGAAGTTGCAGTTTTTCATCCACCCGATTCGTTTCCATTCCAAAGCCCTATGTGCGGAGGCTGCAGTGTCTGCGAGTTTCCCCGGGACGTTTCGAATCAGACCGTAATACGGACGAACCGAGTGACGGAGCTTCGGCAAGCATATCAGAAAACGGGCTTAAAATGGAAGAGCAAAGGACGAAGGAGGTTATTATGTTTGAGCTATGCCAAGTCGGGGAAAATACCTATTATATCAATTATCCGGTTAAAGTAGGTGTTTACAGAGCGAATGAGAATGAGGTATATCTGATAGACAGCGGGAACGATAAAAATGCCGGACGCCGTATAATGAAAAAGGTGCTGGATGAAAATAAATGGAAGCTTAAAGGCATCATCAATACCCATTCCAATGCGGATCATATTGGAGGCAACGCCTATTTGCAGCAGCAGACAGGGTGTAAAATATTTACATCAGGTCTGGAGGCCGCCTTTACAAATTATCCTGTTTTAGAGCCATCATTTTTGTATGGCGGATATCCATTCAAAGAGTTTCGGGACAAATTCCTGCTGGCACAGCCAAGCAATGCAGTCGATATTGGGGACCCGGATTTTCCGAATGAGCTGGAGATCATCCCGCTTCCCGGACACTTTTTTGATATGATCGGTATCCGGACTCCCGATGATGTTGTTTTTTTAGGTGATTGCGTTAGCAGCCGCGCAGTTCTGGAAAGATATCAGATATGCTTTATTTATGACATTGCAGAGTATCTGGATACTCTCGATAAAGTGGAGACTATGGAAGCGGCTGTATTTGTACCGTCACATACCGAAGCTGTTGAAGATATACGTGGATTGGTAAGTATAAATCGTGAAAAGGTATACACTGTGTCATCTAGGATACTGTCCCTGCTGCGAACGCCAATGAGCTTTGAAACCTTACTGAAGCATCTGTTTACGGGTTTTAATATAGCCATGACTTATGACCAGTATGCGCTTATCGGCAGTACTGTACGTTCATACCTTGCATGGCTGAAAGATACTGAAAAGATCAGCGCTTCTTTTGAGGAAAATGTACTGGTATGGAAAACAAAGAAAACTGATTCGAAATGTTCAATGAAATACTAAAAACAAAGTCCTTGAAAAACGGTTATTACAGCCAGAATTCAGGGGCTTTTTCATTGTGTAAAGTGAACTCTGTAATTCACTGTTTACAGACAGGAAATGTGAATAAGATGGGAAAATATTCTAGAAGAAATTTAGGGAATAATATACTAAAATATCTTTTTCGGGGTGACGAATGATGGACAAGGAATTTGGAATCAAGAGAGACAGTTATTTGGAACGACTGATAAATCGCAAACATAGAGGTTCATATGTTTCCATTGAGCTTTTCTGAATTCATGACCGTATACGATGGAAACAGATATGATGGCTGGAACGAATACGTTACTTATGGTGGTATTCCGATTGTTGTTTTGGCAGGAACGGAAGACCAAAAATTGAAACTGCTCGACAATCTGCTTGAAGAAACTTATATTCAGGATATTGTCAAACGGTATAAAATCAGGAATGTCGGTGAAATGGAAACGCTATTAGACATTTTGGCATCAGGAATCGGAGCATTAACGAATCCGAATAAACTACAGAAAACATTTAAAAGCGTAAACAACTCCAGAATAACGCCTACTACGATTACAAAATACATTGATTATCTGAAGGACGCATTTATAATCGAAGAGGCAAACAGGTATGACATAAAGGGAAAATCCTATATCGGAACACCTATGAAATATTATTTTATGGATATGGGTCTGAGAAATGCGAGAATAAATTACAGGCAGCAAGAGGTAACTCATGCCATGGAAAATGTAATATACAATGAGTTGCGAGTGCGAGGCTTCAAGGTAGATGTTGGGAATTTGAATATTGTTGAAAAAGGTGAAGATGGAAAGAAGGTAAAGAAGCAGCTTGAAGTTGACTTTATATGCAGAAAAGGCTCGAAGAGATACTATATCCAATCTGCATATATGCTTCCAACGGAAGAGAAAATGCTACAGGAAATCAGACCGTTCTTAAAAATAAATGATTCTTTTAAGAAGATCATAATTACATCAAACACGCCAAAGCCTTTTTACGACGAAAACGGAATCCTGATGATGAATGTTTTTGACTTTTTGCTGGATCCAGGTCTATTGGAATTTTAAAATGACATAATCACTTCATAAAAACATAGTTAACTTAAAAATCATGAATCAAATAGGCGGAAAATCATATCTGTTATTCTTCCGATTGTATAAGAAGTATTTGATAGAACAGGGAGTAGATGAATCCTGTATTTTGGAGATTCCACTTGATGATGAATATGAGGACTATCGGGACAGAAAAAAAATAAGCCAATATATTCGGGAGAACACTGAAGAAAAAGATAAACTGTACTATACCGGGACATCATAAAGTTTACCCTGTCATCCATGAGCAGCTTTCTGCTGGATTATCTTCTTTTCGGCCTGTTAATGGTAGTTTTGCCCCATACCGCTCCGGCGATTCTGGCAACGAATATCGCGGCAAGAGTCGTAAGCGCCTTTTATAACTATAACATGAACTGCCGACATGTGTTCCACACCGAGCGGCGAACCGTAACGGCGCTGGAATATCTGGCGCTGGCGGCAGGGATTCTGGTGCTGAATAATATTGTGCTTTCTGTGTTTGTACAGGTGATGAACCTTCCCGTATATCCCGCCAAACTGCTTACGGAATGCGTTCTGTTCCTGATTAGCTGGACTGTGCAGAGGCAGATGATTTTTCGCAAAAGAGGGTCGGAGCGTGTGCGGGAATCGGTAAGGAGGGATGGATATGCGGACCGTTGATCACGGAATTCTTGGGATCTACCTGCTCAGGAGGACTGCGTCCGCTGCCCGGATTCCAATCCGGTATAAGGCGGCGTTTCTTTGGGGAAACATCGAGCCGGATTTGAATTACGCGACCTATCTGAAAGGTTTTCTGCGTGAAAGAGTCCTCCGGGGGCATCATTTTAAACAAAGCTGCCGTCGTATCAGGACACTGCTGCAGAAAACAGAAAAAGACCATCTGGGGATTCTGGGGTATTATCGGCTGGGAAAACTGATGCATTACCTGGCAGACGCTTTTACCTATCCTCATAATGAATGCTTTCCGGGAAGCATCCGACAGCATGTGGAATATGAACACCGGATGCATCGGAGATTCGCGGCATTACCGGAAGAAATTCCAGAAGCTGGCGACAGAATATTGCCCGGAGTGCGTCCATGGAAGCTGTTCCGGAAAAGGCACGAACAGTATCTGGAACGGAGAAAGTCGGAAGGGGATGACATATACTATATTCTTCGCACAACCAATGAAATCCTGAACTGCCTGACTGTGTGGAAAACCGGACAGATGCCTGTGGGAACAGATATGCTTTTAGGACATGAATCAGGATACAAAACAGGTATCAGGGCATATCTTGACATCCCGCGGTGAGAAACCTATACTGACGGTAGAGATACCAATTAAGAATTTACTGTTCAGGAGGTGTAACGATGAATTATTACGAGACAGACCCGGAATTTATGGAACGGGTGGATCATTTCGCATTTGAAGAGGTCGTGAAAGAAGAGGGACAGCAGCTCCCGCCGAAAACCAGGTGGCTTGCCATACTGGCCGCTTTAATCGGATGCCAGGGGATTGACCTGTATAAAGAGATGTTGCCGAAAGCGCTGGAAGACGGGCTGGAACCGGAAGCGATCAAGGAGACGGTGTATCAGTCGGTGGACTATCTGGGGATGGGCAGAATGTGGCCGTTCCTGCAGGCCACCAATGAAATCTTTTCCGACAGGGGAATCGCCCTTCCGGCGAGTGGAAAAGCTGTTACTACGATGGAGGATCGGCTGGAAAAGGGCGCCCAGGCGCAGGTGGACATTTTCGGCGATCCCATGAAGGACGCGTGGAAACAAGGCCATATCAACCGCTGGCTGGCGGCAAACTGCTTTGGCGATTATTATACAAGGACGGGGCTGGATCTGGCTCAGAGAGAAATGATTACATTCTGCTTCCTGATGGCGCAAGGTGGCTGTGAACCGCAGCTGATCGGCCACGCACAGGGAAATATGAATATGGGAAATGATAAAGCGTTTCTCCTTCGGGTGGTTTCGCAGTGTCTTCCGTATATCGGATATCCGCGCAGCCTGAACGCGATCAGCTGTATTAACAAAGCGGCAGAATCATTGGAGAACGCATAGATAGTTGAATGAAAGAATAAAAATTCAATAAAACTTTGCCAGGATACTTGAAAATTGTCCAATTTTTAAAATTTCATCCATTTGGACACGTTTTTTTGAAGAACCGGCTGTCGCCGGGCGGATTTTTTTGCAGATTGGACATTTTTAAGGTTTTTGACGGAGAGACCCGCGTTGATGGATTAGCAAAAATGGAAAACGGTTCTACCGCGGAAAGCGTTCGGAATCGATAAAATCTTCGGTTGCGGACGCTTTTTACAGATCCTATGATATAATAAGGAAAAGGGCAGGGCGTCGGTTATGAAAGAGAGCTGGAGCTGATTCCAATATGAACCTGGAAAAGGAGAAGAACATGTTTTATAAAACCTTTTACCCTTCACCCATCGGACTCATTACACTGGGATGCAAAGAAGACCATCTGGTGGGGCTTTGGATTGAAAATCAAAAGTACTATGAAGATACGGTCGAAGAAGAAATGATTCACAAAGACGATATGCCGGTGTTTGACGCGGCGAGAGCATGGCTGGATCGATATTTCGCGGGCGAAAAGCCGGAAATTTCAGAGCTTCCGCTGGCTCCTATCGGAGGCGAGTTCCGGCAGGCAGTCTGGAAGATTTTGTGCGAAATTCCTTACGGACAGGTTACGACCTACGGCGAAATCGCGAAAAAAATCGCGGCTCAGAGAAATCGGAAAACTATGTCCGCCCAGGCGGTTGGCGGAGCGGTCGGCCATAATCCGATTTCTATTATCATCCCATGCCACCGGGTGGTGGGAAGCAACGGAAGCCTGACCGGTTACGCCGGAGGCATTGATTTGAAAATTAAGCTGCTGGAACATGAAGGCGTCGATCTATCCAAATTTTTCGTCCCCAAAAAAGGGACCGCGCTGTAGGCCCGGACTCACAAAATAAAGATCCCCTGAATTTCGGCATTTCAGGGGATCTTTCCAAATTAACCGAAAAGATTTAGAGTGATAATGCTGAGAATAATCAGCACTAAGGCAAAGATTCCGGTTTTCGTTATTTTCTGCTTATAGACAAAGTAGCCGACAATCGGTGTTACAATGGTGCCGGTGGCGCCCCAGGTGGCGTAACCGATGCCCAGATTAATATTCGACAGGCACAATCCGAAGAAATAGTAGCTGAAGCCATATCCCAGGATACAGATAATGGTCGGTTTTAATATCGTAAATCCCTTGCTGGAAGTCGTTACAGACGCGGCGACCAATTCACAGGCAATGGAAATCGCCAAAAGAAAATAAGAAAATACCATGGCTATTTATCCTCCTTTGGTGTTCCGAAAAGATTCAGGAGAAAGACTCCGATCGCCAGCGTGAAAATAGAGATCCATCCCGCGATACTCAGCTCCTGATCAAAGAGTACCAGTCCAAGTACCGAACAGCCGATGGCGCCGGCGGCAGTCCAGGTAGCGTAGCCGACAGCAAGATCGATAATATGCAGGATCTTGGAAAACAGCGTGAATGCTACCAGATAGCACAGAATTAAAATAACGGTCAGTGTTTTGTTTTCAAAACCATTGCAGGCCTCCAGGCAGATGGTTCCGATAATCTCGCAAACGATTGAAAACGCAAGAATCACATAAGCAACAGGCTTTGATACGTTTAACATAAAAACTCCTTTCAAATATGTGTTTCAACCATATTTATAGGGGTTGACGCAAAGTAAAAGTCAAGAGAGTCCGATGTGGTTTTATCGTTTTCTGAAGATCCTTATCCCGCTTTTTTTTCGGATTTTTGGCTGAATTTACACAAAAAATGGATAAAAAGGCGAAAATAGGGATAAAACTTTTACATAACGTTAAAGTTTTTGCTGCCAGCGGCTCATGATTTTCATGTTATCGGTCTCCTCTTCAAGAGGAAGCAGGAGTTCTGTCACAAACAGGCTCCGATCCCGCGTGGAATAAATATCCAGAACTTGCCGCTCGAGGCAGTCTCCGCAGAGAGCGAAACTGTGGCATTCACACCACTCGACCAGTTTCTCATAGGTACCGCGGATCTGGTCGGTATCTCCAATATGATAAGCGCATACCGCGTTAAAACCGCCGAATTCAATGGTATTTTCCAGACTGCTGCTGTTTTCGTACATAATCTGCAGCAGGGTCTGCCGGGTATATGTATTCTCCATCCGCTCCCGCCAGGAAGGATAGTAAAGGGTGAAAGCTCCGCCTACATCGACCATAGAATGGCCATCCTTTTTGGATTTTGTGAAATATTCGGTTTCAATATAAATCTCAGAATTTTTTTCTTCCGGAGAGCGTTCTCTTTCATAGTAAAAATACAGTCGCTTGGGAAGATAGGTAATGTGCGGGGAAAAAGCTCTGTGGCGCAGCGCTTCCTTTCCTTCAATAATCAGGCCGCACCAGCCTTTCAGACTGTCCAGACGCTGATGGTAGTATTCGATTTTGTGCTGGGTTTCCTCAATTTTCTTTAAAAAGAATTCCTGAAAGGCATCCAGATCGTCGTGAATCAAAGCTTGCCGGATTTCCTCCAGACTGAAGCCTTGATCCACAAGATACCGGATGGCCTGTACATCCCGCATCGTCGAGATGGTATAATATCGGTAGCGGGTTTCTTCGGAAATTTTATCCGGGCGGATCAGACCGATTTCTTCGTAATAGCGGAGCATCCGGGGGGAAACATCACAGATTTTACTGGCCTGCCCGATGGAATAATACCGGTTTATCTTCATGGTTTCGCTCACCTCAGCCTTCCTGTTTTACGACACTGGACATACCGCTGCAGATCAATTTTGTCGCGATATCGATCAGATCCTCAAGGGGCAGTTTTTTCCCGTCCGCTACCCATTGCCGGTACAGCAGGGTGGAATTTGCTCCATAAAAGGCAAATACCATATTTTCGGAGTATTCATCAAGGCCGAAAGCTCCGCGATTCGTTTCTTTTCTGTGATCCATGATCTTTTTGTTGATTCGTTCCCACACCATCTGATAGCTGCCGTTGCACATCAGTTTCTCGTGGAGCAGCGGCATGTTCGCGGCCTGCTCAAAGAACACGCGGATCAGCTCCCGGATATCCTTCATGTTGCTGTAAGAAACCTTTCTGCTGATAAAATGATCGGCGATTTCGTCCTGCAGCTCCGCGAGCAGATCTTCCAGGCTGTTATAATGCAGATAAAACGTCTTGCGGTTGATCTGCGCTCGGGCAGTTAGTTCTTTTATGGTAATCTGGTCATAATCCATCTCGCAGATCATGGTTTTAAATGTGCGGTGAATAGCGTCTTTCGTCTTCTTTACCCGCAGATCTTCTTTCTTTCTTTGCTCCATAGCTTATACACCTCCTGATTATGCCGCATAAAGGGATAATATGGGGCATAATACGCAAATTAATTTTTATGTCCATTGAATGGAATCGTTGTATCTATTATAATGCAGATATGAGGAAAAAACAACATAAAAGAAATAAACCTCATAATGTGCAAAATGGAACGTACATCAAGAGAAAGGAGTTCTGTGATGAAAAAACGATTTTTTACACTCCTGGCCGTAGGTGTCGCCGCTATGCTTCTGTTCTGCGCCTGCGGACAGACCGGTACAGGAGGCGGCGCGGACAGCGGAAGTGAGCCGCAGGCGGTTGGACAGACGGAAAGCGACCGGATTCTGATTGCGTATTTCTCTGTGATGGAAACCGATGGGGTAGATACCGTCGCGGGAGCAAGCCGTCTGGCGCAGGATGGAGAAGTGATGAGCAATAACCAGTATGTGGCGCAGCAGATTCAGGAACAGACCGGAGGCGATCTGTTTGCCATAGAAACCGAACAGGAGTATCCGAAGAACCACGACGCGCTTCTGGAATTTGCCTATAATGAACAGTCGGAAAACGCTCGGCCCCAGCTTGCGTCCAGAATTGAAAACCCAGATCAATATGATGTGATTTTTCTGGGATTCCCCAACTGGAATGCCGATCTGCCCATGCCGGTTTACACCTTCCTGGAGGAGTATGATTTCAGCGGAAAAACGATTATTCCCTTTACCACCCACGGAGGCAGCGGATTCTCTTCTAATATAGAAACCATTGCGCAGCTGCAGCCGGACGCGGAGGTTATTACAGAGGGTCTGTCCATTTCAAGAGAAAGTGTGGCGGACTCGGGAGAGGAAATCTGGGACTGGGTAGACGCGTTTCAGCTGACATCCGGATCCTGAAAGAAAACCATTTAAAGGAGGTTACCCATGCTGTTTTATTTTACAGGAACCGGCAACAGCCTGTTTGTTGCCAGACAAATCGAAGCACATCCGATCAGTATTCCGCAGGTGATTCACCAGGAAAATCTGGAGTTCTGCGCGGAAAGGATCGGAGTCGCGGCGCCGATCTACGGACATGAAGTGCCGCCGATGGTAAAAGAGTTTTTAAAGCGGGGAACGTTTCACACCGACTATTTTTACATGGTGCTGACTTACGGAAACCGACATGGAGGAGCGGCGGAGCTGGCAAAGCAGCTGTGCGATGAATGCGGGATTGCGGTCCGTTATATTAATGTCATTCAGATGGTGGATAACTGGCTGCCGGGGTTTGTGAAAAGGTATGCCCGTCTGCGTCGATTCGACTGAAAGAGAACCGGGCGGTATTTACTCCGGGAAACTGCCAGACATGTCTGGCCTGCGCCCATGCCTGTCCGCAGAAAGCCATAGGGCTGACAATTCCGGAAAAAAATCCGCAGGCGCGCTACCGCAACGAACATGTGTCCCTGCAGGATATTATTCAGGCAAACCATCAGATTTGAAGGGAGAAGAGAAGATGAACAAATTTACGTATTCCTATCCGACAACCGTTTATTTTGGAGAAGGAACTGCCAGCGAAGCCTTAAAAAAAGAACTGGCCGGTACGGGAAAGACGATCCTGCTCGCCTATGGGGGAGGATCGATAAAAAAGAACGGCGTTTATGATGAGCTGAAAGAACTGCTGCTGCAGGAAGGCAAAGAAGTGGTGGACTTTTCCGGCATTATGCCAAACCCTACTTACGCCAAGGTGCAGGAGGGGGCGCGCCTTGTCAAAGAACGCCATGTGGACTTTATTTTAGCCGTTGGGGGAGGCAGCGTAATGGACTGCTGTAAAGTAATCTCGGTTCAGGCATTGACGGAGGAAGATATCTGGGATATGGAGTACACAGGCGGGAGATTTCCGCAAAAGGGGATTCCTCTGGGCGCGGTTGTGACTGCTTCCGGAACAGGAGCGGAAATGAACAACGGAGCGGTCATCACATATGAAGAAAAGCAGTGGAAAGGTCCGATTCTGGGGACTTCCCCGTCCTTCGCGGTTCTCGATCCAACTTATACCGCGTCGGTTCCTTCCATGCAGGTGCTCTCCGGCGCCTTTGATACTCTGAGCCACGCCATGGAGACTTACCTGGGAACCTCGGATTCCGATAATGTATCGGACGATGTGGCTCTGGCGATTATGCGCAATACCGTTGTCAATATGCGCCGCCTTCTGGACAATATTCAGGATATGCAGGCGCGCGGCAATCTGATGTGGGATTCGGCCATGGCAGAGAACGGGATCCTGAAAACAGGCCGCCTTACGGATTTTCAGGCACACCAGATCGAACATCAGCTGGGGGCGTATACCGACTGCAACCACGGACAGGGGCTTGCTGTGATTCAGCCGGTTTATTACCGGCATATTCTCAAAGACGCGGAAGATAAATTTGTCCGCTTTGGGCAGGTTGTGTTCGGCGTGGACACCGCACAGGAGGCGCTGGGCGCTCTGGAGGACTTCATACGGGAATGCGGACTGCCGACAAAGCTGGCGGAACTGCGATCCAGGGTGGAAATCACAAGAGACATACTCCGTAAGGTGGCGGACACCTGCAATGTAATCGAAAGTAACCCCCGCAAGCTGAGCAGGGATGAAATTTACGAGATCCTTTGTGAATGTCTGTAGAATAAAACGATGGAAATAAGAAGAAAAGGGGTTTTTTATAAGGAGTTTCATTGCGCTGGTTGCCGTGGTTCGTTTTTATGGGTATAATTAGGTACCGGCCTCCGATAACAAAAAACGGATGCGCCGGGAAAACAGAGATTTTATCTTCCGTTTAACTTTAGATTAAGATCTGTTTATGCCTCCTTGCTATACTGGATGGCAGCAAAGGCAAGGAGGTGTTTTTATGACTAGGGTGAGAGAAACAATCATGCGGCAAGATTTCCCCGCGCTTTTTAAACGATTTTTCCTGGCAGCGGTCGCGGTCGTGATTCTGGGAGGCGCCGCGGTAGGGCTTAGCCTTCAAAAGCAGATCGTTGAGTTGGGAGGACATCTGCGGGGCGGGATGGAACTGGAAGGGGAATTTCCGGAAGGTCTCTCAATTACAGAACCGTCTGTCGGCGCGCAGGTCGCGTTTTTCATATATGGAGCGGTCTGCTTGCTGTTGTTTCTGGCTTACTGGCTGATTGTAGCGGCGTGGCTGTACCAGAGGGCGGTTGTCTGCGGAATGCATGGACTGTTTTGGCTGCTGTGCGGGCTGTGGGGCAATGTGTTTGCCGCGGTTGTGTTTGTGGCAATACGCAGCTTTACCCGACAAAGATGTCCGGAATGTGGAAAATGGCAGCCGGTAAAAAGCTGGTACTGCTCAAAATGCGGTACAGAGCTGAAACGGAGCTGCGCGGAATGCGGACAGACCTGCGGGAAAGAAGATCAGTATTGCTCCAGATGCGGGAAACCTCTGGAGGGAGACAAATAATCGGGCAGACAGGATAGGGATAAGCGTACATGGACAGAACAGACAAATACAAAACATTACTGAACAATACGTTTCTGATCAGCATCGGCACATTTGGATCAAAGCTTTTAAGCTTCTTTATGGTTCGGTTTTATACGGGTGTTCTTACACCTACGGATTACGGAACAGCGGATTTGATCGTACAAACGGCGAATCTGCTGTTTCCACTGATTTCCATGGGAATTACAGAGAGTGTATTCCGGTTTGCCTTAAACGATCCGATCGGGCGCAAAAACGTATTTTCGGTAGGGACGGCGGCGATTTCCGCCGGCGCTCTGGTTCTGACAGCGGTATCTCCCTTTCTGTCCGGGATTCCTTCTTTCGGAGAAACTATGTGGCTGGTGGCGCTGTATACCATCGCCTCGTGCTATCATTCTTTATGCGCGCAATTTATCCGTGCCCAGGGAAAAACGGCTTTGTTCGCGGGGCAGGGGGTTCTGAATACCGCTTTGGTTATCGGGATGAATATTCTTTTTCTGGCAGTCTTTCAATGGGGGATTACCGGCTATATCTGCTCAATTGTATTTGCGGATTTGTTATGCAGTCTCTACCTGGTATGGAAAGAGAAGCTGTGGCGATATATAACCTTTCATCCGGAGAGACAGGCGTTCCGGCTTATGCTTAAGTACAGCGTTCCCCTCATTCCCACTACGGTATTCTGGTGGATTACCAGTGTATCGGATCGATATATGATTACAGCCTTTCTGGGAAGCGATGCCAACGGTCTTTACGCGGTGGCCTGCAAGATTCCTACCCTGATTAGTCTGGTCTCCGGAATCTTCCTGGAAGCATGGCATTTTTCCGCCATATCGGAAGCGGGAAAGGAGCGAGGAGAGCAGGCGCGTTTCTTTTCTCAGATCTGGAGCGCGTTCCTCGCGGTGATGTTCCTGGCGGGCAGCGTGATTATCGCTTTTTCTCAGTGGGAGATCCGGCTGCTGTCGGATCCGAGTTACCATGAAGCGTGGCGGTATATTCCCATGCTATCCGCGGCTATGATTTTTTCCGCTTTTGTGACCTTTATGGGAAGCGTCTATGTGGTGGAAAAAAGGAGTCTCTTGTCTTTCTGGACAGCAATGGCGGGGGCGGGGCTTAACCTGCTGTTGAACGCGCTGCTGATTCCTTCGGACATGGCGGATATGGGTGTCCAGGGAGCGGCAATCGCGACCATGCTAAGTTATCTGGTGGTATTTTTATTGCGCGCCAAAAACGCCAGGGCGCTGATTCCTTTTCGATTGTATAAAAAAAGACTTCTGGGAAGTTTTGCCATACTTTGCGCGCAGATTTGGGCAGCGATTGATATGCCGACTGGCTGGCAGGTCATGCAAGGAGGCGCTCTGCTGCTGATTCTTGCCGTAAACGGAAAAGCCTTCGGTTCTTCCGCGCTCCGGACCGCGGGACTTCTGTCCGGGAATCTGAAAATGAAAAAGAGAAAGCAGAAGTGAGGGCGGAGTATTTTTGGCAGAAAAAATTGACGAAATGAAACTGGGAGGCGAGGTTTGTTGCCTCTCGTTTTTTGATACCGCTGACCGGGAGCGATATTGACTTATTTCTGTGTGATTGCTATACTTACTACATAATATTTACAATCTTTAAAAGAAATGGGGGATTTTTTGTGCCGGTTGGGCTAAGTTTAATTTTAGTCGTATTCTTTTTATTGATGAACGCATTTTTCGTTGTAGCGGAATTTGCTCTCGTCAGAGTCCGTAAATCACAGCTTCAAATCGCGGAAGAAGAGGGAAAAAGCGGCGCCAGGGCGGCGCTTCTGGTAGCGAATAATGTGAACGCATATCTTTCCGCGTGTCAGTTGGGTATCACACTGGCGTCTCTGGCTTTAGGATGGCTTGGGGAACCGGCTGTCTCGGAATTGATCCACCCGGCTCTTGGTCTCTTAAACCTTCCGAAATCAGTAATTTCCGCCATTGCGGTCGCGATCGGATTTGCTTTTATTACAGCTCTGCATATTGTAGTGGGGGAATTGATCCCCAAATCACTGGCGATCTTTTCCACGGATCGTTACGCGCGTATGACCGCTCCGCTTCTCGTCTGGTTTTATCGGCTGACCGCCCCGATTATGTGGCTGTTTAACTCCATTACAAACGGAGTGATGAAGCTTCTGGGACACGATATCGCCAATGAGCATGAAGTGTACACAGGTGAAGAAATTCAGCTTCTGATTGATGAAAGCACGCAGAGCGGGCTGATTGATCCCAAGCAGAACGAACTGGTTGACAATATTTTCGAGTTGTATAACAAAGAAGTCTATTCGATTATGACCCCGAGAACCGATATGGAGTGTTTTGATTTAACCATTCCGTATGAGGAAAATCTGGAGATGATCAAACGCTGTAAATATACCAGGTATCCGGTGTGCAGAGAAGATAAAGATCATATCGAAGGATTTATTCATATAAAAGATCTCTATTGGAATGATGAAACCATCAGCGGGACTAATTACGAAAACCTTTCTATAAGGGAAATTACAGCGGTATCGGAGTCACTTTCCGTGGATCGCCTTTTGCAGATTATGCAGGACAAGGAAACAAAATTCATGCTGGTGGTGGATGAATATGGCGGCACAGCCGGTATTGTGACATCTTCGGACGTGATGTCGCAGATTTTGGGAAATGATGATGATGAATATATTCAGAGCGAAGAGTCGGAAGTGGTCGCTCTCAGCTGCGATTGTTTTCTCATTGACGGTTCCCTTCCGGTTTCGGAAACGGTGGAACTGATCGGATTTGAGCCCGAAAAAATTGAAGAATGTGAGACTGCCGCGGGACTGATGCTGAATATCTTTGGCAGGATTCCAAGTGAGGGAGATCAGATGTCTGTGGAACACAAAAATACGAAAGTAACCTTTACGATTGTAAAAATGGACAGGCATCGGATTGATAAGATCAGTGTGAAAATTGAAAGAATGCCGCAAGAGGAAGAAGCGTCCTAGTCCGGGAATGGGGCGGGACAGGCAGAAAAGCAGCCGCTGCTTAAAGCGGCCGGTTGGGGGAGACGCTGCCTTGCTGATATTGCTTTAGTACCCGTTCGATCCGCAGATTTAAGGATTCTACGACACTATGAATATCGCGATCTGTTCGCTTGATCCAGAGATGAAGATTCTGGTATCTTGCGGCAGTTCGCTTTTTCTTTTGGGGCTGCTTTTCTGAGGCCTGGATTTTGACCAGCGCCATCTTATGCTCGAAGAGGGGAATGGCAATGTAATACAGGCAATCATCGGGAAAGGAAAGATATCCAAGAACCTGTCCCGTTCGGTTTTTCAGATACAGCCGATGATTTTTGACTCCGACGGGAGAAAGCTGTTCTCCCGGTTTCAGGCAGGCGGGTCTGCCTGAAAATTCCAACATGGCGGGCATGTAAAAAATCGGATTGCCCTGAGAATCCGGAGTTTCGGATCTCGCGAATTCTTTCAGCAACGCGGTGCCGTCTATAAATTGCTGCGCCAGAAGATAAGTCAGTTCACCGTGAATCTGCCGACGGTTCGTGGGAGGTTCTTTTCTGCGGTTCTTCAGATCGATCGCATCCAGCAGTTCTCTGCCGCACTGGTAAATGCTGAGCAGGAATAACGGAAAATCCTCATCTGTTTTCCACAGATACTTTCCACGGGCAATCGGAAAGGAGCCCAGCGCCGATCCATTGGAGTCTTCCGCATAATGGAGGATTTCGCGCTCCGTATAGGCATGGGAATTAATTGGCGCGCTCCAGGCGCCGGTTTCTTTTTTCGCGGGGGATTGGGAGGAAGTTTTTCCGCGGGCCTGTGGTGTATCGGCATTTCCGGCAAACCTTTTTTTCAATACGGCATAAGCATGGTTGATTCGCTGGGCATGGCGGGTATAGCGTTCCTCGGAAGAGCCGTGAATGTCCGGATGTACCTGCCGGATCAACTGGCGGTATTTTGTTTTGATTTCCCTCTCCCCGGCATCGGGAGAAAGCTCTAGAATTTTTAAGGCTTCTCTTTCTGTCATAATGGGCTGTGTCTCCTTTACAGACAGTATAGATCATTTTGAAAAAAAAGAATAGAGAACCTCCGTGAAAAAAGGAAAACTTCATTGCTGAATCGGACAGCGTGAATTATAATAAATATGGAAATTCCGGCAGAGACCGGAACCGTATCTGCTTTGGAAAGGAACCTGTTTTATGGGAATTCTGGAACTGATTTCAGCCTTAATCAAAACCTTTATCATTATTTTCCCCGGATATGTCCTGAAAAAGAAAGGTATTTTAACAAAACAATATACCGAAGGACTGTCGTCTATTATTACTTATATTACATATCCTTGTCTGGTAATTAACGCCATGCAGAGGGAGTTCTCCATGGAAGTGCTGAATAACTGCAAATATGTAGTGCTGATTTTCATGGGCGTAGTCCTTGTGTCCATGCTTCTTTCCAGGATTCTTACGCGTTTTATCCGGCTGCCGCTTTCACAGGTCGGGATCCTTTCGTTTATGATGGTATTTGGGAATACCGGCTTTATCGGACTTCCGGTACTAAACGGAATTTTCGGTTCAGAAGCCGTTTTTTACGGAGCTCTCTGCGACGCGTCCTACGATGTATTCATGTTTACCATCGGAATTTCTTTGATTCAGAGTTCTGCCGCGGGTGGAGAAAAGAGGAAAATCGGAGAGATTCTGAAGGGAATTTTAAATCCATGCTTTTTCGGTGTGATGATTGGACTGATTTTGTTTATTTGCAGAATCGATCTTCCGGATCTTATCGGAAGCCCGGTCGAGTCTGTAGGCGCTATGACCAGTCCTATGGCCATGCTCATTGTCGGCTCTCATCTGGCGGATATGAAGCTGAAAGAGCTGTTTGCGAGCAAGTCTGTGTACCTGATTTGTTTCCTGAAGCTGATGATTTCGCCGCTGATCGCGCTGCTTTTGGTGAAGCTGTTTATCGGAACCGGTTCTCTTATCGCTTCGGTTTTGATCTTGCAGGCAGCGATGCCGGTGGCAATGTGCAGTGTCATTTTCTCAGAGCAGTATCGGGCGGATGTGAATTTTGCGGCAAAAGGCGTGCTTCTGTCCTCACTGCTGTGCATCTTCACCATTCCTGCCTTTGCCATTCTGCTGCAGTATAGTTAAAAGGAGTATATGTTATGATTGAGATAAAAAAATGGACAGAGCAGTTCCTGGCCGCGTTGGAGGAAACCTTTGGCGGACGGATCTGGTTTTTCGGGCTTCAGGGCAGCTATGGACGGGGAGAAGCGACAGAGGACAGCGATATCGATTTGGTGGTGATTCTGGACGAGCTTTCCCCTGCGGATATACAGGCATACAGTTGCATGCTGGAACGGTTTGCCGAAAAACCTTTCCTCTGCGGTTTCCTCGCGGGAAAAGAAGAACTGTTCGGTTGGGACACCGCCGATCTGTTCCAGTTTTATTATGATACCCAGCCGATCAAAGGCAGCTTGGAACAACTGCTTTGCCGAATTGATCCGGAGGCGGCAAATCGAGCGGTTCAAACGGGAGTCTGCGGTATTTATCATGCCTGTGTTCATAATATGCTCTATGAAAAGGATGAAGCGATGCTGCGGGACCTGTACAAATCCGCGTCCTTTGTCATCCAGGCGGTTGTTTATCTGCAGACCGGGCGGTATGCCAGAAAGCGGGAAGAGCTGATGGAAGCCGCCGGTGAAGAGGAGAGGCGTATCCTCCGCACGTTCGCCCATTTGAAACAGGGAGGGGAGATAGAGTTCGGGGAAATGTCGGAAGCGCTTTTTCTGTGGACACAGAAATGGATTGGGAAGAAGTTATAAGAAAATACCGGGTTGCCTTTGCCCGGTATTTTTTGTATAAAAATAAAATGGCATAAAACTTGCTTAATAAATAAGGTGTGAAATTGATTTATCCCATTGGCAATAAACTGTTTGATAAAGTAAAGGAGGAAAACATGAAAGACATTCAGTTTAAGCAGAATGGGAGATTCTACTATGGATGGATTATTGTAATTGTCGGACTGTTTCTGATGACGTTTGCCTATGTGGGATTTGTCTCCCTGACAAGCGTGTTTGTGCTGCCGGTTACGGAAGATTTGGGGTTTGAAAGAGGCAGCTGGATGACCTATCTGACGATTTTATCCATTGCTTGTGTGATCTGTTCCCCTTTTCTGGGAAAAATCATGGGAAAGGGCAACTGGAGACTCTGGGTCGGCATTTGTTGCCTGCTGGGATTTATCGGTTATTTTGGATTTTCAAGAGCAAATTCCCTGACTACATTCTATTTGTTTGCAATTATTTTAGGTATTGGCTTTGCGGGAACGGCTCCTATGCCGGTATCCATTCTGATTAATAAATGGTTCGGCGGAAAAGTGAGAGGAACTGCTACCGGAATTGCCTTTTTAGGAAGTGGCTTGGGAGGAATGATTCTGTCGCCAGTGCTCAATGCGGTTATTTCTTCTCATGGATGGAGAACCGGATACATTACGCTGGGCGCGGTATTTATTCTGCTGATGATTCTTGTACTGATTTTCGGAAACGACAAGCCGGAATCCAAAGGATTTACCAGAATGGGAGAGGATGAAGCGGAACTCGCTGCCGGAAGTGAGCGCAAAAGCGGCAAGAATCTGGCAGAAGCCATGCGTACGCCGGAATTTTATCTGGCGGTACTTTCAACCGTATTGGTAATTCTGGCGTCCAGCGCAATTCTTGCAAATTCTGTCGCTTACTTTGTAGGATGCGGGATTGAAGAGGGAAGGGCGGCTTCTCTCCACGGTTTGCTGCTCGGGTCGCTGATTATTGGAAAACCGGTAATGGGTGCAGTGACGGACCGTATGGGAATTCGTTTCAGTACAGTGCTCACAACCATTATCTTTGCCGGTACCTTCGCAGCTCTGTTCATTATGCCAAGCGCGGCCGGTGTTCTGGTATTCCTTGTAATCGCCTGCTATGGATTCGGAGGACCGACGATTACCGTTATTCCGCCGTTGATGGTGAATGGATTATTTGGTGATAAAGACTATGGGACTTTGGTCGGTGTAATGAATATGGCAACCAGCATCGGAGGCGCTTTCGGAGGAATGGTCGCGGCAAGAGTCTATGATATGACAGGCAGTTATTCCGGATTTTGGGCAGTGGCCTGCGTAGCTGTAGTTCTCGCAGCAATTTTAAGACTGGCAGCGTTCAAAATGCACGATAAAAATGAGAAGCCGGACGAGTAGACAGATGAAACCGGGGCAGCAATGCTCCGGTTTTGTGTTTTGAAAGATTTGATCTATAATTTTGTTAGAAGGAGGGACTATGGGTGACAAGACAAATCGTAATCAACTAATTGATAAACTGACAGAACTTCTGGGAATAGAGGAACCCGGCCGCGGGGAAGAGTCCCTGTCTGCGCTTTATCACGCTGTCAGACGGATGAAGGAGGAACGTGACAGCTACTATTTGGCAATGGATAATTGTCTGGATAGCTTTCATGTTACAGACGCGGATGGTACAATTATTTTTGTGAATAAGACTTTTGAGAGACGATCCAAGACCGGAAAAGAGAAGATCGTAGGGAAAAACGTAATCGATATGGAGAAAGATGGTTTTTACAGGCCTTCCGCGGTGCGGATCGCTCTGAGAGAAGAGCGTCCGATTACAATGGTTCAGAAAGGCCCGGGAGGGGACGCGATTGTTACGGCAACACCGATTCACGATAAAAACGGAAAGTTGATCCTTTGTGTCAGCAACGCCCGGTTCGTAGATGAGCTGAGCCTTCTGGATAAATACCATAAAAGTAAGAACCGGAGTTCCGACTACCACGATAAAAAGCTGGTTTCAAAGAGCGGCAAGATGGCAGAGCTTTACGCGGAAGCCCGTCAGGTAGCCAAGGTGGACTCCGGTATCCTGATTACCGGGGAAACTGGAACCGGAAAAAGTATGCTGGCAAAATATATTCATGACAATAGTGAAAGGAATCAGGGGAGATTTGTGGAGCTTAACTGCGCGGCGATTCCGGAAAATCTAATTGAATCCGAATTGTTTGGATATGAATCCGGCGCTTTTACAGGCGCAAAAAAAGGCGGGAAGCCAGGGCTTTTTGAATTGGCGGATAAAGGGACCTTATTTTTGGACGAAATTGGAGATATGCCTTTCGCGCTTCAGGCCAAGCTTCTTTCCGCCATACAGAATAAAACGATTACCCGGATTGGCGGAACTACGAGAAAGATTGTGGATGTACGGATTATCACCGCAACCAACAAAAATCTGGAAAAACGGATTGAACAGGGAAGTTTTCGCAGCGATTTGTACTACCGGATTAACATAGTGCCTCTTCATATGCCGGCTTTGCGCCAGAGAAAGGAGGATATTAATGATCTGGTCAAATCATTTTTACGTTTTTTTTCTGAACGTTACGGACGGAAGGTGGAAATCGCAGACAGCGCTTTGGAAATTCTAAACGAATACCGCTGGCCGGGAAATATTCGGGAACTTGAGAATTTAATTGAGAGGCTTGTGGTAACAAATACTTCCGGAGTTATTGAGGAAGAAAATCTCCCCGATAATATCCGCATTATGACCGATGGAATGCAGGAGGACGTAAAAGTAAACCGCATTCTTCCGTTGCAGGAAGTTCTCGAGAAAGCGGAGGCACAGCTGGTGCGGATGGCCTTCGAACAATATCCGAGCAGTTATAAAGTCGCGAGGGCTCTTGGAATTAGCCAGTCAGGAGCCAGCAGGAAATATCAAAAATATGTGAAACCACAAAAGGAATGACCCATATTTGAATCGGCGACCCATAAATGGGTCGCTAATGAAAAAAGGTATCATCACAGATAATTTTGTAAATGCAGCAGGCTTTTTTCTTGTAAAAATGACCCTATTTTGGGTCGTTTTTCTGTTTTTTGTATGGCACGAGATTTGCTGTATTTATATTTGGGATAAACAATTTCACAATTTTATTAAAACAGGGGAAGACAAATGGAGGATAGAAAAAAAATATGTGACTGGATTGAAGAGAATAAAGAAAAAGCATTTGCGGTTTCGGATCAACTGTGGGAGCATCCGGAGCTGTCCATGCAAGAGTATGAATCCAGTAAAGCGATTGAGACACTTTTGAAGAATTTCGGATTTAACGTGGAAACAGGTGTCGCCGGCATGCCCACCGCTTTTGTGGCAACGGCAGGGAAAGGCAGACCTGTACTTGCTTTCAGCTCCGAATATGACGCTCTGCCAGGGTTGTCTCAGAAAAAAGACGCTGTTGTACACGATCCGGTTGTGGAAATGGCTCCGGGACACGGATGCGGACATAATCTGATGGCGGTTGGCGGGGTTCTGGCTGCTGCGGCTCTGTATCAGTACATAAAAGAGAAGAACTTGCCGGGTACGGTCAAGGTATTTGGAACGCCGGCGGAAGAACTGTGTATCGGAAAACCGTTTATGGCAAGAGAAGGCCTGTTTGAAGGGGTTGACGCTTTTCTCGACTGGCATCCGAGTCATCTTAATCGCGCGGCAGCTTGTGATACGAATGCGTATTTTAATGTGAAGTATCATTTCTCAGGTGTCAGCGCGCATGGAAACGCTCCATGGAACGGACGCAGCTCTCTGGATGGGGCAATGTTGATGGGGCATGCGATTGAAATGCTGCGCGAGCATATAAAACCAGGCAGTGAGTCCTCTCCAACAACATTGAATTACGCGTTTCCGGATGTTGGAAACAGCTTTCCTAATGTGGTACCGGCAAATACCATTATCTGGTGCGTAGGCAGGATGAAGAACGCGGAGTTGGCGTCGGATGTGCTGAATCGCCTGAATGATTGCGCGGAAGGCTGTGCCCGCGCTACAGGGACAACCGTAAAAAAGGAAGTGATCACTGCAACACATGATCTGATTCCGAATATGTGTATGGGAAGGCTTTTGGAACAAAATCTCCGAGAAGTCGGCGTGCCGGCATATTCTGAAGAAGATCAGAAATCAGCCAGAGCAATTCAGCGAACTATGGGAGTAGAGGAAACCGGATATACGGGAGAGATTTTGAAAACAGTGGAAGGCAGTCAACCGGTGACAGATTCCTCGGAGTATAGCTGGCATGCCCCGGTAGCTTTTCTGAATGTCGGACTTTCCCCGTCAGAAGATTCCGGGTGGCATAGCTGGACTATCTGTAAATTCGCCGGAAGTGAGGTTGGAAAGCGAGTCCTTGAAACCGTGGGGAAAGTGCTGGCACTGACAGGATATGATCTGCTGACAAAACCGGAAATTCTGAGAGAAGCACAGGAAGAACTGGAAGAGCGTCTTGGCGGAAAAACGTATAAAACCCTGCTTCCGCAAGATGCGCGGCCGGATCTGGAGACTAATAAAGATATCATGGAAAAGTTCCGGAAATAAAAGAAACGCCGTATCAGATTATAACGCTGACACGGCGTTTCTTTTTATAGGCAATCTGACATATGTTCTGTTATAATGGACGGGGAAGGAAAAATTATCATAGAAAGAGAGGAAGGAAGCAATGGAATACAATAAAAAGAGAAAATACAGTGTGAGGACAGCTGCCTTCATTTTGTGCGCGACCCTTACGATAGGACTATTGAGTCCGCTGAACGCAAGACAGGCGCAGGCAGCTTCCAAGCAAAACTGGAGAAGTGCATATAAGGGCATTCTCGCGGATTGGAGGAAGGTAGAACGCTATCAGGATACCAGCTATCTGAAACAGTACTTTGGTGAAGGCTACCGATTCGATCGCTATTATCTTTATGATCTGGATAAGAACGGAACGCCGGAGCTGTTTCTCAATTCAAGAGGTATGAGGCTTACCGTTGTGCTGACTTATAAGAATGGCTTGAAATCTCTGGGGTATGAGGCGCTGGATCGAATACACAAAGGTAAAAAAGAACTGATTGTTCACGGGCACTGGCACGGAGCAGGCGGTTCCGGAACGGATGAATGGAGCGTTTACCGGGTTTCCGGAAATAAGATGAGCCTTACCTACTATATCGATCGCATGGCCGGGTACTACTATGTTTATGATTATCGGAACAATACGTCTTCGGACAGCCGCGGCGCTTACAATAAAATTTATAAAGAACATATAAAAACGGCATCGAAAATCTCCGGATTTAAAAAATACAAACTGTCCGATCATACCGGCCTTGCCGTTTACGGGAAGAAACCGGCAAAGACCACAGTCCGCGGTCTGACTGCCAGAAAGAAGGGGTTTCGCGTAAAGTGGAAAAAGAGAAAAGCCAATACAAAGGGCTATGAAATTCAGTACGCGGGAAATCGCAAGTTTAAAAACGCGAAAAAAGTTACAGTCCGGAAAAAAGGATCCACCGCAAAAACGATCCGCGGACTTAAAGGAAAAAAACGTTATTATGTGCGGGTTCGTGTATACAACACCGTAAAGGTGAACGGAAAGACAAAGAACGTTTATTCCGGATGGTCGGCGAGAAAAAGCGTAGTGACAAAGAAGTAGTATTTCCCTATTTCCCGAAAATATTTCCCTGATTCAGGAGCATCTCCGGATCTAAACATTGTTTTACTTGTTTCATAGCGCGAAGTTGTTCCTCCGAATAAAGCGTTTTCAGAAGGCCGGCTTTCAGCTTGCCGACGCCGTGCTCTGCCGAAACTGTGCCGCCCATTTGGACGATCGCTTTGGCCCAGGTCTCAAACAGCGTTTTGCCGCGGCTATATTGAGCCATATCATGGGGAATCAGATTGACATGTACATGGTTATTGCCAATGTGTCCGAAGACAGCGGACTCAAATCCGCCCACCTGAATCCCTTCCCGGTACAGGGAGAATACGTCTTCCAGACGTGAGTCCGGGACAGACATATCGGTTCCAAGTTTCGTAATCTGGGGAACCGATTTTTTGATTTCGCGGATCTTCCTGTTGACACATTCCGGCGCGGCGTGGCGAAACTCCCTCAGTTTTTCGATATGGGAGGCATTAATCGCGGCCCAGGCGCGTGCCGGATCGCCGCCTGCCGCGGAGAGCTCCCGGCAGACCGTGGAAAAGGCATCCATGAGCAATGCGCGGTCGTCTGCTGTAAATTCCACATAGACCGCGCAGTCCGCATCCTCGCGGATTAATTCGGATTCCCGCAGGACAAGACCGCGGCGCTGATCGTGGCGGAGGAGATTCAGAGTATCACTTCCAAAGAATTCTAAAGCCTCCAGAGGAAAAGCGGAGTCATCCGTTTTGTTTCGCAGCGTTTTAACAAGGGAAAGGGCGCAATCCTCTTTCGGAAGAAACAGAACCGCTCCCCAGCGAAGTTTTTTCCGCGGCAGCAGTCGGAGGCGCGCCGACGTGATAACCCCAAGGGTTCCTTCCGCGCCGATAAAGAGATCGATCAGATCCATGTTCGGCTTGATAAAATAGCCGGCGGTGTGTTTTTTTACCTTTGGCATAGAAAGAGCGGGAAGGACTCCGCTGATCAGGCGTCCGCCGCGGGTTTTAAATTGAAATTGCAGACCGGACGCATGGTTTTTTCCGCGTTCCAGATGAAGCTTGTCTCCGTCCGGAAGAATGAGATCCAGGGCGAGCACATAATCGCGTACCGCCCCATAGCGAAAGCTGCGCGCTCCCGAAGAATTGCAGGAAATCATTCCCCCCAGAGAAGCGGTGGATTCCGTGGGATCCGGCGGAAAAAAGAGGGGGAGGGGATGCGGATGCCGCTGGAGATACTGGCGCAGGGTCTGCAAAAGAATTCCGGGCTGAACCGTAATGCTGCCACCGTTTTCAGAGGGCTGAAAATCCAGAATTTGATTCATGCGTTCCAGGTTGACGGTAAGGCCGCCTTCCGGGACACAGCCGGCGGTCAGGCCGGTTCTTGCGCCTTGGAGTGTCACAGGGGTGTGGGGATTTTTCCGAAAGACAGCGCAGACATCCGATTCGTTTTCCGGAAAAAAGATGCGGGTGGATGTGCCGGTTTTACGGGATTCATCCTGTAAATAGCTTTCCAGAATTGATGTTTCACTGGTTGATTTCAAAAAAGACACCTCCTGATTCAAAGTATATTCTTATCCGGATTGCGCAGGCAGAGCCGGATTTCTTCCTGAACCTGCTGCAGAAACTTTTCCGCTGCCTTTGAAAATACCTGATATTTTTTCCAGACGAGATTCAGATTCGCTTTCAGAGGCGGGGAAAGGGGGCGGAAGCAGAGCGGACTGTCTCCGGTGGTGTTGACAAGTTTGTCCAGAGCCAAAGCGTATCCTACGCCCTCCTCTACCATGAGCGCCGCGTTGTAAATTAAATTGTAAGTCGCGCGGATATTCAGCTTTTCATAGTCGAAACCCAGCCAGCCGGCCATGGTATTCTCTACAAGCGTCTGGCGGGAGCACAGGAGAGGCAGACTGGCGAGATCCTCTGGATGTATGAGACGGCGCTCAGCAAGAGGGCTGTCCTTTCGCATTAAAAGTCCCCAGGTATCCTGGCGGGGAAGCTTCAGATAATCATACTTTTGGATATCCGCGGGCTCAATGAGCACGCCGAAATCCAAAAGCCCCATGTCCAGTTTTTCTTTAACCTCATCTCCGTTTCCACTGAAAATATGGTACTGAATATGAGGGTATTTCCCCTCCATTTTTTTTACCGCGCCGGCAATGAGACGCATGGCGTCTGTTTCACCGCCGCCGATATGGACGGAGCCGCTGATAAAGTCATCGTCAGCATGAAAGTCATTTGCGGTTTTATCGACGAGCTCAATGATCTCCTGGGCTCGTTTTCGGAAAAAGGCCCCTTCTTCCGTCAGTGTGATTTTTCGGTTCCCGCGGATCAGGAGCTTTTTGCCGAGCTCTTTCTCCAGATCCATCAGCTGGCGGGAAAGAGTCGGCTGTGTAACGTGCAGAGCTTCCGCCGCGCCGGAGATGGTTTCTTCTCTGGCGACAGCGAGAAAATAGCGCAGAACTCGGATTTCCATAACGGTTGTCCTCCCTGTATGTTCAGAATGAATTTTGCCTGTATCGGCAAACAGCTACCTGTGGATCACTATAGCACGGAAAAACTATGCTTGTAAAGCATAGATTGATATTTTTTATAGGTATTTGCTATTTATCTGAACCCATATTAAGATGAGAAGAGAAAACTGATTCAGGGGAGGATGAAAATGAATTTACAGGAATATCTCGCGCGTTTAAATCGGGGAGAAAGCGTGCGGGGAGGCTCGGAAATGCACGCGTTTATGACAGAGATGAGTCATGAAGCTATGAAAATTACCGCGGAGCTGAATGGCAGCTACCATACCGCGGAGGAAATACGGCAGTTGTTTTCCGAACTGATCGGTAAACCGGTGGACGCGTCTTTCGGTATGTTCCCGCCGTTTTATACGGACTGCGGAAAAAATATTACCGTAGGAAAAAATGTATTTATTAATACAGGCTGCCGTTTTCAGGATCAGGGAGGTATCCGCATCGGTGATCATGTTCTGATTGGGCATAATGTTGTACTGGCGACTTTGAACCATGATTTCGCGCCGTATAACAGGGCAACCATGCATCCGGCTCCGATTCATATCGAAGACCGGGTCTGGATTGGCGCTAACGCGACGGTTGTCCCGGGGGTCACCATTGGTGAGAATTCCATCGTCGCGGCCGGCGCGGTCGTAACAAAAGACGTGCCTCCGAACACCATTGTAGGCGGCGTGCCGGCGAAGGTACTAAAGCGGATTGACGAAAACGGAAATCCGGTATAAAACTGTCTTATGAACAAATTAAAAATTATTTGCCAATTATGATGAATAATCAGTTAAGGCTCCATACTTTCGAGTATGTGGGCCTTTTTTCATGGGACGCCACAAAAAATCAAGACTGAAAAACTTAGAAAAGTTTTTATTTTTTTGAACCGATCACGCACCTTTCCTCGTCTTAATATTATAGAAGACTATATAGAATATGCAAAAGAACAGGAATCCCCATGGTGAATCAAAAGAAAGACTGGTTAGAAGAAAAAGCGATCTTACTTTATGGACAAATCTATCAATACGCATTGGCAAAAGTAAAAGAGGTTGAGATTGCGGAGGAAATCGCGCAGACAGTCATGGAAGTGGTCATCCGGAAAAGGAATACATTAAAACATCCGGAAGCATTCAAACGATGGGTCAAAGTGATTACCACCAATAAAATCCGGGATTATTTCCGAAAGCTGAAAAGAGAGCGGGCAATCTATATTTGGGAAACGGACACCACAGAGTGGATCGCCGATATTCAGGATGAAGAAGCCGATATTTTAGCGCATTTACAGGAACGGGAAGAAGTACAGTCCGTACTGGCTGCGTTAATGAGGTTAGATGAAAAGTATCGGACGGTGCTAATCTTACATCTGATTTATGAAAAAACGATTCCGGAAATCGCGGCGGAATTTCAGATGAGTTATGATACGGTTAAGACCCGGTATCGGCGTGGAATTCAGTTACTGAGAGAACGATGCTGTAAAAAGGCGGAAAGAGGGGGGGAAGATGGAGAACAAAAACATACATAGCCAGTTGAAAACGGCGATGCAGGAGGCATGGGAACATGTGGATTTAGACAAAGAAACGGTGGAGCAGTTTGCGATCCCGGAGCCGGATCTATCTTTTTTAGAAGACCTGGAATCGAAAAATAAGAAACCGGAAAAGCACCATCGTCTTGCGAAGATCGCCGTGTTTCTCATTGCGGTATTCCTGACAAGCAGCGCGCTCAGTCTCTTTATGAATTCCCAGGCTTCTTATGGCGTAAAAAGCCTGATTCAAAATGTCAAACATTTCTTTTCCGAAAACGAACCTGTC
>JAHZHL010000004.1 GCA_019420305.1 Bacillota bacterium | reverse complement strand
TTTCGGAGTGATCCGGAACCTGCTGTTTTTGGGTGTATATACTGTTGTTTTATGTAAGGTTATTTTGTTACTGTTCACTGGTCAATGTCATTTAGTTAATTTTCAAGGTTAGATCTTATACATGAGGTCTAACCTCTTTTTTAGTTTTTCCCTAAATAGGGGTTGACACTTCAACTCAAATGTGCGGCCGCTCTCACTACTGATTGGTTTTTAGAAGTAGTGAGAGCGGCCCTTGTAGTTAAAGAAGCATCTGCACGATGCAAATACAACTACAAGGAGATTTTTTTATGCTACAAAACCAAATCAAAACCATATTTAAAAGGGCACTGAAAAAGTCTGATTCTAAAAAAGAATTGGGCTTTTTTGTGAAAATTTCGGTCGCCCGGCAAAGGAACCAGAAATGATGTTTAAACTGCTTTTCCTGAAAAAACTGTACGATCTTTCTGACGAAGCCCTGATTAGCAGCGCCCAGACGGACATGGCATATAAATTTTTCCTTGACCTGGAACCAGAAGCAAAAATGATAGATCCCAGTCTTCTCACAAAATTCAGAAAAACTCGTATTACAGAAGATATTCTGGAAGAAATGTTAAAAGAAACCATTCAACAGGCTTTGGATAAAAATCTGATCAAATCGGGAACCATTATCGTTGATTCCACCCATACAATTGCTTCTGTCTGGGCAAAATCTCCAACGCAGATTCTGCGGGATATGAGCAAACAACTTCGGAAAGAGGTTTATAAAACAGCTTTTGAATTATCAGAGCGATTTCCTGAGAAACCCTCTTTGGAAGCAGGACTGGATGAAGAAATTGCCTATACTAGGGAACTACTCCAGGTTCTGGAGGAAGGAATAAAATCCTGTGGAAATAAAAAGATACAGAAACTTTCTCATGAAATGAAAGAACTACTAGAAGATGAGCGGCTCAAAGAGATCCGATCCAAAGATGATAAAGATGCACGGTTTGGACATAAAACGGCAACCAGTACGTTCTATGGATATAAGAATCATCTTGCGATGACTGAAGAACGTCTCATTGCGGGGATCACTGTAACAGATGGAGGAGCACCAGATGGGCAGGAATTACCAAAACTGATAGAAAACGCGAAGGAAAATGGAATAAAAGTTACAGAAGTTATAGGCGATATGGCATATGTCAGTGATGACAATCTGGAAGTCTGCGGAAAAGAGATTACATTGATTGCCAGAACCAATACAGCAGTAGCTGCTGCAGCAAACGGGAACATTGAGGAAGGTTTCTGCTTTAATAAAGATGCTGGGATGCTGCAGTGTCCTGCCGGAGAGCTTTCCACGCGTGTAGAAAAAAGAACGGCAAAAAATGGGAATACTTATTTAAGATATATATTTAGCAAAGTAACGTGTCGGAAATGTCCCCAAAGAGAAAAATGCCGTGTAGGAAGATCAAACGCTAAAACAAGAAGCTACAGTATCACGCAAGCAAGCGAGAAAAATCTTGAAAGGCTTAAATTTGAAGAAAGCGAATATTTTCAGGAGCGAATGAAGATTCGGCACAGGATAGAAGAAAAGAATGGAGAACTAAAGGAAGCTCACGGTTTGCGTAAAGCAGATTCGAGAGGTTTATTTGCTATGCATCTGCAAATGTATTTTACGGCATTTACAGCAAATGTAAAACGAATAGTAAGATTAGATGAGCTGGCTATGGAGTAAACCATAGCTTTTTATGATTTTCCTAAGTAAAGATTTGAAAATAATATAAAAGAAAAACTTCCACTTAAGAAGAAATGGAAGTTTTTCAGTGCCCTTTTTTATTATACCATTTGATCAAAAAATAGTAATTTCTGAAATTTATGCAAATTTAACAATAGAAAACATGGAAATTATCCCAGGATGAACAAGAAAGCATCCGGCGGCGCAGGATTCTCCGCCTGGGGCGGAATCCGGTGCACGGCGCCACAGAGAAAACGGCTGGCAAGAAAGGCCGGTATGCTCCGAAGACCGGGAAGAGATCAGGGGCGGTCCGGCGGCCGGAAACGACCTGAAGTTTCGTCCGCAATTCAGTGAAGTTTGGTTGATGAAGAGCGTTTTCGGAGAGGATAAAATAGAGGGACAAAGGAGGAAAAACAGATGATCAGATATTTTATGGAAGAACCGGAAAAGAAGTATCGGCCGGAGATACGATGGTGGCTCGCGGAGGGAATGCATACGGACGGAACGCTGCGCCGCGAGATGGAAATGCTGGATGAGATGGGCATGGGCGCGGTGGAGTTTCTGGCGATGGAGGAACCGGGAGCGGATCCAAAACTTTACGGATGGGGATCGGAAGAGTGGGTGCATGATTCCCGGCTTCTGATCGGAGAGGCGGCGAAGCGGGGACTGGGGATCAGCATGACCAGCGGTACCAACTGGTCGAACGCGAATCTGACGTCCATCACGCCGGATGACCGCGCCGCTTCCAAGGAACTGGACTGTGTGATCATACCGTTGGAAGCGGGGGAACGATTCTGCGGCGCATTGCCGAAATGCGAAATTCAGACAGAGCATGTGGAGGCGCAGGAACTGGTGGCAGTGGTAGCGGCCAGACGGATGTGGGAAAAGGACGGTTGTGTCTGCCTGGATCCGGAGACAACGGTGCTGACGGATCTCGTCGCGGAGGGACAGCTGGACTGGACCGCTCCGGCGGACGGAACGTATGAACTTTTTGTGTTCTGGCTGCATGGAACCGGGCAGACGGCCAGGCCTTCCTGCGGGATTTCCTATACCGTCAATTATCTGGACCGCTATGGGGCGGAGGCGCTGATCGACTATTGGGATCATGAGGTGATGACGGAAGATCTGAGGAAGACCCTCAGGGAGAGCGGCAGGGGAATGATGTATATGGACTCCCTGGAACTGACCGCGTTCGGGGCGTGCAGACAGTTATGGGGATATCATCTGAATGAAGAGTTTCGCAGGAGGAGGGGGTACGGTATTGAGCGCTATCTTCCCTTCGTCATCCGCAGAAAAGGGGGTATGCCCGGGCGGGATGAATATCGCTGTACCCTGGAGGATACGGTATTTCTGAACAAATTTCACAACGACCTGTATCAGACCATGACGGAACTGTATATGGAAAATATGCTGTGCCCTGTCCGGGAATGGCTGCACGGGCTGGGAATGGAACTGCGGGCGGAAATTTCCTATGGGATGCCCTTTGAGATCTCGCTTCCCGGCAGATATGTGGATGGAGTGGAAACCGAGTCCCTGGAGTTTGGCTCCCAGGTGGAAAGCCACAGGGGACTGGCGGGGACCGCCCATCTGTACGGCAGGATCTTTTCCAGTGAGACGGGGGCGACGCTTCTGAATTATATGATGCCGTTGGATTTCTATAATCAGATCTGTTTCTCCCAGTTTGCGGCAGGGGTGTCCAAAACCGTTTTTCACGGATACGCCAGCATCTGCGGATCGGAAGAGGCGACGTACTGGCCGGGACACGAGGGCATGTATCCCCTGATTTCCGAGAGGTTCGGGTGCCGTCAGCCCGCATATCGGCACTACAGGGACTGGACCTGCATGCTGGGCAGATTTCAGAAACTGCTGAGGGCGGGAATTCCCCGAATGGACCTGGGGATTCTCCGGCTGGATTACCATTACAATAACGCGGTCTTTGCACCGGATGGCGAGGAGGCGTTTTACAGTGAAAAGGGGATGAGAGGCTGTGAGGGCCTCTACTGGAAGGACATCGGTCTGCAGGCAGCGGGATATACCTGGGATTATTTTGCTCCGCAGATCCTGGAAGAGGACTTCGTTGTCACGGACGGCGCCTCATTGTGTCCGGAGGGCCCCGGATATCAGGCGCTGATCGTGTATCAGGAGGAAATGCCTCTCTCCTCCGCGAAAAAACTCCTCCGTCTGGCCGGGGAAGGGCAGAAGATCCTCTTTGTCAACGGCGTGACAGAGGAGAATCTGCCGCTGGGAGGATGCACGTTTCATAAAAAAGCGGCTTCCCGGACGCCGTACGTTATGGAATCGGATGAAAAACTGAGGGAGATTGTCTCCGAGATCAAGGAATTTCCGGGCGTGATGGAGATGGATGGCCAGACAGGCGTCGTCGCCTGCCTGGAAAAAATGGGAGTGAAGCCGCGCGCGGCCTTTTTGGAGCCGAATCCGCAGATCCTGACCTGCATGAGAGAGGACGGAGATCGACGTTATGTCTTGGTCTATGACATGCAGTATACACGACAGACCGTTTCGAAGGTATCGCTCTGCGTAGAGGGAGGCGGAAGACCCTACGAAGCGGACTGCTGGACAGGTGAGATCAGGGAAATTTCCGGGACGGAATACGAGGGCGGCACAGCGGTATCCCTCGCGCTGAATCCCGGAGAGGCGACGATGCTGATCTTTGACAGGACGGAGAAACCGGAGACGCTTCCGGAGGAGACCATATACGCGGAGAGAGAACTGCCGCGCTGGAATCTGCAGGTGGAAAGCTGGACGGCGGGAGAGAAAAGGGAAATCTCGGAAGAACGCCGGGCGGGCATCGTGACCAGGGAAGTGTACTATGAGACGAAGAAGACGATGATCGATGCCGGGGAGACGGAATTGATCCCATGGAAGGACATTCCGGCCGTAGGTAAGGAGGTATCGGGAATCGGGTATTACAGAACGGTGATCGAACTTCCGGAAGAATGGAGAGAAGGAGATGGAGCGAGGCTGTGTATCGGTTCCACGAACGGTGAGACGGCGGCGGTCTACGTCAACGGGAGAAAAGCGCCGGCGTACAATATCAACAGACGGACGGTGGAAATCGGCAATCTGCTGCGCGCCGGCAGGAATGAACTCGTGGTGGAGGTATCCAGTTCGCTGAACAACTGTCTGAAAGCCGGCGGATACTATGACACCACCTTCCCGAATACCGTGGCCCGGATGATGGGAGCCAACAATGGCAATGGAGCAATGGAAGAGGCTATGGCGGCCGGAATGTCGGCCGGCGAAAATGCGTCGGAAGACGCCGCGCCGGGACCGGATCTTTCCGCGATCGTGGCCCTGATGACGCGTCCGGCGCTGTGGAGGGATTACGGGATGACCGGCAAAGTGTCGGTACTGTTTTATAAGGGAGAAAGATAAATTGCGCGGGCGGCCTGACAAAGGCCGCCCGTTGAATTCTGAGAATGTTTCGGCGCCATCTGACAGAGGACAGCAAAAAATTGTCCTGTTAAAACGGCAACTTTGCCGGATTCTCCCTCGAAGGCCGCTTTGACAGCGGCTCCGCCGACCTGGAAAGCCTCTGTCACATCCACCCGGGAAGTCATGTACGCGGCGCAGCGCTGCAGGGTGTTCAGTTCGATGGCCCGGGTTTTTACCGCGAGTTTTTCCGCGATCAGGTCCGCCAGGAATTTTCCGACGCCGGACAGCTGCTTGTGCCCGAAAGCATCGACAGCGCCTGCGCTTGTTTCCGAATCGGATTCCGCCAGTTCAAAGACATATTTGCCGTCCGCCGTGGTAATGCCTTCCGAGACGGCGATGACGACAGATTTCTTTTCCTGCAGCAGATCCTTTACCCGGGAGAGGAAGGCATCGGGATCAAAGGGTACCTCCGGAAGACAGATCAGATCCACACCTTCGCAGTCCTCGCCCTTGGCGAGAGCCGCCGCTCCTGTCAGCCATCCGGCGTTTCGTCCCATGATTTCCATAATGGTAACGGAAGGAATGTCGTAGACCAGACCGTCCCGTATGATTTCCTTGGCAGTAGCGGCAATGAATTTGGCGGCGCTGCCGTAGCCCGGCGTGTGGTCGGTACAGGACAGATCGTTGTCGATGGTTTTTGGCACACCCATGAAGCGGATGTCGCTGCCGATCAGGTGGCCGTAATCCGAGAGCTTCTGAATGGTGTCCATGGAATCATTTCCGCCGATGTAAAAGAAAGCTTCGATCTCGAGCTTCTGAAGGAGGGAGAAGATCTGCTCGTAAATTTTGTGATCTTCCTTGATTTCGGGGAGTTTGTAGCGGCAGCTCCCGAGGAAGGACGAAGGGGTTCGCTTCAAAAGGTCGATGTCCAGATCCGAGCGGATGTGTTCCGAGAGATCTACATATTTATGTTCCAGAAGGCCGTGGATGCCGTAGCGCATTCCGTATATTTTCCCGGCGCCCCGGTCCTTTGCCGTCTTGAAAACGCCGGCAAGGCTGGAATTGATGACGGCGGTGGGGCCGCCGGACTGGCCGATGATGATATTTCTTTGCATGGTAAATCCTCCGTTTGGTTTTGATTATGCGTAGCGCTGGCAGCCTGTGAGCCAACGGTTCTGTGGTTTTCCGCGCCCGGAGCGGCAGCCGCGCCGGCGGGGAAAGCATTTTCCGCATCCCGCTTATCTTATCACAGTGGCGGGGGAGAATCCATAAAAAAAGAGAGACATAGGTATGTAAAAAACGGGGCTGTGTTTTGTCCTTCCGCCGGGGGCTTTGTTTCCGGTTGTTCTGAAAATACGGATGGGGTATAATGACAGAAAAACATCGTTTTTTGGGGGAGCGAAGGATGAGGATAGCCATTTGTGATGATGAAATTCTGGCGGCGAAGCAGCGGAAGGTTCTCAGGTACGGATCTTTACCTCCGGCGCGTCGCTGCTTCGGGAGATCGAGAATTATGATATCGTGTTCCTGGATCTTAGGATGCCGCAGATGGACGGGATCGACGTGGGAAAGGAAATTCTGCGACAAAATCCGGGCTGCCGGATCATTATCGCCAGCGGAGAGTGGGAAAGATTCAAGGAAGGCTATGTGATCCGGGCAGTGCGCTTTGTGACGAAACCCTTTGATGAGGAGGAGATCGCCGAGGCGTTGGCGGAGGCGTCCAACATGTGGCTGGGAGAGGGAGTCATTGAAGCTTATTTTGAGAACCGAAAATTGGCTCTGAGGCAGAAGGAGATCCGCTATATTCTCTCCTATGACGGGTACGTGCGGATTTATACCGCAGATAGAATGTACCGGCGGGAAACCAGCCTGGAGAAAATGCTGGAGCTTCTGGATGAGAGACTGTTTGTGCGGATTGATCGGGGCACAGTCGTCAACATGGCCTATGTCGAGAAGGAAGAAGGGGATGCTTTTGTTCTGGAGGGTCAGAAATTCAGGATCGCCCGGCGCAGGCGTGAGGAAGTCCGGCGGGCGTACATTGATTTCAAACTGAAATACAGGGGGAGGATGGGAGTATGGCAGTAGTATTGTGGGGATATTTGGAGGAACTGATTCTGTATCATCTGGGAGCTTACGCCTGCTTTGATCTGAAAACGCGGATGCCCTGGCTGCAGATGGTCGGAGCCGGGGTGTGCGTACTGCTTGCCTGCGTATCCGACATCCCGTCTTCGATTACCTCTTACGGCGTGATGCTGTGCGTGGTGTTTTTCGCGCTGAAGGAGGAGTGGAAGAGGCGGTTCTGGCATGTAGGCGTTCTGTTTGTTCTGATCAGTGGAATGGGAGAAATTGTGGAACGGCTGGCAACGACATCTCGGTCCAGAATAAACTCCCATGCATGTTTCAGATTCAAAATCTTCTGTACATCAGTTGCAGTCATACCGGAAACTTTGCCGTTTTCTATGATTTCTTCTGTCTGTGGGAACGATGTAGCAACACCCTCTAAAACAGCCTGATCATAGATATTCATTTTCATATTGGCACGTGCAAATGCGATGTTGTTTACGACATCAACAGAAAGCTCGTCTTCTGAATATCCAACTGCGGCAAGTTGTTTTTCAATGCTGCGAAGGGATTTTCTGATTTCACGAGCTTCTCTGGCATTTCGAAGAAGCAGATTATATAGTTCTTCGGTATATACACCTACATAAGTAGACGTCTGCTTGACCCATTGGTTAAGACGCAGCTGCCTGAAAGCGTTCTCCTCGGCGGGATTTTGCTGCGCCGATTCGCAAGCGGCCTGCACCTTGTCGATGCCTACCGTAATACCGAGAGAGGGATTTGCTTTCTTCCGGACCTCCGGGTCTGTCCAATCAACCGTCAATCTGGATGCGGAGTCCGCCCACGATACCATTTTCTCGCTGAAAAAACTGATGGAAGGACGCACGACGATCATGGCGGCCCACAATGAGGAATTGATGAAGGCGGCGGATTGCGTGATCCGTCTGGAAAACGGAAAGATCATGAAACAGGAATAAGGAGGAGAGGAACTACTCCTTCGCGTACAGCCCGTGCTTCTGCCGATACTCTTTTGGGGTGCAGCCGTATTTTTCCCTGAATTTCTGGAAAAAGAAACTGGTGTTGGAATATCCCACATGGTAGCAGATGTCGTTGACAGCCATACCGGTGTTGCGCAGAAGCCGGGCGGCCTGCTGCAGCCGCTGAGTCTGAATCATTTCCTTGAAGGAGGAGCCGGTGTGCTTCCGGATATAGGTGGACAGATAGTTGGGGTTCATGTGGAAAAATTCTGCGGTGGATTCCAGCGTGCAGCGCTGATAGTTGTTTTCAATATAGCGGACAATGGGGAAAATCGTATTGTTTCCGGTCTCCGTTGAGACCAGGGAATGCTCGAAAACGTTGATCAGTTCACAGACAATCAGCGTCATCAGGCTGTCCAGCATGTGGCTCGCGGCGATGGAGGGCGCATAATATTCACAGAGAAACTGGATGGCAAAATCTGCCAGCCGGTTATTTTTCTGCGGGCGGAATACCAGATAATTATTGTGGGCGGCCTGGTTGTTCAGCGCTTCGATAAAAAAGGCGGAGAGATAATTGTCCTTTCCGATGCGCTCGAAAAAGGCTGCATTCAGGTATTCTCTGGAAATCAGGAAATTGATCAGAATATCGTTCTCTTCGCAGCGGGATACCGCATGGGGAGCGTCCGTGTTGATCAGGACCATCTGTCCCTGCGACAGGGTGATATCCGTCCTGTTCACATATAAGGAGCAGGAGCCGGAGTAAACATAATTCAGTTCCAGCCAATCGTGCACATGGAGAGGAACCTCCTCGAAGCGGTCCTGTTTGATCACGGAGAAATTATAGTATTCCACCAGAATGTTTTTTTTCGCGGCGGTGCTGATATATGTCTGCGGATCATATACAAAACGGTAGCAGGGCTGTCCGCGGTCATAGCCTGCCACAGGCATGGCGGAATAGTCCATATGGATTCCGGAGAGGTGTTCTTCCTCCTCCGGCGTCAGTCTGCGAAGATACTGATCCAGGCCGTGTTTGTTCATATCGCTGCCTCCTCGATTTTCCTGCGGTCGCTGCAGAAACGCCTTTTCTTTCACGGGCCTGCCCGTAAAAACTTTCTGCTTTCACTATAAAATGTTTCCCCTGCCCCGTCAAGAAAAAGATGAAGTTTCGTCGGTAAATGTGTAAAGTATGGTTGATGAAACCGAAGGAAACATCATTTATAATCAGGTCATAAAAGCGAAGGGAGGAGAGACGCAATGGGGAAATATAAAGGTTTTTTTTGGCCTGCTCTCATTGGAATGAAACATATGCCAAAGATCAGGGATTCGGCGTATTATGATGACGCCGGCGGCTATCGAAGAGCGGCGCTGGACGACAAACTGGCATTTTTCATCCAGCATCCTGTCTGGGAAGGGCATCCGGAGTACTTTATGAAGAACGGTTCTCCAAAGGAACTCTACGCGATTTCCGGCATGACGATAGAAAATATGCTGCGTCTGGCGGGCATGGGACAGCAGGCGATGAACGTTACGGAGGGATTTAATTATCTTGTAGAGCAGAGAGCCAGGGGAAACGTTCACTTTATCAGCGGGCTCTATCCGGAGAGCGAAAGAAAAAAGGATCCGGAGAAAGAAAAGACGCGAGGTCTGTTATACCAGGGGAAAGCCGGAAAGCCCCTGGCTGTAGTCATTGCCGGAGGAGGTTTTGCCGGCGTGGCTTCTTACGTGGAAGCAATTCCGATCGCGATGGAACTGCACAGAAGAGGGTACAGCGCTTTTGTTCTCGTCTATCGCGTAAACAAAGAACTGCATCAGACCGAACATCAGGCGAAGGGAGAGGAGGCAGCAAGGGATGTGATTCCGGCGGTACGATGGCTGATAGACCATCAGAAAGAATACGGCTATACGATGGATGGGTTCTCCATGTTTGGTTTTTCGGCAGGGGGATTGATGACGACAGCTTACGCTTTTTCTGATTACAACGATTGCTGTCACAGATATCGCCTTCCCAGACCGGCGGCGATCTTTCCCATTTACGGCCTGCACTGGGAGATTCGGGTTCACGACGAGGATAAGGGACTGGCGGTATTTTCCAGAGTGGGGCGCGACGATCCTACCGGATTTGCGGCAGTGGAGGATAAGATCCCCTATCTGAAAGAAGAACTGGGAGAAGAGAATGTGGATATCATCATGTATGATAAACTGGGCCACGGTTTTGGACTGGGAGACGGCACGGCCGCGGAAGGCTGGCTGCCGGAGGCGGTTGCATTCTGGGAAAAACATCGGTAGGAAAAATAGTGATATTAAGGAGGTTGACAAATGAACACGAAAAACAATCAAAAAGTACGACTGTCAGAGAAACTGGGATTATTCATGGTGTACGCCGGCAATATTCCCATGATGACATTGCTGTCAGCGTATTTCCTGATTTATTACACGACGGTGGTGGGGCTGGATCCTATGGGCCTGTCCACTCTGTTCCTGATTTCAAAGGTGGTGGATGGAGTCAGCGACCCGGTTATGGGATTTATCATGGACAGATTCCCCGTGACGAAGAGAGGCAAGTTCCGTCCTATGCTGGTTCTCGGGACGATCATCTGCGTTATTAACTACATATTGCTGTGGTTCGGCGCGGCCTGGAGTCCGGTGGGAAAATACGCCATCGTCTATGTCACCTATCTGCTCCTGGGCTGGACGTTCGATATCATGGACATTTCCAAGAACAGCCTGGTTCCGGTTATGAGTGCAGACAGCAAGGAAAGAAACAGCCTGTCCCTGTTTGCCGCTCTGGGAACCATGGCGGGAGCCGCTGTGCTGGGCGTTGTGTCTCCTCTGATCGTAGCGGAAGCCACCCTGGAAAATTACTACATCCTGATCTTCGGCTCCATGGCAATGGTTCTGGTTCTCTCCCTTGTCGGAGTAACGTTTGTCAAGGAGAGGGTAGGGTTCGAAGGAAAGAAGGAAGAAAAATACAGCCTGAAAGAACTGGTTTCCTTCCTGCGGTATAAACCTGTGTGGTCGTTCTTTATCCTGGCGTTGGTGGCAGGAACCGGAAGCACCATTGCCGGCGGCGCGGGCACGTTCTTCTACACTTATGTCATGGGTGACCTGACGCTGGCGTCGGGTGTGACGGTTATCTCGCTGGTGGCGGCGCTGATCGGCATTTTTCTGGGACCGATCCTGGCGAACCGGATGGGAAAGAAAAACGTTTACCTGCTGTGTATTGTCATTTCCATTATCTTTACCGCGCTCCGTCTGATTGATGTGAGGTCCATGACGCTGATTTATATCAGTTCCCTGTGCGGCGGTATAGCGGGAGGATGCCTGCAGCCTCTGAATACCAGTATCCAGGCGGACAATACCACTTATGTGCAGTATAAAACCGGAAAGCGCGCAGAGGCCGCCATTGCCTCTCTGACGTCCTTTATCACAAAGGTTGCCCAGGGACTGGGCGGGGCGATCCCCGGCTATGTGCTGGCTGCCTTCGGATTTGTGGAGGGATCGGTTCAGCAGCCGGAGAGCATCAATACGGGAATTATCTTATGCGTATTGATTCTGCCGATGATTCTGACCGGATTGGGAGCGATTCTTTTCGGAACGCAGTATACGCTGGATAAGAAGGCGGTAGAGGAGATGCACGCCAGCCTTGCAGAAGGAAAGCAGGAATAAAGCAGCATGGGGAAAATTTACGCGGCAAAAATCAATCACATGACCAATCCGATGGGATTTCTCATGGAACGGACGGTCTTCTCATGGAAGGTAAAGGACTGTCGGGGAAAAGAGCAGAAGTGGGCCAGGATTGTTGTGGCGGAGGATGCATCCTTTGAGAAAACGGTCTGCGATACCGGAGAGGCGGATCTGGACAGCCGGGCTGCAAGGCTCAGCCTGAAAATGAAGCCTTGCAGCAGATATTACTGGAAGGTAACCGTGGCTACGGATGCAGACGAGATCATCACGTCGGAGACTCAGTTTTTTGAAACGGCAAAAATGGAGGAACCCTGGAAGGGGAAATGGATTACCTGCGACAGCGCGGAACCGAGACATCCGGTTTTTTCCAGAGAGATCATACCGGAAAAGCAGGTGACAGGAGCGCGTCTTTACATTTCCGGTCTGGGGCTGTATGAAGCGTATATCACTCCAAAGGAGGACGGCAGTCCTCAGAGGATCGGGGAAGAGTACCTGACTCCCTACTGCAATGATTACAAGCGGTGGATTCAGTATCAGACCTATGATATCACGCGGCAGATCTCGGAGGGCGGCACTTTGTCCGTCCTCCTGGGAAACGGCTGGTATAAGGGCCGTTTTGGCTTAAACAGCGAAGGAAAAGGCGGCTGGTACGGGGACGAGTGGAAACTGATCGCGGAGATCCGCCTGGATTACGCCGATGGAACGCAGGAGATCATCGGGACGGATGAAACCTGGACGGTGACGAGAAGCCGTCTCACTTTTTCCAATCTTTACGATGGGGAACACAGGGACGATACCCTGGAAGACAGGGAGCCGGAGCAGGCTGTTGCGGCGGATCCGCCCGGGGGAAAACTGATGGAGCGCCTGTCCCTTCCGGTGAAGGTGCAGCAGGAGAGAACGCCTGTGGAACTGATCCGCACGCCCAAGGGAGAACTGGTCTTTGATCTGGGCCAGGAGATCACCGGATCCTTCCGGCTCCGGGTTCGGGCAAAAAGAGGGGCGCAGGTTCGGATCCAGACCGGGGAGGTGCTGCAGGACGGCTGTTTTTACAATGAAAATTTAAGGACTGCAAAATCCGAATATATTTACATATCAGATGGAACGGAAAAGGAAATCCAGCCTCATTTTACGTATTACGGATATCGCTACGTGAAGGTCAGCGGCGTGGAGGAACTGAGCGTTGACGACTTTACTGCGCTGGTGCTCTGCAGCGATTACGAAACGGCAGGGTTCCTGCGGACGGGACACGAACTGGTGAACAGATTGATCTCCAACGTGGAGTGGGGAATGAGAGGGAATTTCCTGGACGTGCCCACCGACTGCCCCCAGAGGGATGAGCGGATGGGGTGGACCGGAGATACCCAGGTGTTTTCCGCCACAGCCTGCTATCTCGCGGATACTTACGCGTTCTATAAAAAGTATCTGTTTGACCTGTATCAGGAGCAGAAGGATCTGAACGGAATGGTACCGGAGACCGTGCCTGTCTATGGGCAGACGAAATGTTCCTGCGCCTGGGGCGACGCGGCCTGCATTATCCCCTGGAACGTATATGTGTTCAGCGGAGATGTGTCGATCCTGGAGGATCAGTTTGACAGCATGAAGGATTGGGTGGACTACATACGGACGGTGGACGGCGAACATCACGGCTGGCGCCAAATGTTCCATTACGGCGACTGGCTTGCGCTGGACCGGGCGGGAGCCTCCGAGGGCAATGCCTACGGCGCCACCGACGAGGGGTATGTGGCGGACGTTTACTATGCGGCCAGCGCGGACATTGTGGCAAAGGCGGCGGATATTCTGGGCAGGAAGGAAGAGGCCGGAGAATACCGGGCGCTTGCGGACCGGCAGTGGCAGGAGGTAAGACGCGAATACTTTACGTCCACCGGCCGCTGCGCCGTAAAAACCCAGACAGGACTCCTGCTGGCTCTGAAATATCATATCTCTTCGGATGAGGAAAAAACCCGGCAGATGCTGAAGAAACTGCTGAGGGACAGCGGGAATAAACTGAATACCGGATTTGTGGGAACGCCTCTTCTGTGCAATGTCCTGACCGATAATGGAATGACGGACGCGGCTTACCGTCTGCTTTTAAACGAGGAATATCCGGGCTGGCTCCGGGAGGTGAAACTGGGAGCCACCACGATCTGGGAGCGCTGGAATTCCCTTGGGGAGGACGGAAAAGTTTCCAGCACGGGGATGAACAGTTTTAACCATTACGCCTACGGGGCGATTCTGGAATGGATGTTCCGCCATGTGGGCGGCATTGACGTGAGGGAAAATGCGCCGGGAGCGAAAACGGTGCGTATCGCCCCGAAGGTTCACGCGGACGTAAAGAGCGCGGAGGCAGTTTATGATTCCGCCAGCGGAACGTACCGGTGCGGCTGGGAGATTCTGGACGATAACCGGATTCGGGTTTCGCTGGAAGTGCCCTTCGGCGCGGAGGCGGAGGTGCAGCTGCCCTATGCCGATACCAGTGTGTATCTGGATGAGTCCAATCCGTTGTTCGCTTCCGTGCGAGACGGCGTCTGCCATGTGAAGGCCGGTTCTTACCGGGCGGAGTATCCTGCTTCGGAGCAGCTGAAGAAGACCTACAGCACAGAGTCAAGCATGGAGGAACTTCTGAATCATCCCGCTGTCCGGGCGTTTCTGTCGACTCTGATCGAGGTGGATATGATTCCGGACGCGGCCTATCCCATGTCTCTGCGCACCGTCGCAGAGGTGTTCGGCGGCGGAGGCGATGAGGAGCAGTTTCAGATGCTGGACGCGGCGCTGGCGAAGTTTTAGATAAGAGACATTCTTGGGGAAAATATCTGGAGGAAGGAAGATTTAAAATATTGAAAATATTGGCTGTGATCCTTTTGGTTCTGATCCTTGCGGCTGCGGGATTGACTTTTTACGTGTACCGCAGCAAGGCGATGTTTCTGCCGGCCCTGCTCGGGCTGGGGAGATTTCCGCAAGTGAAAAAAGAGTCATATTACAACGGGGACGGAACGTTCCGCCAGGCGACGGCAGATGACAGTATGGCATTTCTTATGCAGCATCCGGTGTTCGGCGGCTATAAGCATATGTTTTTTAACGCGGAGGATAACGTGCTCAAATCCATCGCCCCGGCAAGTTATAGCGCTTTTATGAAGGCGCAGGGCAGAGAGGAACAGTTGGAAAGTTCTTTGGAGTCTTTCAATTATCTGACCGCTCAGGTGCAGCAGGGCAGGGCCTGGCTGCTTTCGGATCTTTATCCGGAAGAGGATGTGGAAAAGGATCCCTATAAGAGCCATCTTACCGGCATGTTTTATCAGGGAGAGGAAGGGAAGCCTCTGGCGATCGTAGTTCCCGGCGGCGGTTTTATCAGCAATGTGACGGACTGCGAAGGGTATCCGGTGGCAATGGAACTCCACAGACGGGGATATTCGGTGCTGGTGCTCAGTTATCCCATCGGAAAACAGCTGGGGCAGACAGAACAGGTCAAGCAGGCAGAGCAGGCCTGCCGGGAACTGGTGCAGGCGGTACGTTACCTGAACGATCATCAGGAACAGTTGAACATCAATATGGAGGATTTCGCGATTTTCGGATTTTCAGCGGGCGGAATGATGACCACCTCATACGCTTTCGCCCACTATGCCGACAGCTGCCATAAGCATGAACTTCCGAGACCGACGGCGATCTTTCCTATTTACGGTCTGGACTGGAATGTGGAGCCGCTGCCGATGGACCGGGGACTGGCGGTGTTTTCCGTCGTGGGACGTGAGGATCCCTATGGTTTCGGGATGATAGAGGAAAAGATACCGGCGCTGACAGAAACGCTGGGAGAGGAAAATGTGTCGATCCGGGTGTATGATCATCTCGGTCACGGTTTCGGCCTTGGAACAGAGACCGTCGCGAAGAACTGGCTGCAGGAAGCGGTGGATTTCTGGGAGGCTCACAGATAGGAAAAGGGGCGAAGAAATGGAACTGGTCAGATTAAGGGCAAACAGTCAGAACAGGCCGTGTGTAGACCAGCCGCCGTATTTCTCCTGGGTCATTGTCAGCGAAGGCCAGAACGTGATGCAGGAAACCTATCGCATCAGAGTCTGGAGCGACCGTGGAGAAGCCTGGGATTCGGGTGTGGTAAAAAGCGACCAGAGCGCGTTTGTGGATTATGAGGGAAAGGCGCTGGACAGTCTGACGGATTACATGTGGTCGGTGGAGGTGACGGACAATGCCGGACATTCTGCTTCGGCAGATTCCGTTTTTGAAACCGGATGAACAAACAATTCGAGCCCTTGTTTACTCCGTACGATGCGTGGCTCTGGGCG
>JAHZHL010000039.1 GCA_019420305.1 Bacillota bacterium | reverse complement strand
TTAGAAAAGGTCCAACTTCTCTTCTTGAAGTTGGACCTTTTGTCTACAGTCTGAGGAGACCGACCTAAAGATGGTCGGTCTCCATATATAATATGCCTATATTTTCATCAGTCATCAATTCCAAGTTCCGGAGGTTCCTCCTTCAGACCTTTTGTCAGAACAAGCAGATAGATAATTCCGATTACTACCCATGCGCATCCCAGGATGATGGCGATTCTGTCCAAATGTACCAGCAGATACAGACAGAACAAGGTGCCGATGATAGGGAAAACCAGGTACATAAAGAAGCCTTTGGTGGAACGCTCTTTTTTTCTTATGAAATAATGCGAGATAACCGCAATGTTAACAAAACAGAATCCGATGAGTCCTCCGAAGTTGATATACGCTGTAGCGGAAGTAACATCCAGAAAGATAGCGAACAGCGCGATGATTCCCGTCAGAAGGATGGCGTTTATAGGTGTTTTCGTTTTTCCCAGTCTTCCGAAAAGTTTTTTCGGAAGAACGCCGTCTCTTCCCATAGCATACAGCAGGCGAGCGCCGCTTGCCTGTGCCGACAGGCCTGCCGCGAACTGACCGGCGATGGTGCCGATGAGGAAGATTCCGCCGAAAACAGATGGAGCGACCTGGCGCGCGATGTCGTAAGCCGCGTTGTCAGGATTCGGATAATCGAAGGATGGATGCACCAGATGTGTAAAGTAAGTTACGATAAGGAAGATTCCGCCGCATACGAGCAGTGTCAGTATAATCGATCTTGGGATATTCTTTTCCGGATCAATGGTATCTTCTGTGAATGTTGTCAGCGCGTCAAAACCCAGGAAGCAATAGCAGGCTGCCGCTGCTCCGGCTACCATGTAGCTGAAATCTACATCCGGATTGTAGAACGGTGAAAAAGAGGCCAGTGTGCCTTCTCCCATTCCTTCGGTTATCGCTTTGATGGTAAAAATCAGGAACGCGATAATGATAATAACCTGGATGGAAACCATCACGAAATTAATTTTGCTTCCTACTTCAACACCTACGATATTGATAAGTGATGTAATCACAATGAATCCTACCAGCCATACCCATTCCGGAACGGCGGGAACAGCGGCGCTGAAATAAGACGCGCCGATTAGCCAGATGGCCATGGGAAAGAATACATAACCCAGCAGAACAATCCATCCGGCGATAACGCCCAGTTTGGAGTTAATGGCTTTTCTGGTGTAAGTGTAAGCGGAACCCGCGGCAGGGTATGCCTTTGCCATATGACCGTAGCTTAGCGCAGTAAACAGCATGGCGATGATGGTAAGGCAGATGGAACCCGATTCAACACCGTGAGAGCTTGTGGCAATGACACCATATATCGTGTAAGCGATCATCGGCGTCAGGAAAGCTACACCAAAGATGACCAGATGGTGCAGCTTCATGGTACGTTTTAGAGTATCGTCTTTCATTTAAATCTCCTTCTTCCTTTGTTCATAGTGTTATCTTAGAAAGCAGCCTAGAGGAACTGCTTATAAATATCTGGTCTGTAATCCGGCTCGCCGGTGATTTCTTTATTGATAAACAGGCGTCTTTCCGCCAGGGAAAGATCGATGGTTTCCATCAGGATTCCTTCCTGCACATTGTCTTTGTTTCCCGCGTAATAATGGAGGTTGGTTTCGTAAAACGGTGTGATTTTCGGTCCGATGACGCAGCTTCCGCCTCCAAAATAGTTTACCTTATCCATACCGCAAAGGTTTGCGCTGGCAACGTAGATGGTATTGCAGAGAACTCCGTATTCCAATGTCGGCGCATAGTAGTCAATGAATGCCTGGCGGCTTCCTTCTTTCGGAATTTCCTCCACGACAGCGGTAGGGTTCAGATACAGCCTGCTGCCCTGGCTGCAGTAATATCTCTGAAGTTCCGGGAACTGGTAGGTGTCAAAGCAGATGCCGACGGAAATCGGTCCCCAGGGAGTGTCGAACATGAATGGTTTGCTTCCTTTGGCGCACCAGATGCTTTCTGTTTCAAAAGGATGCATCTTCTGATAGGCTCCGATTACACCGTCCGGGCCGATTGCTACCGCGGAATTATAAAGTGTCGCGTCCGGAGTATCCTCCAGTTTTTCCGCCATACCAAAAACAACGTAGATTCCGTATTCTTTCGTGACCTCCGCAATCGCCCGGCAGGACGGCCCGCTGATCTGTTCCGCTGTCCGAATCTTTTCTTCCTGAGAGATGTTGTCATCTACATAGTAGTCATACCCAAAAAGACACATTTCCGGAAATAACACCAGATCCGCGCCGCGCTTTGCCGCGGCTTCGGCGAATCCGCACATTCTGGAAAGATTGCTGTCTTTATCCGCCGCGTCAACTCTGAAATTAACCGCGGCTACTGTAATAATGTCTTTCATGCTTTTCATTTTCTCCTTTTCTTTTATATTTATTATTAAAATAATTACCCCTTGTCATTCCTGTTTTTCATCCGGCCTATTTGCCGGTGTAAGTGGCCTTGCATATAAACTCAATTCGCGATTTGGTATCCGACTTCTCCAGAATTTTAGAAACATGCTTTTTAACCGTTGAAATTGTGATACATTTTTCTTCCGCGATCTGTTCATTGGAATAACCTTTGAGAATCATAGAGGCAATATCCTGCTCCGCATTGGTAAGTGCGAACTTATGCGTGATATTTTCAAATAGAAACGCGTAATTGGAAGCTCGCAGTTCAATGTGGGGCTGGAATACCCTGCAGATTTCCATTTCCCTCTCTGTAAAATCGATGTCCTTTTCATTGCGGAACAGATCCAGAGAACCGATACAAAACCCTCTGTTTTCCAGATTCCATCGGAAATTGGTGTCTAGAGAAATTTTTGTATTAGCGGGAGTCACATAGTCAATAAAGTATTCGGTTTCTTTTCGCTGATTGATATCGAATGCCTCGGTACTTTTAATAACAACCTCTTTATTGGGCATCATTTTTTCCACAACATCGTCGATATTGCAATAGTAGCGTTCATAGTCAATCAGTTCTTTTTCGCTGAATCCCTGTCCAAGATAATCTTTGACAATGTCAGACGCGGAAAGATCATAAAAATAAATACAGGCTTTTTCATAAGGAACCAGTCTTTCAATATCGAGCAGAAATGTATTTAAAGCCTTTAAAATATCATTTTCACTGTTCATCCGCAAGATGATTTCGTTAATTTTTTGCCAATCCTTTGCATACAGTTCTTGACTCATATCTACCCCTTTCAATATTGTTTGACTTTTTTGTTAACAATTATACTATCGAAACCTGGTATAATCTATGGGTCCCAGGTACCATTTTTTTGAGAAAGAATAGAAAATATCGCAGGGAATCGCGCGGAGCGTTTGTAAGGAAGGGTATCTGTTGTATAATTGAAGGTATAAAAACAGGAGCGCATTTGAATCAAATGAAAAACAACAAGAACAACAATTTGCTTATGGGGGAAGTCTGTGCGCTCTGGGATGTGAAACTCTATACGGGCTAAGTTACAGTTTCACAAAGCAGGCTACAGCAGGGGCGACCGTACTATCGCTGCTTGGATGGAGATTTTTTGTGGCATTTGCCATTATGAGCATTTTCGTACTCTGCGGTATGATGAAAGTGAATCTGAGAGGGAAGAAAATCAGACCGGTATTGCTGGTAGCGCTGTTCAACCCGGCGATTTATTTTATCGCGGAAACGGTAGGGATCAGCCGTATTTCCTGTCAAACGCGGCAATCGCTAAAATCGAAGTGAACCGTACCTCCTCCTTTATTGGCGTTTCGACTATTGTTTCCATCCTGACCGGAGTGATTGTCTTAAAGGAAGCTGTTTCCGTTTTTCAGCTTTTAGGCGCGGCAGTTATTATCGCCGGGGTATATATCGCGAATTCCAGAACGAATGTACAGGAGCTGTGACCCGGAAGGCGGCAGGTCGTATCCTCTATTCGTGAAAAGCATGGTAAACAATAATTTCTAAGTATTAGACATTGAAAACGATTTGAACCTATAATGAAGTCGAAATAAAAGATTGTTTACCGGGGAGGAAAACCGATGAAGAAAAAAGCCGTATGGATGATTGCGCTTGTATTGCTTTTTACTCTGGCGGCCTGCGGAGCGGCAGAGGATCCACAGAGTAATGAAAGCGGAACGGAAGAAACGGGTGTTTCAAGTAGCCAGGCTTCACGAGAAGAGAGCGGAAGGTGTGTAAAAATGACGATTGGAAGTCAGGAAATACAGATCCTTTTGTCCGATACGCCTGCCGCTGACAGCCTATACGAAATGCTTCCGCTGGAACTGAAGTTCAGCGACTATAACCAGACAGAAAAAATCGCCTATCCGCCGGACGAACTGGACACAGAGGGAGAAAACTTTGGCGTAGAACCTTCTGTCGGCGATGTGTGTCTGTATGAACCGTGGGGGAATGTCTGTATTTTTTATGAAGATTTCAGTTACTCTGAGGATCTTGTCTATCTGGGGAAGGTGGAATCCGGAATGGAGGCGCTGGCGGCTCAAAACGGAGATTTTGCAGCAAGGATTGAACCCGATGAGGAACAGGAATGAGGAAGGGGAGGTACACAATGAATATTTTAGTAATCGAAAGCAGTCCGCATAAACATGGATCGTCCAATCTTCTGGCGGATCAGTTTATAAAAGGAGCAAAAGAAAGCGGGCATCAGGTGACGGTTTTTGACGCGGCCCGCGCGGATCTTCATCCGTGTCTCGGCTGTGATTTCTGCGGTATGAACGGTCCGTGCAGCCAGAAAGATGACGGAGAAAAATTGAAGAAACAAATTTTGGACGCGGATATGATGGTATTGGTAACGCCTCTGTATTATTTCGGCGTCTGCGCGCAGCTGAAAACCGTAATCGATCGATTCTACAGTTTCACCGGAAAGCTGGACTCCAAAGGCATGAAAACTGCTTTGATTGTGGCGGCGTGGGACAGTAACGAGTGGACAATGACGGAAGTGGAATCCTATTACGATACGCTTTGCCGTTATATGAATTTTAAGAATCAGGGAAAAATTTTAGGAACCGGCTGCGGGAACGTTCCGATGACACAGCGTACGGGCTTCCCGCGGCAGGCGTATGAACTGGGACGTTCTCTTTAAGAAGGAGGGAAAGAAATTGAAGTATACAAAACTGGGAAATTCGGAATTGAATGTATCGCGTATTTGTATGGGCTGTATGGGCTTTGGTGACGCGTCCAGAGGACAGCACAGCTGGACCATTGACGAGGGACACACGCGTGAAATTGTAAAAAGAGGGCTGGAGTTGGGAATCAATTTTTTCGATACGGCCATCGGTTATCAGAACGGAACCAGCGAACAGTATCTGGGCCGGGCGCTTGCGGATTTCGCCAAAAGAGAAGAAGTCGCGGTTGCTACGAAGTTTTTGCCCAGAACCAACGAAGAAATCGAAGCGGGCATCACAGGACAGCAGCATATTGAGCGGATGCTGGACAAGAGCCTTGAAAATCTGGGAATGGATTACGTGGATCTGTATATCTATCATATGTGGGATTACAGGACGCCGGTTTATGATATTCTGGAAGGATTAAACAATGCCGTGAAAGCGGGAAAAGCGCGGTATATTGGCATCTCCAACTGCTTCGCCTGGCAGCTTGCCAAGGCCGACGCTCTGGCGGAAAAAGAAGGTTTCGCCAGGTTTGTATCTGTGCAGGGACACTATAATTTGATTTTCAGAGAAGAAGAGCGGGAAATGGCGCCTTACTGCGCGGAAGAAAACATTGCCATGACGCCTTACAGCGCGCTGGCAGGAGGAAGGCTGTCAAAGCATCCGGGTGAGACTTCAAAGCGACTTGAAGAGGACAGCTACGCAAAGCTGAAGTATGACTCCACCGCTGGCCAGGATCGTCTTATTATAGAGCGGGTGGCGGAACTGGCGGAAAAGCGTGGAGTGACCATGACGGAAATCTCCCTGGCATGGATTTTGACAAAGGTTACGGCACCGATCGTGGGAGCTACAAAGATGCGCCATGTGGAAGGTGCGGCAAGATCCACGGAATTGGTGCTTGACAACAGCGAGATTGCTTATCTTGAGGAACCCTATGTTCCCCATAAGTTGGTTGGTGTGATGGCTCAGAATACACAGGCGGCAGCAGCTGACACACATGTATGGTCCGTGGGGGATCAAAAGCGATAGAAGGGGTATACGAGGAAAGGCGTCGGAATATGAAACGAAAAAACGCGGCAGCGCTTCTTTCTCTGGCAGCGGCGCTGATGCTTCTGCTGGCAGGCTGCGGGCAGAACGAAACGTCCGGCCAGACACAGACAAACGAATCATACAGTACGGATAATGACAGCGCACCGGCCGTATATATGACAGAGGACGTCAGCCCCCAGGGTCTGATGGCGGTTTACGAGGCGATGGAGGCTTCCCCCGGGGAAAATCCCGCGATAAAGCTTTCTACCGGCGAGCCGGGCAGCAACTATCTTCGTACGGATCTGATCGGATCCTTTGTCCAGTCCTTTGAAAACCCGACCATCGTAGAGTGCAACACAGCCTATGGGGGTTCCAGAGCCAGCACCGCTATGCATTATCAGGTTGCGGAGGATCATGGATATACAGAGATTGCCGATGTGGATATTATGGATGAAAACGGGTCTATGACACTGCCGGTTACAGGCGGAGATAATCTGACAGAAAACTATGTAGGAGCCAATTTTGCCAATTATGATTACTATATCGTGCTGTCCCACTTTAAAGGACATTCCATGGCAGGCTACGGAGGGGCTATCAAAAATATCTCCATCGGAATCGCCTCCAGTGAAGGTAAGGAACATATTCACAGCGGCGGAACCGGAGGCAGCATGTGGGATGGCGACCAGGACGCTTTTCTGGAATCGATGGCAGAGGCGGGAAAGTCGGTTGTGGATTATCTGGACGGAAATATACTTTACATCAATGTGATGAACCGCCTATCCGTAGACTGTGATTGTGACGGCAGTCCGGCAGAGCCGGATATGCACGATATCGGAATTCTTGCTTCCTTTGACCCGGTAGCGGTGGATCAGGCCTGCGTTGATCTGGTATACGAAGCGGAGGACGGAGATTCTTTGGTTGAGCGCGTTGAGTCGAGAAACGGACTTCATACGCTGGAGCAGGCAGAGAAGATCGGGCTGGGAAGCCGCAGCTACAATCTGGTGAATGTGAATGACTGAGATTTTGCAGCGTGAAGCGATTTATCTCTGGTATTATTTTTCCCTTCAGCTGGAACAGATTTTAGGATTCTGGATTCTGGGAATGGTTCTGGGATCCGCAATCTCTGTTTTCCTGAAAGATTCCATCCACCGTGGAGTGCGTCTCCTGGGAGGACAGAAAATCGGCGTCTTGGGAATCGGCGCGGCAAGCGCTCTGGGAATCGCCTCTCCCCTGTGTATGTATGGAACCATCCCCATTGCGGCGTCTTTTTCCAGGAGCGGCGTGGAGGACGATTGGCTGGCGGCCTTTATGATGAGTTCGATTCTTCTCAATCCTCAGCTGATTATTTACAGCGCGGCACTTGGTCCGGAGGCGCTTTCCGTAAGACTTATTTCCTGCTTTGTGTGCGGATGCGCGGCAGGAGTTTTGGTGCGCGCCGGTTACCGTGGCAAATCCTTTTTTAACTTCACCGGTTTTGATGAACCGCAGAGCCGGGATACGGATCCCAATAGGTTATTTCGTTTTCTGAAGAATCTGGGGAGAAATGTCAAAGCCACAGGAGTGTATTTCCTGATCGGCATTTTCCTTTCCGCCCTCTTTCAGAGGTATGTGCCCGCGGAAGCTATGGTATCACTGTTCGGCGGAGATGAGGCTTTTGGCGTGTTGATGGCGGCAACCATCGGAGTGCCTCTTTATGTCTGCGGAGGAGGGACGATTCCTCTTCTTCAGGCATGGCTTTATGATGGAATGAGTATGGGAAGCGCGGCGGCGTTTATGATCACCGGGCCGGCGACAAAAATTACGAATCTGGGGGCGGTGAAGATCGTGCTTGGCTTAAAGCGGTTCCTGCTGTATCTTGCCTATGTAATGACTGCTTCTCTCATAACAGGATTGATTGTAAATCAAATTGTTTATTGAATGTGAAAAAAGACCTGACAGCGTGATTTGCGTCAGGTCTTTTCTTACTGATATAAAAAACAGAATCTACTTCCAATATTCGGTGCCGCTTACTCCGATATCAGCGGCCTTAAACTCAAGCGATTCACCGGATTTTTTCTTTTTCGTGTAATCTTTGAGCGCTTTAAATGCCGTATTCCCCAGGATAATGCAGACTGGCACGTTGATCAGCGCCATACATCCCATAAGAACGTCCGCCGTATCCCACGCAAGTCCCGCGCTGAACTGGGCGCCTACAAAGATAATGATAACCGCCAAAAGCCGATAACAGAACATGAAGGGCTTATTGTTAAGAGCGTTTTTATACAGATAGCTGATATTCATTTCCGCGTAAAAATAGTTGCCGACTACTGTAGTATAGGCGAACAGAGCCAGAGCCGCTGTAATGAAATATCCTCCAAACGCGCCGAAGTTGACTCCCAGCGATTCCTGGATATATAATCCGCTCATAGCGTTGCCGGAAGCGTCCAAGTATCCGGAAGGATCCAGTCCCGCGCACAGTACCATAAAGGCGGTGGAAGAACAAATGAGCAGCGTATCAATGAATACGGAAAGCATCTGTACAAGCCCCTGCTTAACCGGATGAGATACATCAGCGGACGCCGCGGCGTTCGGAGCCGAACCGATACCTGCCTCGTTGGAATAAAGCCCCCGCTTAATACCGTTCATAATCGCCGCACCGAAGACACCTCCCGCTACAGAAGAAAAGTTGAAGGCACCGGTAAAAATACTGGCGATCACGGATGGGAAAGAGCCGATGTTTAAAATGATCATTAAGAGCGCAACCGCGATGTAGGCAACTGCCATGATGGGAACGATCACCTGCGTAGCCTTGGAGATTCTTTTCCCGCCGCCGAAGATTACAACCGCTGAAAGGATGGCTACTACCGCACCGATATAAAGGGTCGCGTTGTCTGACGGTACATATGCCTTGACAAAGTCCGTCAGGTTAAAAGAGGCAAGAGCGTTAAAGCCGCCCATATAGGTGAGGATCAGAAAAACCGCGAAGACGCCGCCCAGGGCGGGAGCCTTGAGCGCCTGTTTGATGTAATAGGCTGGTCCACCGTAGGAACCGTCCGATCCCTTTTTCTTATAGATCTGAGCCAGCGTTGACTCTACAAACGCCGAAGCGCCGCCGAGAAGCGCAATGAGCCACATCCAGAAAACAGCGCCCGGTCCGCCCATAATGATCGCGCCGGTAACACCTACGATATTGCCTGTGCCGACCCTTGACGCGGTGGATACCATAAGGGCCTGAAAGGAAGAAATCGAGTCTTTGTCCTTTTTCGGCTCCGCGATGACCCGGATCGATTCTCTTAGCAGCCGGATCTGGACAAACTTTGTCCGGAATGAAAAGTATATGCCTGCCGCGATCAATAGTACAATTAGGATGTAGCTGTACATATACCCACTGATACTGCTGATGATATTTGCTATGAAATCCATATCATACACTCCTTATTTTGTAATAGATTGCTGATATATTTTATATGGATATCAGGTGAAAATCAAGTGAAATCTTTTCAAAGGTATCAGGCGCGAACATATCCGGATTTTTTAAAGCCAGATGGCGAATATGATGCAAAATTTACCATATTTTAGCGGATTAGAGGGTGCAAGGACTAAAAAACGCTATTCTCCAAGTCTTTTCGATTTGTTCGCATATTGTGCCACCTGGTCGAAGAATTTGCCAGTTTGTTCGCGTTACGTTTGACAGCGCCAGGGCCAGACGGTAAACTGAACCTGTAGAATAAATCAGGGAGTTTAACGATATGCAGGCAAAGGAACACGGAAAACGATACATTATGCTGCTGGAAGATGACGAAGATCTGGCGGAAGGAATTGAACTATCCCTGCGAAGCGATGATGTGGAACTCGTTTCCTGCAGGAGCATTGCCCAGGCAGAAGAACAGATGAAGAAAAGAATATTCGATTTGCTGATCCTCGATATCAATCTGCCGGACGGAAGTGGTCTCGCGTTTTGCCGGAGCGTGCGGGCTTCAAGCCGCGTACCCATCGCTATGCTGACTGTAAAGGATATGGAAATGGATATTGTCAGAGGTTTGGAATGTGGAGCGGATGACTATATTACAAAACCTTTCAGCCTTATGGTGCTGCGGGCCAGAGTGCGGGCGCTGCTGAGGCGCGGCGGGGAAGAGAAAGCGGCAGGCTACCGGGACGAGAGATTCCGCTTTTCCTTTGACACTATGGAGTTCTATAAAGATGGCAGCGCTGTAGAACTGAGCAAGACGGAACAGAGGATTCTGTATCTACTGGTGTCTAATCCGGGCAGAATTCTGACAAGAGATCGGCTGATGGAATGGGTATGGCCGGAAGGAACAGAATATGTGGAAGACAACGCTCTGTCTGTAGGCATCCGCCGTCTCAGGGACAAGCTGGAGGACGTGCCCTCAAAACCGGATTTCATTAAAACCGTTTACGGCAAAGGGTATCTGTGGGAGAAGTTCTGATGTACGGATATGCTGCAGTCATCGCCGCGGCCGCCGCAGTCTGCCTTGCCGTGTACATTCTGCTTCGGCGGCATTATGAGAAAAAAATGAAAGAAACTTACCGGAAGCTGCTCCAAAGCCTGGATCGCGCTCTGGCAGGGGAGCTTCCGGAAATTTCTTACGATGAATCCATGGATGGAGCCGTAATGGAACGGATCGGCAGAATCCTGCGCGCCTATCATGTCAACCATGACAAAGCCGGAAAAGAGAGGGACGCGATCCAATCTCTGATTTCGGATATTTCCCATCAGATTCGGACGCCTCTCGCGGGCATCATGCTTTACGGAGGGCTTCTAAAGGAGCAGAAACTAAGCCCTGAGACCGAGAGCCTGGCTGATAAAATTCAAAAGCAATCGGAAAAGCTGGATTTTTTTATGAAAGAACTGATCCGGACATCCTATATTGAACAGGAGATGATTTCCATAAGCCCGGAGAAGATCGAGGTGGAATCCATTGTCGATATGGCCTTTCAGAATGTGGAACTTGCGGCGTTAAAACGGGGTGTAACTCTTGTGCGAAGGGAAATAAGCGGGGTCTGCTACGCGGACAGAAAGTGGACGGCGGAAGCTCTGGGAAATGTCCTGGACAACGCGATCAAATATTCGCCGGAAGGCGCTTCCGTTTATGTGGAGACGATGGCCTATGAGTCCTTTCTTTGTATTCAGGTACAGGATTTTGGAATCGGAATTCGGGAAGAGGAACAGGGGCGAATTTTTGAACGGTTTTACCGATCCGATGATGTCAGAAATCAGCCGGGATTTGGGATCGGTCTTTATCTCGTGAGAGAGATTCTGCGAAAAGAGGGAGGATATGTCAAAGTGGAATCGGAAAAAGGGAACGGAACGAAGGTAAAACTGTTTTTGTCGTGTTATGAAAATTTTTCTGCGGATTTAAATGGAAAATATTGACATATCGCCATAAATGAAATAAAATTACAGTAAATATTATCCAAATCAAAAGGGAGGGATTTACTGTATGAAGAAAACGGTACATCGAGAGCCGCTGACCAGTGACATCATTTTCAAAGCCGTGTTCGGCCGAGACACGCCGGGATGTAAACGGGCGCTCATCGGCCTTTTGAACCGGATTTTAGAATGGGAGGAAGACCCCATCGTAGATCTGGTATATCTGAACCCTTTTTCCATGGCGGAGCTGGAAGGCGCCAAGGAGATCATCATGGACATTCTGGTGGAAACCAGCCGGGGAGAGCTGATCGACATCGAGATGCAGATTGGAACTACCCGGGAACTGATGAACCGCTTTCTGTACTATCTGAGTAAACTGGTAGTGCGGGGGTTGGAAAAGGGAGAGGACTATGGTAAACTGAAAAAAAGCATCGTAATCGTGATCCTGCGGGACCGGTATTTGCCGGACAGCGAACCGGCCCACAGCTGCTTTGTGATGAAGAGCCGGGAGACAGGATACGATCTGAGCGAACTGGCACAGCTGCATGTACTGGAACTGGGGAAATACCGGTGGGAAGAAAAGGAAGCGGAGGAAATGAGCCCGCTGGAAGCGCTGAGCGCGTATCTGAGCTGCACCGGAGATCCGGAGAAGGAAGCATATGTAGAGAAGCTGGTGGGGAAAGGAGATGAAGTGATCGCCATGGCGGATGAAGAACTGAAAAAAGTGAGTGAAGATGATCGGCTGTTCGCGTACCGGATGTCCAAGGAGATGTACCAGATGGATCAGGCGATTCGCATGCGGACAGCGAAAGAAGAGGGGATTGCCGAAGGTCTTGAAAAAGGCCGAACCAGAGGACTTGCGGAAGGCATGGAAAGAGGTATTGCACAGGGAATGGAACGTGGCCGCAGCGAAGAACGGATGGAACTGGCGCGAAAATTGAAACAGAAAAAGATGCCGATGGAAGAAATTATGGAACTTACAGGACTGAACCCTGAGGATATCGAAAAACTTTGAACACAGAAAAAGGACTCTTGCCGGAGTCTTTTTTTCGTGTATTGACCGATGCATCTGTTTCAGGACGCCAGCGGCAATCGCGAAAAAGATGACAAAACTGTCATCTTCAGGAAAGATTTGAGAAAGAATATTCTGTTAGGCTCAGAAGCAGAAAAAAAGAAAGCAGGTGTGTATGTATGGACATATTGAGGACGAGAAATCTCAAAAAGTATTACGGCGCGGGACAGACGCTGGTAAAAGCGCTGGACGGCGTTACCCTTTCGATCAGGGAAGGGGAGTTCCTGGCGATTGTAGGAACCTCGGGAAGCGGAAAATCCACGCTTCTTCATATGCTGGGCGGTCTGGATACTCCGACCTCAGGAGAAATTATCGTAGATGGCAGGGATATTTCCGGCATGGAGAAGGATGAACTTACGATTTTCAGAAGAAGAAAGATCGGATTTGTCTTTCAGAATTATAATCTGCTGCCGGTCATGAATGTTTATGAAAACATTGTGCTTCCCGTGAAGCTGGATGGAATACGGCCGGACAAGCGGTATGTGGATTTGATTCTTACAGCGTTGGGCCTGGAGAAAAAGAAATACGACATGCCGGACCAGTTGTCCGGCGGACAGCAGCAGAGGGTGGCTCTGGCAAGAGCCCTGGCGGCAAAGCCTGCTATCGTGTTAGCGGATGAGCCGACGGGCAATCTGGACAGCCGGACAAGTCAGGATGTTCTGGGACTGATGAAAACCTGCGGGCAGCGATTCGGACAGACTATTGTGATGATCACCCATAATGAGGAAATCGCCCAGATGGCGGACCGGATTATACGGATCGAAGACGGAAAAATCTTCGGAGGTGCGGGCGGCCATGCTTAAAGTAGAAAACAAAAAAGTAACAGGTGAAGTGGCGAGGGTCACCTACAAAGCAAACAGAAAACGCAACGCCCTCATCATTTTCGCGATCCTGCTGACAACCCTTCTGATCGCAGTGGTAGCGGCGGTGGGGATCAGCTATTGGAAAGCGGTTTCCGAGCGGCAGATCCGTATGGAAGGTATGGATTATGATATTGCTCTTACCGAACCGCGGGAGGAGCAGGTGAACCGGATCCGCGGTATGAAAGAAGTTGCCTGCGCGGGAGTCGCGGTAAAATGCGCGATTTTAGAGCAGTACCAGGATAAAACCCTGGATAAGACCAGGCTCTACTGGCTGGATAAAACCTGTTGGGAAAAACAGACCCTGCCTGCCCTGGAAACCTGGAGCGGCAGTTATCCGAGGGAGGAAGAGGAAATCATGCTGAGCACCTTCGCTCTCAAAAACATGGGAATTAAAGAACCCAAAATCGGAATGGAGCTTCCGCTCACCTATTTCACATTGGCAGAAGGGGATAATGAGGCGTCTTTCGAAAAAAAGTTTGTTCTTTGCGGATGGTACACGGATTACAGCGGAGATATGCGCGGCTATGTCTCGCAAAAATTCTTTGAAACCACGGGGGTGGAACAGACCGACTTCACCCAGGGAAGTCTGAAAATTACATTGAACAACCCGCTGTATTCCGAGGAGGATATTGTCGCTATGCAGAAGGCGATCCGCGTGGAGGACAGGCAGATCATTGAAGCGGATTACGATACCATCTCCGCTTTCTGCAAAACGGTGATTTGTCTGGGTCTGCTGCTTCTCATGATTTTCGCCAGCGGATATCTCTTTATCTATAATGCGCTGTATATTTCAGTTTCCAAAGACATCCGGTTTTACGGGCAGCTTAAGACCGTGGGGATGACCTCCGTTCAGCTGAAAAAAACGGTATGGCTGCAATCTCTCTGGAATGCGGCCGCAGGGATCCCTCTGGGAATCCTTTCCGCGGCGGTTGTGTCAAAACTTGTGATTCCGGGAATTCTCTCCGCGGTAAATCCCCAGCTTCCCGCGGAGGATTTCGCCTCGGTTCCCTTATGGGTCTTTTTCCTGGCGGCAGGGTTCGCGTTTTTTACAAATCTGGTAAGCTGCAGGAAACCGGTAAAAATGGCAGGGGAGTGCTCCCCGGTGGAAGCCATGCGCTATACGGCAGTATCTTCCAAAAAGAGAACGGGCAGATGGACAGCAGGCGGCACAGGAGCGATGGCTTTTCAGAATCTGTTTCGCGATAAAAAGCAGGCGTTTATCATTTTTATCTCTTTTATTATCGCCCTTTCCGTCTTTCTGGTGGTCAATGAAGTGATCCGGGAAAACGACGCGAAGCTGATTTTAAACGAGACTTCCTCCTATGACATTCGTTTTAAAAATGAGACCACCCTGGATGAAATCAGAAAGCCCCTGCTTACCGAAGAAAAAATCGAAAGGGTGAGAAAAATTCCGGGAGTCAGAGAAGTGCGGAAGGTAACTTCCACAGAGATTGTGGTTCCTTACCAGGAGGCGGTGTATGGAAGATACTATAAAGAACTCTATCAATCCAGATACAGTCCGGGGAACTACCAGGCGGATATGAAACAGTATCGAAAACATCCGGAAAACAGCAGTTTTACCGCCAGATTCATCAGCGTGGACGAGAACGGGTTTCATGTATTGAATGAAAGTCTGGGAAATGTGCTGGACAAAAAAGCCTTTGAAGCGGGAGAAATCGCGGTGGCAGCGAAAACTTTCACAGAAGGAGACAACGGAATCGCAGGGAAAAAAGTACGGTTTTATCTGCCGGAGGGAAGGTCTCCGAAACAGGAACGCTCCATCCGGATCGCCGCAGTAGGAGACATCTACAGCAATCCGGCCTATTTTGCGGGAGGCTATACGCCGGATTTGATTGTCAGCGAACCGTATGCCAGGAACCTGATGGGGAATAATCTGTTTACGGAACTGATTGAAGTGGAATATGAAGAAGCCTTTTCTCAGGAAACGGAAAAACAGGTGAAGGATGTTTTCGCGGAAGAAAAGCAGATTTCCAGCGAATCCAAGCTGGATCGATACACGGAGATGAAGAGATCGGAAAATCAGATTAAGGTGCTGGGCGGCAGTCTGGGGCTTATTATCGCGATACTGGCGATACTGAATTATCTGAATATGATGGCCGCCAGCGTCCAGAACCGGGCCAGGGAACTGGCGACCCTCGAAAGTATCGGAATGACAACCAGGCAGATCCGCAGGATGCTGCGGCTGGAAGGCCTTGGGTATGCCGGGATTTCCGCGGTGATTTCGCTGATCTCCGGACTTCCGCTCAGTTATGTGGTTTTTAAAGGAACAAGCCTTTATCGGATTTCTTTTTCCGTTCCCTGGCTGAGCGACGCCTTGATGATTGCGGCGATTCTGCTTGTCTGTATGACCGCGCCGGTTGTGATTTATAACCGAACGCAGACGGGCAGTATTGTACAGCGGCTCAGAAGCGGAGAGGAGTAGAATTCCAGAGGATCCTTTTCTTGTATTTCGACGCATGAAACCATATAATAAAACAAAATGGAGAAAAGCGAAAGGAACGGCCTGAACGGAGAAATGGCCGGTGTCAAAACAGGTGCAGCAAAAAATGAAACGGATTTTCTTTATCGAAGATGATTTAAGCTTAATCAAGGGGATGTCCTTTGCCCTCCGAAACCAGGGATATGAGGTGCAAACTGCCAGAACCTGTCTGGAAGCGGAAAAGCTGTGGAACAGCGAGAGCTGTGATTTAGTCATTCTGGATGTATCGCTTCCGGACGGTTCGGGATTTGATTTGTGCGGAAAAATTCGCGCGGTATCGAAAGTGCCCATTTTATTTCTGACCGCGGCGGACGAAGAAACGGACATCACCATGGGACTGGATATAGGAGGCGACGATTACATTACAAAGCCCTTCAAGCTGGCGATTTTTTTGTCTAAAGTGAGGGCGATTCTCCGCAGAAGCACAGAGCTCAGTCCGGTGAGAGAGGAATTATGCTCCGGGGGCATCCGGGTCGATCTGCTGAAGAAGGAAGTCTATAAAAGGGAAGCGCGGATTGAGTTGACGGCGGGTGAATACCGGTTGCTCTGTCTGTTTATGAAGCATCCGGATCAGGTTTTATCCAAAGAACAGATTCTGGGAAATCTCTGGGACTGTAAAGAGGCCTTCATTGACAGCAGCACGCTGACGGTTTACATCAGCAGGCTGCGGGCGAAAGTTGAGGACGATCCGGCAAATCCCCGGCGCATCATAACGGTTCGGCGTATGGGATACAAATGGAATACAGCAAATTGAGGTGAACAATGCATATACTGGTTAATCGGAATATTAAACATCTTTTCTGTGTGGTGCTGGCGGCGGCAGGAGCATTCACCCTTCTTTCCACAGCCCTGGCAGCTTTCTGCCCGGAACACGGAGCCTTGTATGTGCTGGTTTCCTGCGCGGCTATGGGAGTTTCTGTTCTCGCCGCCCTGTACAGGTATTTCCGAAATCAGCACAAACACATCGAAACCGCCGCGGGGCAGATAAGGGACTATCTTTCAGGAAACCGTACTGTGGGAATTGAATGTGATGAGGAAGGGGAACTCTACCGGATCTTCCACGAAGTGAATTCCCTGGTTTCCATCCTCAACGCCCATGGGGAAAACGAGAGCAGAGCCAGACAGTTTATGAAAGATACCATATCGGATATTTCCCATCAGTTGAAAACCCCGCTGGCAGCCCTGAATGTATATAACGGAATTATCAGAGATGAGGCGGAAGACGCCTCTATAGTCAGAGACTTTTCGGATCTTTCCGAGCAGGAACTGGATCGGATTGAGACCCTGGTACAAAACCTTTTAAAGCTTACGAAGCTGGACGCCGGAACGATGGTCATGGAAAAGAAGGTCGAGAATATCGCAAAACTGATGAGCCGCCTGGAAGCGGGGTTTTCTCATCAGGCAAAGCGGGAGGAAAAGAATCTGTCCTTTTCCGGCAGTGATACGGTCCGGCTTTGCTGTGACGGCGGCTGGCTGACCGAAGCGGTGAGCAATCTGGTTAAAAACGCCTTTGACCATACAGAGGTGGGGGATTCCATTACGGTTGAATGGCGGAAATTCGCGTCGATCCTTCAGATCATTGTGCGCGACAGCGGCAGCGGGATTCATCCGGAGGATCTTCCCCATATTTTCAAACGATTTTATCGCAGTCGGTTTTCGAAAGACAAACAGGGGATCGGACTCGGTCTGCCTCTGACAAAAGCGATTGTACAAGCCCATAACGGTACCATTGAGGTAGACAGCGAGCTCGGAGCGGGTACGACTTTTACCATAAACATTCCGATTCCTACAGAATTGTAGGATACACGTTATTTTGCAGTAGGATGGATATGATACTCTTTTCCCATTAAAAGAGAAAGGGGTTGAAGGAAATGGATTTATTAGAAGTGAAACATGTATCAAAAACCTACGGCAGCGGGGAAGCTGCCGTACATGCGCTGAAAGACGCGGTATTTTCCGTTCCCAAGGGAGAATTTGTAGCGGTGGTCGGAGAGTCCGGTTCCGGAAAGAGCACGCTGCTGAATCTTATCGGCGGTCTTGATACGCCCACTTCCGGTAAAGTGTGGATCGATGGCAGGGACATTTTTTCCATGAAAGAGCGGAACCTGACTATTTTTCGGCGCAGGAACATCGGCTTTATCTTCCAGAGCTTTAATCTGATTCCCGAACTGAATGTTGAACAGAATATGATATTTCCGGTCCTGCTTGATTACAGAAAGCCGGATAAACATTATCTGGATGAGCTTCTTACGGTGCTGAATCTGAAGGAGCGCCGTCATCACCTGCCCGCGCAGTTGTCCGGAGGGCAGCAGCAGAGGGTGGCAATCGGGCGCGCTCTGATTACCCGGCCGGCGCTGATCCTGGCGGATGAGCCTACGGGAAATCTGGATTCACGAAATACCAGTGAAGTCATTACTTTGTTAAAGGCGGCTTCCCGGGAGTATGAGCAGACGATTCTTATGATCACCCACAGCAGGCGCCTCGCCCAGACCGCGGATCGGATTCTGCAGGTATCAGATGGCGTGCTTACTGATTTTGGGAGGTGCCGGGAATGAGAAGCTACCTCAGTTTGATTCCCATTTCCGCGAAAGTGCGCAGGCGGCAGAACCGTCTGACCATTCTCTGTATCGTCTTTGCCGTGTTCATGGTCACCGCGGTATTCAGTATGGCGGAAATGGGGGTGCGGATGGAACAGGGCCGGCTGCAGGCAAAGCACCAGGGACTGTCGCTTCAGGATATAAGCGGCAGCGCGATGGGACAGTCTCTGTTTGTCATCGCGACAGTTTTATTTATTCTGGTGCTGATCGCGGGAGTTCTGATGATTTCAAGCAGCCTGAACAGTACTGTATCACAGAGAACACAGTTTTTCGGAATGATGCGCTGTCTTGGTATGAGCAGAAGCCAGATTATACGACTTGTACGGCTGGAAGCGCTGAACTGGTGCAAACTGGCGGTTCCTGCCGGCGTCGGGATTGGCATTGCGGTTACATGGGGGTTCTGCGCGATTCTGCGATTCCTTGTCAGGGAAGAATTTGAGAAGATCCCGCTTTTCGGGATCAGCGGCATCGGAATTGTCAGCGGCGTTGTGGTAGGAATCGTTACGGTGCTGATTGCCGCAAGATCCCCGGCGAAACGGGCAGCTAAGGTGCCGCCTGCCGCGGCTGTTTCCGGATCCGCGGTATATACCGGGGCGGTTCGCCGTCCGCTGCGTGGGCGGTTTTTCAGAGTTGATACAGCTCTCGGCATCCGCCACGCGGTTTGCGCGAAGAAAAAGCTGCTTTCCATAACCGCGTCCTTTGCTCTCAGCATAATTCTGTTTCTGAGCTTTTCCGTTCTGATCGATTTTGTCGGTTATTTGATGCCGCAGCCAGCCGGATTTGCCGAGCTCCAGCTTTCCAGCCGGGATGGAACCAATTCGATAGACCGCCGGCTGGCGGAAACAATCTCGAAAATGGATGGGGTAAAGCGCGTTTACGGGCGCAGGAGCAGCCTGGAGATTTCCGCCGGATTAAACAATACTCCCAGCCTTATGGATCTGGTTTCCTTCGATGAATTTGATCTGCAGTGCCTTGAAAAGGACAAGGTACTGAAAAAAGGCAGTGTTCTTACAAAAGTCTATGGAAACAGTAGATTCGTGCTGGCAGCCTGGGACCCGTACAGCCCCTGGAAAATCGGGGACACCATACAGATGGGCAGTGAAAAACTGGAAATCGTGGGACTGCTGAAGTACGATCCCTTTAACAGCGATGGACTGACAAAAGGAAAATTGACACTCATCGCTTCCGGAGAAACCTTTGTCCGCCTGACTGGAGAATCCGATTACTCGATTTTGCAGATCCAGACAGAGAACGATGTGACGGAGAAAGACGTGGCGGCAATTCGGCAGGCGGCGGGAAGCTGCTGTACCTTTTCCGATAAGCGGGATCAGAGTACCTCCGGCACCTATCTGGCATTTGTGTTCTGTGTATATGGATTTCTGGCAATTATCACGCTGGTGACTATTTTGAATATCGTCAACAGCATTTCCATGAGCGTATCCGCGAGGATAAAGCAGTATGGAGCGATGCGGGCTGTGGGAATGGACGGGAGACAGGTTACGAAGATGATCGCTGCTGAGGCGTTTACCTACGCGTTTTGGGGTTGCGCTGCCGGCTGCGCGGCAGGGCTTCCCCTCAGCAAGCTGCTGTACGGCATCCTGATTACTGCGCACTTCCGCTACGCGCTCTGGAGTTTTCCGACTGCGGAACTGTCGGTTATCCTGCTGTTCGTTATTTTCGCGGCGATTGCCGCCGTTTACGCTCCGGCCAGGAGAATGGGGAAGATCTCCGTGACGGAAACGATTAGTGAGCGGTAGACAAAGAGAGGAAATACAATATAGAAACGAAGGAAGCGGATAGGATGGTATTTGCTTCCTTCGTTTCTATATCGTGGATTTAACGGGACGCGAAGGACATTTCGCGTCCCGTTAAAAAATTTGACTAAAAACTAAAAAAGGGGTTGCAAAAGCCGCCAGGATGATATATATTGTTATTGTCTTAAGCGCATAGGACAATAAAACAATAAGACAAAACGGCAAACCAGAAATCAAGAAGGAGGGGTAAGGTGTGGAATGGAAACTTGATGACAGCAGGCCGATCTGGCCGCAGCTGAAGCAGCAGCTGATTGTCGCTATCGTCGCGGGAAAGTTCGCTATGGGCGGCGCGTTTCCAACGGTGAGAGAACTGGCGGAAGACGCGGGAGTCAACCGCAATACGATGCAGCGGGCTCTGAGTGAGCTGGAAAACGATGGATTCGTAACAACAAACCGGACGGCAGGCAGAACCGTTACAAGGGATGAAGGGTTGGTGAAACGGATGAAAGAGATGATTGCCAAGGAAAGTATCGAGCGGTTTATCAAAGAAATGGCCGCTATCGGCTACAACGCGGATGATATTGTGAAGATGATAAAAGAAAGAGAGGAAGAAGAAAAATGAAAAAAGCGCCACTGGCCGAATTTCGGGGTGTCAGCAAAGGATTCGGCAAAAAACTTGCTCTCGACAATGTAACGTTAACCATAGGCAGAGGAAAAGTCATCGGACTTCTGGGACCAAACGGGAGCGGAAAAACCACCATGATCAAACTGATGAACGGGCTGATCCGGCCGACAAAGGGGGAGCTTTTCATCGATGGAAAGACGCCGGGAGTCTACACCAAATCCATTGTAAGTTACCTGCCGGATCGGACCTATTTCGCGGACTGGATGAATGTAAAAGACATTCTGAGCATGTTCGACGAATTCTATGAGGATTTTGACAGGAGCAAGGCGGAAAAAATGTGCGCGGCCCTGAATATCGACAAAGAGGATCGGATTAAGACTATGTCCAAAGGGACGAGGGAAAAGGTACAGCTGATTCGGGTAATGAGCAGAAACGCGCAGCTTTATCTTCTCGACGAGCCCATTGCCGGCGTAGATCCGGCAGCCAGAGATTACATTCTGACGACGATCATCAACAATTATAATGAGGAGGGGACCGTCATCCTTTCTACCCATCTGATTTCAGATATTGAAAGGGTGCTGGACGAAGTTGTGTTTATAAAAGAAGGAAAGGTCGTAAGGCACGAGACTGTGGATGCGATTAAGGAGAAGGAAGGAAAATCCATCGACGATGTTTTAAGAGATACATTTCGCATGGTGCCGTTTGCGAGAGGGGTGAATGGAAATGACAGGTAAATTGATCAAATATGAGATGCGATCCAGTATTAAACTTATGGCAGTTATCTGGGCCGCGCTGATCGCGGCAAGTCTGCTTTTCAGCCTGAGCATCCATGTTCTGGGGGATATGTTTTTCGATGATGGAGAGCAGAAGCTGAATGTTCTGGTAGGTATTGTGGAACTGGTGACCGGACTCATGTACGCGGCGGTTTTTGCCGTACTGGTTGTAACAACCCTGGTAATTGTCGTCATGCGATTTTACAGGGGCCTGCTGGGGGACGAAGGCTACCTGATGCATACACTTCCGGTTAAACCATGGCAGCTGATCACATCGAAAGGCGTTGTAGCGGCGGGAGTTGTCCTGGTTAGTATGATTGTGGCGTTTTTATCCATACTGGTGCTGGCAGGTTCCAGAGGATTTGAAGTGATTCCGGAAATGTTTAAGGCACTGGGTGTAGCTTGGGACAAGGATCACAGATATGTGTTGCTGATTGTAGAAGGGGTGATCCTGATCCTGCTGTCCCTGCTTAAAAGTATCTATCAGATTTACGCGGCGCTGGCCATCGGGCAGACTGCCAATAAGCACAGAATTCTTCTTTCACTAGGGGCTTACATTGGAATTTCAGTGGCGATGACCATCCTCTTTGCTCTGATTACGGTAGCGGCGGATCAGATGGGAATCAGTCAGTGGCTCAACGACAATTTGAATGGAACGGAAGAAAATATTCTCCAGATCAGTCAGTTTGGAATGGCAGCTCTCTTTGTCGGAACTGTGATCCAGCTTGCGGGGTTCCATGTGATAACGGAACGGATTCTCAGCTTAAAGCTGAACCTGCAGTAAAGCCTGAATTGTATTGGATTGGAGAGTAAAGGAAAAAGGATATGTATCAAGTGCCCGATACATATCCTTTCCTTTTATCAAGGTCGCTTTTTTCTTGCTGATTTTGACATTTTCTATTTTGTCTGGAGTCATTGTACTATAATTTAAAGCACTTGAAAAGAGGAGAAGTATTTTTAAAAGTCAGGATTGTATCAACTGCTTATTTTTGATAAACTGAAAATAAATCAGGAGGGAATGATAGAAAAAGGGGGAACGTGATTTGTACAAAGTGTTGATTGTAGAGGATGATCCGACCATAGCGGGAATTGTGGCGGAACATCTGGGAAAATGGGGATATGAGACAAAGAAGGTCAGCGACTTTGAGAAGGTGATGGAGGAATTTGCAGCCTTTCAGCCCCATCTCGTTCTGCTGGACATCGGTCTGCCTTTTTTCAACGGCTATCACTGGTGCGGCGAAATTCGGGCTGTTTCCAGGGTGCCTATTGTGTTTCTTTCCTCAGCGGATGATAATATGAACATCGTTATGGCGCTTAACATGGGCGGAGATGATTTCATTACAAAGCCCTTTGATCTGAATGTGCTGACGGCGAAGATTCAGGCGCTGCTACGGAGAAACTATTCCTTTCAGGAGCCATCCGCCGCGCTGGAATATCAGGGCGCGGTACTGAATCTGAGTGACGCGACGCTCACTTATGAGGGAAAGCGCGTTGAACTGACGAAAAACGAGTACCGGATTCTTCAGTGTCTGATGTCCCGCGTCGGGGAAATCGTTTCCAGAGACGCGATTATGAAAGCGCTGTGGGAGGATGACAGCTTCGTGGATGACAACACTCTGACCGTCAACGTAACGCGTCTTCGCAGGAAGCTTTCTGACGCCGGTCTTTCGGACTTTATACGGACAAAGAAAGGTATTGGCTATATGGTGGGAGCATGAGGATACTGGGAGATTATTTGAGATATCATAAAAAAGCGATCCTCCTGTTCTTTGTATGTGTGTGTATTTTCTCCACCGTATTTTTTCTGAGCAGGATCCCTCTGGACGCGGTGCTGTACGGAGGGCTTTTATGTCTGATTGCGGCAGGGGTTATAGCGGCCTATGATTTCCGTAAATATGCCGTTCAGCACAGGCAGCTGCAGCGCTTAACGGAAGCCATTGACGCGCAGATCGAAGATCTGCCGGAACCTGGAAACCAGATCGATGAGGATTATACCGAAATTATCAAAGAACTTCACCGGCAAAAACGGATGTCGGAATCCCGCGCCTATGTGGAAAAGAAAGAACTGATCGACTATTTTACGCTGTGGGCCCACCAGATCAAAACTCCCATTTCGGCGATGGGACTGCTCCTTCAGAAAAAAGGCGCCCAGGCAGGTGAGGACGGCAGGCAGATGTCCATGGAGCTTTTTAATATTGAGGAATACGTGGATACCGCCATGTCCTGGGTGCGGGCGCGGGATATTTCTTCGGATCTGATGTTTGAACAGGTGGAGCTGGACGCCCTGATTGCCAGAGTGCTGAAAAAATATGCGGCCCTGTTTATCGGCAGGAAGATCCGCGTGGATTTTCAGAAAACCGGCTATACCGCCGCCACCGATGAAAAATGGCTGTTTATCGTATTGGGGCAGATCCTTTCCAATTCTTTAAAATACACGCCGCCGGGCGGGAGCATTTTCATCTGGATGGAAGAAGAACAGCTTTTTATCCGGGATACGGGAATCGGCATCCGGGCAGAAGATCTGCCCCGTGTATTTGAAAAGGGCTTTACCGGGGAAAACGGACGGCAGTACAGCAAATCCACAGGTCAGGGGCTGTACCTGTGCAGGCTCATTATGGAAAAGCTTTCCTACGGAATTCGCGCTGAGTCGGAAGAAGGTAAGGGAACCGTGGTGATTCTGGATCTGAGGCGGGAAAACTTTTCCTGAAGGGGGCAAGGTTACGAAAATGTAAGGTGGATGTAAGCCGGATCGATGGCAGAGCATCCGCCTTTTTTCTATAATGTAGACAGATTCAATGAAGAGGGAAAGGAGAAAAACAAAATGCCATTACTGGACGTTAAAAACGTTGAAAAAATTTATACCACCCGGTTCGGAGGCCAGAAAGTCCGGGCTCTGAAGGATGTCAGCTTTACGGTGGACGAAGGAGAGTACATTTCCATTATGGGGGAATCCGGGTCCGGAAAGACCACGCTGCTCAATATCCTGGCCGCCCTGGACAAGCCGACGAAAGGGGAGGTGCTGCTGGAGGGGCAGAGCATTGTATCAATTAAAGAGAAAAATATCGCGGAATTCCGGAGAAACAATCTGGGATTCGTATTTCAGGATTTTAACCTTTTGGATACCTTTTCCGCGGAAGACAATATCTATCTGCCTCTGGTGCTGGCAAGAAAGAATTATCAGGAAATGAGCCGCAAGCTCACTCCCATTGCGGAAAAACTGGGGATTTCCGGGATCCTGAAAAAATATCCCTACGAGCTTTCCGGCGGGCAGAAACAGCGGGTTGCCATTGCCAGAGCCCTGATTACCGATCCCCGGCTGATTCTGGCTGACGAACCGACAGGAGCCCTGGATTCCCGCGCTTCCGAACAGCTTCTGAGCCTGTTTTCAAAGGTAAACGGAGAAGGGCAGACCATACTCATGGTAACCCATAGTATTCAGGCTGCCAGCAAAGCGGGACGGGTTTTGTTCATCAAAGACGGGCAGGTATTCCATCAGATTTACAGAGGGGATATGAGCAATGACCAGATGTACCAGAAGATCTCCACCGCTCTGACGGCGCTGGCTACAGGAGGTGGAAACCGTGCGTAAATCCTTTTACGGAAGCCTGGCGCTGAACAATGTGAAGAAAAACGCTAAAGGCTATGTGCCTTATATGCTGACCTGTATCATCAGCATTATGATCTTCTATATTATGGCCGCGATTGTTTACAATCCGGATGTAACGAAGATGTTCGGGGGTACGACTCTGCGGAGCCTGCTGCAGTTCGGAATGTGGGTGGTAGGTATTTTTTCCGCTATTTTTCTGTTCTATACAAACAGCTTTCTGATTAAACAGCGGAAAAAAGAACTGGCCCTTTACAACATTCTGGGCATGGCGAAACGCCATATCGGAAAAGTCATGCTGCTGGAAACGCTCTTCGTTTCCGCTGTCTCGCTGATCATCGGGTTGATCGCGGGCATGGTATTTGGAAAGCTGTTTTTTCTGCTGCTGCTGCGGATTCTGGTTGTGGAGCTTCCCATGGGATATCAGATTTCCACGGACGGAGCGTTGCTGACAACGGTGCTGTTCGGAGCGATTTTCCTGGTAGTGCTGCTGTGCAATCTGGGAAGAATCAGCCTGGCAAACCCGATTCAGCTTATGGCGGGCAGCCGCCAGGGAGAAAAAGAGCCTAAGACAAAATGGCTGCTGGTTTTGCTGGGGCTGGGAATGACAGGAGCCGGGTACTATATGGCGATTACCGTTGTTTCGCCGATTCAGGCTCTGGGAGTGTTTTTCGCGGCCACCATTCTTGTAATCGGGGGAACCTATCTTCTGTTTACCGCCGGGAGCATCGCCCTTCTGAAAATGCTGAAAAAGAAAAAGTCTTTTTATTATAAGGCCGAGCATTTTACCGCTGTTTCCGGCATGCTCTACCGGATGAAACGCAACGCGGCGGGGCTTGCCAGCATCTGCATTCTCAGCACCATGGTTCTGGTAACTATTTCCACGACGGTTTCCATGCAGGTGGGAATCAGCGATATTCTGGATCGGCAGGTTCCCTATGATATTCAGGCCAGAAGTCAGAAGCCGCTGACAGATAATAAGGCGGCGGAGCTGGAAAACCAGTTTGAGACGATTCTCAGCCGATATGGAGCGGAGCATGGAAAGGTGGTGTCCTACCCCTGTGTCGCCGCTTATGGGGAAGAACAGGGAAACCGCGTGGTTCCGATTGACACCTTTTCCGTGGATAAGGAACTGGTGCAGATTTATCTGGTGCCTATGGAAGGGAGCCGTCTGGAAAAGGACTACGGATCTCTTGCGGAAGATGAAATTATCATCGGAGGCGAGCGGGAAGTGGATTCTGAGACCTTTGGCATCGGATCCATGGAATTTCGGGTAAAGGACGGCGCTTCGGACTTTAAAACCGCCGCCGAGCTGGGAACGATTGCTATTCCTTATTATATCCTGGTGAAAGACCAGCAGGTAGTCGACGAGATTCGGAACACGGCCAAAGAAGCGTTTTCCGAGGAAACCTATTTTACCGGTGTGGATCTGGATATTCAGAGCAACAGCAAAACCCGGGCGATTGCGGACACACTTTCAGAAGAAACCGGAAGATCGATTTATATTGAAAACCGGGAGACCAGCGCTATGGAGCTGCATTCCGTTTACGGAGGGCTGCTGTTTGTAGGGATTTTCCTGGGCCTTCTGTTTACCATCGCTACGGTTCTGATGATTTATTACAAGCAGATTACCGAAGGTTATGAGGACAGTGAAAACTATCACATTATGCAGAAGGTGGGCATGAGTCTTGCCGAGGTGAAGCGGTCTATCCGCAGCCAGATTCTGATCGTGTTCTTCCTGCCGCTGATCGCGGCCATCTTCCATGTGGCGGCTGCCTTTAATATGATGAGCCGGCTCCTGATTGCCATTCAGATTACAAATGTATGGCTCTTTGTGGGGGCTACGGCCGCTACCATCCTGGCCTTCGCGGTTATCTATATAGCCGTATACAGCCTGACAGCGAGGGAATATTACAAACTGGTAAAATAAGCGCGGGCGGATTTTCTCAAAAACTGCTTGCATATTCTCAGAAAATCCTTTAGACTACTAATGAAAGAGTAAGGGAGTAGTCAGCGCCTTGTGCGTGATAAAGTCAACACACTGGAAGAATTAAAAATTCCTGGCTTTGTATGAAATGACGAGACTTATCTGTGTTTTGAATGCAGAGGAGTCTCGTTTTTGTTTGCTCTCTTTCTGAAGCAAAAGGAGACATACATATTATGAGTTTATGGGAGTTGTTTGTAATTGCGGTAGGGCTGTCCATGGACGCTTTTGCGGTATCCATCTGCAAGGGTCTTTCTGTACGGCGGCTGAAGCCGAAACATGTTTTAATCGCAGGACTGTATTTTGGAGGATTTCAGGCGCTGATGCCGCTTTTGGGTTATTTTCTGGGCAAGCAGTTCCAGTCGCTGATTACCAGCGCGGATCACTGGATCGCCTTTATTCTTCTGGGGCTGATCGGCTTTAATATGATTCGGGAAGCCAGAAATGGAGACGAAGAGAACCTCAATGATTCTATGGGGGTAAAAGCCATGCTTCCTCTGGCTGTGGCTACCAGTATTGACGCTCTGGCTGTGGGTATCACTTTCGCGTTCCTGCAGGTGCAGATCGCGCCTGCCGTTTCCTTTATCGGAGTAACGACCTTTCTCCTTTCCGCCGCGGGTGTGAAAATCGGAAACGTTTTTGGAATGAAGTACAAGGCGAAAGCGGAACTCTTCGGCGGGATCGTTCTGATTCTCATGGGTCTGAAAATCCTGCTGGAGCATCTGGGTATTTTAGGATAAAAAAACGCTTCTGGTATCGGTTTTTTCCGAATTCAGAAGCGTTTTTTTTTCGTTTATAAGATTTTAATTCCGTCCATCAGTTCCTGTTCCATTTCCAGACGGTGGTGGGGCGTATTAATGCCGGGCTGTCCGCCGGTATGGACAAAGATGATGGTCTCTCCCTGTTCAATTTTCCGGTCGCGGATCATCTGGCAGATGCCGTTGAAGGCCTTGCCTGTGTAACAGGGGTCCAGAATAATGGCTTCTTTTCTTGCCATGTTATAGATGGCTTCGCGCACTTCCGGAACCGGATTGTTGTAGCCTTCGCAAGTATAATCTTCATCAATGTGGAAATCGGATTTTTCCGCGTCGAATTCCAGTCCATAGCACTCCTTTACCTTATCAAAATAGGATTTGGCAAAGGCGCGGACGCTTTCCTCGTAAGGCGCGATCAGAACTCCGCTCAGAGTAAGGGGGGATTCCAGATCTTTTAATCCGCAGAACAGGCCCATATAGGTTCCCATACTGCCGACAGGAACGATAATACGGCTGTCGGAAATTCCCAGTTCCGCAGCCTGCACGGTCAGCTCTTCGGCGCAATCGTAATAGCCGAGGATACCCAGTTCGTTGGAACCGCCTGTAGGAATGTAGTAAACCGTCTCGCCCTGCGCTTCATATCGCTCTTTTACCGCCATCGCGGTCTCATGGGTCTGCACCTGCAGAGAACGTAGATGATCGTCTTCCTTTAAAATTACGTCCGCGCCCATCATGCGATCCAGGAGAATGTTGGCGGAGATTTCGCCGGGATACTCGTCAATGGCGACAATCGCGCACTTTAATCCGTATTTCGCGGCGACGGCAGCTGTCAGCCTGCCGTGGTTGGTCTGGACGCCGCCGGTTGTCAGCAGCATAGTGGCGCCCTGCTGCTGCGCGTCATAGAGAAAATATTCCAGCTTTCTCAGCTTGTTTCCTCCCATGCCAAGACCAGTCAGATCATCTCTTTTTAAGTATAAATTGATCCCCAGCTCGCGGGAAATATTGGGGAGATATTCGATTGGAGTAGGCAAATCCAGGAAAGGAACCTTTTTACATCCAAGTGACATATCAAAACACCTCTTTTTAGTTCTTCAGACTCTGCAGCGGCGCGGGAATCCGTCCTCCGCGGTTGATCATTTTCGCGGGAGACTTTGTGTTGAGCTTCATAACCGGACCGTTTCCAAGCAGTCCGCCGAAATCCAACTCCTCGCCTTCCGCCAGGCCGACCGCGGGGATCACTCGAACCGCGGTTGTCTTGGAGTTTACCATTCCGATGGCCGCTTCATCCGCGATAACCGCTGAAATGACTTCCGGCTCCGTCTCGCCCGGAATAATGATCATATCAAGACCGACCGAGCAGACAGCGGTCATGGCTTCCAGCTTTTCAATGGACAGAGTGTTGTCTCTGGCAGCCTGAATCATGCCCGCGTCCTCACTGACCGGAATAAAGGCTCCGGAAAGCCCGCCGACATTGGAGGACGCCATAACGCCGCCTTTTTTCACCGCGTCGTTTAACATGGCGAGGGCGGCTGTCGTTCCATGGGCGCCGCACTGCTCCAGACCGATTTCCTCCAGAATATGGGCGACTGAATCTCCGACTGCGGGAGTCGGGGCCAGAGACAGGTCAATAATTCCAAAAGGAACGCCCAGACGCTGGGAAGCCTCTGTTCCGACCAGCTGTCCCACACGGGTAATTTTGAAGGCAGTCTTTTTAATTTTATCCGCAACTTCCGTCAGATCCGCGTCATCGGGCATTTTAGACAGGGCCGAACGGACTACACCGGGCCCGGAAACACCTACGTTAACGACACAGTCCGGTTCGCCGGGCCCATGAAAGGCGCCGGCCATAAAGGGGTTGTCCTCCGGCGCGTTGCAGAATACGACCAGCTTGGCAGCGCCGATGCACTGGCGGTCCTTTGTCAGTTCCGCCGCTTCTTTCACCGCTTTTCCCATCAGCTTTACCGCGTCCATATTGATTCCGGTTTTGGTGGAACCAACATTGACCGATGAGCAGACAAAATCCGTTTCCGCCAGAGCCCGGGGAATGGATTCGATGAGAGCCTTATCTCCGGGTGAAAAGCCTTTCTGTACCAGAGCCGAATAACCGCCGATAAAGTTGACGCCCACTTCTTTGGCGACTTTATCCAGCGTCTTCGCGTATTTCACCGGATCGCCGCCGGAGGCTCCGGCCAGCATGGCGATAGGGGTGACGGAAATCCGTTTGTTGACAATGGGAATCCCGTATTTTTTTTCAATGTCCTCACCGGTTTTTACCAGATCTTTGGCGCACCGGTAAATTTTATCATAGACCTTCTGGCAGGAGCGGTCAATATCGCTGTCGCAGCAGTCCAGAAGGGAAATTCCCATCGTGATGGTCCGGATATCCAGATTTTCTTCCTGTATCATGGTAATCGTTTCCATGATGTCATTCATATTGATCAAAGTATCAGTCCTCCGCTAAATTAAATTCTGTGCATGGAATTAAAAATGTCTTCGTGCATAACATGGATTTGCATGCTCGGAACATTTTCCTCCAGCTTTGCTTTCAGTTCCTCCAGGCTGCAGGTCATCTTCTGGATATCCACGATCATAATCATGGCGAAATAATCCTGCAGGACCGACTGAGTTACTTCCGCCACGTTGGCGTTTACTTCGGCACAGGTTCCGCTTACTTTGGCGAGAATCCCTACCATGTCTTTTCCGATCACTGTAATTACTGCTTTCATAACTCCTCCTAAGATTTATATATTCCGCTGTTTTTACGGATGTTTCATTTTTTCCATAACTAAATTATTTTACCATAAGACCAGGCTTCCCTGCAACCGAAATACCGATTTGCCCATCCGGCAATGGGCCGGTTCGCCAGAGGATGTTCAGACGCGGATAGGCAGAGGCGAAATAGGCCTTATTACATCCCTTATGTCCGATTAAATTGGAAAACCAGCGATCATTGCTGACAAAGGTGACTGTTTCGGAGCAGTCCGGTGAAGGCAGAGCGTCCGTCAAAAGCGTCCGCATTTTTTCCCGGGAAATGGCGCCTTCTACCAGCTGGCGGAAAGCGGGGTGAAAGGTATGGCCCTGAATTTTTCCGTTTTCCTGAATCAGATCCGAGCTTTTCAGACCCACGCGGAGGATCTTGATTCCGGCGTCCGTTAAAATTTTATACATTTCTTTTGTCGTTTCCACCGCGTCTTCCAAAGAAAGGGGAGTGTAAATCCCCTGCCGATACATATCCATCAGGCGGGTATCTTCGATGACAATGGTCGGGTACAGTCTGGCGGAAGAAGGTCCGATTTTGACCGTTTCTCTCGCGGAATAAAGGCAGGACCGCAGGCTGTCTTTCGGAAGGCCGATCATCAGCTGAATACCGAGCTCGAACCCGTAGTCCTGAATCAGAGAGCAGGCCCGGTAGACCGTCTGGCTGTCGTGTCCTCTTCCGGAAGCTTTCAGCACACGGTCGTCAAAGGACTGCACTCCCAGTTCAATTACATCCACACTCCAGAATTTCAGGTTATCCAGAATTTCTTCATTAATATAGTCCGGTCTGGTAGAAAGGTGGATCTTCTGAACCAGCCCCTGCTGTTTATAAGACGAAGCGAGGGACAGATAGCGGGACTGCTGTTTTAAGGGAATCCCGGTAAAGCTTCCTCCAAAGAAAGCGATTTCAATGGTTTCGATTCCCGGACGGCCGGTCAGAGTAGACAGCCAGGTTTCAATTGTGTTTTTTATTTCATCGTCCGTCACATCCGGCTGCCGGGCGGTGATTGTCTTTTGATTGCAGAACACACAGTCGTTGGGACAGCCCTGATGGGGGATGAATATGGGGATAATCGCATGTTTTTTCATGGGCTTATTGTAACATAAATTTTAGGAAAAAGAAAAATATGTTATAATGGCGGAGCGACAGAAATTTAGAATCTGTGAAGGAGGAAAGCGAGGATGAAACGAGGAAAGAAAAAGCGGGCGGGGATCGTGATTCTGGCCGCGGTGATTGTGCTGGTGGGGGCCGGTATTTTTTTCTACTATCAGACTCAATACTATCTGGTGCTTAACGGAGAAAAAGAGGTGGAACTAAACCTCTGCCAGACTTATGAAGATCCGGGGGCTTCCGCGAAAAAAGGCGGCGAGGATGTCAGCGATCAGATTGAAGTGAGGGGGACGCTTGATCTGCAGACGCCGGGGACCTATACGCTGGTATATTCCATAGGAGATTTGTCTGTAGAGCGACGGATTACGGTGGGAACGAAGATGGATCCGGTGTTGGAACTGGAAGGAGAAGATCCCCTCCAGGTTCCGCTGGGAGTAGAGTTTGAGGAACCCGGATTTTCTGCCGAGGATAGTAACGGAAGGGATCTGACCGATGAGGTGAAGGTGGAGAGGCCGGAATTGAAGCGCGCGGGAAAATCAGCGATTACCTATACTGTGGAAGATCATGAGGGCAACAGCACAACGGTAGAGCGCGCGGTGGAAGTGCTGCCTAATACGTATTATGAGACTCCGGGGCTCCCCATCTGCATGTATCATTATGTGTACGATGAAGCGGACCCGCCGGAGGATCTGTACAGCCGCTACGGCAACTACATCGAGGTGCATGACCTGGAGGAAGAACTGCAGTGGCTGGTTTCTGAGGATTATTATTTCCCGACATGGAAGGAAGTGTGGGATTATGTGGACGGAAAGCTGCTGCTGCCGGAAAAGAGTATCGTACTCTGCTTTGACGACGGGGCGAAAAGCTTTCTGGAAGTGGGCATCCCGGCGCTGGAGAAATATGAGGTTCCGGCGACCTGTTTTATGATCACAAAGGGAGCGGGCGAGGAAAAGGTAAAGAATTATCCCAGTAAATATGTGTCGTACCAGTCCCATTCCGACAATATGCACCGGGCGGGAGGCTTTATCGGACATGGCGGAATTTTTACAGCCATGCCGGAAGAAGAAGCGCTGGCGGATCTGAAAACTTCCATTGAGAAATGTGGAAACAGCGACGCCTTTGCCTATCCTTACGGGGACTATACCCAGCAGTGCCGGGATATTGTGGAGGAGGCGGGATTCCTCTGCGCGGTAACAACCGAGGGTGGAAAAGCGAAGCCGGGGATGGATCCGCTGCTGCTGCCGCGGGTGCGGATGAGTATGGGGCAGAGCCTGGCGGATTTTCAGTATATGGTGGCGCCGCCGGCGGAACCGCGGTAAGGCGCGGCATCCGGACAGCAGGAAAAACGGGGGGCGTCCGTGTAGTTTCCAGTTGTTGTTTTTGTGATATTCGCAGGCTGAAAATTGACTTGCAGGTGCGGTTGGAGTATAATAAAATGGACTGACGGAGTGAAAACGCATCCTGATGGGATGTCAGACGTCGGATCTGACATGTGTGAAGAGGAATTTTTTTGTTCCGCTATTCACACTTTTTTTAATATAGATTTGTAGTTTTCAGGGGTATATCATGTATTGCAAGAACTGTTTTAAAAAAATAAACGCAAGGAGCCGATTCTGTAAGTACTGCGGCGCTCCGGTTCAGCAAAAGAAGAAGGAGAATCTTCCGGATAATGCTCATCTGCAAAGTCCGCCGCCGCTGGAGGAACCGACAAAACGGGTGGAGATTCCCAAAACGGAGTCCGAGCAGGAGCCGAAAAGGGAATACAGCTTTAAACTCCGCTCAGAAAAGGAGAAGGAGTTTCCGATTCCGCCAAAAGTGATCGCCATTGTGATTGTAGTGATTCTGGCGGTTCTGGTGCTGTTTGTGCTGATGAGGAGCTCCATTTTTCAGAGCGAAGACTCTATCAACTATAACGATTACATAGGCGTATGGCAGGAACGGGGTGTTGAGGATGTGGAAACTTCCGGAGGCGTACGGCTGGAAATCCTGTCTGTTGACGGAAGCACCATGGTGATTTCCATGGGATTTTATGACGGAGGCGCGGCCTATAACAGTATTCGTGTGGAAAACATTGGGGCAACGCTTAAGGAAGGTTCCGCCTACTATACGTTCTCTAATGACGGATATGGAAACAGCGGAAATGGCGTTCTGACCTTTAACAACAGGAGTATCCAGTGGAAAAGTGTCATCAACAAAAATGAAGCTAAAAATTATGAGGTATTTAAAGTCGCCAATTCTGTTCCGGAGGAAACAGAGCCTTCACAGGAGTCAGAAACCACAGAAGCGACATCCGAAAGCAAGACGGATAACGATTACGTTCTGCCTGACAGCTCTACAAAATATCTGACGGAAGAAGATCTGCAGGGATTGACAGCAGAAGAACTGCGGATTGCCAGAAACGAGATTATGGCAAGGCATGGACGGCAGTTTAATGATCCGGCGCTGGCAGCTTATTTCGAGAGCAAAGATTGGTACAACGGAACGGTAGATCCGGAGACCTTTGACAGCCAGGTTGGAGAGATTCTGAATGAGTATGAGATGCAGAACGTGGAACTGATTCAGAGTATGGAATAAATTTTTGAGAAAGCGGTATTTCAGAGCAAATGCCGCTTTTTTAATCAACGCGAAAGTTGATTTTGTTTTGCGGAGAAGTATATAATAGGGTTGTGAAGTCGGCAGAGAGGAAACTGCCAACGGTGGAATCAGATCGGGAGGGCAGCAGGAATGTATAACATCGCAGTCTGCGAAGATGAGGAACGGGATTTGGAAATCGTAAAGCAGTTACTGGAACTCTATGGCGCGCGGCATGAATGGAAATATGCGTTAAAAACATATGACACAGCGAAAACCTTTATGAGGGATATGGAACGAATGGAATCTATTCCGGATATCGTGTTTCTTGATATTTATCTGCGGGAGGGAAACGGCGTGGAGATCGCGAAAAAACTGAGAGCCAACGGATTCGCAAAGCCGATCGTATTCCTGACTGCTTCCCGGGAATATGCTCTGGAAGCTTACAATGTAGATGCGGCTCAGTATCTTGTGAAACCTCTGGAGCGGAAGCGTTTCTTTTCCATATTGGACAAATTGTTTCTGAAAACAGAAGAGGAACGGGAGCAATGGATGGTTCTGCGCGTTGGAGGAGAGTTCCGCCGTATTCCGTTGGATAAAGTTGTGTATTGTGAAGCACAAAGAAACTACCAGCATCTTTATATGGAAGATGGAAGTAAATATAAAGTGCGGATGACCATGATCGAATTATTCAGCTATCTTGAAAAACATTCCGAATTTGTTAAGGTAGGCAGCGCCTATATTTTCAATCTGGCCTTTATTGAAAGCCTGAATTCGAAAACGGTAACCTTCGGAACAGGAAAGACAATTCATCTCCCGAGAAGTTCTTATTCCCCTTTGAAAGAGGAATACTTTCAATATTACTGCAGTGAGTAAAAAGGAGAAACATTTTTTATGGAAGTGAGTACGATTGGTCTGATAACTTTGTTCCCCCTGCATGCGGTTTCCCTGTCTGTGGTGGGCAGGCTAAAATATTCAAAGGGCGTTACAGCGGTTATCTGGGGAATATTATGTATGTGCTGCCTGGGCATATCTTTTCTGTTAAGGACATTCAGTCCGATTTTGTGGGTAGACAGCGCATATCTTATTACCATTTTGCTGTTTTTCGTGTGTTATGCGTGGCTATCAGAAGAAAACACTTCGCAGATGGTGTTTTTGTTTTTTCTATATTCTTCCACCTTTCTGGCAACCTGCATTTTTTCGGAATTTATTGTTCATTTATTCTGGAAAGACCAGAGTTTGCTTATATCGACGATTATCCGGCGTGTTTTGCAGATTGGAGAGATTTTCCTTTATATCCGCTGGGGGAAGGAACGATTTGACAAAATAAGGAACGCAATATCGGACGGCTGGTGGCCGCTAAATCTAATAGCGGTGATGATACAGACATTTGAAGGAATGATCATGGTGGCGATCTTTATGCGTTATCCGCAGATGCGGGAATGGATTCTGATCCTTTTGGCACTCACCTTTTTTGGGCTCATATACGGGGTACTTTTTCGGACAATGAGTCTGATGAAAAAAACGGCGGAACAGGAAGAAGCCAGACAGAGAGAGCATTTCCTGAAGTGGCAGCTTAATATGATGAAATCGGCAGAGGAAGACGCGAGGCGTATTCGGCATGATGCCCGGCACCATGATCTGGTGATTGCGGATTACGCCAAAAACGGAAAGATTCAGGAATTGCTGCAGTATCTTGATGAACAGGAAGCAGAACAAAGAAGAGGAGTGAATCTGAAGTTCTGCGAAAATAGAGCGATTAACAGCATTTTGGTTGCCTATGCTTCAAAGGCGGAAGAACAGGGAATTTCCATGTCGGTACAGGCGGATGTAAAACAGGATACGGGCATAAGAGATATGGATCTGGCCGCTATTCTGGGAAATCTCATGGAAAATGCTGTGAACGGCTGTTTGAACTCCCGAAAGGCAGATCGGCGTATTGAAGTACGAATTTATACCAGGTCCGGAAAGCTGGTATTTACCGTAAGGAATTCCTGTAGTGACGATTTGCGCTTTCAAGGTGAAAAAGCGCAAGCTAATATTCGGACAGGTACAGGAATTCAGAGTATCCTGCGTAGCGCGAGGCTCTATAATGGGGAAGCGGATTTCCAGGGTGAAAACGGCGTCTTTGTTAGCAGAGTTTTAGTGAATCTCCATACAAAGTATCAATAAAAAAGGGCGTTTTGTCCTCAAGCTGATATTGCCCTATGATTCCATGCTAGAATAAAATCGGATTTATAGATAGAAACGACAGTATGAAATAACTAGAGAGGAACGGATCTGTGCAGAGAAAAAATGACTTTAAGAAGATTAAAAGGGATTATACGGAAAAAGCTACCGCTTGGAACTGTAATCTGTTGTTGTTTGTGTGTCTTTTTTGCATTTTAGTAGAATTGTTTAATATCATCCGTGTGGTCGGATTTTCCAATTCCGGACTGGGAACTTTAAACAACCGGATTTATTTCGGTTTCTATACAGCATTGCTTTTTCTTTGTGTTTTGTATGTGACTTTGGAGCTGGCGCTGCGCAGAACACAGAGGATTTCTGTCCGCTATGGAATTTGTATGAGCGGAATGGCGATGATTCTCTTATGGCAGACGCTGTTTCAAATTTACGATATCAGCAGATCTTCGGCCAACGGATATATTACGATTGTAGCTGCGCTTGTGGCGTTTTCGTCAATCGCAATCATGCGTCCTGTCTATGCTGTGGTGAATTTAATTTTCAATTATGGTCTCTTTTTTCTGGCTCTCCGGGACTCGGGAGATCGGTTTAACTTCACGATTATGCTGCTGCTTTGCATGGTAATCTATTTGGTAAAATATAGGAGCTTTTTGTCCGGACTGTTTCAGGAACAGGAACTTCAGTTTGTGCATCATGAATTAAATGATAAAACAGATAAACTGCGTCTTTCCAATGAGCAGTATGAGATACTTGCGCAGAGCAGCAACCTGATTGCGTTCCAGTGGCACATGAAAGAAGGATGGCTTCATTTTGCCTCGAATCGGGAGACGGAATTTGATTGGCCGGATCGGATCGAGGATTTTCTGCTGAAGGTGAGGGAAAGTAAAATCATTCGGGAAGAGTCAAAGCATATTATTTACCGCTGTGAACAACAGGCGATACAGGGAATTTCCCATCAGAAATATGAGATTCTGCTGCCTTCAAAAAATAGAACCGAAAAGTGGTACGAATTGCAGATGACGATGCAGATGGATCGAGAAGGAAACCCGCTTTTGGGGATTGGTTTTTTATCTAACATTATGAAACAGAAGGAGAAAACCGAAAATCTGGAAGAACAGCTGCAGATGGATTCGTTTACGCGGCTTTTGAATAAAGCCGCGATTGAAGAGCGGGGGATGCAGATGATAGAACGGCTCAGGCCAGAAGAAGAGTTATACATGCTGATTACCGATATTGATAATTTTAAGGCCATTAATGATCGGTTCGGACATATTTGCGGGGATCATGTACTGAAAACGATTGCAGATACAATGAATCGCCTGGCTCCGGAAAATATGGAGACTGGACGCATTGGTGGAGATGAGTTTATGGCGCTTTTCGCAGGTGGGCAGGGGAAAGAGATCATAAAAAACTATGCGCGACAACTGCTTGAAGGCACTTCTGAGGTTTTATGGGCAAAAGAAGAATTGCCGGTAAGCCTCAGCATTGGAATCGCTTCAGCCGCACCGGGAGAAATGACTTATGCGCAGCTATATACTGCCGCGGATAAGGCGATGTATATTGCCAAAAAAGATGGAAAAGGGAAGATCGTCTTTGCCTGATTCGACTAAAAAGGCGGCATATCACAGGAATGCCGTCTTTTTTCTCAGTTCTAATCTTTCAGAAAATCTTTAAGCTCTCTGTTGAATTTTTCCGGATCTTCCAGAAACAGTCCGTGACCGCAGCCAGGGAAGATTACAAGCCGGCTTTCTCCTCCCAGATGTTCTTTCATATATTCTCCGTGGGAAGGTCCGTAGAGGAGGCCGTCACCGCTGTAGGTAAGGAGTACCGGGATTTTGATGGTTGGAAGAACATCGCGGAAGTCTTCAATGGCCATAGCGATCCACATGTTCATCATGCAGTGAGGCGTGTTGTCGAGCGCCTGCTGCGCAACCCATTTGAATTCGTCCGACTCCTGGTCATAGTCTTTGGCGAAGACATTTGGGATAAACAGCTTGGCCGCGAATTCCCAGCTAACGGCGATGGCTGCCATAAACTGCAGGTTCTGTACGATATCGAAGGTACAGCTTTGCCCCAGCTTCCACTCCGGATCGTTTAACAGTTTTGGCGTCATGTCAATGAAACACATTTTTTTGATATGCTGGCATTTGAATTCTCTCGCGTAGGCAAGAAGGGTGCTGGTTCCCATAGACCAGCCTACCGCGTATACCTGATCCAGCTTCAGATATTCGATGAGTTCATGCAGATCGGCGGCGAACCGGTTGAGATTCATGCCGCGCTCTGTGACTTCGGAACGGTCGGACTGGCCGTGTCCCCGGAAATCATAGAGGATGACACGGTAATTTTTCGCGAATTCGTCCACCTGGTACTTAAAAAACTTGTGGTTGCAGGACCAGCCGTGAATAAAAATCAGAGGCTCGCCGCTTCCATGCTCTTCATAATAAATGTTACAGTTGTCTTTTGTGGTAAAATAAGCCATGTTCGTTCAATTCTCTCCTTTCCATTTTTTATTTCGGTCCGCAGTGGGAAAGCAACCGCGGACGGCTGCTTGTTGTAATACCAACTTGAGATTATTATACGCCTTTTTGTTTAAAAAGTAAAGCGGGTGTGGTATGATAGACAGAGTTTGCGGAAAAGAAGAAAGAGGAGAGCGATATGGCAGCAGTAACTTACGAACTGATAAAAAAGGACGCGAAAACGAAAGCGAGGCGGGGCAGAGTCACGACGCCTCACGGCACCATTGAAACTCCGGTATTCATGCCGGTAGGCACCGCGGCTACGGTAAAAGCTATGCGGCCGGAGGAAGTAAAGGAAATGGGGGCGGAAATTATCCTTTCCAATACCTATCATTTATATCTACGGCCGGGACATGAGATTGTCCGGGAAGCGGGAGGTCTTCACAAGTTCATGAACTGGGATCGGGCAATTCTGACAGACAGCGGCGGCTTTCAGGTTTTCAGCCTGGGAGATCTGAGGAAAATCACAGAAGAGGGTGTGGAATTTCGCTCTCACATTGACGGATCAAAGCACATGCTTTCTCCGGAAAAATCCATCGAAGTGCAGACGGCTCTGGGGTCGGATATTATGATGGCCTTTGACGAATGCGCGCCTTATCCGGCGGATCGCGGCTATGTAAAAAATTCTCTGGAGAGGACAACCAGGTGGCTCCGCAGGTGCAAAGAAGCTTGGAATGATCGGGAAAATCAGGCGCTGTTCGGCATTATGCAGGGAGGTATGTATAAAGACCTGCGGAAACAGTCCGCGGAAGAAATCGTGGAGCTGGATCTGCCGGGATACGCCATCGGAGGCCTCAGCGTAGGTGAGCCAAAAGAGCTGATGTGTGATATTCTCGATGATTGTGTGGATTATCTGCCTGAGGACAAGCCCAGATATCTGATGGGAGTGGGAACTCCGGATTATCTTTTTGAAGGCGTAGAGCGGGGCGTGGATATGTTCGACTGCGTGCTTCCGACGCGTATTGCCCGCCACGGAATGGCTATGACCTCAGCAGGGAAAGTAAATATTAAGAATGCCAAATATGAACGGGATTTTACGCCGCTGGATCCGGAATGCGACTGCTATACCTGCAGGAACTATTCCAGGGCGTATCTGAGACATCTGTTCAAGAGCAACGAGATTTTGTCAGCCATGCTGCTTTCCAATCATAATCTGCATTTCCTTATTAACCTGATGAGGCAGATCCGAAAAGCCATTGAAGAAGATCGGTTCCTGGAATTCAAGCGGGAGTTTTATGGGAAATACGGCGAATTTTAATTTGCAAGCGGCGCGGGAGCGGTTTTTGTAGCCCTTGTGGATTCTGAGATTCTTGAGGCTCCGAGGGTTCTACGGGCTCTGCAGGCGGCGGATTTATCAACAAATGGGAGATTCTGCGAGTTGTTGATATTTTTATCAGGGGTTTCGCCTGCCGCAGCGTGAGAAAAAGGCTGCGGCTGCCTGAATTTGGAAAATGGAGCCTGGAAACCCTTGAACTTTTGGAAACAAATTGGATTTTGAGAGAATTGTTTCTATTAGGAGCAGTGGAGGGATTGGGAGGGATAAGCTATACAAACCTGACAGTCCTGCTTGTAGAAACAAGCAAAATACAGACTGCGCAGATTATCGGTTCCGGCGGTGGAAATGGTGTGTTCAATCTTTCGTGGGGAACAAATTCTAATTTTGCGGAGTCTGCGCGATCCGTCCTGGAGGAGTATGGCTTTACAGAACAAAAGGTATCGTAAGCAGATAGGAGAACGTGTAAAGGAAAAAGACGTGTTTTGATAGAGGCAAGAGGAAGGATGAATTGGAGATGAAAAACGAATTTGAAATCTGTAAGCATAGTGAGTTCTGCGGAGGGTGCGTGTATCAGGGCGTTTCCTATGAAGAACAGCTGAAAATGAAGGAGGGAGAGGTTCGCGGCCTGCTTGAGAAAAAGGAAATCCGCTGCGGGAAGCTTTTGCCCATTGAATCGGCTCCATCCCAGTTCGAATATCGGAATAAGATGGAGTATACCTTCGGCGATATGGAAAAGGGCGGCGAGATGACCCTGGGAATGCACCGGAAAAAGCGGTTTATGTCCATTGTCACAGTGGATGAGTGCCAGCTGGTGCATCCGGACTTTAATAAGGTGCTTCGGGCTACGCTGGATTTCTGCCGGGAAAAAGGGTATTCCTTTTATCATAAAAAATCCCACAAGGGAATGCTCCGCCATCTGATTGTAAGAAGAGGCGTTCGGACCGGTGAGTTGCTGGTTAATCTGGTCACATCGACAGAACCGGGGTTTGACGAGGAATCTTATGTGGAAATGCTCCGGGGGCTTGCTCTGGAACACAAAATTGTCGGCGTGCTCCGCACGTTTAATGACCGCCTGGCAGACGCGGTTTACTGCGAGAAGCTTTCGGTTCTTTGGGGTCGGGATTATTATCTGGAGCAGATTATGGGGCTTGAATTTAAAGTCAGCGCCTTTTCCTTCTTCCAGACCAATGTGGAAGCGGTGGAGCATCTGTATTCTTACGCGGTAGGGCTGATCGATAACTTTGAGGGAAAGGTAGCTTTCGATCTGTTCTGCGGGACGGGAACCATCACCCAGACACTGGCGAAAAAAGCGAAACGGGCTGTAGGCGTAGAGCTGGTTGCGGAAGCAGTGGAGGCGGCCAGAGAAAACGCGGCGCGAAACGGGCTGGATAATTGCGAGTTTCTGGCGGGGGATGTGTTTGAGGTCCTGGAGAATCTGACGGACAAGCCGGAGGTGATCGTGGTAGACCCGCCGCGGGTAGGAATTTCTCCCAAGGCGCTGGACAAGATTATCAGTTATGGGGTGAAGCAGATTGTGTATGTGTCCTGCAACCCGAAAACTTTGGTGGAAAATCTTTATTATCTGCAGTATTACGGGTATGAGACAGTGAGTTTGAAGGCGTTTGATAATTTTCCGAATACGCGGCATGTGGAGACGGTAGTATTGATGTCACGGGTGAAAGGCTGACTGCCGAAAAAGTGCCGTATTTCTGGGCTTTTCGTGCATCTGACCGTCAGCGGCGGGGAGCGAAAATGGCCGCAAAAACGCTTATGTGGGAACATATCAAAGGAAATGTTCGGAGGGTTGAGTAGGCGGTTTAGATGTCATGGGGCTGAGTTAGTGGTTTAGATGTTTTTGCAGTAGGGTTGAAGCTGTGGTTTGGATGTTGATTAAGAAGTGAGGACTGAGTATGATTCTTGAAACAGAAAGACTTATCGCAAACGACGAAAATCATGTTGCAAGGATACACTGTCTGGGTACGATCAAGGCAACAACATCAAAATAGTCATTAGACAGACCAAGGCTCAATATTGATTGTAATGCCGGACTTGAATTCCACGGTGAAGTGATCGTCGAAAACGGTGATCTTTGCAATCAGGCGGCTGACCAGCGTCTCGTCAAACTCCGTGATGGTAGCAGGCTGGTTCTTGACGAAATCCTGTAGGTCTCGGATCTTCTTCATCTGTTCATCCTTGATGACGCTGTCTACCTCAGCCTGACGACGCTGATCCCGGAGCCGGAGAATCTCGTCCGCAATGGCGTCATAATCGTCCTTCTGATTGACCTTCTTCAAGAGCTCCTTTTGCAGCTTGCTCAGGCGCTCGTCTATGACCTCCGGTGAGAGGACATCGCCCTGCAGAACCACCGTGGCGATGTTGGCCTGCAGCGTTTGCAGGAAATCATCCTTCTGGCAAAGCACCCGGTTGATGGCGTCGATGACCACCTGCTCCAGAAGTGTTTCGTTCACCGTCCGGCTGTGACAGGCGTGGCCGGTAGCCTCCAGCCGTGAGCAGCACCGCCAGACGATGGATTTGCAGCCTCGGTTGTTCCAGTGTACGCGCCTGAAAAACTCGCCGCATTCTCCGCAGATAACGATCTGTGAAAAACAGTGCTTGCAGGAGTAGCAGTGGCAAACTATTTGTTTATTGTATTAAGCATGGCTTATCGGTATATTCAGGTAATCTATAATTAAATCAATATTATCTTCCTGAGATGTAAATGTTTGTTGTACTGTCCGTGGCTTTTTTCAATTTTAAACGTTGTTTAAAACAACTTATTGTGTTAAAATCCCATCTTTGACAGTTAATTAGATAAAAAAGCTTGTTATCCCTTGGAAATAC
>JAHZHL010000038.1:39574-55787 GCA_019420305.1 Bacillota bacterium | reverse complement strand
CTGAGGATACTTGGCGGGAGACTGCCTGGGAAAGTAGGACGTTGCCGGTTTAAGCAGAAAGGAACGATAGAACCTCTATCGTTCCTTTTTTCTTGTCTCGAAAAATGGTATAATGAGTTAAAATAAGGATAAAGGAGATATGCAAATGGGAAGACTGTCAGGAAAAGTTGCTTTGATTACGGGTTCCACAAAAGGAATTGGAGAAACAACTGCGGAACTGTTTGCGGCAGAAGGCGCGAAAGTGGTCGTAACCGGGAGAAATCTGGAAGATGGAAAGAGAGTTGTGGAAAAGCTAAATCAGAATGGAGAAGTCGCTGCTTTCTATCCTCTCAATGTCTGTCAGTATGACAGTTGGGAAAAATGCATTGCATTTGTCGAAGAGACGTTCGGTAAGTTGAATATTCTTATTAATAACGCAGGTATCAGTTATCGGGAGACGGTGGAGGAAACGACTCCGGAATCTTGGGATGAGACAATACAGACAAATCAGACCGGTGTTTTTTATGGTATGAAACTGGGAATCCGCGCTATGAGAAAACATGATGAGAAATGCGCGATTGTAAGCACCTCTTCTGTGGATGGCATTACAGGGGACTCGGTCTTTTTTTCTTATTGCGCTGCGAAGGCCGCGGTTCAGGCCATGACGAAATGCGCGGCTCTTTACTGCGGAGAAAACGGTCTCAATATCCGGGTCAACGCGGTTGCTCCGGGATACATTCTTACGCCTATGGCTTATGAGGATGCGCGGCAGAACGGTCAGACCATTGAAGAATACTGCGCGGATTTTGCAGAACTGCATCCCATTGGCCACCTTGGAAAACCGGAGGATGTAGCTAACGCATATTTATATCTGGTATCGGAAGAATCGGATTTTGTTACGGGAACGACACTGATGGTCGATGGAGGTTATACGGCCAGATAAGGAGAAACGTAATATTTGAATGGAGGTTAAGTGATGGAAAAAAACAGAACAGAAAAAACGACCTTTCATATCCGAAAAGGAGACGAAAACGACGCGGAACTGGTGGTAACCTTTATGAGGAAGCTGGGGACTTATCAGAAGATGCGTGACAGCATAACGATTACAGAAGAAAGCGCCCGCAGGCTGCTGAGGGAAAAAGCGGGTGAAGTGATTTTTGGAGAAGCAGACGGCAAAACAGTCGCGTTTCTCTACTATTACAATAATTCATCGGCATTTATCGGGGAAAAAGGAATGTATATTGACGGGTTTTATGTGGATGAAGAGTATCGGGGAGCCGGTCTGGGCAGACAGATGATGGCATATATGGCGAACCTTGCTCTAGAGCGGGGATGCGGCAGGCTGGAATGGGGGTGTCTGGACTGGAATCAGCCGGCATTGAACTTTTATAAAAATCTGGGCGCAAAGGGCGTGGATACTATGACGATTTACCGCCTTTCCCCGGATAAGATTCGGGAGCTTGCGGACAGAAATGTGTAGAAGTGATGGGTTTTCGCTCTTCCGAAATCAGTTAGAAACTTAAAAAGCTGCTGACAGGCAGCTTTTTTTGCGAACAAGAGGGAGATCTTAAACAATTCTTAAAGAGTTCCCTGATTTTATCTTAAAATTTGTTATGGCATAATAGCGGTGGAGGTTGACAAAGGAATGTATAACATACTGATTTGTGATGACGAAAAGGATATCGTTTCTGCCTTGAAAATTTATCTTGCGAATGATGATTACAATTTGTTTGAGGCGTACAACGGAAGACAGGCATTGGAGGTGATTGAAAAGGAAGAGCTTCATTTGATCCTTTTGGACATTATGATGCCGGAACTGGACGGGATTCAGGTGCTTACCCAAATGCGCAGGACGAAGAACATCCCTGTCATTTTCCTGACCGCAAAGGGGGAAGACACAGATAAAATTCTGGGACTGAATCTGGGAGCCGACGATTATGTGACAAAGCCCTTTAATCCGGTAGAGCTGCTGGCGAGGGTCAAGTCCCAGCTTCGCAGATATATGGAACTGGGAGCCGGAACAATGAAGCAAAACTCGCTGCAGGTGGGGGACATTCAGCTGGATGATCGGGCGAAGAAGGTAGCTCTGGCAGGCGAACCGGTCAGCCTCACGCCGAAGGAGTACGGAATTTTAAAGTTTTTAATGGAGCATCCGGGACAGGTCTTTTCTCCAAAGCAGATTTACAGCCAGGTATGGGACGAATACGCTTATGGAACCGAGGGCACGGTAGCGGTTCATATCCGGCATCTGCGGGAGAAACTGGAGATTAACCCGGACGAGCCGAGGCATTTGAAGGTTGTGTGGGGACAGGGATATAAAATTGAGTGAGGTGTGTATAAAAGTGGAACAGATAAAGAAAAATCTGGCGGTAAAAATTACCGCATTTGTGTTGCTGCAGTTTTTCGTGTTGGTGGCGGTATTTTCGGCAGCTGTGGTGATTTTTAATGTAAGCCAGGGATGGTATTCAAAGGATGAAGAAAGTGTGCGCGCGGAGATATTTACGGAAACTGCGGATTTCGCTTCAGGAGAGATTATCGATCGGTATGTGAATTCCGGCACCCAGGAATTAGATCGTTTTTTTTCCGGGTTAGAAGAAGATGCTGTTAATTTCGGGTATACCATTTATGAAGAATCCGTCGACGCAAACGGAACCATATCGATGCAGGGAAAACCGCTTCGCCAGCTTCATGGGGATCTGAAAAACGGAGGGGATGTTTATCAGAATTCTTATGATTTTGAAAGCTACGGAGTGGAAATCTATCTGAGGGCGCCGCAGGACGGAACAACCGGTTTTCCGGACGAAATCGCGAGTTTTTACGGATTGCAGCAGAATCTGTATCAGTACAGAATTCCGGCGGTCATAGCCGGATCATGCGGACTTGCGGGAGCGATTGCGCTATTCGTGTTCCTTATGGTATCGGCAGGCTGCGGTCGGAAGAACTCTGGCGAAATACTGAAGATGATTCCGCTGGATTTAGGGGCGGTGGTAGCAGGAGTAATCCTGGCTGTGCTGCTAAGCGCTGTGACATCGATCCGGTTTGGGTATGAATTCGATGCGTCGATGGCGTTGGCTATTTTTATCGTGCTGGGGGCATCGATTGTGATAAGCGGTTTTCTGACCATTTTCGCGGCAAGAGCAAAGCAGGGAGCATGGTGGCGGAGCACGATTATTTATTTGTGTCTGCGTCTCCTGCGGAGGCTGCAAAAAGCGGCGGCGTTTTTTATCCGACAGATTCCGGTGGTCTGGAAAACAGCGGCTGCCGCGCTGATTTTCTTCTTTCTCATTGTTTTGATGGCGCCGCAGGTCTATTATAACGGGTTCTTTCTGTTTTTTATTGCGGTGTTGCTTTTGGCGGCGTGTGTACTGGCTGTTTACACTGCCATGTGCTTTAAGAGGCTGAAAGAAGGAGCAGAGAAAATCGCGCAGGGAGATTTGGCGTATCAAATTGATAAAAAAGGATTGTTTTGGGATCTGTCGGATCACGCGGATACACTCAATCATATCCGCATCGGGATTTCCAGGGCTGTGGAGGAGCGGACGAAAAGCGAACGATTCAAAGCGGAGCTGATTACCAACGTTTCTCACGATATCAAGACGCCGCTTACCTCCATTATCAATTACGTGGATTTTCTGAAGAAAGAAGAACTGGGAAGTGAAAAGGCACAGGAATATGTGGAGGTTCTGGACCGACAGTCCCGCAGGTTGAAAAAGTTGACCGAGGACTTGGTGGATGCCTCCAAGGCTGCCACCGGAAACGTAAAGATGGAACTGGCGCCCTGCCAGGTGGGGGTGCTCTTGGAGCAGACCATTGGAGAATACGAAGAAAAAGCGGAAAAATGTAAACTAAAGTTTGTAACAAAGCTTCCGGAAAAGGAGTTGGAGATTATGGCAGATGGGCGGCGACTCTGGCGGGTGTTTGATAATCTACTCAACAATATCTGCAAATACTCCCAACCGGAGACGCGGGTCTATCTCAATCTGGAGGAGACGGACGGACAGGCAGTCATTACTTGGCGGAATACTTCCCGTTACGAGCTGAACCTGACGGAAGAGGAACTGACGGAACGATTTGTGCGAGGTGATCGCTCGCGGCATACAGAAGGCAGCGGGCTGGGACTTTCCATCGCCAGGAATCTGGTGGAACTGCAGGGAGGCAGTTTTCGGGTGGTGGTAGATGGTGACCTGTTCAAAGTAATTCTTAAGTTCCCGCTTATTGAAGAATAAGGACGCAAGGAAGGAGATGTCAGAGGACAACTCCTTCCTTTTATGATATAATAATATCTGTTTGAAGCGAAAAATGGGAAAAAGGGGGAGCAATAGTTTTGGATCAGAGCTGCGCGACGAAATACCCGATTATGCTGATTCACGGAATCGGATATCAAGACAATGGTTCCGGCGGATACTGGGGAAGAATTCCCGATATTTTACGATCCCATGGCGCGGAATTGTGGTTCGGGAATCAGGATGCTTTCGGCACCATTGAAGGAAACGCCGCACAGCTGAAAATTTCTTTGCAGAACGCCCTGTGTCAGTCGGGAGCGGAGAAAATGAATTTAATTGCCCATTCCAAGGGTGGGATCGAGGCAAGATATCTGATTACTCATCTTGATATGGCAGAAAAGGTTGCTTCTCTTACCACGCTGGCAACACCGCACAGAGGCATTCTTTCTATGGATCGGATGAAAGAAAGAGCCAGACCGGTCTATGAGGGACTGGTGGCGCTGTTCAATCGAATGCTGACTGTAGACGGAGGCGGGAAAAACCATTCTTTTAAGGTTTACGATCAGATGACGGCGGATTACATGCAGGTATTTAACCTGCTGGTGCCGGATGTGAAAGGCGTGTACTATCAGAGTTACGCGTTTGATATGAAAAACGCGGCAAGCGATCCGGCGATGAGCCTATTTTACGGATTTGTGCGCAGAATGGAAGGGCCAAATGACGGACTGGTTTCAGTGGAGTCCGCCAAATGGGGAGATTTCCGGGGAACCTATTCGGGGCCGGGCCGCTGCGGGATTTCTCATCCGGCCGCGGTGGATGCCGGAAAGAGGGGGATCAAAACAAGGAAAAGAGGCGGCGGAATTCTGGATATTACGGATTTATACTGGGATATCGCATGTCGGCTGAAGGCTCTGGGATATTAATGTTGTAGAAGACGGCATCCCCATGCTATAATATTCTTTAAGATGAATTTTTGCTGAAACGGGGCATGGATATATGGAAAAATAGGGAAAGGGGGAAATGTTATGGCCTTTATGACCGTTCTGAAAGTGATTTTTACGCTGTTGCTTTGCGTCCCTCTGATCTATTTAATCGTGTACTTTCTGATAAAGCTGATTGATGAGGTTGTAAAGCAGAATAAGGACGATAAATCAGGAACAGAGAAACGAAATCAAAACAGGAGCAGACGAAGATGAAAAAGGGGCTTTTTATTACGCTGGAAGGACCCGATGGTTCCGGAAAATCGACGCAGATTGAGGAAATTCGAAAATTTATTGAACAGCGGGGAGACCGGGTTCTGATTACCAGAGAACCGGGTGGGACTCCGATCGGTGAGAAAATACGGACGATTCTTTTGGATCGGGAAAATAAAGAAATGGACGCGATAACGGAAACGATGCTTTACGCGGCAGCAAGAGCACAGCATGTGGCACAGGTGATTCGTCCGGCGATAGACGCGGGAATTCATGTAATCTGCGATCGGTTTACAGATTCCAGTATTGCCTACCAGGGATACGGGCGCGGACTGGGAGACTGTGTGGCAGTGATCAACGCATATGCGGTGCAGGCATGCGTACCGGATATCACTTTTCTGATGAAACTTGACCCGGAAATCGGAAAAGAAAGGATACGGAGGGATTCCCAGGACCGTATCGAAATGGAAACTCTGGAATTTCATAATCGGGTATTCCGGGGGTATGAAGAACTGGAACTGGAATTTCCGGATCGGATTGTCGGGATTGACGCGAGCAGAGAGGTCGAGTCAATTCGTGAGGAAATTCTGTATCACATAGAAAGGCGTCTGGGCGAAAATGAGTTTTAGCCGGATAGAAGGAAATCAAAAATTGATCGAACGCCTGAGCGCGGCGATAAAAAGCGGAAATGTTTCTCACGCGTACATTTTTGAGGGAGAAGCAAGTTTAGATAAAAAGGCATTTGCGGAGGCCTTTGTTAAGGCTGTCTTATGCAGAGAAAAGTCCGGAATCGGATGTGACGCGTGTCCTTCCTGCAGAAAAGTGGATCATGGGAATTGCGAAGATCTTTTTTATGTACAAGCGGATGGAAGCAGTATAAAGGACGAAGCGATTGAGCGTCTCCAGGAGCGGCTGAAAACAAAGCCGTACGGGGAAAGAAATATTGCGATCATAAGTGACGCGGATACAATGACTCTACGGGCGCAGAACCGCCTGTTAAAAACGCTGGAGGAACCTCCGGAGGGGACAATTCTGATTCTGTTGTCGGAAAACATTGAGAATCTGACACAAACGATCTTATCCAGATGCGTGAAATTCCGCCTGAATTATTTTGGAAGAGAAAGCTATGAAGGAATGATGGATAAGGCGCGGGAGGTTGCGGATTTGCTGCTTGAAGGAGCCCCTTTCTATAAAAGAAAGGAGGCAATCACGGATATTATAAAGGATGAAGGGAAGACCAAGGCGTTTCTCGACGCACTGGAGAAAGTATATCGGGATCTGCTGATCGATTCATCCGAAAAGAGCCGCCTTTATAAAAAAAGCCGGATTTTCAAGAATGTGGATAGGATCGAACATGCGAGAAGACAGATCCAGAGAGGCGTATCCCAGAGTTACGCTATGAAGGATTTAATGATAAAAATTGGAGGATAGAGCAGTATGGTAAAAGTTGTAGGCGTTAATTTTAAGCCCGCCGGCAAGATATATTATTTTGATCCCGGAAATCTGAACGTCAAGACCGGTGATCATGTTATTGTAGAGACAGCCAGGGGTACCGAATTCGGAACCGTTAATATGGGGGAAAAGGAAATCCCGCGTTCCGAGATTGTAGCACCTCTGAAAAAGATCATTCGAATCGCGGATGAAAGGGATCACAGACGCCATCGAAACAATCTGCAAAAAAAGGAGCGGGCACTGCGTCTATGTCAGGAGAAAATTAACAAACATAAGCTGGAAATGAAACTGGTGGATGTAGAATATACCTTTGACAACAGTAAAATTATTTTCTATTTTACCGCGGATGGAAGAGTCGATTTTCGTGAACTGGTAAAGGATCTGGCAGGCGTGTTCAAGATGCGTATTGAGCTGCGGCAGATTGGAGTTAGGGATGAAGCCAAGATGAGGGGCGGAATCGGTACCTGCGGGCGGAGTCTTTGCTGCCATAGCTGGCTAACGGAGTTTGAACCGGTTTCTATTAAGATGGCGAAGGTGCAGAATCTTTCGCTTAATCCCACCAAGATATCGGGGATCTGCGGACGTCTGATGTGCTGTCTGAAGTATGAAAATGACGTGTATGTAGAACTGAAAAAAGGAATGCCGGATCCCGGGGAACGTGTAAAAACTCCGGATGGACTGGCAGTAGTGGCAGAGACCAATCTGCTTGAAAACAAGGTGAAGACCAGGCTTATTCTGGAGCCGGCCAATAAGGAAAAGGGACAGCCGGAAAAGCTGAGCACCGAGTTCTACAATTATAAAAAAGAAGAGATCAAACGCCTTGGCAAAGGCAAGAAGAAAAAGAAAGCGGAAAATGATCTGGAAGAGCTGGACGGCGAGCTTCTGGAAGAAATCAAGGATTTGCTGAAGGATTAGAGAAGATGCTTTACTGTGGAGAACGAATTGATGAGATCGGGTTTTCTGACTTAAAACTGATTCAAAAGCCGGAAGAATTCTGTTACGGGGTAGATGCGGTGATACTGGCGGATTTTGCGGCGCGTAAAACGGCGAATCGAATTGTGGATTTGGGTACAGGAACTGGAATCATTCCTCTGATTTTAACTCATAAGACAAAAGCGGAATCCATTTACGGGGTTGAATATCAACAAGAATCCTGGCAGAGAGCAGTGAGAAATGCCGCTCTGAATGGCCTTTCCGAGCGGCTGCATTTTGTCCAGGCGAATGTGGCGGAGTTTGACGGACTGTGTCACTGGGCGGATGCCGTCACAGCGAATCCTCCCTATATGGCAGGGCAGTGCGGGTTGAAAAATCAAAATGAAGCTAAGACCATAGCGCGCCATGAGACGGTTGGCAGTCTGGAAGATTTTGTCATGTGCGCCTCCCGAATTCTGAAGGATCGAGGGGATTTCTATATAGTCCACCGTCCGGCTAGGCTTGTGGATCTTTTTTCTGCGTGCAGAAGCTGGAAGCTGGAACCAAAGGAGATGCGTCTGGTGGCGCCCCAGGAGGGGGAGACTCCGAATCTGGTGCTGCTTCATTGTGTGAAAAACGGAGGAAATGAACTGAAGCTTCTTGAAAATCTATATATCTATCAGGAAAAAGGTGTATATTCCGACGAAATTCAGCGGATTTACGAAAGGTTTACATAATATTGCATATAAAAACGGAAGCGAAAATCCCGATGATATAGCCGATAAGACCGGCGGCAAAGGCATGACGCATTTTTTTTACAGCAGTGACGCCAAAATACAACGCCAGCACATAAAATACCGTTTCACAGCTTCCTACCATAACGGACGCGGCTCGGCCGACAAGAGAATCCGGTCCGCAGTCTTCCATGATTCGCTGGGCGAGAACAAGTGAGCCGCTGCCGGAGACCGGACGCAGAAGGATCAGGGAGATGAGATCTTCCGGAATCCCGAAAAACTCAAACACCGGTCCGAGAATGGTCTGGAGCCACTCCATCGCTCCGGAAGAGGTAATGGCTTCAATTCCGATGAAAATAGCAATAATGAAAGGCAGGATTTCTATAGCAGTTGAAATTCCATCTTTAGCGCCTTCTGCGAACAGATCGTAGACAGGTGCTTTTTTCTTTAGTCCATAGACAATAATGATGGTGATGATTACCGGTATAAAAAATATGGATAAGGTGCTAAGGGCGGCTGACATGACGGGATTTCCTTTCAAATAATTTGCATACCAGGATGGATGCTGCCATGGAGAGAAGGCCTGCCAGGATGGATGGAATGATAACACTGCCGGAATCAGCAGAACCGAGGTCATTTCGGATCTTTACAACCGTAACGGGAACCAGCTGCACCATGGACATGGTGACAGCGGTGAACATACACATGGCGTCGCTGGCGTAAGGAGAGTGACTGTTGGCTTCATCAAGACGTTCCATTGCTTTTAGAGAGAATACTGTGGCGCTGTTTCCAGCTCCGAATATATTTGCGACAAAACTCATCAGCATGACAGCTATGGTCTGGTCATCCTTTTCGCACGGAAAGAGAAAGTGCATAAACGGATTGACCCGTTTTGCGATTTTTTCAATTAATCCGGATTTTTCCGCTATGTTCATAAGTCCGCTCCAGACAGCCATAATACCGATTAGTCCGATAACAAATTCCACTGCCTGTGTGCAGCTTTCCATCAGCCCATCCGTAAAACTTCCAAGGGCTCCGTTAAAGCAGGCAAAGCCGATGCCAAGGCAGATCATGGCCGCCCAAATGTAATTCATCATTTCTTTCACCTCTAGAAGTAAATTTATTCTCAAATGAGCAAAATATGAGTTGAAACGATTTACAATTTATGTAATAATGATTATATTGTTTAATGACCGGAGGTAGGTAAATGGTAGTAACACTTGATTTGAAGACATTAGGGTGGGCGCTTATCATCATCGGAGTCCTGATCCTGATTGTCTTTTGCATTATCTTTATGAAGAATCTGATTGTGACAATCAAGCATACGAATAAGATTTTAGAGGATTCAGAAAAGATTTCCTCCATAGCGGCACAGAGGACGGAACAAGTAAATGAATCCGTCGGGGAAGTGGCGGAAGCATTAGGTCAGGTGGCGGAAACGGTAAAGGGGAATCAGAATGTGGTGGCAGCTCTAACCTCCGTCATCAACGCACTGGGGTCTCTCAAAAACCTGATAGTGAAAATGAAAGATCATTAAAACGACTATTTTTTGGGAAGCTATAGCAAGCGGGTTTTGCGGGCTATAGGGAAAGGAGTAAACATGAAAGCGACTGGAATTGTCAGAAAAGTGGATGAGCTGGGAAGGATCGTACTGCCGATCGAATTGAGGAGAACCTTAAATATTGAGATTAAAGATCCGATCGAGATCTTTGTGGACGAGGATTATATTCTGCTGAAGAAATATGAGCCATGTTGCATCTTTTGTGGCAGCGCGAAGACGGTGAAGCAGATCAAGGGCAAAAACGTATGTGAAAACTGTATCAAAGAGCTGCAGCAGTTGTAGGTTGCTGTATGTAAATATCTGAAAAAGAGGACATAGAAAAGCATTGGAAATTGTAATCCATGCTTTTTGTCTTTTTTGGAATATTTTACAGAAATTAGACAAGAATAGGAATGAAGGAAAGAGACAGTAAGAAAATATGTTTTGTTCCCCTTTAGCATGAAACATTTTATGTCTCTTTCTTTTTTTATTATCCTTGAAATAGCAGAGGGAAACAGGTATACTATATTATGAATAAATGTGTTGGAGGAAAGAAGTGGCAAAGTTTTTAGTACAAAAGAGTGGTCCGCTCACAGGGGAAGTCACAATCAGCGGATCGAAGAATGCCGTGCTTCCGATTATGGCTGCAGCACTGCTGACGGAAGAAAAATGTACGATTATGGAAACCCCTGCGCTGCGGGATGTGGATGTTATGTGCCAGTTGCTGGAAAGCCTTGGCGCGGAGGTTGAAGATAAACTGGAAGACAATATTGTTGAAATCGAAGCTAAGACAATTTCGCAGAATGAAGCGCCATTTGAGCTTGTTAAGAAAATGCGCGCGTCAATTTTGGTAATAGGACCGCTCCTTGCTCGTACCGGCAAGGCGGTGATCCCTCTTCCGGGAGGGTGCGCCATTGGAAAGCGTCCCATTGAACTGCATTTGAAGGGACTGAGGGCGCTGGGCGTAGAAATAAAAGAAGAGTCGGGTACGCAGGGACCTCTGGAAGCGAGAGTGGATCGTCTGGTGGGAAACGATATTTATCTGGATTTTCCAAGCGTTGGCGCGACTGAGGTCATTATGATGACCGCCGCGGTTGCGGAAGGCACGACAGTGATTGAAAACGCGGCCCAGGAACCGGAAATTGTCGACCTTGCGAATTTCCTCAATAAAATGGGCGCGAAAATCAAGGGCGCCGGTACGGCTACCGTAAAGATCGATGGCGTGGAAAAGCTGCATGGTGTCAGCCATCAGGTAATTCCGGATCGAATTGAAGCAGGCACATTTATGGTCGCGTCGGTTATTACGAAAGGAAATATCCTGATAAGAAATATCCTCCCGGATCATGTCAAGCCGGTGACCGCAAAGCTGAGAGAGTGCGGCGCTGAGATTACGATGACAGAGGAAGGCATGATTGTAAGGGGTGACGTAAATCCGATTATTTCCACGGATATCAAAACACTGCCGTATCCTGGTTTTCCGACGGACATGCAATCACCCTTCATGGCGCTTCTGACCGTGGCGAAAGGGCCAAGTGTTGTGATCGAAACGGTCTTTGAGAATCGGTTCATGCATGTGGCTGAGTTTAACCGGATGGGCGCGAATATTAAAACCCAGGGGAACTGCGCGATCATACCAGGAGATAAACAGCTTCAGGGAGCTCAGGTAGTAGCGACCGATTTGCGAGCAGGCGCCGCGGTGGTTCTGACCGGACTGGTTGCGGAAGGCACGACCGAGGTTTCGGATATTTACCATATAGACAGAGGATATGAAAATTTCGTGGAGAAATTTCGCGGATTAGGAGCGACCATCCTTCGTATCGAAGACTAAGATAAGTCTGCATTCTATGCCATAAGGACAGGAGAATGCAGACTTTTTTTCATTCTTTCCGATCTTTTATAAAATATTTTTTTTAAATTTTGCCAAAATAGTATTGACGGCTCGACAATAATGATATATAGTTTTTATTGAGAATAGTTATTGTTAAAAGTAAAAATAAATAATCATTGAGCAGGAGGGTTAACATGAAGGATTTAAAGGGAACAAAGACACTGGAAAACTTATTAACGGCTTTCGCGGGAGAATCACAGGCAAGAAACAAGTACACATTTTATGCGTCAAAAGCGAAAAAAGAAGGGTATGTACAGATTGCGAAGATCTTTGAAGAAACTGCCGCCAACGAAAAGGAGCACGCGGAGCTGTGGTTTAAACACGCGGTAGGAATCGGAACAACGGAAGAGAATCTGATCGCGGCTGCGGAAGGTGAGAACTATGAATGGACGGAAATGTACGCGGAGATGGCAAAGACCGCCAGAGAGGAAGGATTCCCGGAAATCGCCGCTCAGATGGAAGGAGTAGCGGCCATTGAGAAAGAACACGAGGAAAGATACCGCAAGCTGGCCGCCAATGTAAAGAACGGCAAGGTATTTGAAAAGGATGAAGAGGTTGTATGGCAGTGCTCCAACTGCGGACACCAGTTCGTGGGAAAAGCGGCGCCGGAAGTCTGCCCGGTATGCTTCCACGCGAAAGCCTACTTCCAGGTTAAGGCGGAAAATTATTAATAAACGGAATCGAGGCAGAGAAATCTGTCGCTAAGAAGTGAGGAGTCAGGTATATGGCTCCTTTTCTTTTTTTCGAGGAACTGGCAGGAGGATAGTGACGGAAAACAGATCGCTGTTGTTCTGGATTTGGATGGTGCCGTTATAGCGGCTGACCAGACTGCGTACAATTTGCAGCCCCAGGCCATGCTTTTTTCCGGGAACCTGGCTGTCGGAGAAAGCCGGTATTTTGGCGGCGCTGTTTTCAATATAGTAGCTGAGCCACCCTTTTTCACAGCGCCCTTTCAGAAGGATTTCGCGACGGAAAGGTTCCGCAAGACGCAGGCTGGCTTCGATGGCATTGTCCAGGGTATTGCCGATCAAAGCGCACAGATCCACGGGATCAAACCCCGTATCTTCCGGAAGGTCCAGGAGAAAACGACAATCGATGTCATAGCTGCGGGCGATATGGTATTTGGAATTTAAAAGAGCGTTGACGGTTTCCTGCCGGCAGAACTGATGAAGATCCGGGGCTATTTTCCGTGAAAGGCTGCGCAGATACTCATCAGCCTGCTGGAGTTTGTTCTGGCTTAAAAGGCTCTGGATGACACTGAGATGGTTTTTCATATCATGACGGAGCTTTCGGGTCTGGAGGTGTTCTGCCTTTAAATCCTCGTAATAGCTATGCTGGGCGCGCAGTACGTCCGCTTCCAGAGCGGCACGTGTATTTTGTTCGATAAAGGCACACAGGCAGCAGATCCCCATATTTGTCAGGATACAGGCCGCGCAGGCGGGCCAGATGATGTAGGTGCGGTATGGGTCTGCCTGCATAATAAGGGTGATAACACCGAGAAATGAGGCAAGACAGATGACAGAGATTAAAATCCAGACGCGGCTGGAAAAGTTTGTGTATGAAGGCCTGAGCCAGCGCTTTGTAAAGCGGTAAATCAGCAGCCAGAAAGGGATACGCAGAACATAAAAGCACAGAGACAGCAGGGCTTCTTCGGCAGTAGATAGATTCTGATGAAAAACGTGCAGCCAGATGACATAGCCGGCGTTTTCGGTCAAATAGTAAAAGGCGGTCCAGATGGGATAGAGGATCAGGGTGACGGCGGTTTTTATGAGAATCGGATCGGTACAGAACAGGAACACAGACAGCGCCAGGAACAGGAATATGCCGAGGGTCGCGGTAACTTCTCCGGGGAGAATAATAGGAGAACTCAGGAAGAACAGGATCAGAAAAAATACCATGCGGATGATTCTCTGCGGACGCAGAGTAAGACAGCCGCGGAAGATCCGGTATATCAGGCAGGTACAGATAATCATCAGGGGATAGTTGGGAAGGTATTCAGGGCTGAACAATGAAAGGCTCCTTTCTACTCAAGCATATATCTGGCGTAGGCGATGGAAAGGGACTGTTTGTAGGAGCGGCTTACCGGAAGCGCTGTGTTCCCGACAATCGCGCAGTTTTTTTCCAGGGAGTCCAGATATTTTAAATTGATGAAATAACGATTGTGAATTCGCACAAAACAGGAAGGCAGACTGCCTTCCAGATCACCTAACTTCCCGTAAAAAGACTGTGTGCCTTCCGTCGTCACAATATATACTTTGTGCTGTCTGCTGAAAAAATACTGGATCGTATCGAAGGGGATGCGCTGGCTTCCCTTACGGTGATCCAGAAAAAAGCAGGATTCCTTTGTCAGATCCAGAACGGAAAGGGCGTTTTGCAGGGAACGGATGATCTTTTCTTTTTCATAGGGTTTGAGGATATAGTCGAGAGCGCGCACTTCATAACCCTGAAATACAAATTCCGGATAAACCGTAACAAAAATGATGACGGCCGAAGCGTCGAGCCTGCGAATCCGTCTTGCTGTATCGATCCCGTTTATGTTGTCCAGTTTGATATCTAAATATAAGATTTTCTGGCCCGGGATATTCGGATATTCTGTTAACATTTCTTCTCCGGAACCGTATTCCGTGATTCGGTAGGATACCCCCATAAGGCCGAGCTCGGCTTCGAGAATCCGTTTCAGATCCGATCGGAGTACCTTTTCATCATCACAAATTATGATATTGAGCATATGTGTTCTAAGCCTTTCTCTCCCTCTATTCTCCCCTAATCATACTACAGAAAAAAAGCCTTTTCATCTGAAAATGCAGAACTTGTAAAAAAAGAAGTCAAACTTGCATGTACTGCGTATGGAAAAGGAGAGAGCGATTTTCTATAATATTTCAGGAAAAAAAGAAAGGGAGGGAAGCAAGATGCTTAAGGTAAATCATCTTTATAAAAGCTATCGATCAGGCGCAAATGTCTATGAGGTTTTAAAAGATGTCAATTTTGAAGTGAAAAAAGGAGAGTTTGTCGCTGTGATGGGGCCGTCGGGAAGCGGGAAAACAACACTGCTCAACTGTATTTCCTGTTTTATTCCCTGCGATCAGGGTGAAATCCTTTTAAATGAGACGGATCTGACCGGCCTTTCCCAGCAGCAGCTGGCGAAGGTTCGGAATGAAGAACTGGGATTTGTATTCCAGGATTTCATGCTTCTGGACGGACTGACGGTCTTTGAGAATGTATGTATCCCAAAGGTCATCAAGGAAGCGCCCTATAAGGCGATGGAAAAGAAAGCGGGAAAGCTCCTGGAGATCTTCGGCATTTCTGAAATAGGGGACAAGTATCCGGCGGAGATTTCCGGCGGACAGAAGCAGAGAACCGCTGTGGCGCGGGCGCTGATGAATAATCCGCTGCTGATTTTAGCGGATGAGCCGACGGGAAATCTGGACAGTAAGTCCAGCGAAGCGGTGATTGGAGCCTTTAAAAGCGCGCAGAAGCAGCTGCAGGCAACGATTTTTATGGTAACCCATGACAGCTTTTCTGCCAGTTACTGCGACCGGGTGATTGTAATGAAAGACGGCAGGATATTCAGAGAGCTTGTCAGAACCGGAGGCAGACGGGAGTTCATGGGACAGCTGCTTTCGGTTCTTGCGGCAATGAATGGTGGTGATGGAAATGAGCCTCGTTAAGGTCTGGGACAAGCTGCGGAAGAATAACAAAGCGCAGTACCGGCAGTTCCGTCTTTGCATCGGCATTGCAGTAATGCTGATTACATCCTATCTGATGATGCTGATGAGCCCGCTGATTCAGCAGACGCTTCCGGACGGAGGCGATTCCAGAAAGCAGGTCTATATGATCTTTGTTCTGGCCGCGGCGGGATGTGTGATTTTCGTAATCTACGCGACAGGGCTGTTTCTCCGGTATAAGAGCCGGGAGGTCGGGGTATTTCTGGCGCTGGGCGCGGATAAAAAACGAATCGGCAGGGCGCTGGTTTCGGAAATCGGAAAATGCAGCGGAATTACCGCCCTTTTGGGGCTTGCCGGAGGGAGCGTACTGGCATGGCTGATCGGAACGGTATTCCGCCAGGTGATGTCGGAAACAACAGACGCTTCCTTTGCATTTACGGTATCCGGGCTTCTGGCAAGTATTCTTTACGCGGTGGTGCTGCTTGTGCTACTGATGATCCTGACCTGGAGATTTATGCGGCGCAGCAATATTATGGATATTTTAAACGAACAGAGAAAGCAGGAGCCTCTGAAAAAGATCGTTTCCGGAAGAACACTGATCGGCGGGCTGATTCTTCTTGTGGGGGG
>JAHZHL010000038.1:0-39564 GCA_019420305.1 Bacillota bacterium | reverse complement strand
CTTCTTGGGTTTGTAATGCCTGTTGTGGTCGCAAATATGACGAAGCATTATCTGGGGGCCTGGACGAACCTGTTTTATCTGGCAGCTCTCGCGGGGCTTTATCAGATCCTGGTTTATTCGATTTCCTGCCACAAAAAGGGAAGAAATCCGAAAAAATATTATAAAAATCTGATTTCCTACGGTATGCTGAAATTTCAGGGACGATCGATTGTACGAAATATGCTGGTGATTACCCTTCTGCTGCTGGGCGGTCTGTTCGCGGCCTTCTATACGCCGGTAAACAGTGTGACCGGCCAGAACAGTCTGCAAAGCTACGAATCCATGTACGGATATTTCTACACGCAAGACGCGGGAGTTCCTTCGGAACAGGATGTGAAGAGGCTGGCTTCCGAATACGGTGTTACAATTAAAAATTACCGGAGCGCGCAGCTGATACAGGCAGTGGGAAGCGGCGTAAACCGGGACGATGTGGATGAGAACGGAAATCTTAAGGAAATTTATGAAAAGCGGCACCGGGTCTATGAGTTCGTCCGCGCGTCGGATTATGAAAGGCTGACCGGGCAGAGAGTGAAGGTGGAGCGGGGAACCTACCGCATGATTCAGGGGGCGGACGCGGAGGAAAATCTGTTCTTCCGTTTTGATGATATGGATCAGGTTTATCTGGATCAGGAGGATCGGTTCCTTCCCATGGAATATGCGGGAAATCTGACCTACCAGTCGCTGGTTCAGGGCAGAGGGTTTGATAATGAGGCGCGATATGTGGTAAACGACCGGGATTATCGGGTCATTGCGGAAGGTACAGCTCAGCTTCCGCGTGAAACCCAGGTGTTTTTTGATAGCCGGGGAGGGGACGATCTTGCCTTTTCCGAAGAACTTTATCGTCAGTTTGGAGAATTGATGGCGGAAGATATGAAGGTATGCGGCGCCTATGACGGCTGGGAAAGCCTTCAGGAAGGGGAGGATTACAGTTACGCGGGGATGGCAGTTTATGATCCGCAAAATCCGGTACTTGCGGCGGACTGGCAGTACGAACCTATGTTTCTCCCTCTTGAAGAGGCGTACAGTCTGGCAAGTTACGCGGTTTATCTTCTGCTGTTTTTGTATGTGGCGGCGGTATGCCTTGCGGCTGCCTGCATTGTGGGATATGCCAGGAGTCAGAGCGTAGGACTGTCCAGCGCGCAGGTGTTCGCCGATCTGCGGCGTCTTGGTGCGGATCGAAAGTATCTCCGGCGGCTTCTGAAACAGCAGATTCAAAAAGTCTATGTATTGCCGACGATCATCGGCTGCGGAGGAATATGGCTGTTTGAACTGCTGCTGATGAAAATGAATGATGGAAGAATGACAGGAGCGGAGGCGGAAACGCTGCTCCTGTGCGGAGGAATCGCGCTGGCTGCCGCGGCTCTGCAGTATCTTCTTTACCGTTTTTCACTCAGGAAAGTGGAAGGAATGTTAGAACTGAAAGGGTAACTGCCAGGTATGGAAAAACTCTCTGAATCAATTTAAGTTCAGGGAGTTTTTCTATATTATCTGTCTGTTTTTTAGAAAAGAGGGGCAGTACCGTAAAAAATACTACCTATCAAATTAAAAATACTCATTTACAAACTGTTTCAAAAAATATAAAATTAACAATATATTATAAATTTTTCGTATTTTCTAAAGATGAGAAAGGAGTACAGATGAGCAGACTGGAATTTCAGACCAGAGAGCGGGCACAAATGGTAGTAGAAGGGCTCTATAAGGATTTGGAACGGAGGATTATTGCTAGTCCGCCGGGACAGTGCCCGGTTGATATGGCAGCTTCTTTCCTTAAACTATGTCATGCGCAGACCTGCGGCAAATGTGTTCCCTGCAGGGTGGGCATCGGCCAGGTATTGAACCTGATTGACGATCTTTTGGACTTAAGTGAGCAGACATCGTTGGAAACTTTGGATCTGATTGAACGCACAGCTATCGCAATTCGTGATTCAGCAGACTGCGCGATCGGTACAGAAGCGGCAAACATGGTGCTTCGAGGGCTCTATGGATTTCGTGAGGATTACGAGGAGCATGCGCTCCGCAATCGATGTACGGAGGATATTCAGAAAGGCAAACAGCCGGTGCCGTGCGTCGCACTCTGTCCGGCAGGCGTGGATGTGCCGGGATACAGCGCTCTGGTGCTTGAGGGGCGTTATGATGATGCGGTCAAACTGATTCGAAAAGATAATCCCTTCCCAACGGTATGCGCACTTATCTGTGAACATCCATGTGAGGCGAGGTGCAGGAGAAACCTCATTGACGCGCCTGTCAATATAAGAGGGCTCAAACGGTACGCGGTGGATCATTGCACCCAGGTTGAAATTCCGGAAAAGATGGACCATACAGGAAAGCAAGTCGCAGTGATCGGTGGTGGCCCCAGCGGACTTTCGGCCGCCTATTTCCTGGCAATTATGGGACATGATGTAACCGTATTTGAAAAGCGCAGCCAGCTGGGAGGGATGCTCCGCTATGGAATTCCAAACTACAGACTTCCAAGAGAGCGGCTGCAGGAAGAAATCGATCGAATTTTATCAGTCGGAAGCATTGAAGTCAAAACAGATTATGATGTTGCAGATGAAGCAAATATACAGGCGATCCGGGAGACGTATGATGCGATCTATATCAGCATCGGAGCGCATACATACAAAGAGATGGGGATTGAAGGGGAATTCTCCAAAGGAGTAGTTCCGGCAGTGGAAATGCTGAGAGGAATTGGAGATGACGCAATGCCCGATTTCAAAAACAAATCCGTCGCGATTATCGGCGGTGGCAATGTAGCCATGGATGTAGCGCGAACAGCAAAGCGTTTGGGAGCGTCCGAAGTGACCATCGTCTACCGCAGAAGGCGAAACGACATGACCGCCTTAGAAGAGGAAATTGAAGGGGCCATCGCGGAAGGATGTGACGTGATCCAACTGAAATCGCCTTCCAGAATCGAAGCGACCAGAGACGGGCATGTAAAAGCCCTCTGGGTCAAGCCCCAGCTTGCAGGTGAAGCGGACAGTTCCGGACGGCCGCGTCCTGTGAACGCGCAGGCAGAGGAAGAATGTATTCCATGTCAGATCATTATTTCCGCTATCGGCCAGGATATTGAGTCCCATATTTTTGAAAAGTGGGGAGTGCCGGTTGAGCGAAGGAATATATCCGTAGACAGTTCCGGTCAGATTCGCAACATGGAGGGTGTCTTCGCAGGAGGGGACTGTGTAACAGGACCTTCCACAGCGATCAATGCTATTGCCGCGGGAAAGGTAGCGGCTGCCAATATTGATAATTATTTGGGATATCATCACGAAATCAAGGTGGACGTGGAAATCCCGCAGCCGAGAATTATGGATAAAAAGCCGTGTGGCAGAATGGAACTGCGCCTGCGCTACGCAAGAGAACGGGGCCAGGATTTTCTTGCCATTGAACAGGGAATGAGCAGAGAAGAAGCGGAACAGGAGGCTTCCCGCTGTCTCAGATGTGATTACTATGGATTTGGATCATTTCGAGGAGGGAGAGTAGAAAAATGGTAAGACTGACGATAAACGATCAGATGGTAACAGTTCCTGAGGGTATGACCATCCTGGAGGCTGCTAGAAAAGTGGGGATTGAAATCCCGCATCTATGCTTTTTAAAAGGAATTAACGATATCGGCGCATGTCGTGTCTGCATAGTAGAAATGCAGGGGATGGATAAACTGATTACCGCCTGCAACACTCCGGTTGAAGAAGGAATGATTCTGTATACCAATAGTCCGAGAGTACGGGCAACGAGGAAAACAAATGTACAGCTGATTCTTTCGGATCATGACGGAAAATGCGCTACCTGTGTACGGAGTGGAAACTGTCTGCTGCAGTCCCTGTCCAATGATTTGGGCGTACTGGAACTTCCATACGAAGAAATTGCTGAACATAACCGATGGGATAGGAATTTCCCCCTGATTCGTGAAGCTTCCAAATGTATAAAATGTATGCGGTGTATTCAGATCTGTGATCGAATTCAGGATATGCAGGTGTGGAACGTTTCGGGAAGCGGATTTCGCACTACGGTGGATGTGACGGGAAATGTCCCGATAAAAGAGGCCAGCTGCGCGCTTTGCGGACAGTGCATCACCCATTGTCCGGTAGGAGCTCTAAGAGAGAGGGATGATGTAGATCGACTGTTCGAAGCTCTGGCAGATCCGGAAACGGTTACTATGGTGCAGGTCGCGCCTGCTGTGCGGACGGCTTGGGGAGAAGGTCTTGGCTTGAGTCGGGAAGAAAGTACCACAGGAAAACTAATCAGCGCTCTGCGGCAGGTGGGATTTGACTATGTGTTTGATACAGTGTATTCTGCGGATCTTACGATTATGGAAGAAGGAAGTGAGTTTCTGAAACGTTTTCAGGATCGGGATTCTTATAACTGGCCGATGTTTACATCCTGTTGCCCCGGCTGGCTGCGGTTTGTAAAAAGCCAGTATCCGCATCTGGTATCCAATCTTTCTACCGCGAAATCACCACAACAGATGTTCGGAGCTGTGGCGAAAACCTATATGGCACAGAAAATAGGAGTGGATCCGGAAAAAATTTTCTGTGTTTCCATTATGCCTTGCGTATCGAAAAAATTTGAATGCGATGTAAAGCAGGTCAATGATTCAGGATATGGAAAAGATGTGGATCTTGTACTGACAACCAGGGAACTGGATCGTCTGGTGCGGGCTGATCGAATTAAAGCCGAAGCTTTGGAAGAGGAAGCATTTGATAAATTTTTCGGAGAGGGAAGCGGCGCAGGTCTGATTTTCGGCTCCAGCGGCGGTGTGATGGAAGCGGCTCTGCGAAGCGCCTACTTCCTGCTTACAAAGAAAAATCCTAAGCCGGATGCCTTTAAACGTATCCGGGGAGAAGAGGGTTGGAGGTCTGCAACCTTTGAAATTGAAGGGGTTCCAATTAATGTGGCTGTGGTAAGCGGATTGGGAAACACCCGAAAACTGCTGGAAGCGTTAAAACGTGGTGAAGTCTGCTATGATTTTGTGGAAATCATGGCTTGTCCGGGCGGCTGTGCAGGAGGAGGCGGACAGCCGATCCAGGAGGGGGTGGAACTGGCCCCTGAAAGAGGAACAATCCTTTATGGAATGGATCGTGTGGCACAGCCAAGATTTTCTCATGAAAATAATGCAGTGCTTCTAACCTACGAAGAATTTTTAAAAGAACCCATGTCTGAGCGTGCGCATGAACTGCTTCATACGGAACTAGCAGAATGGGAAATTGAATAAAAGCAAGCCAGGAGCAAACACCCCGGATCCTCGCGACCGGGGTGTTTTTGGAAAAAAATAGATAATAAAGAAAATAAAGGCTTACTTTAAATGGAAAGTATTGTATAATATACAATAAACAAGAGATAGAAATGGAACTTAAAATTTTGCTTTTTTTTGTTTCATAATCAAATTTGCAGTATAGTAAAAGAAAAAAAGAGAGGTGGAGATACCGTGATCGAAAAATGGATCAAATAACTGTGGGGATCCAAAATCTGAATGAGAAGACAGACTGGATGGAAACAGACATCCGAAATCTGGATGAGAAATTGGATCGAAAGTTTAATCAGGTCATGGCAATCCTGGAAAACGATGTCTGCAAAAAAATTCAGATTCTGATTGAAGGCTTTGAAAGTATGAACAGGCGAATCGACGAAGCTATGAAAATGAAAGAGGAACATAAAAAACTGGAATTCAGAGTAAGTGTGGTAGAATATAAGGTGAAAGGCATTAAGTCGAAACTGCAGCAAGCCTAGTATCTGATACAGCCGCAGTTAAGTGAAAACAATGGTTTCACTTAACTGTTGCCGGGTGGGACCAGTACAAGACCGCAGAGCCGGAAATTTTAAAAGTACCCCCCCCCTTTTAAGCAAACATGACAGCAATGGCGTGCTTGCTTTTTTTATTAGGAATCTTTGATTCCGTCATTTCCTTTTTTATATGTGAATATCGTTCAAAATGCTTGACGGGCATGATTTCAGATGCGGGATAAGTATTAGACAGGATTCATTTTTCTCTGTATGATAAAAGCAGAAATAAAGAAACTGTATAAGCAGCAAGAGGAGGTACAGGAAGAATGGATATGGAAACAATGAAAAAAGATCTGGGCGGCGGAGCTGTTTTTGAGACAGGGGAGCCAAATACGGCCTTCACGCAGTATTTTATCGGACAGAGTTATTTAAAGATGCTTACCACGGAAGGCGTAGGGATCGGAAATGTTACCTTTGAGCCCGGATGCAGAAACAACTGGCATATTCATCATAAAGGCGGCCAGATTCTGCTTGTGACAGGCGGCCGGGGATGGTACCAGGAATGGGGGAAAGAAGCCAGAGAACTGAAGGCCGGGGATGTTGTGAATATTCCGCCGGAAGTAAAGCACTGGCACGGAGCGGCAAAGGACAGCTGGTTTTCCCATCTCGCGGTAGAAGTGCCGGCGGAAGGTGCGTCCAACGAATGGCTGGAAGCCGTATCGGACGAAGCGTACGGCAAACTGAAGTAATATGCGTTATCCGCTGCTGGACAGCATACGGGGCGCGGTTCTGCTCAGCATGATCCTGTACCATGGGGTATGGGATCTGACTGCTTTTACGGAAACATCCTGGGACTGGTATGAGGAAACGCCGGGTTATCTATGGCAGCAGAGTATATGCTGGTCCTTTATTCTTCTTTCCGGATACTGCTGGTCTTTGGGGCGACATCATCTGAAACGGGGGCTTACTGTATTCGGAGCGGGGATTCTGGTATCCCTGGTTACGCTGCTGGTGATGCCGGAGGAGCGGATTCTATTCGGAATTCTGACGTTTCTGGGTTCCGCCATGTTGATTCTGATTCCGCTGGATTACATACTGAGAAAGGTTCCAGCCTGGGCGGGAATTGCGGGGAGCCTCCTGTTGTTCGCGCTCCTGCGAAATATAAACGACGGGTATCTGGGATTTGGGACCATGGAACTTTTCCGGCTGCCGGAGGTCCTCTACCAGGGGATGGCGGCTACCTGGCTGGGATTTAAAGAAGCGGAATTCTTTTCTACTGATTATTTCTCCCTGCTACCATGGTTCTTTCTTTTCCTTTGCGGCTATTTTATCCAGAAGGGTGTGGATAAATGGCTGAGAGAAAGGTCTTCAGAGCCTTCCAATATAATGAAACGAGAGATTCCGGCACTTTCCCTTTTAGGAAGACATTCGCTCGAAATCTACCTGATTCACCAGCCGGTCTTAACCGGAATTGTGATGGCATGGAACGCATTTTAAAAGACAGCCCGCTGAACTTCATCAGCAGACTGTCTTTTTTTCTTAATAAACGATGATCGGTACGCCCTGATTGGCAAGATTGTTAAAGAGTTTTTTTGCAGAAGCAACTGGCATGTTCACGCATCCGTGGCTGCCGCCTCCCTGATAGATGGTGCCGCCAAAGGAACTTCTCCACGGAGCGTCGTGCATTCCGTAGTTTCCATAAAACGGCATCCAGTAGGAAACCGGACTTTCATAGGAAGAACCGTCGGCGTTGCTTCCTTTCAGTACAGCGTCCCGCTCTTTGTAGGTCAGTCCGTAGGTTCCTTTTGGCGTATCATACTGGTTCTGGTTTCCGGTCACAACGTCACAGTCTACAATTTTCTTTCCATCTTTGAAATACCAGAGATGCTGTTTGCTGATGGAAATTTCCACGTAAGTATCGCCGATATCATCTGTCTGGCTGTATTCCGTGAATCCGGTCATCAGCCATTTTGGTTCCCGCTTGATTTCCTTGCCGCTTTCCAGGTCTTTAATCAGCTGTTCCGTTTCGTTATCCATACTGATGGCGTAGCCGTAATCTCCGCCGGAAACGCTGATTTTATTGCCGCTCAGGGAGGTAAAGGTTCTGGTCATTCCCAGGGTATTGTATTCCCGCGCCAGCCCTTCCACATATTCCCGGACAGCCTCTTCATTGACCGTTACTTTCAGTTCCTTTTCAGACTTCTTTTCACTGCCGTCCGCATCGGTGCTGACACTGTCCATAAATTCGAAGTTATACATTTTTTCCAGATCCTCGGCCGGAATCTTGACTTCCTGGCTGCCGAACTGATAGGTGACTTTGGAGTCCAGATATTCTTTGTAGACATTCTGCAGTTCCTTAATCTCTTCACTGTCCGATGTGATTTCCGGCTGTTTGTAAAAGTCGGAAGCGGTATATTCCATGGAAAACTGACCCTGGGCAATGAGTGAGCTGATCTTTTCTGTCAGCTTATCGTAGTCGATATTATTGCCGTAGACCTCCGGAATAATTTTAAACTCATTTGTAGAAAGATCGATGGAAGCGTTCTTTGTCTTTGTAACAGGCTTTTCCTGCAGATAGTCGGTCTGCCGCAGGCTTTTACGGAAACCTTTGTTGACTTTTTCTACTTTCATATTGATGTCAGCTTTAAAATCACGTTTGAACAAATAATTGAGCGCCGCGCTGACAAAATGATCCTCCTTGATGGTTTTCAGGCTCTTTTCAATATCATATGTAAAGTTGAGATTGTCGATGGTTCCAAGGGTGCTGTTGTCTTTTGTGAACGAAAATGTCCGGCTGTTCCATTCCTCTGCCAATTTTTCAGCCGCCTGCTCGGGTGACAGATCGCTGCAGTCGACCCCATTGATTATACTATTCGAAGGAAGCTGATCGGTTGAAAAAACATTTGCCTGCAGCGTGTGCCACAAAGCGTATCCTCCGCCGGCCAGGCATAGAACAATAATAATTGGAATTAATATTTTTTTCATAGTTGCAAGTACCTCATATATTCGATTCGACACCATATTTTACAATATTTTATTCGTTTTTTGAAGCACTTTTCGTATTTTATGATAAAATAGTAGAAAAGAAAAATTTAGACTTGGATTTGGAGAAATTTATGGGGTTTACACACTTACATGTACATACGGAATACAGCCTTTTAGACGGCGCTTCCAGAATGAAAGAACTGGTGGCGAGAGCAAAAGAACTGGGGATGAAATCCATTGCCATTACCGACCATGGCGTAATGTTCGGGGTCATTGACTTTTATAAAGAATGCCTGGCAAACGGGATCAAGCCGATTATCGGATGTGAAGTCTATACAGCCGCCAGAAGGATGGAAGATAAAGACGCGAATAAAGATAAATACCAGGGACATCTGGTGCTGCTTGCGAAAAACAATCAGGGTTACCAGAACCTGATTAAAATCGTTTCTCTTGGGTTTACAAAAGGTTTTTATTATAAACCAAGGATCGACAAAGAAGTTCTGCGCGCCCACAGTGAGGGGATTATCGCCCTTTCCGCCTGTCTGGCAGGAGATGTGCAGAGGAAGCTTTTAAATCGGGACTATGAAGGAGCGAAGCAGGAAGCTCTGACTTTGCGGAAAATCTTCGGGGAGGAAAATTTTTATCTGGAGCTGCAGGATCAGGGTCTGGAAGAAGAACAGCAGATTTTGCCGGATATGATCCGGATTCATGAGGAAACGGGGATCCCCTTTGTAGCGACAAACGATGTGCATTATGTACGCCAGGAGGACGCGAAGGCTCATGACGTGCTTTTGTGCATCCAGACGGCTGCCACTATTGATGAAGAAGATCGGATGCGGTTTCCCAATGATCAGTTCTATCTGAAATCCGAGGAAGAGATGCGCCGTCTTTTTGCCGGGATTCCCGACGCTTGTGACAATACAGAAAAAGTGGCTGAGGCCTGTGATGTGACGTTTGAGTTCGGTCATCTTCACCTTCCGGAATTTAAAGCGCCGGAGGGAAAGACAAACCGGGAATATCTGCGGGAGCTCTGCCAGCAGGGCCTGCAAGAACGATATAGCCATGAGCCGGACGCGGACTGGGAAAGCCTGAAGGCGCGGCTGGAATACGAGCTTTCCACCATTGAAAAGATGGGGTATGTGGAATATTTTCTGATTGTATGGGATTTTATCAATTACGCGAAGCAGAATAAAATTATGGTAGGTCCGGGGAGAGGATCGGCCGCGGGGAGCATTGTGTCCTATGTGCTGAAAATCACGGACATTGATCCGATCCGCTATAATCTGATTTTTGAGCGGTTTCTGAATCCGGAGCGGGTCAGCATGCCGGATATTGATATTGACTTCTGCTATGAGCGGCGTCAGGAAGTCATTGACTATGTAATTGAAAAATACGGGGAAGACAAGGTTTCCCAGATCATCACCTTCGGAACCATGAAAGCAAAGGCGGCGGTGCGGGACGTAGGCCGCGTCCTCAATGTGGGATACGCGGAAACAGACGCCATCGCGAAGGCCATTCCCTTTGATCTGAAAATGACCATTGATAAGGCTCTTGCCATGAATCCGGAACTGAAAGCTTCCTATGAAAACGATCCGCAAGTGCGGCAGGTGCTGGATATGGCAAAAGCCATTGAAGGAATGCCCAGACATGCTTCCACCCACGCGGCAGGTGTGGTGATTTCCAAAAAGAGCATCGACGAGTATGTACCTCTGTATCTGTCGGATAAGGGCATTTCCACCCAGTTCCCCATGACGACCATTGAAGAACTGGGGCTTTTGAAAATGGACTTTTTGGGATTGCGGAATCTGACGGTTATCCGCGACGCCCTGGAAATGATCGAGGAAAATCATGGCAGAGTCATTGATTTCGCCAAGATGACCTATGACGATGCCAAAACTTATGAACTGATCGCCAGGGGAAATACGCAGGGCGTGTTTCAGCTGGAAAGCGGCGGCATGACGCAGTTTATGAAGAATCTGAAACCGGACTGCTTTGAAGATATCGTGGCGGGAGTGGCTCTTTACCGGCCGGGACCGATGGCGTCAATTCCCAACTATATTGAAAATAAAAAGCATCCGGATCAGATCGAATATATCCATGAAAGCCTGGAACCGATTTTGTCGGTAACCTATGGATGTCTGATCTACCAGGAGCAGGTGATGCAGATTGTCCGGGATCTGGGTGGTTATTCCTACGGTCGATCCGACGTGGTCCGCCGGGCTATGGGAAAAAAGAAGATGGACGTTATGCTGAAGGAAAAAGAATACTTCATCCACGGTAAAATCGATGAAAACGGGAACGTGGAGATTGCGGGCTGTGTGCGAAACGGCATTCCGGAAGCCATCGCGGAGGAAATTTTTAACCAGATGGTAAGCTTCGCCGAATACGCCTTCAATAAATCCCATGCCGCGGCTTACGCGGTGATCGCTTATGAGACCGCTTATCTGAAAACCTATTATCCGGTGGAATTTATGGCTGCCCTCATGAGCAGCGTTATGGGAGACGCGGGGGCAATCGCTAAGTACATCCGCAACTGTACAGAAATGGGAATTGAAGTGCTGCCGCCGGATGTCAATGAAAGCGGAAAGAAATTTACCGTAAAGGACGGCAAAATCCGCTTTGGTCTCCTGGGCGTAAAAAACGTGGGAGAAGGCGCTATTGACGCCATTATAAAAGCGCGGACCGAAAAGGGACTGCCGAAGGATATTTTCCAGTTTATTAGCAATGTGGATATTCATGAGGTCAATAAAAAAGCGGTGGAGAGCCTGATTAAAGCAGGGGCTTTGGACAGTCTCAACGAAAACCGGGCGGCGCATATGGCGGTCTATGAAGGCTTGATCGAATCCGCACAGAATGATTCAAGAAAAAATCTGGCCGGGCAGATGTCTCTGTTTCAACTGAACGCTGAGCAGATGGAGGTGCAGGAAGCGTCTTCCCGCCTTCCGGATGTGGAAAACTTCCCCAAAGAAAGCCTTATCAGCATGGAAAAGGAAATGCTCGGCGTGTATATTTCAGATCATCCCCTGAAGGATTATGAGGAACAGATCCACGATCTGATCGATGTAACATCGGAAGATCTGGTTCACGCGGCAGATCAGGCGGAGGCAGGAGAAACCCCTGCTTCCGGAAAAGTTCTTTTTGACGGCATGCGGGCGACAATGGCGGGAATTATTACCGGGAAGAAAACTCTGGTTACAAAAAATAATAAGATGATGGCCTTCGCGGACATGGAGGATCTTTACGGAAATGTGGAAATTGTCGTATTTCCAAATGTTTATGAGCGCAGCAGCGCTCTGGTACAGGAGGATTCGCTGGTGGTTGTGAAGGGGACCATTAACTTTAAAGAAGGGGAAGTCCCAAAGCTTCTTGCCAATGAAATACACGACCTGAAACAGTCCAGCCGCGAAGCGAAAATGGCGTCCCATGCTCCGGTCAAAATACGGATTCCGGATAACCTGGATAACGGCCTGGAGCGGATTCGAGATATTCTGGTTGAACATAAGGGAGAAATGCCGGTGATTATTTATCTGGGAAATACCGGAAAGGCCATGAAAACAAAGCCGGATTTGTGGGTCAGCGGCGATGATTCTTTCCGCAGCCAGGTAATCGGGCTGATTGGAGAAGGAAATCTGAAAATGTAGAGGATAAAAGGAGGATACGCGATGAGAAAAATCGGAGTGCTTACAAGCGGAGGCGATGCTCCCGGCATGAATGCCGCTGTGCGCGCGGTCGTGCGGTGCGGACTTGACCGGGGGATGGAAGTCTACGGAATCGAGAGAGGTTATGAAGGACTGATCGAGGGAGAAATCCGAGAGATGACCATGTCCTCTGTAGGGGATATCCTGCACCGTGGGGGGACGATTTTGCGTACGGCAAGAAGCGAGCGGTTTAAAACGGAAGCAGGCCAGAAACACGCTATGAATGTGTTGGAGGCTTTTGGAATTGAGGGGATCGTCGTGATCGGCGGCGACGGATCTTTTCGGGGAGGGCTGGAATTGTCAAAACGCGGAGTGCCGGTTATGGGAATTCCGGGAACCATTGACAACGATCTGGGCTATACGGACTATACGATCGGATTTGACACAGCGGTCAATACGGTACTTTCCGCTGTGACGAATATCCGGGACACCTCTTCTTCTCACGAACGGGCTACAGTCATTGAAGTGATGGGACGCCACTGCGGAGATATCGCTCTGTACGCGGGGTTGACCGGAGGCGCGGATAATATCCTGGTTCCGGAAATGCCGTTTGATATCAATAAGGTGTGCCGGAAGATCATCCAGGGGAAAAACCGCGGCAAACTCCATGATATCATTATGAAGGCAGAAGGGGTAGAGGTGGATACTCAGGAACTGGCCCAGATGATCGAAGAACGGACAGGAAAAGAAACCAGGGTTGTCATTCTTGCCTATCTGCAGCGGGGCGGTTCTCCCACCGCCAAGGATCGGATGCTGGCGAGCCGGATGGGGAGCAAAGCGGTAGAGCTTTTATATGATGATGAAGAAAGCAGAGCCATCGGGATCTGCGGAAGCGAGATTTGCGCTTATGAACTTGCGGAAGCATTGGAAATGAAACGTCCGTTTAATACGGAGCTTTATGAACTTGCGGATATACTGTCAAAATAAAAGTGGGGCATCATGGAAATTTGGAATCGGGCATTGGTTTTTATCAAAAGTTTTTTGAAATGGGTTCTGATCGCAGCTCTGGTCGGAGGGATCAGCGGGGCGGTGGGAACCCTGTTTCGCGTAACTGTGGAACACGCGAATCTTCTGTGGCAGGCAAACAGATGGCTGGTATTCTTGCTGCCCGCGGGCGGCCTTTTGATTGCGGGACTTTACCGGCTCGCTAAAATGGAATCTTCCATTGGAACGGATCGGGTAATCCGTTCGGTAAGGGCGGAATCGTCGGTTCCGGTACGTCTGGGACCGCTGATTTTTCTCAGTACGGCGATTACGCATCTTTTGGGAGGTTCCGCCGGAAGGGAGGGCGCGGCGCTGCAGATCGGCGGGAGCATCGGCACGCATGTGGGTCGGCTTTTTCATCTGGATGAAAAGGATATGTCCCTGGTAGTCTTAAGCGGCATGAGCGGCGTTTTTTCCGCCTTGTTCGGAACCCCCATCACTTCTGTTTTTTTTGCTCTGGAAGTGATCAGCGTGGGTATAATTTACTATTCCGGACTGGTTCCGTGTCTGGTGTCGTCTCTGATCGCCTATGGCATTTCCGCCATATTCGGCTATGGCGCGGAAATTCAAATGTCTCTTTCCGTTCCAACAGCGGCGCCGGTTCCACTCTTTCAGACAGCGGCGCTGGGTGTGTGCTGCGCGCTTTTGAGTATCCTTTATATTTTTTCTATGGATCAGGCGCACGAGCTTTTTGAACGTTTTTTTAAGAATCCATATCTGCGGATTTTTACAGGAGGCGCAGTTCTCGCGGGGCTGTCCGTAGTCTTTTCTTCCGGGAATTACAACGGCTCTGGCATGAATGTGATTGCTCAGGCATTGGACGGAAACGCCTGTTGGTGGTGGTTCCTGGTGAAAATTCTGTTTACGGCTATTACGCTGGGATCAGGCTTTAAGGGTGGAGAGATTGTGCCGACCTTTTTCATCGGCGCGACCATGGGGTGTTGGGCAGGCGGGCTGCTGGGGCTGGACCCGGGATTCGCGGCCGCGATGGGGATGGTGGCGACATTCTGCGCGGTGGTCAACAGTCCGGCGGCGGCGATTTTCCTGGGGATTGAGATGTTCGGCGCCCAGGGAATTATTTACTTTGGCGTCGCCTGCGGCATCAGTTATATGCTTTCCGGTTATTACGGGCTGTACGGCAGCCAGAAAATCATGTATAGTAAGATAAAGGCAGAATATATTAATCGCAAAGCGAAGTAAAGGAGGTTGTTATGAAGATTGCTTTTGTAAACGGGCTTTTAATCGACGGAAACGGCGGCGAACCGGTAAAAGACTCTCTGGTTCTGGTAGAGGGAAAAAAGATTGTATATGCCGGGAAGGAAAAAGACTTTGACAGGGATTACGAAATTCGGGATATTGCAGGAAAAACCATTATGCCGGGTCTGATTGACACTCATCTGCATTATAGTGGAAATCTCAGCGACAACGATACGGAATGGGTGCTGGAACCGATTTTTCAAAAAGCAGTCGTCGCGGTGGCCCAAGCAAGGGAAGCGCTGGAAAACGGACTGACTTCCGTTGGTGAAATTTCCAGGTTCGGCCCATACATACGGGATATGATCGAGAAGGGCGTAATCCCGGGGCCGAGAACGGTTACCGCGGGAATCGGATTTTGCCGGACAGCGGGACACGGTGATTCTCATAAGCTTCCGCTGGAATATAATGAATTTTCTCATCCATGGGCGGAACGGGTAGACGGTCCGTGGGAGCTGAGAAAGGCGATTCGCAGGAACATTCGGGAAAATCCGGACGCGATTAAAATCTGGTCTACAGGAGGCGGAATCTGGCGTCATGATAAGAAAGCGGATTCTCACTATACCCTGGAGGAAATCCAGGCGGTTGTGGATGAAAGCAGTATGGTGGGTCTTCCGGTCTGGTCCCATGCCGAAGGATATGAAGGCGCTCTCAATTCCTGTAAAGCAGGGGTTTCCGCAATTATCCACGGGCAGGAATTAAATGAAGAATGCCTGCGGATCATGAAGGAAAAGGACATTACTTTTTGCCCGACCTATCAATTCTTTGTGGAGTGGTTCTCCGTATACGAGCCGCCCTACAGGCCGATTCACGACCAGTATCCGGGAAATACCACCGCGGAAAAGGAACTGAACCGGATTACCGACAATCTGCTGAACGCCAATAAAAAAGGAATCCGCATCACAGTCGGATCAGATTCCTTCTGCAGCACGTTGACTCCTTATGGGAAATACGCCATTACAGAAATGTACGCGCTGAATAAAGCAGGACTTACCAATATGGAAGTTCTGAAGGCCGCCACGAAAAACGGAGCGGAAATGCTGAAAATCGATGATATCACAGGAACCCTGGAAGCGGGGAAATTTGCTGATCTCCTCGTCCTTTCGGGAAATCCTGCTGAGGATATGAAAGCGGTGGCAACGGAAAATATGGAAGTCATTATGAAGGAAGGCGCCTTTGTAAAAGGACAATAAGGGCACATTTAGACAGGGTAGAAAGGGCAGGCCGCATATCTTGTGGAAACAGGGAAAAAGAGGTTATTGTAAAGTTCAATAATCTCTTTTTTTGGTGAAGGGACCTGGCGAAAAAAGTCGAATTCATTGACAGGTCAGGCATAATAAGGTAAACTTTACTCAATATTGGTCGATTATAAGGGAATATTTTGAAACAGGAGTAAAATATTATGTCAACTAAGTTTGGAAGCAGATGTACGGCAGCAGGGATCGCTTTTTTCATGTTGCTGACGATGTTTGCCGTTCTGCCGCAGACAGGTGCCGCAGATGCCTACGGAGCCACGAAAAAGGGAACGGTTAAGAACGGTCCTCTTGTAGTAAGGAGCAATGCGGGAATCCAGTATAAAAAACTGGGAACCATTGCGAAGGGAAAAACCATCAAAATAAGAGGAACGAAAAAATCGAAAAAAGGAAAAAAATGGTACAAGATTACCTTTAAGTCCAGAACCGGTTATGTATATGGGAGATATGTCCGGGTGTCATCTTCATCTTCCGGTTCTGCAAAAAAGCTGACTAGCTATTCGAAAAGTAAAAAAGGAACCATTAAAAATGGTCCATTGAACGTGAGGTCAAATGCAGGGACAAATTATCGTAAAAAGGGTACCGTAAAAAAAGGTGCGTCTGTTACAATTTTAGGAGAACGGCGTTCTGCGAGAAATTTCAAGTGGTATCGTATTAAGTACGGAAGTAGGAAAGGCTATGTGAGGGCAAAATATGTAAGGGTATCCGCATCCTCTTCCTCTGAGACAGCGGTCAACCAAAAAGCCGTGATTAAGAACGGGCCTCTGAACGTACGCAGCGGCCCTGGCACTAATTATAAAAAGCTGGGGACGGTCGCAAAAAACAAGACGATTACCGTTAAAAGCAAAAAGAAAAACTCTGCCGGTGAGACTTGGTATAAGTTCGCATATACATCTTCTAAAAACGGATGGGTGCTCTCCAATTATGTTACCTTGAAGAGCGGCAGTTCTTCATCATCGAATTCCTCGGCGGGTTCAAATTTAAGTGATGCGGAGTTCGAGTCGTGGATGACCAGCCAGGGATTTCCATCCAGTTACAAAAGCAAGCTGAGGAGCCTTCATAAGGCACATCCGGCATGGGTATTTAAAGCGCAGAAGACAGGAATAAGCTGGTCAACAGCCTTGTCGAAGGAATCAAAAATCGGTATCAATCTGGTAGAGCCGTCTTCGCCGTCTTCCTGGAAATCCAAAGCGTCCGGCGCGTATAACAGTAAGACAGGAAAATATACGACCTTCGACGGCAGATGGAATGCAGCCTCAAAGGATATTATTGCTTACTATATGGATCCGAGGAATTTCCTGAACGATTCCTATATCTATCAGTTCATGGATCATAAATTTGATTCGGCTTCACAGACCAAGGACACCATCAAGAGTATGGTTTCCAGAAGCAGTTGCTTTATGAATACAAGCAAGTACATTACATATCTTTATAATGCAGGAAAGAAGTCAAAAGTAAGTCCAAATGTAATCACGGCTATGGTGATTCAGGAGCAGGGATGGAAGGGTGGAACCGGTTTGATTTCCGGAAAATATCCGGGATACAAAGGAATTTATAACCACTTTAACATCGGCGCGTACACCGCGGGAGGCATGTCCGCAACGGAACGTGGTCTCTGGTGGGCAAAAGGCGCCGGAACCGGATCTAAGACCTACGGAAGACCTTGGAATTCCATTGAAAAATCACTGGCTGGCGGCGCGCAGTACTATTCCAGCAATTATCTGGAAAATGACCAGTATACGTATTACACGAAGAAATTTAATGTAATGAACGGAACGAGCGCGGTGGCGACCCACCAGTATATGACCAATGTTGCGGGCGGAGCAAGCGAAGGCAGGATTCTGCGATATGCTTACGAGGCGGATGACGATTATCCGATTGTATTCTATATTCCGGTCTATAACAACATGCCGTCCAAAGCCTGCGCGAAGCCTTGATGACAGCCAGAAAAATTATATGCTTTAAGGAGAATTCATGAAAAGAAGGATACAGATTATAACAGCAGTACTGCTGCTTTTGAACATGCTGGTTCCGGCATCTGTTTTTGGAGCGGATTCCAGCGTGTCCATCACAGGCGGGAAATCCGCAAAAGTGGGTGATACTGTTACAGTGACCGTAACCTATCGGGGAGACGCACTCGGTTATGTAAACGGCCAGCTCACTTATGACAACAGTAAAATGGAATATTTGTCCGGCGGCAGCAGCCAGGGGGACGCGGGGCTTGTGGAGTTGAAGGAATATGCCTCGGACGCCAGCGGAAAACTGTCTTTCCAAGTGAAATTCCGGGCGGTAGATTCCGGCAGCGTGGCTTTGAATCTGGAGACCCTGGAAACCCAGAACCTGGACGGAGATCAGAGCATGGGAACGCCGTCGGCTTCGAGGACGCTGCGTATCACCGGAAGCCAGAGTGCGGCGACCGATTCCAGTCAGGAGGATGCGACCACTGAGCCGGAAACAGACGCGTCAACGGAATCAACGGAAGCTACAGAGACAGGAGAAACCCAGACAACGGAAAGTGAGAGCGGAGAGCCTTCCGATACCGCGGACAGCGGTGAAGAAAGCGGCGTAAATTTTGTAGTTGTCGGCGTGATCGCGGCGGTGATTCTGATTTTAATCGCAATCATCGCAATCGCCCTCAGGCGTAAAGGGAAAAAGTAAAGGAAGAAGCGAAAAGATGCCCGAATCCTTAACCGGAACGGACATCTTTTTTAGTTCCTCTTATCTGCGCTGTCAGCCAGCGGAAGCTTCATCAGGACGGAAAAACCGCCCTCCTTGCTGTGGTCGAAAGAGGCGTTTCCATGGTGCGCTTCCAAAATCTGCCGAACGATTAGAAGCCCCAGCCCGTGGCGCTGCGGTTCCGTATTCTCATCACATACCATATAATGAGGTGTGTTTCGAAGCTTATCCAGCTGCCAATCCTCAACGCCTGCGCCGTTGTCGTCAACGCGGATAATTCCCCAGGAGCCGCTCTTTTCGACTGTGATATCGATCCGGCAGCCGTTATCGTTGTGGTTCATACTGTTCTGAACCACGTTTGCGACTGCCCTCTGAAGAAGGGAACTGTCTCCGCGGACAAGGCAGGAGGATAGAGAATCCTTTGTCAGCCAGCGAATTGGATATCTGCCTTCGATGTCATTATTGATAAAATCCACAGACGCCTGTCTTGCGATCGCCACGAGATTGCAGATTTCCAGGTGCAGGGGCTGCATGTTGTATTCCAGCCTGGATGCCAGATTTAAATCGCTGACCAGATCCCGTATTTTTTCGCTCTGTCTGCGGATGACCGCGGCCTTCTGCCTTTGAGAACCGGAGAGGGCGGCGTCTTCTTCCAACTGCCCGGCATACCCCATGATCATGGAAAGGGGTGTGCGGATATCATGGGAAACGCCGGCAATCCAGTTGGCGCGGGCTGTTTCCCTTTTTTTCAGGGAATGTTCCTGGCTACGAAGTTTTTCCGCGGACTGGTTGATGGATGAAGCGAGTTCCGAGAGAAGTCCCCGTTCCCTGACATAAACCTCCTTTCCTTCCGGAAGATCCTGAATCCCTTTGAGAATCGGCTTTACCGAACGGAAGATTCCGGAGGAAGCAAGAAAGTAGATCAGAGAAACGATCCCCAGATTGCAGAGCAATCCAATCAGCAGGAGTTTGGGGAGGTTGGCGATGAAGTTATAATCAAATGCCGGCCACATAAGTTTCCAATAACCTGTTTTGGGTAAACCTAAAATTAACAGATGGTCGCCTTTTCTGCTGAAGGAAGTGGGGTAGTCGCAGATATATCCATTTACTGCCCTGGCGATTTCCGCGGCGGAGTAATGATCGGGAATTTCTTCCGGAAGATTGTCGCTTTCCCAGATGGTATTTCCGCTTTTATCCTCGATGAGAATGGCCCAGGCGCCGTATTCTTTCAGCGTCTTGTGGCCCTCTTCGGACAGACGCAGACCATCAGAGGAGGGAGAAAGAGAATCCGCGACTGTTTTCGCCGCTGTCCAGATGCTGCCGCCGCTGTTATGGGAGGCTGTGACGGAGATAAAGAACACCCCATTAAAAATCAGCAGCAGGAACATGGAAATCAGCAGTAGGAGAAGGGAACGCCGTATCAATTTGAGCATGCTTTTCATCATCATTCCTCCGTAATCAATTTGTATCCCAGACCTTTTACAGTAAGAAGGGAGCGTGGCTTTGACGGATTTTCTTCAATTTTTTCCCGGATTCTGCGGATATGAGCCATGAGAGAGTTTTCATATCCATAAGGATTGTCTCCCCAGGCCGCTTCGCACAGGGCGTCAATGGTGACAATTTTTCCCGCGTTCTGGGCGAGGGCCGAAAGCAGGGCGAATTCCTTGGCTGTCAGAGGCAGCTTTTTTTCGCCTCGCAGAACTTCCGCCCGTTCAAAATCAATCTGGCAGTCCGCAAGGGAAAGCAGCGCTGTTTCTTCTTTATAGCTTCTGCGGAGAATGGCGCTGATGCGGTAAAGAAGCTCCTGGGGCAGGAATGGCTTTACAATATAGTCATCCGCTCCCAGACCGAGTCCCTGCAGACGATCCTCATCTTCACCCCGGGCGCTGAGAAAGAGCACCGGATAATCCCTGGTTTCTTTCAGCCTCTTCAGCAGTTCAAAACCGCTTCCGTCGGGAAGCATTACATCCAGCACCGCAAGATCCGGCGGATTTTTCTGAGCGGATTTTGCGCCTTCCGCCGCTGTTTTCGCTGTAGCGATATGGGTGTAGCCGTCTTCCTTTAAAATCGAAACGACCATATCGAGAAGCTCCTGTTCGTCATCGACCAGGAGAATTTTTTTCTGTTTTAAATAATTCTGATTCATTTTACGCTCCTTTCCTGCCCCTATTATAGTACAAAACAAAGGGTTTGTTCGCGGAGAATGCAAATGTAAGGTAAATGTAAGGCAGGGAGAATGTGCCTGTAAGGACGGCCGATTATAATAGAGCCTGTAAACGGAAAGGAGATGTTGAGATGAATATAATCGAAACACATAATCTGACAAAAGTTTATGGAGATTTTAAAGCGGTTTCCAAGCTGAATCTCCATGTGAAAAAGGGAACCGTCTACGGGTTCCTGGGTCCCAACGGGGCGGGAAAGTCTACAACCATGAAGATGTTTTTAGGTCTGACCGTGCCGACCAGGGGAAGCTTTACTATAAACGGGATGTCTTATCCCAAAGACCGGCGGGAGATTCTGCGGCAGACAGGGTCCTTTATCGAATCGCCGGCCTTTTACGGGAATCTGAGCGGGGAGGAAAATCTGGATCTGATTCGCAGAATCCTGAGGCTTCCCAGATCCGCGGTGGAGGACGCGCTGGAACTTGTGGGACTGACCGAGCATAAAAAACGGCTGGCGAAAAAATATTCGCTGGGTATGAAGCAGCGGCTGGGCCTTGCGGGCGCTCTTATGGGCAGGCCGCCGATTCTGGTTTTCGACGAGCCTACCAACGGTCTCGATCCGGTAGGAATTCATGAAATCCGGACGCTGATCCGCTCTCTTCCGCAGAAGTTTGACTGCACGGTTCTGGTGTCGTCTCATCTGCTGGCGGAAATCGAGCTGCTGGCGGATGAGGTTGGAATTCTCAATCACGGAAAGCTGCTGTTTGAAGGGAGCCTGGACGCCTTGCGTAAAAGCGCCGCCTCCTGCGGACTGGAGGCGGATAATCTGGAGGACACCTTTCTCAATCTCATCGAGGAAGACAACCGGAGAAGGAGTGAGAAAAAATGAGCGTTATCTGTGAAGGAAAAAAACTGAAACGAACCGGATTTGCGCCTCTTTTCGCGGGAGGCGGCCTGCTGGCAGCGGCTGTGCCGGTACTGAATATGAGTTTCCGGGAAGAATTGTACACGGGGCAGAGCGGAAATCCTCTGCATATCCTCCTTGCGGCCAACTGGCAGATGATGGGCATGCTCAATCTGTTCCTGGTTCTCATTGGCGCGTGCGTTCTGTACCACATTGAGTACTGGGATTGCGCTCTGCGAAAAATGGATATGCTGCCGCTGTCAAAGCCGGGGCTCTTTTTCAGTAAGTGTCTGATGCTGTTTGGCGGATGCTGCGGCGCTGTGGTTCTGGAAACAGTTTCTCTGGGATTTTGTATGGGATATTGGTTTTCTCTGCCTGCAGGCTGGGCGGCGGAGCTTTCCGCGCACCTGGGGTTTTCTCTGCTGCTTCTGGCTCCGGTCGTCATACTGATGACAGCGATTTCTTCCGCATGCAGCAATATGTGGGTGACTCTGGGCATCGGTCTTTTAGGGAGCTTTGTGCCGATCGCAGCGGGGCAGACGGATTCGGCTCTGATCGTTTTTCCTTTTTCCATTCCGCTGGAATTCCTGCAGGGGATGGATGGGGAAAGAATTTTCCGGCTGGCGCTGGCCGCCTGCGCGGAAGGGATTCTCTTTAGCGGCGCCGCAGTTTTTTATCAGAAGAAAAGGGGGAGTATGTGATGAATTTACTGATAATCGAGGGGAGAAAGCTAAAACGGTCAAAGCTTTTATGGATTCTTATCGCGGCGATCCTCATTATGTGGATTCCCTGTGTTTTAAATGCGGATGTGAATTTTGACATGGAGGCGGAAGGAATTTCGCCGGAAAATAATTTCTTTATTCAGGGGTTTATGGGCTTTGCCTGGTTTCTGTTTCCTGCCAGTATTGTGGTCGTTACGGTGCTGATCGCCCAGACGGAGCGGAAGAACCGGGGACTTCTCAAGATGCTGTCTCTTCCGGTCCATCCCGGTGGACTGTGCCTGTCCAAATTTGTGATTCTGTTGTTTTTGCTGGCAGCGGAGATGCTCTTTATGGTTTTGGGTTATTTTCTGTCCGCCGAGGCTGCTTCCGGGCTGGAACATTATGATTTTTCGGTGGACGTTTCCATGGTTTTGAGAACCGCGGGGCTCGTGTATCTGGCTTCGGTTCCTATGGCGGCGCTGTATTATATGCTCTCCGTCTTAATCACCTCTTCTGTTTTTTCTGTGGGTATCGGTCTGGCCCTGATTGTGCCGTCGGTGCTGGTGATGAATACAAAAGCCTGGTTCGTATATCCGCCCTGCTATCCGTTTCGGATTGTGACCGCCCAGATGCATGATCTGGCGACAAAGATGGGTTCCTTTGATTACGAACTGGTGCCATGGATCCCCGCGGCGGCTGTGATTACGGTTTTGTGCATTGTGATATCCTGTATCTTTTTCGGCAGAGGGGAGGTGAGATAGATGAACGGGAAAGGAATGACGGCTGTCAGTACGGTTCTGATGATTTTTCCCTGGACGCTGCTGATACTGCGAAGGTTCACATGGGCTCTGCAGTCGCCGGTGGGGGAGATTTTAATCGGCCTTTACTCGGGAATTATGATTCTCGGAGGGATCTTTACCATCTGGGCTTATGCGAAAAAGGGCGCACAAAACGGTCTGATGAAGGTGTGTACGGTTGTGAACGGACTATATATGGTATGCGGCGCGGCGGCCTTTGTGATGATGAGTGTGTAGGGCCTCTTGTATACACCGCCGCGCTATTTTTCAGATTTGCGTATACAAAATTAGGTGAGAAACTGGGAAAATACAAAAATTGCGTATAAAAACCTCCGGAAACCGGATGCTTTTTCAGGGAAAAGGCTCCTTTTTTCCGGGTTTTAGAGGAATTTTTATACGCAATCTGTTCTTTTTGAAGCAAGGTGTATACCCCGGGATTTTTCGCGCTTTCGCAGAATTACGGGATATGCAGGATTATTTCAGGTTTTCCGGGTTCAGGCATTCCAACTGGGGGATGACGAACCGTCCGTCTTTGCGGATGAGCACATCGTCAAAGTAGATTTCACCGCCGCCGTATTCCGGACGCTGAATCATGACCAGATCCCAGTGAACCGCGGATTTATTGCCGTTAAAGGCGTCCTCGTAGGATGCTCCCGGCGTCAGGTGGAAGCTTCCGGCAATCTTCTCGTCAAAGAGGGTATCTTTCATAGGGTGCAGGATATAAGGGTTCACGCCCAGAGCGAATTCGCCGAAGTAACGGGATCCTTCGTCGGTGTCCAGCAGTTTGTTGATGCGTTCGTCATTGTTGGCGGAGGCTTTTACGATTTTTCCGTCTTTTACTTCAAAGACAATGTTCTCAAAGGTAAAGCCCTGCTCTTCAGACGGAGTGTTATAGGAAATGATTCCGTTCATGGAGTCTTTTACCGGCGCAGTATAGACTTCTCCGTCCGGAATGTTCCGCTCTCCGCAGCATTTGACTGCCGGCATTCCCTTGATGGAGAAGGTCAGATCCGTGCCAGGGCCTTTGATCTGCACTTTGTCGGTCTTTTCCATCAGTTCCACCAGCGCGTCCATGGCATTTCCCATTTTCCGATAGTCCAGGGTGCAGACGTCAAAGTAAAAATCCTCAAAGGCTTCCAGGCTGGTGTTCGCCAGCTGGGCCATGGAGCTGTTGGGATAGCGGAGAACCACCCATTTTGTTTCGTTTACCCGGTAATCCAGGGTCGGACGGGTCAGCAGGCTGTACATGTTCAGCTTTTCCGAAGGCACGTCCGAAAGCTCCGATGTATTGTCGCCGGCCCGGACCGCGATGTAGGCCTGCATCCCTTTCATCTGGGCAAGCTGGTATTCATTCATAAACCGAATTTGTTCTTCCTCGCAGCCCAGCATGATTTCCCGGCTGATGGCGGAATCACGGATTTCTACATAAGGGAAGCCGCCGCAGGCGTAGACGTCTTTGATGATCTGGCGGATCAGAGGTTTGCAGCATTCTCCTTCGTAGCTGATGAGTATTTTTTCGCCTTTCTGCAGGTCGCAGGAGTAGCGGACCAGCAGGTCGGACAGTTTTTTGATTCTGGTATCCATAATTTACCTCCCAAGTTTGTTTGATGGTAATTATTATACCCGAAAGGAGGCCGCTTTAAAAGGGGGGCTTTTTTGCCGTCAGGGGATAGACAAGAGTTATGGCCAGCGCGCCGGAAGCGGGGTCTGATGTTCAGAGTCCGCTGTCCGGGGTCTGGTGTTTAGTGTGGCCATTTTCCAGATGAAAGGGCTGCGGACACATTTTTTCCATTTTTCTGTGGCCAAAGGGCTCTGGGATTTTCCTTGGACACATATTTTAGCCGGATTTTCCTTCTGTTTTGGAAATGGAAGCTTCAAAGAAGCTTTATCTGGAACAATTTCGACAGGATTCGATGAATTTTGATAAATTTAGACAAGATAGGAAGTTAGTGAAAATAAACTTTTTGTTCCCGTTTGAGAAAAAGGAGGAATTGGACACAATGCGGGGACGTCGTGTAAATTTCTCATTCTGAAGAGGAGCAGTGGCAAGCCTGTTTTTTCGATGCACCTGCAGTTTTTTATGGCAGATAGGCGAAGAATGTTGTATCCTAATCTGGAGAGAATAAAGTAACAATCTGGTAAAGGAGTGACGGCTGTGGAAGAAATGGAGAAATATCTGTCAACGATTAAGAATGAAACGCATCGAAAGCATCTGTGTCAGATCTTTGACTGGATCATGCAGAATTTTCCTGAGTTGGAATATAAGACAATGTGGAATCAGCCTGTATTTTTGGAACACAATACGTTTATCATCGGATTTAGCGCCGCGAAGAAGCATTTTTCTGTTTCTCCAGAGGCAAAAGGAATAGAGCGGTTTTCAAATGAAATCAAGGAAGCGGGATATACACAAAGTAAAAATCTTTTCCGAATTGGTTGGGAGGATACGGTGGATTTTCGATTGCTCGAAAAAATGATCAATTTTAATCGAATTGATAAGGCGGAGTGTTCTACGTTCTGGCGCAAATGAAATTACGGCGATCCGGGAGAAGCGATGCTGTTTTCCGGATCGTTTTGTATTGTTCCGATAAGCGTAAAATATTATTCCGATAGCGTTGATATTATTCCGATAATATAGTACTATTTGAGCAAGGAGGAAAGCTTATGTATATATCAGTGAAACAGGCTGCGGAGAAGTGGGGAATTTCAGATAGAAGAGTGCGAATCTTATGTGCGGAAGGGAAAATTCCAGATGTTATCCGTGAGGGACGTAGTTGGAAGATCCCGGAAAATGCAAAGAAACCGAAGGATGGCCGATACCGATCTGTGGAAAGTCTGTTAGAGATGATTGACAGAAAGAAAACAGAATTAGACACCAGGCGCCCGTTGACCGAAGGAGAGACAGCGCGTCTGACAGAGGAATTTGTGGTGGAATTCACCTATAATTCCAATGCGATTGAAGGAAATACGCTGACCTTGCGGGAGACAGATATGGTGCTACGTGGCCTTACGATTGATCAAAAGCCTCTGAAAGATCATATGGAGGCGGTCGGACATAAGGATGCCTTTTATTTTGTACGGGATCAGGTAAAGGAACAGGCGCCATTATCAGAGCGTGTGATAAAACAGATTCATTATTTGGTACTGGCGGATAAAGAAGAGGACCGCGGGGTTTACAGAAGGGTTCCGGTAAGAATCATGGGAGCGAAGCATGAACCGGTGCAGCCTTATCTCATCCAACCGAAGATGGAACAGTTGCTGGAAGCTTATAAAAACAGTACCGAGCATATAATTCCCAGGCTTGCGCAGTTTCATATTGAATTTGAAGGAATTCATCCGTTTATAGATGGAAACGGCCGTACGGGCAGGCTGCTTGTGAATCTGGAATTGATGAAAGCAGGATATCCACCAATTGATATTAAATTTACAGATCGAATTGCGTATTATAATGCGTTTGATGAATATTACCGGAAGCATAATTTGGGCGCAATGGAAAAACTTTTTGCGGGATATGTAAGTGAGCGGCTGGACCGTTATCTAGCGATGTTGTAAAAGAAATCAGCAAAGGAAACTGGTCATTATAAAAAAGAAAAACAATTATTTTAAAGTAATATGCCTGCTGTTTGTATGTATAATTGGCCTGCATGATAACAGGCTGCGCGAATCACAGCACGGAAGAAAAACCTCCTGCAGAAAGCGGTAATAACGTGGAGTCAGAGAAAAAGAACTCTACTGCCAGCGAAACCGTGGAGGCAGACTGGTCAGAATATTTTAATGGACGGAATGGAACGGCAGTCATATATGATCCTTCTAACAGACGGTATACGGTCTATAATCAAAAGCTTGCAGAAACCAGAAGTTCTCCATGTTCCACATTTAAAATTATTTCTTCCCTGATTGCGTTGGAAAATGGAATTATCCTGCCGGAAGATTCCACCCGGACATGGAGTGGAATATGTTTCGATATGATAGTGTTTATTTTGAATAAATCTGTAAAACCTATTCTAAGAACGAGCATAGAACTCTCTGAATGTTATAATGTCAATCTTTCAATTTGCTTGAAATGGTATCAATGCACTTGAAAAAATGTTTAAAATGGTGTATGATTATAAAGAATAATTTTAGGAGGGTTTTATGGCAGATTTACAGGTGAAATTGACATTAGGGAAGTTAGATTTGTTTCTTCAAGGGGACGGAGAACTGGTTTATAAAGTTTTTTCTGATATTAGAGATAACGGATTAGGGTTATTGAATGATTTGCAATCTGTTGAAGAAAATACAGATATTCTTGAAAATGACTATAATGGAGAAGAAACTATAGAACGCAAGGAGGAAGATGAGCAAGAAGCTTCTAATTCGACACCATTTCACAAGGCTAAAAGTAGAAAGAAAAATGGAACGAGCAATATTCAGCTAATCAAAGACCTTGATTTGAGTGGAACAGATTCTATTAAAAGTCTTAAAGATTTTATGGAAGAAAAGAAACCTGCTTCGAATGTACAAAAAACAACAGCATTTGTGTATTATTTACAAAACTTTTTGGAGTTGGAGGAAATAACTATTGACCATATTTTTACATGCTATAAATCAATGAATTACCGGATCCCCAATAATTTACAACAAAATTTATCGGATACAAGTAGTTCGAAATATGGCTATATAAATCGAAAAGATGGAAAGTATTCACTGACTATTATTGGAAGTAACCTCATAGAACACGATTTACCAAAAGGGGAGTAAGTGAAATTTGGAGAATTCATTAGATGATTTTATTAGAAATATACCCAATTTTTTTGATTTGTCAGTTGGCGATATGATTCCTTATTTTGTGTATTATCTTTGTGATGGAAATAATTTATCGGTAACACCTAAGATGATTAGGGAATGTTATGGACAGTTAGAACTAAAAGCATATTCCAATATCTCTGCATACTTAAATAAAAAGTCGGTAGGTAAAAATGCCATCTTTTTAAAAGGAAATTCTGGTTATAGATTAACCAGAAAAAAGAAGGAAATGATAGCTAGTGTAGTGTTAGATGATACTCCTATTTTGCCAACTAATGCTTTACTAGATTTATCTCTTTTGGAGGAAACGCCATTCTATATAAAAAAGATAGTTGAACAAATGTGTTGCTGCTATGATGCAAATTTATATGATGCGTGTCTTGTCATGATGAGAAAATTATTTGAAACGCTAATTATTGAGTGTTTTGAAAGACATGGAAATGCACAGGATATTATGGATTCAAATGGAAATTTTAAATATTTAAGTGATTTAATTCCATTGTTTTTATTAAGTACTCATTGGTCAGCTAGTCGCAATTTAGAGAAAAATATAAAGGTAATTAAAAAGTATGGGGATTTAAGTGCACATAATCGTAGATTTTTTGCTAAACGGAAGGATATCGATGAGTTTAAATTTGAAATGAGACAGTGCTTGCAAGAGATTATTTTAATAATTGATTATACTAATTGGGATAGATGCACTCCAGTGTCTAATACTGGCTTAATTTAGCAGGTTAACGTTGATGTGCAAGTACAAAAGAGAGGGGTTAAAACAGAACTTGTATAAGCTGTAATCTTGACCTCAAATTTCAACATAGCCTTTACCATAGCGGTCTGGATCTCGCCTTTCCATTCTTCATCTACCTGCATGCTGACATTGTCGTTTTCGTGATAAAACGGGTGTAAGCACAGCTTGGAGATATAAGCGTCATAAAAATTTAGCATTTCCTTGATGGATGTTTCGTCCCCACTTGACGCTTTACATATAAGGTCAAAAGAGGGATAACCATAGTCTTTTGTCATTTACAATATTTCCTTTTCACTTAATATTTTCTAAGCCTTTGTTCCGTGTATAGCCAACAGCAGAACGTGATACATGGTGCAGCTTGGCAATTTCTTTATCGCTCATATCATGGGAATAGTAGAGCAGGATAAACCCTCTTTGTTTCTCTGACAATTTGCTCAATGCCGTACTGATTTTTTCATCAGATATTTGAACAATGAAATGTAGCACCGGGAATGGCGTTGCATCGTAAGAATACTTATTAACATTACCTTGCTCATTCAGCTTTGCTTCGCCCATTTCACATTCTTATTTGTTCAAGACACACAGATTAACTATGTAATATTACTTCTATCATTTGCCATTATACAGATTTCTGCTTGTGTGTTTTCTGTTTTTGCGCTCTCTATTATTCAGCAATTAACGCCGGATAATATGATAGGCAAAGTAATGGCATATACAGCAACTTTTTCATTATGCGCTCAACCATTAGGACAAATTATCTTTGGCATTTTGTTTGACGGCTTCTCAAGTGCTGTTTACCTTGTTCTGATTCCCACAGGAATAATTCTTGCGATCATAAGCCTTACAACGAAAGAGTTTTTCTTAAAAATCGAAACCCTAATAAATTAAGTGTACTTAAGTAGACCGCATTGAATGAGAAAAAATATAATAATTTTACTTAAAGCAATATAGACCTGCTGCCCGCCGCAATAGAATGTGCCCGTCTATCTTGGATGAATCGGCTCATTGTAATAGACTTGCCTTTTTTATAAAAATCCGCCACACTGTCAACCCTACACTTAAACACCAGACTTATAAAGTGTGGTATAACAGAATGGGAGGTGTATACAATGAAACAGTATAAAACCATCGACGTTGCCAGACGGATTGGCATCCATGTGAATACCGTCCGGCTATATGAAAAATGCGCTCTTATTCCTAAGCCGGAACGCTTACCAAATGGATATAGAGTGTTTACCGACCTACATATAGAGCAATTCAAGCTGGCGCGTGCAGCCCTTCGGGTGGAGGTGCTTCAAAACGGCCTCAGAAAGCAAGCGGTGAATATCATAAAGGTTTCCGCTGCCGGAATTTATGAAGAAGCTGCCGTATTGACACGCCGCTATATCCAGCAGGTGGATCAGGAGCGAAAAAATGCGGAGGAAGCAATTCAGATTACCCGGAAAATACTTGCCGGGTTGGATGAAGGAGAACATACAGGCACTTACTTCACACGAAAAGAAGCTGCGGATTTTCTCGGCGTTACCATAGACACGCTGCGGAACTGGGAGTTAAATGGACTCTTTACAATCAAGCGCAGAGAGAACGGTTATCGTGTCTATTCGGAGAAGGATATACAACGTTTGAAGATCATCCGTTCTCTTCGCTGCGCGAATTACTCACTGGCAGCTATTTTACGGATGTTGCGGGCAATCAACGACGACCCCTCCGCAAATATACGTACAGTCATTGATACGCCGAATGAGGATGACGATATTATTAAGGCGTGCGACAAGCTGCTTACCTCTCTGGCTGAGGCCCGGAAAAATGCGGTCTATGTGGCCGGACAAATTGAAAAAATGCAGAAAATGACGAAATAAAAGCCTACATTGACCCACCATACTACCGAACCATGCTAACCTTTATTCATCAAAACAGGAGGTATAAAGGCATGGATGAAACCATCAAAGTAACCGGTTTGAGTAAATCTTACGCCGGAAACAAAGTAATCAGTAACATTGAGCTTTCGATTGGAACAGGCCAGGTGTTTGACCTGCTCGGAGCGAATGGCACAGGCAAAACTACCACGATAGAGTGTATCTTAGGCACCCGGAAAGCAGACGCGGGATCTGTCTCCATTTTAGGGTTAGATCCTCGAAAAGACAGAAAACAACTCTTTGAGCAGGTTGGCGTGCAATTTCAGGAAGCCAGCTACTCGGACAAAATTAAGGTTTGGGAGCTGTGCGAAGAAACCGCCTGCCTTTACCGGAAAGCTGCAAATTACGAGGAGCTTTTGAGGCAGTTTGGCCTGTGGGAGAAACGAGGCGCTTTTGTAAATGAACTATCGGGCGGACAAAAACAGCGGCTATTTATTGTTTTAGCGCTCCTGCCTGATCCGAAGGTCGTCTTTCTGGACGAGCTTACAACGGGTCTTGATACAAAAGCGCGCAGGAGTGTTTGGAAAAGTCTGGATGCACTGAAACAAAAGGGTCTGACAATCTTTCTTTCCTCACATTTTATGGACGAGGTGGAAGTCCTGTGCGATACAATCGCCATTTTGAAGGACGGAAATTTCATTTTTACAGGAACCGTTCAGGAGGCAATTCACCAAAGCCCGTATGATAATCTGGAAGAAGCCTATTTGTGGTTTACCGGAGAGGAGGAAACGGACGATGAATAAATATGTTACAATGCTGAAAACAGAAATCAAGCTGTCTTTTCGAGGTATGGACATGGTGATCTTCGCACTTTGCCTGCCGGTCGTGATGGTGGTACTGCTCGGTATCATTTATGGAAATCAGCCCGCTTTCGAGGGAGCAAGTTATTCCTTTTTAGAGCAGTCCTTTGGAGCAATTTCCACGATTGCAATCTGCGCCGGTGGCGTTATGGGCCTCCCGTTGGTGATTTCCGACTATCGGCAGAAGAAAATACTGAAACGCTATAAGGTAACGCCAACAAGCCCCATCCTGTTGCTAACAGTACAGGTTTCTATTTACGCCATTTACTCGCTGCTTTCTTTGATATTGGTCTATCTGGTAGGAAGTTTGTTCTTCGGTGTGCGGTTGCCCGGTTCCGTGGGAATCTTTCTGGCCTCTTATTTTCTAGTGATGCTTTCCACATTCAGCATTGGAATGATGGTGGGCGGAGTCGTTCCGAACATGAAGGTCGCGAGTATTGTTGCCAGCGTTTTGTATTTTCCCATGTTGATCTTCTCCGGGGCCACTCTCCCATACGAGGTGATGCCGACAGCATTGCAGAGGATTGCAGATATTCTACCGCTGACACAGGGGATCAAATTGCTGAAAGCGGCTTCTCTGGGCTTACCGATAGAAGTTGCTTGGCTCCCTCTGATTGTCATGGTGGCTCTGATTATTATCTGCGGTGGAATTGCGGTGAAATTCTTCAAGTGGGAATAAGGTAGTAAAAATACAAAGGCCTTTCCTTTACAGCCAGGTGGCCAACTACCTACCAAAATGAGCCAGTCTGCCTTGTACGAATTGTCCCATTATTGTTTTTCTTTTGTTTTGGAAGTGGCAGCTTTAATTGGAGCTTTAATTGGAGCTTCATTTGGAACAACTTCGACCGGATTCGATTTATTCCGACAAATTTCGATAAGGCAGAAAGTTAGATAGAACGAACTTTTTGTTCCCGTCTGAGAAAAAAATGGAATTGGACACAAAGCGGGGGGGAAGCCGTGAGGAGTTCCCCTATGCGGAGGAGCGGTGGCAAGCCCGCTCCCTCTACTTTGATGTAAATAACGATTACTCAATGGGTTCTTTTTTCTCATTTGGAAATTCAATCCCCAGAATTTCCATCAGATTTCGATAGGCTTCCATCTCTGTGCTGCCTCTTTGCGCTTCTTTTATCAGAAATCGCTGCATTTCTTCTTTTGTCATTTCTTCCATTCCATTCTCCTTTCTCCCGCTTGCCCGAGCAATTGCCAATCGGGATCCCTTTTGACAATTACAGTATAGAATACGGCAAGCAAAATGTAAATAATTTCCATACAAAACACAAAGCGTTTTTTATTTTCAGTTTAAGCTCGCTCTGGCACAAAGTCAATGCAAAATTTAAAAGCAGGCAGTTGGCGAACAGGCGCGGGGAAGATATAATAAGATTAACCGGATTACGGAAATCCGCAGGAAGAGAGGGATCGTCTATGCGCCATATTTTTATCATCAATCCGCTGGCAGGGCAGAAAGGTCGGCAGCGAAAGACCGAAGACGCAATCAGAAACGCCGGCAGGAAGCTGCGCCTTGAACCGGAAATTTATCGGACAACGCATGCCGGCGACGGAGAGCGGTTTGCCAGGCAGGTTTGTGAAGAATCAGAGGGGAAAGAACCGCTTCGCTTTTATGCCTGCGGCGGCGACGGACTTTTAAACGAAGTTGTTAACGGAGTTTATGGCTTTTTTAACGCGGAAGTAGGGTGTGTACCTCTGGGGACGGGAAACGATTATGTCCGCAATTACGGGCTGCCGGAAGATTTTCTGGATATTGAAGCGCAGCTTTCCGCTTCTGCCGCGGAAAGCGATGTTATCTGCTACACAGTTCAGACAAAGGGTAAAAAAGAGGCGCCCCGCTGCTGTATCAACATGTTTAATATCGGATTTGACTGTAATGTGGTGGATCAGACAGCGAGAGCCAAGAACTGGCCGTTAATAAAAGGCTCCGCGGCTTATCTCCTATCGGTAGCGATTATTCTGATAAAAAAGAAAGGAGCGAATCTGAAAGTCTGTTACGAGGACGGCAGCGTATTCGATGGAAAGCTGCTGCTGATCGCGGTGGCTAACGGATGTTTTTGCGGAGGCGGCGTGAAGGGCGTTCCGCTGGCGAAAACCGATGACGGAAAAATGGATGTGAGCTTGGTGCGAAATGTTTCCAGGAGGACCTTTATCCGCATGTTTCCCAAGTACGCCAAAGGGATCCATCTTTCGGAACCTTCTCTTTCCCATGTCATTGATTACCGGAAGTGCGACAGGCTGGATATTTTTTCCAACGACTCCCCGATGCGTCTGTGTACGGATGGAGAAATCACAGACGCGCAGCAGGTATCCTTTGAAATCGCGCCAAAGGCAATCCGTTTTCTGGTTCCGAAAGGGGCGGGCAGTCGGCAAAACGGCAGGGCAAAAGGCGAATAGCCGGAAATCTGTTTTTCGAGGTCTGTTTTTCAGCGTGCAGGGGCTTGGGCGTCTGTGGAAAAGGCCTCTTGCAGACGGGATAAAAACAACTCCGCGGCAGGAGAGAATACCTGATACTTTTTCCAGATGATATTCAGGCCGGATTCTACCCTGGGAGTCAAAGGGCGGAAACAGAGATTACTGTGTTCCAAAGTGTTGGCTAGCTTGTCGATCGTCACGGCATAGCCCAGCCCGGCTTCCACCATGATCGCCGCGTTGTAAACCAGATTAAAGGTAGTGACGATATTCAGCTTGTCCAGATCGTCACCAAAGCAGTCGGTAAATTCGTTTCCCGACTGCTTTCGCACGAGGGCCTGACGGGAGCAGATCAGGGGAGCCTGCAGGAGATCTTCTTTGGGGATCTCCTTTTTTCGCGCCAGAGGGCTGTCTTTGCGCATGACAACTCCCCAGACATCCGTGGCAGGCAGATTGAGAAAGTCGTACTTGGAAAGGTCTGCAGGCTGAATCAGAAGACCAAAATCCAAAAGGCCCTTGTCCAGTCGTTCGGTAACATCTTCGGCGTTTCCGCTGTAAAGATGAAAGTGAATATCCGGATAAGCGTCATGAAGCTCTTTGGCGATTTTCGCAATCAGCTTTACGGCATCCGTTTCACCGCCGCCGATGTAAATATCGCCGCCGGTGACATCATCCATAGAATGAAATTCCGCTTCGGTTTTGTCCACCATAGAAACAATCTCTTCCGCCCGTTTTCGCAGGCGCATTCCCTCTGGCGTAAGGACAACCCGATGGCTTTTGCGGATGAAAAGCTGGTGTCCCAGTTCGTTTTCCAGATCCCGGATCTGACGGGATAAAGTCGGCTGCGTCAGATGCAGAAACTGAGCGGCGGCGGTAATATTTTCTTCTCTGGCGACCGCCAGAAAATAGCGAAGTACACGAATTTCCATAATCGAAAGTCTCCTTTCCGCCACAGACTTTAGCGGCGCGTGAAAAAGTGTTGTCGTTTAGAAACAACTCATTTTCGAATATGCTTAAGCATTAATTTCAAAAAAAGATTCATTTGTGGTGTCACATATTTATTCCGATGATATACAATCTGGCTCCACATAACAAACGCAGGACATTCTGTATTCAGAATAACAAGCTGCCCGTTTTTTAGATAATCTTGGACAACGTATTCTGGTAAAAATGAAATTCCCTTATTTTTTAAAAGAAACTGAGTGATTACTTTCTGTAAGATACAGGGGCTCCTGCAACAACTGTTCGATTGAAATTTTCTTTTGGCTGGCTAATTTCGAATCTGCAGAAGCTACGAAAAAAATGTTTTCCGGCTGTTCCAAGAGTTTGATCCATTCGGGGAAGTAGATTTTCTCATCAAGAAAGTAAAGGATGTCAACGTCGTTTTGACGGAGCATATTAAACAGATCTGGAACTAAGGCAGTATGCGTACTGATTTCAACAGAGGGGCAAATCTCGCTAAATTCCATGATGACAGGTGGGAGCATACTAATCACATATGATTCACAAGTTCCTATACGGAGTTTCCCTGAAATTTTTTCCGGCTCCTGGGCAATGCTTTTTGCTTGCGTGACAGAGTTTAATATATCCAGGGCATGAGGCAGCAGTCTTTCACCCGCGGATGTCAATTTTACACGCTTCCCGATCCGTTCAAATAACTGCGCGTGCAGTTCGGTTTCTAACTGTTTGATTTGCATAGTAACTGCAGATTGCGAGTAGCCTAGCTGCTCCGCGACTTTGGAAAAATTCTTTACTTCTGCAATCCTTACGAAAGTTATGAGATTTCGGATTTCCATAAAAGTTCCTTTCAAAAAAATTGAACCATATCATAAAAACCATGAATTTTACAGTGCTTATTTCTTATGGCAGCATTAAGATTGAAAAAAAACAAGACAGTAAATGAATATAGAAGGAGGCATCCGGTATGAACATAAAAGGAATACAGCAGAATATTCAAATTGGTGAATTAATGAAAGATTTTGTAGGGCAGACGGTTCAGTTTTATAATACGCTGGATGTACAACCAGTGTATCGTCCCGCTTCAAAAGCGATCTATAAATGTATGGAAGAACAAAGTATTCCTGCGTATGGTCGCCCCGTTCAGGATGTGTACTCTGAAATGCTGCAGAATATTTACACTCATGCCTTTTTGGCACAGCATCCACGCAGCTTCGCCTGTATTCCTTCAACTGCGTCACTGCTATCTTGGATGGGTGATGTAATGACAAACGCATATAATCCTCATGCAAGTTGCCGGATTAATGCGCCGATAGCAGATCTTGTAGAGAAGAAATTGATTCGATGGATGTGTAGTTTAGCCGGTTATCCCGAGAAAAGCGGCGGTCTTTTTGTTTCCGGCGGATCGATAGCGAATTTAACTGCTTTAACTGCGGCAAGGGATTGCAATCTAGCTTATAATGAGCGTAACCGAGCGGTAGTTTATGTATCAGAACAAACCCATTCCTCTGTAACAAAGGGGCTTCTTATGATTGGATTTTGTAAAGAACAGATCCGCATAATTCCGACAGACTCGAGGTTTCGCATGGATATTAACCGGTTGCGGGAAAGTATTGGAAAAGACTTGTTGGATCATCGGAAGCCTTTTGCGGTTATCGCTTCTGCTGGGACGACGAATACAGGCAGTATTGATCCGCTAATGGATATCTCAAAGATCTGCCATAAATATGGAATGTGGATGCATGTTGACGGAGCATTTGGCGCGTCGGCATTATTATCTGAACAACTCAAAGATGAGCTTTCCGGTATTGAATACTCAGATAGTTTGAGCTGGGATGCGCATAAATGGATGCTGCAAACTTACGGCTGCAGCGCAGTATTAGTGCGGGACGAATCTGTTCTGATTAAAAGTTTCGCTTCGCACCCGGAATACTTAAAAGACTCTGAAATCTATCCGGGAAGTATTGAGTTTTGGGACTTAGGGCCAGAACTGACACGTCCGGCGCGTGGGTTAAAATTATGGCTTACCTTGCAAGTCATGGGCAGTCGGAACATGGGTAAAATCATTGAGCATGGATGCGCTCTGGCGAACTTTACGGAAATGCTGCTTCGTGAAAGACCAAAGTGGGAAATTATTTCTCCTGCGCAGCTCGGTATTGTCAATTTTCGCTATGTACCGGATGTTCATGCAAATTCACATGATATCGATACAATCAATTCTGAGATTTCAAGAAAGATTACAAACAGCGGATTTGCTCAGATTTTTACCACGGAACTTCGAGGGAAAAAGGTTTTGCGGATGTGTACCATTAATCCGGAGACAACCCAAAATGATATTCGCGGTACTGTAAAAGAATTAGAACGGTTCGCGCGCGCACTTTCTTGATTCTTTTGCTTTTTCCTTTTTTCAACTTGCACTTTTCAAGTGACATAGTTACCGAAAAGTGCGTACTTGCCAAAGCTGCCGGAGGGAGTAAAATAGGAAGCAGAAAAGACAAGCGCGAAGAAAGGATGGGATGAGAATGTTTCAGAAAAGAGAAGTAAGGCTCCCAAGGGGGATTTCCGCGGAAGAACAGCTCAGAGAAGCCTTGGACATGGCAGATGCCGTTGTGATCGGCGCGGGGGCCGGACTTTCCACCTCTGCCGGATTTTTGTACTCCGGAGATCGTTTTTCCGGATATTTTGGAGACTTTGAGAAGAAGTACGGATTTCACGATATGTATACGGGAGGGTTTTATCCGTATAAAACTCTGGAAGAGTACTGGGCTTACTGGAGCAGATACATTCAGATAAACCGTTACATGCAGGCTCCGAAACCGGTCTACGAAAAGCTGCGGCACCTGTTGGAGGGTAAAGACTATTTTGTGATTACGACCAATGTGGATCACTGCTTTCAGAAAGCGGGATTCGACAGGCAGCGTCTGTTCTATACGCAGGGGGATTACGGACTTTTTCAGTGCAGCAGACCCTGCCACAAGGAAACTTATGACAATGAGGAAATGATTCGAAAGATGCTGGAAGCTCAGGGCTATCAGATTCTGCCGTCAGGAGAACCGCGGCTGCCGGAAGGGACCCTGGCGAAAACGGCTGTGCCCCCGGAGATGGTTCCGTACTGCCCGAAGTGCGGACGTCCTATGACCATGAATCTTCGTTCAGATGGAAGCTTCGTAGAGGACAACGGGTGGCGCGAAGCTGCCGGACGTTACGAAGCTTTCCTCCGCCGCGTTCATGGGCGGAAGGTGCTTTTTCTGGAGATGGGTGTGGGATATAACACCCCGGTCATTATCAAATATCCATTCTGGAAGATGACCGCCCGGAATCCTCAGGCTGTTTACGCCTGTCTGAATGCGGGAGATAGCGGATGTCCGGAAAAAATTCAAAACCGTTCCATCTGTATTGACAGTGACATCGGAGAAACCCTTGAAAGGCTGCGGAGCCTGGAATCGCTGCGGGGAGGTGTTTCCGCATGAAAAAAATAGAAACACTTGGGTGGCTGAATCACTGTCTGATTGATGAAATGCCCCAGTACAGAAAGCAGGCGGAAAGCTTTCCGCCGGATGAGGATTCTCAGTGGCAGCTGTTTCGCTCTCTTGTAAATGTCCGTCCTCCAAAAGAAGCCGGTGAGGAGTTCCTGCGGATTCAGGACACGCTTTTGCAGGAGGAGATTGGGGCAAAGGGAATTACAAAAATGGAAAATTTGCAGCCGGCGCGGGACGGCGTCTATCTATGGCAGGGGGATATTACAACTCTCGGAACGGACGGAATTGTAAACGCGGCAAACAGCGGCATGACCGGCTGTTATGTTCCCTGCCACGGGTGTATTGACAATGCTATCCACACCTTTGCCGGCGTCCAGCTTCGTCTTGCCTGCGCAAAGCTCATGGAGGAGCAGGGATTTGAGGAACCTGCGGGAAGGGCGAAGGTTACAGAAGGCTATAATCTGCCCTGCAGCTATGTAATTCATACGGTCGGCCCGATTGTGCGGGGAAAGGTTACGGAGCAGGATCGAACGCTGCTGGCTTCCTGTTACCGTTCCTGTCTTGCGGCGGCTGTGGAATGGAAAATGAAATCCGTGGCTTTCTGCTGTATTTCTACCGGAGAGTTTCATTTTCCAAATGAAGAGGCCGCGGAAATCGCTGTGGAGACCGTAAGGGAAGTCTTGAGAGCGCATCCTGAGCTTATGGTGGTGTTTAATGTGTTTAAAGATCGGGATCGGGAGATCTATGAACGGCTGTTGAAACGGTAAGAATGAATCCTAAAAGTTATAGAAAACAGTGGGGTATACACCTGAGAGAAAAAAATTCGGATTACGTAGAAAACCGGGTCTTTTGGCCCGGTTTTTCAGCGAAAAAAGCAGTAGCAGAGCGCATTTTTTAATGAAATTCTACGCAATACTTTAATTTTACCCGAAGGTGTATACATTTTGTATGCGCAATTTCAAAAATCCGCACGACGGTGTATACCCGGCCGCAGAAGCGGCCAGCAGTCAGGTGACGGACGCGGTTCCCAACGGTTTCTTTTTTTTCATCAAAAAGCGAAAATGACACCACAGCGGGTGTCATTTCTCATCTGGCGGAGAGACCGGGATTCGAACCCGGGGCCCGGTGAAGGGCACGGCATTTCGAGTGCCGCACGATCGACCACTCTGACATCTCTCCTAAACGTACTTCTATAGTATAGCGGATCTGCCGGCTGGGCGCAAGTGCTTTTTTCCGCAGGGCGGTGTCAAGTTGTTGTGGAGTTTTTGGTTGACAGATCCAAAATGATTATCA
>JAHZHL010000037.1 GCA_019420305.1 Bacillota bacterium | reverse complement strand
AGGCAGAGGTCTGCAAAACCTTTATTCCCCAGTTCAAATCTGGGTGTCGCCTCCAGAATAAAAGCTTCAAATTTGTTGAAAATCAACAGTTTGAAGCTTTTTTCGTTTGCTGTATATTGCTTGTATAATCAGTTAAATATTTCCAATCTTGTTGAATTTATATCTTTCTTTCTATATTTTCTAAGTTGATAGCCATTTGAGTTTAAATACAAACGAACTCCCAGAAAGGTATAGGAAATAAAACCATAAGGGTTGATGAATTAATAGAATTATCAGATAATGAATATATGAAGAACATGTGAAGCAAACTTTCACCATGTTTTGAAAGGAGAAAAAATGAAGTACTATGTCTATAGGATTAAATACAAGAAAACGATAGGATATTACTTATGGTACGACCTATGGAATCTGGCAGAAGATATTTGCGCGTCTTTCGATCAGGATTTAGAGAAACTGATTTCGGACAGGGAGACAAGCGCTTTATACGAAAAAATATTTTGGGGCAATAATTTTCCGGCGCTTACCCCATTGGGGAAAGAGTATATTCCTGTATTTAATAAGAAGGAGAGATTGGCATTAAATAAATTGCATGAGAAACTTCAGGCTGTTGTAGTAAGTAAACTTTAAAACTGTTTCGGCAGATAGGGGGAGAAATGTTTCGTTATATTACTTTGAAAAAAATAGAGCAGTTAAATTACTTTGATGAAATTTCTTTGAATACCGCACAAAAGGGGAAACAAATACAAGTTTTGTTTTCTGAAAATGTTGATAATGATCGATATTATGAAGCAGATCCTTACAAAAATGAAAACTATTTTAGGCATGAGACGGAATTGACTGCTTTATTTCGATTTCTTATGGAGGATTCGCCGGCAGTATCAATTTTTTCCTATGAAGAGGATGGGTTCTGGAAGTTAAATGATTTTTTAAGAGAATACGACCCGATGTCATACGATAAAAATTGTAATGGAATGGGAATCGAAACGGAGCAGTGGGATATTATAAAAGAACTTTTAAAACGGGCATTAAGGTATCAAGCGTTTCCGTTATTTTTAATGCAGCAGGAACGATATACGCTGATTCCTACCGATCATTTGGATTTCTTTATCTGTGGAAATGAAGCGGATATAGAACAATTAGTGGAAAAGATTGATAAAGAGGAACATTTCAAACGGATATTCCGCATTGTAAGCGTGGTTCGATGATGTTGAAAAAACCTTCAAACTGATGTAAAACAGACTTATCAGTTTGAAGGTTTCTTTTTTTTACTCGGAGCGTTTCGCGGTCATATGGGCGATGGTGAGTTCGTAGGCGCAGAAATTTCCTTCCTGAGATTTCATGTATTTCATTCCGCCATCCATCAGGCCGGGGGAGTATTTTTCCACGGTGTATTCCATGGCGGGCTTGATCTCTTCCGGCGTTGTCAGGCGTTTTACATCACCGTAGACGATGACGCTCCGATAAAACGTCGTGAACTTTGTGGGCTGAACGTCGTCCAGATCCACAACCGAAAGGCAGACCGACGGATTTTTCGTCAACAGATCGTACTTTTGTCCAGCCAGGGCGCCGTGAAAGTAGATTTTCCCGTTTCCGTAAGCAAAGCTGACAGGGACGGAATAGGGATACTTGTCCTCGCCGTTAATCGCCAGTGTTCCGTGAGTTGCTTTTTTCAGGATGGCGATGGCTTCTTCTTGGGACAGCTGCTGTTCTTTTAAGCGCATTTCTCGAAACATAGATGTGTGCTCCTTTCTTTGTGCCAGTCAGATAATAAAGAAAGCATTTGATTTCGTATCTTCTAAGGCCTAACGACACGAAATAAATGCTCGAAAGCTTACCCGGCGGCAAATTAACATATTTTTCTATATTTTACTGCAATTTGAGACGTAAGTCAAGCGATCCTGTTCGAAAAATATGGGGCGTTTTGCAAAGTTTATGGGGCAAAAAAACACAGAATTCACGAAACGTCCCCATGTTGCTTTGTTCTTTTAAGAATACTTGACAGAACGTTTAAAAGACATATAATAGTTTACGTATAAACTGTTTAGAAACAAACTAAATGGAGGCGGCGATGAGGAATAATACAGAACTATGGCTCGGGATCCGTAGGGTTCTGAAATTGTATGATCAGATGCTCAGAGAAGTTTGTGAGGAGTATCATCTGACTGCGGTCGAGGCGGAAATTATCAGTTTTTTGCAGCATAATCCGAATAGAGACACCGCGGCAGACATTACAGAACTCAGGATGCTGAATAAGAGCAGTGTTTCCAAAGCAGTTGAGGCTCTTATCCAGAAGGGGATTCTTCAAAGAGTCCCGGATAAAGAGGATCGAAGGAAAATTCATCTGAAACTGTGTTCCCGGGCGGCGCCGGTTCTTGCGAAGGTGGGCATAATTCAGGAGCAGTTTTGGGAAGTGATCTTTCAGGGATTTTCAGAAGAAGAGAGGAGACAGTATGGCAGGCTCAGTCGGAGAATTTTTGAAAACGCGGACCAGGAGAAAGAAAGGGGAGAAAGATAATGCAGCAGGATAAGGATTTCCTTGGGAAAGAGCCGGTAGGAAGGCTTCTTTTGCGTCTGGCGCTGCCGACCGTAACGGCGCAGATTATTAATATGCTTTATAACATCGTGGATCGGATTTATATCGGACATATTCCGGATATCGGCGCGATGGCGCTGACCGGAGTGGGAGTGTGTATGCCGCTGATTATGATTGTTTCAGCTTTTGCGGCGCTGATCGGATACGGCGGATCTCCCAGAGCTTCGATTTTTATGGGAAGGAAGCAGCAGGATGAGGCGGAGCGGACGCTGGGAAACTGTTTTACCATGCAGATTATGATTTCGGTTCTTTTGACGGTCGCGCTGCTGATCTGGAACCGGGATTTCCTGCTTGCCTTCGGAGCCAGTGAAAATACGATTGAGTATGGTACGGATTATATGAATCTTTATGCGCTGGGAACCATCTTTGTACAGCTTACTCTGGGAATGAATTCTTTCATTACTGCTCAGGGATTCGCGAAAACCGGCATGCTGTCGGTTCTGATCGGCGCGGTTGCCAATATTATTCTGGACCCGATTTTTATTTTCGGACTGAATATGGACGTTCGCGGCGCAGCTCTGGCGACGGTTATTTCCCAGGCCATGTCCTGCGCGTGGGTGCTGGCGTTCCTGTTTGGGAAAAAGACTTTCTGGAAAATCCGCAAAGAATATCTGCTTCTAAAGGGAAATGTGATCCTGCCCTGCCTGGCGCTGGGAGTATCGGTGTTTATCATGCAGGCCAGTGAAAGTGTGATTTCCGTATGTTTTAATTCGTCCTTGCTGAAATACGGCGGAGATGTGGCAGTGGGAGCCATGACGATCCTGACCAGCGTTATGCAGTTCGCTATGCTGCCTCTGCAGGGACTGGGTCAGGGAGCGCAGCCGATTATCAGTTATAACTATGGAGCCGGGGACGCGGGTCGCGTGAAGGAAGCGTTTAAGAAACTGGTGCAGGTAAGCCTGATCTACGCGGCGATTTTGTGGGTTCTTGTTATGGCGGCGCCTCAGGCCTTCGCGGCGCTCTTTACGGCGGACGCGGAGCTGATGGAATTTACAGCCGGAGCGCTCCGGGTTTATATGGCGGCGGCGATTCTTTTCGGAATTCAGATCGCCTGCCAGATGACGTTTATCGCCCTGGGAAAAGCAAAAGAGTCCAGTCTGGTAGCCATTATGCGAAAATTTATTCTGCTGCTTCCGCTTATTTACATTATGCCGCATATCTGGAAATCCAATCAGACTATGGCGGTTTACCTGGCGGAGCCGGTGGCGGATCTGCTGGCAGTTACCTTTACCGCGATTCTGTTTTTCCTGCAGTTCCGAAAAGCGCTGGCGAAAATTGAGAGGCCTCTCGCTTAAGAATCAAATCGGAAGGGAGAAAAGCTGCTTTGAAATTCAGAGGCAGGCGATCCCCTCTGCCGGAACAGCTCCTGCTTCTCCGATAAAGAATTGATCTCTTCCCCTGTTTTTTGCCAAGTAAAGGTAGTGATCCGCGGTTCGATAAAGCTCATCGATGTCCCGGATGGTTCCAACCTGGACGGCGCCGATGCTGCAGGACAGATTTTGACCGTCACATGGAATCTGACGAACGGTTTCGAGGAATTGGCTTAGCTTTTCCTCCAGCCGCTCCCGGCTGACAGGGGGATAAAGCAGAACGGCAAATTCATCGCCTCCGAGTCGGCCGATAATGCCGGAATCCGAAAATATATTCCGCAGGCCTTGCGCAACCTTGTATAGAATTTCATCTCCTTTCGGATGCCCCAGAGAGTCATTCACTTGTTTGAAATAGTCGATATCAAGGATCAGAAAATATCCGGAACCTTCCCTTTGGAAAGCGGACGTTTTAAGCATATGCTCACAAAGAGGAAAAAATCCGTGCCGATTCAGGACATCGGTCAGCGCGTCGGATTTCGCCTCATGGCGCATATAGGAAGTGTAACGCTGGACAAACAGAAGGAACAGCGAAACAAGAAATACCAGAGAAAGAATTCCCAGCAGGAACTGAATCTGAAGATGGAACAAATTGTAGTTTGCTGTCTGACTCAGAGAATATCCGCCCACTTTAAGGACATAAACCATTCGCTGTAAAAAGTAAAGCGCTATCGCGCAGGAGCAGCTCAGCGTGAGAATTGCGATGATAAACCCGGGAAGAAACGACCGATGAGCAGTCAGATGGAGATTCTGAACAGACTGCATCCTTTTCTGGAAGCGTAGAAAAAAAGCAGAATTCCAGAGTTTATAGATGACAAGAACAATGAGCATTGCCGCGAAAGAAGTCGCGAGTCCGCTGGGAGAAAGGATGTCTGAAAAGGCGCTGAATGCGTGAAAATCCATCTGAGGAAACAAAAGTCCCATAATTCCGTATACAAAAAAGGCATGAATGGTTCTCCCGAAAAAGGAAACGGCTCCAATCCAAAAAAGAGTACCGCGTTTGGCGCGTTTCGCCAGAAAATACAGAATTCCGATCACAAGACCGAATAAAAGCCTGGCACCGACGCTTAAAAGCAGACTGGATATTGGTTCCCCGCTGAGTATGGGAGAAAAAATCCGATCCCCGGCCGCGACATAAGGGGCAGAGGCTTTCCACATGCTGGCGAGTCCAAAGACGCAGCCCAACGCGGCAGAAGCGCCGGGACCCAGGAGACAGCCAGCCAGAAGCACCGGAATATACGCGAATGTAATGGAGATCGGTTCCACATGAAAATAGCCGAGAAACGAAAAAGACATAAGAAGTTCAATGGCGATCAGAGTGAGAAACAGCGGCCACTGGACGGCGCTGTTTTTCTGCAGGTTAAAAAAGGATTTCATAACAAAACCTCCATCAATTCGTCGGATCGTACTGCTCAGTTCATTGTTCTCCATTATACCATGAGGCTGTGGAAAGGGCAATGCGAGCGGAATTCCATTTTTCCGGAACGTCGGACGTTGCACAGCGCCTGGATATGCAGATACGAACCATATCCCGCCCAAAAGCAAATTTCATTTGTAGTTCCGAAAGAATTCCCGTATACTGAAAACAGAAAAGGACAATGGAGGGTTTGGGATGACAGAACATATTTTAATTGTGGAAGACGATGCAGCTCTGGCAAAAGGTCTGCAGAGAGCCTTTGCGGCGGAAAGCAGGGAAATAAGCTGCTGCGCAGATTTGCGAAAAGCGAAAGACCAGTTGGAAAGTGAATCTTTTGATCTGGTGATCTTAGATGTGAATCTTCCTGACGGAAATGGATGCGATTTTTTGGAGGAACTGCGGAAAAAAAGCGATATTCCGGTGATTCTTCTTACCGCGAATGATATGGAGACGGATATTGTCATGGGACTGGAATTGGGCGCTGATGACTATGTGACAAAGCCGTTCAGTCTCGCGGTATTGCGCGCCAGGGTCAATACACAGCTCAGAAAAAAGAAAGGCGTCGTGTTTCGGGATGGGGATTATTCTTTTGACTTCCGAAGGATGGAGTTTTATAAAGGAACAAAATCCGCGCAGCTAAGCAAGACGGAACAGAAGCTGCTGCGCATCCTGACCGAAAATGCGGGGCTTACGGTCAGCCGGAGTGAACTGATTGACCGGACATGGACAGATGGAGCCGAATATGTGGATGAAAACGCTCTTAACGTGGCGATCAAACGTCTGCGGGATAAGCTTTCGGCCGGGGAAGCGATCAAAACGGTCTATGGGATCGGTTATACGTGGGTAAAGCAAAATGGGGAGCATTAGTGTTCTGGTTGGAGTGGGCTGCCTTCTTTTCTGTGGAATCGTCCTTGGAGCCGGTCGTTACAGGCAGCGGCGGATGATGGAGAGACTGGAGCGGATGCTGGAAGACGCAAAGAACGGTACGTTTCGGGAAAGCAGGTTTGATGAATCGGCGTTTTCGGCTCTGGAAAACCGATTTTCCGAGTACCTTCAGGCGGGGGAAGTTCTGGCGGAAAAACGCGCGGCTGAAGAGGCACATATAAAAACACTTATTTCGGATATTTCCCATCAGACTAAAACCCCAATCGCCAACATCAGACTATACAGGGAGCTTCTGGAAGAAACGGAGCTTCCGCCTGCCTCACGGGAGTATCTTGAGGCTCTGCGGGCTCAGACGGAAAAGCTGAACTTTCTGATTGCTTCTCTGGTAAAGCTTTCCAGGCTGGAGACCGGTCTGATTAAACTGGAACCGAAGCCGTCCAGTGTCCGGACCCTGGTAGAGAACGCGGCTGCCACTTACGCAGATAAGGCCGCGTCTAAAGGATTGGCGCTAGAAGTGGAGACTGGAGAGGAAAGAGCGGTATTTGATGAAAAGTGGACCGGGGAGGCTCTGGGAAATCTTATTGATAACGCGGTGAAATATACAGAAAGCGGCAGGATTCGCATTAGCACGAAGCGGTATGAACTGTTTGTATGTGTGGAAATCTCGGATACCGGTAAGGGAATAAGCGAGGAAGAAATTCCCAAAGTGTTTGCCAGATTTTACAGAGGGAAAGATCATCGCGACGATGAAGGCGCGGGCATCGGGCTTTATCTGGCGCGGGAAATTCTTTCCGGAGAAGGCGGCTATATCCGGGTGCGATCTGAAAAGGAAAAAGGGTCTGTGTTTTCTGTTTTTCTTCCGGCTACGCTGTGAAATCTTTTAAAACTGTAAGATTTGTTTTTCTGTGGAAATGACAGGGAAAGATTTGTTTGCGATAATCTGTATGAAAAGTGAGAACGCTTTTTGTACAGATTTTTAATTGGAGGGAGAGAATATGTCAATACTGAAGACGGAAAACCTGAAAAAAATATATGGCAGCGGGGCCGGCGAAGTCCACGCTTTAAATGGAATTGACCTCACCGTGGAGAACGGAGAATTTGTAGCGGTGGTGGGGACATCCGGATCCGGAAAATCCACCCTTCTTCATTTGCTGGGAGGGCTGGATCGCCCCACATCCGGCAAAGTGTTTGTAGATGGAAAGGATATCTTTTCTCTGAAGGAAGAGGCGCTGACAATATTCAGAAGACGGAAGATCGGCTTTGTATTCCAGGCTTACAATCTGGTTCCGGTGCTGAACGTGTTTGAGAACATCGCTTTGCCGGTGGAGCTGGATGGAAAGAAAGTGGATCCGGAGTTTGCGGGGGAAATTATTCAAACATTGGGACTGGAGGAAAAACAGACAAGTTTTCCCAATCAGCTGTCGGGAGGCCAGCAGCAGAGGGTGGCCATTGCCAGAGCGCTCGCGTCGAAACCCGCAATCTTGCTTTGCGATGAGCCTACCGGAAATCTGGACAGCCGGACTTCCCAGGACGTGCTGGGACTTTTGAAAATTTCCAGCCGCAAATATACACAGACCATTGTTATGATTACTCATAATGAGGAAATCGCCCAGCTGGCGGATCGGGTGGTGCGTATTGAAGACGGGCGTATTCTAAGCAGCAGATAAAGGGGGTGGCAAAATTGAAAGTAAGAAATAAGAAAGCGATACGCCGGCTCAGCATCCGCACTCTGTGGGCCTCCGGAAAACGGAATATGATTGCCGCGGCGGCCATCGCGCTGACAACACTTTTATTTACAAGTCTTTTTACTATCGCTTTGTCGATTAATGCAAGTTACGAAACCTATACGTTCCGTCAGATCGGAGGTTATTCTCACGGAACCTTTAAAGAGGTGAGCGAAGTTCAGGCAAAGCGGCTTTCCGAAGCTTCAAAAGTGAAAGCGGCGGGAGAGCGGAAGACTCTGGGAACTTTGACGGAAGGCGGATTTTCCAAAGTTCCGGCGGAGCTGAGCTTTATGGATGAAAACTGCGCCAAATGGAGTTACATTGACTTTGAGAAGGGCGAAGCTCCCCAAAAAGAAAATGAGATTGCCATGGATACAGAGGCGCTGAAACTGCTCGGCGTCAAACCGGAAATCGGAGCTAAGGTTACCCTGACCTATGATATGGGGGATCAAAGTCAGGATCTGGGAAAGCGGACGGATACGTTTCGGCTGTCCGGTTGGTGGGAGTACGATGAACTGACGCCGGTACATTTTATTAACCTATCAAGAGCGTATGTGGAAACGAGGGAACAGGAAGCTGTCTCCGAAGGCGCGGAGCCGTTCCGCACGGATCTGAATGTTATGCTGGCCTCCAGTGTTAATATCCGGGGAAGTATGGAAGAGATTGTGAAGGACTGCGGCTATCAGAGCCAGAAAGCGGATGCCGCCGATTATGTCGGAGTTGGAGTTAACTGGGGATATACCGCGTCGCAGGCGGACTCGTCCGGTGACTTCAGCATGATTGTGGCTGTGGCGGCATTCCTGTTGCTGGTTATCTTTGCCGGGTATCTGATTATCTATAATATTTTCCGTATTTCCGTAACAGGAGATATTCGCTATTACGGGCTGCTTAAGACCATCGGCGTTACCCCAAGGCAGCTTCGCAGAATTATAAGACAGCAGGCTCTTGTTCTGTGCGCGGCCGGCTGCCCGGCGGGGCTGCTTCTCGGATATCTGGTGGGATATGTACTGACTCCAGTGGTGATTGCTCAGACCACCCTGGGGGAATCGGCCGTTTCCATCAGCGCTTCCCCGATTATTTTTGCCGGCGCCGCCGCTTTTTCCATTGCTACGGTGCTTCTTTCCTGCGCCAGGCCGGCCAGACTCGCAGCGAAGGTTTCTCCGGTGGAAGCGGCAAAATACACTGAAACCTCCCGGGTATCAAAGAGAAAGCGAGCCGCGGGCGGAGCAGGGATCCGGCAGATGGCCTTTGCCAATTTGGGACGCAGCAGGGGGAAAACGGCGCTTATGGTGCTCTCTATGTCTCTTGCGGTGGTGATCTTGTCGGTTCTATTGTCCTTTACCGGTGGATTCAGCATGGAAAAATATTTAAACGAGAATACCTGCGCGGATTTTATTGTAGGCAATACCGATTATTTCCGGCTTGACACGAGCGGCGGAGAGTCCGGACTGAGCCAGCAGACCGTAAAGGCCATCCAATCGAATACGAAAGCTTCTCTTAGCGGGCAGGCATGGGAGACGGATGGAGCTGTCCTGGAATGGATTCCGGAAGCGCGCCTTCGACAGATGACATCTGCAAACATGTCAGAGGAAAACCTGCGGAATATGCTGAACAGCAGGGAGAAAAGAGGCAATCAGATCGCCTGCAATATGAATCTGGAAGGCCTTGACGTGCCGCTGATGGAAAAGCTGACGGTACTGGAAGGGGATATCGCTCCTATGACAGATCCGGATCGCCGCGTGGCAGCGGTTGCGGTGGACACAGATGATTACGGCAGAGCCGATGACCTTAAGAACTATCCGCAGGTGGGGGACAAGATCCCGGTGACTTATGTGGATGAGGCCTATTATATAGACAGCAGGACAGGAAAGCGCAGTGATGAAACGACACCGGAGCAATACCGAAAATATCAGATTGAAAAAAGCCACGATGAGGAGTATACAGTCTGCGCTCTGGTAACGGTTCCTTACCAGATGTCACTTCGGAGTAGTTACATGTATGGGGATGATGTGATTCTCAATGGGGAAAGAATGAAAGAAGACTGCGGGAAAAACGTGTTTTCATTGTTTTATCTGTTTGATACTCCAAATGCCGCGGCGGAGAAAGAAGCGGAAGCCTTTCTGGCGGATCTGACGGGAAGCGATCAGTCTGCGCTCATGTATGAAAGCAAAGCTTCCGTGCGGGAAGAATTTGAAGGATTCCGGCAGATGTTTCTGCTGCTGGGGAGTGTGCTGTGCGGGATTATCGGACTTGTGGGAATTCTGAATTTCTTTAATGGGATTATGACCGGAATTCTCAGCCGAAAAATGGAGTTCGCCATGCTTCAGTCTATCGGCATGACAGGAAGACAGCTGAAGAGAATGCTGATCGATGAAGGTGAGCTCTATGCTCTGGCGGCAATCCTGGCATCCCTTGCACTGACGGGGCTCATCGGTCCGCTGGTAGGAAATGCGACGGAAAATCTGTTTTGGTTTTACGAATATCATTTTACCCTTTCCGCTATCTGGATTACGGCGCCGATTTTCCTTGTGCTGGGAGCGGCGCTACCGGCGGCGGTTTACAGAAGCGTATCAAAGAAAACGATTGTGGAGCGGCTGCGTGAGATAGAATAAGAATAATTTGATAAAAATAACATAAAAGTAATAATTTGGAATAAATTCCATTGACATGCCCTCATCCCGATGTTATACTTTTTTTATCAATATGCGCGCGGGAAAGGAGAGGATGGAATGACGGACAATGAATTGCTTGTGGCGATTTCCGATATGATGGAGCTGCATCTGCAGCCGGTGTGCCAGCGGCTTGATAAACTGGACAGCAGAATCGATCGTCTGGAAAGTCGCGTAGACGGACTGGAGGAAATGTTAACAAGTCTGGACAATTATGTGAGAATCGACATGGATACAAGGTTGAAGCATGTGGAACTGACCGTGGAAAACCGCATGCTTCCTGTACTCCTGGATTTAAGGAGCTGCTACGAAGATACTTATGAATGGTACAGGAAGTGGGCGGATCATCTGGAAGGCATGAACCAGGATGTAATTCTGCTGAAACGGACGGTCACGGAACACAGCAAAAAGCTGGAACAGCTGTCGTAGGACAGCGTCAGCCATGGAAGGGATATGTGATATGAAAGTAGAGCAATTTGTAATGGCTTACGGCGTGGAACAGGACCGGCTTCGCGCGCTGCTTCCGGAGGGGTTCGAATCTTTGCGGCCGGTTTTGAGAATCAATGGAGAAATCCGAGAGGGTGATCCGGAGTCCGTATACATAGAACTGAACACTGCCGTCGAGGCCTGTGGAAAGCGGGGATGGCTGAACATCGGCTGTTGGGACAGCGGCAGTTCCGAACTGTGTTATCAGAGAGAGGGGAAATCCGTAACCTTTGAAATGCCTTTTCTGACCATTACCTATACAGGCGTGGGAGTGGAAGGCGGCTGCCCTGCGGAAAAGGATAATGACGGCTGTTTCTTTTTCGGGGAAAGGCTGACGCTGCGGCCGTCGGAACAAATCGAGGAAAAGAAAGAGTTCTGCGACTGTACGTTTGCATGGAAGTTTGCGGAAGGCGGTGCCCATGGAGCCAGTATCGGGAAAACCCTGCCAGCCGTTTCCTCCGCGCCGAAAACACATTACGCAAAGCAGGAGTTTTCCGTGTCAAACGCGGCGGTAATTCCCTGTGAACAGGTATTAGGAGCCTATGTCGTGCGGTTTGAGCGGTGAAGGAAGAACGCGCCAACAGGAGAGAAATTATGCCTTTTTTTCAAGCAGTAAATGATAAGTTTTTTAATCCGTTTTCCTGCAGAAACAGAGAGATCTATTTTGCGTGCATTACAGAGCTTATCGAAAAATCAAAGGAAATACCCGTATTATACGAAGCAGACGCGCGAAACTGTCTGATTATTTATTTACAGAACTGCCAGTATTCGATTGAAACGGAACAGGTAGGGGAGGATGGCGAGATGGTCGCGGGGAGTCGTACCCCGCAGGAAAACGCATCGGCCATTCTCCGCTACTTTCGCAGTTGCGGCTGGATTACACCGAAAGAAGTTGGACGAAGCGGGGACAATATTGCTTCTGTAGCGGCTTACTGCAGAAAACTAATCGATGCGCTGCATAAAATTTTTGATACGGATGCCAATAGTGCGATTACAAATCATATCTTTTCTATGTATGAGATCCTAAAATCATCCTTTGCGAAAGAAAACGGGCGGACAATCCGGCCCTATTCCAATATTCTTGTACCTTTGGTGGAGCATGAATGCGATTTAAAAAACGAGATTTTAATTTTGAAAGACAGCATCCGGGAGATTATGCGAAGCGTGATTAAAATGGCGGATGTGAATAGCTTTGGACATTTTTTGATGAAAGATGAACTGCTGGACCGCTTTTTTCAGGATTACTTTTTCATTAAAAAAAGCGGACTCATACCCTCTTATATCGCAAGTATTGATCGTTTACTGCAAAAATTACGGAAATCGGATATATATGGACAGATGATAAGAGAATATACCAGTTTAAAACGAGTGGAAGAACAGCAAGCAAAGGAAGTCATTGACCGGCAGTTCGGCGAATTGGACAGCTTTATCAATCTGGAATATGAACGGGATATGGGGTTCATTGATAAAAAGATCAATACCTATTACAATTTGTATGCCATGCGTATCGCTATGGTGTTGGGAAACGGTACAAATTTGGAAAATGTTCTCAATCAGCTTCTTCTGCTGCTGAAAGATGCGAGAAAAGACGAAAGGGAGGCGATTTTACATAAAATTTCCGCGTCTTATCGTCTAATGGAGTTCGGATACATTGGAAGGAAATCCATTGAACGCAGACGCAGGCGCCGTATAGACACGGCGCCTGCAGCCATTGTAGAGGCGGAACTTTCTGAAGAGGAAAAGAAGCAACTGACGAACGAGATTTTGAATGGTCGGACGGATCGTTACAGTATGGAAAAGGTACAGAGTTATTTTGAGAACCTGAAAATTCCAGAGGAGGGAATGCCGATTGAGGCATGCGGAATTCTGACAAGGGAGGACGCCATGATGGCGGCAGCCAGTATGATTTATTCGGGAACCGCAGGGTTTCCTTATGAAGTGGAATTTAGCTCCGGAATGGTAGAGACAGAGGCGGCGGCCATCCGTCGATTCCGCATAAAAAGACGCGAAACAGAATGTTTGAACCAGAAGAATACAAAAGAGTAAAGAGGAAGCAGCATGAGTGATATTCGTTTACAGTTGACAATTAAAGAAGAAAGTGGGACTTGGTTTAAACGGTGCATACGGAAACTGCTTGCATCTACCTTTATTCTGCGGGATAAAGATGAAAAAATGTACGCGTTTGTTTCAAGAGAGTCAAACCGGCAGGACATTTCTGAGTATCTGCGTATGATCGGGTTTGATATTCTAATAGAGGATAAAAGCGGAGTCTGTATGCTGACGGCCAGTGAGGAAGATGAAGAAACCGTAGGTCTGAAACGAGCGAATGTGGTTTCTTTTACGACCGTTCAGTACCACCTGCTGCTGATCCTTTGGAAGACATATCTGGAAAATCTGGGATATAATGAAGGGAATTTCATTACAAAGGGCGATTTGATCGATAAGATTCTTTCTTATGGCGATATTGCCAGCAAGCAGGAATTGTCAACGGCATTCCGGTTGTTCAAAAAATACAGCCTGATTCATTATAATGAAAATGAGGATGGGGAGGATATGCTGATTCAGTTGTATCCGTCTTTGCAGTTTGGTTGGGATGTTCCGCAGTTTGAGACAGTGGCGCGGCAGTATATCAAAGATGATTCGCAGGAGAACAGCGATCCGGAGGAATTTCAGGAGACCGAAGAGGAGGTGGAACTGTGATCATACTGACAAAGGTACGCCTTATCAACTGGTATGGGTTTTCCAATGAAACAGCTCCCCTGGGCACGTTTACACTGATTGCTGGGAAAAATGGAAATGGAAAGTCTGTTTTACTGGATGCGATTAAATACGCAGCGTATGGAGATACCGTATTTAATAAATCATCGGAAAGCAAGGGAAGCCGAACCCTGTCTTCTTATACGAGAGGGCTGCTGGATGCGACGGCAGGGACTTACATGCGCCCGGCAGACAAGTTTCCAACGGTATACAGCCATATTGCACTGGAATATTTTGATGATGTGGAGCAGAAATTTTTTATAACAGGCGCGGTAATCGAAACAAGCGCGGCCAATAATTGTCAAACTCTGCGGTATGTGGCGGACAAAAAGACGCTGGAAGAAATGCCGCATACCTATGAGGAACAGGGCGCGGTGCGTCCGTATTCAGCAACAGGTCTGCAAAAAGCATATAAGCTGACTCTTTTAAATCGGGAGCAAGGACTTCCAAAGTTTCTTCAGATGACTGGTATGAAAATGAGTTTAAGCCAGTTGCCTGGGTACTTGCGCAGACTTCGGGGGATTATGTCCTATGATCCGGACGCTCGTGTGGATCGGTTTATCCGGGAAAGCGTTCTGGAAGAGAAAAACGTAGATTTTACAAAACTGATTGAGGCGAAAGAAAATATAGAGCGGCTTAATCATACGTTCCAGAAGATCGAAGAGGAAGTAGGGGAACTTGAGAAGATTTTGGGAGAGTATGATGCGTGGGATACAGAGGAAACGCGCCTTCTGACGGATGATATAAAACAGGTCTATAAAAGAAAGTCGGAACTGGAGAAGGACGTTGAAGAGTTAAAGCGGAAAAAGGATCTTGCGGCGCGGCAGAAAGAAGAAATTGGAGAGTTTCTGCGGACGATAGAGCGGCGAGGCGCGGATATTGATCAGAGATTAATTGATGCGCAGGTAAATCTGAATGCTATGGACTGTGCGAAAATGATCGTGGAGGAAGAGAGGCATCTAGAAACACTGAAGAAAGAAAAACAGGGTTTACTTGAGGATATGAGAGATCTGGAAATGTTCCAGACAAAAGTCCGTGAAATGATAACTATGATTGAGGAGGAAGGGCAAACTATCGAGGCGCCGCATATTCTCTCCGGCCTGTGTGAGAGAAAGCGCTTTTCCGCAATTGAAAAAGAATCAGCTGTGGAACAGCTTAAAGCAGCAGTGGAAGAACATTGTGAACGGCTTATCAGGAGCCTGGGCGATACAGACCGGATGTTGTCAGACGTGGATGAACGGCTGGAACAGCAGATAACTATCGCAGAGGAATGCCGTAAACGCCGAAATGGATACCGGGCGATTCCGGAATATGTAGGTCTTCGACATGAGATTAACCAGGAATTTCAAAATCGTGGAATCATGTCCAGGGCAAAGTTTGCGTGTGAATATGTAATCGGTTTAACAGACGAATCGTGGAGGGATGCAGTCGAAGCTTTTCTCGGAGCGCGGCGTTATACGATTCTTGTGGAACCGGAGTATTATGATATAGCCGATGATGTACTGAACCGTTCAAGGTATCGGTATGCCCATCTGTTTAATACAAAGCTTCTGATGCGAAAGAAAACGGCAGCCAAAGAAGATTCACCCGTGCAGTTTCTGATCATACGAAATGAAATGGCAAAGAAATATTTTGAGTATCAGTTGGGACGTATGCACGCGGTGGAACAAAAGGATGTACGAAATTACGAAAATGCCATTTCAAAAGAAGGCAGAGTATCGGTTTCCATGGACAGCTATTTTCTGCGATTTGATAAAATACGCTCCTATTATCTTGGACAGGAAACCTTCGAACTGAATCGTGTCCGGGCAGAGCGGGAGGCGGAAAAGCTGAAGACGGAAAAGAAAGAACTGCTTCTGCAACAAGAGCAGATCAGGGAACGTAAGAACAGATTCGCGAACAACAAAACTTTTTTCCGAAGCTATCATTACGATGCCCACGAGGCGTATCAGAAAACGACGCAGCAGTGCGAGGCATCAGAAGCGCAGCTTTTGGAACTTAAGAAGGCACAGAAGGATAACCGTGAGTATATGGAACTGTGTCAGCTTGTGGAAAAATTGCGGCAGGAAAAAGAGACAGTAAAGAAGGAACAGCAGGAAAAGATTCAACAGGAGAGCGAGCTGAAGACTTTGATTTTACACAGCAAGGAGCAGCTTACGCAGAAAACGCAGCAATTAAGTGAAGAGGAAGAGAAGTACCGGAAATACCAGGAGGAATCCTACTCTATCGTACAAAAAGCGGTTGAAAGCTATGAACGGTTTCTGCAAAACGGAAGTTCCGGAGCCGGCGGGCTTTTACTGCCTCAGTCAAGAAAACGGCTGAAACAAAGAATTGAAAAAGCAAAGCTGGATCTGGTTAAATTGCAGTCAGGGTATCAGTTGAAATATCCGGATAGTGGCATAAGCGTAGGAACTGAGAACCGGAACTTGTATGCAGCCAGAAAAGATCGGATCTGGATGGACAATCTGCAGGAAATCCGAAAAAAGCTGGAAGATCAGACTCGCCGCTATGAAGATATTTTCAAAAACGAATTTGTACTGATGATTCTGAAATCCTGTGAACGCGCGAAAGAAGAATTGCGTGAGATCAATGTTGAACTGGCAAAGCTGAATTTTTCGGCGAAATACCAATTTTCAGTCGATTACATCAAGGATGGTTCTGAATATACGCAGATTATCCGTTACGCGAAATACCTGGATGAGAAGGAACAGCTGGGAAGTTCAGAAGGGCAGGCGACTTTCAATTTCTTGGGGACTTTTTCCGAGGAAGAGGCGGAACAACTGGAACAGGAACTGAAAAAAATCATAAACAGAGTGATCGAGAAAAACAGCGAAGAGACGATTGCCCGCTTTGCCGATTACCGAAATTATATGACCTATGAAGTGTTGATTACCAGTAAGGTTTACGATCACGCGAAACTGTCGCGGCAGACAGGATTTAACTCAGGAGCGGAAGTGCAGATCCCGTACCTTTTAATTCTGACATCCGCCTTGCTGATGATTTACAACCAGAAAGTGAACTCTACAAGGCTGGTATTTATTGACGAACCGTTTGCCAAAATGGATCCGGGAAATGTGAAGCTTATGCTGGATTTTATGAAAACACAGGGGCTGCAGGTGATTTTCTGTTCACCGGATAAGACGGAGACGATCGGCAATGAATGCGAGGTCATCCTTCCGGTTCTGCGTGTTCGCCCGGATAGTATGCGTCTGGGAGTTGTACAGTTTCACGACAGGAGCAGAAAAAAGATGGAAAGGCTTCCATAAACATATAGAAGTAGAGGATGGTGTACGCCTATGGGGGACTATCAGAACGAACATTTGGATTTTTACCGGGAAAAAATATTAACTCAGTTAGCGGATGCTTACCGCAGAAGTAAAAAAGACAGCGGAACCAATGTAATCCGCAGACGTACAGGGATTAAGCCAGAAAAGCTATATTGCGCTTACCGGCGAAACGATGGAGATCCTGCAGAAATTGATGCTTTGAATGAGGCTGCGGAATCCTGTCGAATGCTGGGATTCATAACCTATAAGGGGCAGAAATTCAGTCATGAAATTGATACGATTTATTTGGAAGATACGAAGATTGAGGAAGTGGAACGCTACCTGAAGGTACATTATGGATACGAGTCAAAACAAGATAAAATGCAGGCAGTCTGGAACCTAATCGATGAATACGAGGGAAAAGCCCCGGTCGCTGATGGTGTGTGCGAAAAGATGAGGGTGGAGTTAGAACAAAACCGCATGCCGGCACAATACAGACAGACGGAAGATGTGCTGCGGGCGCTTGTGTTTGTAGAGAACAACCAAATCCCACTGTATATGCGGGAGGCGTCCCAGATGATTTATGGTTCTTCCAAATATTTTGAAGAAAAGACTTCGGACATTGTCTGCAAGAAGCTGAGAAGCTATTTAAAACGGCCTTGTGGACCGGACGAAATGCTGAATGAAATTTTGGAGGAATATCATATTTATTCCGAGCAGCCGTGTTTTCGCATCAAGGGCGAGGTTGTGCTGAAAAAACGCGGAAAGGAAATCGACCTCAGCTTATTTCCGGGCGGGATCGAGTTTGGAGCGGATGAACTTTTAGAGATTCAGGAGATTCGCGTGTGTGCAAACAAGTTTGTAACGGTTGAGAATAAAACTGCTTATTTCAGATGCGCGGAGAAAGACACGGTGTTTTTTTATCTGGGTGGTTACGCAAACCGCACACAGAGAGATTTTTTGAAACGGGTGGAACAGGATAATCCGAGACTTAGGTTCCGTCATTTTGGCGATATTGACGCAGGTGGATTTTATATCCATGAACATCTGTGCCGAATGACAGGAGTGGTATTTGAATTGTGGCATATGTCAAAACAAGAGCTAACAGATCCGCAGTATGCTGACTGTTTGCAGGAATTGACGGCACAGGATAGAAGAAGACTTAAGAAACTCGCTGAAAAAGAGCAATACAAGCAGACCGTGGAATATATGTTGGAAAGAAATGTAAAGCTGGAACAGGAGATTGTGAGTTATCAGATATTTGGTTAGTCGTTCGGATAAAGACGCAGTGGCAGAATTTCTGCCGATTCCATCTCTTCACAGTTAAATGAAAAGTACAGAACAAACGTTCCTTTTTGTTGTGTACTTTTTAATTTTTTTGTGCTAGAATGGAAACGGCATTTACAAGACAGGAGGACTCGCAATTGAGAGAAGAACGTCTTTTTAAAATAGCATCGGAATTCGCGCCCATGGGGGATCAGCCCCAGGCCATTGAAACACTGGCAAAGGGCGTGCTGGAAGGAAAGCCGCATCAGACCTTAATGGGCGTCACCGGTTCGGGGAAGACCTTTACGATGGCCAATATTATAGAAAAGGTTCAGAAACCAACCCTGGTGATCAGCCACAACAAGACTCTGGCGGCCCAGCTTCACGGGGAGTTCAAGGAATTTTTTCCGGACAACGCGGTGGAGTATTTTGTCTCCTACTACGACTATTATCAGCCGGAAGCCTACGTTCCATCCACGGACACCTACATTGAAAAGGATTCCGACATCAACGAAGAGATCGAAAAACTGCGCCACTCGGCTACAGCGGCTCTGTCGGAACGAACCGACGTAATTATCGTAGCCAGCGTTTCCTGCATCTACGGACTGGGAAGTCCGGTGGACTATGAAAACCAGGTTCTGTCCCTGCGTCCGGGTATGGAAAAAGACCGGCAGGATATTCTGCGTAAGCTGGTGGACATCCAGTACACCAGAAACGATATGGGATTTACGAGAGGCACGTTCCGGGTGCGGGGCGACATCATCGACATTTATCCGGCGGGAGCCGAAAGCGCTGTGCGGATCGAGCTGTTTGGGGATGAAGTGGAGAGCATCAAGGAGATCAATCCGGTAACCGGAGAAATCATCGGCCTGAGAAACCATGTGGCGGTGTACCCGGCGTCCCATTATGTGACAACCAAGGAAAACATTGAACGGGCGGCTCTGACCATTACCGATGAACTGACTGAGCGGATTCAGTGGTTCAAAGATCGGGGAAAGCTGCTGGAAGCCCAGCGCATTGAGCAGCGGACCCGTTATGATATTGAAATGCTGCGGGAAATCGGAAGCTGTAAGGGAATTGAAAATTACTCCAGGCATCTGAACGGTCTGCCTGCGGGAACCCGGCCTTACACCCTGATCGATTATTTCCCGGATGATTTTTTGATTCTCATCGACGAATCCCACGTGATGCTGCCCCAGCTTCGTGCCATGTACGCGGGAGACCGATCCAGGAAAAGCTCACTGGTGGAATACGGATTCCGTCTGCCGTCGGCTCTGGACAACCGTCCGCTGAAGTTTGAAGAATTTCAGCAGCTGGCCCATCAGTGCATTTACGTCAGCGCCACGCCGGGACCCTATGAGCGGGAGCAGAGCGGAGGCATTACGGCGGAACAGATTATTCGGCCTACCGGACTTCTGGATCCGAAGATCGAAATCCAGAAGAGCGAGGGACAGATTGACCATCTGATCGGGGAAATCAACAAGACTACGGAAAAGGGAGAAAAAGTCCTGGTAACAACGCTGACCAAAAAAATGGCGGAAAGTCTTACGGATTATTTAAAAAATGCGGGAATTCGTGTTCGATATCTTCATTCTGAGGTAGATACATTAGAGAGAATGGAAATTCTGCGGGATCTGCGGATGGATGTGTTCGATGTGTTAGTGGGAATCAACCTGCTGAGAGAGGGACTTGATATTCCGGAAGTCTCGCTGGTAGCCATACTGGACGCGGATAAGGAAGGCTTCCTGCGGACGGAAACTTCTCTGATTCAGACCATCGGACGGGCGGCCCGTCACGCGGAGGGGCGGGTTATCATGTATGCCGACAGCATCAGTCCGGCCATGAAGGTTTCCGTTGAGGAAACAGAGCGGAGAAGAAAGATTCAGGACGCTTACAATAAAGAGCATGGCATTACGCCGAAAACCATTAAAAAGTCCGTTCGTGATGTGATTGAGGCGACCAAAGCCGCGGACGATGAAGAGCAGTACAAGGGCAAGAGCCCTCTGGAACTGACTAAGAAAGAACTGAAAGAATATGTAAAGAAACTGGAAAAAGAAATGAAGCAGGCGGCGGCCGATCTGCAGTTTGAACGGGCGGCGATGCTTCGCGACCAGATTTTCGAATACAAAGTAAAGTTATAGCAAATGAGGGGAAGAGATGGCAAAAGATATTTATATCAAGGGAGCAAATGAAAACAATCTGAAACACATAGATGTGACTGTGCCGCGGGACAAGATGGTGGTGCTGACCGGACTTTCCGGATCAGGGAAATCGTCCCTGGCCTTTGACACCATTTACGCGGAGGGACAGCGCAGATATGTAGAAAGCCTGTCCGCTTACGCGAGACAGTTCCTGGGACAGATGGAAAAACCGGACGTGGAGTATATTGAAGGGCTTTCGCCGGCTATTTCCATCGACCAGAAGACCACCAGCAAAAATCCGCGTTCCACAGTGGGAACGGTGACTGAGATCTATGATTATCTGCGTCTGATGTACGCCAGGATCGGCGTGCCTCACTGTCCGGTCTGCGGAAAGGAGATTTCCAGCCAGTCTGTGGATCAGATCGTAGATATCCTCATGTCTCTGGGAGAGGGAACCAGGCTTACCGTCCTGGCTCCGGTGGTGCGCCAGAGGAAAGGGGAGCATGAAAAGATCCTTGAGCGTATCCGCAAAGAAGGCTTTACCAGAGCGCGGATTGACGGAGAAATGGTGCTTATCAATGAAGAGGAAGTCAAGCTGGAAAAACAGCAGAAGCATATTATTGAAATTGTTGTGGACCGGATTATTGTCAAGGAAGGAGCGGAGAGCCGCCTGGCGGAAGCATGCGAACTGGCGATCTCCCATGGAGACGGTCTGGTAGTGGCGCATATAAAACAGGGGGATCAGGAATACGACCGGATTTTCAGCACCAGCCTGGCCTGCCCGGAGCATGGAGTCAGCGTCGCGGAACTGGAACCCCGCATGTTTTCCTTCAATAATCCATTTGGAGCATGCCCGGACTGTAACGGATTGGGATTCAACGAACGAATTGATCCGGATCTGATTATTACGGATCAGGAAAAGAGCATTCCGGAAGGGTGTCTGTCAGCGATTTTCGCGTCCATGGAGTTTTCGGGATTTTACCGTCAGCTGATTGACGCGCTGGCGGAGTACCACGGTGTGGATATCCATACGCCTTACAAAGATCTGCCGAAAAAATTCAAAAAGGAATTGCTTTACGGAACCGGAAAACGGCATCTCAAATACTACTACAAGAGCAGAAGCAACGGGTCGGAGTCTTATCGGGATCATCCCTTTGAAGGGATCATCAACAACCTGGAACGGCGTTACCGGGAAACCAATTCCGACTTTATCAAAGAGCGGATGCGCAAATACATGACGGTGACGCCCTGCGAAAGCTGCGGAGGAAAGCGTCTGCGCCCTGAAATTCTGGCAGTGACGGTAGGAGATAAAAATATTGCCCAGCTTTGCGATCTTTCCGTGCGGGAAGCGCTGGAATTCGTGGATAAGCTGAAGCTTTCGGAAAAGGAAGCGATGATCGCCAATCAGATTCTCAAGGAGATTAAGGCGAGACTGCAGTTCCTGATTGACGTGGGGCTGGATTACCTGACTCTTTCCCGTTCATCGGGGACTCTGTCAGGAGGCGAATCCCAGAGGATCCGCCTGGCGACTCAGATCGGATCCAGCCTGGTGGGAGTTCTGTATATCCTGGACGAACCCAGCATCGGACTTCATCAGAAAGATAATGAAAAACTGCTGGCAACCCTGCGCCATTTGACCGACATCGGAAATACCCTTATTGTCGTGGAGCACGATGAGGATACCATGTACGCCGCGGATCATATCATCGATATCGGGCCGGGAGCGGGGATTCACGGCGGTGAGCTGGTAGCGGAAGGAACAGCTGAAGAAATAAAGAAATGTGAACGTTCTCTGACCGGCCAGTACCTGAGCGGCAAAAAGAAGATTGAGATTCCGAAAAAAAGGCGGGAAGGAAACGGTCTGAAGCTGCAGATTAAAGGGGCCGCGGAAAACAACCTTAAGAAGATTAATGTCGATATTCCCTTAGGTAAGCTGGTCTGCGTCACAGGAGTGTCCGGATCCGGAAAAAGCAGCCTGGTCAACGAAATTCTGTACAAAGGTGTGGCTTCCATTACCAATGGACTGAAAGAGAGACCGGGAGTCCACAAAAAAATCCTGGGTATTGAACACATCGACAAAGTGATCGACATTAACCAGTCGCCTATCGGCAGGACACCCCGATCCAATCCGGCTACTTATACGGGAGTGTTTACCGGAATCCGGGATCTTTTCGCTCAGACGCCGGAAGCAAAGCTTCGGGGCTACGAAAAGGGCCGCTTCAGTTTTAATGTAAAAGGCGGGCGCTGCGAGGCGTGCAGCGGCGACGGAATCATTAAGATTGAAATGCACTTCCTGCCGGATGTGTATGTTCCCTGTGAAGTCTGCAAAGGAAAACGATATAACCGGGAAACGCTGGAAGTCAAGTACAAGGGCAAAAGCATTTTCGACGTTCTGGATATGAACGTTTCCGAAGCTCTGGAGTTTTTCCGGAATATCCCATCCATCGCGAGACAGCTGGAAACGCTGGAACAGGTAGGACTGGGATATATCAAACTGGGGCAGCCTTCCACCCAGCTTTCCGGCGGAGAGGCCCAGAGAATCAAGCTGGCGTCCGAACTTTCCAAGCGGAGTACGGGGAAGACTCTTTATATTCTGGATGAGCCGACAACAGGTCTGCATTTCGCCGATGTGGACAAGCTGCTGCAGGTGCTGGATACTCTGGTGGACGCGGGGAATACAGTGGTCGTCATTGAACATAATCTGGACGTGATCAAACGGGCGGATCACATTATCGATCTGGGTCCGGACGGAGGATTCCGGGGCGGGCAGATTGTGGCGGAAGGAACGCCGGAAGAAGTCGCGGAAGTGGAAGGATCCTATACCGGGGAGTTTCTGAAGAAAATTTTATTTAACCGCTAAAACGGGCCATTTCGGAGAAAGATAAGGAAATGAAGGTTGCTGCCTAACTGAAGAAAATTATTTAATGCTTTACAACAGCGGGTGTATCGCATTACAATGGAGAATAGAGAGCATTTGGACAGGTGAGTTATGAGCGAGGAAAGACAGATAAATATTGAAGAGTGCGAGAAAGAAAGCCGGAACCGGGCAAAACTGTATACGTATCTTTTAATGTCCGGCTTGGTCATTGTGTGGGGATTTGATTACGTGGTGGCAAAACACGTGCTGACCATCCTGCCGCCTCTGGGGCTTTTGTTTTTTAAATATACGGTCGGTATGATACTGATTCTCTGCATTAAACTGAAAACAGACAGGAAAAGTGTGATAAGGAAAAAAGACATTCCGCTGTTTATTTTATGTTCGATCTGCGGGGAAATTCTGTACTTTTTCTGTGAATATACAGCGATGGACTATATCCCGGTTTCTCTGGTGACCATTATTCTGGCGTTTGTACCGGCGCTTTCAATTATTATTGAAAAGGTTCTTTTCAAACGCCGGGTAACAAAACTCATGGTGATCGGGGTAGCAGTCTGCATTTTCGGCGTGGTTCTGGTTATCGGCGTCGATTTTGAGCAGCTGATGCAGGGGAGGATTATCGGATATCTGCTTGCCTTCGGAGCCGTGTTTTCCTGGAACGCATATAACTTCCTGACCGCTTCCCTTCATGAGAAGTACAGCAGCGTTACGCTGACCTGCACGCAGCTGATTTGCACAGCGCTTCTCACGCTGCCTTACGCAATACATACAATGCCGCCTCTTGAGGCTTTTACACCGGATATGATCGGTGGTATAATATATCTCGGAATGTTCAGCGCGGGACTGGGTTTTTTAACGACGGTTCGATCGCTTCATGTGATCGGTCCCACTTCCACCGCGTTATTTTCGAACTTCCTGCCGATCACAAGCACCTTTTTCGGATGGGTTCTTTTGAACGAGACGATCTCCGGACTGCAGCTTGTGGGGGGAGCCGTTATTGTCGCGGCGGCATGTGTTGTTATTAAAGAGAAAGGTAAAATGGAGGAATTATCCTGATGATTGAGAAGCTGAACCTGACCATGCTTACAGATTTTTATGAGCTGACCATGGCGAACGGGTATTTTGAATCGGATATGGCTGGAGATATCGCGTATTTTGACATGTTTTTCCGGCAGGTGCCCGATGGAGGCGGTTACGCGATTATGGCGGGGCTGGAGCAGGTTATAAATTACTTGGATAATCTGGAATTTTCAGAAGAGGATATTGAATATCTGGAAGGAAAGAAAATTTTCAGCAGTGAATTTCTGGATTATCTGAGGAATTTTCATTTTGAATGCGACGTCTGGGCAGTTCCGGAAGGAACTCCAATTTTTCCGGGGGAACCGATTGTGACGGTAAGAGGCCCGGTTATTCAGGCGCAGTTTGTGGAGACCATGATTCTGCTCCAGGTGAACCATCAGAGTCTGATCGCGACGAAGGCAAACCGGATTGTGAGGGCCGCGGGAGGCAGACCGGTCATGGAGTTTGGAACCAGGCGCGCCCATGGAGCGTCCGGTGCTGTATATGGGGCGCGGGCAGCCTATATCGGCGGCTGTTCCGGCACGGCATGCGCGATTGCGGATCGGGACTATGGAGTGGCAGCCCTCGGCACAATGGCGCACAGCTGGGTTCAGATGTATCCGAATGAATACGAAGCCTTCCGCAAGTACGCAGAAATCTATCCGGATGGCTGCACGCTTCTGGTGGATACCTATAATGTGCTGAAATCCGGAGTGCCTGCCGCAATCCGGGTCTTTGATGAATTGCAGCCGAAGAATAAAGGAATCCGCATTGACAGCGGGGATGTCGCGTATCTGACGAAAAAGGCGCGCGAAATGCTGGATGAAGCGGGACATAAGGATTGTAAAATTGTTGTATCCAACTCGCTGGATGAATATATTATTCAGGACATCATCGTTGAGGGAGCGTGCATTGATTCGTTCGGCGTCGGAGAGAGACTGATTACATCGAAATCCGAGCCTGTGTTCGGCGGTGTGTACAAGCTGTCAGCACTGGAGCAGGACGGAGAGATGATCCCTAAGATCAAGATCAGCGAAAATGTCGAAAAGATTACAAATCCCGGATTTAAAACCTTGTATCGCCTGTTTGACAAAGATACGAACAAGGCAATCGCGGATGTGATTACACTTGACGGAGAACCGGCGCCGGAAGGGGACGGATATGAAATTTTTGATCCGCGGGCAGTATGGAAAAGAAAGAAATTATATAATTTCTACGCCAAAAATCTGCGGGAACCAATTTTTAAAAAGGGTGTATGCGTTTACAAAAAGCCTTCGATTGAAGAAATTAAGGATTACTGTAAAGAGCAGGTAGCGACCTTGTGGGCAGAAACGCTGCGGTTTGAAAATCCACAGACTTATTATGTGGATCTTTCTCCTGAACTTTGGCAGATGAAGAACCAGCTGATCGAAGAACATAATCAGCTTTAGGCGGGTTAAAGGGAAAAAGCAGGTCCGGAAATTTTCCGGACCTGCTTTGCTGTATAAAGTGGATTTATTTGATATTGGATGCGTTCAGTACATTTTTGATTTTATGTTGCACCATGCGCTTGATCGCGTCTCTGGCAGGTCCGAGATATTTTCTCGGATCGAAATCTTCCGGATGTTCCACAAAATGCTTGCGGATTTCGGCGGTCATAGCAAGCCGCAAATCGGTGTCAATATTGACTTTGCAGACCCCGTGCTTTGTCGCTTCGCGAATCATATCTTCCGGAACGCCCTGTGCTCCAGGGATATTTCCTCCGAACTCATTGCATTTCTGTACGAATTCCGGGAGAACAGTAGATGCTCCGTGAAGAACCAGAGGCGTATCCGGGATCAGCGCGTGAATCTGTTTCAGTCGTTCAAAATCCAGATATGGCTCCCCTTTGAATTTATAGGCTCCATGGCTGGTTCCGATGGCAACGGCGAGGGAGTCGACACCTGTTTTCTCCACGAATTCGGCGGCTTCTTCCGGAACGGTAAAGGTCGCGGAGCGGGCGTCCACTTTAATGTTGTCTTCAACGCCGGCAAGTTTTCCCAGTTCCGCTTCCACCACAACACCTTTGCTGTGCGCATAGTCAACAACTTCCTTGGTCAGACGGATGTTTTCCTCAAGGGGATGTTTGGAACCGTCGATCATAACGGATGTAAAACCGTCATCCACACATTTTTTACAGATTTCAAAATCTTCGCCATGATCCAGGTGAAGCGCGATATCAAGTCCGGTATCCAGGATGGCGGCCTCTACCAGTTTAAGCAGATACGCGGGTTTCGCGTATTTTCTGGCTCCCGCGGAGACCTGAAGGATCAGCGATGTGTTTTCTTCTTTGGCGGCCTCGACAATGCCCTGTATGATCTCCATATTGTTCACATTGAACGCTCCAATCGCATAGTCGTTTTTCAACGCTTTTGCGAACATTTCTTTTGTAGTGATTAAAGACATTTTGTTCCTCCTGATATTTGATAATGGTGCTAAGACTGTTCTATTCTTATTATACACGGATCAGCAGAAAAAACCTACCAAATTTCTTCTTTTATTTGGAATTTTGATTATTGCCCAGCATCGAGAGCAGAGGTCCCAGGGTCTGCATAGCGCTCTGAAGATCAAAAGCGGGCAGTTCCGGGGAGACGGAAGAAGGGGGAGCCTCTGGGGAAACACTGCCGGAAGCTTCGCCTTCCGGAAGAGAAGGCGCGGGAATATGCGCCGATGAGGGAACCTGGCGCGGAGCGAGTCCGGACAAATTAGACAGGCTTGTTCCCATACGGCTTATTTCATTTACTTTTTCCAAGGTGTTTACCGCGCCGTGAAGCTGATCCAGAATCCGATCCAGCCTGACGGGAGACGCCTCGTGAGAGAACCCGGGTATTCGTCCGCCGCCGGCGACCGCAGCGAGAAGTAACAATGCAAAAGGATTCATGTATGTAACCTCCAATTTCGTGTGATGTAGCATAATATGAAAAATATGATGTCTTTGTGCAGAGCCGAGGCATATATATAAGGTGAGTAGAATTGAAAAATGGAGGTAAGGAAAATGGATAACAAAGTGATTATGGATCTGGCGAAACAGCTGGGTCTTCCACAGGAGACGGCGGAAGCCAAAGCCAGAGAATATATGGGGAAAAGCGACGAAGAGATTTTGCGGGAAATCAAAAAATTAAAGCCTCTTTTAAAGAGGGATAAACGAACCTATCAGAAACAGATGCAGACAATCCGGGCGCTGGCAGGGACAATGAACGGACCGCAGAAAGCGCGTCTGGAGAAGATTATCGCTCTGCTGGAGTCCTGATCAAAAAAGGTACCGGATCTGTGATGGCCGCAGATGTCCGGTACCGGATTTCGCTTGAGCAAAGGAATGAAACTTTTATTGAGCAGACTGTGACGCCGGTGTGGTTGACGTCGGAACCGCTGTTGATGGAGCCGCGGTGGAAGATGAGGACGCGGCGCCTGCCGGAGCGGTTGTGGCAGCAGAACCTGCTCCGGATGAAGTCGCCTGAGAAGATGCGGGCGCGGAGGTAGTCTGCTGAGTGGTCTGCTGTGTCCCAGAGGTTTGAAGCAGAGTGTCCGGATAAGACATGATGTCGCCGATGCGAAGATATATGATGAAAGCGGCAGCCGCTAAAATAATAAGTGCTACGATAATATCGTTCTTGTCATAGAAAAAGTCCTTGATTCGGTTCATGTTTTAAATCTCCTTCTTAAAATACCTCTTTTACCAGAATATCATATTTTCTTCACTTTCACAAACTTAAATTTATGAAATTTTCTTCATAGATTGTATATACTTTTCCATCGTATTTGTTGTATAATAATTCTTATGGTGAAATTAGCAATCTCAAGAAATGACGGGGGACAGCGCCTGGATCGTTTTCTGAAAAAATATCTGAAAAACGCGCCACTGAGTCATATCTACAAGATGATACGCAAAGATGTGAAGATAAACGGGAAGCGGGCGCGAATTGATACCGTGCTGGAAGAGGGAGACGAGTTGTCTCTTTTCCTAAGTGACGAACAGATCGAGGGCTTTCGCAGGCCGAAGAAAAATCTGCCGACGGTAAAGAGGCAGTTCCGGATCGCGTATGAAGATGCGAATCTTCTTGTCGCGGAAAAACCGTTTGGACTTTTGACCCATGGGGATTCCAGAGAGAAGAAAAATACGCTGGCGAATCAGGTCTGCGGATATCTGCAGCAGAAGGGTGAATACGATCCGTCGGAGGAGAAAGTGTTTGTTCCTTCTCCCGCGAATCGGCTGGATCGGAACACGACCGGACTGGTTCTGTTCGGAAAGAATCGGCAGACACTGCAGGCATTGAACCGTATGATTCGGGAGAGAGCGTTTGTCAGCAAGTACTATCTTACAATTACCGCAGGCGAGATGAAACAGTCTCTGATGTTGAAAGATCGCATGGAAAAAGAGAGCGGCGGCAACCGCGTGAAGGTTCTGCCTGCCGAAGTGGCGCAGGGAAAACTGATGGAAACAGTTGTCCGTCCATTGCAAACCGGAAAGGGGTTTACCCTGGCGGAAGTAGAGCTGATTACCGGGCGGACGCACCAGATCCGCGCGCATCTGGCGAAATCCGGATTCCCTATTATAGGAGATGGAAAATACGGTTCTCCGCAGGTAAACAGGAAAATGAAACAGCAGTTTGAGCTGACAACCCAGTTGCTGCATGCATACAAAATCCGGTTTGATCGCGCGGAACCGGAAATGGGTTATTTACAGGGCCAGGAGATTCTATCCGCTCTGCCCGATTATTTCGAGAGAATAAAAAGAGAACTCTTTGATTAAGATAGAGTTAAAGTGTATATCGGACTTCCGACAGAATCGCAGAAAAAGACAGAAATGTGTATCGGACTGAAACCGCCGGAGGATTTATGCGCCAGAGCGCACAGGGGATGCGGAAGGCGGCACGGCTGACCGATATAGAAGGAGAGTATGAATGAAGGGACTAATAAGGGATATTTTGATTGCAGTTGTGATTGTTGTAGCGATTACTATGGTGATCAAGCCGACGATTGTAAAAGAAAGTTCCATGCAGCCGACGTTGTATGAGAATAACTATCTGCTGCTGAACAAACAGGCGTACCGGTTCGGGGAAGAGAAACGAGGCGATATTATTGTATTCGAGTCATCTCTGGAAGATGACAATGGGGATACAAAGCTTCTGATAAAACGGATCATCGGCCTTCCGGGGGACACGATTACGATCGAAAACGGAAAAGTCATTCTCAACGGAACCGAATTGCATGAAGATTACACACTGGAGGATGAGACTCCGGGATATCTGGTGAACTTTACGGTTCCGGAAGGACAGCTTTTTGTAATGGGAGACAACCGGAGAGTCAGCATTGACAGCCGCTCGCAGGAGGTCGGATGCGTGGATGAAGATCAGGTTGTGGGAAAGGCGTTTGTGAGACTGTATCCGTTCAGTGAGATCGGGTGGCTGTAATTCCGGACAGACCTGCTTTCGTACATAAATTTATAAAATAAGGAAGTTTGTATGGAATGAAAAGCAGGAAAACAAGATGGAGCGCGCTGGTAAGCGCCGCAGTTCTGGGAATCCTTTTCGCCTTCGCGGGAACGTGTTCGTTTTCTTTATGGAAGGCGCAGGGGGACTCCATGGCGCCGGCGATTCAAAAGGGAGAGCGTGTATGGATCAATAAACTCGCTTATTTATTTGGCGATCCCCGACAGGGAGAACTGGTTGCTTTCCATTGTGACGTTTACAGTGAGGACGGGGAAGGCAGCACACTGGTTAAGCGGGTGGCGGCGACAGAAGGCGATTCTGTGGAGATAAAGGACGGGGCGTTTTATGTGAACGGCCGCGTTTATAATGAATTCGCAGAGGATCTTGTTTATATGGATCCCATGGAAAAAGTTACAGTAAAAGAAGGCGAGGTTTTTGTTTTAAGCGATGACCGCAGCGCGGCTTTGGACAGCCGGGACAGGGCGGTGGGAATGCTGAAAATTTCGGAACTAACCGGAAAGGTTTGTTTTAAATAAGGTATAGACAATGAGCGGGATTAAGGTAGTTGCCAATAATAAAAAGGCACGGCACGATTATTTTATAGAAGATACTTATGAGACGGGAATTGTCCTGACCGGGACGGAGATTAAGTCCATCCGGCAGGGCAAGGTCAATATAAAAGAAAGCTACGCGAAAATTGAAAACGGGGAGATGATTTTGTACGGAATGCATATCAGCCCGTACGAGCATGGAAACCGTTTTAATGTGGATCCTCTGCGGCCGAGAAAGCTGCTGCTGCACAAGCGGGAAATTCAGAAACTGATCGGGTATACGACTTTAAAAGGTTTGACACTGGTGCCCCTGAGGCTGTATATTAATGAAAAAGGCAGGGCGAAATTGGAACTGGCTGTGGCACGCGGCAAAAAGGATTACGATAAGAGAAACACAATCGCGAAGAGAGACGCGGACAGAAGAATGCAGCAGGCCATGCGGAAGTAAGGAGGAACGATGATGCAGGATTTCTTTAATAAGGCGGGAAAAGTTGCCAAAGATACGGCAAGCAGAGCCGCGGATAAAGCGGGAGATATGGTTGAAATCGGCAAACTGAAGGCGAAAATCAGCGCCGCGAAATCAGATGTTTCTGCGAAAAAGAAGAAGATCGGGGAGTATTATTTTGAACAGTATATGGGCGGCGCCGCGGTAGACGGGGCAGTAGGTTCCATGTGCGAGGAGATCAAAGGAAAGCTGGAAGAAATTGAGGAACTGGAGAAAAAAATTCAGGAAGTAAAAGAAGACTAGTTTCAAATCCGGAATTTTGTGGTATAATAAATCAGCAGATGAAAAATACCTTTTCCAGCGGAAATCATACTGCTTTATATGGGGATGTCTTTGGTTTCGACGGGGGTGTGGAAACCGGAGAAGCGAGCCGCAGTTTGTCCGGTCTGCGTTAAAAAGGACACGTTAAATATAAACGCTAAAAAGAATAACAATTTTGCACCGATGGCTATGGCTGCGTAAGGCGGTCATAAGCTGTGCATGTCGGCTCCGGCTCACCTGTAGGTCGGATGTCCGGCAACGACTATACAGGAAAACTCTATGTGAATTCCTGGCAGCATAGGGGAATAACAGGATAGCCGACGAAAAAGCCTGCTTTTGGGCGTTTTCAGAAGCGAAACTCTAAAACAAAAGCTGCGCTCGGAGAAACTCTTGTGGAAATGCTTTCGGACGCGAGTTCGATTCTCGCCATCTCCACCATCGTATCCACAATCCCGGGACATTTTGTTTCCGGGATTATTTGTGTCTATAATCAGGTGAATCTCTATCCGATCTTTAAACACTAAAACTTTTTCAACGTAAGTTTGTATAATTGACTTAAGCTGTTCCGGAGTTTTTTCTTTCAGTGAACTGTCTTTTGCGATAAAGTCATAAACCTGCTGCTCGGTGAGTGTTTTCGCGCTTTGCATATTTTCGATATATTCGATGCGCCCTTTTAAATATTGAATTCGCTCGTCGTGCTCATCGCCGGCAGAGACCATCCAATCTTTGAACATGCCTTTTTCAACTGCACGGACAATGTTCTGAATTTCCTTCTCGTGACTGGCCAGTTCGGCTTTCAATGCGGACAGTTCGCTTCCGGTTTCATTTTTTCTACTGTTTTGAAACGCGACAATTTTTTTGGCCAGACTTGTAATGTTTTCGTCAGTAAAGAACTCCTCTTCCAAGTAACGGATAACCAGATCTTCTACAAAAGCTTTTCCGACATCTTTATTCGTACAGGTTTTTTCCCTGCGGCGTCGGTTACATTCATAGCTGGAATATTCTTTTTTATTCCTTCCAGCTCTCCGGGTATTTCCGGACATCGGACTTCCGCACTCTCCACAGAAGATGATGCCCGAAAGCAGATAAACTCTTTTGGCTTTATGTCTTGCGTTCATTGTTCGATCTCCCATCATATGGTTTACATAGTCCCATGTTTCCGTATCAATAATTTGCGGCATGCCTCCTTCAATGCGGATCATTTCCTCTGCCGGCTTCTGGGCATGATTGTTCCGTTTCCCAGCCACTTTTGCGGCAGCCCGGTCATAAATATAGACGCCCTTATATTTTTCGTTTTTGAAAAGGTCATGAAAACTGTTCTTTGTAAAGCGCTTTCCGACTTTACTTCTGGCACCGATCCCGTTAAGGTATGCGGCAATGTCATTGTAGCTTTTTCCGTTCGCCTTCATTTCAAAAGCGGAACGGACCCACTGGGCTTCGACAGGATTAATAGAATATGTACCATCTTCGTTTACGTCATAGCCTAAAGGCGGCCTGCCTCCTGTGTGTTTGCCCTGATGGGCGGTCTCACGCTTGCCTTTCTGCACTTCGCGCGCAAGATTGCGGGAGTAGTATTCGGCCATTCCCTCCAGTACCGATTCCAGAATAATGCTTTCCGGGCTACCGTCGATGTTTTCCAGAACTGAAACAAGCTGCACGCCGCGCTCTTTCAGTTTCCGTTTATAAAATGCGCTGTCATATCTGTCCCGGGAAAATCGGTCGAGTTTGTGGACAATGACCACATCCGGCGGGGTAGAATTGACATCTTTAAACATTTGCTGAAATTGCGGCCTATCGTCCGTGGTGGCGGACTTTGCTTCGTCACGGTATATATTTGTCAGTACATATCCGCTTCGCTGGCAGTAGTCCTGTATGGCTCTCAGCTGTGCGTCGATAGATTCTTCCCGCTGATGATCGGAACTGAATCGGGCGTAGGCCCATGCGGTTTTCATTTTTTGTCACATCCTTTCTTAATTTTGGGTACAAAAAACCAGGGCTTGCCATGCCCCGGCCGCGCGTGATACAATGAAGGTGCGAATTTCGGTTGTATTATATGCGACCAAGGCATTGGCTCCCAGAGATGGGGGCTTTTGTTTTACTTATCTTGATGCTGTGCCAGTTGTATCATGCAGCCTGCCCCTACTGGCAAAGGTGGGGGCTCTTTTTATCTCTCAGTTTGATATGCTCCAATTTAATTGGTTAAGCGTTTCTTACTGCATTTATAACAGACAATGAATTCCAACCAACAATGTCGTCGGCATGATCCTGAATAATCTGAGGCATACGTTCACTACCCCACGGTCGTACACCAATAATATATTTGCCCATCCTTGATGCTTCCTTGATTTCATATTCAATCCACTCGCTATAAGCGGCATACATGCCTCCTAAAACGATAATACAACTGGCGGGTTTTATTTGATTGGTCAAATCTTTTTTTAACTGAGTTTTGTTCCCGGAGTGAAGTGGATCTTCTTCAGGAATGCTGTAATTGAGGTAAGTTAAAGATGATTTATCAAACCAATCTACAACTTTTTTGTAATGTTCGCTACGATGCCATGCGTGGCTAATAAAAATATGATATATCATGATTTGCACCTCCTTACGGTGTTGTGTTATAATGTATACAATCTTTCGATGGAGGTATTGCGATGAAAAATGTATACAAATTTCGAAAAAAGCCTGTAGTGATTGAAGCATATAAAACTGACAAAGAACTTATCATTCAAACCCTCGAGGGCCCCTTGCGTGCTGCACCTGGGGACTGGATAATTACTGGTTTGCGAGGGGAGCAATATCCCTGCAAACCAGACATTTTTGAAAAGACATATGAGCAGGTAAACGATGAAAGCTAGGCGAATCCTTACAGTGGATTCTTCATTTCGTCTTCATTGATTCCAACCCAATTTACATTTTCAGAGGATATTGTACGTTCTACCCTTTGCACCAGAAAAGAAAATGTAGATTTACTATCATCATCATCGTAGGGCGCAGCATGGGTTTGGAATAAGTATTTTTCATGTTTTAGCAGTTCGGAGATATATCTGTACTGAATCCAGTTTTCATGGTATTTGTTCATTTTGCAAATTGATTCGATTACAGCAATAATGGAGCCTAGTCCCCCAATTATGATACTTAAGATCACAGACGTAAATCCAGTTACGGCGCATATTGATGTAAGGATTGGAATTGCAGCAGCAGTAATTATTTCGATTGTCTGAGAAACTTTGTATTTGCATTGCGCTTCACTGCTTTTCCGAGAATACCATTCAATTTGATCTTCTAAACGGGTTTTTATATATTCGTCAGGTGACATATGAATTATACCTCCAATCAGATCTGCTCCCAGAGATGGGGGCTTTTGTTTTACTTATCTTGATGCTGTGCCAGTTGAATCAGGCTGTCCTGCACAACCTTTGAAAGGCTGAGGTTGTTTTTCTGTACATAAGTGTCCAACCATGCAGGGATTGTAATATTACGTCTTACCGCCTTTTGGCCGTAGCGTTCTGCGTAAGTGTCCATGTCCAGAACCAATAGATTTACAAAACTACCATCTGGAGCTTCAACAGAACCTGCGGCGCTTGGTTCAGGAAAAGCATTGCCTTCTTCAATTTCTCCAAGAATCCATCCGCTGGCAGCGTCAACCCCCATATCGATTGCTTCAACTAAGCTGTCGCCCTCTGTGACGCATCCGGGAAGATCCGGAACCTCTACCGTATAGCCGTTTGCATTATCAAACGGGGTAAAAATAGCAGGATATACAAGTTTCATTTTCATTCCTCCTTATATTGGATTAAGAGGGGCTTATTTCAACCCCGCTTGCTTTAGGATGGTATTAACAGTTTTGATGTTAAGATCCTTGTGTCCGTGAAAGGGGATTGTCACCTTTCCGGATTTGGACGGATGCTTGTAATGCTTATGGGAACCGGATTGTTTAACAGCTGTCCACCCATCCGCCTGTATGATTTTTTCAAGTTCTCTGGCATCCATGACTGTTCCTCCTTACAATTATATTATACACACTATACACACTAATGTCAATGGAAAAGTGTGTGTGATACACATTTTTTGTTGACTTATGGACGCAATCCTGATATCTGTTTGCGCTCATTTGTCAACGTCGATTCCGGCATCCTTTAAGCTATTAAAAAGGTATGTCATCATCGTCAATTGAGTCAAGGCCGGTAGGCGTAGTTAAGTCGGATGCCGTAGTAGACTCAGTTTTATTGAAATCTTCCAAATATCCCTCTTCATAATAAGTGGTTTTGGCTCCACAATAAGGGCAATAACGAGCATTGCCGGGTAGTGGTATATCAGATTTTGGGCAATCACGTTCTTGACACTGATTTACCAATACTCTTCCGCATATCATACAATAGTTAGCTTCGTCTTGTATCTCTTCATTGTCACAAACAGGACATCTTAGTGGTCGATTGTATTCGTTAAGTTCAATTCCTTCATATTTCATGTATCCCGCTCCTCTCAATATAGATTGATAAATGTGAACTCCTTCTTTTTCTAACTTCTTTCCACAGATTGGACAATAGTCGTAATCAATATTTATCGGAGAAAGACATGAAGTGCAATAAATTTGCTCATGTCGTTTATTCCAGCCTCGTTGTTTTTGTTTGGTCTGCGATAATATTTCTATGTTATCAATGTTCCCATGTTCTAAGTATTGATAAATCTCGTAATTTAAAGAATCAATTCTATATCTAATTACTCCAGGCGTAACATTATATATCTCTGCAAGTTCTTTTTCTGGCGGCGTCTTGCAAAAATCTCTAGCAAACTTCTGGGATAAATTTACATAAGTAGGAATGAAATGTCTATACGGAACCAACAACTCTGCAGCGCCTTCGTTGGCTTGCCATTCAAAGGAAGATATTTGAGTTATTGGCCGTGCTGATGATCCTGTTTCCGTACAGACACATTGACATTCTTTTATGTCATGACAGAAATAGTGAATTAATTCATGGCCGCAATCAAAATTTTGCATTACCCTTGAACGGTTAGAATTTAAAGCAATCGAAGTAGTATCATTACCTTTATAGAGTATCCCGCAAATTGAAATTGCTTCAAAATCTATTTGCTCAATTATAAGATTTTTACACGTCATATATGCAAGATCTATTGAATTTAACGGTAAACATTCAGTAGAAATACCAAGATGTTTGCGCAATAGATCAATCATAAGGTACAGTTCAGGTTTATTTAAAAATTTATTATTTCGAAGTTTTATCACGGTTTCGTGCCCTCGCAAGAAAATCTAAAGCCATTGTAATATCGTCAGGTGTATAACCTTGATTTTGGGCGTCTTGCATTACTCTAAAAAACCCTTCATTAAGAGATGTTTCATTCCATCCCATTAACCATTCCGGCGTTACTTGTAGTCCTTCAGCAAGAACTTTTACTTTATCTAAAGGGATATTTTTTATTGCTCCTGCTTCGTAACGCTGTAAAGTTGATTTGCTCAATCCAGTTTTATCTGCTAAATCTTGATAGCTATAATTAAGTTCATTTCTTCTCGATTTCATTCTTTCAACTATTTCTCTCATTGTTTCGTCTGACATAGGAATCCTCCTCTCTTGCCATTAGCATACACCGTTTGGGTTAAATATGCAACAAAAAAATAAAAAAAGTTGCAAATTTGGGTTGACCGACAAAAGAACAGAGAGTATAATGATGATATCCCAAATACGCAACGAAAGGAGGGCTAAGCAATGAATGTCAATCTGTTGAGGGGAAAGATTGCGGAAAGTGGAATGACTCAGTCGGAGTTGGCAAAAGCTATAGGAATATCCGAGAACTCTTTAAGCCGAAAAATGCAGGGAAAGCGAGATTTTAGGCTTGTAGAAGTGGTGGAAATTTGTGATGTTCTAAACATAGAAAATCCGAAAGAAATTTTTTTTAATAACGATATCCCAAATACGCAACGAAATTTATAATAAACACAATGAATTTACAAACAACAAATACAAACCTACCAACAACAATAGAAGAGCTTTCAAAATTCGTTCTGGTAGGAAGAGAAAAATTAATAGCTGTCAAGGCTGAAATCAGAGCAATCGAGAAGGTAGAGCTTGCCCAGGAAGTCAGAGATCAGAAGCGAGATGAAGCAAGAATGCTATCAGAGGCACTTCTAGATGCAGAGGTTAAGCTGGGAGAGATGTTGAAACAGATACCCAAGGAACAGGGCAAAAGAAAAGACTTGCAACTTAAGCCCAGCAGTGGGCAGAAGTTTGGAAAGACAAAATCAGAAGTAATTAAAGATTTAGGCTTCGAGCGCCATCAAGCTCAACGCTTTGAAATCCTTGCAGATAATCCTGATCTTGTAGAGCAAGTCAAGACTGAAGCTCGTGAGAACGACGATCTTCCGACACGGACACAGGTTATCAGTCTCGCAAGAGAAAAAGCCCGAAGAGCCGAGGAAGAAAACCGTCAGATTGACAAAGATTCAATAGTCCATAGCAAGTACAAGAAAATCTGTAACGCTCTTTTGGATTTGGATGAAATACGTTCCAATCCAGAAAAAATAGAGGCACTTTGCAGAATGGTTAAAATTACGGAAGATGGGCTGGAAAGCGAGGTTGAATACTTGAACTATAGGATAAAAATGCTGACTGATTTCAGAAATTATTTCTTAAACGAACAGATGAAAGGGGGCTAATATGGGAAAAAGTAAATATCTTGAACCAAAGGCCAGAGAAAGGATTAATGAAGTTCTTGATTTGCGAGGCGAAATGTCAATGGAAGAAATGGTAGAACTGGTAATGCCGCATATGATTTTCGATATCGAAGATATGAAGTTACAGACTACGAAGAATGTATGTAGAAATATCGTTGCAGGCAGAAAAGATATTCATGGAATCCGAACTACTTTTGCGATGAAACAGTCCAAGAATTCTCTGTATGTTGATATTGACAATTGCAAAAATGCTGCAAGTGTAAGGCAGATAGAAGAACAACTTAGAGAAAAAGAAGAAGGGATAGCAAAATCCAGGATTAAGGCGAGGAATCGAAGGCTGGTATTGGAAGGGCAAATCTCGATGGAGGATTATATGTATCAACAAGAAGGCTGACAGGCTTAAGGTAATTTCAATAAACTCTTTGAGCAGGCAGATTAAGCCTGTAGTACTGGAAAGGAGGTGAAAGAAATGCTTGTAAAACTAGTTCTGATACTTTTGGCGATTGGGGTAATTGCAGAGGCGATCAGCAATATTGTGAGCGCCTTTAGAATAATGCGACTACAGCAGCAACTGCAGCGACTGCAGCAGCAATTAGACCAGCTACAGAGATGCAGGTCTGTATAATAAAAGATTTTTTTGCCGATTTTCGATCGGATTCGATGCTGTCAATAATTTTCTGTTGAGAATTAATAACTTGTTCAGTAAGCTTGATAAGTTCATCCGTGTTGGCTGCGGTTTGAATAGAGTGCCGATCAGTACCTGCGCCAAGCAAGAAATCGTGTAACTCAGGATCGAAATTATGTTTATTAGAGCACATATGGGTAAAGTTCCTTTCTGGATTTATTGACAGTATAACACAGGAGATTTGATAAAACCAGAGTGTGGTGAGGAGCCAGTTGGATATCACAATACATAAACAGGGAGGTGAATCACATGATACTGAAGAAAGTTTTATCCATCGACCGACAAACCGGAGAGCTTCTGGCAGAGAGATACACAGGAGAAGCAGATATGTCAGAGGAACGATTCTGGAAGCCGTTCATTGAACTATATAAAGAGGATATGGAGAAGCTTGCAGAACGAATCGCGAAAGGAGGGCCGGCATGGCAGATAAAGTAGATTTAAGGAAAGTGGAAGAGGCTCTTTCGAGAGCCTTAACAGACCAGTACAGTCAATTCGGGCTTGAGATTAAAGCTAAGCTTGTACCAAAAGATAAGGAGGAAGAAGATGAAGTTAGCGCATAGGAGGAAGAAAGAATGATTAAGTTAGAAAACGGAAAAGTGGAAATGCGGGGGAATGTGACAGACCTGCTCGCAGAGCTGTCTCTCATTGTGGCATCTTTGTATGAAGTAATCTCAGAATATGATGATGAAAACGCAAGAAAAGCAGTGCTTGCAGCAACTACAACTGGGTTTTCTACATACGATGAATCAAAAACATCTTCAGGAGGAATCGGCGATGAAATGGTTAGTAATTGAATGTCTGAGCTGGCTCGGCATCGGAGCCTTTGGACTACTAGCTGCTCTTTGGATAACAGGAGAACTGCACGAATGGGGGTTATAAGAGACAGAGAGAACAGCAAATATACAACGCCGCTTCAGACTAGAAAAATTACAAAGGCTCTTGAGGGGCGGAGGTGTCCGAGCAGGAAGGAAATTATAAGGAGGTGGAAGAATGTACACAGTGACTTTAGAGCAGGATTATTTTAAGGCGGTGTTTGAATTTGGAACAGGTAAGGAAGCGTTGAGATTCATGAATATCGCGAGGAATCACTATCTTCCCTATGACGATGATGGGGAGCAGCGTGAAATGGAAATCACAATGAAAATAGAAAAGTGTGCCGGGAGCGGCAACTCCGAAGTGGCACACATAGAAAATCAAGTACAGGATAGCACGGATTAGAGGAAGTGTCAAATGAAAGAGATTAAGGAACTGACCGCAAAAGAGCTGGTGCTGGTGGAAATGCTTCAGAAAGCAACAAGGGAACATCCGGTAACAAGGCAGGTTTTGCGTCAAACGTTCGGCAATGACCGGAAGTGCCGGGATATGATTACAAATATCCGAAACAACGGCTACCGGGTGGTTACGAATTTTTCAACCGGCGGGTACTGGATCGCTAAGACAGAAAAGGAGTATCAGGACTTCAGGCCGAAATACATTTCGTACTCAGATAAAATTCAGTTCACGACGGACCGAATGGACGAGAATGGGCAGGTGAAATTTGATGTGTGAGTTTTACGACGCGAACCGGGTCGCTGATGAAAGCGAAAAAGAACGATACGAACAGGAGGAAGAAAAATGGCAAGTATTTATGAATTGACAGGGACAATGCTGCAGCTTATGAGCATGCTGTACGACGAGGATGTAGATGAAAAAGAACTGTTGGCTGCCTGTGATGCAGTCGAACTGCAAATTGAAGATAAGGCGGATGGATATGCGAAAGTTTTAAAGAACATGGATGCAGATATAAAAGGTCTGCAAGCAGAAGAACGTCGTCTGAAAGAACGCAGACAGTCTTTAGAGAGGCGGAAGGTGTATCTGTCACACAATCTAGAACAATCCATGAAAACGATTGGAAAAACAAAATTCAAGACGGATTTATTCAGCTTCAGTATTGCGAAAAATCCAGCGAAAGCGGAAGTAAAAGACGAAAAAGCCTTTATCGAGTGGTGTGAAAAGAGCGGGCGAGATGACCTGCTCCGCTTCAAAGAGCCGGAAATCAATAAAACCGCCCTAAAAGATGCGATTCTGAAAGACGGAGAAGTCATTGACGGCGCGGAGATTGTGCAGACGGAAGGTCTGCGGATAAGGTAGGAGGACAGATATGGGAATCCCAGTAATGATTATCGGAAAATCCGGGAGTGGAAAAAGCACGAGCCTGCAGAACTTTGGAGAGGACGATTTATACCTCATTAAGGTTCTGGGCAAGCCGCTCCCTTTTCGAAAACAATTTAAAAGCACGTTTCAGACGGACGATTATCAGGCCGTGCTAAAAGCACTGATAAAGACCCCGAAAAAATCCATCGTGATTGACGATGCAGGATATTTAATCACCAATCACTTTATGAATAATCACGCTTCCGCAGGCGGTGGAAATGGTGTCTTCACCCTATACAACGAAATCGGGGATCGGTTCTGGCGATTGGTGGAATATGTGATTAACAACCTGCCGGAAGACAAGATTGTATATTTCATGATGCACGAGGATAAAAACGATGCGGGCGACGTAAAACCGAAAACCATCGGTAAGCTGCTGGACGAAAAGGTGTGTCTGGAAGGAATGTTTACCATTGTCCTGCGATGCATGAAGGACAATGACAAGCACGTTTTCCGGACAAAAACCACCGGGGCTGACGTGACGAAAACCCCAATCGGAATGTTTGAAGAGGATGAGATTGACAACGACCTTGCGGTTGTTGATCGGACAATTAGAGACTATTACGGATTAAACAAAAAGGAGGAAAACAATGCAGAAACCAAATGATTTTGATACCGCAAAAGCAACCGGAGAGTATAGCCCACTTCCAGCAGGTGGATATGTCTGTAAGATTATCGGAGTGGAAGAGACAAAGAGTAAGAACGGAAAAGACATGATAAAGATTGCTCTGGATATCGCGGAAGGCGATGAAAAAGACAGATTTATGAATCAATATAAGTCCGACACACGGGAGTTTAAGAAATGGCCGGTCGGTGCAACGATGTATCAGCTGACATACGATCAAAATGGGAACACTCACGGCAGATTTAAACAGTTTACCAACTGCGCGGTAGAATCCAATCCTGGATTTGAAATTGTGTGGGGAAATGGTTTCGCAGGCTGTTTCAAAGGAAAGCTGGTTGGAGTTGTGTTCGGAAGAGAGCAGTACGAGGCGCAGGACGGGAATCTGAGATGGAACACAAAAGCGCAGTTCTTTAAGACGGTGGAAGAAATCCGTTCTGGCGACTTCAAGGTTCCAGAGGACAAGCTGCTTAAAAAGGCAGCCGCGTCCAGTGTGCCGGAAGGATTTGAAGCCATTGACGATGAATCCATTCCTTTTTAAAGATGAAATACACACCATTCGAAATTGAAAAAATGCTTGCCAGTATGGTAGTTCTGGTAGACACGCGGGAACATCCGAACCGAAAATTTAACGAGCGGGTGACCTCCTTTGGCTATCCGTGGGAGCGGGCAAAACTCGACTTTGGAGACTATAGCTGTAAATACACCGACCTGTCCGGCGAAGAATGTTCTTTAAAAGATACGATTGCAATCGAGAGAAAAATGGACGCAAACGAACTGGCATTGTGCTTTGGAAAAGAGCGGCGCCGATTCGAGCGGGAATTTCTCCGGGCAAAGGAAGCCGGGGCAAAGATTTACCTTCTAGTAGAAGAGGAATGCTGGGAATCCATCTATAACGGCGAGTACGGCAGCAATCCGCGATACCGAAGTAAATTAAATCCCCGCGCTCTGGTGGCGAGCATCCACGCATGGCAGGCCCGCTACCAGATAAATCTGCAATTTTGCGAAGAGGGAACAACCGGAATCCTGATTGCGGATATTCTGCGATACGAACTGAGAGAGAGGTTGGAAAATGAAGAATGACATCGCGAGAAACATTACAGAAGCCCTCAAGCTCAGAGATGTAATGGAGTTTTACGGAGTGAAATTTAACAGCCGCGGCTTTGCTCTCTGCCCATTCCATAGTGAAAAGACCGCCAGCCTGAGCATTAAGAACGAGCACTATAAATGCTTCGGCTGTGGAGCTTATGGTGGGGTCATTGACTTTGTAATGGATTCGTACGGAATTAGCTTTCGACAAGCGCTTGTAAAACTGGATAGCGATTTTCATCTTGGACTAATCGGAAAAGAACCGGATTATCGAACCCGTCAGCAGATGGCTGAAAACAGGCGTATAGAGAAACGATATCAGGAGCATCAAGAAGAATTACATCAAAACTATTTAATCCTCTGTACGGTCCATGCAGTGCTGTTTCGTCGGTACTGTAACGGCGAAGAGTGGTTAAAAGACATGATAGAAAAGCTGGACATCCTTCTGGACGATTTCAGCGGAGAGGAGGCGAGGCTGTGGGAGATGGCAACGAACAAATCACATACACAAAAGACTACTTCCTGAACAGTACAGAGCCTTACGAAAAACTGTACGCGATCAAAAGTTCCTTTGAGCGAAACAGGGAACTGGAGAAGATGGCGGACATTGCGAAAAGTTGCAAAGTACTTAATTTCAAAGCGCTCTTTAAAAGCTACTGTGAATCAGTAGCCATGTCCACGGAGCGGGTTTATGCCGAAAACGTGACAAACTTTACCGGACAGGAGCTGGAGCTGGATACGGGGCAGTGGAAAGCGAACGACTTTGGGATTACGAGGTTTAACGCAAAAGGATATGAAGATGTGGCATGCGTACACCCGATCATGCCGGTAGAGCGCCTGGTCAATATTGATACAGGCCTGGAAAAGACAAGAATCGCTTTCGCGAAAGGAGGCGACTGGCGAAGCATCGTTTGTAACCGGAGCCAGCTTGCCAGCGCACGATCGATTATCGAACTGGCGGACTACGGTGTTGCTGTGACCTCCGAAAGCGCAAAACACCTGGTGCAATATATCTGCGATGTGGAGAATTTGAACTACAGTATTATCCCGGAACACAATTCAGTGTCCCGCCTGGGCTGGATTGGCCGGAACGAATTTTCTCCATACGTAGAGAACCTGATCTTTGACGGGGATATCAACTTTAGAAGCGCTTATCGTGCGGTAACGGAAAAGGCAGGAACTGCGCAGGAGTGGATTGATTTTGTGAAAAAAATTCGAGCGCGCAATAATATTCCGTCCAAGATTGCCCTGGCTGCGTCTTTTGCATCGGTCCTGGTAGAGCCATGTAACTGTTCACTCTTCTTTGTTCATTTTTGGGGAGGGAGCGGAAATGGAAAAACAGTAGCGCTGATGCTGGCCGCTTCCGTATGGGCAAATCCAAAAGTAGGGGAATATATTCACACCTTTAACAGTACGGACGTAGGTCAGGAACTTTATGCCGGATTTGTGAATTCTCTGCCTCTGATTTTAGATGAATTTCAGATCCAGAGAAATGATAAAAAAAGTTTTGACAGTACAATCTATAAACTCACGGAAGGAGCAGGACGAACACGCGGGGCCAAGACAGGCGGGCTTCAGAGGGTGCAGACCTGGAGAAACTGCATTTTGAGCAGCGGAGAATCTCCTATCACATCGGCACATTCAGGGGGAGGAGCGATCAACCGGATCATTGAGATTAATACAGAAAATACGAAGTTCTTCCAAAGCGCGAAACAGACCGCAGATTTCCTCATTCACCACTATGGGCACGCAGGAGAAATGTTTATTGAGGAACTGATGAAACCAGAGATACGGGAAATGGCAATCAAGGCGCAGGGTGAATTCTTTGAACAGCTATCCAATAAGGATATCACCGAAAAACAAACGATGGCAGCATCACTGATTTTAACGGCAGATGCGTTAATTGACTTATTGATTTTTAAGGATGGAAATGGGCTGACTGCGGATGAGATGGCAAAATTTCTAGCTACACACAGTGATGTGTCCTCGGATATCCGGGCGTATGAATGGCTGATTGATTGGATTACGCAAAACAGCATCAAATTCAGTGAAGACAACGCGCAAGAGACCTGGGGCAAAAAGGATCACGATAAAATCTGCATTATCCGAAATATCTTTAATCGAGCCTGTGCAGAGAACAATTACAACGCGACATCCTTTCTTTCCTGGTTGAAAAGGGAGGGACTGATTGAGACGGAAGGCAGGGGGTATACAAAGCGAGTTCGGATGAATGGAATTAAATGTCAATGTGTGGTGTTAAAGCTGGATTTGATACCGGAGGGGTTTGAGGAAATACCGGAAAATGAGCAGGAAGTATTTTAACAGTAAATTCAATAAAATTACAAATAATAGAAAATAAAAGAGCCTTTGTGCGGACGTATGGGCGCCTAAAAAACTCTATATGCATTGCAAATACTAGGTTTTACGATTTTGAGATGTGTCCGAACAATTTTCGATTTTAACCATATTTATATTTTACGAGATATACCCCTTACACGATAATAAAAGTATGTATGTATATGTTTCTATAGGGTCAAAAAGTGGTTCGGCTGTTCGGACAGACAGATAAAACATTGAAATATCAACAATTTTGCGTCCTAACAAGTAGAACGGACATGGTTCGGTCGCTTCGGACAATAAAAAAAGAGGTACTAATTATGAATATGAACGCTTTAAAAGAAATTATATCGGATTTAGTCGATAAAGAAAAGACATCCGCAATAAAAAATCACGGATATACATTTAGTGATTATGAGGGACTAGCATTGTTACGCGAGGAAATTTGTGAAGCACAATCGGAAATAAAACTGATTACCATATGGGAAGTGGCTCTGAAACAAAGCGTATATCGAGATGAATGTCATCAATACTCAAAACTTGTAAACGAAATCAAGCAGAAGGCAATCAATGGAGCATGCGAACTGATTCAGGTGGCAGCTATGTGTGACAAGTTCAAAGAGAGTAGGGAGGTGCGAGAAAGTGAAGCAAAAGCGTAGACCAAAAAAAACCTACTCAGACAAAGAAATTGAACGCATAAAACGCACGGCGCGGGCGAGCGGTGTCAGCGACACAATTCTACTTTGCATCGCAGTAATGGCAGATACATTAAGGCTAAATGAGGACCAGATTATTGAGTCTGCGAAGGATTTAGAGAACTGGGCAAGGCATTTAGAAGAACACGCGATACAGCTTAGAGATGTAGCGGAGACAATAGAGGCGCATACAGGGCTTAGGTTTGCAGGATTGAGGTGGGAGAAATGAAATATTATATGGCCGTAACGGCAGACGAATATGAACTTCCAGTCTGCGTCTGCAAGAACGTGATTGAGCTATCAAAACGATATGAAATGACGGAAAAAACGATACGCTCATACTTGTCACGCGGGACAGTACGGAAAAAAGAAGGCGTGAAGTTTGTTAGAGTAATAACGGAGGAACAATGAAAAACTGGGAATACAACAACGAATTTACAGAGGACGCGAAGTCACTTGAGCAGCAGGCGATTGAAAATTTTACAGAAACGATATTGCTTGCAATATCAAGCAAGCAACAAGCAAGTTATAAGCAGATAAAAGATGCCTTTGGTGAATTTGATTTTTATGAGCATTACAAGAAAACTTATGACTGGTTAAACAGCGAACATAATTAAGTTGCAACCACTTGCAATAAAGTTGCAATCACTTCCCCGCAGGCAGTTCAACGCAAAACAAAAAAGAAAGGAAAAGCGTTCCCCTTTCAATGTCTGCGGGGAGAAAGGAGGGAACATGAAAATACTTGTAGCCTGCGAAGAATCACAGGCAGTAACAATAGAAATGAGAAAGCTTGGACATGAAGCATACAGCTGCGATATAGAGCCGTGTTCGGGCGGACATCCGGAATGGCATATACAAGTTGACGCGCTAGAGCTTCTGAAGATGAAGTGGGATATGATACTTGCGTTTCCACCATGTACATATCTGAGTAACGCGGGAGCGAGGCATCTATTTAAAGGCGGAAAGCTGAATGAAGAAAGATATCAGAAAGGCTTGCAGGCAAAAGAATTTTTTCTAAAATTTTTAAACGCAGATTGTCCCAAGATATGTGTCGAAAATCCTATATCAAGCAGAATATATGAGATGCCAACACACACGCAGGAAATTCAACCATACCAGTTCGGGCACCCTGTGCAGAAAAAGACGCGGCTATGGCTGAAAGGGTTGCCTCTATTAAAACCAACAGAGGTTGTTGATTACAAATGCGGTTGTCACGAAGCTGGTACATGGTTCATGAAAGGCGGAAAAGAACGTCAAAAAAACAGAAGCAAAACCTTCCAGGGGGTAGCGAAAGCGATGGCAGAGCAATGGGCCGGAAGAATGGAGGATATATAATGAATAACGATACAGTATATCGAAAAGATGTAGAACAGATGTTGGCCGAATTAGGCGGGTGCGACGCATCTGAGGAATGGGAGAAAGGCTGGGACGAGGCGATCGACACGGCCTTAAACGAGTTGAGAAAAGTTAAGAGTGCGGACAGGTGGATACCAATTGATAATGACAAACCACCGCTAGGAATAGCATTAATGGTTACTGTGAAAAATCATTTGGATGGTGGGAAAAGGGAGTTGAGGTATCCTGTCACATACATGGAAAGATATTACGAACCCGGATATAGCTTTTACATGAACGGAACAGAAATTCTTTTACCAGATTATAGCGAAGTAATCGCCTGGAAACCTCTACCGGAACCGTGGGAGAGAGAAGAATGAAAATTACAGATGAACAGATTTTAAGCGAATTAAAAGCAGGCGTTTCTCGTCGTAAGATTGCCGAAAAACATAATATGCACATTGTGTCAATTTATAACCGTATTGCAAAAATGAAAGCAAATGGAATTGAAGTTCCAGATAGTCCCTTTCGTGCCGATGTTGGCAGAAAGAAGAGAACGCACCGTCGTCAAAACGTCCGTTGTGTAAAGCGCTGCGGAAAGTCGGATTGTAAATACAGCACATGCCTTGGAGGTGATCTGATGTGCGATTATCTTGCAATAATGGGACATAGCAGAGGATGTCCGCCGGAAAGTTGCAATAAATATGAAAAAGCATAAGGAGGAAAACGTGAGGGACTATTACTTAAAAAACAGCGATATGCCAGAGGATTTGTATCGGCAGACCCTCTGGATGATTAAAGGTTATGACCGGATGAAAACAGAATATGATAATGCAATATGGGATAGTCCCGAACCTCCGGATGGGCAGCCAAGAGGGAGCAATACGGGCGATCCGACATCCAGAGAGGGGCTAAAACGTGCGGAGTTGTTCCGGAAGCTACAAGCAATTGAACAGGCAAAGCTTTACATACCGGAATGCTATCGGGATGGGGTATGGAATAACGTGCTTTATAAGACTCCATATCCCAGAGCCGGGCACCGGTCAACATGGTGGCATTACAAGGCGGCGTTTATCCGAAGAGTTGCCGAAAATATGTATTGGCTGTAATTAATTTACAAAAACTCGCGACCTGGGGGCAAACATCGCAACCCTGGGGCAAAAAAAGTGTAATATTATGATAGTGAGTAAAAAAAGATAAAAGGCATTTGATGTCCTCCTGATACTTTAACATAACGGCAGAAGCTCCTCCGAGTGGGGGAGTTTTTGTTGTGATTTGTAGCAAAAAGTCTATATTCCGAACAATGACTCGAAATCCTTTGTGTTCTGTCATATTTTGGGGTATGATGAAGGAGTATGAGGGAGGAGTGCGATTATGGCAACAAAGCAAGTATATTTTTATAAAGTATCACTATTGGATAAAGATGACAAAGAAATAGCAATTACAGAATTAAAAGAAAAAATTATGGAAATAATAGATAAGAATGGTCATCCAAATGAAACTTACTGTTCTTTGGATATCTCACCACTAACAGAACCATTACACTTTGTCTTGGATGTTTTTTTATACGAACAGGATAAATTTTTTTGTAGGTTAAGCAAACAGAAGCCGAATAGTAGTATTATACAAAGAGAATATACAACATTTAAAAAAGAAGATGTCTTACCAAGTGGGATAGAGAACAAGAAAGGAATAGAGTTATATACATTTGGAGTTTTGGAGTATAGTACAGGAATTTTTTCTATTGCATCAGTTCAAGGAGCGCCAGGAATAAAAGCAGTAGAGGGATTGTTTGAAATTTACAACCCACAGTATAAGTTAGAACTTATATCAATACCAAATGAAAAAGCAATAGAAACATTTTACATGGGAGAAGAGCCTCAAGTTTCCCAAATCCAAATTGAAGTGCCGCTCCCAAATCCTGAAACATTGGAACATTTATTTGGATGGAAAGAAGATGAATATCTGAGGGTAATGAGTGATAGAAATTTACAGTTAAATGTAACATTAAAAGGTGAACCGAGAACTTCTATATTATCGGGAAAAAGTGAGTCGCAAAATATAGTACGAGTAATAAGCAGTAATATAAGTAAATACAGAAAAGCTAAAATTAGAGGAAAAATTGAGAATAAGAAAACACAGGACTATAATTTCTTCGAGGAAAATTTTAGTTATCCGATTGATATAGCAGATCATCATGTACAAGGTTATGAACGAATATATTATACAGCAGATGAACTTGTTGAATTATATAAACAAAATCTAGTGATGGCATATAGGGAGAATGAAAATATACTGAAAGAAATCATTGGCAGATAAAATGAAACGGAGAGTCTTAGTATGGCTAAAAAGGTGGTGTATACAATTGCATACATAATTGCACTTGGAACAATTGCGAGCATCAACAATAATTGGAGGATCATTATTATTCCAAGTCAGGAAGAGATGCAGAAATTTCAGATGGATTTATTTACAATATGCTCTGTTTTGGCAGGATTTGCTTTTACAGTAATGGGAATACTCACTACTCTTTTATCGGATGATATAAAGAAAAAGTTGAAAAACACAAGCTTCGTAACAGAAAAAAGTAAAATGATTTTAAAAAGTATTGTTTGGTGTGGTATACCTGCAATATTAGCGATATTCTTTTTTACCGGTATTATTGAGAGGGTATGTCTATTAACGGGCTTTTCTTTTTTCAGAGAGTATTTATTTATAACTCAAATAATGTGTTTATTAATTGGGATTATTTTTTTTCTTAGAGCAACAAATGGAGTATATAAGTTGATTGAAAAAATATACGGATATAATAGGGAAGAGGTGGCAGCCAGAAAGGATGAATTCAAAAGAAACTTAGAAGATTTAAAAAAAAGACGAAAAAACAACGAATAACATTGATAAAAGAGACAAGCTTCGGCCTGTCTCTTTTATTATGCAAACACAAAGAGAGGTGGTGGTGTGGATTTAAAAAACTATGAACTGGCCGAACAGGATTACATGGATGGGATGAAGTATAAAGACATCGCCGCCAAGTACGGCGTGACACTGAACACCGTGAAATCTTGGAAGACCAGATACAAATGGGACAAAAAAGGTGTGCACACAAAAAAGAAGAGAGTGTGCGTACAAAAAGCAGAAGAAAAACAGAAAAAACAGGCAGCTGCCGAGAACGTGGAGCAGGTTCTCAAAAACGAGGACCTCAACGATCAGCAGCGGCTTTTTTGTTTATATTATTCCAGATCATTCAATGCGACCAGGGCTTATATGAAAGCCTATCCGGACTGCACATACGAATCCGCAATGGCGAGAAGCTCCAAGCTGATGAAGGACAATGCAATCAGAGAAGAAATCTTTCGGCTGAAGCAAGCCAAGATGAACAAGGCGATGCTTGAGCCGGAGGACATTTTCCAGAAATACATGGAAATCGCCTTTTCTGACATCACGGATTATGTGTCGTTCGGCCGGGAAGAAGTGCAGGTAATGGGCGCATTTGGGCCAGTTGAAATAACCGACCCGGAAACAGGAGAGAAGGTTCCGCTTAAGAAGACAGTCAATACGGTCCGGTTTCGGGAATCGGACACGGTGGACGGCAGTTTAGTCAGCGAAGTCAGCCAGGGAAAAGACGGAGCGAAAATAAAGCTTGCCGACCGAATGAAAGCACTGAGCTGGCTTGCTGACCACATGGACATGGCCACGCCAGAGCAGGCGGCTAAGGTGGAGAAACTAAAAGCAGAGACAGCGAGAATTCGCGGTGAGGATCCAGACGCAGAATCCGAAGATGATGGATTCATTGACGCATTACGAAACGAGGCGAATTTTCTATGGGAAAAATAAAAAAGGCAGCGTTTCACTTTAATCGCTTTTCTGTAAAGCAGAAGAAAGTTTTGACTTGGTGGTTGCCGGAATCTTCAGTGCATAACAGTGATGGGATTATAGCTGACGGTGCGATTCGATCTGGTAAAACAGTATCGATGGCATTGGCTTTCATTATGTGGGCAATGGAAAACTTCACTGAACAGAATTTTGCCATGTGCGGAAAGACGATTGGATCTTTTCGGCGAAATGTTTTGTCTGTTCTGAAGCTGATGCTGCGGAGCCGTGGATATAAGCTAAAAGACCATCGGGCAGACAATCTGGTAGAGATTCGCTTTAAAGGGAAAACGAATTACTTCTATATCTTTGGCGGCAAGGATGAAAGCTCACAAGATTTAATCCAGGGGATTACGCTAGCGGGCGTTTTCTTTGACGAAGTTGCTTTGATGCCGGAGTCTTTTGTCAACCAGGCAACTGGACGGTGCTCGGTAGAAGGGTCAAAGTTTTGGTTTAACTGTAATCCGGCAGGTCCGTATCATTGGTTTAAGCAAAACTGGATTGATCGATGCAAGGAAAAGAACCTCCTGTATCTGCACTTTACGATGGACGACAACCTCAGTCTGTCTGAGCAGATTAAAGAACGATATCGGTCGATGTATACAGGAGTCTTTTACAAACGTTACATTCTTGGGCTGTGGTGCATGGCGGAAGGCTTGATTTACGACATGTTTGAAACAGCGCGACATGTCGTTCAGAAGACTATAACAGGCGATCGTTATTATGTAAGTTGTGACTATGGTACGCAAAACGCAACCGTTTTTCTGCTTTGGTGTAAAGGTGAAGCAGATAAGTGGATTTGTTGCAAGGAGTATTATTATAGCGGGCGTGATGAGAGTGTACAAAAAACAGATAGGGAGTATGCGGATGATCTGGAACAGTGGTTGGATGGTATAACTCCGATCCGAATCATTATCGATCCTTCAGCTGCCTCCTTTATCGCAGAGTTGAAACAGCAGGGATATCGTATTCAGAAAGCAAGAAACGCTGTGCTTGACGGAATCCGACTTGTTGCATCGCTATTGAATCAGGATAGGATTGAAATTCACAAATCTTGCGAGAATACAATCCGTGAATTCTCTTCTTATGTTTGGGATGAGAGCGCATCGGAGCGCGGAGAAGACAAACCCATAAAGCAATTTGATCATTGCATGGATGCGGTTCGTTATTTCTGCTATACCGTAATCCGCAAAAAAGATGGTGTGTCAATTTTAAAGTGAGGCTATTATGGATATTAAAACCGTAAAAAAATTAATACAACGATATTCTGCCGGCCATGTGGCTTTTGTTCGGCAAGCAGAAACGGCGCAGCGATATTATAACAATGAGCCGGATATCCTCCGGGAGCCAGCTAAAAAAGAGCAGCAGAAGAAAGAAAATGAAACCGAGAACCCGATGCGGAATGCAGACAACCGGGTTCCTTTTAATTTCCACGGATTACTTGTGAATCAAAAAGCGTCTTACATGTTTACCGCGCCACCGCTGTTTGACGTAGGAAATAAAAGCGCAAATAAGCAGTTGGCGGCGTTTCTGGGAGACAAATATGCGAAGGTCTGTAAGGATCTGTGCATTAATGCTTCAAATAGTTCGATTGGGTGGCTGCATTTTTGGAAAAATGAAGAAGGGGATTTCCGGTACGCTGTGGTTCCATCGGAGCAGATTATTCCGGTATGGTCTAGCGATTTAGACAAGGAGCTTCTGGCCGTATTTCGCACCTATATGGATATTGATGAAGAAACCGGCGATGCCTATGTGGTCTATGAATATTGGACGGACGAGATGTGCAGTGCTTATCGTATGAAAACCGGAGAAGAAATCGAACACCTGGAAGCGTATCCGGTCTTTGTTGTGGATCCGAAACTGTGCGAGATGTCAAGCGAATACGAACACGGAATTGGAGAGGTTCCATTCTTCCCGTTTTTTAACAATAACACAAATACAGGCGACCTAAAGAACGTAAAAGCGTTGATCGATACCTACTGCAAAGTGTTTTCTGGATTTGTGAACGACCTGGAAGATATTCAAGAAGTGATCTTTATCCTGACCAATTACGGAGGACAGGATCTAGGCGAGTTTTTGCGGGATTTGAAATATTACAAGGCCATTAAGATTGACAATGACGGGCAGGACGATAAATCAGGGGTTTCAACGCTGACCATTGACCTGCCGGTAGAAGCGCGGGAGAAATTGCTTTCTACAACCAGGAAATGCATTTTCGAACAAGGACAAGGAATTGACCCGGATCCGGAGAATTTTGGAAACAGCTCCGGAGTGGCGCTGAATTTTCTCTACTCCTTATTGGAGTTAAAGGCCGGTCTGCAGGAAACCGAGTTCCGGCTCGGCTTTGGTCGGTTTATTCGTTGCGTGTGCAGGAATCTGAACATTCCTATCAAGGATGATACGATCTTACAGACATGGACACGGACATCGGTAAAGAATGACCTGGAACTTTCTCAGATTGCACAGCAGAGCTCTGGGATAATTTCGGATGAAACGCTTATAACCAATCACCCGTGGGTGGACGATCCGGCTAAGGAATTGGAACGCCTGAAGCAGCAGAAAGAAGAAAACATGGAAACTTTCGGATTTCCAGCAAATCAGCCACCAAAGAAAGAACCGGAAGAAGGTGATCCGGTAAATGAAGAATAGCAAATACTGGAGAGGACGTTTTGAGATTCTGGAAGAAACCCAAAATCGAGATATAACCAGACAGATACGGGACGTCGACCGCATTTATAAGCAGGCTCAGACCGACATTGACAAGAACATCCGTGCCTGGTATCAGCGGCTTGCGAAGAACAACGAAATCAGCATGGCAGAGGCAAGAAAATTGCTTTCTGCGGATGAGTTAGAAGAGTTCAAATGGTCTGTTGAGGACTATATCAAACACGGCGAAGAAAACGCCCTGGACCAACGCTGGATGAAGCAGCTGGAGAATGCCTCGGCAAAATTCCACATCAGTAAGCTTGAAGCTTTGAAAATGCAAGTGCAGCAGTCCATCGAACAGGTGTACGGCAATCAGCTGGATATGCTCGATGAGACGATGCGGCAGCAGTACCAGGAAGGTTATTATCGTGCTGCTTACGAGGTTCAAAAAGGATTTTCTGTCGGCTGGTCCATTGCAGCGATTGACCAGGCAAAGATTGATCGAGTGATTCGAAAACCCTGGGCGCCGGACGGAAGAAACTTTTCTGAGCGAGTGTGGCAGAATCGTACCAAGCTGGTCAATGAAGTTCACTCAGAGCTTTCACGTATGTGTATTACGGGAGAAGCGCCGGACCGGGCAATCAAAAATATCGCAAAGAAAATGAATACAAGCCGTTACAACGCAGGTCGTCTCATCATGACAGAGGCGGCTTATTTTGGGTCTGTCTCCCAGAAAGATTGCTTTGACGATTTAGGTGTGGAGCAATATGAAATCTGCGCGACACTGGACAATCGGACTTCGGCAATCTGTCAGGAAATGGACGGCAAGGTATTTGATATGAAAGACTATGAGGCAGGTGTGACAGCCCCTCCCTTTCATGTGTTCTGCAGGTCCTGCACCTGTCCCTACTTTAATGACGAATTTACAGTCGGTGAAATGAGGGCGGCAAGGGGTGAGGATGGGAAAACGTACTATGTGCCGGCAGATATGAAGTATCCGGAGTGGAAAAAACAGTTTACGGGAGGCGGAAAGCCGAAAACAAGGGTGGTAAAACCAGATGAGCTAGAAAAGAGGTCAAATAAAGGGTCGAGACAATTGTTATATCCTAAAAACCATGATAAACTTGACATAGGAATACGCAATAATTACGAAGATGAAATTTTAAAAATTCCAGAAGTTCATCGGAAAATTATCAATGGCGGAATCAATAAGATTGAGATTATTAAAGAAGGGTATTCGCGATTTGACCGAGAAAAGAAAAAAATGTATCTTCGGGAGAACTTTGAAAAAGGCGAGTTAATCCACGAAATGGCGCACGTATTAGAGACGGAGACAAACCTCTACAGGGATCCGAAATTCAGAGAAGTTCTTTGGAGCGGCTTAGAAGACTATTCGTTCAAAGATGTTTTTTATAAGCCAAATAGCTTCATAGAGCCTATATATGCAATTGAAAACAAAAAGTTTGTATCTGAATACCAAGGAAGAACTTATATTGAAGTTGGATTGTTTCTAGATGACAAACTGAATCCGTTTGCTTTGGGCGAATATTTTTCAGAAGGCTACAAAACCTATATCATCAATCCCGAATTATTGAAGAAGAAGGATCCGCAGCTATATAATTATATCAAGGAGATGCAAAATGATTGACAAAAAAATTAAAGAAGAATTCATGCAAGTAAAGACAGGTGAAGAGTGGAATCTGTTTGCAAAAAAATATCCGGATGTAAAATTTAGCGAGATTGATGAAGAAATGCGCCAACATTTTGAGAACCTGGTTCGTTCTATTACGCCAAAAGAACAACTTGAGAATCCGCACATACATTATGAAGTATTTTAGTGAACGTACTCCGGTGTCCTTCGGGCCCGGGGTCTTTTTATGGGAAAAACAAAACCACCTTAGTCGGTGGTGGGAGGAATATTGTTAATGAATTTGTTTTTAAAATCATTTAATTGATATTTTGCATAACTAATGATGTTGTTTTTAAAAGAGGTTAAATCATCGCATTTTATTTTATATTGAGTATTGTTATTTCGTAAAAATGTCATAGGTATACCGTCTTCATAAAAAATATCAAACTTAAGCTCATAACCCTGTGAAAGTAAGAATTTAAGGACAGCTTCCCATTCATTAAATTCATTGATATGGGTTATCAAATTGGATGCTAAAACTTTGGAATCTTCTACATGTTCAGAGGTATCATGTGGAAGGGCTTTTATAAAGTTATAAAAGAGAGAGGGGTTGTCATATATATTATGTTCGAATTTTGGGCAAATACCAAGTAGAGTCATAATGTTTACATCGAGACCTTCCGCTATAATTTCCAATGTAGATATATTCGGTACACGATTATTGTTTTCATAATTGGAGTAAGTAGAGTAAGGTATGTTGATTTTTTTAGCAAAGGCTTTTGCAGATATGTTTCTGCTTTTTCGTATGTTTTTTATATTGTCGCCTAATAGCGGAGTTTTTAAGTTACTCATATAATACCTCGCATTAAATTTTTAATAGTTGCCATTATTATAGACTATTTTTCGAAAACATTCAATATGAATATTGACATATTCGATATGAATGTTATAATATTCATATCGAATGGAGGTGAAAAAATGAAGAAGCTTATTGTAGAAATTAATGATGATCTGCATAAATGCGTTAGGCGAATGGCTTTAGAAAAGAGTGTATCTATAAAGCAATACATTACAGAGCTGATTAAAAAAGATTTACAAAAAAAAGAGTAACCACACCGACCAAGTGAACAGGTTACTCACAATATGAAAGAAATCTCTTTCTGTATTGATTATAGAACAGATTTAGACTTCTTTCAAGTAAAAAAGTGAAAGGAGTTTTTGATTATGAAAAGTAAACAAATGGAGAACGCAATAAACGAAGTAACTCAGAAATATAGGGGCAAAAGGGAAAGGTATAGCATGCGTTGTTCAGAATGGATTGAATTGGTAAAAATGACTATAGATGAACCTTTTGAAGCAGTAGCATGCTCCTTTGATTATGGCTTTATAAAAGGGGTTCGATTCGCAAAAGCAATGGCGAAGAAAGGAGAACAGCTTTAATGGAAAACTTACAGGTTTTTAAAAACACAGAGCTCGGAGAAGTAAGAGTTGTAGAGCAGAACGGGGAGCCGTGGTTTGTTGGGAAAGATGTTGCTGTAATATTGGGATATAAAGATACAGTAAATGCTCTCAAAAGCCATGTTGACAGTGATGATAAGCTAGGGTGGCAAATTACCACCTCAGGTCAAGCGAGAGAGATGACCATAATCAACGAATCCGGATTATATAGCTTAATCCTGAGTAGCAAACTTCCACAGGCAAAACAATTCAAACGCTGGGTAACATCGGAAGTTCTTCCCTCAATTCGCAAGACAGGCTCTTACGAAATGCCAAAAACTAAGATACAGAATGAACGACTTGCCTCTGTGAATAATGCGGTAAAGATTCTTACACCAATGTTGAAGGCGGCAGGATGTAATAGTCAGGTTCAGCTTCTTACAGCAAAGACCTTATATGAAAAAGCCGGTGTGGAACTTCCATTGATGATCGAAGCGGACAAGCAGTATTTTGATACAGTACATATAGCAAGAAAAGTGGGGCTGTATTATCAGAGTTCAGGAAAACCTGCAGACAAGCCAGTTAACGAGATTATTCGTAAATTAAATATACCACCGAGCCTTTATACTGAGACTTGGGAATCAAAAGGTAAATGGCAGGGAACAGTCCGAAAATACGCGCCGCAAGTTATCGGTATGGTGCGTCAGTGGATTATAGATAACCATTACCCTGATGAGATAGAATATGTTCAGAGCGATGGACAGAAAAAATGCTATCATGTCGTTTGTAATAAGGGGGTGGCGTAAGTGAATCAGGCATTACAGCAGGCATTGGAGCGGTACTATTATAACGATGATTATGGCAAACTCCCGGAAAGTGAAGGCATTAAGGAAGCGCACAGAGCTTATTATGAAAAATTGGAACCATTGAGGCATAGAGAAAAGAAGTTATTTTATGAATTAGAAGACCTCATAGGAACTTCGGAAGTAGAACATGAACGACAGGGTTTCCTTAGAGGTTATGAATACTGTCTCACGATGCTTGGTCTAAGCAATCGGGGGGGGGGGGTACGATAAAAGTTTAATAAGGCTACATAAAGGCAGCCCAAAGAGGCTGTCTTTTGTTATACAAAAAAACAGAAAGGAAGGTGAAACATGGAAGCATACACAAGAGAAGCGATTTTCTGGCGCGCACTGGCACTAGGGAAACCGGAAGAGCTGCCTGAACCGATCAATGGCAAGGAGTATTATATGCGGCTCTATGCATTGAAAACGATGGGCGGCACGACGGCAGAAAATGCGATTCCTGTAGCCGTTCCAGAGGAGGCAACTGACTTCCTTGGAAAGAAGCTGAAGGATTTTGTTACCGGAATGGAAATTCTGATGGACGGCAATGTCGCGCACGTGACAGGGAGCGCCCATTATGTGACAGGGTTTACAGAGTTCAACTCGACGGTTCCAGAGGAACAGGAAGGATGGTATTTTCCGGTGACCTTAAACGAATCGGGAGCATCTACCATGACATTCCGCAAGAATGGAATTGTTACCAAAAAGGATATTCCTTATGACCCACAATGTCTGTTCCGGATTGAAAGCAATGACACTGCTTTTGCGATTGAAACGGATACAGGAAAGAAGATTGCTTTTGACTTTGACGGGATGACCCTGGAAGCGAAAGCAAAATAAAAAAAACAGTATTTTACCGTGTCGGGAGGTATAACCCGATCCCCTCATTACATGGAGGGCATGTATAAAAACCTATAGGAGGTACAAATAGATGGATTTTATAAAACAAATTTTGGAAAATGCGAAAATTGAAGAGGGTGTGCTGGATGTGGAAGGTGTAATCAAGCAGATTAACACAGAACTTCCGAAGCACTTTATCCCTAAGGAGCAATATAACGGCAAGGTAGCGGAATTAAAAACCGCAAACAGCACGATTGAAGATTTAAAGAAGTCCGGAGCAGATAACGAAGAACTGCAAAAGAAAATTAAAGACTACGAATCGGAGATCAAGATCCTGAAAGCAGATGCAGAGAACACCCGGAAAGAGTATCTCTTAAAGGATACCCTGAAAGGCGCCGGCGTAACAGATGCAGATTATGTGATCTATAAGCAGGGCGGTCTGGACAAGTTTACCTTTGACAAAGAAGGAAAGCCGGTCGGGGTGGAAGATTTGCTGAAACCGTTAAAAGAATCCTCTCCGCACCTTTTTAAAACCGAGCAGAGTGAGGGATATAATCCGAAGGCGGGAGGAAAGCCAAGCGCATCCAACCCGTGGGCGAAGGAGACCTTTAACCTGACGGAACAAGGACGCATTTTTAAAGAAGACCCTGCGCGGGCGAGAGAACTTGCTACCGCTGCGGGAGTTAAGATTTAAAGAAAGGATGAATGAATATGGCAGGAACAACCCTACAGGATGTGATTGTACCGGAATTATTTAATCCATATGTGATTAACCGGACAATGGAACTTTCCGCCCTGGTACAGAGCGGGATTATTGAAAATAACAGTGAGTTTGACGCGCTGGCGTCTCAGGCGGCGCCGACCGTCAATATGCCGTTCTTTGAGGACCTGACTGGAGAATCTGAGCAGGTCATCGAAGGGACTGATCTGGAAGATAACAAGATCGCCTCAAACAAAGACGTGGCGGCGATTATCCGCAGAGCAAAAATGTGGAGCGCGACGGACCTTTCCGCGGCTCTGGCCGGTTCTGACCCGATGGCAGCGATTGCGACTCTGGTAGCACAGTTTTGGTCCAGAGATATGCAGAAAGAACTGGTTGCACTGCTGAATGGCGTGTTTGGTACGATTCCAGCAGGTGAAGAAGGGGAGCCTGCAGCAGAAACCCGTCTGGAATCAAACTTACACGATATCTCTGGAAAGTCCGGAAATGCGGCAAACTGGAGCGGCAATGCCTTTATCGATGCAGAACAGAAGCTTGGCGACGCAAAGGCACAGCTGACCGGAATCTGTATGCACAGTGCTACGGAAGCTTATCTGAAAAAGCAAAATCTGATTGAGACCGTACAGCCCTCCAATGACGTTGCTTTTGGAACCTACCAGGGAAAACGGGTGATTGTCGATGATGGATGTCCGGCAGAGAATGGCGTTTACACAACCTATCTGTTTGGAAACGGCGCAATCGCTCTCGGAAATGGAAATCCGGCAGGCTTTGTGCCAACGGAAACCGATCGTGCAAAACGGAAGGGATCCGGTGTTGACTATCTGATTAATCGTAAGACTATGATTCTGCATCCGCGCGGCGTCGCGTGGCAGAACGCGAACGTAGCGAAGACCGAAGGCCCATCCAGGCTGGAGATTGCAGATCCGGTGAATTGGAAACCGGTCTATGAACCGAAGCAAATTCGGATTGTCGCATTTAAGCATAAATTAGGATAAGGATGTGAATACGGATGGCAATAAAAACAGTACAGGCTATTGTGAACGGCCAGACCGTTACGCTTGCTCTGAGTGATTCCGGAAAGTACGAGGGGACGCTGACTGCACCGGCGTCCTCTTCGTTTAATGAGACCGGCGGTTACTATCCTGTAACAATTAAGGCAACGGATGACGCTGGCAATATCGCTACAGTTGACGATACTCACGAAACATTAGGACAGTCCTTGCGGCTGGTTGTAAAGGAAAAAGTGGCCCCGGTAATCACCATAACAGCACCAACGGATGACGCGATGTTGATTAACAATAAGCCGGCGATTACCTGGACGGTGACAGATGATGATTCCGGAGTCGATGCGGATACGATCAAACTGCAGATTGATGATGGTGCGGCAATCACAAGCGGCATTACAAAAACGCCGACTTCGAATGGGTATAACTGTTCTTATACGCCAGAAAGCGCTTTAGACGATGGAAGTCATACAATTAAGTTTGACGCGTCTGACAATGATGGAAACGCAGCAACACAGAAGGCTGTTACATTTAAGATTGATACGGTACCGCCAACATTATCGATTTCAAGCCCAGCCGAAAATCTGGTAACAAATCAGGAAAGCTGCACGGTATCAGGTACGACAAACGATACGACGAGCAGTCCATGTACCGTAACCGTGAAACTTAATAACGGTGCGGCGGAAGCGGTAGAGGTTCAAGAGAATGGTTCCTTCTCGAAGGTATTGACGCTTTCAGAGGGCGAGAATACGATTACGGTGGTATCAACCGACAGTGCAGGAAAATCCACAACAGTCACTAGAACGGTTACGTTAAATACTAACGCGCCAACCATTTCAAACATTTCGATTGTTCCGAATCCGGTAGACTGCGGAAAGACGTATGTGATTTCGGTTACGGTAACGGAAGGATGAGCATTCGAAGGGTATGGGGGACGGTAGATGGTATAGAGGTTACTTTATACGAAACGTCCTCTGGTGAATATGCGGTTGAAGTACCACTTGACCGAGATGGCGAGTATGTCGTTGAGATTTTTGCAGAGAACCACGCAGGCGATCAGGCTCACATTGCAGAGCTTCTTTATACGGTTGAAGCCGGCAGTGTGACAATTCAATGCCTGAAACAGGAGCCTTACCGGTTTATCCGTTCGAACAGGAAACTGGTGTTCACTCTGGTATATCCAAGGAAGGAGGGATGCCGCGATGATTACATTTATTCTGGGAGAAGATCGGCATGTTCGATATAAGGTAGAATCGGATCGAGAGTGCGATTATATTGCGATCAAAGAGGCATCTTTCCAGCTTCTTTATGATAACCAGGAGGAGGCTTCTGGGACTTGCGAGGTAATCCATGAAGAAGGCGGATGCTATGTGGATGCAAAGTTAGCGCCGCAGAAAAAAAGCGGGCTATACGAACTTGAAATAACCATTTCTGTTGCGGATGAAATTATCAAACACAAAGAAGAAATGCGGGTGATCGGATGACAATTCCAATCATAAAAGTGGCGTTAAGCAAGAATCCGGTTAACACAAAGGAACCTGTTTTGATTAGCGTAACAATCGTCACACACCGCTATCTCAAAGACTATACACACGCACAGCTCGGAACAAAAACACATGCGCAGATTGCAAACGGAGGTGTGGAATGATTGAGAGAATTTATGAACGGCTGGCAGCGCTCGGATATATAGATCTTTCCAGTATGGACAAAGCTTTGATTGAAAGCGAACTGGAGAGAGTTCAGGCTTATGTGCAGAATTTCTGCAATTTAAAAGAAATTCCTATCGAGCTGATTCCGCGTATAGTCGATGAGGTGTGCCGGCTGTTTTTGCTGTTGAAAAAGAATGCGGGACAACTGGACGGGTTCTGCTATGAGCAGGCTGTCAAATCCATCTCAGAGGGAGATGTGTCGATTACTTTTTCAGATGGGGAATCTGACGCAGTGAGGTTTGAAAAACTGCTCTCTGCGCTTGCTTTGCAGGATAATGAGTTAATGGCATTTCGGAGGCTGCGATGGTAACGATGAAGATAGCAGAGCAGGCGGTTAAGTCTCTATGGAGAGACAGAATGACGGTGATTGAGCACAGAAAAACAAAGAAGGAAAACGGCGCAACCGGATTTGAGGATGTTGAGGTGGTAAGCGAAGAGCCATGTAAAATAATTTTCAAAACGTTGCAGGCAACCGATCAAAAGGAGGTCGCAGGACTTACACAGGGAATCAAGCTTCTTTGTGATAAGAACGTGGCTATTCCGGCGGGTTCAAAGATTCTTGTTCTGCATGAGGGCATCGAGACGGCGTATCGGCAATCCGGTAAGCCGGCGGTCTATTCCGTGCATCAGGAAATTATGCTGGAGCTGTTTGAAAGGTGGGCGTGATGAGAAACGGAAAATGTGACTTTAAAGAACTGCGAGAATTGCAAAAACAAGTTGAGCAGATGAATCAATCCTTTAAAGATGAATTTTTTGAACAATGTGCGAAAGAACTTGCGGCGCGACTGCTACGGAAGGTGATTAAGCGGACACCGGTTGGAAAATATGACGGAGAACCTTATGTTTGCGAAGGTAAATTGGCTCATAAGGGGAACAAAGTGACTGGAAAGACAGGAGGCACGCTTAGAAGGGGATGGGGAAGCGTTAAAGGCGTCCGTGTAATCCGATCGGGTTCTTTAATACACGTCACCATCACAAATCCTGTAGAGTATGCAAGCTATGTTGAATATGGTCATCGAACAAGAGGGGGCGGAGGCTGGGTGAAAGGGCACCTTATGCTGACTACATCTGTCCAGGAAATTCGGTCCATTGCCCCAACTCTCTTACAGAAAAGACTAGAAGCAAAGCTCCGGGAGGTGTTTGGATGATTCATAAGCTGACAGATGGTATCGTATCTGCAATCCGCAAAGAATTTGGCGATGGTTATGAAATCTATATTGAGAATGTAGAGCAGGGACTGACAGAGCCTTGCTTTTTGATTACCCTCGCAAACGCAACAATGGAACACCAGGTCGGGACAATGTATCGATTCGAAAACTTGTTCCTTGTACAGTACTTTCCAGCGTCTCAGGAAGCGCGAAACGAGTGCATGAATGTACAAATGCGACTGTATCAGGCGTTGGAGTACATCGAAGCGGATGGATGGAAGCGAGGAGAAGAGATGGAAGGCGAAATGGAAGAAAATGTGCTGCATTTTCAGGTTCAGTATAACCTGCTTTTACAAAAGCGGCAGGCAGCAGAAGTTATGGAGGTGTTAAAGACATGGATAGCGGCGAAAGCATAAACAAGACAAAAGCTGCCATCGAAAATCCCAAGGTGGAGGCGATGAAATTTACAAAAGAACAGATTTTAGAAGCAAAAAAATACAGAAACAGGAGAGATCTGGTCGGGGCACTCCTTGAAGATGGGGGTATGTATTCTCTCTCTGAAGTGGATGCAGCGATTTCAGATTTTATGAAAAGGAAGGTGAAGTAAATGGCGCTTGGAGGCGGATATTTTCTGATGCAGGATAAAATCCTGCCGGGAACCTATATCAATTTTGTATCGGCGCGAGCAGGAACGCAGGAACCAGCAGCGAGAGGAAATGTTGCGATGGGACTGGAACTGGACTGGGGAAAAGAAGGGGAAGTCTTCTCTGTAACGCTTGACGACGTAATAAAAAACGCGCAGGAGTTGTTTGGGTATCCATATAACCACGAAAAAATGAAAGGAATCCGTGATATTTTTCGCAACGCAACCCTGCTGCATGCCTACAGGGTGAATACAGGCGGCGCGAAAGCGAGCAATTCTCTTGCGGAGGCTCTGTATTCCGGAACAAGGGGAAACGACTTAAAGATTTCTGTACAGACCAATGTGGATGATGAAGAAAGTTTTGACGTGCAGACGATTTTAGACTCTACTGTGGTTGACATTCAAACCGCGAAAACTTTTGCCGAATTGAAACCGAACGCTTACGTGAAGTGGAAAGGGTCGGGAGCACTGTCTGTTACTGCGGCCACTGCTCTCACAAGCGGTACGAACGGAACCACAACAGGCGAATCTCACCAGGGATTCCTGGATAAAATCGAATCCTATTTCTTCAACGCAATCGGCGCGGTAACAACCGATGACGATGTGAAGACTTTGTATTGCAACTTCGCAAAGCGTATGCGAGAAGAGATGGGAATCAAGTTTCAGGCGGTCGTATATAAAAAGGCGGCAGACTACGAGGGTGTCGTCAATGTCAAGAATAAGACCACTGATGCGGATTGGAATGAAGCTTCTGCGGTTTATTGGGCAACCGGAGCTATTGCTGGAGCAGAAATTTCAAAGTCAAACACGAACAAATTGTATGACGGCGAATTTACGATTGCAACAGATTACACCCAGGTGCAGCTTGAAGCTGCGATCAGAGCGGGAGAATTTACGTTCCATCAAGTAAATGATGACGTGCGGGTTCTGGTAGATGTAAACAGCCTGGTTACCACAACGGATGAAAAGGGCGAAGTGTTCAAAGAGAATATGACAATTCGGATTATTGATGATATTGCCACACAGACAGCAACCCTGTTCAACACAAAATATATCGGAAAGATTATCAACAACGAATCCGGAAGAGTTTCTCTGTGGGCGGACATTGTATCATATCTGACAGGTCTTCAGGAGCAGGGAGCCCTCACATTTAATCAGGAAGATGTAATCGTGTCTGCGGGAGAAGATCGAAAATCAGTAGTGGCAAATATTGCGATTGAAGTCGCTGGAACTATGGAAAAATTGTACATGACCTGCGTGGTCGGATAAGGAGGAAATATGTCAGGCAATGTCAAAATGATGAGTGCGGATGCAGTGTCGGCAAAAATGGCAGAGTGTTATGTGACAATTAAGGACGTTCGGTACAATTTCATGCAGATGCTCGATTTTGAGGCAAAAATCGAAAAGCAAAAGACGAATGTACCGATCCTCGGCAGACCGATGGATGGGAATAAAGCAACCGGAGCATCCGGAACATTCTCAGGAACAGCACATTACAATCAGTCGATCATGCGAAAAATGATGATTGATTATATGAATACCGGAGAAGATGTATATTTTGAAATTCAGGTAACGAACGAGGACAAAACGACCAGTGTTGGGCGGCAGACCGTTGTTTTTGGCGGATGCAATCTGGACGAGGTTATCGCGGCGAAATTTGATGCCGCGGGAGAATATCTCGATGAGACGTTTAATGGCACGTTTGAAAACTGCAACCTTGCGGAGGCGTTTAAAGAATTACAGGGAATGAGGTAAAAACATGAGCGATTTTAGAGCATTTTTTAAAGAGAACAAAAAGCAGACAGAACATAAATTTTACGCGGCTACGAAAAGCATCTGTGACGAAAAAGGCGAACCGCTGAAGTGGGAACTGCGGCAGCTGACATCCAGGGAAGTGGACGATATCCGCGATCAAAACACGATTGAAGTACAGATCCCGGGGAAGCCAGGAATGTTTCGAAACCGCGTGAACGGGTCAAAAATGAATCTGGATATGGTATGCGCTTCGATTGTAAATCCAGATCTGAGTAATGCGAAGCTTCAGGATAGTTACGGAGTAAAAACAGAAGCGGATCTGCTGCAGGAGATGATTGACAATCCTGGTGAATATGCAAATCTAGTACAGTTCGTTACAGAAATGAATGGGTACGATCTGGACGAAGAGGTAGAATCGGCAAAAAACTAATTGCCGGGGACAACCCGGACGCAGAAGCGGTATATGCGCATTATTGTTTACAGGAATTAAAGATGCTGCCGCGCGAGTTCCTGGAACTGGATCACAAAAGTAAGGCGTTCGTAATTGCCTCCATTCAGATTACTGCAGAGGACAACAAAAAGGCGATAGCAAAAGCGGAGAGAAAGGCAAAAAGATAAGCAGGTACTGGTAGAAACGGTACCTGCTTTTTGGGTGAGGATATGGCAAAAATCAGTACAATGATACAACTGAATGATGCGGTTTCGGGCACTTTGCAGCACATCAACAATGCGCTGAACATGACGATTAGTTCTTTTGAGCGGTTGGACAGTGCGGCAGATGTAAATTTTGGAGCGGTGCGGCAGGAAGTAGCTGAGGCGAATGCCGGGTTACAGCGAATGCAGCAGCAGCTTCAAGAAAACAATCAGGTTGTAGAACAGCAGAGTTCCCACTTTAGCGGACTGACTTCAAAAGTGATGGGGCTTGTCGGCGCCTATGCGGGTCTGCAAGGACTGAAAAATGTAATTGGCCTTTCTGATGAACTAACACTGACTACTGCCAGACTGGATCTGATGAATGATGGACTGCAGAGCACCGAAGAACTGCAGCAGAAGATTTTTCAGTCCGCTCAGGATTCAAGGGGTGCCTATCAGTCTACCGCAGACGCAATCAGCAAAATGGGATTGCTCGCAGGCGATGCTTTCAGCAGCAACGATGAATTGATTGCCTTTATGGAACAGGTGAATAAACAATTTACCATTGCCGGAACTTCACAGGAAGGACAGGCAGCGGCGATGCTACAGCTAACGCAGGCAATGGGTGCGGGTGTACTCCGTGGAGAGGAGCTAAACTCGATTTTCGAAAACGCGCCAACAATGATTCAATCCATAGCAGATTATCTAAATAAACCAATCGGAGAAATCCGTGAGATGGCGTCAGAGGGTCAGATTACAGCGGATATTGTGAAAAACGCTATGTTTACTGCGGCAGATGAAACAAACAAGAAGTTTGAATCCATGCCAATGACGTTTGGCCAGGTTATGCAAAGCGTAAAGAATCAGGCCTTGGTAGCCTTTCAGCCTGTATTTAACCAGTTATCTCAGCTAGCGAATAGTCCGCAGTTTGCCAGCATGGTAGATGGAATCGTCGCGGGACTTTCTACTGTGGCGGGGGTGGTTGTGCAAATTTTCAGCGTAGTTGCTTCCGTAGGCGGATTTATAGCAGACAACTGGTCGCTGATTGCGCCGATCGTGGAGATGGCTGCGGTTGCGCTTGGAATCTATACCGGCGCGCTCATCATAAATAACGTTCAGCAAGGTATTTCAAATACATTAAAACGGATTGCTGCAGTTCAGGCGGTGGCACATGGTACAGCAACTGCGGCAGAAACAGCCGCTACAGTAGGAATGACAACAGCCCAGCTTTCATTCAATGCTGCGTTATATGCTTGTCCGCTTACTTGGATTTTATTATTGATTATAGCGGTTATCGCAGCGATTTATATTGTGATTGCAGTCATTAACAAGGTTCAAAACAAAACAATCAGCGCAACTGGGGTGATTTGCGGAAGCATCAATGTCGTGATACAGTTTTTCAAAAATCTTGGGCTGACTGTGGCAAACATTGCACTTGCAATATGGAACGCTATGAAGGCAACCGCCGGAAACGTACAGACTGCGTTTCATAACGCTATTGCGTCTGTTCAAAGTTGGTGGTATGACTTGCTTTCTACTTCGTTAGAAGTAATCGATGGAATCTGTAAAGCTCTCAACAAATTGCCGTTTGTGGACTTTGATTATTCAGGAATCTCGAATGCGGCGGACAGTTATGCTGCTAAATCAGCTGCAGCGGCAGGAAGAAAAGAAGATTATCAATCCATATCAGATGCGTTCAGCAAGGGAATGAACACATTTGACACCTTTGGAAAAGGGTGGGTATCAGACGCCTATAATTCGGGTTATAACTGGGGAAAAGGAAAGGCTGATACTGCAAAAATAAATTCGAAGGGATGATGAATGGAAAGGCCTCGAGTTTAGGGAATTCAAGAGCGACAGGGAGTGGCGGAGCCGGAAACATTGGAAAAGGTGTCGGCAACATTGACAAAAACACAAAGAAAATCAATGACGCGGTACAAAGCAGCTCGGAAGATTTGAAACTGATTCGTCAGCTCGCAGAACGGGCAGCGATTAACAAAATCACGACCACAAACGTTAAAGTCGATATGACTGGAATGACAAACCAGATCAACGATAAAGATCGGGATATTGATGGGTTTATCAATACCTTCACGAAGAAAGTGGAGGAAGCGTTCCTGTCATCCGCGGAAGGGGTGCATGAATAATGTATGAGTTTTATTTGGACAACGTGGTTTACCCTGTGGCGCCTCCTTCGATTGATATTAAAATCAATAATCAGAATGAGACGATTACACTGGCGAATGAGGGTGAAGTGAATCTGATCAAGACACCGGGTCTAACGGATATTACTTTTGACTTCCTTCTGCCGGGGATCGTATATCCGTTTGCGATTTATCCAGGTGGAAAGTTTCAGAACCCATCCATGTATATCTCACAGCTGGAAAAGCTGAAAGCAGAGGGAAAGGTATTCAAGTTTGTGGTATTGCGGAAACTTCCAAGCCGCAGCTTGGGATACAACCTCTCAATGTCCGTAACCTTGGAGGAATATACCTTGAAAGAAGATGCGGAAGAGGGGATTGACATCATTGCTTCGATCAATTTGAAACAATACCGGGACTTTGGAACAAAGAAAGTAGTATTTAAAAAGAAAACAAATAAAAAGACGACCTCCAAAACCAAGAAAAAAAGAAGCACATCCGGCAAGAAAACCGGAGGTACTTATACGGTTAAGCGCGGAGATTGTTTGTGGAACATTTCGAAGAAAAAGCTTGGAAAGGCCAGCAGATGGAAAGAAATTTACAAATTGAATAAGTCTGTGATTGAGAAGGAAGCGAAGAGGCACGGCAGAAGATCGAGTTCAAACGGGCATTGGATTTATCCTGGAACGAAACTGAAACTGCCGAAGAAATAGGAGGTGGCAATGGGAAGCTTTATATGGCCCGCTCCGGGCGTCGGCCGTATTACCTGCGCATGGGGAACTCCACGTTCTTACGGACATCACATGGGCGTGGATATTGGAGTCAGCTATGGAAAATTGGTTGCGGCACGCGCAGGGAAAGTGACTCACGCTGGGTCAAAGGGGACTTATGGAATATGCGTAGATATTAAACATGCAAATGGAGTTATGACCCGCTATGGACACTGCAGCAGGCTTTTAGTAAGCGTGGGCGATCAAGTAAGCGCAGGACAGCAAATTGCAGTGAGTGGGAATACTGGGCACTCAACTGGTCCACATTTACATTTCGAGATTCGATTCAACGGAGTGGATCGGAACCCATTGAATTATGTGAGTTCAAGCGATACGCTTGCAAATTTTTCAGGTGAAGTCGGTACCTCATCGGGAGGTGGGGGAACTGTTGCGGGCGGGGGCAGCGGAAGTGCAGCACAAAAAACAAAAGAAATAACATCTGTCAAAGTGAAGTCTACGACAGGAAAAGCGGCTTCTCAGGATCGGAGCCTTATGAGCAAAGGTACTGTCCTTAATAAAGGCTACGAGATTCTAATCCAAAACGAAAAAGATATTTTTATGCCGGCGATTGAAGGGGACATCTCGCTGGAACTCCATCGAAAAAATTCTCCTGGAAAGCTGACATTTAACGTTGTGCAGGATAGCATGCTGAAAGTCAAAAAAGGAAATACAGTTCGGTTTCGCATGGATGGAAAAAATGTTTTTTTTGGCTTTGTTTTCACATATGCAAGAAAGGACTCAGATCTTGTGACACTGACTTGCTACGATCAGCTGCGGTATTTGAAAAATAAGGATGTGCTGTCATACAAGAAAAAAACATACTCGCAAGTTCTGAAAATGATTGCTCGAAAATACAAGTTAAAAACCGGAACAATCGCAAACACAAAATATGTGATACCGCAGCGTATGGAAGACGGAACTTTGTTCGACATTCTTGGCAATGCATCGGATCTGACGGTCGCTCATAAGAAGAAGCTATATGTTCTCTACGACAACTTTGGTAAGCTGACGCTTCGAAACATTGCAAACATGAAGCTGAATATTTACCTGGACGTAGAAACGATGGAAAGCTTTGACTATGAATCCACGATTGATGGCGATACTTACACCTGCATCAAATTGTATAAGGATAACGATCAGACCGGTGTTCGAGAGGTTTATGTCCGAAACAGTACTGCAAAGCAGAAAAAATGGGGGATTTTGACCTACGTGGAAAAAACCGACGAAACAACCCAGAAAGCGATAAAAGAGAAAGCAAAGGTTCTTGCGCAATTTTACGGGATTGAACAGAGAAAACTGACCTTAAAAGGCTGCTTTGGGGATATCAGAGTACGGGGCGGCTCCTCATTAGTAGTCAATCTAAAACTTGGAGATAAAAATATATCAAACTATATGGTCGTAGAGCAGGTGAAGCATACCTTCTCTTTAGACGAGCACACGATGGACTTGACTCTGGCCGGAATACGGGGTGAATTCAGTGAATGAACATGATTTTATTAATACGGTAAAACGAATCGCGATCGAAGCGGTGAAATCACAACGTCCAGCTGCGGTGATATTTGGAACGGTCAAATCGATAAATCCGGTGGAAATCAGGATTGATAACGGCAATACCGTGGACGGTGATTTTCTTGTACAGACAGAAGCGGCAAAAGACGGCCTTTCCACGGGAGACAAGGTGGCGCTTTTGCAGATGCAGGGAGGGCAGCAGTTTTTGGTTTTGGATAAGGTGGTGGAAACATGATACCAGTTTACGAAGAACTTCCTCTCGATAATGAAATGCAAGCGGTAGAAGCAGAAGAAGAACCATCTCTGACTTTCAGGCTGGATGAGAGCAACAAACGCATTATTGGAATGATTGATGAATTGGAAGCTATACGGCAGACAATCTACTGCATATTGCGAACGGAGCGCTATCAGTATGAAATGTACAGCGAAGACTATGGTTCCGAGTTACAGGGTTTAGTTGGACAGCCCGTACCGCTGGTCTTTGTGAATTTGCAAGATAATATTCGAGACGCACTGCTTTCAGATGACCGCATTCTTGCGGTTGATAATTTTCAATTCGAAGAGGTTGGACACGGAGCAGTTGCGGTTTCGTTTGCTGTAGAAACAGAGATTGGAGATGTTGAGATTGAGGAGGTGATGTTGAATGGATGAGGATCTGGATATCGTTTATGACGAAAATGCGACTGATTATGATGAAATTGACGAAGATGAGGCTTATGAAGAAGTCATTGACCGGCTTTTGGAGAATGTGCCAGACGATATTGATAAACGCGAAGGAAGTGTGATTTATAATGCGCTTGCTCCGGCTGCCGCAGAAATTTCATTATTGTACCAAGAACTGAAATATGTGCAGGATGAAAGTTTTGCAGATACTGCCAGTCTTGATTATTTGATTCGCAGAGCAGCGGAGCGAGGTATCACTTACAGAGAAGCGACAAAAGCGATAGTAAAAGGTCAGTTTTTGCCAAACACAATCGATGTAATCGGATGCCGGTTCTGGCTGGTAGATACAGAGTTATCATATGTTGCGACACGGAGAATTGAAGCGGGAATTTATGAACTGGAGTGCGAAGTAAGCGGACTGGACGGAAATGTTCCGTCAGGTCAGTTGGTTTTGGACGAATCAAACGGGAGTGACGATGTTGAAACACTCGAAATTTCGGAAATTATCGGGGTGGTAGAAGCTGCAATCGATGATGAAGATGTAGAAGTTTTTCGGGGGCGTTATTTTGACAGTTTTGAGGCTCAGCGATTTGGCGGAAACATTGCAGATTATAAGGCGTACATGGCAGATTTAACTCATGTTGGAGGGTGCAAGGTTTACCCAGTTTGGAATGGCGGCGGTACGGTTAAGGTTGTGTTTGTCACTGAATCTTTCGATGCTCCGAATACGGATGTGGTTTCGGAAATTCAGGAGGCGATTGATCCAACACAAAATCAAGGAAGAGGCTATGGAATCGCGCCGATTGGACATGTAGTGACCATTGCGGCCGCAACAAGCAAATCAATTAACGTACAGGCAGAGATTTCATATGCCCCTGGATTTTCGTATGATACGGCAAAAGACTCTATTGAGGCTGCACTTGATGAGTACTTTTTAAGTTTACGAAAAGAGTGGGGAAACGGGAACAGCGATGCGGGGGTGATCGTGCGAATCAGTCAGATCGAAACCAGGCTTCTCAATCTGAATGAAATTCTTGATATTCAAAGTACGACGATCAACGGAAGTACCACAAATTTAGAACTGGAATCAGAAGAAATACCGGTGAGGGGTGATTTTATTGGAATATAAAAAATTGATTGATTACCTGCCACCGTTCCTTGCGGAGTACCGAGAATACAAACAGATTATGGCGATAGAACAGGTGGAATTCGATAAGATTTTATCTCGCATCGAGCTGTTGTTAGAAAATCAATTTATTGCTACTTGCGATGAGGAGACTGTAGGGCGATACGAGCGTATATATGGAATTACCCCTATTGCGGGTTCAAATTTAGAAGAGCGTAAATTTAATTTACTCGCAAGATTGAATAGTGAACTTCCATATACGCACAAAAAGCTTGAAGAGATGCTGAAGAACCTCTGCGGGGAAAACGGCTTCGTTTTAATCGTTAACGCAAATCAATACTTGGTTCAGGTGAAAGTTGCGCTTGAAGCCAAAAATAATGTGACAGCAGTTGAAAGGATGCTGCAAAACACGTTGCCGGCAAACATGCTGTATGACGTCAGTTTGTTGTATAACCAGCATAGCGCTCTGGCAGAGTATACGCACGCCCAACTTTCAGCCTATACGCATAACGCATTAAGGGAGGAGGTACTTACATGAGTACGACAACTACAAATCTTGGTTTGAAGAAACCTGCATCGAATGATTTTTATAACATCCAGGACTTTAACGATAATGCAGATATAATTGACGAAGCTGTGTCAAAAAAACTCAATGCAAAAGCAAAATTTTTTGGAGTCCCCAATGGTGAAAGCAATAACACGGGAACGGTCACTTTCGATTCAAATGTAGACATAATTAGTATTGAGTCTTATTTGGTCAACAGCGCAGGAACAAAAAGTAAGTCCGTAATAGTTGACTGGGAATATTCCAGCAAAGTTCTTACTGTATCAATCGATCCAAACAGTATTGCAAGCGGAGAATTTATTCAGTGTATAGCTATTTATGAAGAGCAGGAGGGGTAAATCATGGAATATTTGGGTGAAATCAAGAATGATAGAGATCTGGTCACCAAAAAATTTGTTGAGGAATTGTTGGAAAACATCGTTGACGAAGATACGATACAGGCCGCAGAAGATGCTGGAATTTTGTCGGGGGGGGGGGTTGACTTTATTAAATGAAATTCTGCAGCTATCTCTTGCGAATGCAGTAGTGGAAAAGACGACAATCGACGGATGGACAGTTATTAAGTATGCAGATGGAACCTGTAAGGGCTATAAAGACGTACAGGTTAGCGGAAAGGTAACGGCTCTTGCTACATCTGGAACACTTGCGGCGTTTGGATATTTACAGATAACGCCAGAAACTTCACCAAGCGGAATTACGTTGGAAGTTTTTACTAGTGAGCTTTTAAAAACAGACGGATGGGGATGGTTGGCTCGTATGGCAGGAACGGGAATCCGCTCAGAGTTTCGATTTCTGTCGCTTGGCGGCGGTGGAGAAACCCGGAATCTGACCATACGCTGGAGATTTACAGGAACTTATTAAAGACACCTCTCCTGCCCGGAGGGGTGGGAAAGGAAAGAAAATAATGATAGATAAGTTAAATCAGATTTTACAGGGTCTTTTAAGGAATCCGATCATAGAAGAGACAGTCATTGATAGCTGGGTTGTGCGAAAATACGCAAACGGAAAGGCAGAAGCAATTTTCAACTACAGTCCAACCTTGTCGGCGGTATCTACGGAAAAAGGCAGCCTGTACGTAGGTGCAAATGCCGAAAGACCGCTGCCCGCCGGAGTGTTTAATCACATTTACCGGGTAGACGCTAAACTGGCCCATGCCGGAACCGGTGTGGCCGAAATCGGAATTCGAAGTTATGATACTGATCATATAACTTGGTATGTCTGGGCATCTACAGCATGGCAGTCCGGGCAGCAGATTATCGCGCAGTTCAAGGTGGAAGGCACTTGGAAATAAAGATCACAGAAGCGGAGAAAGGAAAGAAGGATGTGAGGTATATCAGGATGAGGGAACGAGTTACAAGATGCGAGGAAGAGATCGGTTCTCTGAAACACCGAGTGTCAAATCTTGAGCATAACGACGAGAAACAAACGAAGCTTACCATAGCGGTTGAAAAATTAGCGCAAAACATGGAGTCTATGTTGAAGGAGCAGACACATCAGGGAGAGCGAATTTCCGCGCTGGAAAGTAGAGAGGTAGACCAGTATAAATCAATTAAAAACGCGGTCATGGTGGCTTTGGTAGGCGGTATCATCGGAGCAATATTAACGAAAGTTTTAGGATTATTTTAAGGAGGTAGAACTATGGCATATACAACACAAGTAGTCCCGGTCAGCTATAAGCAGACAGACCGGAGATGGGCGAATAAGCCTTATCGGAATAAGGGAGAGAATTCAACAATCGGAGGTTCTGGTTGCGGGCCAACCTGCGCGGCGATGCTGGTTGCTACGTTCGTGGACAAAAAGGAAACCCCCGTGAAAGCCTGTAACTGGGCGCAGAATCACGGGTACAAGGCTACGGGTTCCGGGACTTATTATACATTCTTTAAGGCGTATCTGAAAGCGCACAGAATGGACTGTGAGCAGGTTCCTGGCAGCAATTCCTATCATAAGCGGAACACTTCCAGCGACAAGAAGGCAAAGGCTGCGCTGAAGGCAGGTAAATACGTCATCGCATGTATGGGCCCTGGATTATGGACAAGGGGTGGTCACTTCATCCTTCTTAGAAAAATCAAAGGCAATACAGTCTATATCCACGACCCGGCAAGCAGCGCAAAGAGTCGAAACAAGAACACTTGGAACAATGTGCAGTATCAGGCGAAATATTATTGGATCATTGAACCGGGCAAAATCGCTTATTTCAAAGCGAACAATGCCCCGATTCGATATTCGGAAAGCAAGAAGAGTAAGATTGTTGCCCGCGGGAAGAAGAATCAGAAAGTTTACATCAATAAAGAAGTGAAGAGTTGGAATCGCATCGGGTATCACAGATGGGTTCATAATGTGAGGTTAAAGAAATCAGCATAACTCACGCGTGAGTTTACGTGAATTAGGGATGAAGAATTATGGAATTAGAGAAATATATGGTAGAATATCAAAAAAATAATGGAGGTGCGTCATGTTTGATATTTTTACCATATTTAAAGAAAATCCAGGGGCGGCAACCGTAATCGCCGCAATTTCAACGGCACTTGGAGGAATTATTGTTGCGGTTGTTAATACAATTCTTCATAAATCAAAACTAAAGAAAGAACAAGAGGTGGGGTATCAAACAATGATCGGTGAAGAAATTGCAAATGCACTAAAAGAAATGTTGGATTTGGCACAAATTGCGTTATCAACCAAAAGTGTATTTACTTTCCAAGAGACTGGAGAAACGATCAACCTGATGGATGGATTCTCTCTTTCGTGTCCAGAAATTCTTGACAGTGAGGAAGTTTTCCGCACATACCTTCAGCGCGTCCATAGCGCAATAGCGAAATATGAGGCATACCTCGATTGTGAAACCGCATCGTATATTATTTATATGGAAGGGTACTTAACGCAACTGGCAATATATTTAGACAAGTCCAAATTCGACTTAGAGAAAGAGGAAATGTTAGGCGCTATACTCTGTAATGATATAACCGATTGGGCGCATCAGTATAAAGCAGTTCTTATCAAAAAGATAAACAAGCCTAAGTACAAACTGGAGAATCATGAGGGAAGAAAATGGGAAGCTGTTAGCCAACGAATCTATGGGAAGTTTTGGGGAACATCTAAGTTATTGGAACTGATCAGAAATTACGATACCGACCAACTTAAAAACTAAGAAAGGTAGGTAAAAGATATGACAATGTGGTTAAAAAAAGCAGGAGTAAGAGCAATTAAAACAGTCGCACAGGCGGCGGTAGCAATGATCGGAACGGCTGCGGTGGTTCAGGAGGTCGATTGGAAGATGGTTGCAGGCGCCGCGGTACTGGCAGGGATTTTGTCTCTGCTGACTTCCCTGGCCGGTCTTCCGGAGTTGGACACCGAACCGGCGGGAGAATCTTTGGAGACAACAGAGGACGATATGCTCGATGAGGAAGATGCGGATGCCCTAATTGCCGCAGATGAGGCAGAAGCGGAAGAGTTAAAAGCGGTAGGCAAGCAGAGAGCAGAAGGAATGCCTGAATAAGTTATTCGCCCCGGGAGACCGGGGCTTTTTTGACGTAAAAACCGAAAATAGATCGGAGCATTGCAAAATAATCCTATCCGTAAAAATCCGCTGAATGTATTGCAATTACTTATGTCGATAACTTTCAATTCTAATTGTGGATATAAAGCGTAAAAGGCCATCTCCACCACTAGAACGTTGAAATTTCAACGTTATTTTCTTTTGGAAACGGGAGTTGACGTAAAATTGACGTAAAAAGTGTTTTCAGGCTTTCGTCTCCTGATAAAATAAATCAATTCATTTTACGTCTTCCTGTTCCGTTCGGGTATGAAATTATGAATAATTAGGTATCAAACATAAACGGCTTGAAATGATCAAGTTTAGTTGTTTATTAAGTTCACTCACATTTTTGTGGATTTGTGAGTACCTGCGCAGGGAGGAGGAAGATTCCCTGCTTTTTTCATAAATATACAATACCGAGCAAAACAAAATCCGTCCAAATAAAAACATCATTTTAGTTTGGACGGACTATTTACAAACGAACTATTTCTGCAATCCTTTTGCCAGGGCGATGAGATGATCCAGCTGTTCGCTGTCCAGCTTTTTCGCGATGTTGTATAGCTCAGTTGCCTTGGTGGGATTGCTTGTTTCTACATCAAAAAAATCTTTCGGGGTGATGTCGAGATATTCGCAAATATAAAAAATTCCTGAAAGGGAGGGCATGGATTTTCCGCTTTCAATGTTGTTGATATACCCGGGGTTCTGTCCCATTGATAAGCTCATGTCGCGGGCCGATACGCCCTTTTCTTCTCGGAGCTGCGCCAGACGCAGAGAGAAATCTTTTTCTGTCATATCCATTCTCACCATCCTTTTGTCTTATTGTAACCCATACCATGTCTTAAAATATTTGTTTACAGACGTTAACCAGGTTGTGATAAAGGTTAATAGATGATATAATTGACAACGATAATGGTTTAAAAATGATATGCGTTTTTTACGGATCATTTGTGTAAAAAACACTTTTCATCTTTATTGTTATCATGTAATATCAACGTAGAACGAAAAAAGAGATAAGGAGATGGTTATGGAATTTGTGATCGAGCATTTGTCCAAAAGCTTTGAAAAAAAGGAAGTCCTGAAAGATATCAGTTTTACCTTTGAGGAAGGGAAGATCTACGGACTTCTCGGCAGAAACGGGGCGGGGAAAACCACGTTGTTCAATTGCCTGAATCGGGATCTTAAGATGGATAACGGCAGCTTCTGTATAGTGGACGATAGTGGCGGCAGGCGCGAAGTGGCCGCGGAGGACATCGGATATGTACTGTCCACTCCGACGGTTCCTGAGTTTCTCACCGGCCGTGAATTTTTAAAGTTTTTCATAGATATCAATGAAAAAACGATCGCGGCCCAGAAAGGTATTGATGAATACTTTGATTACGTGAGCATTGAACCGGAAGACAGGGACAAGCTGCTTAAGGACTATTCTCACGGTATGAAAAATAAAATGCAGATGCTAATCAATATCATCGCGCAGCCGAATATCCTGCTCCTTGATGAGCCTCTGACCTCCCTCGACGTCGTTGTGGCGGAAGAAATGAAGCAGCTTTTGCGTTCTCTGAAACAAAAGCGTATTACGATATTTTCCACCCATATCATGGATCTGGCCCTCGATCTGTGTGATGAGATCGTTCTGCTGAATCATGGGGTACTGGAAGTTGTGGAGAAAACGGATCTGGACAGAAAAGAATTCAAGGATAAGATCCTTGAGGCGTTAAGGGAGGAGGACCATGAATAGAACTCTGAGAATCTCTTTTTCCCTGAAAAATACATACCGGGTAAACGGAATCCTGTTTTCATTAAAGCAGATCCCTGTTTTAAGAAATCTGCTGCCGACTGCGCTTTACAAAGTAAGAGGACTGAAAATATTTGCCAACATACTGTCTGTGTTGTGGGAGATCGTTTCTGCGTTTATCGGGAAATTTCTTTATCTTATAATCATGATTTTCGGCGCGGGGATGCTGTATAAGGATTTGCCTGCTGCTCAGGTGATCCTTCATATTCTGCTGCCTCTTACAGTGATCGGATGCTTTGCGAATACAAAGCTTTTCAATCCCACGAAGGATAAGTACTACGCGATATTCCTTATGAAAATGGATGCCAGAGAATATACGCTGGTCAATTATCTGTATGCCATCGGCAAAGTGATCATTGGATTTATGCCCCTTATGATCCTGCTGGGACGGTACAGAGACTTTCCTTTCTGGTTATGCGTGCTGCTTCCATTTTGTATAGCCGGCATGAAGCTGTTTGTCGCTGCTGTTTCGCTCTGGGATTATGAAAGGAGAGGATTCGGATATAACGAAAACAAGCTCGGCAAGTATATATGGGGATGCATGGCTGTACTTCTGGCGGCTGCCTATGCTCTGCCGATCTTTGGACTGGTTTTGCCAACGCCTGTTTCCATAAGTATCTTTCTGCTTTGTATTCCTCTGGGAATCGTCGGTATGATTAAGGTGCTGACATTTCACGATTATCGCGGGATTAATCAGGAGCTGCTGTCAGGGCTGACAAATCAGATGGATTCCGCGGCCAAAACAAAGGTTGCAAAACAGACCAGCGAGAAGAAAATATCCGCCGATACTTCCATCACCAGCAATCGCAGGGGCTTTGAATTTTTGAATGACCTGTTTATAAAAAGGCATAAGAAGATACTCTGGAACTCAACGAAGAAGATCTCCTATATCTGTGCGTTTATCATCGCGGGAATCCTGATGGTGACATTTCTGAAGCCTGAAATAAAACCCGCGATCAACGCAATGATCCTGACATGGCTTCCATACTTCGTGTTTATCATGTATGGGATCAATCGCGGCACGAATTTTACACAGGCCCTTTTCATGAACTGCGATCACAGCCTGCTGACCTATTCGTTTTACAAACGGCCGGATCTCGTGCTGCGGCTTTTCCGGATCCGGCTGCGCGAAATTATGAAGATCAACGCGGTACCCGCCCTGGTAATAGGAGGAGGGCTGGCGCTGCTCTTATTCGTGACCGGAGGAACCGGCGATCCGCTGAATTATGTCGTGCTGATTGTATCTGTCCTTTGCATGAGCGCATTCTTTTCCATCCACTACCTGATGATCTACTACCTGCTTCAGCCATATAACGCGGGTACGGAAATGAAGAGTGGTACATACCGGCTTGTGCTGATTGCGACCTATGGGGTATGTTTCGCCCTGATGCAGGTTCGCATGCCTATTTTGCTATTCGGAATGATAACGATCCTTTTCTGCGTCCTTTACAGTATCGTCGCAAGCATCCTGGTCTATCGTTTCGCGCCGAGGACGTTCCGAATCCGGGCATAAACGGATGGCGCTTTTACGGCTAAAAGAAAGATTTGGGAGGATAGAAGCTATGAAAGAACGAATTGGATTCTGCGGGTTGGATTGTGAAAAATGCGACGCGTATATTGCGACGGTCAATGACGATCAGGCCTTGCGTGAGAAAACAGCGAAATTATGGGCGGAGTTAAATAACGCTCCCATTTTACCGGAACATATCAACTGTGAAGGCTGCCGTACAGACGGCGTTAAGACTGTATTCTGCGACAGTATGTGTGGGATTCGCAAGTGCGCGCTGGAAAAAGGCGCCGCCACCTGCGGCGATTGTCCTGAATTAGAAACGTGCTCAACAGTCGGAACCATTATCGAGCAGAACCCTTCTGTGATGGAAAATCTGAAGGGATAAACACAGGCGCCAAAAAACGTGTACAAAATCGAATTTATTTATAAATTGGACATTTTTTAAGAGGGTGACAGAAAATGGAACGTAGGTCGCGGCAATATTCTTTTGCGCAGTATGGCTAAGAAATCTTTAGGAATACAGATGAAAGGATTCAATGGAGGTTGTCATGAACAAAGTTTTTATTCACGGTTCAGGACATAAGGCGACAAGCTGGGAGGAAACGATTGCTCATATGAAAAAAAGCAGGGATATACAATGCCCGGAGTTATCGTCACTTCTCAAGGGGAAAGAGACAAGCTATATAAATTTATATGCTTCGTTTGTAGAATATTGCGGCAAACTTGACGGTCCCCTGCATTTATGCGGGATTTCGCTGGGTGGCATTTTGGGATTGAATTATGCTTTGGACTTCCCGGAAAACGTAGGGTCATTGGTTTTGATTGGAACCCCTCACAAAATACCCAAAGTGATCTTTGCGATTCAAAATAGGATGTTTAAGCTCCTGCCTGAATCTGTTTTTGAAAATATGGCATTTAATAAGCGGGACACGTTTGTGTTGGGAAATTCCATGAAAAACCTGGATTTCAGCCGCGGCGCGCAGAATATGGAATGTCCCGCGCTAATCATTTGTGGAAAGAAAGATAAGGCAAATATAAAATCGGCCTATTACTTTTCGCAAAACATGAAAAACGCGAAATTGGAAATCATCGAGAATACGGGCCATGTCGTAAACGAAGAAAACCCGAAAGCTTTAGCGGAGGTACTCGATCAATATTACGACGAAATTCTTTCCTCTTGACAATATTTTTTTTGTGAACTATAATATAACAGTGATATATAACGGTGTTATAAGGAGGGCACATATCATAAACGAAAAGTTAACAACCTTAGAACGCATCCATCAAGCGGCAAAAGCGGAGTTTCTGGAAAAGGGTTATAAGGGCGCCTCGTTGAGAAATATTGTAAAATCAGTAGGCATGACTACCGGAGCCTTTTATGGTTATTACAAAAGTAAGGAAGAATTGTTCGAGGCGCTGGTAGGCGAACATTACCAATATATCCTTACCTGCTTTAAGAAGGCGCAGCGGCAATTTGCGGAAGTTCCGCACGAACAGCAGCCGGAAGTTATGAGCGAAATATCGGGGCTTTGCATGTACGATATGCTCCACTATGCCTATGCCCATCTGGAAGAATGCAAACTCATTCTCTGCTGTTCGGAAGGGACAAAATTTTCCGGCCTTATTGATGAAATGGTAGAGATCGAGATGGCGGCAACCCACGCTTATCAGCAGGTTCTGCGAGAGCTTGGAAGACCTTCGCCAAAGATTGATCCTACGCTGGAACATATCCTGATTACTGGCATGTTTCATACGTTCTTTGAACTGGTGATTCATGAAATGCCGCTGAGTAACGCGGAAAATTATGTAAAGGAAATGCGTGCCTTTTACACAGCTGGATGGATGAAGATTATGGGGCAATAATGCCCTGTAATTTTTGAACGATAGTTAGCGAAAACTAACTAAAATTGCGCAAGATGATATTTATGAGTGATCGGTATCATCAACCGATGGAAAAGGGGGAATCTTTTTTGAAAAAACAATCAAACCTGTCACGCCTGCTCCAGATTGCGGGCAGTCACAAATACCTGATTTATGCTTCGTGGGTACTTTCAGCAATCAGCGCTTTCATCGCTTTGGTGCCCTTTTATTACATCTGGAAAGTGATTCAAGAAGTATTGGAAGTCGCTCCGGATTTTAGCCGTGCGCAGAATCTGACGCATAATGGCTGGATGGCAGTGCTGTTTGCGGTTATCGCCGTACTTGTGTACATAGCGGGACTGATGTGTTCCCACAAGGGAGCTTTTCGCATTGCAACGAACTTACGACTACAGACCATGGAGCATATTGTTGAGCTGCCGCTTGGGTTTGCGGAAAGCTTTGGCAGCGGCAGACTGCGTAAAATTGTCAACGAATCCAGCGCTGCCACCGAAACTTATCTCGCCCATCAACTTCCCGATCGGGCTAACGCGCTCGCTACGCCCTGCGGACTGTTGGTGCTGCTGCTGGTATTCGACTGGCGGCTCGGCCTTCTGAGCCTTATTCCGGTGGCGCTTGGGTTTTTGATCATGATGACAATGACCGGACAGCGGATGCAGGAGAAAATGAAAGAGTACCAAAATGCGCTGGATGATATGTCCAACGAGGCAGTGGAATATGTTCGGGGCATCCCGGTAGTCAAAACCTTTGGTCAGACGATCTTTTCCTTTAAAAAATTTAAAGGTTCGATTGACCGTTATAAAGTATGGGTAATTGCCTATACCAAACAGCTTCGAACGCCGATGATGTGCTATACGGCAGCCATTAACGGGGTTTTCGCGGCACTGATCGCGGGAGGTCTGTTATTTACGCAAAACGGCGCAACAACAGAATTTCTGCTGGATCTGATTTTCTATATTATCATTACGCCAATTATTTCTGTCACGCTGACGCGAATCATGTTCCAAAGTGAAAATGCCATGATTGTAAATGATGCATTGCAGAGGATCGACAGTGTTTTGACTTTGAAACCGCTGGGAGAGACAAAATATCCAAAGCATCCGAAAGACGCTTCGGTAGAGCTGCAAAAAATCCGTTTCAGCTATGATGGACAAACGGAAGTGTTGAAAGGCATTTCTCTTGCTGTACCGCAAGGACAGACTATAGCCTTTGTCGGGCCCTCCGGCGGTGGAAAAACGACGCTCGCCAATTTGATCTCCCGTTTTTTCGACCCTCAGAGCGGTACCGTCAGGATCGGCGGAGTTAATGTAAAAGAAATTGCCAAAGAGGAACTGATGAATACAGTTTCTTTTGTGTTCCAAAACAGCCGCCTTATTAAGGCTTCTATTTTGGAAAATGTACGTATGGGAAAACCCGACGCAACCCGGGAAGAAGTTCTTGCCGCGCTTCACAATGCTCAGTGTGATGATATTCTTGCAAAACTGCCTCGGGGCGTGGATACCGTAATTGGCGCAAAGGGCATCTACCTATCCGGCGGCGAGCAGCAGAGAATTGCCATCGCTCGTGTCATGTTGAAAAACGCGCCCATCATTATTTTAGATGAGGCGACTGCTTTTGCCGATCCGGATAATGAAACGCGTATGCAGGTCGCTTTTTCAAAGCTCTCTGAAGGGAAGACGGTCATTATGATCGCCCATCGGCTTTCTACTGTAGTAGGCGCGGATAAAATCTATGTTATTTGTGATGGACAGATTACCGAGAGTGGTACCAGCGGAGAACTGCTGAAGCAAGACGGAATGTTCAAGCGGATGTGGCAGAACTATCAGACTTCCGTTCAATGGAAGGTTGCAAAGGAGGTATAATAAATGCTAAAATGGCTGCAAAAACGATATGCTTTATCAGAACAGGGAGCAAAAGACTTGGTCAAAGGCTGCCTGGCCTGCGTCCTTCAGAATCTCTCCTTTATGTTTCCGGTGGGACTGCTCTATTTTTTAGTAGGCGACCTGATGAGTGGCGGCGTTTCCAATGAAAAAGTCGCCTATTACGTCATCGGCTGCGCAATATGTATCGGGTTTATTCTGTTTACCACTTACATCCAGTATAACGCCACCTACTTTGCCACTTATACAGAAAGCGGCGTAAGGCGCATCACGCTGGCAGAACGGCTGCGAAAAATTCCCTTGTCCTTTTTTGGCAAAAAGGATCTGGCTGACCTGACCAGTACGATTATGGCAGACTGCACATTTTTGGAACAGAGTTTTTCTCACTTTATCCCAGAGCTGGCGGGATCGATTATCTCCACGGTTCTGATCTCTGTCAGTCTGCTTATTTTTGACTGGCGCATGGCATTGGCGGCGCTTTGGGTCATGCCGATAGCGTTTGCCATTGTAGGGTTTTCTGCCAGGGTACAGGAAAAACTCAATCAAAAAGCCATGGATGTCAAAATGTCCTGTGCCGATGGAATTCAGGAGTGTATCGAAACGGTACGGGATTTGAAAGCAAATAATGCCGAAAAGAAATACCTGAACGGTTTGGAAAAGAAAATCCGCGCAGTGGAACATCGCTCGATTCTCAATGAATTTGGACTGGCGGCCTTTGTAGTTTCCGCGTCATTAGTGCTGAAATTAGGGATCGCTACGGTCGCGCTGGTCGGCTCCATCTTGCTGATTCAGGGAAGTCTGGATGTAAGAACCTTCTTCTTATTTTTATTGGTCGTATCACGCCTTTATGATCCACTGCAGGGCGCGCTTCAAAATCTGGCGGCAGTGATTAGCACGCGCACTAATATCGCCCGCATGAATGAAATCCTCGATCACCCCATCCAGCAAGGCGATAACAGACTTTCTAACGAAGGCTATGATATTGTCTTTGACCATGTGGAGTTTGCCTACAATACCGGAGAAACGGTTTTGAAAGATGTCTCTTTTACCGCGAAGCAGGGGGAAGTCACAGCTTTGGTGGGGCCGTCCGGCGGCGGCAAAACAACTGTTTCCCGGCTGGCGGCAAGATTTTGGGATGTCAGCCGCGGCAGGATCACTGTGGGAGGTATGGATATTTCCAAAACAGACCCGGAAGCGCTGTTATCTTTGTTTTCCATCGTATTTCAGGATGTAACCCTGTTTGACAACACTATTCTGGAAAATATTCGAATCGGGAACAAAGAGGCTGACGATGAGCAGGTGATGGCGGCGGCAAAGCTCGCGAATGTAGACGAGTTTGCGGAAAAACTGCCGGATGGGTGGAATACCAATATCGGGGAAAACGGATGCGAGCTTTCAGGCGGAGAGCGGCAGCGCGTTTCTATCGCCCGGGCTTTCCTGAAAAACGCGCCGATTATTCTTTTGGATGAAGCAACCGCTTCGCTGGATGTAGAAAATGAAACACTGATTCAGACAGCGCTCTCCCGCCTGATTGCGGATAAGACTGTGCTGGTGATTGCCCATCGAATGCGTACGGTGGCCGGCGCGGACAAGATCGTGGTGCTCTCGGAAGGCACCGTAGCGGAAGAGGGCGCGCCGGAGGAGCTAAAAGAGAAAAACGGTCTCTACGCCCATATGGTGAAATTACAGGAAGAAAGCCAGAATTGGAGATTCGTGTAAATAAAAAAGAAGCACCGCAAGCGCTTTAATGTCGGATGACCCCCAGCCCACGCCCGAGACGTTAAATGCATCTGCTTCTACTAACAATATAGCAGAAGCTTTCTTGAAAAGCAACAGCCTAAAAGAAAGACGAGAGAAATAATCAGAAAATCATAAATTGGGTCATATTGTGATTGTTCAGATGGGGCAGTGGAAAAATGAAAGAAAAACCCTCGGTATCAAGCGTCATCTCAGGCATTGCCAGACAACTCATACTTGTCCGCCGATAGGCTTTCTACTAATAATTTACTTGGATCATCAGTAAAAATCAATAGTTCAGCTCGAAAAAATGTCAGATTTTTTCCCAGACAACGGGCTGCAATTGCCCGTGTGGGGAGTTAAATCTGACCTTGTAAATACATTCTATATTAAAATAAGAATCAAGTAAATAAAAAAAGCGCCACAACTGCTGAACATGCCGAAAGACCCGCAGCCTACGTCCAAGACGCCTGATGTATCCGCTTTTACTTAATAATATAACTGAGATATCGGTAAAAAGCAACACTGAAATTGATACGTCGCATTCTTCTTTCATAGCGCTATAGGGACGGTAAATAGCAGGAGACCGACCTAAAGATGGTCGGTCTCCACAGACTGTAGACAAAAGTCCAATCTCGAGCGAAAGAGATTGGACTTTTTCTATGT
>JAHZHL010000036.1 GCA_019420305.1 Bacillota bacterium | reverse complement strand
TAGAAAAGGTCCAACTTCTCTTCTTGAAGTTGGACCTTTTGTCTACAGTCTGAGACCGCGGAATTCGCGGTCTTTTTGCATATTGGTAACAAATCGAAAATTTTCGCATTTGTTACTAAGTTTTCAAGGCTTTTCGGCTGTGAATCGGTGGAATGCTCCCAGCCGCAGGGGAAAAGTGGAAACGAGCCTTCCGGAAGGCTGTAATTTTTATAAACAAACGGGAAATATTGAGAAATGTTGATAAATCGCCTTCTGAAACACAGAAAAAGGAGTTGCGTGAAAAAGAAATAAAAGGTATAATTGCAATAAATTTACAATTATTGGGAGGCGAGGATGTTTCAACAAAACCAATTAATGGATTTGATCCATAAAGAGCGGCTGCGAACGGAATCATTGCTGGAGCAACTGGAGCAGAGAAAAAAGCAGCTTCCTCAGGGAAGTCTGGTATATAAAAACGGCTCCTATTACAGGGCGGTTACAGAAAAGGGAAAACGAATGCAGCTGATTATTCCGAAAGACTTTCCCGATTACGATGAATTCATCGGAGATTTAAAAGAGGCGCGTTATATTAGTAAGGCGATTCCGCTGCTGAGAAAAAACGCCGCCTGCTGCAGACAGGCGGAACAGGGGATGAGAATCTACGATCCTTATCAGGTTCGGGCGGAACTTCCGGATTATTACCGGGATTTTGATCCGCGGCGTTTACTCCTTGAAGGCGATTTATCGCCGGAACAATGGGACTCGCAGAATTATGAGCAAAACACGATTTTTCCAGAAGAACGGAGGTACTTTTCAGAAGGTGGGGTCGCTGTCCGTTCAAAAGCGGAAGCGGAAATTGCGACAAAGCTGGAGCAGTATGGACTGACATTCCGTTATGAGCCAATTCTGTGCTTGGAAAACTACAGAGTTTCACCGGATTTTGAGATTCTTCACCCAGTAGAGAGACGGATTCTGATCTGGGAACATTTTGGAAAAATGGATGATCCGGGATATGCGACAGAGGCGATGAAAAAACTAAACCGCTATGCCCGAAACGGGTATCGGTTAGGGGACAACCTGATTATGACCTGGGAGACAAAGCATATGCCTCTCAGCTTTTCCCATATTAATTGGACGATACGACACTATTTTGGAATGGAGGAATAATGGAAAGCAGAAAGAAGGTTAGAAACAAATCGAAAATTTCCGCATTTGTTACTAAAATTTCAAGGCTTTCCGGCCATGAATCGGCGGGCTGAACCCAGCCGCAAGGGAAAAGTAGAAACAAGCCCTCTGGAACGCTGTAATTTTTATAAACAAACGGGAAATTTCGTAAAATGTTGATAAAAATTGCTGGAGATTACAAAAAGAGGGCGAAACCCAACGGCTCCGCCCTCAGAGAACCCTTATAGAACCGGTCAATTAGACTGTCAACTCCTGATAATCGCTGAAATCCGGGAAATCAATTTTCAGATCCGTATTGATTCCAAGATATTCCATAGAAATCTGATATGTTACATCCATTGCTTCCTCGCCGGAACCGGAGGACATTGCGCAATCCATATCAATGGTTTTCACCATACCATCTTCCCCGGCGACTACAACCACATCCATTTTATTAAACTTCAGAGCTTCCGTGGCACCTGCCATTCCCTGTACATTTCCGGCATTTTTTTCTAAATAATCCAAGGCTTTGTTTCCGTCCATTTTTATATTGTAAACAGTATCGGACCCATCCTTGCTCATGGTTATATCCGAAATCATATCTTCGCTGATATCCAGGAGCTGGCTGGTGTCCATATTCATGGCGGCCGCGATCTCATTGGAAGCGTCCATCTTGAATTTCTGCCCCATCATATCCATATAGACAATTTGATCCTGCATATACATCGTCCCTTTTAAACCGGACTCCAGACCGGGCATTGTCATATTGTAGTTCATTTCCATTTCAATATCGGATTTACTTTTTAAAATTTCTTTTCCGGTACCCGACATTTTCATCGTTACCTCATCATCCTCGCCGGCAGCGTCCGTTGTCATATCCATGGCCATCTTAAATTCCGCGTCGCGGACATCCTCCATGTTCTTCTGAACTTCCGTGAAAGCCTCAAACGCGTTCTGTGAGCTATCCTGGGAATTGTCTCCTCCACATGCGGCAACTGCCAGGGCCGTCATAATAACCAGTAAGACGCACAATATTTTTCTTCTCATACTCATCACCTGATCCTTTCCTTCTTTTTGTCAATGAATGAATGTGGATTTATTATATTACAGAAAAAGGAAATCTGCAAGCGGCGGATTTATCAAACATCTAACAAAAGACCGCGAAAACGTGACTTTCTTTACACTGTTTTAACATAATTAACCGAAATCTAACGATTTTCTTAAAATAGGTTTAACAGAAAACGGTTAAACTAAGCATGTAAAAACGAGAGAGAAAAAAATAAAAAATTATAAAGAAAGAAGGACAAAAAACATGAAAAAGAAAATTTTAACAGGTTTGATTGCGGCAGGTGTACTGGTTGCGTCGCTGGGGCTGGCCGGCTGTGGCGGAAACAGCGACAGCGGAAGCGGCGACAGCGGCAGCGCAGCAAGCGGCAGTGTAGTAATCGCGGGTTCCACATCAGTACAGCCTCTTTCCGAAGCAATGTCGGAAGTGTACATGGAAGAAAATCCGGATGTGACTGTTGAAGTACAGGGCGGCGGTTCCGGACAGGGAATTAAATCCATCGAAGACGGAATCGCGGATATCGGTTCTCTGTCAAGAGAAGTCGGTGAAGACGAAAAAGGCTCCATTTCGGAAGAGTATGTAATCGCGAAAGATGGCGTAGCGGTTATCGTAAATGCGGATGTAAATGTTGACGACCTGAGCCTGGAACAGATTAAAGGAATCTACACCGGCGATATCAAAAACTGGAGTGAAGTTGGCGGAGATAACGCGGAAATCACCGTTGTTTCCAGAGAAGAAGGTTCCGGAACAAGAGGAGCGTTCACTGAGATTACAGGCGTTACCGTTGATGATGTAGACAATACGACAAAAGACGCTTTGGTACAGCCTTCCACAGGGGCGGTAAAAGAAACGGTTTCCACAACTCCGAACTCCATCGGTTATGTATCCCTGGGTTCCCTGGACGACAGTGTGAAAGTACTGACTGTAGAGGGCGTGGAAGCGACTTCGGAAAACGTAGTATCCGGTGACTATAAAATTCAGAGACCGTTTGTATACGTAGTAGGCTCTGAAGTGTCCGAAACAGCGCAGGCATTCATTGACTTCGCTATGAGCGATGAAGGTCAGAAGATTGTTGAAGAAAATGATTTTATCCCTGTTAACTAAATAGAGTGCAGCAAAAAATGAATCAGAAAAGTTGACGAAAAGAAGGGCATAGAACCATGAAAACAAGTGAAAAAGTAATTGAAAAACTGATTCTGATATGTGCAGCGGTCTCCATTGCGGCCGTTGCACTTATTACGATATTCATCTTCAGCTCCGGATTCCCGGTTATGAAGGACTACGGAATCATCAACTTCATTACGGGAACAGACTGGAGCCCTACAAGTGGAATTTACGGGATTTTGCCTCTGATTGTCGGAACTTTGGGAGTTACGATCGGAGCCCTGATTATCGGGATTCCGACGGGTCTCGGATGCGCGGTGTTTCTTGCGGAAATGGTAAGCCGTCGCCCGGCAAGGCTTTTTAAAGCGGCAATCGAACTGCTGGCAGGAATTCCTTCTGTTGTATACGGATTTTTCGGACTGGCGGTAATCGTACCGGCCATTCGTGACTATATTCTGCCGTTGGTACAGAAATTCAATCCGGACGCCACATCCAGCGGATTCAGTGTTCTGGCCGGAGCAATCATTCTGGCGATTATGATACTTCCGACCATTGTAAGTATTTCGGAAAACTCCATCGCCGCGGTTCCGCCGGAATTCAGAGAAGCGTCTCTGGCACTGGGAGCGGATAAGCGGGAAACGATCACAAAGGTGATTCTTCCGGCTGCGAAATCAGGAATTTTTTCCTCCATCATTCTGGCGATGGGAAGAGCGATCGGAGAAACAATGGCGGTTCTGTTGATTACAGGTAATATGCCGCAGATTGCGACAAGTCCGCTGGATCCCAGCGCGACGCTGACCGGAACCATCGCCATGGAAATGTCTTACGCGACTCCGGAGCATCAAAGCGCGCTGTTCGCCATCGGAATCGTCCTGTTTGTAATTATCGTAATTTTAAATAGTATCGCGCAGGCGATTATGAGAAAGTTTGGGGGTATGACAGCATGAGCAAAAATCTGAAAAGCAAAGGGTTCTTCGGACTGGTAGGCTTTATTGCTGCTCTGACCCTGGGGGTATTGATTTTAATTCTGGGATTTATCCTTGTCAAAGGGGTTCCAAATATTTCGTGGGAGTTTCTGTCGGAAGCTCCGACAGGCATGGGACGCGAGGGAGGAATTTTCCCGATTATTGTGGGAACGATTTATGTTACTCTCGTATCCATCATTATTGCCACGCCCATCGGAGTGGCGGCGGCAATCTACTTTTCGGAATACGCGAAGAAAGGAAAGCTCATTAACATAATTAGATTCTTTACAGAGGTCCTTGCTGGTATACCATCCATCATATTTGGTCTCTTCGGTTTTTCTTTCTTCGTAGTATTTTTAGGAATGGGCTGGTCGATTCTTGCCGGTGGTCTGACTCTTTCGATGATGATTTTGCCGACCCTGATCCGTTCAACAGAGGAGTCTCTCAAAACAGTACCGATGTCCTACCGGGAAGGAAGTCTTTCTCTGGGAGCGACAAAATGGGAGACCGTGCGCAAGGTAGTGCTGCCTTGCTGTAAATCGGGCGTTCTTACAGGATTGATTCTGGGAATCGGAAGAGCAATCGGGGAAACCGCGGCGCTCATGCTGACGATTGGAGGCTCGCTGCTGATGCCTTTGTCAATCTTCGATTCCACGAGAACGATGGCGCTGCATCTGTATACACTGGCTTCCGAGGGACTGTCTGAAGAAAAAACATACGCGACAGCAGCTCTGCTGATTGTAGTTGTACTGATTATCAATTCGCTGGCGAATTACATCAGCGGCAGATTAGCAAAGGAGTAAGAAATGGCAGAGAAAGAAAAAACATTTGAAATTCGGGACATGGATCTGTACTATGGTAATTTCCAGGCCCTGAAAAAAGTAAACATAGATATATACAAAAATGATATTACTGCTTTGATCGGACCGTCCGGATGTGGAAAATCCACTTTCCTGCGCTCTCTGAACCGGATGAATGATCTGGTGGAAGGATGCCGGATTGAAGGAAGGCTTCTGTTTGACGGAGAAGATCTTTATGGAAAGGACTGCGACGTAATCGCTCTCCGTAAGAAAGTGGGAATGGTATTCCAGAAACCGAATCCATTTCCGAAAACCATACATGAAAATATCACCTATGGACCAAAGCTTCACGGACAGAAGGATAAGAAAAAGCTGGATGAGATTGTCGAGCGGACGCTGCGTGAAGTAGGTTTGTGGGAAGAGGTAAAGGACCGACTGCACAAATCGGCGCTGGGCCTTTCCGGAGGCCAGCAGCAGAGACTGTGCATCGCAAGATGCCTATCTGTAGAACCGGAGGTAATCCTCATGGACGAGCCGACTTCCGCGTTAGATCCGGTTGCGACTACGAAAATTGAGGCTCTGGTTCAGGACCTCGCTTCGAAATACACGATCGTCATCGTTACTCATAATATGCAGCAGGCAGCTCGGATTTCCAATCGGACCGCATTCTTCCTGACCGGCGAAATCCTGGAGATCGATGACACGGAAAAAATATTTACCAATCCGTCCAATCCAAAGACGGAAGAATATATCACCGGACGTTTTGGCTGATGAGGAGGAAACTATGGCACCAAGACCAAAAATGGATCTGGAACTGGTCCAGATTAACGATAAAGTAACAGAAATGACAGAAATGGTGGAGGAGGCGATTGTCAACTCCATCAAGGCGATTAAGGATAAGGATATGCTCCTTGCCAGAAGAATTATTGACGCGGATGAGCACATTGATGACATGGATGATGAAATCAATGAAATGTGTTATCTTTTCCTGGCTACCCAGCAGCCTGTGGCAAGCGATCTGCGCTACTGCATTTCCATCATGAAGATGGTAACGGATCTGGAACGGATCGGCGATCACTGTGAAGATCTGGCGAAATACGCGATTCGTATGGAGCATGAAGATTACTATAAAGAACTGATCGATCTGCCGAGAATGGCGGATATGGCAGCCAGCATGGTAAAAAACGCAATCCGTTCTTTCCTGGACAGAGATCTGAAGCTGGCGCGCAAAGTATGGAAAACCGATGAGGAAGTAGACGAACTGTTCCGCCTGGTCTACGAGGAGCAGCTGGATATCGCGGTAAAAGAAACTCAGAACACGCGTCTTTCCATCATGTTTGCTTTTGTCGCCGCTCATCTTGAACGTATTGCTGACTACGCTACAAACATTTGCGAGGAAACGGTATTTTCTCTGGAAGGCGAATATACGATGGAGTAAGAAGGAAGCTTTCAGCTTCTTTAAAATTCCCCATTGACAATCTCAAAAAGAAGCATATAATAGATCATGAATTAAATAACAGGTCTTCGGGGTTTGGTGAAATTCCATACCGGCGGTAAAGCCCGCGAGCGCGTTCGCGCAGGAACCGGTGAGATTCCGGTGCCGACAGTAAAGTCTGGATGAGAGAAGATGTTGAGCAGCTTTTTGATTTGTTAAATTTACCCTGAGAATTTTTCTCAGGATTTTTCATTTCAGAGCGGTATTTTAGCTGAAACTCCGAAGTTTGTGTCGGAGTTTTTCTTTTTGCGGGGAGGGAGAAGATATGACAGCAGAAGAATATATGAAGCGGGCTCTTGAGCTGGCGGAGCGCGGAAGGGGCAGAACCTCGCCCAACCCGGTAGTCGGGGCGGTAATCGTCAGAGACGGCGCGGTCATCGGTGAAGGGTGGCATAAAAAATGCGGGGAAAACCACGCGGAGATCAACGCCTTTGAAGACGCTGCCCGGCGGGGAGAAGATGTTCGCGGCGCGGATATGTATGTGACGCTGGAGCCGTGCTCCCATTACGGCAGAACGCCCCCTTGCGCTAAGGCGATTATCGGGCACGGAATCAAGAGAGTGCGTATCGGTATTCTGGATCCGAATCCCAAGGTGGCGGGAAGAGGCGTCCGGATGATGAAAGCCGCGGGAATTCACGTGGAAAGCGGGATTCTGGAAGAGGAATGCCGCAGAATCAACGAGATTTTTTTAAAATACATCACAACGAAAACGCCGTTTGTCGTAATGAAGACCGCCATGACGCTGGACGGAAAAATCGCCGCCTGTACAGGCGATTCCAAATGGGTGACCGGAGAGGAATCCCGCCGGGCGGTACAGGAAATGCGGAATCGGCTGACCGGAATTCTGGTGGGAATCGGAACCGTCCTCGCCGACGATCCGCGGCTCACCTGCCGGCTGGAAGGCGGACGGGACCCGGTGAGGATTATCGCGGATACCCATCTGCGCATCCCGCTGGACGCCAAGGTGCTGAAGGATGACAACTGCATCATCGCGGCTGCCGAAGACTGCGACCCATGGAAACGTAAAGAATTGGGAAGCCGGGTCCTGATAACGGAAAAAGCGGGAGATGGCATTGACCTGGCGGATTTAATGAAAAAGCTGGGCGAGAGGGAAATCGACAGCATTCTCCTGGAAGGGGGAGGCGCCTTGAATGAAGCGGCTCTGCGGCAGGGAATCGTGGATCGGATCGTAAGCTTTATCGCCCCTAAGATCGTAGGCGGCAGAGAAGCCAAAACCCCGGTGGAAGGAAAGGGCTTTGAAAAAATGAGCCAGGCGATCCGGGTCGAACATCTTGAGATACAGAAAATCGGCGAGGATCTGATGATCCAGGGAAAGCCGGAAAGGAGAGAGGAATGTTCACAGGAATTATAGAAGAGACGGGAGTCCTCAAAGAACAGAACGGAGGAAACCTGGTGATTCAGGCGGATAAAGTCCTGGAAGATGTTCATCTGGGAGACAGCATCGCGGTGAACGGCGTCTGTCTTACCGTCACCGAATTTCAAAAAAACTGGTTCCGGGCCGACGTCATGGCGGAGACCCTGCGGAGAAGCAGTCTGGGAACATTAAAAAAGGGCAGCCGGGTGAATCTGGAACGGGCCATGGCAGCGAACGGACGCTTTGGAGGCCATATTGTCAGCGGCCACATCGACGGCACTGGAACGGTAGAAAACATGCAGAGAGAGGGCAACGCCATCTGGGTGACCATTTCCTGCGGCGCCGCCTTGCTCCGGTACATTGCGGAAAAAGGTTCCATCGCCATCGACGGAATCAGCCTGACTGTGGCGGAGGTAAGGGAAAACGGGTTCCGGGTTTCGATTATCCCTCATACAGGGGAAGAAACCACGCTGCTTGCCAGGCGGACAGGCGATATGGTCAATCTGGAAACGGACATCATCGCCAAATATGTGGAACGGCTGATGCTCCCGCAGGAGCCGGAGAAGAAAAGAAGCGGCATTGACCTGGAATTTTTAAGAGAAAACGGATTTTAGACAGAATACAGAGGAGGAATAACAAATGAGTGAATTCGCGACGATTGAGCAGGCACTGGAAGACTTGAGAGATGGAAAAATTATCGTATGCACCGATGACCCGGATCGAGAAAACGAAGGAGACTTTATCTGCGCGGCGGAATTTGCCACGCCGGAAAATGTAAACTTTATGGCCTGCTACGGAAAAGGGCTGATCTGTATGCCTATGAGCAGCCAGATGACCCAGAAGCTGGGGCTTTCCCAGATGGTTGCCAACAATACAGACAACCACGCCACTGCCTTTACCGTATCCATCGACCATGTGGATACGACGACCGGAATTTCCGCTCACGAACGATCCTTTACAGCTATGAAATGTGTGGACGACGACGCGCAGCCCTGTGATTTTCGGCGCCCGGGCCACATGTTTCCCCTGGAGGCAAAGGCAAAAGGCGTCCTGGAACGGGACGGGCACACAGAAGCGACTGTGGATCTGATGCGCCTCGCGGGATTGAAGGAATGTGGATTGTGCTGTGAAATCATGCGGGAAGATGGAACCATGATGCGAAAAACCGAACTGATGGAACTGGCCAGGGAGCACGGACTGACCTTCATTACCATTAAAGACCTGATCGCTTACCGGAAACGCCACGACAAGATCATGGAACGGGTCGTGGAAGCCAATTTTCCGACTAAATACGGAAAATTCCGGATTTACGGCTACATCAATAAGCTCAACGGGGAGCACCATGTGGCCATGACGATGGGAGATGTGGCAGACGGAGAGCCGGTTCTGACGAGAGTTCATTCCGAATGTCTGACCGGAGACGCTCTGGGAAGCGCCAAATGCGACTGCGGCGATCAGTACGACGCGGCCATGCGGATGATCGCCAAAGAAGGTCGGGGCGTGCTGGTTTATCTGAGGCAGGAAGGCCGGGGCATCGGACTGATCAATAAGCTGAAAGCCTATGCTCTGCAGGATCAGGGCATGGACACAGTGGAAGCCAATCTGGCTCTGGGCTTTGCGCCGGATCTGCGGGACTACACGGTAGGCGCGCAGATCCTGGAAGACCTGGGAGCTACAAAGCTGCGGGTCATGACAAACAATCCGGACAAAATTCACGGGCTGGAAAGCTACGGAATCGACGTGGTGGAGCGGGTTCCGATTGAAACCAAAGTCAAGCCGGAGAGCAAATTTTATATGCACACTAAGAAAGAAAAAATGGGCCATGTGCTCCACTCATGCTAACAATTAAGGAGGAAAAAATGAAAGTTTTAGAAGGAAATTTAATCGCCAAAGGGATAAAAGTGGGAATTGTCGTAGGCCGGTTCAATGAATTTATCGGAAGCAAGCTGCTGTCGGGAGCGCTGGATACTCTGAGGCGCCATGGAGCGGATGAAGCGGATGTCAGCGTGGCGTGGGTTCCGGGAGCTTTTGAAATCCCTCTGACAGCGAAGAAAATGGCAAAGAGCGGAAAGTATGACGCGGTCATCTGTCTGGGAGCGGTGATCCGGGGAGCCACCGCCCACTTTGAATATGTCAGCGCGGAAGTGTCCAAAGGCATTGCCGCCGTCGGATTGGACAGTGAAATTCCGGTGATCTTCGGCGTGCTGACCGTAGACTCCATCGAGCAGGCCATCGAGCGGGCGGGAACAAAAGCCGGCAACAAGGGCAGTGAAGCGGCGGCTTCGGCCATTGAAATGGTCAACCTGCTGAAAGAAATTTAATCCCTACCATTTATTGAAAACTTTCTCGGCAACTCCGAGGAAGTTTTTGATATTGAGAACCGTTCCGTCGTCCAAAGTCACTCTTCCGGTAAAATGCCCGAAAACCTGGTGCCTTCTGGACTTTCGGAAGGCAAATCCGGTCTTGGAACCGCAATCCAGAATCGGATGAAAGATCATTTTAAAACGCTCATCGTCACTGGTGAAAAACCAGGGTTCCATATAATTGTCCCGGCCGTTTGAAGTGGGGATATTAAAGGTTACATGAGAAAGCTTGTGAGCCTTCCGGTTGTAAAAAAGCATATTTTCCGTGGCCTCGGCATCGTTTCCGTATCCATAGCCGATATTAAAGGCAAAGGGAATCTCATCAAGAACGCCGAAGGTTCCTGCCCAGTACCAGCTGCTGCGGCGGGGCCATACGCCCCGTCCCCAGTTGAGAATCGCGAAAGAAGTGGATGGCTCAAAGCGGTAAGTCTGATCCTGGAAAGTCACTTCTCCCTCTGCCGGCATTCCGTAGATTTTCTGGTTATAGTAAAAACCGAAGGGAGCTTCGTCAAAGGGAACAGCAAGAACCATGGAGTCCCCTTCCGGTTCTGTCAGAGACAATTCTCCTTCTACAGGCTGTCCGCTGCAAAAGCGTTCCATGCGAAAACGAAGATATCGGCGCTCCGGCTCCTTACGAAAACAGAGAAAATGATTCCTGCGAAAACTTTCTGTATCTCCGCCCTCCGTGGAGGAAGGCATCTTTGTGCTCCCCATAGGGAAAAAACGCACCGAACTTTTTGTGTGCGCCCGCGTCTTTTTAAAATCCATGAAAGCGACGCGATCAAAGCCCATGTAGGAATTATCTCCGACGGTCAGCTCCAGCGCGAAGTCCGGACTTAGAATCAGATAGGAATCCCACTCCTTAATCTGAAGCTTTCCCGCCCGGATCTTCGAGCGGTCGTAAGCAAGCACCGGACTTGTGGCGTATCCCGCCTCCCAGAGTGTCCCGTTGGGCCGCAGTAAATCGTGTCTTCTGAAAATTTCATGCTGCATGATCCAAATCCCCTTTTTGTCATTCTTAACCTAAGTATAAAACATTTTCCTCAAAAAAGAAAGGGAGCCTTTGCGTAGATAGTGAACTGGTGAAAAACAGCGCTCGAAAATCTCCTGTCCTCCGGTGCCGAGGATGTTAAATCCACTCGATCTGTGGTATGATTAAAAAAGGAATGATACAAGAGGAGAAGGAATATGCTGAAAATAGGATGTCATTTATCGGCCGCGAAAGGCTATGCGCATATGGGAAAGGACGCGCTGAAAATCGGAGCGAATACCTTTGCCTTTTTTACAAGAAATCCCCGGGGCGGGAAGGCGAAGGCCATTGACGAGAAGGACGCGCAGGCGCTGCGGGAAATGCTGAGCGAACATCACTTCGGAACTCTGGTGGCCCATGCGCCTTATACGCTGAACCCCTGTTCCAAAGATGAGAAGGTGCGGAATTTCGCCTATATTGCCATGAGTGAAGATATGGAGCGGATGGAATATACGCCGGGAAACTACTATAATTTTCATCCGGGAAGCCATGTGGGGCAGGGGACGGAGGTCGGAATTGAAAGGATCGCGGATTTGCTCAACCGGATTCTGACCCCGGAGCAGAGTACCATTGTTCTGCTGGAAACCATGGCCGGCAAGGGCAGTGAAATCGGCGGACGGTTTGAAGAACTGGCGGCGATTATCGAGCGGGTGGAACGGAAAGAAAAGCTGGGCGTGTGTATGGATACCTGCCATGTCAGCGACGCGGGCTACGATATTATCGGCGATCTGGACGGCGTTCTGGAGGAATTTGATCGGATCGTAGGGCTGGATAAGCTGCGTGCCATGCACATCAACGACAGTCAGAATCCGAAAGGAGCGAAAAAAGACCGTCACGCGAAGATCGGAGAAGGCTGCCTGGGACTTGATACCATTGTAAACGTCATCACCCATCCAAGGCTGAAAGATCTGCCTTTTATCCTGGAAACGCCCAACGAGCTGGAAGGCTACGCGGCGGAGATTGCCCTGCTGCGAAAGGAAGCGGACAAAAGGGAAGGCAGATAGGCATCCCAAAGGAAAGGACGTGGAAGCATGAAGGAGCCTCTTTACGCGGCTCACAGAGGATACAGCAGCCGAGCGCCGGAAAATACGATTCCGGCTTTTGAAGAAGCTGTGAAAGCCGGATTTGGCGCGGTGGAATGCGATATCTGGGAAGGAAAGGGGAAAAGGGGACCGGAATTTTTCGTTTTTCATGATGAAACGCTAAAGCGGATGTGCGGCGCGGATGTAAAAACTACAGAGCTTACAAAAGAGAATGTCAGCAGTTTTCCGGTCATCAGCGGAAACAACATCCAAAGCTATGGAGGCGCCCTGAAAATCCCCTCCCTGGAGGAATATCTGGAAACTCTGGCGCCAAGCCGCGCGGTTCCGATCATTGAGATCAAGGGAAACTTAAGGTTAACAGAAAACGGGGCGGAATTGCTGATGAAAACCATCTATGGCAGGCTTTCCGGCAGGCAGATTATCCTCCAGAGCTTCGGACGGGAGAATCTGCGGAAAGTACGACCATATATAAAAGAGGGAACCGAACTGTTTCTTCTCGCGAAAAAACGCGGGGCGTTAAACCGCCAGCGTCTGGAGGAATACAAAAAAGAAGGAATTCACGGCCTCAGCATCAAGTATACGCTGGCCGCGCTCCTTCCCGAAATAAAAGCCTGCGCCCTGAAAACCGCGGTATGGACGGTAAACTTCAGGGTGCAGGCCGCGCATCTTATAAAAACCGGAAAGGCAGATATTCTAATCTCCAACCGGAAACTCTTTATTTAAACAGATCCGTCGTCAGGTAGCGCTCTCCTGTGTCCGGCAGCAGGACGACGATCTGTTTTTCTTTATTTTCTTTCCGTTTTCCCAGATGGGCGGCGGCGTGAAGCGCGGCTCCGGAAGAAATGCCGGCAAGGAACCCTTCCGTATGAGCCAGGGCGCGGGCGGCGGAAAAGGCGTCGCTCAGAGATACCGGCATCACTTCGTCATAGATTTTCTCGTCCAGCACATCCGGCACAAATCCCGCTCCGATTCCCTGAATCTTATGGGGACCGGGAGTTCCGCCGGAGAGAACCGGGGAATCCGAAGGCTCTACCGCTACAAGCCGGATGTCCGGGTTCTGCGCTTTCAGATAACGGCCGGTTCCGGTGATCGTTCCGCCGGTGCCCACGCCCGCGATGAAAAGATCCACCCGGCCTTCGGTATCCTCCCAGATTTCAGGACCTGTCGATTCTTCGTGGGCAGCCGGGTTATAAGCGTTGGTAAACTGGCTCGGAACAAAGGCGTTTTTGGTGCTTTCCGCCAGCTCCGCGGCTTTTTCGATGGCGCCCTTCATCCCCCTGCTTCCATCTGTCAGAACCAGCTCCGCGCCGTAAGCGGCAAGAAGCTTTCTGCGCTCTACGCTCATGGTTTCCGGCATAGTCAGGATAATCCGGTAACCTCTGGCTGCCGCCGCGCAGGCGAGCCCAATCCCGGTGTTTCCGCTGGTAGGCTCGATAATGACCGAGCCCTTCTTCAGATATCCTTCTTTTTCTGCCTGTAAAATCATATTCTTCGCGATGCGGTCTTTGACACTCCCTGCCGGATTAAAGGCTTCCAGCTTTGCCAACAGAGGCGTTTTCAGCCCGTATTCTTTACTGAACCGTGAGAGCTCCAGCAGCGGGGTATGCCCGACCAGCTCTAAAATGTTTTTGTAAATCCTCATAATCTTTCAACCTCCTTAAATGCCTGCGACAGATCCGCGATGAGATCGTCAATATGCTCTGTTCCGACAGACAGCCGTATGGTCGCTTCCGTGATTCCCTGCTGCCTCATCTCTTGTTCATTGAGCTGGGCGTGAGTCGTGCTGGCAGGATGAATGACCAGGGATTTTACATCCGCCACATTGGCAAGAAGCGAAAAGATCCGCAGACTGTCAATAAACTTATGCGCCTCCTTCCGGCCTCCCTTGATTTCAAAGGTAAAGATGGAGGCGCCGCCCTTCGGGAAGTATCGCTGGTATAAATCGTGCTGTGGATGATCGGAAAGCGACGGATGGCTGACCGAGGAGACCAGTGGATGGCTTCGCAGGAAATCCACAATTCCCAACGTGTTTTCCACATGGCGCTCCAGGCGCAGCGACAGCGTTTCCAACCCCTGCAGGAATAAAAACGCGTGAAGAGGCGCCAGCGACGCCCCGGTATCCCGCAGTAAAACCGCGCGGATTCGGGCGGTAAAAGCAGCCGCTCCGGCGGCCTCTGTAAAGCTTACCCCGTGGTAGCAGTCGGTTGGCTCCGTCAGCTGCGGAAATTTCCCTCCATCTTCCCAGTCAAAGCTGCCGCTGTCAATAATCACGCCGCCCAGAGCCGTACCGTGGCCGCCGATAAACTTTGTAGCGGAATGGACGACAATATCAGCGCCATGCTCAAAGGGCCTCAGAAGAAAGGGTGTGGCAAAGGTATTATCTGCAATCAGAGGAATTTTATACTTATGGGCGACAGCCGCGGTTTTTTCAATATCTGTCAGCACTGCCCTCGGATTGCCGATGGTTTCAATAAACACCGCCTTTGTGTTATCGCGGATCGCGGCTTCCACGGCTCCGTTTTCGGCCGGATCGACAAAGGTAGTGGAAATGCCGAACTCCCGGAGTGTATGTTCCAGAAGATTGTATGTTCCGCCGTAGATGCTGCGGGAAGCGACAATATGATCTCCTGCCTTGGCGAGGTTCTGAAACACGCAGGTCAGAGCCGCCGCGCCGGAAGCGGTCGCTACCGCCGCGATCCCGCCTTCCAGGGCGGCAATGCGTTTTTCAAAAACCTCCTGGGTAGGATTGGTCAGGCGCCCGTAGATGTTACCCTCCTCTTCCAGAGCAAAACGCGCGGCGGCCTGGGCTGAATCCCGGAAGACGTAGGAGGTCGTCTGGTAAACGGGAACCGCTCTCGCGCCGGTAGCAGGATCCGGCTGTTCCTGGCCGGCATGTACCTGCAGCGTTTCAAATCGGTAAGTCTCTTTTTTCATAGAATATCCCCCTTTTGAACAAAACATATAATTCATATAGAAATAGTATGAATTAAGAATAATATAAAATTCCTGCTGTGTCAACAGGAATTTCCTTTTTTAAAAAATTAAATACAGAAGTCCGGTCCGAATTCCTTTTGTCTTTCACAGAGATCTGCCAACGTCACACTGTCTACATAGTCGTTGATCACTTGATAAAGTCCGGTCCAGAACGACAGGGTTCCGCAGGCATCTTTTCTGGGGCAGTCGTTGGCTGCCGTTTCCAGACAGGCTACCGGAGCCAGAGGGCCTTCGGTGATACGCAGAATATCCCCTGCTGTATAGTCCCGCGCCGGTCTTGCGAGCCGATAGCCGCCGGACGCGCCCCGGGTACTTTTCAGAAAACCGTTTTTCTGAAAAAGGGAGACGATCTGCTCCAGATATTTCAGAGAAATGTCCTGTCTTGCGGAAATCTCCCGCAGCGGTATATAACGTTCTCCGCCGTGGAGGGCGAGATCCATCATAAAGCGAAGGGCATAACGCCCGCGGGTAGAAATCTTCAATGGGCATCTTCCTCCTTTCTGTCCGGCATCTGAAGGTTGGTATAACCGCGATCAAAGGTGATGACAATAAAATAGGAAGGGTCTACTTCCTTTACCTTTTTTTCGATAATTTCATAAACATCCTCTTCCGAAAGACCACAGCCGGGGGCAAGCACCACGTCGAAGATTACGTTGGTATGAGTTTTTCCCGGAACAATACGCAGATCATGGATGCTTTCCACCCCGTCAAAAGGACGGATGGCAGAGGAAATCGTGCCGTAGAGCTGCTGAACCATTGGATTATCCAGTTCTACAGGATCCATGTGTACGGTGAATTCAATGTTCAGATCATTTTTTATCATTCGTTCGATGTTGTCAATCCGGTCATGGCTTTCAAGAAGATCTCCCTTCGCGTCTACTTCCACATGAATAGAAGCGAAAACTTTTCCGGGACCGTAATTATGAACGACCAGATCGTGAATTCCCAGAACTCCTTCCTGAGATAGAACCTCTTTCTCGATAGCTGACACGAGCTCATCATCAGGGGCTTCTCCCAACAGGGGACTGGAGGTTTCTCGAATCAGCTGAATGCCCGACCAGATGATGAATAGGGCTACCAGACATCCCATAATCCCGTCCAGCTGGATGTGAAACAGCTTGCCGACGAAAATACTCAGAAGAACAGCGGCCGTGGAAATCACGTCATTGCGGCTGTCAGTACCGGTTGCCATCAGGGCTACGGAATGAATCCGCTTTCCGATATGAATATTAAAGGAGGCCTGCCAGACCTTGATGAGAATTGCCACAGCAAGTATAATAACCGTTGTGTAGCTGAACGACAGAGGATCCGGGTGGATTACCTTGTCAAAGGAAGATTTGAGCAGCTGCAGACCCAGCACGATGATCAGTACGGAAATAAAAAGTCCGGTGAGATACTCAATCCGGGCGTGTCCGTACGGATGATCCTTATCTTCCGGAGCGGCGGCCAGCTTGAACCCGATCAGTGTAATGATAGAAGAGGACGCGTCCGCCAGATTGTTGATTCCGTCAGCGACAATAGCAATGCTGCTGGAAATCAGTCCGATTACAATTTTCATGGTGCAGAGAATCAGATTGGATAGAATTCCAACGATTCCCGCGAATTTTCCATACCGCTCGCGGACTGCCGGATCGTCCGTGTTCTGATAATCTTTCACACACAGTTTAATAAGAAATGTGTTCATGGTGTAGACCTCCGGCAATCTACTGCTGAGATTCCGATCCGGCTCCTTCGCTGGATTTTTCCACCGCTTTTTTCAGCGCGGTAGCGAGCTGATCCGTGCAGGAGGTGGATTTCATGCCGCAGCTGATTCCGGAAAGTTTTTTTGTCACTTCATCCACGGGCATTCCTTCTACCAGCGCGGAGATGGCTTTCAGGTTTCCGTTGCAGCCTCCGAGAAAGCTTACGTTTTTGACAACGCCGTCCTCAATTTCAAAGTCCACCTTGGTGGAGCAGACGCCTTGTGGAATATAAGTATACTTCATAGCTAAAAGATCCTTTCCTAAAAAAGATTTATTGGTATAATATATAATAGTATAACAAAAAAAGATAAGAACGGAAAGGGAAAAAGATAACATGCGTTCAGGCAGAAAAGTAAGAAGAAAAAAGAAAAACAGGAGCATGAAGATTCTCCTGGTGGTGCTGGCGGTACTGGTAGTCGGGGGCGGAGCCGCGTCCTTCGCTCTCCTGGGAGGAGGCTACAGCGACTGGCCGGAGATCAAAGATCCGAAGACGAATCCGCTTACCGGCGAAATTGTGACGGAACTTCCGTCCAGGCCTTTTATTCTGTCCACAGACAATGATTCCGGTCTGGCAAGGCCTCAGTCCGGAATCTCAAAGGCTGATATTGTCTATGAGTTTCCGGTAGAAGGCGGTTCCAGCCGTCTGGAACCTATTTATTACAGTCAGGTTCCCGATAAAATCGGACCGGCCAGGAGCGCCAGGCCGTATTTCATCGATATGGCAAGAGAATACAAGGCGGTATTTGTCCATCATGGATGGAGCCCGCAGGCAAAAGCCTATCTGGAGAAAAATATCATTCCGTATATCAGCGCCTTTTCCTATGGAAACATGTTCTACCGATCTTCGGATCGGGCGGCGCCCCACAATTCCTATACCACAGGAAAGGATGTCTGGAATCTGATCCGGGAGAAGGGATGGGATGAAGAGCAGGAGGTGCGGGAATTCCAGTTCTTCCGTGACGGACAGAGCCAGGAAGGAAAAACCGCGGTAAACATCGATATCAACTATCCGGTGAATGAAAATAATTATAAATACGATGAGGAAACCGGGCTGTACGGACGTTCCGTAGGCGGAGAAGTCTATACGGATAAGGAAACCGGCGAGCAGATTACGACGAGAAACATCCTGGTTCAGAAGGTGAAGTCCAAGGTGCTGGATGAAAAAGGGCGTCTCAAAATTAATATGACCGCCGGGGGCGACGCGATGCTCTTTACAAACGGTACTGTGGCGGAAGGAAAGTGGTCGCGGGAGGATCTGGATTCCCCTACCATCTTTACAGATAAGGAAGGAAAGGAATTCAAACTGAATGTAGGAACGACCTGGATTCAGGTTGTGGATGACAATACGGAGATATCTTATAAATAGGAAACACAATGAGACACGAAGAAAAAGAAGATTCGATTCTGCTGGCCGCGGCGGAAGATAAATTCCGCCAGTGCAGCCAGCAGTATATGCTGACCAATACGGGATTTCTCGATCTGCGGCAGCGATCCCTTGTGGAAGCGCGCTGCAGACAGCTTGAGCGGAGCGCGCCGGAAGTGCGGTGCGTTTTTTTCGGCGGGTATGAAGACGCGGAGCGGACGATGGCGCTGTTCCTGCCGGATTACGCTTCGGAGGAGGACGCTCCCCTGCGGGTGGTGCGGGCGGAAACTCTTTCGGGCAGCGCCAGGCTTTCCCATCGGGATTATCTGGGGTCTCTCACCGGATTGGGAATTAAACGGGAAATGATCGGGGACATCCTGATTCATGAAACCGGCGCAGATATTCTGGTGCTGGAAGAGATGGCAGAGTTTCTGCTCCTTCACTACAGCCAGGCGGGGAGGGTGGCGCTGAAGCTGAAAGAAGTGCCTCTTTCCGAGCTGAGGATACCGGAAGTCCGCAGTGTGACCCACAAGGATACCGTTGCTTCCCTGCGGCTGGATAATGTGATTTCATCGGCTTTCAGTCTTTCCAGGGCAAAGGCCGCGGAGGCCATCCGATCCGGCCTTGTCTTTGTCAACAGCGCCCAGACGGAAAAGACGGACGCCCCGGTAAAGGAGGGGGACAAGCTGGTTCTGCGGGGAAAGGGAAAGGCTTTTCTCCGGGAAATAGGTGCCAGGACCAGAAAAGACCGGATTTTTATTTCAATCGAACGGTTTTTATAACGGATTTCATAATAAATCCAGCGCGCGAAGCCGCCGGTAGAGAGTGGATTCACTGATTCCCAGAATCTCCGCGGCTTTTCGTTTGCCCTCCAGAGAGTGTCCGGTGCGGGAAAGGCACTCGGCGATAATTTCCCGTTCCGCGCAGGCAAGCTGATCTTTCAGGAGTCCGCCTCTTGCGGAGGCCGCGGCGGATGTGCGGGAAAGGATTTTGTCCGGAAGGCTGGAAAGGCCGATGGACGACGAGTTTTCCATATTGATCGCGTATTCAATGACATTCTCCACTTCCCGAACATTGCCGGGCCAGTGGTAGGAGAGCAGCGCGGAAAGGGCTTCCGGCTCAATTGCGGATACCGGCTTGTCCAGCTTCTGGCTGAATTTCCGGATCGCGTGGGTAAGAAGGAGTTCAATATCTTCCGGACGCTGGCGAAGGGGAGGAAGGTAGATGGGAATGACATTCAGACGGAAATATAAGTCTTCACGGAACTGCTTCTTTTCAATCATCTCTTCCAGATTCTTGTTTGTGGCGGCGATGATGCGCACATCTACATCAATGGGAGCTTCTCCGCCTACCGGATCTACCTGATGGTTCTGCAGGCAGGTCAGCAGCTTGACCTGAAGATGCAGCGGCATATCTCCGATTTCATCCAGAAAGAGGGTTCCGTGATCCGCTAACTGGAATTTCCCTAGCTTCCCACTCCGCTGCGCGCCGGTAAAGGCGCCTTTTTCGTATCCGAATAATTCGCTTTCCAGCAGCATTTCCGGTATGGCGGCGCAGTTAACCGATACAAATGGTTTGTCTGAGCGGGGGCTTTCCTCGTGGATGCAGCGGGCCAGAAGATCTTTTCCCGTCCCGCTTTCTCCTGTAATCAGAATCGTGGAATCACTTTGGGAAACCTGCAGAGCCCTCTGCTTTACCTTTTCCATGACATCGCTTACACTGATGATATTCTGGAAAGAAGCGCTTTCGTCAGAGGAAGAGAGCAGGGAGGACAGCGTATTCTGCAAATGGATATTGCTCTGGGAAATGACAAGCTTTCCGGCAATCAGTTCCGCCATGATACGGAGAAAGGTCGTCAGTTCGGAAGTTTTTTCAATCATCAGCTGGCGCTGCTGCGGGGTAAAGGCAATCAGCCCGATAAGGCCGATTGCTTTCTGTTCGATTTGGATCGGACAGCAGATTTCCGCCATTTCTTTTTCCTTCGCCGCGTAAAAGGTTTCCGAACCTGGTTCAAAGGTAATATATTCCCTGCCATTTCGCAGACAGCTTGCGTAAACAAAGGGGGAATCGAGGTCCCCGTTTTCTTCGTAAGATCCGATTTTTTCCGCGTAGCGACCCGTCCCACCGATGATTTTCAGGCTTTCATCTACAATTTCGGTTTCCAGATCCAGAGCGGCGGTGATCGCCTGCGCCGCCTGCTGGACGGTATCACGGATTAAGGAAAGTGTCATAGTCAAATCCTCCTCTTTCTACTTGTCAAATCTGACAGGAAAAGTTTTCATATATGACAATTTTAACGCAGAGTGGTCCAAAAAACTACGATATTTTCAGTGAATTCGCATTTTTTTGCTTTGGCACGCATTTTGCGTGTTACTTAGGGTGAGTGGAAACAGAGTGAAATTCTAAGCAAGATAAAAAAGGAGAATGAAAAATGGAATTTTTTTCACTGAAAAGTAAAAACGCCGTTGTAACCGGAGCCGGATCCGGCCTCGGATACGCCACCGCGAAACGTTTTAAAGAAGCGGGCGCGAATGTGACTATGGCGGATATCAATGAAAAAACAGCGGAGCTTGCCAGGGAACTGGGCTGCCATTTTGTAAAGACGGATGTCAGCTGCGAGGCGGATATGGAAAACCTGATGAAATCCGCGGCAGAGCAGTATGGTAAGCTGGATATTGTAGTCAATAACGCGGGCATTATCTGTCCGGAGGAACTCTTGGAAAACGCCGATTCCAAAACCTATGAATCGCTATTCCATGTCAATGTTATGGGCGTGGTTTTCGGAATTAAATACGGACAGAAATATATGAACGACGGCGGGGTGATTCTCAACACCGCTTCCAATTCGGCCAACGGGGACTATGCGGGCTATGGGCCGTACATTATGAGTAAGATCTCTGTGGTGGGCATTACCAAGGTCGCGGCCATTGAGCTGGCGCCTCGGAAAATTCGGGTAAACTGCATCTGCCCGAATACCATCGATACGCCGATGGCTTACGCGGACGGTTGTGAGACGGAGCTGCAGGTAATGGGGATTCAGACTCCGCTGGCAAGAATGTGCAAAGCTGAAGAAGCGGCGGCGCTGTATCATTTCCTGGCGGCGGATGACTGCCAGTACATTACCGGTGAAGATATTTATATTGACGGCGGCCTGAAAGCAGGCCCGGCAAACCAGATGATCGACGCGATTCTGGCGAGTCTGGAAAAGTAAGGAGGAAAAAGAATGAAATCTTTTGTAAATTTTAAGGATCAGGTGTGCCTGATTACCGGAGCGGGCAGTGAGACCGGGATCGGGTTTAACGCGGCGAAAATTTTAGGCGGTCTGGGCGGCAGAATCGCTCTGGTCGCTACCACAGATCGGATTTTCAATCGGGCGCGGGAGCTTGCGGATATGGGAATCGAGGCCAAGGGCTATATCGCCAATCTCATGGATCGGGAACAGACCGCCCGGATGATGAAAGATGTGGTTTCGGACTTTGGAAATCTGCATGTGCTGATTAATAACGCCGGCATGACTCAGGTAGGCGAGGAAGAGGACTTTACGGACTTTTTGCATGTCACCTACGAAAGCTGGGATACTTCCATCAGCCGCAATCTGACCTTATGCTTTAATGTGACCAAGCAGGCGCTTCCATACATGGTGGAAAACAAGTATGGCAGAATTGTTAACGTATCTTCGGTCACCGGTCCGGTTGTGAGCAATCCCGGAGAAGCCGCCTACAGCGCGGCGAAAGCCGGTATTCTGGGAATGAGCCGTTCTCTGGCCATCGAAGTAGGCGTGCATAATATTACTGTCAACAGCGTACTCCCGGGGTGGATTGCCACCGCTTCCCAAACGGAAAGTGAGGCGGCAGGCGGTCTGAATACGCCTATGCGGCGGGGAGGAGACGCCTCGGAAGTTGCCAACGCGATTGTTTTTCTGGCTTCCAGAGAAGCGTCCTACATTACCGGAGAAGCTCTGGTGGTAGATGGCGGCAACACCATTCAGGAATATAAAGGACCGTCGGAGCTGTATTATTAAAGCTCGACTTACAGAGCCTTTCGCAAAGTGCTTGTCAAATCTGACAAGCAAACTTATCAAATTTGACAATTTTTATAAACTCCGGGAATTCCAGGAGAAGCCGCTATTTGTGAGAAGAATCAAACGGTCTTGAAATTCCAAGGGATTTATAGGGGAAAGTTTTTTGAATGAAGAATTTAGAGTGAATTGGCATAATATTTGCTAATTATTATGAGTGAAACATTAAGCAACGTTTCATATACTGTTTACGATAAAAAGGAGAATAAAAATGATTACAGACAAATTAAGTCCTTACAGACTGGTTACTAAAGAAGAATTGGATAAGCTGAGAGCGAGAGAGAACGAAACATTCATGAAGCGGACACCGAAGAGCAAAGCGCTCTTTGATAAAGCGCACGAAAATCTTCTGGATGGAGTTCCGATGCCATGGATGGCGGACTGGGGAACCGAGCATCCGATCTTCCTGGAAAAGGCAAAGGACGCAAGATGCTATGATGTGGACGGCAATGAATATATCGACTTTTGTCTCGGTGACACCGGCGCTATGTTCGGACATTCTCCGGACGCGACCGCCAAGACGATTGCGGAACGCGCTTATATGGGAATCACGACTATGATGCCGACAGAAGACTCTCTGGAAATCGGAAAAGATCTGAGCAAACGGTTCGGACTTCCGTACTGGCAGGTTGCGATGACCGCTACCGAAGCAAACCGTTATGTCATCCGAAACGCGAGAACTCTGACGGGCAGACCGAAAATTTTAGTTATGCAGGAATGCTATCATGGTTCTCTGGACGAAACACTCCCGCATATCGGAGAAGACGGTAAGCTTTGTCTGCGGTCAAAATATGACTCCAATCCGGGCCTTCCCAAGGATCAGCTGACAAGAGTGGTAGAATTTAACGATGTTGAGGCACTGGAACGGGAACTGGCCTATGAGGATTGCGCGGCAGTTCTGCTGGAACCGGTAATGACAAACTGCGGTATGGTGCTTCCTGCCGAAGGATATCTGGAAGCAGTAAGGGAACTGTGTACGAAGTACGGTTCCTACATGATTATTGACGAAACCCATACCCTGTCAAACGGTTACGGAGGCTACACAAGAGCCCATGGCCTGAAACCGGACTTTGTAACCCTTGGTAAATCCATTGCCGGCGGAGTTCCGATTGCGGTGTATGGATTCACGAAGGAAGTCGCGGATAAAATTGACACTATGTACGGAAACGGCGGAGTGTCCGATCCGATGGGAATAGGCGGAACCCTGGCGGCAAATCAGTTCGCGATCGCGTGTATGCGCACTCAGTTAGAAAAAGTAGCGACCGAGGAGGCCTTTGAAAAGATGTTCCGCGGACTTAACCGGCTGGCGGACGGCCTGGAAGCGGTACTGAAAAAATACAATGTTCCATGGAGTCTGACCAGATCCGGGGCCAGATGTGAGCTGCAGTTCATGCCGACAAGCCCGGTTAACGGAACCGACGCCAAGAACAACTTTGACTGGGAACTGATGTATTATACCCATATTTATCTGCACAACAGAGGCATTATCATCACTCCATTCCACAATATGATGCTGGTATCGCCTGTAACATCCGATGAGGATATCGACAAGCTGATTCAAGGGTGGGACGACTGCATTAAAGAGCTGAGCGAAGTAGGAACTTATAACCGCTAATGTTCGCGTATGGACATTCTACAGACAGTGTTTGTAAGAGTGCTTCCCCAAAATAAAAGAACCATCACTTTTGAACTGTAATCCAAAAGTGATGGTTCTTTTTTGCTTATCTCCAATCCGTGTTTGAACAAAATGCGATTGGCGATTTTTTTCGCCCAGATTTTCATTAATATTTCTCTACAATTTCCTGGAGTACTTCATTGGCGACGCTTCCGGCAACATCGCTGCCGTACCCACCCTTTTCCACAAGCACGATAAAGGCGTAAGGGTGATCGTCATCATCAAGAAATCCCGCGAACCAGGCGTTGGGGCGTTCGCTTTTCTGCACTTCCGCGGTTCCGGATTTGGCGCAGATATTCAGACCCGGAAAATTGTCAGTTCCGTAATTATCCTCCACATTGTTGCGCATCAGGTTTTTCAGGATTTCCGCCGTATCTTCTTCGATCATCCGTTTGGTCCACCATTTCCACGGGATGCTGGCAGGGAATCCTGTGCTGAAGTCAACGCTGTGCAGGATTTTCGGCTGTACGGCCCGGCCTCCATTCGCGATAGCGCCCATATAAGTCATCATGGTACAGGGGTTTACCAGGTCGTTATGCTGTCCGATTCCGGCCCACGCCAGATCCGCGCCGGTCTGTGGGAAATCAAAGGAACCCCGGGCGGTAGAAATACCGTTTACATCCCGGCTGAGCGTCAGCCCGGTTTTTTCTACATATTCTTTCATAAGATCGGAACCGAGCTGTCTTGCCAGTTCTCCAAAATAGCAGTTGCAGGAATCGGCGAGAGCTTGTTCCAGATTAACCGTTCCATGAGCGTCCTGGCAGGTTACGCGGCCATCGTCATAGTTCTGCGAGCCGGTGCAGGTGTACTCCCAGGAAGCGTAATCGCTCTTGTTTTCGATGGACGCGGCGGCCGTTACCAGCTTGAAAATCGATCCCGGGGTAAACGTGGAAGAAAAGAACCGGTTCATGTAAATCCCGGATTCATCATCCGGATTTTCCGGCGGATCTTCCGGATCGTAATTCGGCGAGCTGACAAGGCATATGATTTCACCGGTCTTGTAATTGTAGACTCCTACCGTGCCGCGCCGGTCGCCGAGGGCTTCATTCGCGGTAACGCAGACGTCAGCGTCGATGGAAAGGTTTACGTTGCGTCCCTCTCTTAACAGGGAATAGGTTCCGGTCAGATGGTTGTAACCGACCAGCTTGTTCGCGAATACCTTGTTTGCCCCGGTATTGATATTTCCACTCCGGTCCCCGGTCAGGTGCACATTTGCCTTCCGTGTCGCGTAGTCGTCGCTGAATGTCATTTTCCCGCTGGTGTTGCTCATCAGGAGCGTGTCGTTCCGATCGTAGAGGGTTCCCCTTTTCAAACGACCTTTATCATTGTAAATCTGTTTATTTGCTGTATACACTGCCCAGTCGCTGCCGTCCGCGATATAACGGTAGGTGAAAATCCCCAGGCCGATTACGAGGACTCCGGCCAGCATCAGGCACATGATTGCCCGTTTCTCAATTTTTCTCACGATGTCATTCCCCCTTTTTCTTTCCCCTCAAGGCGTACCGCAAAGCTGGCGTTTTGTCTTGTATCCGCTGCCTTTAAGAACGCAAGCAGCCCCCAGGATACAATCATACTGGTTCCGCCGCTGGAGACGAAGGGGAACGTTACCCCGGTAAACGGGAGAAGATCCAACGCTCCGCAGACATTCAACATTGTTTGAAAAATGAATAATGAAGTTGCGGCGCAGGCCGCGATGCTATAATAAGCGGATCGTCCAGCCATAATAGAGCGAACCGCGAACACACCAAGTGTTACAATACAGAGGACTGCCAGGATGGCGATGATAAGCCCCCACTCTTCCGATAAAAGAGCGAAAACCAGATCCGTATCGGAGGCGGCTGTCGTATGAAACCAGCCTTCTCCCGCGCCACAGCCGGGAAGGCCGCCACTAGAAACGGCAGTCATGGCCCGTACCTGCTGAAAACCTTTTCCGAGAGGATCTTCCCAGACATGCCCCCATGCAGCGAACCTGGCTCGTACATGAGGCTTTAACGTGAGCACCAGCATCCCCGCCAATGCGACGCCGCCTACGATTAAAATCAGTTTGGAAAAATCACCGCTTCGCAGAAAGGCGATGACCAGGAAGGTCACGAAGAAAATCGCTGCAGTCCCAAAGTCGCTCATAAGCGCAAAACAGCCCATACAGAAGGCAGAAAAAATCATAAAGACTGTTAGGTTTCCTTTTTCGTATAATTCATCTAGTGTAGCTGCACCGGCGATGATAAATGCCACTTTTACCAGTTCGCCTGGCTGGATTGATAATGAGCCGAATTCAATCCAGTTTTTTGCGCCGCCATGGGTTGTACCAAACAAAAGCGTTGCAAGAAGAAGTAGCGCACCCACTCCCAGAATCAGCATCCGGATTTCTTTGGAGCGGTTCAGATCCCGGAGAAACCAGCATAGAAGAAAAAACAAAACAACGCCCATAATTACGCAGATAAGCTGTTTCATAACATTGCCTGTATGTACAGCCGTAACCGCAAGGCTCAGGGTGGAAAGGAAAAAGGCGATGGTCTCCATCTCAAAGGCAACCCGCTTGAACGAACGCAGGAGAAGGAAGTACACCCACATCACCGCGCTTAATCCCAGAAACGCTGTTGGAATGGAAGCCGGACAGTCCTCGCCGTAAGCGACTTTGAACTGAATGATGGTCAGCAGCTGGAAAATCGTCAAAGCAATGAGGGATGTCCACGGGGATACCGGTTTGCTTTTGCGTTTTCTTTTTTGAATGTTTTCCTGCTTTTCCTGAATGCTGACCGGAATCAGCGTGAAATTCGCGCCTCCCAGGGTAAGGATATCCCCCGGCTTCAGGAGCATCGACTTTTTGACTTTTACTCCGTTGATATAGGATCCGTTTTTGGATTGAAGATCCTTGTAGCGCCAGTTCCCGTTTTCATCCCGTACCAGTGTTCCGTGGTTTCGGGAAACACTGTTCAGGTTTACTACAATGTCGGCGCTGGAAGCGCGTCCGATTACATTTTCCCAATGCTTCAGCGGGGTGGAGGAACCGTCGGGCCCTCCGATATATGCCCATATTTCAGAAGGGTTTTTGGCCTGAAGCAGGGACTTAATGGATTTTACCAGTATAAAGATAGCAAGAAGCACGAAGACCCACCGGATAACCGTGGTATAGTACGGCCCCAGGACGTCTAAGATGTTCTGAAAAGTATCCATGTATTTGCTGTCCTCCTTTTGCAGCATGATCTCTCATTCAGGAACAGTTGCGAATGCGAAATTTCGCAGTCAGAGCGCGTATTCCTGAAAACAGGGATCATTATAACACAGATGCGGGGGATTCCGCAAAAGGTGGGATTATTTATAATAAACTTTTAAGAATCCCACACAGAAAGTCTCGGCTGCATATATCTTCCTTTCCACAGCGCTCCCGGCTGGTCTGAATGCCTGTTTTGTATCCTGAAAGACAAAAAACAGGGAAAAGGATACAAAAGTTGTGGGTTGAAAGATCTGTTTTTTTGAAAATCGCGTGAATCCGAAAAAAATCGTGAAATTCGAGCCTGCAAATGGGAAAGTTTTGTATCCACCAGAGAGTTTAGCTCCGAAGAGGATACAAAGCGAAGACCGGCTAGTCCCTGATATTCCTGTAATTTCAGGTTTGTGCAAAAAAGTTGAGCGAGTTTCGCGGGAGTAATTGACATAAGTCAGAAACGGGGTTATAATTGACATAAGTCAGAAAACAAGGAGAAGTTATGCCAAGACCAAAGAAGTGCAGGAGAATCTGCGGTCTCCCTAAGCGGTGCCGATTCGGGCCGCTGGACGGAGACGCGCAAGCAGAGGTTGTTGAAATGACAGTCGATGAATATGAGACTATTCGTCTGATTGATCGGCTGGGCTATAACCAGGAAGAATGTTCACAGCAGATGGGTGTGGCAAGAACCACTGTCCAGGCAGTATATAACGCTGCGCGGAAAAAACTTGCGGAGGCTTTGGTGGATGGAAAACCCCTTGTCATACAGGGCGGCAATTATGAAGTCTGTCCCAGAGGCAGAGGTTGCTGTCAAAAAGGAGGTTGTCAAAATGAAAATTGCAGTCACTTATGAAAACGGAGAGGTATTCCAGCACTTTGGACATACGTCGCAGTTTAAAATTTATGAAGCGGAAGACGGAAAAATTCTCTCCGGAGAGGTTGTTCCCACTGGAGGGAAAGGACATGGAAGCCTGGCGGGGTTTTTAAAGGAAAAAGGCGTAGATACACTGATCTGCGGAGGAATCGGCGGGGGAGCCCGGACCGCTCTCGCGGAACAGGGGATTACTCTTTATCCCGGCGCGGCAGGAAATGCGGATGAGCAGGTACAGGCCTTTCTTTCCGGAAGCCTGAGCTATGATCCGGATACACAATGCTCTCACCATGGAGAAGGGCATACCTGTGCCAGCCATGATGGCGGGCATAAATGCCATAACTGATTGGTATAAGAATGCGGAGCTACGGAGCGTGAAACTGGAGATACGGTGTCGAATTGCCGGAATTTGCAGATTCATGCTCCGCGGCTGTATGATTAAGGTCGGAAGCAGGGCGTTTTTTTGAATCCGATTTTTACATATAGAAAGAGCAAAAGGTGAAGGAAAAAATTTTTTTCAAAAAATATCAGAAAATTCTTGCAAGCCATCTTCCACCGTGCTATAATAAACACAACAAAAGCAAAGAGAGAAGAAATTCCTCCAAGCTTTAAAAATAAAAAGGTTAAAGTCATAAAGATTTTGGTAACTGAAAGAAAGAGGGTGAGTCCACCAGAAATGCAAACCGAACAGACAAATAGATAATACCGATTGCAGAAATTGAGAGCATGCCTTTGGGTTACTGGCCGGGTGGTCAAAGGTAACCGGAGGAAAGGACTAAAGCAGAAACTTTAGGAACCGAAGTCAGAGGAAACAGAGTGACGAGTCACTAGAGCATTGAATGCGGAAAGGGACAGAATTCCGAGGAACGGAGGTGTAAAGACGGAAGCTTTAGAAGGGAAAAGATGTGAGTGATGAGAAGGCAGTCGGTATTATCTCGTTTTTGAAAGAATAGGAGTGAATGCGGAGGTTTCAAAAGGAAGCCTTTTTGATTTTTTGACCTATCAAAATAAATGTAAGAAATAAGAAAAAAAGACTTGCCATAGGAATGGTTTTATTGTATAATCATTTTTGCGAGTTTGAGAGAATCAGTTGCTCAAAGTAATGAATAATCAGACTTGCGAAATGAAAAAATGTTGAAATTTAGCGCATTTATATGCACCATTAGCTCAGCTGGCAGAGCACCTGACTCTTAATCAGGGTGTCCAGGGTTCGAACCCCTGATGGTGTACCAAAAACCCCAGAATTTACACGATTCTGGGGTTTCTCGTTTTTGGAAAAAGCGAAATTAACTCTTTACAAACCTTTATTGGCCTCTGTCCGCGCTGTATAGTAATGCAGACAAGGGTTGAATCAGAAAAGATTTTCGTATCTTTACACTGTCTGAAATTTTTAGTATGGTCTATAAACCATCCACATATTATAAAGATTAGAAATCGAAAAAGCTTTCCAGACGCATTTATCCGATCGTTAGAACTCTGTTTTAAGATCTATCTTCTGTAAACGTCCCGTTTTTCGTCTCCAACACATATACTTACAAAAAAGAATTAATATTCAAAATAGTCATTGACTTTATATCAACTATAAGGTTTATACTAAAATCACAAAAGGAAAACAGTTCGTATTTGGACTAAGGAAGAAGGAGGTTCTATCATGAAGCGGCAATTATAATCGTCATGAAAAACATGGAACAATGTTTCGTATGTGTGGAAAATAGAAAGGAGGCCAGCTATGAAACTAGAAAAAAAGGGGATAAGTGTATTTGACTTTTTCACAATCGGATTTGGCGCGATTGTAGGTGTCGGCTGGGCAGTAATTGTGAATGACTGGATGGCGGCATCCGGTGGGCCGATCCCCGCGGCGGTAGGGTTCCTGCTTACGCTGGTATTGGTTCTTCCGGTGGCCATGTGTTACGCGGAACTTTGCCCGATGCTTCCGGTAGCCGGGTCCAGTGTAGCCTTTGGGTACCGGGCGTTTGGAGAGAAAACGGCCTTCATTTCGGGATGGTCGGCGATTATGGCTTTTTCCGCGGTACTCCCGTGGGAAGCGATTTATATTAACGATATTCTTGCGATGATTATTCCGGGAATCCAGGAAGGACCAATTCTTTACCATATAGCGGGATCGCCGATTTATCTCCGTTCCCTTCTGGTGGGAGAGGCATGCGCCCTGCTGATTTTTGCCATCAACTGGTTTGGCGCGAAAAGCTCGGCGATTTTCCAGAAGATCCTCTGCATCATATTGCTGGCGTCCATTGCGCTGACAATCCTGTGCTGTGTATTCCGGTTTGACTTCGCGAACCTGACGCCGGTTTATCAGAATGTAGGGGTAGGCAGCCACAGTGGCTTCTTTGGCGGCGCCGTAGCAATGTTCGCGATTGCTCCGTTTTTTATCTTCGGGTTTGAAACCATCCCGCAGGGCATTGAAGATGTTTCCGGTTCGATTAAGGGGGTCGGAAAGGTCATCTTTATTTCGATGATTATGGCAGGCATTACATACGCGTTAATCCTTTTCTTTGTAGGCGGCGCGTACCCCTGGCAGGAAACTGCTTTCTTAGACACGCCGGCGGCGGGAAACGTATTAAAGCTGATCTATCCGGGAACTGTGGGAGAAGGACTATACATATTTATCCTGATCGGCGCCATCGCGGGGCTGATGACCACATGGAACGCCTTTTTCATCGCGACGCCGAGACTGGTCATGGGGCTTGGGCGAGCGCACCTGCTTCCGCCCAGATTCGCGAAAATGAATGAAAAGCACGGAACTCCGGGATTCGCGCTGATCTGCAGTGGAATCTTCTCCTGCTTAGGACCTTTCCTGGGAACCGCGGTTATCAGCACATTGACCAGTATGACATCGGTCGCTCTTATGGTATGCTGGTTTAACGATGCTCGTTCCCTGATTAAACTGCGCAAGGCGGAACCGGATCTACCGCGCCCGTATCGTTTGAAAGGCGGAGTTTTCATCGCAGGTGTCGGTATGACCGTATGCATGATCCTTTTCGTAATGTGCGTTCTGCCGATGTCGCCGGCCTATGTAGGCAACGCGGGTATCTGCGTAATCATCGCGTGGGGACTTCTGGGGCTGGGGTTCTACAAGGGAAACAGCAGAAAACGCAGCGAGGCTCCTCGTCAGGAGAAATACGACGCCTTGTTTGCCAACATGAAGAAGAGAGAAGTGGACCACAGCAAATTGACCCTGTAATTTGTTTTTACATTGGCTCTTCCGACCGAACCGATTATGGTGTATCCTATTAGAAATAAGATATCAAGGATGGAGAGAGCGATGAATTACAATTACAGATTACTTTCAAAGGAACAAGTATTCGGAGAAACGAAGATAGATGTTATCCGCGAACTTGGCGCGGAATGCGGCGTAACGGATTTTGCGGTTCTTTCAGGGGCGGATGCCAGTGAGGAAAGAACCGCAGCCTGGTTCCTGGCCTCCGCTTCCGGGTATGGAGATGTGTGCGCCGTCGATCCGGACGGCAGCCGGAGAGTCGCGTACGCCAACTCCCATGGCAGTGTGCGCCCGGCAGTGGAGTGCGCGGACCTTTCCGAACTGCCCTGCAAAACCGTTAAAGACATCTCCGGTTTTGAAGAAGCTGAATTTGGGGAGTATCCGCAGAATGCCGCGGACCGCGCCCTGGCTGCAACGTTGGAACAGGAATTTGCCGAAGGAATGCTGCGGACAACCGGCAAGCTGTACCAGGCTCAGTATGAAGAATTTCAGTATGAGGGGGCGAAATATATCCGGGTGCCTTACGCCCTGGAAAAGACGTGTGTGCTTTCCAATGGAAAGAGCTGTAAGACCGGCGATGCCGTATGGATTGAGGTGTCGCCGGTCAAATGGCTGTATGACGCGAAGGCGAATCTTTTAATCAGCAGAAGGATCCTTACGTCCGGCGTCCTGTTTTCCGCGGAAAACTATTACAACGGTGATTTTGAAAAAACAGCGGTATACGTTTATTTGAACACAACCCTGGCGGAGGATCTGGTTCCCAGCGTTCTTTCGGATATGACTTTGGAGGAACAGGCTGAATATGAAGAAAACCGGAAAAAAGAGATGCGGCGAAAGAACCCCTATGGCCTGACCTTTGGAGAGGTCAGCGAAGAAGATATTATAAGAGGCGCCATCGAAAGCGATGTGCCGGTATTTCTTCATGGACCTTCCTCCGAAGGAAAGAGCGCCAGAGTAAAGCAGATTGACCCGACGTGCGAGATTCTTTATCTGCGCAATGCCACGCCGGACAGCCTGAATGGCAGGAGCGTCTACAATCAGGCTACCGGAGAGATGATCGATATTCCGCCTACCTGGTTTAAAAAAGTGCAGGCAAAATGTGAACGGGAGCCGGATAAACCCCATGTGGTTTTCTTTGATGAGATCAATAACGCGTTGCCCAGCATTCAGGGCATGGCCTTCAATATTGTGCTGGACAGAGAAGTCAACGGGATCTGGAAGCTTCCCGATAATGCCCGGATTGTAGCCGCGGGAAACGATATGCAGGATTCCCTGGCCGCGCAGCAGCTGGCCGCCCCGTTCTTTAATCGGTTCGCCCATGTATATATTAATACGACAACGGAAAAATGGCTGAAATGGGCGCGCGAAAGCAGGATCCATCCCGCGATCTATGCCTATATCGCCTATAAGCAGGGCGAAACGCTGAGAAGCAAATATGATGGAGAAAAGCCCAACGCGGATCCGAGAAAATGGGAAATGGCCTCCAAAATGCTTTACGCCACAGGACGGCCGGAAATGCTGCGATCGCTAATCGGGGAAGACATCACCGAAGAATTTGTCCAGTTCTGCAGTCAGCCGGTCATTACCCTGGAAGATGTTCTGCGTGGAAACTATAGTGACAGTGAGCTTGAAAAGCTGAATACGTCCCAGCGTTACGCGACAACAGTGGGACTGACACAGGCGGCAGACGAGGAAGTGGAAATCGTAAGGGCCTTTGTGTCGAAACTGGGAGAAGAATTCAGAGCGGTTTTTGATTCCTTTGCGCGGCCGGAGGAAAAGAAATGATTTGTGATATCGCCGCGCTTAGACGCAAGGTAATCGCCAGGTACCCATTCTTCGGAAGCATAGCGGCAAATATAGACTGCCAGGAAACGGAAGATGTCGAGACGATCGAACATGACTCGGAACATATTTTGTATAATCCGCGGTATCTGGCAGGGCTTTCCGACAGCAATCGGGTTTTTCTGCTGACCCGTGAACTGTGCCATATCGCTTTCCGGCACACGGAAAGGGGAGGTGGAAAAGACCCGGTCATCTGGGAACGGGCCGCTGAGGCGGTGATCAATCAGATGCTCAAACGGGATGGGCTGGATATCCCCACAGGTGATATCGATTATCCGGAAGCCCTTGATTACGATGTGGAGCAGTACTATGAAGTCCTTCTTCGGGAGAAGCTGGCCATTGATTTGATAAATGGACAGCTGGAAGGCAGGGAAAACCCGGAAGGCGGCGAGGGCGAGGGAGTACCCATGCCCGGCGATGAGGATTCGGAGGATGATAACAGCGATGAAGCTGCTCAGGAGCAGTTGCTGGAAGGAGATGTCGGTGATGAAGGCGAAGAGTCCGGAGAAGAAGCCGATGGAGACTCTGATGAGGATTCCGACGATGAATACGCTCTGGTGGAGAAAAAACAATCAAAAGCCGGAAACGCGGACAGTAGGGATGAACGAATCGTAGAAGAGATCGGAAACAGCGCGCCGCTCATCGACTGGCGGCTGATTCTGCAGGACAGCATCAACTACGATGTGGACTGGTCCTATCGGAACGCAATCCTGGAAAACGGAGTTGTCGTGCCGGTTCTGGAAGACCGGCCTGTCCCGGAAACAGAAATTGTCCTGGATACCAGTTGGTCCGTAGATGAAGAATTGCTGAGAAATTTTTTGCGGGAATGCAAAAGTATCCTGACCTTTTCCAAGCTGAAAGCGGGCTGTTTTGACACGGTGTTTTATGGGTTTTATGACATTCGAACTGAAGCGGATATCGACAATATGCCTTTTCAGGGCGGAGGGGGAACCGATTTCAATACAGCGGCAGAGGCCTTTTCTCTCCGGGTCGATAACCGGATTATTTTTACGGACGGACAGGCGCCGGTGCCGGATAAATTTCTGAACGCCGTGTGGGTAGTGTACGGTGATGCGGAAATAAAACCGATGGGAGGAAGGGTGATTTCCATTAAGCCGGAGCAGTTAAAAAACAGGTAGATAGTTGCTGCCGCGCAAAAAGGTTACCGACAGAATCTTCCGTGGCTCATAAAAATGGAAAATACGGAAATACTAATTTCATAAAAATATGGGTCAAAGGAGAGTGGTTATGGCAAAACGATATGAATGTGAACCTTGCGGATATATTTATGATCCGAGGATAGGGGATACGGACGGCGGTATTGCTCCGGGAGTTTCCTTTGAAGAACTGCCGGAAAACTGGATCTGCCCCAAGTGCGGAGTGGGAAAGGAATATTTCCATCCGGTGGAAGAATTATAAAGAAAGGAGTCCTTGCGGGAAACTGTCCGCCGGGACTCCTTTCTTGCCGAACTCGCTATTAATGGATCGAGAACTTTAGATAAAGACTCTTTTGACACCCGCGATGCGGCTGCGCCGGCTGTTCTTAACGGGCCAGATTACAACTTTGTTGGGCCACGACTCAATCACTTTCCCCTTTCCCAGATAAATGGCGACGTGAATGATTGCGCCGCCGCTTCCTTTATAAAAGATGAGATCTCCGCGTTTTTTGTTTCTGTAAGAAACGGTTTTGAATTTTTTATTCTTCCAGAGATTGCGGGACTCATATTCATATCCGGCTTTGGAGTGGCGTACGCAGCTCACCGGATAAGGATCCACGCCGGCGGCGTAGAGAGCCTGCATGATAAGGCCCGAACAGTCTGCGCCCTGACTGGGATTGCCGGACGCGCCAACGACATAATCGGAACCCAGATATTTTTTCGCAGTGTTAATCATGGCGTCGATATGCTGTTTTTTCGTACTGGACGGATTGACTTTAATCGGAGAAACATACGCGCCGAGAGTTTTCCATGACTTTTTGGAAAAACCCATCTTTCTCCATGTTTTCAGATCCACGACGCCGGTTGCCTTCAGCTTCTTACGGCGCTGGAACGCCTTTACTTTCTGGCGGGTCTGCCGTGTATAACGCGGCCAGTACTTGCTGCCGATATGGAAATAACGGTTGACTTTTCGAACCTTCAGACCCATGTAGCCGAGCCGCAGTTTATAGGAACCGGAATGTTTCAGGGTGATCTTGTCCTTTATCTGAATATAACGGGACGGATTCTGGTAGTAGCGCATTGTGTTTACCGTGATGGAAGGACTGGTATACGCGGAGCCTTCCGGACTTTCAGCAGCCGTAATCCTCCAGGAGGAAGTCGTGACCTTCCACCAGTCGTTAGGATATGTGATTTTCAGAGAAGCGCTTTTCTGATTGGCTGTTTTGAAGGTTTTTTTTGTAACCCATCTGCCGTTCTTTTTCATCTGCAGCTGAACGTTTCTTCCGTAAGCGGGAGAAACGGTGATTTTGGAAGAAAGAACGGAACGTGATTTCTTTTTCAGCTTTCTGGAAATGCCGGAGACGGATGTCCGGGCTTTTGATACGCGAATCCGCGCGGAAGGCGCGCTTACCCCATCTCCCAGTGTATACCCGTCAGGAAACTGCGCGGTGCAGGTGAAGGTTCCGGCTTTGCCGCCGATTGATTCGGGGGCCGGACTCCAGGAGACTTTTAGTGCCGTATATTCATCGCTTCCGGAAAAACGAACCGATAATTCGGAAGGCAGTGAGACTTTCTGTCCGGAGCGAACCGTCAGCGTCTGATTTGCGGCGGAGGCGGCTAAAGGCCGGATTTCCTCGATTACAGAAGATGTTGCCGTGGAAACGGCCGGCGTGGTATTCTGCGGAAGCGTACCGGCTTCCGCAGCGAAGGCGGTTTCGGAAAAAAGTAAAAAAACAACTAGAAATAAAGGAATGAATTTCAATCTTCGATATGTATTCAATTTCATAGATCCTTTCTGCTAAAACTTTTGGAAGCCCGAATCCGGGCGTATAGGGCCGCCATTATCTTACCACTATTTTCGGTAGAGGTAAATCAGATTCCTCATTTTTCCGCACATATTCTCTGGCGGCGAAGGGCAGGATAAAAAATAAGGAGGGATTGGAAATGAAAAAGAACCAAAGAAAACAAAACGAAGAAAAACGGCAGAACAAATCCGTTGAGAACAAAAACGAGGAGAACAGCCGTGTGAAAAATGAGCGTCGTCAGAACGAGAATTCGGACAAAAACAGTTACCGGTAACAGGTAGGAAAAAAAGAGCGGGACCGCTTTGCGCCGGACGCGGGCGGAGACCTGCTCTTTTTTGCGTGAACTCAGAGGAAGTCAGGAAATTTCTGTATCTTTTAATGTTGTTGTATTTGCCATTGCTTAAAGTTTGTAGTATAATATTAAAAGTTATAATCTCGGTGCAGTACGCCAAGAGAAAAAGAGGGAAGAAAAAACCCATAAAAACAGGAGATTCAGGCATGACAATAATAGCAGCAACAATACTCGGCCTGCTTGCGGTAATCATTTTGCTGAGCATCGCAAGGCTGATTCTCTGGCAGAGGCGGTCGGCGGAACAGTCAGGCAGCATGCACGAGATAGAAGACAGGCTGGGAAAACTGGAAGCCATCCTACGGGACATAAGGATGCAGCAGCAGGAGCTTTGCCGGACAATAGAAGAAAAGAAATTTGCGGCTCCGGAAGAGGAATATGAATTTGGTGAAGCATCTGAAAGAGAGAACCGCCGGATCGGACAGGACGAACCTGCTGTTTGGAATGAAGAGGACGGACAGGTGCCGGAAATGAGAACGGAACAAATGGCAGAAGTGACAGCCGTCCAGGCTCAGGATAATGGAATGAGCATGAAAAACGCTAATTCGGACAGGCGCGGAGAAGCGCTGGCATCATCATATAATGTTGGAAAAAGCGGAAAAAAGTATACTGAGGAAGAACTTGAATTACTTATTAAAGAGTAACAAGCAGAGGAGGAACTTATGTATTGTAGAAATTGTGGACAAAAATTGGCAGACGGGGATAAGTTTTGCAGTTCCTGTGGCGCGAAGACAATTTTAGCAGACGGAAACGATAAATCAGAAGGAATTTCCGAAAATGCGGAGACAGCGCAGTCTCAGCCACAGGCAGAAAGTACAGCGGAAGCAAAGGAACCTCTGTTTGAGCCGTTTGATTTCAAATCCTTTGATTTTCTGGACAGTGATCCGGCGGAAAAGAACGCTGAGCCGGAAACAAACGTCAAAAAAGTAACCCCGCCGTCAGAAGAATTTGACTGGAATATACATACTTTCCCGGGTATGGGAGTTGAAAAAACAGAAGACATTGATTTTAACTGGTCTATGACTCCGGAAGAGGCTGAAGCGGAAGAGGCATTGCATGCGAAAGCCGCCGAACCTGCGAATGCGCCTGAAACACAGCCGGAAGTATTCACGCCGGAGCAGAGCGTGTGGAACTCCGCGGAGAATGAAACCGCACAAAAAGGAACAGGAGACACACCGGGAACAAGCTTGGAGGAAGAACTGTTTGGCGATCTGGACAGCAAAGCGGATGAAACGAAAAAACAATCCGAAGAGATCGACAAGTTCTTTACATTCCATAAAAAGAACGAAGAATTCCAGAAACTGCTTGATCAGGAATATGAAAAGATAAAATCAGGCAATATATTAACGGAAGAGATGAATACTGCCGCGGCAGCTTCGGAAGAGAAGTTTGCGGCGAGAACACCGGAAGATCCGATGGAGGAACTGTTTGCTTCCGAAGGCATTGTGAAGGGATATGAACCAAAGCCGGTAGAATCGGATGTTCTTGAACGGATTGAAGCTGCGGAGGCGGAAAAGAAAGCAAGAGAAGAAGCCGTTCGGCTGATTGAAGAAGAAAAGCGAAAAGCAAAAGAAGAAGCGGAACGGAAAGTAAGAGAAGAAGCGGAAGAACTTGAGAAAGCGCGGGCGGCGGAAGAGGCGGCAAGACGTCGGCTTGACGAGGAAGCTAAGAGACTTGCCGATGCCAGAGCTGCGCAGGAAGCGGCAGAACGCGAATTTGAAAGAGCCATGGCGAGAGGCGAATTCCAGGAGGAGCCTGCAGAAGATGCCGTGCCGCAGTCGCAGGAAATCTCAACGGAGACTTCCGCGCAGGAAGCCCCGGCAGAGAACGCCGCGCCGCAGGCAGATGCCGTGCCGGAAGAGACAGCGGCTGCGATAGAGGAACCGGAACAGCCGGTTAAAACAAAACCGGTAGATAAGGCCGCGATTTTAGCGGGAATGGCGACTGCTTCCGAAATGGTACAGAGAGACAGGGCCTACGCTGCCGCGGAAGCGGCTGCGAAAGCGGCGGAACAGGCAGAACCGGTTCCAGAGCCGGAACCGATTGAGCTTCCGGACTTCTTAGGCCATTTGGAAAATGTGGAAGAGCCTGCTGCCGCGGAACCGGCAGCGGAAGCAATCAAGCAGGAACCGGCCGTTGCTGAAACGGAAGATGTATTAGACGTGCTGGAGGATCTTTCTGCGGAAGAATCGGTACAGTCTGCGGAGGAACTGGAAGAAGTACCGGCAGAGCTCTTCTCCGTAGAAGATCTGCTGAGTGAGGACTCTCTGGAAGCTCAGGAAGTCCCTGCTGAACCCGCTGCGGAAAGCCAGGCGGTTACAGATGCCACGCTGGTAATGACAGAGGAGGCAGCTGAACAGATCCGTACCGAGCCGGAACATTCCGGACAGGTCAGTGATGAAACGATGGTTTTTCCTGCTGACTATAATCCGGCTGAAGACATCAGTGAAGCAATCGAGGGAGAAAAACAGACTGGACAGAACAATGGGGAAATCCGGTTTGCAAGCTTGGACGAGGATGAGGAGGACGAAGACGAAGAAAAGGGTGGAAAAGGCCGTATTGTCTTGAAAGTCTGCCTAGTAATCCTGATTATTCTGCTGGTAATGGAGATTGCCGGCGTTGTGGTTAAAATTGCGGCGCCAAACAGCGGAGCGGCAAAATTTATTGACAGCCAGCTCAACAATGTCATTCATCTTTTTACCGGTGAGGAAAATACAGAGTACAGTGTTTTTGCCGACACGGAGGAGATACGGACTGAGCCTGTGGAAAACAAGACAAAGCTGATCGAAGCAGAGAAGGGCAAAAATAAAGATGGTAATATTCAGACCATTGAATACAATAAAAATTTGAAGTTCAACCCGAATACGGAGTATGAGAATTCGGATATACAGCTGACACAGGCTCTGTCAGACGTGACCTGGTATAAAGACGCTGAAAACAAGCAGGTATACTATGATCAGGCGATTGTAGGAGCGGTGATCGCTTACGATTCGCAGAAGGTAAATCTGGTGAACAATAACGATCAGAGTGTTCTGAACCTGATGAAAAAAGGAACGGATCTGTATAAAGAAATAAAATCCCAGGGAGGAAACAGTGGGAATGAATCCTTTGAGAAACTGGAGATTGGTGAAATCAGGCAGGCAGGGAATTCATATTTTGTATGGGTATCTGAAAAAGTTCAGAACTCACAGGATGGCAGCGTGACAACAGAAAAAATTTACGAGATGGAGCCGGACGGTGAGACTATGAAAGTTGTAAATAGTTACGAACTGTAACGGCTGATGCCGAACGCGTAATAGGAGGAAAAATTTTGAAAAAGAAGAGAGTGGGCATAAAATGGATTATTCTGATAATCCTGCTGCTGATTGTTCTGTTTGTGAGCCTGATTGGATTCATAACGGATTTCTTGTGGTTCAGGGAACTGGGATATGTGAGCGTTTTCCTGACAAAGCTGGTCACACAGCTTAAGATCGGAATTCCCGCGTTTATCATTATCGCCTTTCTGGCGTATGTATACCTTAAGTTCCTGAAGAGAGGATATTTCAAAAAGATTGCCTCAACGGAAGTAACGAATCACAAGAGACTGAATCTGATTTCCTGGGGGCTTGCGATTGTCTTCGCGATTCTTGTGACATTTGTGTCTGTGACCCAGCTCTGGTTTGAAATCCTCAAATTCGCGAATAGTACCGGGTTTGATATCAGCGATCCGCTGTTTGATATTGATATTTCGTTCTATATTTTTAAACTGGCATTTATTAAGGAACTGACACAGATTTTGATTGGCGTGATCATCGCATTCGCGGTTCTGACGCTGATCTATTACGCGATTCTGCTTTCTGTACGGACTCCGCAGATGTTTACGGAAAAGGAAGAGTCTGAGGAAGACGCGTTCAGCGGCGGATTCGGGAACGAAAACAGCGAATCGAAATCCGGATTTGACAATGTGACGGATATGTTCGGAAAATTCGGGGAAGCCTTTACCGGACGGAAAGGTCCGGTACACAGAGCGCCGAGGAAAAAGCGGCAGTTTGATGATAAAAATTTCACGCAGCTTATCGGCATCGCGGAAAAACAGCTGATTATTGTAGGAGTACTGTTTTTTGTCATGCTGGCGCTTAACTTTTTCCTGAAACAATTTGACCTTCTTTACGGTCATACGGGAGCCGTTTATGGCGCCGGATTCCGGGACGTAAATATTACCTTATGGGTATACCGCATCACCGCGATTCTCTCTCTGGTTTCCGCGGTTGCCTTTGGAATCGGAGTTACCAAACGCAGAATTAAGACAATTCTGGTGTTCCCGGTTCTGATGATCGCGGTTGGAGTAGTGGGGACCGGAGCCGGAGCGCTCATTCAGAACTTTGTGGTATCTCCGGATGAAATTAATAAAGAAAGCGAGTATCTTGGCTATAATATCAAGTACACACAGTCCGCGTACGATCTTGAGAACGTAACGATCAAGCAATTCGCGGCCAATAACGATCTGACCAGTGAAGATATCGCTAATAATGAAGAGACGATTTCCAATATCCGGATTAATGACTATGAACCGGCCGAGAAGTTCTATAATCAGACCCAGAGTATCCGACAGTATTATACCTTCAACGATGTGGATGTCGACCGTTATATGGTAAATGGGGAGTATACCCAGACGTTCCAGTCGGCCAGGGAAATTGATGAGGAACGAATCAGTGACACTTGGCTGAACAAACACCTGAAATATACTCACGGATACGGAATTACGCTTTCCAGGGTGGATAAAGTAACGGCCAGCGGTCAGCCGGATATGATGATTGACAGCATTCCTCCGGTATCAGAGGTAGAGGAAATCCAGATTACCCGCCCGGAGATCTATTTTGGAGAAAAGACAAACAACTATGTGCTTGTCAACACAGATGAAGAGGAATTTGACTATCCGGACGGTGACAGCAATAAGTATACAACCTACGAAGGTGAGGCCGGAATCCCGCTGAACCTGCTGAATAAAACCATGTTCTCCATTCGGGAGCGCAGCCTGAAGCTGCTGGTTTCCAGCAACATTACCAGTGATTCCAGAATTGTGATTAACCGGAACATCGAAGAGCGGGTAAGAGAGATTATGCCATATCTGGAGTATGACAGTGATCCGTATATTGTCGCTGCGGATGGAAAGCTTTACTGGATGCTGGACGCGTACACGACAAGCAATCGCTACCCGTATTCCGAGCCTTTTGATACGGCTACCGGTATGAACTATATCCGTAATTCCGTAAAAGTTGTGATTGACGCATATAACGGAACTACCAACTACTATTTGGTGGATGATACGGATCCGATCGCCAATACCTATAAGAAGATTTACCCGGATCTGTTCAAGGATTTTGAGGAGATGCCGGAATCTCTGCAGGCGCATATCCGTTACCCGAATGTGTTGTTCAATATTCAGGCTAATGTATATAAAAAGTACCATATGACCAATGTGAATGTATTCTATCAGCAGGAAGATATGTGGGATATCGCGGATGAGATATATGGAACAAAAGAAACGACCATGACCCCGAACTACTATATCATGAAGCTTCCGGGGGAAGACAGCGCGGAATTTGTAAATTCCATTCCATATACGCCGAAAGATAAAAAGAACATGACTGGTCTTCTGGTGGCGCGCAATGACGGGGAGAACTACGGAGAACTGGTACTGTATCAGCTTCCGAAGAGCAAGATCATTTACGGTCCGATGCAGATCGAGGCGCAGATTGACCAGAACACGGAGATATCTAAGGAATTCTCCTTATGGGATTCTGCCGGATCCAACTACAGCAGAGGAAATATGTTCGTCATTCCGATTGAGGATTCTCTGCTCTATGTGGAACCGGTGTATCTGGAGGCTAAAAATTCCAGTATTCCGGAAGTGAAACGGGTAATTGTGGCGTATGGTGACCAGATCGCTTATGAGACGACTCTGGCGGAAGCCTTAAATTCGCTCTTTGGAGAAGGCAGCGCGACAGAAAGTCCGGGCAGCGGCGACGCGCAGGCTCAGGAGGGAGCAAAGCAGGAGACCCTCAGCCAGACAGAACTTGCTCAGAAAGCGCAGGAAGCCTTCAACAATGCGGAATCCGCGCAGCGCGACGGTGACTGGGCGAAGTATGGTGAATACCTGGATGAACTGAGAGATTATCTGAACCAGCTGGCGCCGGCGCAGGATGAAAGTTCCGGAGCAGAATAAGGACTGAATTTAATTTGAATAAAAAGAGGGATAAGAGGGACATTCTTTTTGCAGGCCCGTCTGCAGAGGGGATGTCCCGCCCTATTGTGAGAGATACGTTGGAAAGGAGTATTGTTTTACATGTTGGATTTTGACTTGGATAAGATGCTGTTTACGATACCGGCGGAACATCATTCAAAAGAGGAGATTCGGGATATACTGAAGAAACATCCGGAGGTTCGTTTTGTATCGCTTGTGGGAATTGATATTGGAGGACATGATACGGATGAAAAAATTCCGGCGGGACTCTTTCTTGAGGATATAGATAAATTCTTGAGCGTTGGAGTTCAGACCGACGGTTCCAGCGTAGTGCTTCCGAAAATTGCGGAACTGAACAACGCGAAGGTGGACATTATTCCGGATACCGAGGTAAACTGGTATGTAGATCATAATTTTAAGCATATTGATCGGGAAACCGGTCTTCCGGTAGGAACTTTACGGATTCCATCCTTTCTGATTCACAATGACGTGGCAGAGGTCGGGGCAAGGGTGATTCTGAGAGACGCGATTGTAAATTTTAAGCGGGATCTGCTTGAAATTATAAAAAAGAACCCTTATGTTCTGGAACATCTCCCGATCGACTCCGTGGACGATATTGAAAAAATAGAGATTACAGCCGCGACAGAACTGGAATTCTGGGTCAAGACTCCGGATGATGAGACAGACAGAGAACAGCTTTCTACCGCGCAGATTCTGAAAGAGCAGTACTGGAAGCGCACCATCGGACCGGTCAGAACCGCTCTGGAAGAAACAATGCTTTTGCTGGATCGCTATGGGCTGCAAATGGAAATGGGTCACAAAGAAGTCGGAGGTGTAAAGGCAAAGCTGGGAAACTCCGGAAACTACGATCATGTTATGGAACAGCTTGAGATCGACTGGAAATTCTCAACTGCCATTCAGGCAGCGGATAACGAAAATCATATTAAATATATTGTGCGGGATATTTTCCGGCTGTATGGTCTGGACGTAACGTTTATGGCAAAGCCGATGGAAGGCGTCGCCGGAAGTGGAGAACATACACACATGGGTCTTGCGGCGAAATTAAAAGACGGAAGGCATGTGAATCTCTTTGCGGCAAAGGACATGAGGGAGGACTTTCTGAGCCCGATCGGATTCGGCGCGCTGATGGGAATTCTGAAAAACTATGATGTGGTAAATCCTTTTGTCAGCGCCACGAATGACGCGTTTAACCGGCTGAAGCCCGGATATGAAGCGCCGGTCTGCGTCGTAACCTCTTTGGGACACGGAGTGGAACTGCCGTCAAGAAACAGAACGGTACTGGTCGGTCTGGTCCGCGACGTGGAAAATCCGCTGGCGACGAGATTTGAGCTGCGGGCGCCGAACCCGAAGAGCAACACGTATTTGGTGCTGGCGGCATCCTATATGGCAATGCTGGATGGAATCAAGGCGGCGTTAGAAGCACGGAAGACCTCAAAAGAGCTGGAAGCCTCTATTTCAAAGGATTTCGAGCAGGAAGATTTTTATCTGGAACGGGATCGCCTTTACAGGAGCGAATTGGATGTATTTGAGGAGTACACCAGCCAGGAGCGGGACGTGCTGTTTGGCAGAGCTCCCCGCACCGTATGGGAAAATATCTGCGCTTTTGACGATCACGCGGAAAAGCTGGAAATTTTCCAGCGGGATAATGTTATGACGCCGATTACCCTGGCTTCCTATAAAGAAGCTATCGTTGGTCAGTGGGCGACCGAACTGCATAACCGAATCGTTCCGAATACCATGGATCTGGTGCGGAACTGTGTAAAATGCCATGATGACAGTGACTGTGTAGATTATGATGTTGTATACTGGGAAAAGATCAATGAAATCCGGAATTTCCTCGGAAAGGATCGTCTGAACGAACAATGCCTGCTTACCCGGATTGTTCGCGCTTTGGACAGCAAGGACTATGATACGGCATCAAGACTCCAGGTGGAGATGCAGGGAAAAGTGAAAGAGCTGACAGATCTATACATCATATATAAGAAAAATTTATTTTAGGAGTGAGCCATGTTAGATATCAAACGCATAAGAGAAGATTTTGAGAACGTAAAAAAAGCAGTGGAATCCAGAGGACAGGGGGATTTCGGAATTGATCGTGTCCTGGAGCTGGACAAAAAGAGAAGAGCAACCCTTGCGGAAGTAGAGAAAATGAAAAACCAGCAGAGTACCGCCTCCAAAGAAATCCCCAAGATGAAAAAAGCCGGTGAAGATCCAAGTGAACTGATGAAGGAACTGAAGAAGCTGTCCGAACAGATTAAAACCCTGGATGCCGAAGTCAGCGCGGTGGAAGAAGAATTGCGCGATGCGCTGCTCAATATCCCCAACACTCCGTATAAAGATGTGCAGGTGGGCGCGGATGACAGCGACAATGTGGAACTGCGCAAATGGGGCGAGCCAAGAGCGTTTGACTTTGAAGAAAAGGCCCATTGGGATATCGGTCAGGATCTGGATATCCTGGATTTTGAACGGGCGGCTAAAATCGCTGGAACCAGATTTACGGTATATAAGGGAATGGGAGCGAGACTGGAACGCTCGGTCATTAATTTCATGCTGAATCTCCATACAGAAGAACACGGATTTACAGAAATTCTGCCGCCGTTCATGGTAAACCGCGACGCGATGATCGGGACCGGACAGCTTCCGAAATTTGAAGATGATATGTTCCATGTTCCCGCCAAGGACTTCTTCCTGATTCCGACAGCGGAAGTGCCGGTGACAAATCTGCGGATGAACGAAATTCTTGATTATGATGAACTGCCGGTTTACTACACGGCCTACACTCCGTGCTTCCGTAAGGAAGCCGGGTCCGCGGGAAGAGACACCAGAGGTCTGATTCGCCAGCATCAGTTCAACAAAGTGGAACTGGTAAAATTCGTTCATCCGGACGAATCCTACAAAGAACTGGAGCTGCTGACAAACGCGGCGGAAGAAGTGCTGCAGAGACTGGAAATCCCATACCGGGTTGTACGTCTTTCCACAGGGGATCTGGGCTTCTCCTCCGCCATGACCTATGACATCGAAGTCTGGATGCCGAGCTACGGAAGGTACGTAGAAATTTCTTCCTGCAGCAATTTTGAAAGCTTCCAGGCCAGAAGAGGAAACATTCGCTTCCGTCCGAAAGAAAAAGGAAAACCGGAATTTGTCCATACTTTAAATGGATCCGGTCTGGCTGTAGGAAGAACCGTTGCCGCGATTCTGGAAAACTACCAGCAGGCGGACGGATCCGTTCTTATTCCGAAAGCGCTGCAGGGATATATGGGCACGGATCGGATTACGAAAAAAGACAAATAAAAGGAGATAGACAAATATGGCTTTCCAATTAAGGACATATAGAGAACCGGACTTTACTCAGGAAAAATTTCAGAATTCACCGGACGCGCAGCTTCATCTGGCGCCGAAGGATATGACGGCGCCGGATCAGTTCCACGCTACCTCGATTTTCCCGGAATATTTCAAAATAGAAGGGAAATGGCTGTTGGCGGAGGAATCCAGAATGGACTGTGTCGCCATTTATGAGGACGGAAAGATCCAAGTGCGGGAATTCCGCAACATTAAACAGGGAGATCGTATCGTTGTGGGAAGAACCGAGGATTGCGAAGAGGGTATTTATGTACACGCGGACTGTTTTGAACGGGAAGAAAACAAAGACACGCCTTTTTCTTTCCGCCAGAGCAGGAGCAGAGAAACCGCGTTTTCCTATGATTATGAACAGCTTTACGAATTGCTGGAACATGAACGGCAGTACGGATATGTAGTCTGGGTGCTGGGACCGGCATGCGCCTTTGACGCGGAAGCGCGGGAAGCGTTTTCCAAGCTGATCGCGGGCGGATATGTGGACGCTCTGCTGGCAGGAAACGCGCTGGCGACTCACGATCTGGAGGCAGGTCTTCTGGGAACCGCGCTGGGGCAGGACGTTCGGACCCAAAGGCCGCATTTCAACGGGCATTATAATCACATTGACACCATTAACCGCGTGAACCTGCATGGCTCCATTCCCGCCTTTCTTGAAGCGGAGCATGTGGACAACGGAATTATGTACAGCTGCGTGAAGCATAACGTTCCGTTTGTACTCAACGGTTCCCTCCGGGATGACGGGCCTCTGCCGGAAGTCTATGAGCATACATATGTAGGACAGGACGCGGTAAGAAACCATGTCCGCAAGGCTACAACGGTCATTGGAATGGCAACTGTGCTGCATACCATCGCGACAGGCAACATGACGCCGAGCTACCGGGTGATGCCGGACGGCACGATCCGGGAAGTTTATTTCTACACCATTGATACTTCGGAATTTGCTGTCAATAAACTGGGAGACCGGGGCAGCCTGGCAGCCAGGGGAATTGTAACCAATGTACAGGACTTTGTCTGCAATCTGGCAAAGGGTCTGAGACTGTAGGGAGGAAACATCATGATTTCGGAAAAAATGAAACCGCTGATGGCCAATAACTCCGCGATTCGGACAATGTTTGAAGAAGGCGATCAGATGCGGGCAAAATACGGAAGAGAAAATGTATTTGATTTCAGCCTTGGAAATCCGGACGCGCCGACGCCTCCGGAAGTAAAGCAGGCGATTAAGGAGATCGTGGAGGAAGAGCCGGATTTGATTCTTCACGGCTATATGAGCAACGCCGGTTTTGAAGATGTGCGGGAAACCATCGCCCGGCATATTAATAAAACCCAGGGAACGAACTTTTCGAAAAAGAATATCCTGATGACCGTAGGAGCGGCCAGCGGATTGAACGTTGCCTTGAAAACGATTCTTAATCCCGGTGAGGAAGTTGTGATTTTCACACCGTATTTTCTGGAATACAACTGGTATGTAAATAATTATGACGGAGTTGTAGTACAGGCCCCAACGGATAAAAAGACCTTTCAGCCGGATTTGAAATCCTTTGAAAAACTTGTTGGCGACAAGACACGAGTGGTGCTGATCAATTCGCCGCATAACCCGACCGGTGTGGTATACTCGGAGGAAACGATCAAAGGAATCGCGAATATCCTGAAGAAAAAGCAGAAAGAATTAAACCGCGCGATTTTTATTATCGCGGATGAACCCTACCGGGAGCTTGCTTATGATGGGGTAGAAGTGCCATATATTACAAAATACTATGAGAACACAATCGTGGCCTATTCCTACAGTAAGTCCCTTTCCCTACCGGGAGAGCGAATCGGATATCTGGTCATTCCTGATGAACTGGAGGAAAGCGAACTGGTCTTTGATACCGCATCCAACGCAAACCGGATTCTCGGCTGTGTCAACGCGCCATCTCTGCAGCAGAAGGTTATCGCCAAGTGTGTGGACGCGAAAGTAGATCTGGATTATTATGACCGCAACCGGAAAGCGCTGTATGAAGGACTGAAGGACTGCGGATTTGAATGTATTATGCCGCAAGGGGCTTTTTACCTGTTTGTGAAGTCTCCGGTAGAGGATGAAGCGGAATTCTGCAAGACCGCGAAAAAATATAATATTCTTATGGTTCCGGGAAGCGCCTTCGCGGGACCGGGCTATGTAAGGCTGGCCTACTGCGTTTCCTATGAAACCATACAGAACTCCCTGCCGGGATTTAAAAAGCTGGCGCAGGAATACGGGCTGAGATAGTAAAAGAGGACTCATCAAAAGGGATGGGTCCTCTTTTTCCGCTATTCGCCCAAGGTTTTCGCGAAAACCTCTGCCTGCGCTTTTCTGCGGCAGACCGGGCACAAAGCAGGTGTACCGGGGGGTGTGGAAGCGGCAAAATGTTCTTTTGTGGTAATAATTGCTCCGCACTGTTCACAGCGGATCCATTCAAACTGTCTGTTCCAGATGGTGCGGTGCTCTGGGGTGTCCTCAACATCAATGCAGCCGGTAGGGCAGATCCGGGCGCAGGAGGCGCACCCGATACAGGTTTCGGAAGCTTTGGAATATGGAGTGTCAATGCGTTTCTCAATTCCTCGAAGAATTGGACTGATGGAAGACGCGCCAAGCGCCTGGCAGCTTCCGACACAAAGCCTGCACAGGATGCATTGCCGGGAATCTGCTTTGAGCGGGAGCGCGGGATGCGGCGTGACATGGCAGAGCCGCATCAGTTCCATAATTGTGGGGTTATCAGGTGCCTGCGTGTACATCAGGCGGAGCAGTGTTTTTCGTATTCTCTGAACTCGTTCAGAATCGGTATCCACCCGCAGACCCTCTTTGACCCGGAACGCGCAGGCCGCCACCAGCTTTTTTCGACTCCCGTCTGTCGTTTCCACCATGCAGAGCCTGCAGCAGTTGGTCTTCTCCACTGCCTCATCCCAGCACAGGCCGGGAATGAAGACACCATTTCTGCGGGCCGCGTCCATAATTGTTTCCTCCGGGTACGCTTCTATTTCCTGTTTATCAATCATGATCTTCATATTGTCTGCCTCCTTTATTCCACAAGAATTGCGTCGAACTTACAGGTATGTCGGCAGAGTCCGCATTTTATACAGGAATCCGGATTGATCCGGTACGGAAGCTTCCGTTCCCCGTGGATCGCCCCTGCGGGGCATTTCTTGCCGCAGAGACCACAACCCTTACATTTTTCGGGGTCAATCCGATAACGGATCAGAGCGGTGCAGACTCCCGCGGGACAGCGGTGCTCCCGGATATGAGCCTCATATTCATCCCGGAACCAGGTCAGTGTCGAAATGACCGGGTTGGCGGCGGTCCGCCCCAGCTCGCATAAGGAAGCTTCTTTGGCCGTATAAGCGAGATCTTCTAAAAGATCCAGATCCTTCATGCTGGCACGCCCCTCCGTGATACGGGTGAGGATGTCAAGCATACACCGGAGTCCTTCACGGCACGGTGTACATTTTCCGCAGGATTCTCCGGCGAGAAAACTGAGATAATAGCGGGAAAGCTCGACCATACAGGTTGTTTCGTCCATGACAATCATGCCGCCGGAGCCCATCATGGAACCATTGGCTTTTAAGGTATCAAAATCGATTTCCAGATCCAGCAGTTCCTCGGGAATGCATCCGCCGGAAGGACCGCCGGTCTGGATTCCTTTAAACTTGCCGCCATCCCGGATTCCTCCGCCGATATCGAAAATAAGATGGCGGAGAGTAGCTCCCATGGGGACCTCCACGAGCCCTGTACGATTGACTTTTCCGACGAGGGAAAACACTTTGGTTCCTTTGCTGCCCTCTGTACCCAGCTTCGCGAAAGAAGCACCGCCATGGACAAGGATATAGGGCACATTCGCGAGTGTTTCTACATTATTCAGTACAGTAGGCTGATCAAAAAGCCCCTTTTCAACAGAGCGGGTATATTTGACCCTTGGCTCTCCGGGCTTCCCCTCAATAGAAGACATCAGCGCAGAGGACTCTCCACAGACAAAGGCGCCTCCTCCGCGGACAATCTCGCAGTCAAAGTGAAAATCGCTTCCCAGTATATTTTTTCCCAAAAAACCGCTGCGCCGGGCAGAAGCGATCGCTTCCTCCATATGAGACAGCGCAAGTCCGTATTCGTCGCGGATGTAAAAGTATCCGTATTGAGCTCCGATGGCGTAGGCGCCGATGATCAATCCCTCCAGAACACTATGGGGATCGCCCTCCAGAATGCTTCGATCCATAAAGGCTCCGGGATCTCCTTCATCCCCGTTACAAAGCATATACTTTATGTCGCTCGGCACCTCGCGGCAGGAACGCCATTTACGCCCTGTAGGAAAACCGGCGCCGCCTCTTCCGCGCAGGCCGCTGGTTTCAATCTGTTCGATGACTTCCTCCGGAGCCATGGAGAGCGCGGCCTCAAGCCCTTTGTAGCCGCCGCGATCCAGATAGTCTTGGATGGAAGAGGGATCAATGCGCCCCGTATTGCGCAGCGCAATTTTATACTGTGCGGCATAAAACGGATTTTCTTCACGGGAGCAGACCGCGTTTCCGGAATCATCCCTGTACAGAAGGCGCTCAACAGGAGCGCCATCCAGTCTCTTTATGATTTCGGAGACATCCGCAGGCCGGACTTTATAATAGGTGATATTATCCGGATAGATGGTTACAATCGGACCGTTTTCGCAAAAACCGTTACATCCGGTTTTTTTGACAGCCGGTTTGACGGAAATGCTGCCATCTCCCGATATGGCGGCGGAAAAGGCATCCACTACCGCCTGCGCGCCGTTCGCGAGACAGCCTGTGCCGCAGCATACCAGTATTTCTCTGTTCATCTATTCCGCCTCCTTTTTCCGGTAGGTTTCTACAATCTGCTCACCTCCGCCGGGGGCGACGTTGCCGAAGTAGTCTTCATCACAGATCACGACCGGTGCCATGGCGCAGGAACCGACGCAGTTTACAATTTCGATGGAGAAAAGACCGTCTTCGGTAGTCTCTCCCTCCCGGATTCCCAGAGCCCGTTCGATTTCGCCAAGGATATTCTGGCTCCCGCGTATATGGCAGGCCGTGCCGTCGCATACGCGGATGATAAATTTCCCTTTTTTATCAAGGCTCAATGCTTTATAGAAGGTAGCCATGGAGAACAGTTGAGAGAGGGGCAGAGAGAGATAGTCTGCCGCGGCTTTCAGGTGTTCTGCCGAAATATAATTGTATTCCTTTTGAATTTCCTGCAGGATAGCGAGGGAAAAGCGCTGCTGCGCAGGAAATTTCTGAAGGATTTTCGTTATCGTTTGTTGTGCATGTTCCAAAAAAATCACGCCCTTTCCAGTTTATCCTCCTGCGATTCTGGGAAAGAGCAGTACTTCATCTTCCCTTTGGACGATGGTCTCATTTCCCTGCAGAAAGTCGATATTTCTTCCGTTCAGGAGCACAATGACCTGATGGTTGATGTCTTCCCCGCCTCTATAGAGAATCCGGTCAGAAAAGCGTTTTCCGTACCGCTGCCCCAGATAGCGGAGAAGTTCCAGAACCGTCAGGGGCGCAAGATCCAGTTCTTCGGACTTGCGCCCGGTATCCTGCCTGTAATAGGCAAAATATTTGATTTTCATGGCGTGAGATCCAGCTCCTTTAATTTGTCAGGCGTGGGGACTCCTTCCGGATCATAGCCTCGAATCTGATAGTATTCTTCGAGCATTTCCGGAACGTGGCTGACCTGTCCCTTGGCGGCGCCCTCCGGAATTGGCTCCTGATAAAGCCTTGGCGGAAGCTGATCGTCTTTCTTTGTAAATCCCTCCCGCAGATTATACTGTTTTTCCATAGTCCAGATCCGGTCGCCTGCCTGCAGAAGGGCTTCGTCGGACAGATCCCATCCGGTACAGGTGCGGACAATCGGGGCAATCTCCGCAAGACCGATTCCAAAGGTCGTAAAGAGACAGATCCCGATGGAATCCACTACAGCGGTCAGATCCTGAAATGTTTTAAGAGCCGCGGCTTTTCCTTCTGTCTTCAGAGGATCCATTTTTTCCGGAATTCCGAGAATCTCAGGCGAGGTCATGTATCCGCGGACGTGGCAGCCGCCCCGGTTGGAGGTAGCGTATTCAAGGCCGATTCCCTGCATGCTCCGACCGTCATAGGCAGGCATTTCCTGTTTCTTTACGGACATAGAGAGTTCCGGATGGCCGTATTTTTCCGCGAGCCGATAAGAACCCTGGGCCAGGAGATCGCCGAATCCTTCCCGCCGGACGGTCTTATATGTAAAGTCGACAATGCTTTGCGCGTTTCCGAAAAGAAGATCTCCGCCCATTTCTTTTTTGTCAAGATATCCCGAATCTGCCAGCTCCATGGCGCAGGCGAAGGTGGAGCCGAGTGTGATGGGATCAAGTCCGTATTCATTGCAGAGGAAGTTTACTTTGCAGATCGCGGCGAGATCGTGAATCCCGCAGGAAGCGCCCAGAGCCCAGGCTGCCTCATATTCAGGACCTTCCCCGGCCGAGGCAAAAGGTCCGTCCTTGATCCGGGTAACTCTTCCGCATCCGATAGAGCATCCGAAGCAGCCTTTGTTGCGAATTAGATACTTTTCCGTCAGAGCTTCTCCGGAAATGTCTTCCGCGTCCCGGAAAACCGCGCCATCCCTCCAGTTATATTGAGGCATGGCTCCGGATCCGTTTATAATATTGACAAGGATTTCCGTTCCATAGGCAGCAAGTCCCTCACCTGTGACCGCGTTTTCCGCGAGGATCTTGCGCGCGGCTGCGCAGTCTCGAATAAAACCGTCGTTATCAGAAACCCGGATTCCGCCGGTTCCTTTTATGGCGATGGCTTTGAGGTTTTTCGCTCCCATTACCGCGCCCAGGCCGCCTCTTCCCGCCGCCCGGTGCTTATCGTTCATAATTGCGGCATAAAGCACCCGATTTTCTCCGGCAGGTCCGATACAGCAGATCCGGCTTTCCTCACCGGTTTCATCTTTGAGCAGATCGGTGGTTTCGAATACGGTTTTCCCCCAGAGATGTTCCGCGGATCTCAATTCAACCTGGTCATCCTCAATAAAAAGATATACAGGGGTTTCCGCCTTTCCTTCAAAAATGATACCGTCATATCCTGCGTATTTCAGTTCCGGTCCAAAATAGCCGCCGGAATTGGCGCAGCCAATCGTTCCGGTAAGCGGCGCTTTTGTAATCCACATCAGTCTCCCGGCGCTGGGAGCGAATGTTCCGGTCAGCGGTCCGGTCATCAGAATCAGTTTGTTTTCCGGTGCGAAAGGGTCTATGCCGGAAGCGGTTTCATCTGTATAGATCTTTGTACCCAGTCCTCTTCCGCCCAGATATTTTTTCGCGAGGACAGGATCCAGAATTTCTTTCTGAATTGAACCCGCGGTTAAGTCAATCCTCAGCAATGTGCCTGTGAATCCGTACATTTAAAACGCCTCCTCTCCGAATGCTTCCTTAAACTTTTCCGCAATCGCTTTCTTTTTGACCAATGAGGACGGAGAGGCGCTTTTGTACTCGATCGCCCCGGAAGGACAGTACTTTGCGCATTGCGGATCTCCGCCGCAGAGTGTACACTTAAATACCTTGCCGCTGTCAAGCGCCATATTCCCCAAGGGACAGGCAGAAATGCACATTTTGCAGCCGATGCATTTCTTTTCATCAATTTTCATGGCGCCCCATTCATCTCTGGCGATAGCCTTGACCGGACAGATGGCGGCACAAGCGGCATCTTCACATTGTGTACACATGATAGGTACGCAAAGCATGGCCGTATCATAAGAAATGACACTGACTGCCGACTTCTGCGGGTTGAACTCTTTCGCGCGGCTGAACGAACAGATAAGTTCGCATGTCCGGCATCCCAGACATTTTTCGGGCTGCAGTACAATCGTTTTTTCCATGTTTTTTTCGATTCCCGGATAGAATCGATTCACCTCCTTTACCCAAAATGCAAGTTGTGGCTGACAGGATGGTCTGCCACAAAAAAACAAAGGAGCAGACCGCCTATCAGCGGAAGTCTCCTTTGCGCAATGGCAGGCATGACAATTACTTCCCATACCCTGACGTTTTTACCGGCCGCATCCGAAACAATGGAATTGTTTGGGAGTGCTGTCAAATAAAAATCGGAGATTAAACTGAAAATTCTGATTATATTTTACGTTCCTTTTTCCAAATTGTCAAGAAAAAGAAAGGAAGATTCAAAAAATACAGCAAGATAATACAAAAAAAGGAATTGACAAAGAATTGACAAGAGGGGAAGGGCTACGTTATAATCAAGAAAGGACAATGAAACAACTCCGATCTCCGCGCGACACTCTGTGCCGGCGGAGACGTCAGGGTAGTAAGAGCGATTTTACTGCCTGCCATTGCGCAAAGGAGAGTTCTCAGGCTGCGGGAGGCGGTCTGAACTTCACTTTGCTTTTTTTATGGCTACTATGTTGAAAGGAAGAGGGGACAAATGAAGCGACTGAAATTCAAGAAAGAAAAGTGTATTGGCTGTCAGCTGTGCGCACAGGTCTGTTCGGCCATGAAGGAAGGCGAGTATATTCCTTCCAAAGCGAGAATTGCCATTGAAACATGCTATGAGGACGGAAATCTGAAGTATATGGATCATTTCTGTATTCTGTGCGGCATGTGTGTAAAAGCGTGTCCGGTAGATGCCATCAAGCTGGGCGACTACATAGAAGTAGATATGGACAAATGCATCGGCTGCGGTGCGTGCGCGGACAAATGCCCGAAACATGTTGTAAAGATCAGAGACGAAAAGGCGTATATCTGTGATACCTGCAAGGGCGATCCGACCTGCGTTAAGACCTGCCCACAGAACGCGCTGACATTTGAGTAAAGGAGGGGAAAAAATGGAAAAGACAATGCTGGGATATCAGAATAAAGTAGTAAGAATTGACTTGACAAAAAAAGGAGTTTCCTTTGAACCGCTCCGGATGGATTTTGCGAAAAAGTATGTAGGTTCAAAAGGGCTCGCGATCCGTTATATGTATGAGGAATTAAAGCCGGGAATCGATCCGCTGGGACCGGAAAACAAACTGTTTCTGACGACAGGCCCTCTGACCGGAACGCCGGTTCCGTGTTCCGGAAAGCTTTCCGTAGCGGCCAAATCTCCTGCGACCGGAACCATGAATGACTGCTCCATCGGCGGCCATGTTGGAATCCGTCTGAAGTTCGCGGGTTATGATATGGCCATTTTCGAAGGAAAACTCAGCGAGCCGGGATATGTGCTGATCGATGACGGAAAAATCCGTTTTATGGACGCGAAGGATCTGTGGGGTCTCGGTTCTCATGAGGCGGAAAAAATTCTGGCGCAGAAATACGGACCGGAATTCAGTATCATGTCCATCGGTCCTGCAGGGGAAAATCTGGGTGTAATGGCCTGCATCAACTGTGACTATTACAGACAGGCAGGAAGAGGCGGCATCGGCGCGGTAATGGGTTCCAAGAATATGAAAGCCATCGTAATCCGCGGAACAGGCGGTGTGAAAGTAAACGATATTGAAAATACCACCAACCGGATTATTGAACTGCTCCGTGAAAGCGTAGTAAACGACGACAACCAGTACATCTTTGATGATGGTACAACCGCGTTCCTGGAAGCTTGTAACGACGGCGGGATTCTGCCTTGGAAAAACTTCTCCGATACAACCGATGAAAAGTGGACCGAGTATAATGGCGATGTACTGAAACAGTACAGAGTCGGAAAACGCGGCTGCGGAAGCTGCGGGCTGGGCTGCGGAAACTTCCTGAAGATCGGCGACGCGATCTGTGAAGGTCCGGAGTATGAGTCCATCGCGGTTGCGGGACCAAATGCGGGTATCCGCGATCCGGAAAAAATTGTAAAATTTAACGAAGTAGCGGACGACATGGGTCTGGATACCATCAGTGCCGGAGATACGATTATCTGGGCAATGGAAATGACAGAAAAAGGAATCCATGATTTTGGCATCAAGTTCGGCGAAGCTGACAAGATGATCGAATATCTGAAGCTTATGGCAAGAAATGAAGGCGTGGGTAAAGACTTGGCTCTGGGAACAAAGAGAGCTTCCGAAAAATATGGCGGAACGGAATTCGCGATGCAGGTAAAGGGTCTGGAATTCCCGCAGTACGAACCTCGTGGCTCTTGGGCGACTTCGGTAGCCTATGCGGTATCTGACAGAGGCGCGTGTCATATGCGTGCTTATCCGCCGAACATGGAAGTGTTCGAGGCGGCGGCTCCTCCATATACGGCAGAAAATAAAGGTCAGCTTGTATATGATCTGGCAGAATATAATGCGATTAAGTTCTCCCTGTGCATCTGCGACTTCTGGGGAACTCTCGACTACGATATCATGGCGGAACTGCTGACCATGGTAACAGGCGTAGAATGGACCACGGAAGATATGTCGACGGTGGGACGCAGGGTAATCAATATCGGACGCGCCTTTAACCAGAGAGAAGGATTTGACAGAAGACACGATACAGTACCAAAGCGTATTGTGACAGAAGCTCTGCAGAATGGACCGGCTAAGGGTCAAGTGATTCCGCAGGAGGCCTTCGATGATATGCTGAGCCAGTATTATAAAGTAATGGGATGGGACGAAAACGGTAAAATGCCGGAAGATTTGATCGCGTCTCTTCTGTAGAAAAAACTCAAGGTGAAGAGTTTGTGAAACAGCAAAAAAGTTCAAAAAACGCTTTTTGCTGAGAGAAAAATGCGTTATAATAAAAGAGTGTTTGGAGTTCATCCTGCACTCTTTTTTACAAGGAGGGATTATGGAAATCACAATCACACTGCGCGGCTCTCTGAAAAAACTCTTTGACGGAGACAAAGAGCGGAAAATAGAAGTGCCGGATAATTGTACCTGCGACGAGGCTCTTCGGGCAGCAGGCATTAACTACAAAGAACTTCCGAATTTCGGGTTTGTTGCGGTTAATGGTATGCGTGTTATGATTGACGATCGTCTGTCGCCGGGTGATGAGCTGAAAGCCTGGTCGAGAGTTTCGGGGGGCTGACAGTTAGTTCGTTGTTGTTGAAGTACGAGTACGGAATTGTAGTAGTATGGAAAAATTAAAAAAATTAAAGTTCTTTGAACACCGATTGAAAGTAGCGGTTATCGGACTTGCGTTTATCGTTATGATTCTTGGGATCTGTTCATTTTTACAGTTTACGGAGCCATACGCGGTGACGGAAGACGGTACAAAGGTCGAACAGCCCTGGTCGGTAAAGATCGGCGACAAAGAAGAATTTGTCGTTGCGACGAAAGAAGAGGGCGAGAAGATCATTGAACAGGTCAAAGCCAACTATACCACGGAAGACACAAATGAAGCGGAGACGACTGTATCTCCGGAGATCACCGTAACTTCGAAGAATCTGGAACGCGGTGATGAGAAACCGGTTCTTACGGATACGGAAGAGGCGGTAGAAGAAGTGGTAGCTGCCAATGAGACGGAAGACCCTCTTGTAACCGTAACGACGACAGAAAAGGTAAGCAAGACAAAAGCCATTAATTACAAGACCGAGTATAAGGTGAACGATGACCTCCAGAGCGGGGAAGAAGAGGTCGTCAAAAAGGGAAAGAAAGGCAAGAAAACCGTTGTCAGCGAAGTAGTCAAGGAAAACGGCAAGATTGTATCAAAAGAGGTGATATCTTCAAAGGTGGAGAAAAAACCGGTGACAAAAGTCGTGGAAACCGGCAGCTCCGAAGAGACCGCCCAGGATGATTCCTCGTCTTCCGCTTCCGACGCGTCATCTTCTGCCGGTACTGACAGCAGTCAGCCGACAGCTGGTTCAGACAGCAGTTCTTCGGACAGTAATGAAAGTGCAGAGGCAGGCAGCGCATCGGGACAGGCGGTTGTCGATTATGCGCTTCAGTTTGTTGGAAATCCGTATGTTTATGGAGGCTCCAGCCTGACAAACGGAACAGATTGCTCCGGATTTACGATGAGCGTATATGCGCGCTTCGGATATTCCCTTCCTCATTCGTCTTCCGCTCAGCGTTCCTGTGGACGGGGAGTTTCTTACAGTGAGGCACAGCCGGGAGATATCATCTGCTACTCGGGGCATGTCGGAATTTATATCGGCAATGGACAGATTGTTCATGCCAGTACGCCAAGTTCCGGCATTAAAGTGAGCAGTGCGACGTATAAGAGCATTATCACAGTAAGAAGGATCATAGACTAATGGTTGCTGAAAGATATGAGCGAAATATCGGAACAATTACAGAAGAAGAGAATGAAAAACTACAGGCCTGCAGCGTTTGCGTTGCAGGCTGTGGTGGTTTAGGCGGTTATATTATTGAAGGGTTCGCGAGAATCGGTATCGGTTATATCACCGCTGTTGACGGTGATGTTTTTCAGCCCGGAAATCTGAACCGCCAGCTGTTCAGCACAGAACGGAATCTGGGATACCACAAGGCGCTGGCGGCGCAGGAGCGGATTCGAGCGGTAAACTCCGAAACGGAACTCCATCCTTTGTGCTGTTATCTGACCGAAGAGAATGTCGAGGACATTATAACGGATCGTTATGATGCTGTGATTGACGCGCTGGATAATATACCGGCACGGCGATTGCTCGCGCGGATCTGCGCAAAACGGGGAATTCCGCTGATACATGGAGCGATTGCAGGATGGCAGGGGCAGGTCACGGTGATCTTTCCGGGAGATACAGGGTTTGATCGTCTGTATCCGGAAGGCGCGGAACGAGGAATTGAAACAGAGACCGGAAACCCGGTGTTTACGCCTGCCATTGTGGGTGCGTTGGAAGTGGCGGAGACAGTCAAAGTGCTTTTAGGAAGACCGCAGACCCTGAGAAACAAGCTTCTGACCATCGATCTGTTGGAGCAGGAATATGATTTGATTGAACTATAAAAAAGAAGAAAAGGATAATTAAAAAAATTCCGAGTCTGTCCGCCTAATCCGGAAGGGATGGCGGCTGACCGATGGGTGCGGAGGGAAACCTCCGTGCCTCCCGTGTTTGGAAAGGAATGGTTGCATCAGGGCAAAGAAGCAGGAAAACCTTTCGTGGACAAACCGGAAGGTTTTTTTCTGTTTTTTTGGATAAATTATTATTACAATTGTTTTAGGAGGAGAAAGAAATGAAAAAACGTGTAATTGCGGCGGCTATGGTGATGATGCTGGGAATTTCCTCAGCGTTCGCTCTGACAGGCTGCGGCGGAAGTGATGAGAGCGGAGATACTGCAAGCGCTCCGGAAAATCCAAACCTGCGTCTGGCAACAACTACCAGTACGAAAGACAGCGGACTGTTGGACGCGATCCTTCCGGATTTTGAAGAAAAAACCGGCTACACCGTAGAGGTGATTTCGGTTGGTTCCGGAGAAGCTATGGAACTGGGCGAACAGGGTGAGGCAGATGTGCTGCTCGTACATTCTCCAGCAGCGGAAAAAGAGTTCGTTGACGGCGGACACGCGGATGCGGACGGACGTCTGGATGTAATGTACAACGATTTTGTCGTTGTAGGACCAGAGGCGGATCCGGCAGGAATTGAAGAAAATGCGAAAGAAGACGCGCTGAAAGCCTTTACGACCATCGAACAGGAACAGCAGACTTTCGTATCCAGAGCGGACGACTCCGGAACGCATAAAAAAGAACTGGAAATCTGGGAAGAAGCAGGGATCGCTCCCAAGGGAGACTGGTATGTGGAAGCAGCTGCCGGCATGGGTGATGTAATCACCATGACCGACGAAATGAAAGGTTATACCCTGTCTGACCGGGCAACCTGGCTGAATGTAGGCGGCGAAACGGAACTGAAAATTGTCAGCGAGAAAGATCCGAGCGGCGTGCTCAACAACCAGTATGGCGTAATCTGCGTAAATCCGGAGAAAAACGAAAACATCAACGCGGACGGAGCGAAAGCGTTCCAGGAATGGATTGTTTCCGATGAAACTCAGAAGCTGATTGGGGAATACGGACAGGAAGAATATGGCGAAGCTCTGTTTATTCCAAACGCGAAATAAGTTAAGTAAGATAAAAGAGCGGGAGACATTTCCGCTCTTTTTTGATATAATAGGGCTGATTTTGGAAAGGACAAGAGTATGGATGCAATTGGACATGGAGTAATGGAGGCCCTTCGCCTGATTTTTAGCGGTGATGCGGAGATCTTTGAAATTGTGGGGTTGTCCCTTTATGTTTCCTTTTTTTCCGTAGTGATTTCCAGCTGTATCGGAATTCCTGCCGGCGTCTTTTTGGGGACCCATTCCTTTCGGGGAAAGGGAATTCTGATCCGCGTGATTTATACTCTGATGAGCCTGCCTCCCGTCATCGCGGGTCTTACGGTATTTTTGATCCTTATGCGGAGAGGACCGCTGGGCAGCTTTCAGCTTAACTATACGGTAACGGCCATGATCATCGCGCAGATTTGCCTGGTGACGCCCATTGTGACCGGCCTGACCTATAATCTGGTAAAAGAAAAGGCGCCGGTGATATACAAACTGGCAACTACGTTGGGAGCCAGGAAAGCGTCCCGCATGAAGCTTTTAATCTATGAAATGCGGACTGGTTTGACCACATCAGTGGTAAGCGGTTTTGGAAGAGCGATTTCCGAAGTTGGGGCGGTCATGATCGTAGGAGGCAATATTAAAGGCAGGACCCGAGTGATGACAACCTATATCACAGAGCTTAAGGGAATGGGGAATTACGAGAGAGCCATTGCCATTGGAATCATTTTGCTGGCAATTTCCTTTTTTGTGAATGCGCTGCTATATCATTTTCAGGAAAGAGAAAGTCGATAGGAGGGCAGGATGAAGCTGAAGGTAAGACAACTGAAAAAAACTTATGACGGAAAAACCGTGCTGGATTTAGAACAGGCAGAAATTCAGGGCTGTAAACGGACGGCAATCATCGGTCCCAACGGCGCGGGAAAAAGCACCTTGCTGAATCTCATTGCGGGTCTGGAAGAACCTTCCGCAGGCAGGATTTTTTATGACGGAAAGGAAGAAATTCCATGGAGGGATATGACGCAGGTCTTTCAAAAACCCTATCTGCTGTCCTCTACAGTGGAAAATAACATTGCTTATCCTCTGAAGCTGCGTGGATGGAGCCGGACTCAGATTGAGGCGCGAGTTCTGCAGCTCTGCGAAGAACTGAATCTGATGGACTTACGGAAGAAAAAGGCTTGGAAGCTGTCAGGCGGAGAGACGCAGAAGGTAGCGCTGGCGCGGGCGTTGTCTTTTTATCCGGATCTCCTGCTTCTGGATGAACCTACAGCTAACATCGATCCGGTAACGACTGCGGAAATTGAACAGATGTTAATCAAAATTAATGAGGTTTTCAGCACAACGATTGTAATGATCACTCATAATCTGGCACAGGCTCGCAGAGTTTGTGATCGCTGCCTGTTTTTAAAGGACGGGATTCTTGTAGAAGAGGGAGAGGCTGGGCAGATGCTGCGGGTGCCCCAAAATCCCGTGACGCGCAGATTTATTGAAGGAGAACTGTTGCTTTAAAAAGGAAAAGAGGTGATAGAGAAGTGAGAGCAGTTATGGTGAAGGGATTTTCCAAGACCGGAAAGACCACCACAGTGACCCGGCTTGTTGCGGAACTCAGAAAGCGCGGTTACAGTGTAGGCACCGTAAAGGATATCCATTATGAAGGATTCGCTATGGATCATCCGGGCACAGATACCTATAAACACGCGCAGGCGGGAGCTGTCCGGGTGACGGCGCTGGGAGAGCATGAAACCGATCTCCTGCTTTCCAGGAGGATGGAGATCGATGCGGTATTAAAGTATTATAAAGAAGATTTTGTAATTTTCGAAGGAGACAGCGGGGCAGACTGCCCGGTTATTCTTACGGGAAAAACAGAGGAGGATCTGGAGAAGAAAATGTCAGAGCGTGTCTTTGCGGTCTCCGGGCTCATTGCGGAAGAACGAAAGGAATATCAAGGACTTCCGGTTGTAAATTGTCTTGAGGAGGTAGAAACATTGGCGGATTTAGTAGAAAAGGTTACACAAAAAGAAAAAGAAGAAGCGGATGTGGTGCTTACGATCGATGGAGTTGAAATTCCTATGGTTCCCTTTGTTAAAAACACCCTGAAAAATGTTGTAGTGGGAGCGGTGAAGGCACTGGACGGATATGAAGAGGGAAAAGAAATCCGGATTCGTGTAAAAGGGTAGAAACAAGAAAGAAGGCTTCCGCGGCATGAAGAAACATGCGGCAGAGCCTTCTTTTTTACAACTTTTATTTGACAGCGATTTCGAGTTCAAACCAGAACGTGGTTCCTTCTCCCAAAGTGCTGTCCACTCCGTAGTTGGCGTTGTGCAGAGACAGGATTTCCTTAACGATTGACAGTCCCAGTCCGGAACCGGTCGTGGAACGGACCATATTGGAACTGGCTTTGTAATATCGCTCCCAGATGTGAGGAAGCTCGTCCTCAGGGATTCCCACCCCGTGATCCTGAACCTGGAAAAGGACATGGCGACCCTTTTTCTTTATTATAACATTTACAACCTTGTCCTCGCCGCAGAATTTCAGGGCGTTGTTAATCAGATTGGAAAATACCTGCTTCATTCTCTCAGGATCGGCTTCCACCATGATGGAGGAAGGACAGTCCAGATTGATCTGATAGCCGTCTTTTTCCTTCAGAAGCTTGAAAGAAAGTACGATTCCCTCTGCGGCATCCTTGATATCGAATATTTTTTTCTCAATGACAATGGCGCCGGACTGCATCCGGGAAAGAGTCAGCATATCGCTTACCAGCAGGTTCAGACGATCCGCCTCATCAATAATTACCTGCAGATGCGCGTTTCTTTTTTCCGGATTATCGCCGGACAGATCACGGATCATTTCCGCGTAGGATTTTACCATGGTCAAAGGCGTGCGGAGATCGTGAGACACATTGGCAATCAGATCTTTTTGCAGCATTGTCGATTTTTCCAGCTCAAGGGACGCTTTGGTCAGTGTGTCCGCCAGATTGTTCAGCTCCGAATAATGTCCTCCTTTGAATACAATTCCGTATTCTCCCTGCGCCAGTTTTCCCGCTGACTTGGTAATGTTACGGATCGGAGTGGTAATTCTCGTGGAGAGGTAGATGGCGAGAAACAGCGCCAGAGCCAGTGAAATAAAGGTTACGTAAACAAGCTGGGTTGTAAGTATCTCCAATGTTGAATTAACTGGCCAGAGCGGGGAAAAAATATAGGAAATCAGCTCCGGTTTATCCTCTGAGCGTAAAATATTGCCACATGCCAAAATTCTGCGAGGTCGATTTTGATCATCAATTACAAGAGAAACTGATTTCAGATTTTTTTCTTCCATCTCCTGCTTTACGCGGACAATCTCTTCTGTATAATCATGCATCGAATTGTCCAGACCATACAGCATGAAAGGAAGCCCCTCCACATAAGAGATATAGATATACATGTCACTGGACTCCGCGATCTGAGCGACCTGATCGGAAAATTCGGACAGATCGTTCCTTTCATAAGCGAGCTCGATGCTCTTTGCGACCTTCTCAGTTTTTGACTTTTTCATCGTCTGATAAAATGTGTTTAGAAAGAACACCTGAAGACTCCATAGAATCACCAGCAGGAGAACCGCAAATATGATAAAGTACAGGCATACTTTAAATTTGATACTGTGTGTATTGAAATTAAGCTTCAAATTTATACCCTATTCCTCTCAGTGTTACGATATAATCCCGATATTTCCCAAGGCTGTTTCTGAGATTTTTGATGTGTGTGTCAATCGTCCGATCATCTCCGAAAAAGTCGTATCCCCAGATATCAGAGAGCAGCTTGTCCCGCGATAAGGCGATATTGCGATTCTCCACCAAATAAAAGAGCAGGTCATACTCTTTCGGGGTGAGCTCCACTTTTTCTCCATCTACGGTGACGCTCCTTGCGGCGATATTAATGCTCAGACCACCGAATTCCAGCACCTGCGGCTGATTCTGCGCGCCGCCCTGTCTTCTGGCAAGTACCGCGTTGACACGAGCCATCAGTTCTTTCGGGCTGAAAGGTTTTACAACATAATCATCAATTCCCAGTTCAAATCCAAAAAGTTTATCATACTCTTCGCTGCGCGCGGAAAGCATGATGATAGGAATGTCCTTAATTTTTTTGATCTCTTTGCACGCGCTGAATCCGTCCAGTTTCGGCATCATGATATCCATGATAATGAGATCGTAGTCGTTGAGCTTGCAGAGCCCTACGGCTGTCATCCCGTCTGCTGCCTCGGTTACCTCGAAACCATTGAACTCTGAATATTCACGGATTACTTCGCGTATCTTCTGTTCATCATCAACCACTAATATTTTTGGCATAAAATCCCCCTCCAAATTGTCACGTTTTTATTAGAATACAAAGATTCTGTGTTTGATATATGATAATTTTCTGTTATTATATCACAATTATCTTAAGAACTCCTGAATTTTTGATTAATTTTTTAGTTGACAGTCAAAAATCAGTATGATAAAATTAACAATTTATTTACTTGACACGGTTATAAGGAGTGAATTATACTTATATTAGGTATAGACTGGAGGTAAATAGTATGTATGCCATAGGAGATAAAATCGTGTATCCAATGCATGGCGCAGGCATCGTAGAGAAGATCGAAGAAAAAGAGATTCTCGGCGAGCTGAGAAAGTACTATGTCCTAAAAGTGCCTTGCGGCGATATGAAGATTATGATTCCGGTAGATACCAGTGATGCCATCGGTGTGCGGAATATTATCCCTGCGGAGGAAATTGAACATATTCTGGCCGTGCTGCACGCGGCGTCTTCCAAGATGCCGGACAACTGGAATCGAAGGTACCGGGAAAACATGGAAAAACTTAAGACCGGAGATTTGGTGGAAGTGGCCGAGGTCGTCCGGAATCTGACTCGCACCGAAAGACATAAAAAACTGTCTGCCGGCGAGAAAAAAATGCTGACGAACGCAAGGCAGATACTGCTGAGTGAGATTGTCCTGGCAGGGGATATGGACGCAGCCAGTGCCGACATTCTTATTGACGAAGCTGTTTAATTTTTAGCTCCGTTAATAAGGCTGGCAGGCCGTATACCACGATTTCAGGGGAAGGGAGGTGAGAAGAAATGCTGAGAAAGCTAATGAGGGTTGTTCTGACCATTGTAGGCGCCATAGTCGGCTATGGTGTATTTTTATTGGCGAGATTTTTGCTGTCTGTTTCCGGCTACGAGCAGCGGCTGAATCTGTCAAGCACGCAGGAAATTTTTATAGCGGCTCTTTGTGTCATTATTTTTGGATTAATCTTTTTCAGGCTGACGCCTACACTTGGAAAACAGGGAAGCAAAGTCGCGGACAACATTGAGACGGATCTGCAGAAGCTGTCGACCAACGATATTGTTATGGGAACTGTCGGCTTGATTGCGGGTCTGATTGTGGCGTACCTGATCAGCAGGATTTATATGGGGATTCCAAACATCCTCGCGTTTATTCTCAATGTTGTGACCTATTTGGTATTGGGATTCCTGGGGGTCGTAATTGCCACGAAAAAGGGTCCGGACATCCGATCGGCGTGGCTAAACTCAAAAAGAGGTTCAGCTTCCGGCGGTAAAAATAAGGGCAAGCAGGATGCTTCTCCGAAAATTTTTGATACCAGTGTCATTATCGACGGGAGAATTGCCGACATTATGAAGACCGGTTTTATCGAAGGTTCGATTGTAATTCCGGAATTCGTCCTGGTGGAGCTGCGGCATATCGCGGATTCTTCGGACTCTCTGAAACGAAACCGGGGAAGACGGGGACTGGATATCCTGAACAAGATTCAAAGTGAATATGGAATTGAAATTTACAATACCGAGGCGGAAAAAGCGCTGGATGAAATCCCGGAAGTGGATGTAAAACTCCTAAAACTGGCACAGATCATGAACGGAAAAGTCGTGACGAACGATTTTAATCTGAATAAGGTGGCAGGTATCAAAGGTGTGGAAGTTCTGAACATCAATGAACTTGCCAATACGCTGAAGCCGGTTGTGCTTCCGGGAGAAGAAATGACTCTGTTCCTGGTTAAAGAGGGGAAGGAACATAATCAGGCAGTCGCCTATCTGGATGATGGAACCATGATTGTAGTGGAAGACGGAAGGCGATATATCGGAAAAAACATCAAGGTTTTGGTTACCAGCGTGCTGCAGACCGCCGCGGGTCGGATGATTTTCGCAAAGCCTTATACAAAATAGAAAATATGGAACTTAAGAGAAAAACAGTCGTAATTATTGCTGCTGCCGGAACCGGAAAAAGGATGGGCAGCAGCGTACCAAAACAATATCTGAAAATCGGAGGAGAGCCCATCCTGCTGAAAAGCATCCGGGCTTTTTGTGACAATAAGAACATTGATCAGATTCTGGTGGTCACAAACAAAGAGTACTTGGCGGCCTGCCGTAAAATGGCAGACGCGTATGGACTGAAAAAAGTGCGCGCCGTTATGGAAGGCGGCGCTGAACGGCAGGATTCGGTGTACCGAGCTATTCTGGAAGCGGAAAGTCTCTGCCCTGAGGCAGAACTGATTCTGGTGCATGATGGAGCCAGGCCCTTTGTCCGGCAGGAAACGATCGACGCGGTGATAGAAGCGGCGGCAGAATCAGGCGCGGCAGTTGCGTGCGTGCCGGTAAAGGACAGTATCAGGCAGGAACAAAACGGAAAAAGCAGAAATCTGCGGCGCAGTGAGCTGTACGCGGTGCAGACTCCCCAGGGATTCCGGAAGCCGATTCTGCGGAAGGCATACGAACAGGCATTTGGCGATGGATATTACGGGACAGATGATGCCGGTCTGGTTGAGCGGATCGGGCAGCATGTGGCCTTGGTGCGCGGAGAATATGATAATATTAAAATCACGACGAAAGAGGACATGCCAATGGAAAGCAGAGTGGGAACCGGATTTGATGTACATCAGCTGAAAGAGGGACTGCCGCTTGTTCTGGGGGGAGTGGAAATCCCCTTTGAAAAGGGTCTCCTTGGACATTCCGACGCGGATGTTCTGGTTCATGCGCTGATGGATGCCCTTCTGGGCGCGGCGGCATTGGGCGATATCGGGAGGCACTTCCCGGACACGGATCCGCAGTATCGCGGAATTTCCAGCATGGAACTGCTGCGCAGAGTAAAAGGACTGCTGGAGGAAGATGGCTGGCGGGTTGAAAATGTGGATATTACGCTGATGGCTCAGCGGCCGAAAATAAAATCGCTTATAGGCGATATGACGGATAATCTGTCGAAAGCGCTGGAGCTGGAGGCGTGCCGGATCAATATCAAGGGCACGACCACCGAACGGCTGGGGTTTGTCGGGAGAGAAGAGGGAATAGCGGCGCAGGCGGTATGCCTGCTCTATCGATAAAGAAAAAGGAGACAAAAGTGAGAAGATGAGACTATCCAAAATGCATTTAAGAACCTTGAGAGAGGTGCCGAACGAAGCGGAGATTCCAAGCCATATTCTTCTGCTTCGCACAGGAATGATAAGAAAACTGGTATCCGGGGTATATGGTTTTATGCCTCTCGGGTGGCGTTCTGTCAGAAAGATCGAAGAGATCATAAGAGAAGAAATGGATCGGGCGGGAGGACAGGAAATTCACATGTCCGCGGTACAGCCCGCGGAACTGTGGCAGGAGTCCGGACGTTGGTTTGCCTATGGACCGGAACTGTGGAGACTGAAAGATCGGAATGGAAGGGACTTTTGTCTGGGACCGACCCATGAAGAAATTTTTACGGATATTATCCGCAGTGATGTTTCTTCCTATCGGCAGCTTCCTGTAAACTTGTATCAGATCCAGACCAAGTACAGAGACGAGGCGCGTCCGCGTTTCGGACTGATGCGGAGCAGGGAGTTCATTATGAAGGATGCATACTCCTTTGATCGGGATCAGGAAGGGCTGGATAAAAGTTATCAGGAAATGTATGATACATACGAGAGAATTTTTACACGCTGCGGACTGACCTTCCGCCCGGTGGAAGCGGATACGGGAGCCATCGGAGGCAGCAACTCCCATGAGTTCACCGCCCTTTCGGAAGTCGGGGAAAGCGAGATTGCCTATTGCGAAGCGTGTGATATGGCGGCGACGGTGGAACGGGCGGCTTGCGTGGACGCTCCGGCGACGGAGGAATCAGAACTTCCGACAGAAGAAGTACATACTCCGGGCACGAAGACCATCGAAGAGGTAGCGGACTTTCTTGGAATCCCGCAGACAAAAACGGTGAAAGCGCTGCTCTTTGTTACCTATGACGAAGAAGGAAAAGAAAACGGATATGTGGCGGCATTTATCAGAGGAGATCGGGAGTTGAATATGACAAAGCTTGTCAATGCTCTCGGAATTCCGGAACATTCCATCGAATTCGCGGATGAAGAAAAGATGGGAGCCGCTACCGGCTGTGTAGGCGGCTTTACCGGACCGGTAGGTTTGCATGACTGCACCATCGTGGCTGACAGTGAGCTGCCGGGGTTGAAAAATCTGTGCGCGGGAGCGTGCAAGGTCGATTACCATATGAAAAACGTTAATTACGGCAGAGATTATAAAGCGGATATTGTAACGGATATTAAGACCTTGAAAGAAGGCGATCCATGTCCGGTCTGCGGAGCTCCGGTCAAACATGCCCGGGGGATTGAAGTCGGACAGGTCTTCAAACTGGGAACCAAATACAGCGAATCCATGGGAGCGATCTACAAGGATGAGAACCAGAAAGATCAGCTGATTGTAATGGGCTGCTATGGGATCGGTGTAACGAGAACCCTGGCGGCGATAGTGGAACAGCACCACGATGAAAACGGTATCATCTGGCCGGTTTCCGTGGCGCCGTATCACGCGATCATTACAGTGATGAAGCCGGAGGACGAAGTGCAGGCGCAGACGGCTGAGCGCATCTATAAAGAACTGATGGACGCGGGTGTTGAAGTGCTGCTGGATGATCGGAAAGAGCGGCCTGGCGTGAAATTCAAGGACGCGGATCTCCTGGGAATTCCGGTTCGGCTTACAGTGGGAAGAGGAGCGCCGGAAGGCAAAATCGAATACAAGCTGAGAAGAGACGCGGAAAAAGAGGAACTGTCCGTGGATGAAGGAATCGAGCGGGCAATCCGTCTGATCAACAGCGAAAAATAAAAAACAGACAGATAGAAGAGGAAAGTAATGGAGGGGAGCAGGAAAAAGGCGGCAAAAGAGCATGTAAGTCTCTTTTGGGAATTTTTTAAAATCGGACTGTTTACCATTGGCGGCGGAATGGCCATGCTGCCGCTGATTCAGAAGGTGGCGGTTGAAGATAAGAAATGGATGGAAGAAGAAGATATGATCGACTGCCTGGCGGTCAGCCAGGCGATGCCGGGTGTAATCGCCATTAACAGCGCGACCTATATCGGGAAACGGCAGCATGGACTCACAGGCTCTCTGGCCGCGACCATCGGAGTTGTGATGCCGTCGTTTCTGATTATTATCGCTGTGGTGACTCTGTTGGGTACAATAGGGCATAATTCCTATATCAACGGCGCCTTTACCGGCATCAAAGCGGCGGTCTGCGGTCTGGTGATTGTATCTGCCTGCAAACTGGGGAAACAGATCCTCAAAGGCCCCTTTCAGTGGGTGTTGGCGATACTGGCCTTTTTCGCGATTGCTGTTTTTGAGGTAACGGCTCTCTGGGCGATCCTGGCAGGCGCCGCGGCGGGAATTATACTGCTGTTGATTCGTGAGAAACGAGGTGCGCGAAAATGATGTACCTTTACTTGTTCAGTATGTTTTTCCGGATTGGAGTATTCAGCTTCGGCGGTGGCCTCGCCATGTTGCCTCTGATTTTTCAGAGCGTGCAGGATTTCGGGTTTATGTCCGCTGAGGAGTTTTCCGATCTGGTGGCGCTGTCCCAGGTGACACCGGGACCCATTGCTGTCAACGCAGCAACTTATGTAGGGTTCAATTACTCAGGCGTACTGGGAGCGGGAGTAGCGACGCTGGGCGTCTGCCTGCCTTCTTTCGTTCTGATCCTGATTGTAATGAAATTCATGGAAAAGTTCAAAGAAAGCAAGGGGCTGGAAGGAGCTTTTCTGGGGATTCGCCCGGTTACAGTCGGTCTGATCGGAGCGGCCGCGATCTTTGTAGCGGAAACCGTACTGGTAGACGGACAGCTTTTTTCTATGAAGCTGCTGACGGACCCGACAGGATATATCAATGTGATACCGTGTGTTATTTTTGCAGTGACCCTCGTGTTAGCGGGGAAGTTTAAAATCAGTCCCATTAAAATTACGATTTTGATGGCTGTAGTAGGAGCGTTCTTATGTGGGTAGGAGGCGTACGAGTTATTATATTGGACGAACGGAACCGGGTTCTGATGGTGCGGCAGCATCATGAAGGCAGAGATATCTGGATGGTTCCGGGCGGAGGAATTGAAGCCGGGGAAACCTCCAGCCAGGCCGGCGTAAGGGAAGTTCGGGAGGAAACGGGTCTTGATGTAAAGATCGGAAAGCTGATCTGGCATGTAGAAGAAGTTTCAGAAGAGAGAGGCCAGAGATTTGTGAATTTCTTTCTGGCGGAAATGGAAGGCGGAAAGCTGGAATTGGGAATGGATCCGGAATTTTCAAAGGACGATCAGGTTCTGCGGGAAGTCCGGTTTATGTCCAAAGAGGAATTGTGCCATTTGGAAGTCCTTTACCCGGAATATCTCAAGGATGAACTGTGGAGATTTCTGGAAGAGGACTACTATGGATATAATGCGTTTAAAATCAGAACATAAGCAGAGGAGAAGGAACTATGAAACTTGTAAAAATTGAAATGGAAAACGGCGATGTGATGAAAGGGGAACTGTATCCGGAGGTGGCTCCAGAAACGGTTGAAAACTTTGTAAAGCTGGTGGAAGAAGGGTTTTATAACGGACTTACCTTTCACAGAGTAATCCCCGGATTTATGATCCAGGGCGGATGCCCCGACGGAACCGGCATGGGAGGCCCGGGATATACGATTAAAGGAGAGTTTTTGTCCAATGGATTCAACAACAACCTGAAGCATACCAGAGGCGTGCTTTCTATGGCGAGAGCGATGGATCCCAATTCCGCGGGCTCTCAATTCTTTATTATGGTCGCGGCTGCTCCGCATCTGGACGGAGAATACGCGGCTTTCGGGAAGATTACGGAAGGTATGGAAGCTGCGGATAAAATCGTAGGCGTGACCACCGGATTCAATGACAAGCCGGTGGAACCGCAGATTATGAAAACAGTGACAATCGAAGAAGTGGAAGATTAAGAGTTTTCCGCAAAGCGGTATGGTCAGATGACGGTACCGCTTTCTTTTTTGCAGGCGCTATTTTTTAAAATTTCTGAATTAATACTGTCTTACACCTAGAGAACGTGTTAAAATATGGATAACAGAATAAGGAGGAGACGACGATGGGTGTATTAATCAAGAATGGAACGATTGTTACTGCAGAAAATGAATTTCGTGGCGATGTTTATGTAGCCGGCGAGAAAATCATCGCCATCGGCGGAAAGCTGGGATGCAGACCGGAAGATGAAGTCATCGACGCGGCAGGAAAGTATGTGCTGCCCGGAGGCGTAGATCAGCACGTTCATTTTTCCTTCACCTATAACGGCAGCAAAGTACGGGGCTTCGAAACTTCCAACGCGGCGGCGCTGGGCGGCACGACGACAGTGATTGAGTTTGTCAACCAGGAAAAGGGGAGAGGTCTTATCGAGACTCTGGAAGATTATAAAGCGTCGGACGCGGAGGGAATCGCCATGGTAGATTACGGGTTCCACAGCGTGATGACTGATCCGAGAGATGAGGTAATCGAAGAAATTCCAAAGCTTGCGGAGGCCGGATATCCAACCATGAAATTGTTTATGGCTTACAAGGGTATGTTCTTCCACGCCGATGATGACGCCATTTTAAAAGCTCTGAAAAAAGGCAAAGAAGCGGGTGTTACGATTATGGTGCATGCGGAAAACGCGGATATGATCGATGTTCTGACAAAACAGTTGATTGCGGAAGGCAAGACACAGCCTTATTACCATGCCGTTTCCCGACCGCCGATTGTAGAAGCGGAGGCGACCAGAAGAGCCATCTACCTGGCGGAGCTGGCGGGTGCCCCGCTGTATGTAGTGCATGTAACCTGCAAAGAGGCTCTTGAAGAAATCAAACAGGCTTACAGCAGAGGACAGGCTGTCTTCGGTGAAACCTGCGCTCACTATCTGGTGCTGGATACCGAGGAACTGGCAAAACCGGGATTTGAGGGTGCGAAATATGTGTGCTCACCGGCTCTGCGCACAAAAGAACATCGGGAAGCTCTGTGGACGGCAATCGACAGAAAGTGGCTGAATGCGGTAAGTTCGGATCATTGCGGATTTGATTATCAGACCCAAAAGCATATGGGAGCTGGAGATGGCAAGTCCTTCGCGGATATCCCCAATGGAGCGCCAAGCCTGCAGAACCGTCTGAACCTTCTGTGGACATACGGCGTCTGCGCGGGAAAACTTTCGAGAACAAGACTGGTAGACCTGTTTTCCACAACTCCGGCAAAAATCAACGGTCTGACGACAAAAGGCCACATTGAAGTGGGATATGACGCGGATCTTGTCGTATTTGATCCGGAATATACAGGCGTTATGAGTGCTAAAAATAATTTGGAGGGTGTGGATTACTGTCCGTTTGAAGGATTTGAGCAGAAAGGCCGTGCAGAGACGGTACTGCTGCGAGGCAGAAAAATTGTAGAAAACGGTATATTTGTAGGGGAAAAGGGACAAGGCAGATTTGTTCCGGGAAAGCCGTTCGGTGCGTCCTATGAAGGCTGACGGACGCAGAATGCTGGAGGATCTGTATCATCTGCGGGAGTTTACAGATACTCCGGGAGAGGGTGTTACGCGATTTTCTTATGGGGAGATGGATCAGAAAGCGAGAGCGTATTTATTTTCCCGCGTAAAAGAGTTAGGCTGCGCGGTTGAAGAGGACGCTCTTCACAATGTGCGGATTAAAATGCCGCAAAACCGGAAAGGTCGAAAACGTGTCGTGATCGGGTCGCATGTGGATACCGTGCGAAACGGCGGCTGGCTAGACGGGGTTTACGGCATTGCCGGAGGGCTGGAAGTGCTTCGGAGTCTGAAGGACGCGGAACTGGAAAAGAATCTCGAGCTGGTTATTTTCGCGGAGGAAGAGGGCTCAAACTTTGGCTCGACCATGACGGGAAGTAAATTTATTACCGGAGTGTATGGGGAAGAGAATCTGGATCACCTTACAAATGAGAGCGGCGTAACACTGCGGGAAATCCTGGGATGCCCGCCGCCGGATAAAATTGCCGCGATCCGCTGGGACTTTTCGGAAATCGAAGCGATGCTGGAACTGCATATTGAACAGGGACCGGTACTGGAACAAGAAGGTCTCCCGTTGGGGATCGTGGATACGATCTTCGGGATGCAGGTGATGGAAGTGGAAATTACCGGTGTGGGAAATCACGCCGGCGCGACTCCGATGTCAGGGCGGAAGGACGCGCTCTGCGGAGCCGCGGAATGTGTCCTGGCGGCAGAGAGAATCAGCGCGGAGAACAAAGGAACAGTTGCCACCGTAGGAAAGATCCGGGTAGAACCGGACTGTTCGAACGTAATTCCCGAAAGAGTGGTATTTTCCCTGGAAGTAAGAAACCGGGACAGCGGGATGATTTCGGAGTGCATGGGACAGATCCAGAGGAAGGTTGAAGATATCTGCCGGGTTCGGGGGATAGAATGCAGTATGCGAAGCGTTTCTTCATCCGAACCTTTGCAGCTTGATAAAAGGCTGATCGCCCAGCTGGACGAACTCGCCTCTGAGAAAAAAATTCCTCACCGGCTCATGGACAGCGGCGCGGTTCATGATGCCTGCATGATTGCCAAACATGCGCCCGCGGCTATGATTTTTGTCCCCAGCATCGCGGGAAGAAGTCATGTTCCGGAGGAAAACACCAGTGAAGCGGAACTGATTCTAGGCGTCCGGTTTCTTCTTGACGCTGCGAAAAAAATAACCGGAGCAAAATAAAATAAAAAGTTTTAATCTTTTTTTCATCTGGAGACAATATGATAGAGGAAACAATCAGGAAAAGAGAGGAAAATTAAAATGAGAAAAAAACTTATAATCTTTTTAATGGCAGTTATGGTAATGGCGGTAGGGGCAGGATGTTCCTCCGGAGATGATGATACGGCACAGCAGTCGACAACCGCATCCACCGCGGCACAGACGACCGCTTCGGCGGAAACGACCGCGGCTGCCGCCCAGCAGAACGTAATCGGAGACGCGAAAGCGAAGCAGATCGCGCTGGATCGCGTATCCGGCGCGAAGGAATCCGACCTTACGAAATTCCACCTGGAAACAGATGATGGGCGCCAGGTATACGAAGGTGAAATTCGTTATAACGACAAAGAATACGACTTTGAAATTGATGCCGTATCCGGTGATGTCGTAAACTGGGAAGAAGATTCCATCTATGATGATTAGTGCAGACGTAAAATCGGGGAGAACTGTCGCGCAGGAAACAGGCGCGGCAGTTTTTCTTTCATATGGGAGCGGATGCTTGCCATGTATCGCTCCGGGTTTTAAAGAAAACTCCCAGGGGCGTGGTTCTCCGCGCCTCCAGAGGGTATAATAAAGGAAACAGGAAGAGGAGGTAACAGAAATGTATGATGTCATTATTATCGGAGCGGGTCCGGCGGGACTCTCCGCGGGGATCTATGCGATACGGGCAGGGCTTGATACCCTGATTCTGGACAAAAGCGCCTGGGGAGGCCAGACGATTCTGTCTGCGGAGATTGAAAATTATCCGGCGGTGGCGACCGTGACAGGACCGGATTTTGCACAGAAAATGTACGATCAGCTGGTTGGTCTTGGCGGAAGTGTAACCCTTGAAGAGGTGAAGCGCTTGGATCTGGAGACAAAGACCGTAGTTACAGGAAGCAACACCTATCAGGCTAAGGCGATTATTATTGCCGCGGGACTCAAACGGAGGACGCTTGGATGCCGGGGAGAGGAACGCCTGACAGGGAGAGGGGTATCTTATTGCGCCATCTGTGACGGACGTTTTTTCACCGGAAAAAATGTGGTAATCGCGGGAGGCGGGAATACCGCCATGGAAGATGCTCTCTATATGTCCGGATACTGCCATCATATCACGATCCTCTGCCGTGGTGACCGTCTGAAGGGGGAAGAGAAGCTAAAAGAAAGTATTGACAAAAAAGAAAATATTACGGTTCTGTATGGCGTAAATATTAAAGAGATCCTCGGCGATCAGATGGTAGAGAAAGTGCTGCTGGATAACGGGAAATATCTTAAGACCAGCGCGGTTTTTGTAGCCATCGGCTATGAGGCGGACAGCACCTTCCTGGGAGAGCCTCTTGAAATGACAGGGGAAGGATATGTAGTAGCAGGAGAAGATTGCAGAACCAATATGAGAGGTGTATTTATCGCGGGAGATCTGCGGACCAAGCAGGTAAGGCAGATTGTGACCGCCGCGGCGGACGGGGCGGTAGCGGCTCTTGGAGCGGCGGATGATATTTTGAAAATGTAACCGGTATCAAAAAAACGGAGGAATCTAAGCTTTAGGGGTTGAAAAGAACGTCAGAACGTGAGATAATAGTTATGATAATATTCTGAAAATTTAAAAATATAATAACAGAAGAGAAGAGGGCGAAATGAACATCAGGCAGATTGCCAAAGAGGCAGGGGTTTCGGTAGCTACGGTTTCCAGAGTGCTGAATCATCCGGAGCATGTAGCGCCAAAGACCAGAGAAAAAATTGAGCGGATTATGAAAGAGGCGGGATATACGCCGAACTGGTTCGCCCGGGGGTTGAATTTTAATAAAACCGGAACCATCGGCCTGATGATTCCGCATATATTAAACAGCGTTCATATGGAGATTGCCAAGGGGATAGAAGATGTTGCGCATCAGAAGGAATATATCGCGCTGATGTGTAATATGGAAAATGACAGAAATAAAGAACGTCGTTATCTGCAGTGGCTGATAAAACGAAGAGTGGACGGGATTATTTTTATCAGTTCCAGCCTGGAAGCGCGGGATTTCAGACAGGTTCAGGAACAGGGCATTCCGATTGTACTGATTGGAGCCTATCGGGACAGCTCCGATTTTCACGTTGTCAGTGTGGATTATCGGGCGGCAGCGATAAAAGCGGTAAAGCATCTTATCGGGAACGGGTACCAGAAAATTGCCCTTCTGTACGGAGAAACCCCCCAGGTGGAAAATATGAGAAAGGTCGAGGGCTACAGGCAGGCTCTGCAGGACGCGGGATATCCCTTTGCCGGCGAATATCTGCGCAGTGTGGAAAATTCCATTGAAGGAGGTTATCTGGGAGCAAAAAAATTGGTCGAATTGAAACACCCTCCCGGCGCTATTTTTGCTACTAGCGATTACATCGCGTTTGGCGCTATGGACGCGATCAAGGATAAGAATTTAAGAATTCCTGAAGATGTAGCTATTGTGGGATTTGATAATATAAGAATGTCCAACCTGGTAGAACCCAGGCTGACAACCGTAGAGATTCCCCTCCATAAGATGGGAGTCTATGGCGCCCGACTTCTTTTCGATCGGATTGAAGAGGAAAATAGTCAGTACCCGGATACAATCCTCCTGCAGTCCAAGCTGAAAATCAGAAAATCCAGCGGTCACAAAGAGAGAATTGGAGAAATGTTTTAGTATGAAAGTAGACTTTTTAGATCTGAAGTTAAAAAATCCGGTTATGGCAGCGGCCGGTCCATGGAGCAGAGATGGTGAAAGCATTCGAAAGCTGTTGAACGCCGGGGCAGGAGGAGTTGTGACAGAAAGTATTGTAAGTGATACGCTGCTGGACGTACGCCCCCGGATCGCTTACGATGGGAGGGGGGCGCAGAACATACGCCTTTACAGTGATATTCAGATTGAAGGTTGGGAACGGGAAATGGAGATTGCGAAAAGCGGCGGCGGTGTTGTGATTGCGAATATTTCCGCGCACACTCCTTCTGAGCTGGCATATCTTGCGACGAAATTGGAAAAATTCGGTGCCGACGCTATCGAAATCAGTGTTTCCAATCCGATGTGGGAAGCGCTGGAAGTGATGGCCTCTGATGCTGAAGTTGTCTATAATATCACAAAAGAAGTAGTTTCGAATGTAAAAATTCCGGTGATGGTAAAACTTTCCCAGAATACAACAAATATCGCCTCTGTCGCAAGAGCGGTAAAGCGAGCGGGAGGCAGCGGCGTGAGCGCGATTAATACTATTCGCTGTATTCTGAGTGTGGATATCGAAAACCGGCGTCCGTCCCTCGCGACGTATGGAGGATATTCCGGAGCGCCGATTCGGCCTTTAGGGTTGGCTTCTGTCGCGGCGATCGCGCAGACAGTAGATATTCCCATCTGTGGAATCGGAGGAATCGAGAATGCCACGAATGTGGTTGAATATATGATGCTAGGAGCGTCGGCCGTTCAGGTTGGGACTGCGGTTATGCTTCACGGAGCCGATATCCTTACAGAAATCACCGAAGATCTCAAGCGATGGATGGAATCTCAGAAGATAACATCTGTATCCCGCATTCGGGGAGAGGCGCTGAAAAACCTGAAATCTTTTGATGAAATGAAAATCGAACCTGCGACCAGCACTGCCAGCGGCGCTCCATGCACGGATGAATGCCGTAAGTGTACAGAAGTTTGTCTGTATCATGCCATTGTAAAAGAAGAAGAGAAAATCGAAGTCGATAAAGAATTGTGCACGGGGTGCGGACTCTGCACTTGTATCTGCCCGGCAAAAAAATTGAAGCTGGACTGGTAAAAATACGAAAAACTCTTGCAATTTTCTGAAAATATGGTATATTATTAAATGTAACCAGTTACAGCGTTTTTATGATATGGTAACGATCTTTTAGAAATATAAATGATAGAAGGAGGACGGAATGATGTATACGTGCAGTTTGGAAAGAATGACGGATAAAATTAAAACGTTCAGCAAATTCGGCGACGCGGGGCATGGCGGCATTACCAGATACTCCCTGTCACCGGAAGCGCATATGGCAAGAGATGAATTCGTAAAGCGGATGAAAGCTATCGGCGCGGAAATTGAAGTGGATGATGTCGCCAATATTTACGCGACAATTCCAGGTTCCGATCCGGATGCGAAAAGAATTGTAATGGGGTCCCACTGTGATTCTGTAAAAAACGGCGGAAACTACGACGGCATTCTGGGTGTCATGAGTGCCATGGAGGTGCTGGAAACAGTTGTAGAACAGAACATTCCGCACAAACATCCTCTTACTGCGATGATCTGGACCAATGAAGAGGGCTCCCTTTATCCGCCGGCTATGATGGTTTCCGGTATCGTATGCAATGACTGCCTGCCTCCGGAAATCGCGAAGAATTTTAAATATGATGACATGATGGCGTCGAAAGCAATGGAGGCGCATGAAGGCAGCGCGGACACCTTTGGAGAGGCTCTTGCGGCGAGTCCGTACAAGGGCGATAAGAAATACAGACTGGACAGAGAACGGTATGTCGCGAATTTTGAGACTCATATTGAACAGGGACCGATTCTTGAAGATAACGGGAAGGATATTGGGGTCGTGCAGTGCGTACTTGGAATGTTCAACTATCGTGTGAAATTTTACGGATTTGCTGCCCACGCCGGAACCTTCCCGATGCACAAGCGGCACGATGCCCTGTACGCGGCGGCGCAGGCTCTCTGCTATTTGCATGATGAGATTGATAAACTGGGGCGTCCGGAACTGGTTTACACCACCGGAGAAGTTTCCATCCACCCATGCGTACATACGGTTATTCCGGATTATGTGGACTTTTCACTGGATGTGCGTCATGAAGATCCGAACGTTCTGGAAGCGGTGATGGATATCTTAAAGAGACTGCCGGAGCAGACCTGGGCAGGATGTCGGTGTGAGATCGCGGAGCAGTGGAAGCGGGATACCGTATACTGGGATAAAAACCTGGTAGGATTTGTACAGGAAGCAGTGGACGAACTTGGAATTTCCAATCAGAAGATCAATTCCGGAGCAGGGCACGACGCGCAGTTTGTTTCCTACATGCTCCCGACAACCATGATTTTTGTACAGTCCAAGGACGGACTTTCTCACTGTGAACCGGAATATTCTTCTCCGGAACACTGCACAGAAGGCGCGAGCGTCATGCTGAACGCGGTTCTGAAGGCGGATCAATTCTATAAGTGAGAAATTAAGTGCCCATACTTAATTTAAAATAAAATGAGAGCTGCATTTTCGCTGACATAATTTTGCCTGAGGATGCAGCTGTTTTTTCCAAGTGAGAGCTAGGGATGCGGTAAGGAGGAGTGTAAATTGAGTAAAGTAGTAAAGGCAAGGTACACCGCAGAAGCTGTCTGTGGATTTAATCACAGAACTGCTATGGAGGAAGCCGCAAGGTGTCTGCTGTGTCACGACGCACCATGCAGCCAGGGTTGCCCCGCGGGGACGGATCCTGCGAAATTTATCCGTTCGATCCGCTTTCGCAATGTAAAGGGCGCGGCGGAAACGATTCGGGAAAACAATGTTCTTGGAGGAACCTGCGCGAGAGTATGCCCGTATGACAGATTGTGCGAAGAAGCGTGCTCCAGATGCGGGATCGATCGGCCCATTGAAATTGGAAAGCTTCAGAGATACGCAATCGAGCAGGAAAAAGTGTTTGGCATGCAGACTCTGCAAGCGCCTGCCGAAAAGAAGCAGGCAAAAGCCGCCTGCATCGGAGCGGGTCCCGCTTCCCTGGCATGCGCGGCTGAACTAGCGAAAGCGGGTTATGATGTCACCATTTTTGAGAGAGAAGAAAAAGCGGGCGGAGTGCTTACATATGGAATTGTTCCGAGCCGTCTCCCTCAGGCGGTTGTGGATCACGATATCGCGCAGGTTGCCGGACTTGGCGTAACCTTTGAGTTTGGAAAAGAAGCGCGGGAAGCGGATGTGGCGGACTTCGACGCAGTGTTTATCGGTACAGGACTGTGGGGGACGAAAGTTCCGGATATTGAAGGAAGCAAGCTGAAAGGCGTTTACGCGGCAGCGGACTTTCTGAAAGAAGCGAAAACAAAAGGCGAGGCGTTTAACCCCGGAAAACGGGTGGTAGTCGTAGGCGGAGGAGATGTAACCGTTGACTGTGCCGTAACCGCAAAGCTTCTCGGCGCGGAAGACGTACGCATTGTTTACAGACGTACGCTGGAAGAAGCTCCCGGGAATATGACGGAATTCCAGTATGCGCTGGAACTGGGAATCGGAATCACTACAGGAATGGCTCCTGAGGCTGTAAATGGCAGTGGAAAAGCGGAAACCGCAGTGTTCAGAGGCTTCCGGGATGAAAACGCGGAGATGCGTATTTCCGCGGATACCGTTGTGTTTGCCACAGGACAGGGTCCGGAAGATATGGCGAAAGTCGCGCCTGTCAAATTGACAGATAAGGGAATGATCCAGGCGGCAGAAGACGGTTCAACAAGTGAGGGCAAATATTTCGCGGCAGGAGACATTGTAAACGGAGGTAAGACCGTTGTAGAAGCGGTGGCGGCGGGAAAAGCGGCCGGAGCGTCCATGATTGCGTACCTGGAAAAGAAAGGAGTGAAATAGGATGGCAGTTAAAAAAGATTTATCCATTAACTATTTAGGTGTTGAATGCGAAAATCCGTTCTTCCTTTCATCTTCGCCGGTAGGAAGCAATTATGAAATGGTCGCGAAGAGTTTTGAAGCCGGATGGGGCGGTGTATTTTACAAGACAATCGGTATTTTTGTCGCAGACGAATGTTCGCCAAGATTCGATAATGTAAATAAAGAAGGGCTTCCCTGGGTGGGATTTAAAAACATGGAACAGATTTCTGACAAACCGACAGAAGTCAACTTTGAGAATATGCGCAAGCTGAAGAGGGCCTACCCGGATAAAGTTATGGTTGCTTCCATTATGGGCAGCAATGAGCAGGAGTGGCGGGATCTGGCAAAGATGGCCGAGCAGGCGGAAGCGGATCTGATTGAAGGAAATTTTTCCTGTCCGCAGATGACCAGCCATGATATGGGCTCGGACGTGGGAACAAATCTGGAACTGGTGAGATCCTATTCGAAAGCAGTCGCAGAAACTACCAAAATCCCGTTTATCGCCAAGATGACGCCAAACTGCAAGAATATGGAGGAACCGGCAATCGCCGCGATTGAAGGCGGCGCGGCTTCCGTATCGGCGATTAACACCATCAAATCAATTACGAATATTGATTTTGAAAATATGACCGCCATGCCGGTTGTAAACGGAAAATCCTCGATTTCCGGCTACTCCGGGGCAGCGATCAAGCCGATCGCTCTGCGATTTATCGCGCAGATGCTGCAGAATGAAAAACTGAAAAATCTGGAGATCTCCGGTATCGGTGGAATCGAGACCTGGCGCGACGCGGCGGAATTCCTGGCTCTGGGATGCAGAAATGTCCAGGTTACGACCGCGATTATGCAGTACGGTTACAGGATTGTGGAAGATATGGCAAACGGACTCATGCACTTTATGGATGAGAGAGGCTACAATAAACTGGATGAATTTATCGGATGCGCGCTGCCGAATATTATTCCGGCGGAAGAGCTGAACCGCGACTTTAAGATTCTGCCGAACTTCGATGAAGAAAAATGCATCGGATGCGGAAGATGTTATATATCTTGTTATGACGGAGCGCATCAGGCTATCGACTGGAACGAGGAAAAGAGAAGGCCGGAGCTGAACGATAATTGTGTCGGCTGCCATTTGTGCCTCAACGTATGCCCGGTACAGGAATGTATCACTCCGGGCGAAATAAAATGGAAAGACGGCAGAAAACCGGTAGATATCGCTATAAAGCATCATTATGAGTAGGTTTTGCATGGCTGCGAAAACCGGATGCTGAAAAATTTCTTACTAAAGTTACCATACACAGCGAAATGGCGCCTTCTTGCAGGGCGCTGTTTCGTTGTACGCGCGTTTCTTTTTCCGATCTGGCGTGCAGAGAAGAAGAGGTGTATAATAAAGACAGAATTATAGGAACCCTCAGACAAAAAGGATAGGAGGACTCTTTATGAAAATACAGTTTTGCGGTGCGTCCACCGGTGTCACAGGATCTTGTCATCTTATTACGACAGAGAATCATAAAATTCTGCTGGACTGCGGACAGTTCCAGGGCGGAAAGGCTATGGACGCGATGAACTATGAGGCATTCCCGTTTGATCCGGCAGAAATTGATTATATGGTATTAAGCCATGCCCATATTGACCACTGCGGAAGAATCCCTCTGCTGGTCAAACGAGGCTTCAGAGGAGATATTTACTGTACAGACGCGACGGCGGATCTGCTGGAAGTTATGCTGAAAGACAGCGGTTATATACATGAAAAAGAAGCGGAATGGAAAAACCGCAAGAACGAAAGGGCGGGCAGGCCGCTGATCGAGCCGCTGTACACCTGTAATGACGCGATAGAATCACTGAAATTTGTAAAACCTGTACTTTATGACCAGTTAATCGAGCTGAATTCGGAAATGAAAATCGTATTTAACGATGCGGGGCATATTCTGGGCTCCGCAATTACAGAGTTATGGGTGACGGAAGGCGAAAATGTGTCCAAAATTGTTTTCTCCGGCGATCTGGGAGTGATGGATCGGCCGATTTTAAGAGATCCCACTATTATAAAAAAAGCCGACTATGTCATTATGGAAACTACTTATGGCAATCGGTTGCATCCGCAGAATTCCATGGACGTAAAGTCACTCATGGAAATCGTGATTAAGACGGCGCGGCGGGGAGGCACTGTGGTAATCCCTTCCTTCGCGGTAGGCAGAACACAGGAACTGATCTACGAATTCAATCGTTTTTATGAAAAGAATAAAGAATACCGGAGGGATCTGGAAGATCTGATGGTCTATGTTGACAGTCCGATGGCGACGACCGCGACGGAAGTCTTTAAACGAAATGCTCAGGTTTTTGACGATGAGATGAAAGAGATTATTACAAGCGGAGACAACCCGTTGGATTTTAAAAACTTGCGGTTTACACGCAGCACAGAAGATTCTGTAGCGCTCAACCACAATGAACGCCCGAAAGTGATTATTTCCGCCAGCGGAATGTGCGAGGCGGGAAGAATCCGGCACCATTTGAAACATAACCTGTGGAATCCGAAAGCCAGTATCATTTTTGTCGGCTATCAGGCGGAAGGTACTTTGGGCAGGATGCTGGTGGAAGGCGCGGAGGAAGTAACACTCTTTGGAGAAACTATCCGGGTAAATGCGGAGATTTATAACCTGGAAGGCTTTTCCGGACACGCTGACCGGGATGGACTGCTGACTTGGCTTCGAGGGTTTCATAAAGAACCAAAGCATATTTTTTTGGTTCATGGCGAGCCGGAATCAAAGAGAGACTTTGCGGAAACCGTGGAGCGGGAACTGGGATATCATCCGATCGTAGTCCAGGGGAATTCGGAATTTGTACTGGAAAAAGATGAGATTGTGAATAAGGAACAGGCGCTGAGGGACGCGATGGACAGTGAGGCTCTGGAAAACGTTAAAAAAAATATTTCAGATATCCACCGCAGACTGGAGGGAATTCTATACAACACGCATCTTGCGGTAGATTCCACTCTGTCTCCCGAAAAGCTGGCTAAAATTAATAACATTGTTCTTGAGCTTGAGAAAGACTCCGTGAACCTGGGCGCGGCTGTTACAGAAGAAAGTAGATAGAACGATCAGACTGTTCAAAAAAACTTTCATATTTAGAAAAATCGAAAAAATGTATTAAAATTGAGAAAAAATCTTAGATACTATATTGAAATCCGAATTCTTGTGTTATAAGATAGTGATATACCGAAAGATTTGGTGTTATCAAACATAAAGGAGAGAGCGATGTCCATTTTACGAGAGATTTCAAATAGTGTTACACAGGTCGCGGAAGCGATCAGCATTGCCATAGGCGTTGAAGTTGAAATTGTAGACACAGATTTGACAATTGTAGGAGGGACCGGCATCTACGCTTCGATGATCGGGCAGAAGGAAGAGGGAGGACATCTGGATAGCAATTATCTGTATGCCAGAGTCCTGCGCAGCGGTAAAACAGAATCTATCGAAGACGCAAAGCGGGCGGAAGACTACGATGATATGGGAGCTGGCAGGACGCATTTCGGAGAGCTGGCGGAAATCTGTACCCCAATCGTTATGCGGGGGGATACGATCGGCGTTATCGGTTTGATTGCCTTCACTGAGCAGCAGAAAGCCATCCTGCTGGATAAGAAGAGGAGCATGGTGACGTTTGTGGAAAAGATGGCGGATCTTTTGGCGGCGAAAGCGTCCCAGCAAGAGATTTTAGAAGGCGTGGAAGCGTCCAGAGATGAGATGTCCACTGTGCTGGAAACAACACATGAGGGAATCTTCGCGCTGGATAAAAAAGGATACATAAAGCATTGCAATAATATGGCCGCGACTTTATTCAAGACAACCAAATCGGATTTGATCGGACGGCATATCAATGATTTTATGATGGGAACCCCGGCTCTGGAAGTAATCGAAACGGGAAGGGGTTATACGGAAAATGAGGAAATCTTTACGACTCCGAGGGGAAAAATGCATTTTATTGTAACAGCAAAGCCCTATATTTCCGGTGATGAAATAGGCGGTGTCGTAATATCCTTCCGCGATATCCAGGAAGCGCAGAAGCTGGTATATAATATCAATACCCGCGCGCTGCAGAATACGCTGGACGATATTGTGGGAAACAGCGAGGAAATAAAGAAAGCGAAAAAACAGGCGCTGATCACAGCGAAAGGGAACTCTACCGTTTTGATTACCGGAGAAAGCGGAACAGGAAAGGAAATGTTCGCGAAAGCGATTCACTATGCAAGCCCGAGGGGAGAAGGGCCGTTTGTTACGGTTAATTGCGGCGCGATACCCGAGCCTCTTCTGGAAAGTGAGCTCTTCGGATATGAAAAAGGGGCGTTTACCGGTGCCAGTGATAAAGGAAAGGCGGGAAAGTTTGAAGTCGCCAACGGAGGAACGATTTTCCTGGATGAAATCGGCGATATGCCGCCGCACCTTCAGGTGAAAATCCTTCATGTTCTGCAGAATATGCGGTTTGAGAGGGTAGGCGGAAATAAAAATATTATCGTTGATGTACGGGTAATCGCTGCTACAAACAAAGATCTGGAGGGGATGATTCGGGAAGGCACGTTTCGGGAAGACCTATATTACAGACTCAGCGTAATTCCGCTGACTATTCCGCCCCTCAGGGAGCGCAGGGATGATATTAAGCTTTTAATGTACCATTTCCTGAGGAAATATAACACATTTATGAACCGTAAAATTACCGGTTTTACAAAAGAGGTGGAAGAACTTTATATCAACCATGACTGGCCGGGAAATGTACGTGAACTGGAAAATGCGGTAGAATATGGGACCAATATGGCCTTTGGCGATACCATTGGGATGGACGAAGTGCCGGCAAGGCTCTTGCGCAATGAAGAAAATGTAATGCGGTTCCAGGATACGAACCTGCCTCTTTCCGAACAGGTAAAACAGTATGAAAAAGAAATCATTACCAGAAAATTGAAAAAATACGGAACCAGCGGAAACGCAAAAGATACCGTCGCGAAAGAGTTGGGTTTGTCCAGAGCGACTTTGTATAGAAAACTGACAGAACTGGATATCACAGTATAACGGCGGAAACTCGTTTCTTACGTTGTGGTCAGACGTTTTTTATAACGCTTGCGGCTAAAAAACGTCTGACAGATTTTTTTTGGGGATCTGTCTGCTCCGTTGTATTCGTGACATGTTTCACGGCTTTGTTCCTGCACCTTTCAGAGTTCTGCACTCTCTTTACGGAGCTTGAGCGTTTCTTTCATAGAATCATATTTTAATACGTCTTTAATTCCGGGGTGTAACTTTGTGGTATCGTTTACATCTCTTTTTTCCTTAATTTGTATGATCTCTTATTCGTCACTTTTGTTACAACTTTAGTATAGTAATTCAGGGCGCTAGTTACTCTCTTTTGCTCGATCGCGGACAGAGCGAATATGTCTCTGTACATAAGAAAATGCAGACATGCATGAAAAAAAGGAAACCGGACGTGCCGGAGTCGGAGCAAAAAGCGCGGAATCGTTGCAAATCCTAGGGTTTATAATTTTAAAAAAATTTTGAACAGTTTGGCATGCCATTTGCGATTATTATAAGTGATTTCCGGAAACCAAATCAATCTTTATAAAAACCATAAGGAGGTACGAACATGAAAGCTGCAATTACAGGTGGTGCGGGAAGACAGAGCCTGTCCGCGATTTATGACTTTGTAGAAACAAGTGATGTGGAAAAAATCCTGTTAATTGATATCAATGAAGAAGCGCTGAAGGTGAGAAAAGAGCTGGTTAATTCGCCCAAAATTGAAACAAAAGTGATCGATCTGAAAGACACTGCCGCTCTTGCCGAAGCTCTTGCTGACTATGATGTTGTAATTAACGGTTCTTCCCATATTTTTAATATGGACGTTATGAATGCGTGCTTGGAATCAAAAACCAATTATACAGATTTCGGCGGTCTGTTTCACTGGGCGGTCGAACAGATGGGAAGAGACGAAGACTTCCGAAAAGCGGGAATTACAGGAATTGTCGGTTCAGGAAGTGCGCCGGGGATCGTAAATGTTCTGACTAAATATGCGACCGATCGTCTTGATACGGTAGAAGATATTCTGATCCTGGATGCGATTATCAATAGGAGCGCCACAGGATACGGATTTGTTCCGCCTTACGCGCTGAATACGATTATTGAAGAATTCACAATGAATAACTTCGAGTTCAAGGATGGAAAACACGTGGAACTTCCTCCTTTCTCCGGAAAAATGACGGTAGATTTTCCGGAGCCGTATGGAACTTTAAATCTGTATAACATGATTCATTCGGAAGTCGCGACAATGCCGATTGCCTATAAAGACAAGGGCATCAAAAATGTAGCTTTCAAACTGGCACTGCCGACTCTTTTTGAAGAACGCCTTCGCTTCCTGATTGAAAACGGATTAGGCAGCGAGGAGAAGATCAATGTGAAGGGTGTTGAAATTGCTCCGAGAGATTTTCTTCTGGAAGTGTTTGAGACAAAACCGGGCGCGAAAACAGGCACTCCGGACGATATGAAGCTGCTAAGGGTAATTGTAACCGGAACGAAGGGCGGAAAGAAATGTACGTATGAAGTTGAAACGGATCTTCACCACCATCCGTGGGGACTGTCGAACGGACATTTTTCCGTAGGATTCCCTGGCGCGATTACAGCGAAAATGCTGGCAAGAGGTCAGGTGAAGGAAAAAGGGTTCTTTACCGGAGAACAGGTTCTTGACACAAATATTTACTTCAGAGAACTGGAGAAGAGAGACGTCCACGTATTCTCCAAGGTTACAGAAGAACTTTAATTCCGAAAAAAGAAAATGGGCCGCCGCCATGACCTTCCTTGCGGCGGCTTATTTTTCTGGACAGAAAAGGCAGCAAGGAGAAACTTTATGAAGAAGGAGCGCACGTTTTCGGTAAAAGATAAAATCGGGTATGGAGCCGCGTCTGTCGGAGATACAGCGGTCTATAATCTTCTGATTATTTATGGTCTGTTTTTTATGACAGATGTAGTAAAACTGGATCCTCTGATTGCCGGAAATGTGGTATTTGCGGCAACTGTATGGAACGCGTTTTCCGTGGGCCTGATCGGTTACATCTCGGATCACTATCCGTTAAAAGGAGGCAAACGGCTGCCTTATATGAAGGCATCCATATTGCCCATGGCGATTACGCTGTTTCTATTTTTTTCTGTAGTGCATGGAAGTGTCCCGTTTATGGCAGGCTACTATGTTTTGGTAATGGCGGCTCTGATGACGGCCCACTCTACTTTCATGATTCCATATGAAGCTCTGGGGGCGGATCTGACAATGAACGCGGCAGAACGGACAGATCTGCGCAGCTTTGCCAGATTTTTTATGGGGATTGGCAACCTGGTGGGCGTTGTATTTATATTACCCTCTGTAGAATGGTTTCAGGAACAAGGTTTTTCCATGCAGAAAGCCTGGCAGATCACGATTCTGGTAATTGCGGTTATCGGGGCGTGTTCCCAGATTGAAACGTGCCGAACCTTCCGAAGGAAGGTGCATGTCGGAAAACGAGAGGTAAAAGGAGAGACGTCTCAGAATGTTTTTCTGGAATACAGGGATCTTTTAAAAATAAAGCCGTTTCTGCTCCTGCTGATTACTTCCCTGCTGATTTCCGTGGCGAATGTGTTCTGCAATTCGGGAATTGCTTATTTTATGAAATACAATCTGGGAATTGCGGAGAGTAAAAAAGCGATTGTCCTTGGGATTATGACTGTTGCGGGAATCGGGATGACGCCAGTGATTTCAAGGCTTTCGAAGAAGTATGACAAAAAGAATGTGATGATATGCTGCTACATGGCTACCGGAGGCGCATTTTTGTTCTTCGGAATTTCCGGGATAAATACAATGGCTGCTCTTTGCGTCTATATCGTTATTTTTTCAATCGGGACTTCCGCGTACTGGCAGCTGATTTACGCAATGATCTACGATATCAGCGAACTTGACGAATATCAGAATAACCGCCGAAGAGAAGCGATTCTTTTATCTGTGTCGAAGATTGTTTTAAAAATTTCCAATGCTCTGGCGACACAGATGCTTGCGGTTGTCTTGTTTTGGTTCGGTTATAATCAGCATGCGCAAGTCCAGAATGCAAGAACCCTTTTAGGCATTGAATGGGCAGTCACGTTTATCCCGGGAATTTTATTTTTGGGAGCTGCGATTTTTGTGAAGAGTTATCCGATTTCGGAAAAGAAGCATTTGGAGATTGTAGAAGCGTTAGAACGAAGAAAGGAACAGTAAGAGAGGAAATCGTTATGCGGAATGAATTTGTTTTTTGTTTGCCCACGAGAATTGAGTTCGGGAATGGGTATATCGGGCGCGCAGGCTCTATAGCAAAGGATCTGGGAGCGAAAAAAACAATTATAATTACAGATAAAGGCCTGAGCCGGACAGAGATACTGGAAAAACTCAAACAGAGCCTTTCTGAGAAAAATATCGAAATGACAATATATGATGATGTACGGCCAAATCCCAGGGATATAGAAGCGCAGAGAGCCGCCGACTTTGCGAGAGATGAGAATGTGGATTCTGTAATTGCCTGCGGCGGAGGCAGCAGTATGGATCTGGGCAAGGCGGTTGCCGCGCTTCTGACGAATCCGGGAGATATCAAGAGCATTATGAAGCCCAATGAGGTATCGAATAAACCGGCTCCGCTGATTTGTATTCCGACGACAGCGGGCACCGGGAGCGAAGTAACATCCTTTTCGGTGCTTACAATCGAGGAAGAACATCGCAAAAGCAGTATTTTTGACGACAAAATACGTCCGGACGCAGCGATTAATGATCCGGAGGTTCTGAAACTGTTGCCTCCCGCCATCGCTGCCTCGACCGGAATGGACGCGCTGACTCACGCGGTTGAAGCCTATACCTGCAGACTGGCGACGCCCCTTACAGATAGCTTCGCGCTACAGGCGATCCGATATATTGCGGAAAGCCTTCCTGAATTTATTCATGAGCGCAGTGGAGAAAGCTGTCGGAAGATGATGGCGGGAAGTCTGATGGCAGGCATTGCCTTCGGGTTTTCTGATATTGCGGGTGTTCACTGTATGGCGGAAGCGCTGGGTGGCATGTATGATACTCCTCATGGGGTGGCGAATGCGATTTTCCTGCCGATTGTGTTTGAATTTAATATGGAGGCGGATCTGAAAAGGCACAGGGATGTCGCGATTGCTCTGGGGATCAGTCCCGTTGGAAAAACGGATGAAGAAATTACCGCGGAAGCAGTAATCTGGATGCGTTCGATTTCAAGAGAAATGAAAATTCCGACACTGCAGGAGCTGGGATATGTAAGTGTTCAAAAGTTTGAAGAATTGGCGGATTTGTGTATGAAGAACGTATCCCTTTCGAGTAATTGCAGAAAACTCGGAAAAGCAGACTTTATTGCGCTGTATAAACGTGCGTACAATATCGGATAAAAAACTGTCATCTGGAAAAGAAGCGCTTTGCACTATCCGTGCGGCGCTTCTTTTAATGAAGAGGAACCCGTTTCTAATAAAAATGTACGCGTGCATTGGAGTATGCGGCCATGCATGAAATTTTCGGACAGAGAGGCGTTCCGAAATGGAGGGGTGTGAGGAAATGTGAGAATTTCAACGTTTCGTAATTTTCGGAAAAATAAAAAAGGGTGGCATACTGCTTGCATTAAATATAGACAGTTTCCGGAAATAAAGTATGAATGAGAAATGGAAGGAGGTGAAGAAACAGGAGCAATGAAACAGCCAGAACCAGAATTTATTTTAACAACGCCTGCCGTCTGTACCGATGAAGAGGCCGTGGAACTAAAAATGAAGCAGATCCATCCGAAGATGCTGGGCCTGTTCTGTCCGGTCAAGTATACGCTGGTATCAAAGGAAAAGGTACAGGTTCCATATGAGTTGATGGTGTTTGACTATCGGATTGTCAGGAATAAAAAAGGACAGGACTTAAATAAAACCGGTTTTTTTGACCGTAAAGGAGAAATTGCTGTCGTATTTGATATGAACGAGGTTCATGCGTTTCATTTTGACCTTTTCGATGATTTGAAACTGCAAAGGAAACGCGTGGACGAATTGGAAGGGCGGATTGTAAAGCCAGGCTGCAGCGAGCAGGAAGCGCTTGAGCAAAGCATGGAATGTGTAAAATGGCAGTACTTGCGGAAAGTTTTTCACGCGGGCGCGGAACTGACTTTGATTCAGAGAAAACGCTTTTTCAGAGAAGCGTGGAAGCTGGTTCTGAACTGCCGCGGGAAAACATATGAGAAGTTTGCCTGGATGGATCGATTCGGTGCGGAAAACGAACATATCAGCGGACTTAGAGTAAGGCTCACCACATAATGGAGGTGTAATTTATATGATTGATTTCAAAGAACTTTGGGGTGCTCCCGACTGGATCGTACTGGTCGCGTACTTTATTGGGGTTATGAGTGTAGGGTTTATTATGCACAGGAAAGCGAGTAAAAATTTTAAAAGCTTTTTTGTCGCGTCAAGACGTTTGACAATTCCTGTTCTGATTGGAGTTGCGGCCGCGGGCTGGTATGACTCGTGGACAATCGTGGGTTTAGGAGAACTGGGAAGTACAGTGGGAATTTCCATTGTATTGTTCTATGTAATCCCCAGCGGAATCCTGAGACTTCCCTTGGCTCTGTGGATCGGACCTATGACGCGGGATAAAATTCCGGACTATGTTGTTACGCTGCCGGATTTGATCCGCTACTTTTACAATAAAACCGCCGGCGTCCTGGCGAGCATTGTTCCCATGGCATCCATTCTTTACTGCTGCGCGCTTCTGTTCGCGGTAGGTGAAGTTCTGAACCTGGTATCCGGTGCTCCCATCTGGCTGACGATGATTATTTCAGGATTTGCAATTATTCTTTATACTGCGATGGCTGGAATGTGGGGACTGGCTGTTACCGACCTGATTCAATTCATGGTAATGACCGTTTCGGCGGGCGCTGTGCTCCTGGGTATTTATCACGAATTTAACGGAGTTGACGCGCTGTATTCCGCGGTAATGGCAAGCGATCCGGAAAAGCTGAGCCTGATAGGAAACCTGACTGCGGCAGAGGCATTCGGACATGTAATCGCGGCGGCGGCGCTTTATGTAAATGCGCAGAGCTATCAGAGATTTGGTGCGGCAAAGTCCGGCGGAGATATTAAAGTTGCTTATTCACTGATGCTGGTAATCGGTGTGGGTTTCAGTGCCGTTATGGTGATAACCGGTCTGGCTTCATCGGTTCTGCATCCTGATGCGGCAAGTGCTTCCGAAGGGTTCTGGGCAACGGTATTCGAGGTGCTCCCGCCGGGAGCGAGGGGACTGTTTGTCGCAGCGCTGATTGCGGCGGTAATGTCTACGGTCAGCGCGGATATGCTGATTACAGGAGGAATACTGGTCAAGGATATTTATAAAGATCTTTTCCGTCCGAACCTCAGTGATCAGCATGTACTGAAAGGCACCCGGGTTATGATTGTGGTAATCGGAATCTTTATTATTGCCGGTACCTATCTATGGAGAAACGGAATCGGAAGCGCATGGTCGGTAATCGGAGGTTTCCAGGTGGCAGTATTCCTGATCCCGATTCTCGGAGGATTTTTCTTCAAAAAGAAAACTGCGAAAGGCGGACTGATTGCTATTATCACAGGAATCCTCTTTTACGCGGTTTGGCAGTTCGCGCTGGGAATGCCGTTTGGGATTCCGTCAAGCGTAGCTACCTGGATTTTCGGCGGAATCGTATACTTTATCGCATGCTTTGCGACTTACAGAGAAAAAGACAATAGACTTACAGAGTAGGAGGGAAAGAGATGGTACAGAAAAAACATACCGGCATGTCCGGAGAAACAAAAAATAAACTTGGGAATTTTCTGGCAATACTTGTCGTCCTGTTATGCATCTGGGTTCCCCTGGGATTTCTGTACGGAACGACCGTTCTGTTTTGGTTCCTGATCATCGTAAATTTTTTATTTGGACCTTGCTGTCTGATCGGCTATCTTCTGGAAGTGAAGAAAGGTGTATTTGCTTATGATGAGGAGGAAGAAGAAACTCTCGAGACATAAAACCATTTAAGGTTTTATGATAGATCTTTTCTTTAATGGACATTGGCAGAAGAACACTTAACCTGCGAACCAGTCAGGTTAAGTGTCTTTTGCTGTTCAGAGTCATAAAATATGGTCGGTTGACACAAAGTGTTGAAGCCAGTATTGTAATCAGGGGTGAACAGAACCTGTTCAAAAACTGGCTGGAATAAGACAAGGAGTGTAGCAAATGGAAAAAGATTTTACCCTGAAGCATTCAGTTGAAAAGATTATCGTCAATAATAGATTATATGACTCATTGATCCATAATTGTAGTGAAGGGCTGATTTTATGTTCTGAAGGGGAACTGAAGATCCTGATGATGAACGATAATGCGAGAGACCTGCTGGACTTGCATCCTTCAGAAAAACCGGAAAAGATTGGAGAACTTTTGGAAAAAGAGACTCTCTCAGAACTTCGAAAGGGGAAAAAGCTGAATACGGAGCTGAATGGCCTTCCTGTTAAAATACACAGTGTAGCCGCGGGGGAGTATATCTGGATTTTTATTGAAGATTTTACAGATGTCATCCGCGTCAAAAATTTTTCTCAGAAGGCGCTGGAACTTAATAAAGAATTGATAGGAGTATTTAACGAATACGGGGACGAAACGCTGGTTGTAGTAAATGAGAGAGGCATTATCGAGTTTGCGGGTGAAAAAATATCCCGAACATGCGGCGTGTCCTCAGATTATTTTCTTGGGAAAACAGTTTATGAAATTGAAAGGGAGGGAGTCTTTCAGCCGTCTGTAAGCGCAAAAGTTCTGGAGACAAGGCAGCCGCAGGTTGTAATACAGAAAACAAGGATCGGGGAAGAACTTGTATCGGTCGGAGCTCCTGTGTTTAACAGTGATGGAAAGGTTGAAAAAGTGGTATCCGTAACACGGGATTATTCGACGCAGATGAAAATCAGCAAAATGATCGCGGAACTGAGAGAGCATGATGATTCTGCTCTTTCCGCATCAGGAGTTCAAACCGATCGGATTGTGACCTGCAACGACGCTATGTTTGAAATCAAAACGCTGGTTAAAATGATTGCGGCTACAAAAGCGACGATTCTGATCAGCGGGGAAACCGGAACCGGAAAGGAAATGTTCGCGCGCTACATATACAGTTTGAGTGATCGGAAAGACCAACCGTTTATTAAAGTTAATTGTGGAACCATCTCACATTCCATTGTGGAATCGGAACTGTTCGGCTACGAGGAAGGTTCCTTTACAGGAGCCAGCAGAGGAGGAAAGATCGGACTGATTGAAGCGGCAAACGGAGGAACTTTGTTTCTGGATGAAATCAGTGAACTGCCGCTGGAGCAGCAAGTCAAGCTTCTTCATGTTCTGCAGGAGAAAATACTGATACGGGTCGGAGGAACCACTCCTATCGATCTGGATATCCGGGTAATTGCCGCAACCAATAAAGATCTGGAAGAACAGGTGCGTCTCGGGAATTTCCGGGAAGATTTATATTATCGTCTGAATGTGATTCCTATCAGCATACCGCCTTTGAGAGAGCGCAGAGAAGATATCCCTCTGCTGGCAAATTACTTTTTTAAACGGTTCTGCGGGAATTATAAGAAAGAAATGCAGCTGTCAAACAATGCGGTTTCTATGCTGGAAAAGTACTCCTGGCCGGGGAACATCCGGCAACTGGAGAATACCATCGAACGTCTGGTGCTCACAACCCCCAAGCCGATTATTACGGCTTCCGATCTTCCGAAAGTGTTCTGGGAAAACAGTAGGCCGCCTTCTGTGAAAGTCAATGCGATTACACGGCTGGATACAGCGGTGGAGGAATTAGAAAAAGAATTGATCCGCATGGCGGTAGAAGAATATGGAACTACTGTAAAAGCTGCGGAAGTACTGGGGGTGAATCAATCTACCGTATCACGCAAAATGGCGCAATATCATCTGAAAGATAATAAGAAAAGCCCGAGGGCGAATGGCAGGAGTTGCCGCTTATAATTCGAAGTATTCTGAAAAAATGAAAAAGCCCCATATGGCTTGATTTTCCGCTAAAAGTAGGATAAAATTAACTTGTTACTTACAATTAGTATTTTTAAGTATATTTATGGAGGAATTGAAAATGTTAAGAGAAGCATTACCTAAAATCGTGACACCGTTACCTGGACCAAATGCTCAGAAGATCATTGACAGAAGAGAAGCTGCAATGCCGGGCGCAATCAAATGCGGATATCCTTGCGTAATCAAACGCGGTGAAGGCGCAATGTTCGAAGACGTTGACGGCAACATCTTCTTAGACTGGGTTGGCGGCGTAGGCGTATTAAATATCGGATACAGCCATCCGGAACTGATCGAAGCAGTAAAAGATCAGTCTGAAAAGTTCTTCCATGCCATGATGAACATCACGACTCATGAACCATACATCAAGATGGCTGAAAAAATGAACGAAATCGTACCGGTTAAAGGCGACAAGAAAAAGACTATGTTTGTAAACTCCGGTGCGGAAGCTGACGAAAACGCAGTAAAAATCGCAAAGAGCTACACTGGTAGACCGAACATCATCGTATTCACTGGCGCGTTCCACGGCAGAACTCAGATGACAATGGCTATGACTGCGAAGAAAGCTTACGCAATCGGCATGGGACCTTTCCCGGACGGCGTATACAGAGCGGAATTCCCGAACCTGTACAGAAAACCGGAAGGAATGACCGACGAAGAAGCAATCCAGTACTACATTGACAAACTGGAACAGGTATTCATCGAAGCGACTCCGAAAGACGCGACGGCTGCTATCGTATTCGAACCGGTACAGGGCGAAGGCGGATTTGTTCCGGCTCCGATCGAATGGGTTAAGGCTGTTAGAAAGATCTGTGATGACAACGGTATCCTGATGATCACAGACGAAGTACAGAGCGGCTGGGCAAGATCCGGAAGAATGTTCGCTTCCGAATATTTTGCAGAAGCCGGATGCGCTCCTGACATCATGACAACTGCAAAATCCATCGCTGGCGGGCTGCCTCTGTCTGCGGTAACTGCAAGCGCTGAAATCATGGATGCTGTAACTCCGGGAACAATCGGTGGTACTTACTGTGGTAACCCGGTAAGCTGCGCGTCTGCGCTGAAAGTTGCGGAAGTTATGGAAAGAGAAGACTACCCGGCAAAAGCAAGAGCGATTGCTGAAAAGCTGAACAAGACTTTCAATGAATGGAAAGAAAAATATGAAGTAATCGGCGACGTAAGAGGCATGGGCTGCATGATGGGTGTTGAATTCGTTCAGGACAAGAAGTCCAAGGCTCCGGCTGCTGATCTCGTAGCGAAGATTATTGATGCCGCAGTACAGAAAGGTCTGATTATGGAAGCTGCTGGAACTTACAACAACGTAATCCGCTTCCTGTGCCCGCTGTGCGCAACAGACGCTCAGATTGACGCTGGTCTGGAAATTTACGAAGCTGCAATTAAAGAATGCTTATAATCGGCTCCTGTAAATAGCTTAAAATTTTAAAGATTAAATAGAAAAGAGATGTGTGAAAACACATCTCTTTTTAGGTAGGGACAGGGCTTGCCGTCATTTTGCGTAAAGAACCGGCGGGGATGGAGTGAAAGGAGACTTCTTTTAGCGAGTGGACAGATGGCTATGTAATTGCGGCGGGAAATAGCGTCGCAGGCCAGTTCCTGCGCGATTTGGCAGAACACCGAATGTCAAATAATTTCAAAAATAAAAGGGGCAGAAAATGGGCTGGAAGTGCTGTGTTTTTTCTTGTATAATGTAGAATGTAAAAAATGAGTACAAAGGAGAGCGTTTCATGAAAGAGTTAAAATTGGCACTGATTGGATTTGGAAATGCGGGACAGGCATTTGCGAAGATGTTGCTTGAAAAGGAAGAAGAGGTACGCCAAAAATATGATACAAGAATTACAGTTGTTGCGATTACGACAAAAACCAGAGGCAATCTGATTGACGCGTGGGGAATTGACTTGGACAAAGCCCTTAAAAATGTGCAGAATAGCGGCAGGTTTGATAAAATTCTGGGGTTCTCGGAAAATTCGACATCGCAGGATATCGTTGATAAAGTGGATTATGATGTCCTGGTGGAACTGACCCCTCTTGAATTTTCTTCCGGAAAAATCGCGACAAATCACATTCGCGGAGCCTTAAAGCGTGGCAGACATGCCATCACAGCAAATAAGGGCCCGGTAGCGTGGGCGTGGCGGGAATTGACAGAACTGGCTCAAAAGAATAATTGCCGCTTTCTGTATGAAACAACCATTATGGACGGCACTCCTGTTTTCAATATGAAAAGAGATTCTCTCAGACTGTGTAGAGTTACGGGAATAAAGGGGATTTTAAACAGCGCCACAAACTATATCCTCTGTGAGATGGAAAACGGCAGGACAATGGAAGAGATCGTCGAAGAAGGCAAGAAGAGAGGCTTTATTGAGGCAAACCCGGCAAATGATATTGAGGGTTATGATGCCGCGGCGAAAGTCGCGGTTCTGGCGAATGTCTTTATGGGGACTGATATTACGCCTCTGGATGTAGAATGCCGGGGCATTCAGGGCATTACACAGGAAGATATCAGAAAAGCAGCCGAAAAAAATGCGGTAATCAAACTGATGTGTCGCATTGAGGAGGACGAAAACGGCAAGGTGCATGGAAAAGTAACGCCTGAGGAGATTGATAAAAAAGACATCTATGCTTCGATTGACGGCACGTCCTCTATTCTGACAATACAGACAGATCTGATGGGAACCCTGACGGTAATTGAAGAAGCGCCGGAAGTTCAGCAGAGCGCGTACGGGCTCTTTGCCGATTTGATGGCCATTGTCGAGCAGGACTAAGGAAGCCTTTTACAGAAATGATTTTAACAGATGCCCCGCGCCCGGAAATGGGATTCCGGATGCGGGGCATTGTGGCGTTATTCTTCGGAAGAGGAAAAAAGAATATGTTTCTCTTCAAGGGATGTTTTTATTCGTTCCAGAGTTTCTTTATCGCGGCAGCCAATTTGATGAAGATGAACTCCGTTTGTCAGAATACTGAGAGGCTTTGCGTTTTCTTCCTGCGCCACCTGCTTCAGAAAAAGATCCACATCATAGCGGGATGCGAGATTCAAAGCGCCGGAGAGCTGACCATACAAAGGATGCTCAATTATAACGTTGATCACGTATCCGCCGAAATCTACAATGGTATAAAGTTCCTCCCGCAGTTGTTCAGGAGTGTGACGGCACGCAATTAAGCCTTCATAAGGAAAGCCGGAGACGGAATGATCTGCATAGATGTATCCGCGCGGAGTGGAAGAAATTTCTTCGCCGGAAGCTCGGAGTATTGCGATATCACCGACAATAATCTGTCTGCTTACCGATAATGTGCGCGCAAGAGAAGACGCGCTTACAGGGAAATCCGATCCTCTGAGCATATTTAAAATTTCTTTTCTCCTTGTTTTTGCATCCAATTCACTCGGGCTCCTTTCGAACATAGTTGTATATTCATAATAGCATATTCCTTTAAGTCGAGCAAGAAATTCAAGCTATATAATCTTGACAGGTGTATTGACAGAAAGGGTAGGCATTTGCTAAAATTTCTGTGTTTGCGTGTTCCGAACGGAGTAGAGAGGAGTTATTGTATGTCAGAAGAAAAGCAAAGTTTTTTGAAGCGAAAAGGTATTGAGTTTACTGCGAAACGATATTTTCAGGATGCCATGTCAGCAATGGCTCTCGGTCTTTTTGCGTCACTTTTGATTGGATTGATTATAAAGACGATAGGAGAACAGGCGATTCATCTTTTTGGCGCGAACCCTGTATCAGACTTTCTAATCGATACCGGCGCGGACGCGATGGATTTCATGGGAGCGGCGGTTGGAATTGCGGTAGCGTGGGGTCTTAAAGCCCCTCCTCTGGTGCTGTTTACAAGTGCGGTCACAGGAATGCTGGGTGCAGAGCTTGGGGGACCTGCAGGAGCGTTTTTAGCCGCGGCCGTGGGAGCTGAATTTGGAAAAGCGGTATCGAAAGAGACAAAGGTAGATATTCTGGTAACTCCTGCGGTTACGTTGCTCATGGGGGCGGTATGCGCTCTGTTTATCGGACCCTTGGTAAACAGACTGATGCTCGGTTTGGGAAAGATTATTATGGTTGCGACTGAATGGCAGCCGTTCTTGTTTGGAATTGTTATCTCTGTAATTGTAGGCCTCGTTCTAACCGCCCCTATTTCGAGTGCTGCGTTATGCATTATGCTGGAATTGTCCGGGCTTGCTGCAGGCGCGGCTACCGTAGGGTGCTGTGCCCAGATGGTAGGTTTTGCGGCGATTAGTGTAAAGGAGAATGGGGTCGGAGGAATCATCGCGCAGGGGATCGGGACATCGATGCTTCAGGTCTCTAATATTATAAAGAATCCCTGGATTCTGGTACCGCCTACTCTGGCAGCCGCGATAATAGGACCGTTATCAACGGTTGTATTTAAAATGACAAATATTCCGGCAGGCGCAGGTATGGGGACATCCGGACTGGTGGGACAGATTGGAACCTTTACGTCAATGGGATTCAGCGTCCCTGTGCTTCTGGAAATCCTGCTTTTACATATTGTACTCCCTGCGGTGCTTTCGATTCTGATTGATCGGATTTTAAAACGAGCAGGAAAGATTAAACTCGGAGACTATAAGTTGGATCTATAAAAGAATAAAATGAAAAAGAGACGCGGTTAAATCGTCTCTTTTTCATTATCATCAGCGTTAGCTTTCAAAGACTCCAGATTACGCTCTTTGCGGTATGCCCATTTAAGTACGAACACTTGAAGAATGCCGGCGGAAGGTACCGCCAGAATCATTCCGGCAATCCCTCCGAAATACCCAAATACACTGACTGCAAGCAGTACGATCAGAGGATGGAGTCCGGTAGAAGAACCTACAACTTTTGGATAAATAATGTTGGAGTCAATCTGCTGGACGATGATGAGGATCAGAACCGCCAAAACAGCATGGGTCAAGTTATCCGTAAGCCATCCGATAAGGAATGCGGGAATCATTCCGATCAGAGGTCCGAAATAAGGGATTACATTTGCGATTCCGGCGAACACACCAATAAAAACAGCGAAATCCAGACCGATAATGGAAAGTCCGATTGATGAAAGAATAGCGACAAATACAGCGTCCAGCAACGCGCCTCGTACGAATTGAGAAAGGACACCATTCACTTCGTTTAGTGTTTCCGTGACTGCCGCGTTCGCTCTCTGCGGTAATGACAAGTGGAGAAACTTTCTCCAGAGAGATAAAAAAAAGTCTTTGTCCTTCATCAGATAGATGCTGACGATTGCTCCGATGACAAAATTCACCACGCTTCCAACGGCGCCTGTGACAGCGGCTACTGCGGTGGAGGCACTGAAGTTTTCAGAAAACCAAGCGATAACAGAGTTTGCCGCATCCATTGCCTTTTCTGAAAGGAATCCATCTGGTAAATTTTGTGAAACCCACTGCTTCAGTTCCACTTCATAGGAAAGGAAGGTCTGCAGAACATTATGGAAGGTAGTGGAAAAGTTCGTAAACACCAGCTGACCGAGAATCATTGCGGCAAATCCGTATATGATTGCGGCGATTGCGGCAAGGACGATGAGAAAGGTCAGGAGCACGCTAATAAAACGACTCAAATTCCGCCGCTTCTCCGCTTTGATCGGATCTTCTGGTATGTGAAAAAAGACTTTCTGCATCATTTTTTTGTCAATAATCGTAACAAGCGGATTTAGCAGATAGGCGATGACCAGGCCGATGAACAGGGGAGAAAACGCGGAAAGCAGTGAACTGATTCCGCTGCCTACCGTATCTGCGACGCCGCTGAAATTGCGTACCACGAAAAAAAGCACATATAAAAGAAATGCGTTAAATACAATAAAAAGACTCCCCCTTACAAATGTGCGTTCCCTCATATACTCTTTTATTTTTTTCATCCTTGTATCCCTCCTGTATAGGGGTTATTATATACTATACAAAAATTAATAGCAATTTTATTAATGGATTATGGAGAATTTTATGAAAAAAAAGATACCTGAACTGCTGGCTCCGGCGGGCGGCATGAGCCAGCTTGTGTCTGCGGTGGAAAATGGCGCGGATGCGGTCTATCTGGGTGGCGCGCTTTTTAATGCCAGGATTCATGCCGACAATTTTAAGAAAGATGAGATGCGGCGGGCCATAGATTACGCGCATCTTCGGAATGTTGACGTTCATGTTGCCATGAATACGCTGCTGAAAGATGAAGAACTTCTTCCGGCGCTTGAATACGCTGTACAGCTTTATGAAATGGGAGCTGACGCGATCATTGTACAAGATCTGGGGTTGGCAGAGCTTCTGCGGCAATATCTCCCGGAACTGCCGCTTCACCTCTCCACTCAAGGCAGCGTATATAATCGATCCGGTGTAAAAAAAGCAAAAACATTGGGATTCTCGAGGGTTGTTCTTGCCAGAGAGCTTTCTCTTGAAGAAATCCGGCAGATTGCGAAGGACGATATCTGTGAGCTTGAGGTTTTTGTTCACGGTGCGTTGTGCATCTGCTATTCCGGGCAATGCCAGATGAGCAGGATCTTGGGCGGTGGGCAGAGGAGCGGAAATCGGGGAATGTGCGCACAGCCGTGCCGCCTGCCATATCGGAACAGTCGTGGAAATTCTGTTTATGCGTTGAGTCCGAGGGATTTGTGTGCAGTCGATCTGCTGGGAGAACTGACCGAAGCCGGAGTGGCATCCCTGAAAATAGAAGGAAGGATGAAATCGCCTGAATATGTGGCTGCGGTAACCGGAATTTACCGAAAATACTTGGATCACTATGCTAGTGAGGGAAATTATCAGGTTTCCATGGAAGATCGGGATATACTAATGCAGGTGTTTAACAGAGGCGGTTTTACAAGCGGCTATTTGAGAAAAAAACCGGGAAAAGAGCTTTTGTCAGGATGTATTCCAAAGCATCAGGGCATTTTTGCCGGTACGGTTGTGGCAGATGTACCGGGAACCGGACTCGTGGATATAAAACCCAGCAGGCCCATTGCCCTCGGAGATGGGATTGAGATTCACAGTACCAGTCTGGTTGGAAACGTCATCACATTCCGGCAACAGAAAAGAGACGGAGTGCTGAGGGTAGGAGATCTGAAAGGCAAGGTGCGGTCGGGAGATGAAGTGTATAAAATTACAGATGCTTCTTTGATGCGGAGACTGAAAAAAACTTATGACGAAGGGGGGCCGGAAGGAATCCGCCATAAAAAAAAGATTCCAGTATCCATGCATCTGCAGGTGAAGATTGGGCAGGAGCCGGTTCTGAATGTCCAAGAAGGAGGTGTGAACGTTACAGTGCGGGACAGAATGACATTGGCAGAACCCGCTCGAAAACGTCCGCTTGATTCAGATATTGTGGAAAATCAGCTGAAAAAAACGGGCGGTACGCCTTTTTGCGTGAATGCGCTTACAATGGAAATAGAAAAGGGATGCAGCCTTCCGCTTTCCTCCCTCAATCGTCTGCGAAGGGAAGCGCTGGCTCTTTTGGAAGAGAATAAATGTCAGATGGGAAAACGGGTATTTTCGGGAACTCTTCCAAATCGATTGTCTTTTGAAAAGCATCGGTCAGCCGCAAGGATCGCGTTTTATTTTTTTCGTGGAGCGTCTTTTCGAAGTTTTGACTTCAGGAAATTGCGGGAACAAATGGAAGGGGAGCCGTTGCCGGTGAGGTATTACGTGCCGCTGCGCTGGTTTATGCGGTGGGAATGCTTGCCGCAGGACGAAGGAGAAACAGTCATTCCATATATTCTGAATATCAGCAAAGGAAGACTCGATCAGTATCTGGAAGAGCACTTTGAGCAAATTGTCGAGAAAACCAGAAATTGCGGAATCGCGGTTGGAAATCTGGGGTGGATAAGTGAATTTGTTTCAGCGGGAGTTCCTTTATACGCGGATTACGGTTTGAATCTGTACAATCAGAAAACCGCAGAGGTACTTAGAGCCCAAGGCATGGAGACTGAAACGATGTCGCATGAAACCTGGACGGCGAAGGATGGCCCGATTCCGTTGATGATTACGGAGTATATGCCTTCCGATGAAATTCTGACAGATCGGAAAAACAAATCGTATAGGATTGTATACAATGATGAAAATGATAAAAGTCTTCTTTTTCAGAATGAAAATGGAATGTCGCTTAACGCATTGATTCAAAAGGCTCGAAAGAGAAATGGAGAAGTGAGGGTGTATATCCCATAAACCATTGAAATATAAGGGATTTATCGGAACTATAGCAATCAGGAACAAGGCGTTTTTTACGTACTGAAAAAAATACAAAAAATGGGGCTTGACGCAGAATTGTATGCGGGTGTACTATGTATACAAAAGCAGGGCGATAAAAGAAAAAACGCCTTTTCCCACCAGGAAAAGGCGTTGCGGACAGAAGAGCGGACTGAAAGTCCTGTATAAAAATTTTTTTGCTTTTCGTGTATACATTATACAAAATACAAAGGAGGCCGCTTATGAAAGAACAATGGAAAGGATTTAAAACTGGAAAATGGATGAATGAGATCAGCATTGAAAACTTTATGCAGCTGAACTATCGTCCGTATGAGGGGGATGAAAGCTTTCTGGAAGGACCGACAGAACGCACGAGGATTGTGGTGGATAAGGTTCAGGAGCTTCTGAAAGAAGAACGAAAGCATAACGGTGTGCTGAAGGTGGATGCCAGCAGAATTATGACGGCCACGGCATTTCCTCCCGGGTATATAGATAGAGAAAGAGATATTATTGTAGGGCTACAGACTGATGAGCCGCTGAAACGTGGAATTTGCCCGTTTGGCGGTATCCGGATGGCGAGGCAGTCTGTTGAGGCTTATGGTGAAAAGCTGGATGATGGAATAGAAGAAATTTTTAAATATGTAACAACTCATAACGATGGTGTGTTCAGCGTGTACTCTGATGAAATGAAAAAGGTGAGACATCTTGGCTTTATCACAGGACTTCCCGATGCTTACGGGAGAGGAAGAATTATCGGCGATTACAGGAGGATCGCTTTATACGGAATGGATTTTCTGATCGAGGAAAAGAAAAAAGACAAAGCGGAACTGTCACGAAAACCGATGACAAACGAAAACATTCAGCTTATTGAGGAAATCCACAAACAGATTATCGAGATGGGCGAGATTAAAAAAATGGCGGCCATGTACGGCTATGATATTTCCGACCCCGCGAAAGATACAAAAGAGGCGATTCAGTGGTTGTATTTCGGGTATCTGGCGGCAATAAAGGAAGAGAATGGAGCGGCTATGTCTCTTGGAAGAACTTCAACCTTTATTGATATTTTTGCAGAGAGGGATTTGGAGAACGGTGTGTATACCGAAAGGCAGATACAGGAATTCGTAGATGATCTGATTTTAAAACTGAGAGTCGCGCGGCACTTGAGAACGCCGGAATATAATGAGCTGTTCGGCGGTGATCCCATGTGGATTACAGAGGGAATCGGCGGAATGGGAGCGGATGGCCGAACGCGGGTTACAAAGAACTCCTACCGGATGCTGAATACTTTATATAATCTGGGTCCTTCACCGGAGCCGAATATGACGGTGCTCTGGTCTGAAGAACTTCCGGAGCCGTTTAAACGTTTCTGCGCCAAGGTATCGATCGATACCGATTCGATCCAGTACGAGAATGACGATGTTATGAGAAAGTCCTATGGAGACGACTATTCCATCGCCTGCTGCGTTTCCGCGATAAGGATGGGAGAACAGATGCAGTTCTTCGGCGCGCGGTATAATCTGGCGAAAATCCTGTGCTTAGCGCTTAATGGAGGTGTGGACGAAAGAACGGGAGAACGAGTTGGTCCGCAGATGGAGCCGGTCGGAGACGGGCCGATCGACTACGAAGACGCTATGAGACGTTTTAATATTTACAGAGACTGGCTGTGCGAGCTCTATGTTAATATAATGAATATTATTCATTATATGCATGATAAATATGCTTACGAAAAGAGCCAGATGGCATTTCTGGACAGCAACATCGGCAGACTGATGGCTTTCGGCGTGGCGGGACTGTCTGTAGCGGCAGATTCTTTCAGCGCGATTAAATACGCGAAAGTGTATCCGATTAAAAATGCAGAAGGGGTTATTGTAGACTATAAAACGATCGGTGAGTTCCCGAAATATGGAAATGATGATGACAGGGTGGATCAAATAGCGGTTGAACTGACACAAGGAACAATCAACGAGCTGAGAAAGCATCCGACCTATCGGAATGCGGTGCACACCCTGTCCGTGCTGACAATTACTTCAAACGTCGTTTATGGAAGAAAAACCGGAAATACCCCAGATGGAAGAAGGGCGGGGGAACCGTTTGCACCCGGCGCCAATCCGATGCATTGCCGCGATGACCACGGAGCAGTCGCATCTTTGAACTCTGTCTCCAAAGTAAAATGGGAAGACTGTAAGGACGGCGTGTCCTATACATTTAGTATCACTCCGGAAACTTTGGGCAAAACGAAAGAGATGCAGGTGGATACTTTAGTGGGGCTTATGAGTGGGTATTTCCGCCAGGGCGCGCATCATCTGAATGTCAATGTGCTGAATAGAGAATTGCTGATTGATGCTTACGAAAATCCGGATAAATATCCAAATCTTACGATTCGAGTATCCGGTTATGCGGTTAAGTTTAATTCCCTTTCGAAAGACCACCAAAAGGAAGTCATTCAAAGGACATTCCATTCCGCTATTTAAAAAAAGAGAAGTGTCGATTATAATAATAAGGTGCCTTTATCCGTGGAGGCACCTTATTTGTTAAAGGTTGAATCGGATCGGTTTTAAGGAGGAACTATGACGACAGGGAGATTACATTCGATTGAAACTTTTGGGGCGGTTGACGGGCCGGGAATTAGAACGGTATTTTTTTTACAGGGGTGTCCGGCCAGGTGCGTTTACTGTCACAACCCCGACTCCTGGTCCACCGCCGGCAAAGAAGAAATTTCGGTTGAACAGGTGGTGCATACTGCCCAAAGAGGCAGACCTTATTATGGCAAAGATGGAGGAGTGACATTTTCCGGTGGAGAACCTCTCCTTCAGGGGGAATTTTTAATCGAAGCTATGGAAGCGCTTTCGAAGGAAGGGATTTCTTCCATTCTTGATACCAGCGGCACATGGGTGGATGACTTTACAAAAGGCTCGATCGAAAAAAGCCAGATGTTGCTTTTAGATGTAAAACATCCGGATGAGGAGAAATTTAAGGAAATAACAGGGGTTAGTCAAGATAATTTGCTGCAGGTAATCGATTTTGCTAACGACGAAAATAAGCCGTTATGGATTCGACAAGTCATTGTTCCGGGAATCAACGATACCGAGGAAGATGTTAAGTCGCTGAAAGCTTTTGTGGAACAGAGGGTAAAAAACTTATACACGATTGAGCTTCTTGGATATCATAATATGGCTATTGAAAAATGGGATAAGCTGGGCATTCCTTATAAGCTGCGAAACGTTCCTCCTATGGACCGGGGCAGACTCGCTAGGCTTAGCCAGCTATTATAGGAACGAGGCTGTCAAACATATGAAAACAGGGGGGAGAGAAAAAAGATAAAAAAGTTTCGGAAAAGGTGTTGACAGAGAGGGAATGATTTGGTAATATAGACAAGCTGTCAGATGAGAGCAGCCACGAAGAGCTAGAGGGAA
>JAHZHL010000035.1 GCA_019420305.1 Bacillota bacterium | reverse complement strand
GGCAGCTTGATGAATTACTACCTAAAGGAATTTACACACATATTTGGACTTGACTCTCATTCGAAGTCATCGGAGGATCCGGACCTCTTTTTCAGGAAAATGGACACCTTGCCAGCGCCGTGGCACCGCCAGAGCCTTGCGGTTTACACATAAAAATACGAAATTTCACCGATTTTTATGATATAATACTTCCATGGTAAAAAACAAAGTAAAAAACACGATTTTGAAATATCACATGTTGGAAAAGGGAGACCATGTTATCATCGGCCTTTCCGGAGGCCCTGATTCCGTGTGTCTTTTTTTTGTTCTGAAGCAGCTTAGCAGTGAACTGGACATTACGCTTCACGCGGTTCATGTAAACCATAAGTTCCGTCCCGGCGCGGCGGAAGAAGATCAGGCCTATGTGGAAGAGCTCTGTAAAAGACAGGCGATTCCATGCAGAACCTTCGTATATGATTGCAACGCAATGATGAAGGAGCGGAAAATGACCGGGGAAGAGGCCGGCCGGGCGGCGAGGTATGAAGCGTTTTCCCGGTATGGGGAGGAGCTGGCGCAGAAGGGTATTTCCAAGGAGCAGATCAAAATAGCGGTTGCCCAGAATGCGGATGACCAGGCGGAGACCGTGCTGATGAGATTAATGCGGGGAACCGGACCGGATGGGCTGGCGGGAATTTCCCACATTCGGATGGAGGGCGGATTTTTGGTTGTCCGTCCATTGCTGGATGTATGGCGAAAGGAGATCGCCGCTTTCTGCGAGGGGTATGGCCTGCGTCCGCGGATGGATCACACAAATCTGCAGCCGATTTATACCCGGAATAAAATACGGCTGGAACTGATCCCTTATCTGGAGGAGTATTTTAACCCTAATATTATGGAAGCGATGGTGAGGCTCAGCAGCATTGCGGGGCAGGATAAAGATTTCCTCTGGGATTGCGCGGATAAAGCCTATCATGCCAGCAGAACGGACGGGGAGAGTCTGAGCCTGGAAAAACTCAGAGAAATGCATCCCGCGATCCGGCAGAGAGTGATTGTAAAGGCTTTTGAAGCCGCGGGACTTACGCAGGATATCACAGCGGCCCATCTTTTCGCGGCGGAACGGCTGCTGGACAGTGAAGAGGGGACAAAGACGCTGGATTTTCCAAAGGGTTACGCTATGGAGATTCAGTACGGGCAGGTGCGTTGTTTGCGGAAAAAACAGCAGCCGGATCGACTTCCTTCCGTAAAGCTGAGCGTGCAGCTGACGAAAGCGCCTCTGGAGGAATATCAACCGGGAACCGCTGTCTTTGACTGGGATAAAATCTGTGCCGTTCATGGCAGGGAGGCGCAGGTTTGCCTGAGGCGCCGGCAGGCGGGGGACTATATCCGTCTCAGACAGGGCAGGAAAAAACTGCAGGACTTTTTTGTTGATCAGAAGGTACCCAGGGAACTTCGGGATCAGGTTCCCCTTGCGGCGGTGGGCAGCGAAATTTTGTGGGTGATTTCCTGCAGCGGGAGATTTTTAAAAAAGGACCGATATAATGAAAAATACAAGTTGGACGAAACAACAAAAAAGGCCCTTTTACTTGAAATTCTTTGTGATATGTGATAAAATGACATACCCAATTTTGGATAATAAAACAAAAATCAGATAGAGAGAACCGACAAGGGGAGGATAAAAAGTTGAAAAGGTTGTCGAAAAACATAGGCATTTACTTGATTATATTCGGTCTGGTACTGGCAATGGCCTGGTTTTACCAGAGCGGTGGAGACGGCGAAGAAGAAAAAGAAATCAGTTTTTCCAGAATGGCGGAATATGCCGCGGAGAATCAGATTTCAGAGATTAATATTACAGAGACAAAAATCAGCGCGACGCTAAAGGACGATACAAATGTGTACGCGTATGCGTCCAACGCAATCGATCTTCAGTGGTTCAATGAAAAGTATGTATATCCGCAGATTGATGAGAAGACAATTACTTACAGGACAGATGAACCGCAGGGGGATTCTATTCTGCTGAGTCTATTGCCGACGCTGATCATGATCGGAGCGCTGGTATTCTTCTTCTTTATCATTATGAACCAGAGCGGTGGAGGCGGCAAGGCCATGTCCTTCGGTAAGAGCAGGGCAAAGCTTCAGAAGGACAGCGATCTCAGAAAGGTTACCTTTAAGGACGTTGCCGGGCTGGATGAGGAAAAAGAAGAATTGTCCGAGGTTGTGGATTTTCTCCGCAATCCGAAAAAATATAACAGCCTGGGAGCGCGGATTCCTAAGGGAATTCTGCTGGTAGGTCCTCCGGGAACCGGTAAGACCTATATTTCCAAGGCAACCGCGGGAGAAGCGGGAGTTCCGTTCTTTACAATCAGCGGTTCCGACTTTGTGGAAATGTTTGTCGGCGTCGGAGCGTCCCGTGTAAGAGATCTGTTTGAACAGGCGAAGAAGAACGCGCCGTGTATTATTTTTATCGACGAGATCGACGCGGTAGGCCGCAAGAGAGGCGCAGGCCTGGGCGGCGGACATGATGAAAGAGAACAGACTCTGAATCAGCTGCTGGTTGAGATGGACGGGTTCGGCGAAAATACAGGAATTATTATTCTGGCCGCGACAAATCGGCCGGATATTCTGGACCCGGCTCTCTTAAGACCGGGACGGTTTGACCGCCAGATCGTAATCGGCGCTCCGGATATCAAGGGAAGAGAAGAGATTTTCCGGGTACATTCCAGGAACAAACCCCTTGCCGACGAGGTGGATCCGAAGGTTCTGGCAAGGAGAACACCGGGATTTACCCCGGCGGATATCGAAAATATGCTCAATGAAGCGGCTCTTTTGACTGCCAGAAGAAACGGCATGAAGATCCGCATGGACGAAATTGAAGAAGCGATTACAAAGGTAATTGCAGGACCGGAAAAGAAGAGCCGAGTAATCAGCGAGGAAGAACGCAGATTGACCGCGTTCCATGAAGCGGGGCACGCGGTTGTAGCGCATTCTCTGCCGAAAACCGATCCGGTTCACCAGATTACCATTGTGCCGAGAGGCCGCGCGGGCGGATTTACCATGATCCTGCCGAAGGAAGATAAATATTACGGCACAAAGACGTCTATGCGGGAACAGATCATCCATCTGCTGGGCGGTCGTGTGGCGGAAATGCTGACCCTGGACGATATCAGCACCGGCGCCAGCAACGATATTATGCGGGCGACAGAGATCGCCAAGGATATGGTGACAAAATACGGATTTAGCGACAAGCTGGGACCTGTAAATTACAGTTCTTCCGATGAGGTGTTCCTGGGCAAGGATTTTTCTACCAGGCAGAACTACTCGGAAGAAACCGCTTCCGAAATTGATGAGGAAGTGAAGAATATCGTGGAAGCCTGCTTTGAAGAAGCAAAGGCTATCCTGAGTGAACACATGGATAAGCTGCAGACCGTAGCCGAAGCGCTTCTTGAGATTGAAACCCTTTCCGGCGAGCAGTTTGAACTGCTTTACAGCGGGAAGATGACAGCGCAGGAACTGGTTGCGGATGTGCAGATGAAAGAAGACGAGCGCCGGGAAAAGAACGCGGCTGAGGCTGAGGAATCCGCGAGACTTTTAAGAGAAGCGGAAGAACGGGAGGCCAGAGAGGCGGAAGCGGCGCTGAACAATATGGTTCTGGAAAAGCAGGAAGAAAACGGGATGACCGAAGACGACGAAGATGACGATATGCCGAGCGAAGAAGAACTGGCCAAGTACGATGGCGACTATTTCGCCGATGAGGAGGAAGAAGAACCGGATTCCGACGCGGCAAAGCCTGACGAAAAGGGGAAAGCGCCATCTGAAAAGAAGGACGAAGATAAAGAGGAAAAATAGATGAAAGTTACAGTAAAAGATTGTCTGGAGCTAAGCACGTTTAAAGGGGCGCGTGTTGTCGCGGGAGAAGCGGGAATGGAAAATGATGTAAAATCCGTATCTGTCCTGGAAGCGACGGTGCCTAATGAGATACAGGCATACGCCGATGACGGGGGCGAGTTGCTTCTGACCGGGTTCTTTTCTGTGCGGGACGATGTTTCCAAGCAGTGTCAGATTGTAAAACAGGTAGCGTCTGACGGTCACGCGGCTCTGGTAGTCTTTTATGTGGGCGCGGTAGTCCGCTCTCTGGATCCGGCTGTGATCGAGGCTGCCGATGCGTATGGTCTTCCGTTGATTGTCATGCCGTCGGACAGCAAAGTGCATTTTTCCCATGTGATTACACAGATTATGGAGAAGGTGCTTTACAGCGATAACTTTAGCAATCGGCTGATTAGCAACACGATTTTTCATCTTTTAAACTTTGAAAAACACAGCAACTTCCAGTCCGCGGTAAGAGAAGCCGCCATTAACAACGATTTTCAGCTTATCCTTTTAAGTGAGGATTTTAATCCCATCCTTTCGGTGGAAACACGCCATAAAACGACCATCGCCGAGGCGATTCGAATGGGTAAAGAGCACCAGGTGGAAAAACAGTCGGAAGTCTACACGATGATCGATGTAAACGGAGTTCTGACCTATTGGGGGCCGGTTACCATCAACAATGATAAATATTTTATGTTCATTGTGGACAATGAGGATTCCTATTCCGCGGGAGAGATCACAAAGCTGGCGGAGATTATCGAGCTGGCTATGGGGATGTGGAAATATACGCCGGAGCGGGACGCCAAAGCGGAATTTATTAAAGCTCTCATGCGTGGCAACAAGAGCCTTGCCTATACGTTGAAAGACGAAGCGGGGATCGATGGTGAGGATATTCTCAGCGTGTTTTTTGCGAAAGGGATTAATCAGAGTGTTCTGGCGGAATTTGAAAAGCAGGAAGGGCTGCAGATTATGAAAATCAGCGAAGGTGATGAGACCTACGGCATGATTTTAAAGGATCAGGATGAACCCGATGTGGAGATTGACGGCAAAAAAAGCTGTGTGAAACTTTTTAACGAACTGAAAGCGGACAAGACCGTCCGCATTTTCCATGTGACGGGATTGGATGGAATCGAAGGCGCGGGCGACGCCTACCGCCTGATCAGTGAAAGCTGGTCCTTTGTGCAGAATGTATTCCCGTACAAACGGGTATTTACCAAATATGAGCTGGCCCTCGTGAGCAACTGCATTAATATTCAGCTTCAGGGCGGCTATGTAAAAAAGAACTACATGGAACTGCTGGAATCGTTTAAAGGCGCGGGAGAAAACAAAGGAAAACAGCTGTTGGATACGCTGGAGACCTTTGTGCTGGACGCCGGCATGAACAGCGGAAAAACGGCGGAATTCATGGGAATCCATACGAATACGGTCCAGTACAGACTGAAACGAATCAACGATGTGCTGGGTGTAGAGATAACGGGAAATCGCGTAATCCCGGGCCTGACAATCGCGTTGGCGTTAAAGCGCCTGGAGAGGGTTGTCAGCTAAGCGGCTTATGTTGTAAAAGAAAAGGAGACGTACATGTATTTTAATTATCTGGACAAGGCTGACCCTGAAATCAGCGCGGCGATTAAGCGTGAAATGGGCAGACAGGAAACAAAAATTGAAATGATCGCATCGGAAAACTTCGTAAATTTTGAAATCATGGAGGCTATGGGAAGCGCTCTGACGAATAAATACGCCGAAGGATATCCGGGAAAACGGTATTATGGAGGATGCGAGTTTGTAGATGAAGTGGAAACGCTGGCCATTGAGCGGGCAAAATCCCTCTTTGGAGCGGAACACGCCAACGTGCAGCCCCACTGCGGAGCGAACGCCAATACTGCCGTTTATCAGGCAGTTCTTGAATACGGCGATCCGGTTTTAGGCATGGACTTGTCTAACGGCGGCCATCTGTCCCATGGATCTCCAGTGAACATTTCCGGAAAGTCCTATAAATTCATCTCTTACGGGCTCAACCCGGAGACAGAAAAAATAGATTTTGACAACGTACGGGAACTGGCTTTAAAGCATAAGCCAAAGTTGATTGTAGCGGGGGCGTCCGCGTATCCGAGAACCATTGAAACGGATAAATTCAGAGAGATCGCCGATGAGGTCGGCGCGATCCTGATGGTGGACATGGCCCACATCGCGGGGCTTGTCGCTACCGGACATCATCCGAATCCGGTAGAATACGCGGATATTGTGACCAGCACCACCCATAAAACTCTGAGAGGACCGAGAGGCGGCTTGATTCTCTGCAAGGAGAAATACGCCAAAGCCATCGACAAAGCAATCTTTCCGGGTACGCAGGGCGGACCTCTGGAGCATGTAATCGCGGCAAAGGCGGTATGTTTTAAAGAAGCGGCCCAGCCGGAGTTCAAGGATTATCAGGAACAGGTGATCCGCAACGCGCAGGTTCTGGCAGAATCCCTGATTGAGAAGGGATTTAACCTGGTTTCCGGTGGAACCGATAATCATCTGGTACTGGTAAATCTAGTGAATAAGAACCTTACCGGCAAGAAAGCGGAAAATCTGCTGGATGAAGCCAATATCACCACTAATAAAAACACGGTTCCAAATGATCCGCAGAGTCCGTTTGTTACCAGCGGGCTGCGTCTGGGAACGCCGGCTATGACCAGCAGAGGATTTAAAGAAGATGATGTGAGAAAAACGGTAGAGGCGATGGCGCTGGTTCTGGATAATCCGGATGACAGCGCGTCCATGGAGCAGGCAAAGGCCATTGTAAAAGAGCTTTGTGACAAGTATCCGCTGTACCAGAAATAGGGGAAAATACAGGAGGCTCCGTTTCCGAGACGGCGGCCTCTTTTTTCTGAAAATCATTGAATTTTCGCGAATTCCAAAATTGTAAGAATAATGTATACAATGGGAATTCGGTTGCAAAACCGATGGATTTACGATATAGTGAGGTTGGTGCAGAATGTACTGACAAACCTTTCACAAAACATCCAGAATTGTTAAGGAGGAAATAGATATGAACAAGCTCGAAGAACTTCGCCAGTTGAAAGAAAAAATCAATTTAGGCGGAGGGCAGAAACGAATTGACGCGCAGCATAAAAAGGGAAAGCTGACCGCGAGAGAACGACTGAATGTCCTCTTCGACGAAGGAAGCTTCGTTGAAATGGATGTCTTTGTATCCCACAGGTGCACGAACTTCGACATGGCGGACACGAAGGCTCCCGGAGACGGCGTTGTGACCGGGTACGGAACCGTGGACGGAAGACTGGTATTCGCGTACGCGCAGGATTTCACCGTACTGGGTGGATCGCTGGGCGAATATCACGCGGAAAAGATCGTCAAAGTTCAGGGGATGGCGCTGAAGATGGGCGCTCCGATTGTAGGGTTGAACGACTCGGGCGGCGCGAGAATTCAGGAAGGCGTAAATGCCCTTTCCGGATTTGGAAAGATTTTTCATAACAATACCATTTCTTCGGGCGTAATTCCACAGATTTCTGTGATTATGGGTCCTTGCGCGGGCGGCGCGGTATACTCACCTGCTATCACAGATTTTATCTTTATGGTAGACAAAACCAGCCAGATGTTTATAACCGGACCGGAAGTAATTAAAACGGTTACAGGCGAAGATATTTCCGCGGAGCAGCTGGGCGGCGCGATGACACACAATACGGTCAGCGGAGTTGCCCACTTCATCGGAAAGGATGATACGGAGACGCTGATGCAGGTGAGGGAGCTTCTCAGCTACATGCCTTCCAACAACCTGGAGACAGCTCCGGTTTACGCGACGGACGATGATCCGAACCGGATGATTCCGGAATTTAACGAAATCATTCCGGAAAATCCAAATAAAGCGTATGACATGTATGAAATTATTAGAAAACTGGCGGATGATGGCAAGCTGTTCGATGTGATGCCGCATTACGCGAAGAATATGATAACCTGCTTCATCCGGATGGACGGAGCGACGGTAGGCGTGATCGCCAATCAGCCGAAATTCGGGGCGGGATGCCTGGATATTAACGCTTCTGACAAGGCGGCAAGATTCATTCGAAGGTGTGACGCTTTCAATATTCCGCTGCTCACCATTGAGGATGTTCCCGGATTCCTTCCGGGGGCGGATCAGGAGTACGGCGGCATTATCCGTCACGGAGCCAAAATGCTGTACGCGTACTGCGAGGCCACGGTTCCAAAGATTACAATGATTTTGAGAAAAGCATACGGCGGAGCCTACATCGGAATGTGTAACAAAGAATTGGGCGCGGATCTGGTTATGGCGTGGCCGAGCGCGCAGATTGCGGTAATGGGTGCCGAAGGAGCCGCTAATATTGTGTTTAAAAAAGAAATCAAAGCGGCAGATGATCCGACCGCGAAGAAACAGGAAAAAATAGCTGAATACGAGGAGCAGTTCAATAACCCGTACCGGGCGGCCGAGATGGGTTATGTAGATGATGTAATTGAGCCGGCTACGGCAAGACAGCGGATTATTAGCGGGCTGGATATGCTCAGCACTAAGAGAGAATCTCTGCCGGCGAAGAAACACGGAAATATTCCACTGTAGGAGGTGGCGCAGATGAGTTTGATGGAACAATTCGCGAATCCGGAAACCATGCAAAGTCTGTCTATTGGAGACAAACTGGCGGGAGCGGGAATTACAACCGTTATGGGCATGGGCATTACATTTGTGGTACTGATCCTGCTATGGGGATGTATCGCGTTTATGACAAAGATTACCTATCGTCCGAAAAAAGGAGATAAGGCGCCGCAGACGACGACGGATGCCGCCGCGCCCCCCTCAGCAGCGGCTGACATAACGGAACATTCCGCTATCGATGAAAATGTGATTGCGGTAATCGCCGCGGCGATCGCGGCGTATGAAGGAGACGCGCCGAATAATCTGGTGGTGCGAAAAATCCGCAGGGTTTCAGGTGAAACGACGGCATGGGGAGATGCCGGGCGCGCGGACTGTATAGAAAGCAGAAAGTTTTAGAAAGAATTTACCAGGAAAGGGAAGGAAATTGAAATGAAAAAGTATAACATAACGGTAAATGGGACGGTATATGCGGTAGAAGTGGAAGAAGCGGGCGCTGCGGCTTCAGCACCCGCGCCAGCCCCGGCAGCGCCGGCGGCCGCAGCTCCTGCACCGGCACCGGTGGCTCCTGCTCCTGCGCCAGCGGCATCGGCACCGGCTCCCGCGGCGGCAGCAGGCGCGCAGACAATCAGCGCTCCAATGCCGGGAACTATTTTCGATATCAAAGTAACCCCGGGTCAGGCAGTCAATGTAGGTGACGTTCTGATCATTCTCGAAGCGATGAAGATGGAAAATGAAATCATGGCTCCGGAAGCAGGCACGGTTGACGCGGTGCTGGTAACGAAGGGCGCGTCCGTAAATATGGGCGACGCGCTGGTTACCTTAAAATAGGAAATCGCCAAACGGAAACTCAAAACTGGCGGGCAGAGCATGTCCGCCAGTTTTCCATTAGAGGACAATTTTTCTTTATTAATTGCGCAGGGTGTAGTATAATAGCTTGCGGAGTCTAAAAAAAGCAGAGCAAAGGAGATACACAGCCATGCTACTGGCATTTGACGTAGGAAATACGAATATCGTACTGGGAGTGTTCAAAGACGGAGCACTGATACAGAATTGGAGACTGGAGACGGACAACAATAAAAGCGCGGATGAATACGGCATGGTCGTCAACCAGCTTTTCCAGTATGTAGGTCTGAAGATGGAGGATGTGGAGGATATTATCATTTCAACGGTAGTCCCTTCCGTACTGTTCACCCTTCAGCACCTGTCCATGAAATATTTTAATAAAAGAGCAATCGTAATCGGTCCGGGGATCAAGACCGGGTTGATTGTAAAATATGATAACCCCAAACAGGTAGGCGCGGATCGGATTGTAAACGCAGTGGCCGCTCATGCCAAGTATGGGGGCCCGCTGATTATCATTGATTTTGGAACAGCGACTACTTTCTGCGCGGTTTCGGAAAAAGCGGAATATCTGGGAGGAACAATCGGACCGGGCCTGAAAATTTCTTCGGAAGCCTTGTTTGAGAAGACAGCAAAGCTTCCAAAAGTAGAGTTGGAAGAGCCGGGCAGCGTGATCTGCAGGAATACCATTCAGAGTATGCAGTCGGGGCTGGTATACGGACATATGGGAATGGTAGACTACATCGTAAGGAAGATGAAGAAGGAACTCCAGGAGTACAGCGAGACAGACGAGCCGGTAAAGGTAATTGCCACAGGCGGGCTGGCTACCCTGATCGACAATGGGGTTGACTGCATTGATCATGTGGACAAGATGCTTACCCTGGAAGGCCTGGAAATGATCTACAGGAAGAATCGGCGGAAAAAATGATCCGGATCGGAACGATAGAACTTGAAAATCCTTTTGTCCTGGCTCCATTGGCAGGCATCACAGACGCGTCCACAAGGAGCCTCGCCAAAGAGCAGGGAGCGGCACTGGTTTATTCGGAAATGATCAGCGGAAAGGGACTCTGGTATAAAGACAAAAATACGGAGAGGCTTTTGAACATCGCGGAGGGAGAAGAGCCGATCTTTTATCAGCTGTTCGGCAGTGATCCGGAAATTCTGGCTCATGCGGCGAGAGAACTGCGACCGCGCCGCAATGCGGGAATTGATCTTAATATGGGATGTCCGGTGCCAAAAGTTGTAAAAAACGGGGAAGGTTCCGCGCTTTTAAAGAATCCCCAGCTTATTTATGATCTGGTATATGCTGTGGTTCGGGCGGCGGAAAAGCCGGTAACGGCAAAAATTCGTATCGGATGGGATTCGGACAGCATTAACGCGGTGGAAACCGCGAAAGCCATTGAAGCTGCCGGAGCGTCGGCGATTGCCGTCCATGGAAGGACAAGAGAGCAGTATTATACCGGGCAGGCGGACTGGAACATGATCCGAAAGGTAAAAGAGGCGGTATCTATTCCGGTTATCGGAAACGGAGATGTGTTTTCCGGTGAGGACGCCAACCGTATGCTGGCGGAGACCGGATGTGATCTGGTAATGATCGCGAGGGGCGCGTTGGGAAACCCCTGGATTTTTCGGGACGCGCTGGCCATCTGGCGGGGAGAGGAAGTCCCGCCCGCGCCGACACTGGAGGAAAAAGTCCGTATGATGCGGATTCATCTGGAGCGAATGCTTGCGGAAAAGGGCGAGTATGCCGCAGTCCGGGAAATGCGGAAGCACGCCGGATGGTATCTGAAAGGAGTTCATGGCGCCGCGGCGATTCGCAGGAACATTAATACGATCACCAGCGCGGAGGAATTAAAACGAACAATTGAAGAGATTCTTTAAGGAGCCGGCGTATCTGAGCAATTCCGATGCGCGCGGCTCCTTTTTTTATAATGTAGGAAATATCGTTAAAACGATATTTCCGGAATTTCAAAGAAAGTACCTTAAATGCGCTGACCCCTGCGGTCAGCATTTGGAAATAGGAATCTTTGATTCCGTCATTTCCACTTTTTTTATCAACACTTTGCGATAATTTTTATTTGTTTATAAAAAATGCGGAATTCCAGGAGCCCTATTCCTGTGGTTACCCTATTTCTGGGTATATTTAGCGAATTCACGGTCTGAAAGCCTTGGAAATTTAGTAACAAATGCGAAAAATTTTAATTTGTTACGCGCAGTCCTGTCAGTCTCCTTTTGATTCGGCAATACAAGAAAAAAATCGATACTTATAAAGCTTGACAAACAATATTATACAATGTATAGTATTAATCGTTCAATAATATAATACAAGAAAGAAGGAGTGGTTATGGGCTTTAAAATTGAATCGGCCCTGCTGGAAGCGTGTGTACTTTCGGTACTGTCAAAAGGGGATACCTACGGATATGTGCTTACCCAGTCCATGAAACAGGTGCTGGATATATCGGAATCAACCTTGTATCCGGTACTGCGGCGTCTGCAGAAAAATGAATATCTGCGGACCTACGACCAGCCCTATCAGGGGAGGAACCGAAGGTACTACAGCGTGACAGACAAGGGAAAAGAACAATTTGAAATTTACAAGAAGGAATGGAAGGAATATAAGGAGCAGATTGACTCCTTATTAAGCGGGGGTGAAACGGAATGAACAGACAGGACTTTATGAATCAGCTGGCTGCCGAACTGTCAAAGCTTCCCAAAGAGGAAGTGCAGGCGGCTATGGAATACTACAGCGAATATTTTGACGAAGCGGGACCGGAAAGGGAACAGCAGGCAATCAAAGATCTGGGAAGCCCGTCGAAAATCGCCACACAGATCAAAGCCGACTATGCGGTACGGCAGCTGGATGAACCGGGAAATTCCCGTTCCGCAAAAAAAGGACTTACCGCCCTTCTATGGGTTGTGCTGGGAGTCTTTGCCGCTCCGGTGGCGCTTCCGGTAGCCATCGCGCTGGGAATCTGCGCGTTTGCTGTGTTCTTCTGCGCGCTGGTTGTGCTGGTGGCCCTGATTGTCAGCCTGGGAGCCTGCTGCCTGGGAGGAATCGCTTTTGTCGCGGCAGGAATTGCCGGACTGGGCGCGAGCTTGAGCGGAAGCCTTTTTTTAATTGGTATCGGATTGGTGGCTTCCGGAATTATGGCGCTTTTGTGTGTAGGCGCGGCGGTTGGAACAAAGGCTCTGGTACGCGCGGCGGCCAGGCAGATGAGAAAATCCAGGAATTATAAGCTGCGCGCCGGATATACGAAGAAGGAAAAGGAGGCGGGAAGCGATGCGTAAGAAAATGAAAGTATTTCTGCTGATTTGCGGTATTGTGGTTGGAATCGGAGTGATTTTCTCTGTCGCGGGACTGGCGGCAGGGGGGATCCAGGGGCTGGCGCGGATTCAGGAAAAAGTGCCGTGGATTTCCTTTGGCCCGGAGAAAATGCAGTCCCAAAGCTATGAATGTCAGCCTTTTTCTTCGGTAGATATTTCCTCAGGCGCAGGTGATGTCAGATTCGCTGAAAGCGACTCCTGGCGTGTGGAAGTCCTTTATGCCCAGAGGAGAGGCGCACCTTCCGTGGAAGTAAAGAATCAGACGCTGATTATAAAGCCTTCCGCGGAAAAGGGTAAACAGGTCTATCTAAGCTTTTATAACGGAAGTGATGAAGATGAGAGTATCACCATTTATTATCCGCAGGGTACAAAGTTTGACCAGATAAAGGCAGACAGCGATATGGGGGACATCACGCTAGGCAATGTGGCGGCGAAGAGTGTCCAGATTGAGACTAGCGCGGGAGACGTGGAACTCAGTGAAATTACGGCAGACACCTTCCGGCTTGTGTCGGATATGGGAGATGTGGACGGAACCGCGCTGAATACGAAAGCGGCGGATATCCAGACGAACGCCGGGGATCTCGAACTGTCAGGAACTTTTTCCGGAACGACAAATATCAGCTGCGACATGGGGGACTGTACGTTCTCTACACAGCTCTCGAAAGAGACTTACACCATTGAAGCGGATGCGGATGCGGGCGACTGCGAGGTGGACGGACTTGAGGCAAACGGTTCCTATCGTGTTGAAAATCCAGGGGCAAAGAACCATCTCGTCGCAAGGACCAACGCGGGAGACTTAGAGCTTCATTTCCAGTAAGGAAAGATGGAAACCATAGGGGCTTTGTAGCCAGAAGCGCTCAAATCCCGCATGTGAATACAAAAGTTATGGGTTTGTACGATCTTCAGCTCTTAAAAATCCAATAAAAAACGATTTTTTCAAAAAACGACTGTGAAAATGGGAAAGTTTTGTATCCAGTTAGATAAATTTTAGAAAGGTGGATACAAAACCGGTATGAAGTCAAATAAAAAAGGAAGCTCAGCACATACGCCGGGCTTCCTTTTTCAGAATTAGCGGTAGGATTCCTCGTAAATTCGCAGAACATCCTCGTCTGAAAGAGCCGCGGGGTCCATGGAAAAGAGCTTTCCCATGGATTCACGGGCATTTTCCACGAGAGAAGGAAGTTCTTCCTTTGTTACTCCGTAATCGCTCATTTTCAGATTTTCTACGCCGCAGTCGACCTGAAGCTGATGAAGGAGGTCGAGGAAATCTTCGGCCCTGGAAGCATCCTCTTTTCCCATGGCTTTGGCCATTCGGATGTAAAGATCATCACAGGCGTGATTTTTTACAAAATGACCATGCCACGCCATACTGAGCATGATGAGGCCGGCGCCGTGGGGCAGATCCGGATGGTACGCGCTGAGGGCGTGTTCCATGGAATGCTCGGAAGTGCAGAGCATAAAATACGCGGCGAGGGAATTGGCAAGGGCCACATAACCGCGCGCTTCGGAGTCGCTTCCGTCCTTTACGGCGGCAGGCAGATAGCGGGCAACATATTCAATCGCTTTCAGGGCAAACATTTCTCCCATCGGATTTTCGTATTTGTTGATGACGCTTTCCACAGCGTGAAACAGCGCGTCAAACCCCTGGTAAGCCGTCAGCATCGGCGGAACCGTCATCATCAGATCCGGATCTACAACGGAGATTGCGGGATAGAGCTTTTCATTTACAAGTCCGCATTTTTCGTTGGTATCTTCTTTCGTGATCACCGCTGTAGGATCTACCTCGGAACCGGTGCCGGCGGTAGTTGTGATTTCAATAATCGGCAGGGGATCGCACGCAAGAGGGAGGTTTTTTCCTGTTTTTCCTCCGTTGTAATCCCAGTAGTTTCCGGGGTTGGTCGCCATGACCGCGATGGCTTTGGCAGCGTCCATGCTGCTTCCTCCGCCAAGCCCGACAACAAAATCACATCCCTGTTCCTTGGCGAGCTGTGCCCCTTCCTCCACATGGCGCAGCACCGGATTCGGCAGGATTTTGTCAAAAAGAACATGTTCACACCCGGCCAGTTCCAGCTGTTCTTCGACACGGGCCAGATACCCGTTGGCTTTTGTGGACTTCCCGCTGCTGATTACAATCAGCCCTTTCTTTCCGGGGATCCCGGCTTTATGCAGACCGCCCAGAGCGCCCTGCCCAAACAATACGCGTGTCGGGATATAGTATTGAAACTTTTTCATAATTCAATTTCCTCCTTAATAAAAAAGAGGATGCAGAAAAACTCTGCATCCTGACTTTTCTCATCGCTTAGCCAAAGTATCTCTTCAGCAGGCCTTCGAAGGCACAGCCGTGACGAGCTTCGTCCTTTGCCATTTCGTGAACCGTATCGTGGATTGCGTCCAGGTTCTGATCTTTCGCCATTTTAGCGAGAGCTTTCTTACCTGCGCAAGCGCCATTTTCAGCGTCTACGCGCATTTCCAGATTCTTCTTTGTGGAGTCCGTAACAACTTCTCCCAGAAGTTCCGCGAATTTAGCAGCATGTTCTGCTTCTTCCCAAGCAGCTTTTTCCCAGTACAGGCCGATTTCCGGATAACCTTCTCTGTGAGCAACTCTCGCCATAGCCAGATACATACCAACTTCGGTACATTCGCCTGTGAAGTTGTCTCTCAGCCCCTGAATGATTTCCGGATCAACGCCTTTCGCAACGCCGACTACATGCTGATCCGCCCATTCTTTCTTTCCTTCTTCCGCTTTTACAAATTTTTCAGCAGGAACGCCGCACTGCGGGCATTTCTCTGGTGGTTCCGGTCCTTCATAAGTATAACCGCATACTGAACATGTCCATTTCATAATTTTCTACCTCCCAATAAATTTAATTACTTTCACTTCTTTAGTTATACCACCTTTTGCCAGGTTAAAACAACCTTTTTTTACTGCAGGCTTTACCTTTTTTGAAAAAAAGGGTATAATTTGTTGTATTCCTATGTAAGAAAAGCATAAACAGGGGAAATTATCATTGGGGAAGCGTTTAAGGAGTAAGAGATAAGGGTATGAAAATGACGAGAAGATGGATTGCGGGGCTTCTGACTGCGGCGGTATGTTGTCTGGCGCTGTCGGGATGCACCACGTTTGACAATTTTAAAGAAGCGTTTATCAATAAAGATTCGCAGGCGGATGACACGATCCGGATCGGCGTTTACGAGCCGATGAGCGGTTCCGACGAAGAAGGAGGACGTCTGGAGGTGGAAGGGATCGAACTGGCGAATGAACTTTATCCGGAAGTCCTGGGGAAAAAAGTGGAGCTGGTTTACGCGGATAATAAGTCCGATATGGATTCCGCGGAAACCGCGATGGCGGATCTGATGAAAAAACAGCCGCTGGTGGTACTGGGAAGCTATGGAAATATTTATTCGCTGATCGCGAGCCACTATCTGGAAGAGGCGAAAGTTCCGGGGATCGCGATTACCAACACCAATCCGCTGGTTACCAGCAACCATCCGTATTATTTCCGGGTATGCTTTGTAGAATCCTATCAGGGCGAAGCGCTGGCCCGTTATGTTTATGAAGAACGGAATGAAAAAACATCCGGAATTATGGTTCCGGAGAATAATGATCAGGCAGTCTCCATGGCCAGCACCTTCAAAGATAAAATGGTGGAATTGACCGGAGACGATCAGGCAATTACGGTATATCAGACTTTTGAAAGCGGGGCGGAGGACTTTTCCACCCAGCTTCAGGCCATTAAAGACTCCGGCGTCAATACGGTATTTCTTGCGGGGGATGTGACCGACGCGGTCAATGTATTAAAACAGGCGAAAAAGATGAATCTTGACAATGTGACTTTCCTGGGAGACAGCACCTGGGAAAGCGATGAGTTCCGGGATCTTGCGGGGAATGGAATTACAAATAACGTGGCGTTTTCCACTTTATATACAGACGAGGAAACGGTAACGGAAACTTCTCAGGAGTTTTTGGACGCTTATGAGGAAAAATATGGGAAAGAATCGGCTGACGCGGCGACGGCGTTGGGATTCGACGCCTATCTGATTGCCATTCAGGCCATTGAGCGGGCTGGAGAAAACTGCACAGGCGAGACGGTTCGGGAAGCGCTGGCCCAGACAGAGAACTTCCAGGGGGCGTCGGGAGAAATTACGTTTGACAGCATCGGAGATCCAAAGAAATCCGTTGTTATAAATACATTTGAAAATCAAAAAATAACATCAATCTGTACCATTGCGCCGGATGAGCCGGAGCAACAATCAGATAAGAGCAAAAAACAAGAAAAAAAGAAAGAGGAGAAAAAAAATGGAACAGAAAATTAAAGAAGGTTTAGAGCAGATTCGTCCTTTTCTGCAGAGAGATGGGGGAGACATTGAGTTTGTCGAGTATACGGACGATCATATTGTAAAAGTAAGACTGCAGGGGCACTGCGCGGGATGTCCGGGGGCTCAGATGACAATTAAAGGTGTTGTTGAACGGATCCTGACGGAAAGCTATCCGGAAATCAAAGGTGTGGAAGCGGTTCAGTAGACAAGAGAATATAAAGCGGCAGATTTATGGGAAAGAATAAGATAAGTAAAACTGCGGCGGTGACTGTGATTCTGCTGGCTCTGGTTGTTCTGGGGCTGGCAGTTCTTTTAACATGGACGATTTCCGCAGACAGGAATGTACCGGGCGCTTCGGAATTGGAGACGCCGCGGGCGCCAAAAGAAACAGACCTGTCTATTCTGTGTGTGGGGGACGTCATGTCTCATAGTCCGCAGACTACGGCGCAGTACAATGCGTCCAGAGGGCGGTATAGCTACAATAATAATTTCAAATATGTCAAACCGTATATCGAAGCGGCAGATCTGGCGCTCTGTAATGTAGAAACGACCTTTGCCGGGGAACCTTACACGGGGTTTCCTCTTTTTAGCGCGCCGGACGCCCTGGCCTCGGCTCTGGCAAAGGCGGGTTTTGATGTGGGAATTACGGCCAACAATCATATGGCGGACAAAGGGATTTCCGGAATTCTGCGGACCCAGCGGGTTCTTCAGAAAAAAGGCCTGGACACAGTAGGTAGCGTGCGGCAGGAATCGGATCCCCGTTATCTGATTGAGGAGGTTAATGGAGTTAAAATCGGAATTGTGGCCTTTACTTACGAGACGGGATCCGGACAGGGAGATGTTTCCATTAATGGCAGCTATGTCTCTGATGAAGTGGCGGATCACATCAATTCCTTTAATTTCAATACGCTGGAGGAGGATCTCCCCAAGATTGAGGAAGCCATCAAAGGAGCGAAAGAAGCAGGGGCGGAGATTGTAATCGCATATTACCACTGGGGTGAGGAATATCAGCAAGAAGCTAATAAAAATCAGAGAAAGCTTGCCCGAAAGACAGCGGAAATGGGCGCGGATATTATTTTCGCTTCGCATCCTCACGTTCTGCAGGAGGCGGAATATCTGGAGCCTGAGGGATCCGACAGGAAGGTGCCGGTTTTCTACAGCATGGGGAACTTCATTTCCAATCAGAGGACGGAAACTCTGGGGAATCGTTATACAGAGCAGGGCCTGATGGCGCAGGTGGATCTTACCTGGTCGGAAAAAGATGGGATTACAGAGATCCGGATGGGAGGAATTCCGACCTGGGTAGACAAATACTATTCGGAAGGGAAACAGGTTTATGAGATTATTCCTCTGAGCGAAGGCTTGGAGGAAAATGAGGCTCTGGAGGTTTCCGGACATCTTTCCAGAGCGGAACAGGCATTGGAGGACGCAAATGGAATACTTGGATTTGATCAATCAGAACATTGATGAAAATAAAGAGCAGCTCCTGCAGACTTTGCAGGAGCTGATTGCCATAAAAAGTGTGGCAGAAGATACAGAAGGGGAAATGCCTTTTGGGGAAGGCGTTCAAAAGGCGTTTTCTTATATGCTGGAGACAGCAAAGAAGGAAGGGTTTCCCGTTAAAAACACGGATAACTATGGCGGACATATAGAGCTAAAAGGTGAAAGCGACCGGGTTATGGGAATTGTCGGCCATCTGGATGTGGTGCCGGAAGGCAGCGGATGGGAAGAAGAACCTTATGGAGGAGTTATTAAGGACGGAGTGATTTACGGCAGGGGGACGATGGATGATAAAGGCCCGGTTGTCGCTTCGTTTTACGCGATGAAAGCCGTTAAAGACAGTGGAGTTCCTCTGAAAGACAGCGTACGGCTGATTCTGGGTCTGGATGAAGAGACCAACTGGAAGGGCATGGAGCATTACTTGTCTAAAGTGTCCGCCCCGGACTACGGATTTACGCCGGATGGGGATTTTCCGGCGATCCACGGAGAAAAAGGAATTCTCGTCTTTGATCTGGCGAAAAAATTCGCGCCGGCTTCGGAAAAGGGGCTGGAACTTCGTAGCCTGACCGGCGGAAATGCCGCGAATATGGTTGCGGATTCAGCCCGCGCGGTTGTACGGGACTCCTCTGGCGTGGGCTATGAGGAAATTCGGGAAAAAGCCGCGCGGTTTTCCGCGGAAAAGCAGGCGCGGCTAAAATGCAAAGGGGTAGGGAAAAGCTTGGAAATTACCGCGCAGGGAGTTTCCGCCCATGGAGCAAAGCCAGAGCAGGGGGTAAACGCGATTTCGGTTATGATGGAATTTCTAGGCCATCTGAACTTTGCCGGCGATGATGTGAATGACTTCATTGCCTTTTATAATTCCAAGATCGGATTCGAGCTGGACGGTCGTTCTCTGGGATGCGGATTTGCTGATGAACCATCGGGCAGCCTGGTTTTAAATGTGGGGATGATCCGGCTGGACAGCGAAGCGGTTTCACTGACAATCAATGTGCGCTATCCGGTAACATCCAGCGCGGAAGCTGTGTATGAGGCGATTCGTCCGGCCGCGGACGAGTATAACCTGGGTATTGTAAAGGGAAAGCATGAAGAACCCATTTATATTCCGGCAGATGATCCGATGATCGTTACGCTGATGGACATTTATAAGCGGCAGACCGGTGATGTGGACAGTAAACCTCTGGTGATCGGTGGCGGAACTTATGCCCGGGCCATGAAAAACGTCATCGCTTTTGGCGCGAGATTTCCGGGGCAGCCGGAGCTGGAGCATCAGAAAAACGAATGTGTTTCCATTGAGAATCTCATGAAGATGACGCGGATTTACGCGGAAGCCATTTACCGTCTGGCGGGCGCGGAGCCGGAAACCGGTAATGAGGAGGTTGAAGAAAAAAATTAAAATTTGTTTGTAATGATTTCCGATCTCGCAGGTCATATAACTGAAGAGGTGGAATTGTGAAGTATTTTGATGAAGTCTACAATCAGTATTTTAAAGATGTGTATTGTTATGTGTTTTCGCTGAGCCGCAGTCAGTCTGTGGCGGAAGAAGTGACCCAGGAAACCTTTTTTCGAGCGCTTAAGAAAATCGATTCTTTCCGAGGTGACTGTGACATCCGGATCTGGCTTTGTCAGATAGCGAAAAACGAATATTTCCGTATGAGGGAAAGGGGCAGGCGGTTTACGGAAGAACCGCCGCCTGATTCCGCTTCTTCTCAAAATACAGAAGAAGACTTTATCAAAAAGGAAGAGACTCTTCGGATTTACCGGACTCTGCATGATCTGGACGAACCATATAAGGAAGTTTTCTCGATGCGGGTTTTTGGAGAATTGCCGTATAAAGAAATTGGTCTGATTTTCGGCAAGTCGGAAAACTGGGCGCGAGTGACCTACTATCGGGCAAAGCAGAGAATACAGAGCCGACTAAAGGAGGGAAATCATGGATAAACAGAGTTGTAATATTGTACAGGATCTGCTGCCCCTGTATATTGATGAAGCCTGTAGTGAGGAAAGCCGGGAAGTGGTGGAAGCCCATCTCAAAGAATGTGAAGCCTGCAGGGAAGTCTTCGAGCAGATGAAGGAAAACCTTAAGTTTCCGGCGGAGCACGCGGACGCGAAGCGGGGTCTTGAAAAAATACGGAAGGTTCTGCGAAAAAAATATGTGATTTTAGCCCTGGTTGTAGCGGCAGTGACAGGCGGATGTATGGCAGGGTCCTGGATTTTACAGACCATAGAGGAACCGATTGCCTATGAAGATTTAAAAATGTCAGTTGTGAGGGATAAAAAAGATCCGACGCTGTATAATTTGACGTTTAACGGAGAATCGTACGCGGGTTTGTATTCAGAAGCAATTACTTTGAAAGAAGATAAAAATTGCATTTATGAAGCGGAAATTGTCCACTGCAACCGCTCTTTTTGGACACAGTTATTTGAGCGAAAGCCTCTGAAAAATGCCGTAATGTGGAGCTTTTCAGAGAATCCGGACACGACAGTCGGCTATGTGGCAGATGAGAAGGGAAACAAAAAGGTAGTTAAAACGGTGGCGGCATACTATCAGGCTACGCCGGGCAGCCCGCGCTATTTACTATGGGAGGCAGACTGGTATAAAAAGGCTCATGGAAAATCCGGCGGCAAAAATTTGACAAACCAAAAGGCTTCTCCTATAATAGAAGAGTAAAGATAATCTGTTTCAGGGCGAGGTGAAAGTCCTCACCGGTGGTGATGCGCGTTTAGGCGATAAGTCCACGAGCCTTGCGGGGCCGAACGGGTGGGAATCCCGTACCGACGGTATAGTCCGGATGAAAGAAACTCAGGATACTCTTTGTATTTTGTGATTTTGCTCTGGAATTTTTTCCAGAGCTTTTTTAATGACCTGACAGATTCCTGGAAAACATGATAGAATTGGAGGAATCAATGATGAGCGAAGTGAATTTAAACAAACAGTCAAAAGCGTCGCTGCTTGCGAAGATGGGAATGATGGTGGCGATTTCCATTGTACTGGTGACGTTTATCCATTTTCCGATTTTCCCGGTAGTGGGATTTTTAGAGTATGATCCGGCGGATATCCCGATTCTGATCGGAACCTTTGCTTTCGGGCCTTTGGGAGGCCTGGTGATGACGGTTGTAACATCCGTTATTCAGGGGCTGACTGTAAGCGCCCAGAGTGGGCCTTACGGGATCATTATGCATATTATCGCCACAGGAACTTTTGTTTTGGTAGCGGGACTGATCTATCGGAATCATAAGAGCAAGAAAAAGGCAATCATCGCGCTGATCGCGGGAGTTTTGGCAATGACGGCGATTATGCTTCCCGCGAATCTGATTATTACGCCGATCTTTATGGGGCTTCCCAGAGACGCGATCGTCGCGCTGCTGCCGTTTATTCTGGCGTTTAATTTTGTGAAGGCTGGAATTAACGCGGTCATAACGTTTTTCCTGTATAAGAGGATCTCCCGATTCCTGCATAGATAATCGGGCGCCGCCAGTCAGGCGCGGAAATCGTGTCATGTAAATACCTTACCATATAGAGAAATGCCCGTCAGATTTTGGAAAAAGTTCTGCCGGGTATTTTTCGCGGAAACTTTTTTTAGACATCCGCTTGCACTATGCTGTTTTTGTGATAAAATATAAGGAAACCGCATAAAATGGTAGCAGACAACTGGGTGTGGCGCAGTTTGGTAGCGCGCGTGGATGGGGTCCACGAGGCCGCAGGTTCGACTCCTGTCACTCAGACCAGAATCAGAAAGACTGTATCAGAAAATAGCTTCCGCCTGTGAAGCTGTTTTTTGATCGCAATCAAAAAAGGTGGTGGAAAAGCATGGAACTTCGAGTACTGAACTACTTTCTGGCAATCGCCAGAGAAGAAAATATCACAAAAGCGGCGCAGTCGCTTCATGTAACACAGCCGACCTTATCGCGGCAGATCGCGCAGCTGGAAGAAGAACTGGGCGTGCAGCTTTTTACCCGCAGCAATCATCATATTAATCTGACCGAGGACGGTATGATCCTGAAACGGAGGGCGCAGGAGATGCTGTCTCTTGCCGATAAAACAAAACGGGAACTTCTCCATCGGGAAGACGCGCTGACCGGGGAGATTACTATCGGAAGCGGGGAATTTCAGTCCACGCAGTTCCTGTCACAGCTTATCGCCTTTTTCCGTGAAAAACATCCTTTGGTGCGCTATGAAATCCATAGCGCAAATTCCACAAACATTCAGGAATATATGGAGCGGGGACTCCTGGATCTGGGTCTGATGACCGAACCGATCGATATCCGCAAATACGACTTTGCCTATGCCAGGCAGAAGGAAATCTGCGGCATTCTGGTGCGCAGAGACTCGGAGCTGGCGAAAAAGGAAGCCGTGACGCCGGAGGATCTGATTCCATATCCGCTGATCCTGCCGTCAGGGAGCATTACAAACAGCCGGATTGAGAAATGGTTCGGCGATTACGCGGGAGAAATAAAGCTGGCGGCAACCGGAAACCTCCTGTATAACCAGGCTATGATGGCGGAAAGCGGAATCGGGATTTCCGTCGGTATTAAACTGGAGTGCGAATATAAGAACCTGTGCTTTGTGCCGCTGTCTCCGGCGCTGGAATACGGCACCGTACTGGCGTGGAAAAAAGAACAGGTTTTTTCCTCGGCAACCACCGCGTTTATCGAACATGTCAAGGAGTATGTGAAGGAATACGCAAAAGGCATAGACGACGATGAAAGATAAGTATTAGACTTTTTTGCCGTTGCTTCTTACAATAAAAGTGACCCGGAAAGGGAAGGCCTCTTACAGCGGGAGTGCCGGAAAGGAGTAAGCGGTGACTATTTATGAAGCAAGTGAGCGTTACCGAATCCCCATCGAAATCTTAAAAGAATACGAAAGCTGGGGTCTTTGCGGCGAAGTAAAAAAAGTGATGGGCTCCTGGCAGTATGACGAACGGGATCTGGAACGTCTCAGTATGATCATGACGCTCCATGACATCGGATTTACAAATCAGGAGGTGGAGCGGTACATGCGCCTTCTCGCGGAGGAGGGGGATACGAGAAAAGCAAGGATGGAGATGCTCAACCGGAAACGGGGGGCGGCGCTGGATGAAATCCATCTGAGACAGAAGCAGCTGGATCGCCTGGACTATCTCCGGTATAAAATTCAGAACGCGGAGCAGGAACGCTGAAAATCGGCATTCCTGCTTTTTTAATGAAATTCTTTTCAAATCTGTAATTCCTGTGGTAGAATAAAATAATATGAGAAAATTGATTTTAAAAAATGAAGACGAGACGAGAGCCTTTGGTCTGGAACTTGGAGCCTCTCTGAGGAAAGGCGACATTGTTGCGCTGATCGGAGATCTTGGAACCGGAAAAACCGCGCTCACCAAATACATTGCTGAGGGACTGGGAATTCGGGAGACCATTACCAGCCCCACCTTTACGATCGTCCAGGAATACCGACAGGGACGGTTGCCCTTATACCATTTCGACGTGTACCGTATCGGAGATCCGGAAGAAATGTACGAACTGGGTTATGAAGAGTATTTTTACGGGGACGGCGTATGCGTCATTGAATGGGCGGATCTGATTGAGGAACTGCTTCCGGAATATACAAAAGTAATCCGGATCGAATATGGAAAGAACCAGGAGGAAAGAATTTATCAATGTACATTTTAGCCTTGGAAACAACAGGGGCACATGCTTCGGCAGCGATCATTGATGAGAAGGGAACTGTTTTTGAAAAGCGATCGGAGGAAGTGTTGAATCATCTCCAGTCTCTGCTGCCGATGGTAAAAGAATTGTTGGAAGAAAATAAATTGCAGTTAGACGATATGACTGCGATTGCGGCATCAAAGGGCCCCGGCTCCTTTACAGGAATCCGGATTGGAGTTGCCACGGCAAGAGCGCTTGCGCAGGCGCTTGGGAAAAAGACGATTGGAGTACCGACATTAAAAGCTTTTGCCTACAACATGCCGGATTATGACGGACTGATCTGTCCGGTCTTTGACGCTCGCAGGAGCCAGGTTTACGCGGGCGCGTACCGGTGGAATGAGGGGAAAATTGAAGAGGCTGTAAAAGGAGCGCCTTACGCGATTGAAGATTTTCTTAAAGAGGCCGAGCGGGCAGGAGAAAAGAGAATGTTCTTTGGCGATGGAATTCGGGCGTACGAAGGCTTTTTTGAAGGAGAAATCATTGCTCCGGAAGCGGCGCGCTTTCAATCTGCCGCGTCTGTCGCGCGGCTTGCGAAAGATATGCTGGAGGCGGGATTGGAAACAGACTATGAAGAATTGATGCCGGACTATATGAGAAAAGCCGAGGCGGAACGGAGACTGGAAGAAAAGAAAAAATGAGTGACTTAGTAATCAGAGAGGCAGACGCCGGAGACATCGACGCAATTGCGGAATTGGAAAAGATCTGCTTTGCGACGCCATGGAGCAGAGACTCTATCCGCCAGGAACTGGTGGAAAATGAGCTGGCTTTTTATGTAGTCGCGGAGCTGGATGGAGAAGTTGTCGGCTATATGGGAATGTGGCATATTGTCGATGAGGGTCATGTTACTAACGTGGCCGTTCATCCGGATCACAGAGGGAAACACGTTGCTTCCGCCATTGTAGCGGTGGTTCTGGCCTACAGTGAAGCGGGAGGAATCCGGCGTTTTACGCTGGAGGTCAGGAGTTCCAATGAAGCGGCCAAGGCGCTGTATCGAAAGTTTGATTTTAAAGAAGAAGGACTCAGAAGAGGATATTATAAAGATAACGGAGAAGATGCGGTTATTATGTGGAGAGATCCGGCCGAACCTTTGAAAAACTAGCAAAATCAGAATAAAAACAGATTTCCGTAAAATACTAGTAGTAATCTTTACTGCGAGGAGGAAATCATGAGACGAGTCGATGACTTTTATGAGGAAGGCCGGGAAGGGGACGACATGCTGGCAGTGGCTTCCCACTGCAGCCATTTTTCCAGGAGACATGACTTTGACACCTTTAACATGAGTACGTACCAGTCCTGTGAAAACTGCAGACATCTGTCCCCGGACAACAAATGCGTTGTAAAAGCGCAGAGCAGCATCTTCCCCCTGGAATAGAGGAAGAATATGAAGGATAAAAATTTACTGACAATGGCGATTGAGTCCAGCTGCGACGAGACTTCAGTCGCCATTCTCAGGGGAGGACGAGACGTCCTTTCCAATGTGATCGCGTCGCAGATCGATGTACATAAAGTGTTTGGAGGAGTGGTTCCGGAAATCGCGTCCCGCCACCATCTTTCCAATATCAATCGAGTAACGGAAGAAGCGCTGAAGGAAGCAAATGTAAAGATGCGGGACATTGATCTGATTGGAGTCACCTACGGGCCGGGACTTGTGGGAGCCCTTCTGATCGGCCTCGCCACGGCAAAGGCTTTCTCCCTGGCGACAGGAAAGCCTTTGGTAGGCGTACATCACATACAGGGGCATATCTGCGCCAATTACATCGAACATAAAAATCTGGAGCCGCCGTTTATGGCTCTGGTGATTTCCGGCGGACACACCAACATTGTGGAAGTGACCGATTATAATGAGTGCCGTATTCTGGGACAGACCAGAGACGACGCGGCGGGCGAAGCCTATGACAAGGTTGCCAGAGTTCTGGGACTCGGATACCCCGGAGGCCCGAAAATTGATAAAATCGCCAGAGAGGGAAATCCTCACGCCGTAGAATTCAAGCGGGTGTTTCTGGAAAAGGACAGCCTGGATTTCAGCTTCAGCGGAATTAAAACCGGGGTGCTCAATTATGTGAACTCGGAAAAACAGGCGGGAAGAGAAATCCATACCGCGGACGTGGCGGCGAGTTTTCAGCAGGCTGTTCTGGATGTGATTGTAGCAAAGACCGTAGGCGCGGCAGTCAAGATGAAAAAAGACAAGATCGTCTTAGCGGGAGGCGTCGCGGCAAACAGCCGGCTGCGGGATATGATGAAAGAGGCATGTGGCAAGGAAGGGATCGAACTTTACTATCCTTCCCCTGTTTTGTGTACCGATAACGCCGCGATGATCGGATGCGCGGCCTACTATAAATACAGAGCGGGATATACCGATGATCTGACACTGGACGCGGTTCCCCAGCTGCCATTATAAAAAGAGGAAAAGAATATGATTATTTTATCCGCGAAGGATTTGACAAAAACATACGGCGTTGATGTGATTCTGCGGGATGTTTCCTTTCATATCAACGAAGGGGACCGAATTGGGATTATCGGAGCCAACGGAGCGGGAAAAACAACCCTTCTTAAAATGCTGTCGGGAGAGCTTTCCTGTGATGGCGGTGATTTTTTCCTGCAGTCCGATAAAACAGTCGGCTATTTGAAACAAAGCGATAATTTCCGGTCGGAACATACTGTGATCGAAGAAGTGGAAGCGATTTTTTCAGGAATGGCCCGAATGGAGGAGGAAATGCTGGAGCTGTCCGCCGCCATTTCAGAAAAGGCGGAAAAAGGTGAGAGCGGACCGGAGGTGGATCGGATGCTGGCGCGTTACGATCAGATGCAGCAGGAATACCGGGACAAAGGCGGATACAGCTATAAGAGCGAAATGAACGGGGTCCTCAGCAGCATGGCCTTTGGAGAAGAGTTCTACAATAAAAAAATCTCCACCCTCAGCGGGGGAGAGCGGACCCGTCTGGCCCTGGCGTGCCTTCTTTTAAAAAAGCCGGATCTGCTGTTCTTAGACGAGCCCACCAACCATCTGGATATCGGAACTCTCAAGTGGCTGGAGCAGTATTTGAAGGCTTACAAGGGTACGATTCTGCTGGTTTCCCATGACCGATATTTTCTGGATCAGATTGTGAACCGGATTTTCGAAGTGGAAAACCACAGGCTGGAAACTTATGAAGGAAGCTACAGCCAGTACGCGGAGCAGAAAAAACAGCGGCGTGAGACCCAGCTGCGGCAGTATCAGAATCAGCAGAAGGAGATCGCCCGCCAGGAGGATATGATCCGCAGATTCAAAGAGCGGGGTACGGAAAAACTGGCCAAGCGGGCAGCTTCCAGGGAAAAGCGGCTCGCGGCTATGGACCGGGTAGAGCGGCCTGAGCCTCTGCGTGGCAAGATGAAACTCCGATTTCATCAGAACTTTAAAAGCGGAAATGATGTGCTTTTAGCCGAAGATCTGGCGAAAAGCTTTGGCTACGGCATGAATGAGAAGCGATTGTTTTCCGGCGTGAATTTTGATATCAAACGAGGCGAACGTATCTGTATCGTAGGACCCAACGGAGTGGGAAAAACCACACTTTTGAAAGTGATCCGGGGAGAGCTTTCTCCATCCGGCGGGAGACTGAAGGTCGGATATAATGTGGAATTCGGCTACTACGATCAGGAGCAGAGCCTTTTAAACGACGCCAATACGGTGCTGGAAGAACTCCATGACGCGTATCGGCTCTATACAGATACGGAACTGCGTTCGATTCTGGGGCGATTTTTATTCCAGGGGGAAGATGTTTTCCTGAAAGTCGGATCCCTGAGCGGCGGAGAAAAGGCAAGGCTGTCTCTTTTAAAGCTGATGATGTCAGGGCCCAACGTTCTGCTTCTGGACGAGCCTACCAACCATCTGGATATTGAATCCAGGGAAGTCTTTGAGGATGCGCTCCTGGAGTTTCCGGGAACCGTGCTGGTCGTTTCCCATGACCGCTACTTCCTGAATAAGATCCCGACCAGAATTTTTGAGCTTGGACAAGAAGGTATAACCTCTTATCTGGGTACATATAACTATTATGTGGAGAAAAAGCAGGAGATTGACTCCGGAAAGCAATATCTGGAAACGCTTGCGCGGGAAAGTTCGCGGGAAAAGACCGGCGAAGTTTCCGATGCGCCGCAGCTTAACAGCAGCGAGCTGAGAAGGCTGAAAAAGGAGGAAGAAGCAAGGCAGAGACGGCTTAAACGCCAGCAGGAAGAGGCGGAAAAGCGGATTGAGGAGCTGGAAGCGGAAATCTCCGAAATTGAAGGGGAACTCTGCAGAGAAGAGGTGATGGTCGATCCGGAACGCCTGCGTGAGCTGAGCAGTCAGATGGATCAGCTGAAGCAGGAACTGTCCTCTGAATACGAAAAATGGATGGAATTGCAGGAAATTTAAGCGTAAAACGGAAGAAAGTACAGAAAAAAGTGAAAAACGGCTTGCAATATAAAGACGCGTCCTCTATAATAGGTTTAGTTATTTGCGGATAATATTGCAATGGGCAAATCTAATAAAAGATCTAATGTTTGAATTGAATGGAGGTATATCATGATTTTTGATAAGATTAAGGAGATTATTGCAGAGCAGCTCGGAGTAGAAGAAGATGCGGTAAAAATGGAAACGCATCTGATGAAGGATCTGGAAGCGGACTCCCTGGACGCCGTAGAAATCATCATGGCAATTGAAGACGAGTTCGATATCGAAGTTCCGGATGAAGACGCTGAAAAATTCCAGACTGTAACGGATATTGTGAAATACGTAGAAGAAAAAGCGTAAGCGACTTTTGTGATTATTAAGGAAGTAACCGAAAAACCCGTCAATCGACGGGTTTTGCAGATTAAGGAGGACTTTTGGCAAAACGAATGAAGAAAGATGCGAAAATCTCGAACGCGGTGATTAAACGGCTGCCGAGATATCGGAGGTACTTGAAAGAGCTGCAGAAAAAAGGAGTTGATAAAATCTCATCCAATGAGTTCAGCAGCCTGATCGGGTACACCGCTTCGCAGATACGACAGGATTTAAATAATTTCGGAGGCTTCGGACAGCAAGGGTACGGCTATAATGTTGAAGGTTTATATAATGAAATCAGCGCGATTCTGGGCCTGGATAAGGAATATAAGATGGTAATCGTCGGAGCCGGGAATCTGGGGCAGGCGATCGCAAACCATACTTACTATTATAAAGCGGGATTTGTCGTGTGTGGAATCTTTGATATCAACCCGAGACTGATAGGGCTGAAGATCAATGATATTGAAGTAATGGATTATGAAAATATTGTTGAGTATGTAGAGCAGAATCAGATCAACATCGGTATTATCTGTACAACGAAAGACAGCGCGCAGGAAGTAGCGGATAAGCTCTGTTTCGCGGGGGTTTCCGGACTTTGGAATTTCGCGCCGATTGATCTGGAAGTGCCGGAATATGTCGCGGTGGAAAACGTGCATCTCAGTGACAGCCTGCATTCTCTGGCTTACCATATGAACCGCAATCATGAAGAGAAAGAAAAGGCAAAAAAGGAGTAAAAAGAAATACTGTCTGGCAATGGCAAAAATAAAATCACCGTTTCTGTTCAGAAACGGTGATTACGTATACAAATTTATGTATCAATTAAGCTTCAGTTGGAGCATCAACCGGGCAAGCGCCTGCGCAAGCACCGCAGTCAATGCACTTATCAGCATCAATTACATAAATTCCATCTCCCTCAGAGATAGCCTCAGTCGGGCATTCACCTGCGCATACGCCGCAGCTGATACAAGAATCATTAATTACATAAGCCATTGTAAACAACCTCCTTTTTACATTTATCTTCACGATACACTCAGATTATAACAGAAGGAAATATAGAATTCAAGATGAAAGTTTATGCACTCGTGGGAAAAAGCGGGACAGGAAAAAGCTATCAGGCTCAGAACCTGTGCAGGGAATTAAATATTGACGGAATTATCGACGATGGGCTCTTTATCTATGAAAATAAAGTAATAGCAGGCATTTCAGCCAAGCGACAGTCGACAAAAGTCGGGGCGGTCAAGACCGCTTTGTTCACAAAAGAGGAACATCAGAAAGATGTGGCATCCGCGATCCGCAAGATCAAACCGAGAAAAATTCTCGTTATCGGTACTTCGGATGAGATGGTAAAACGGATTGCGGGCCGGCTGGAACTTCCGGAAATTTACAAAACTATTTATATTACCGATATTACGACAGAAAGCGAACGGGCAATTGCTTATAAACAGCGGCATGAAATGGGAAAACACGTAATCCCGGCACCGGCCTTCCAGCTGAAACGGCAGTTTTCCGGATACTTTATGTCTCCGCTGTTGATTTTTAAGGAATGGAGCGCCAATAAAGGAGCCCTGGCGGAAAAATCGGTGGTTCGCCCCACTTACAGCTATATGGGGGATTACAACCTTTCCGATAAGGTATTCAGCGATATTGTGGAGTGCGTGGCGGAAGGTCTGGAAGGAATCGAAGATATCATGCGGGTGCTGATGATGACGACCGCGGACGGAGGTGTGGAAATTACGGCGCTGGTGGGAATGCGTTACGGGTATAATATGGTAGAGCAGGCAAAGCTGCTGCAGGAACAGGCAGGAAACCAGATCGAAGCGATGACGGCGTTTAATGTGAACCGTTTTAATGTTGAAATAAGGAGTCTTCGCTGAATGAGCCAGGTGATATTGAAGCATGTGCGCGATTTTCTTCCGGATCATGTATTTGACTGCGGACAGGCATTCCGCTGGCAGAGAGAAGAAGACGGAAGCTATACGGGGATCGTGGGAGGAAGGATTGCCAATATCCGGTTTGACCAACAGGAGGAGAATACTGGCGAGGGGCAGTTAGTGCTTTCCAATGTCAGTGAATCCGAATTCTCAGAGTTCTGGAAACACTACCTGGATCTGGACAGAGATTACCGGGAAATTCAAAATGTTCTTGCGCAGGAGGACCCTGTCATGAAAGCAGCCATCGCTTTTGGCAGAGGAATCCGAATTTTACGGCAGGATCCATGGGAAACGCTGATCTCCTTTCTTATTTCGCAGAATAACCATATACCACGGATTAGAAAATGTATCGAAACACTGTGTGAGTGCTTTGGAAAGCCGGCGGGAACTTACCGCGGACGCGCCTTCTATTCGTTTCCGGAACCCGAAGCGCTGGCTGAGCTGACTGCGGAGGACTTGGCTGTGTGCAGGCTGGGTTATCGGGAACAGTACCTTGTAAAAGCCGCGCGCAAGGTTTTGGAGGACGGGCCGCGGCGCCTGCGGGACATGAGTGATCCTGAGATCTCCGGGGAAGAAGCTTTTTCCTATATTACAGAATTTTGCGGGGTGGGGCCGAAAGTAGCCAACTGCATTCTGCTGTTTTCTCTGGGAAAGTATGATCGCTTTCCTGTGGACGTATGGGTCAAAAAAGTGATGAAAAATTATTACGGGCTGGAAACACCGAAAGAGATCGCGGCATTCGCGAAAAAGAAATTCGGCAGGTACGGAGGCTTCGCCCAGCAGTATTTATTTTACTATATCAGAGAATCAGAACAGGAATAGATGTCCGAAATCTGGAGAAATCGGGGATCGGTTCCTGTTTTAAAATTCTTTAACAAAAAATTCAAAAAAACGGTTGACAACTTGGCGGGAAAGGATTAAATTATAGTTAGCACTCGAAAAGAGTGAGTGCTAACAAGGCGGAAATAAAAAAATAACGATAAAAAGCGAAGGAGATGAAACTATGAGTTTTGGAATTAAGCCTTTAGGCAACAGAGTGGTTATCAAACGAGTAGAAGCGGAAGAAAAGACTGCCAGCGGTATTGTACTGCCGGGTCAGGCTAAGGAAAAGCCACAGATGGCGGAGATCGTCGCGGTAGGCCCCGGAACCGAAGAGGAAAAGATGGAAGTAAAAGTAGGGGATACGGTTATTTTCTCCCAGTACGCGGGAACAGAGATTAAGTATCAGGGTGAAGAATATACGATCTTAACGCAGAGAGACGTTTTGGCAATCGTGGAATAGTACAGAAAGGTAGGTATTGAACAGTGGCAAAAGAATTACATTATGGCGAGGACGCCAGAAGAAAGTTACAGGCAGGTGTTGATAAGCTTGCGAATACAGTAAAAATCACATTGGGACCAAAGGGAAGAAATGTTCTTCTTGATAAAAAATTCGGCTCCCCGCTTATTACAAATGACGGCGTTACCATCGCTAAGGAAATCGAACTGGAAGACGCGGTTGAAAACATGGGCGCGCAGCTGGTAAAAGAAGTCGCCACAAAAACGAATGATGTAGCCGGTGACGGTACAACGACCGCGACTCTGCTGGCTCAGATCATCATCAGAGAAGGCTTTAAAAATGTAGCGGCAGGTGCGAACCCGATGATTCTGAAAAAGGGTATTCAGGGCGCGGTTGACGTAGCGGTAGATGAAATCAAAAAGCTGTCCAAGGAAGTTGACAGCAAGGACAGCATCGCACAGGTTGCGTCCGTTTCCGCGGCAGACGAAGAAATCGGAAAACTGATTGCGGAAGCTATGGAAAAGGTAGGAAAAGACGGTGTTATTACCGTAGAAGAAGCAAAATCCATGGGAACAACTCTGGACGTTGTGGAAGGTATGCAGTTTGACAGAGGATACCTGTCCGCATACATGGTAACAGATACAGAGAAAATGGAAGCAGTACTGGAAAATCCGTATATCCTGCTGACAGACAAAAAGATTTCCAACATTCAGGAACTGCTGCCGATTCTGGAACAGGTTGTACAGCAGGGCAGAAAGCTCCTGATCATCTGCGAAGATCTGGAAGGCGAAGCTCTGGCAACAATCGTTGTAAACAAACTGAAGGGAACCTTCGACTGCGTTGCGGTTAAAGCTCCTGGATTCGGCGATAGAAGAAAGGCTATGATGGAAGATATCGCAATCCTGACAGGCGGTACCGTAATCTCCGAAGAGGTAGGTTATGACCTGAAGGAAGCGACTCTGGATATGCTGGGAACAGCGGCAACTGTTAAAGTTGACAAGGAAAATACCGTTATTGTTGACGGGGCAGGCGACGCGAAAGAAATCGAAGCCAGAGTTCATCAGATCAAAGTTCAGGCAGAAGAAAGCACTTCCGACTTTGACAAAGAAAAACTGCAGGAAAGACTTGCGAAACTGTCCGGCGGCGTAGCGGTTATCAAAGTTGGAGCAGCGACGGAAACCGAGCTGAAAGAAAGAAAGCTGAGAATTGAAGACGCGCTGAACGCGACTAAAGCGGCTGTTGAAGAAGGGATTGTATCCGGCGGCGGCGTAGCTTTAGCAAACGCGATTCCGGCAGTTGCCAAGTATGTGAAAGACCTGGCGGGCGATGAAAAGACCGGCGCGGCGATTATCCAGAGAGCGCTGGAAGAACCGGTTAGACAGATTGCGGAAAACGCGGGATTTGAAGGCAGTGTAGTTGTCGCGAAAGTAATTGGCAGCGAAGCTGGCGTAGGATTCAACGCGGCAAATGAAGAATATATGAACATGATCGATGCAGGTATCGTAGACCCTGCTAAGGTTACAAGATCGGCTCTGCAGAACGCGGCCTCCGCTTCCGCTATGCTCCTGACAACAGAAGCTGGCGTAACGGACGCTCCGGCAGAAGACGCTCCGGCAATGCCTCCGATGGGAGGAGGAATGGGCGGCGGAATGCCGGGAATGATGTAGTCGTATCTTCCTTGAACTAAAATTCCAAAACAAACAACAGCGTCTGAATGCTGTATCAAAGAGTGCAAAAAGAGACGGGTGAAGAGCAACATGCTTTTTACTCGTCTTTTTGTTTGCGGAAGTTTATTGCATTCGCGGACAATTAATTGACAATAGATCGAAACCACGATACACTAGAAATACTCAAATGTGATTGTTGTGTTATGAATATGTGAAAAGAAAGGATGTGTATTGTGAAGAAAAGAGGGTGCATATTAGCGCTTGTGACTGCCTTTGTAATGGCAGCGACCGCAATGCCTGCTTTTGCCGCGGAGGATCGGGAATCCGGCGAGATTCCTGATAAAAGCTGGCAGCAGGAACAGATTCAGGATGTGCGGCAGGTGCAGGGAGAATATCTGGTTCAGTATAAAGGGGAAGCCGCGGAGCCCAGTCTTGTGGAGGAAGAACTTTCCGAATATGACGCTTCTGTTGTGGAAAATGTACTGCCGGATGTGCAGCTTATTGAAGCGGATACAGCGGATCTAAGTAAAAAAGAGGAAACCGAATTTGTGAAGGAAGTAGAATCCCTGGATGATGTGGAGTATGTGGAACCGAATATCATGGTCAGGGCAGCGGATACTGCTGCGTCGACGAAAGCCAAAGAGAGCTACGAACAGTGGGGACTGAATAAAATCAAAGCTCCGCAGGCGTGGAACAAAATGGGCGCGGTTTCCGGAAGCGCCACTGTCGCGGTCGTAGATACCGGTGTCGATGGAAACCATCCGGATCTGAAAGGCCGGGTAAAACAGGGAAAAACTTTTATTAAGAGAAATTCCAAGGGTTCCGCCTACGGACAGAACGCGTGGGCGGATGATGATGGTCACGGAACACAGGTCGCGGGAATCATTTCGGCAAACGCGCAGAATGATATCGGGATCAGCGGGGCCGCGGGAACGTATGCCGTGAATATTCTTCCGGTAAAGGTTCTCGACGACCAGGGAAACGGCTCTCTGGCAGATGTGATCAAAGGGATTGAATACGCCGCGGATCAGGGAGCAGATGTGATTAATCTCAGCCTGGGGTTTTATTCCTACAGTGTATTTCTGGAAAAGGCAGTGCAGTACGCGCAGAAGAAAGGCTGTGTGCTGGTTGCCGCATCCGGAAACGAAGCGGAGGAACTTGCGGAGCTGAAAGAGATGGGGATTTCCATAGGCATGGGATTCCCTGCGGCTCTGGACGGAGTTCTGGCTGTGGGCGCAACCAAAAAAGATGATAAACGGGCAAGCTTTTCTAATTATGGAAATGGTCTGGATCTATCCGCTCCGGGACTCTTTATCATGAGTCCGTATCCGGAAAAACTGGCCAGAGTTTCCAATGAAGAGGAGATTGGAGAAATCTACGGAAATAAGGAATCCGGCTATTATCTCAAGATGTCCGGAACATCCGCGGCGGCGCCGCATGTATCAGCGGCAGCGGCATTATACGGGCTGAAAAATCCGTCTGCTTCGGGAATTGAAATTACCAATCACCTAAAGAATACGGCCCGCGATCTGGGAGCAAAAGGGTATGATACCTATTTCGGATGGGGACTGGTAGACGCGGAAAAAGCATTGTCCGGGAAGGCGGCTCCTGTTCCTGGAAGGGCGTCTGTAAGCTTGAAAAATAAAGGGATACGCAGCATTCAGGTTTCCTGGTCCCGGGTGTCCTCGGCGGATGGATATGATGTTTACAGGGCATCGGGGATTTCCGGCGAGTATAAAAAAGTGAGGACGGTTTCCGCTTCGGGGAGCCGCAGCTTTTTAGACAGTCGGCTGGACACCGATACAAATTACTGTTATAAAGTTTGCGCGTATAAAAACGTTAATGGCAGGCGGGTATATGGAATCGCTTCTGAACCTGCATTCTGCGCGACTTCCGCGCTTTATGTGAACCTGAAGGGAAAGGCAGAAAGCTATAAGGGCATCCGGCTTTCCTGGAACAAATCCAAAAAGGCGAAGGGCTATGTGATTTACAGGGCAACGAAGCGGAAGGGTCCTTACAAAAGGATCCGGAAAGTCGGAAGAAAAACCAGCCATTATATGGATCTCAGAACCGTGGTAGGGAAAACCTATTATTATCGTGTAAAAGCATATTTAAAGGAAAACGGGAAAACTGTTTACAGTGACGCTTCCAATACCCTCAGGAGAAAGACGACCCTGAAACGGCCTGGTCTGGATCTGAATCTGCAGAACGGGCGTGCGGTGCTTTCTTGGAATGAAGTGAAGGGGGCCCAGGGATATCAGGTATATCGATCGACCAAGAAGAGAAGGGGCTACAAAAGGATCGCCGCGATCAAGGGCAAGGACGGAACCTATTACGCGAGCCAGCAGCTGAAGCCCGACAAACGTTACTATTTTAAGGTTCGCGCATACCGTAAAAACGCGGGCAAAAAGGGGTATGGAACATTTTCCTTCCCGAAAAGCGTAAAACGGTAGCACAGGAGGGAACGCGTTATGAAAAAGAAAGTAAGTATGCGGTGTCTGGCATTGACAGTGGCTTTTCTGGTGGCAGCGGCAGGTCTGCCGCTGCTGGGAGGGGCGAATGGTGAAAGCTACGCGGCATCTTCCCGGCTGCAGGCTCCTCAACAGGTAAAAGCAGTTTCGGAAAATGAGCACGCGGTGAAGCTCTCGTGGAAAAAGGTAAAAAAAGCAAAGGGATATTTTGTTTACCGATATGAGAAAAGCAGCAAAAAATACAAAAAAGTGAAAACCCTGACTGCCAGGAAAAAAAGCTGGATCAACAGCGGACTGGAAACAGATCGGGTCTATCGCTATAAAGTTCGCGCGTATCGGACAGTAAAAGGAAAAAACAAGGCGGGAAAGGCTTCCTATGTGGTTTCTGTAAAACCTCAGACCAAAAAGAGCAAAAAGAAAAATGTGCGCCGTATTTATATGAGCAAGCGGATGAATGGACTTTATCCGGGATATCAGACCGAGATGGGCGCGGAGGTGTCTCCTTATAGGGAAGTGGTCAGCAAAAAGCTGAGATGGAGAAGCAGCAACCCGAGGATTGTGAAAGTCAGCCGAAATGGACGCGTTACAGCTGTGCGCGCGGGAAAAGCAACGATTACGGCAAGAGCCCATAACGGTGTTCAGGCAAAATGCAGAGTAAAAGTGATGAATTACTCCCTGGCGGTTAACGGCAAAACCATTTCCCTGGGAGAAAAGATTTCTTCTTTGAATAAAAAACTGGGCAGACCATATACCGGAGCGTTCAGCGATACCATGGTCGGAAAAATTCTGGCAGAGTTCGGGCTGAAAGATAAGCGGATCAAGGTGCATCTTTACGGCGCTTCAGAGGGTGAACTGATGGTAATTGAAGAGAGAGGAAGAGCTCTGGCATTCGCATCTACAGATGCCGCGGATTTTAATCTGCAGGGTATAAAGAGCGGAGAGAAAAACGGAGCGCAGATCCGGCAGAAGCTGCAGAAATTATGGCCGTATACGGAATTCTATGACGAAACCATGATGGGAGAATTGGCTTACTATGAAGGCTATGATGACAGCTACGCGACAGATGTTGTTGTTGATGTGACGAGCGGAGTTGTGCAGGGAGTGGCGCTCGGCACGGAGAATATGCCCGCGGATCTGGTATATTCTCTGATCCTCATGTGATTTCGAGACGCGCCAAATTCCCGCGGTCTGCGGTTTATGCTGTTACGAATCCCGACTTTGTGGTATAATAACGTTGTTGGAAAATGATCGTTGGGAAAAGAGGAGGATAGAAAAGATGTTATCGAAAAGAGTCGTAGAATTATTGAATGATCAGGTAAACAAAGAATTTTACTCCGCGTATCTGTATCTGGATATGGCAAATTATTACAAGGATCAGAGCCTGGACGGTTTTTACAACTGGTATAAAATTCAGGCGCAGGAAGAGCGGGATCACGCGGTGCTGTTTATGGAATATCTGCAGCAGAACGGAGAATCCGTTGTTCTGGACGCGATTGCGAAACCGGACAAGGAATTCAAGGAATTTATCGATCCGCTGAAGGCAGCCGCGGAACACGAACGTTATGTGACCGGGCTGATTCATAATATTTATGACGCGGCTTATCAGGATAAGGATTTCCGTACCATGCAGTTCCTGGACTGGTTTGTAAAGGAACAGGCGGAAGAAGAGGATACTGCGAATAATCTCGTAACTCGTTTCGGACTGTTCGGAAGCGACGCTAAGGGATTATACATGCTGGACTCCGAACTGGCGGCAAGGACTTATACCGCACCGTCGCTGACACTGTAAAATACATAAAGGACATACTGCGGCGCAGCCTTTCAGGCTGCGCTGTTTTTGCATGAGGTGAAAGAATTTGCAAGAAATTTATCGAATTTACAGATAATTTATTGACAAGTTTTTTCGGGATCACTAAAATAAAACTAGTTAAAACGAAAAGGGGGAATTCTTTTGGGAAATTCAGGAACACATGACGACAAAGGGGTTCAGTCGGTTGATCGGGTTTTAGATATTATTGAAGCTCTGGCGGAAGAACCGGAAGGTCTGGGAATTACGGAGCTCGCCAGCCGGGTAGGACTCCATAAAAGTACAGCGCACCGCCTGATTTCCACACTGGGCAGGAGAAATTACGTGCAGAAGCAGGAGAACGGGCACTATCGGATTGGCATCAAGCTGATTGAAGCGGTCAGCTGTTACATCAACAGTCTGGAACTGGAGACAGAAGCCCGTCCCTATGTGATCGATATCGCGTCCCATTTGGGGCTTACGGCGCATTTGGGCGTACTGGACGGGGATCAGGTTGTATATGTTGAAAAAATGGACGTGGTATCCAGGGTGAAACTGTACTCACAGATCGGAGTACGGATGCACGCGTACTGCTCATCCCTTGGGAAATGCCTGCTTTCCAATTACTCAAAAGAAGAACTGGAAAACCGGATGAAGGACTGTAGTTTTATCCGATTTACACCAAATACGATCGGGAGTATTGACGAACTCCATAAGGAGCTTTTGAAAGTCCGGAAACAGGGTTGGGCAATGGACGATCAGGAATTCGAGATTGGACACCGGTGTATCGGCGCTCCCATTTACGACTATCGAGGCGATATTATCGCGGCGATCAGCGCCAGCGGAGATGTGCGAGTACTGACCGATGACCGAATTGAGGATACGGCCGAATATGTCCGGCAGGCTGCGCTGGAGCTTTCCAGGAGTATGGGATATACGGGGTAAACGAAGAAAACCCGCATTCTCGAAAAGAAGAGAATGCGGGTTTTTCAATGCTTTCAAGTGTTTTTGTTAAGTTTAACCCAAACTTAACAATGCAAAAACGAAAAGATTTAACAAACGAAGATTATAATGCAGCTGTATTTCAAGAAGGGCATTTGCAAAAGGTGTTTTGAACAGGAGGTAAAAAGAAACATGTCACAGAAAAGAAACAGAAGTTTCGCGATGAGAAAAATTGCTCTTGCGACAGCGGTCTTCGTATTGACATCCGTGGGATCCGGAGTTTACGCGGCGACCGAACATTGGAATGACGCTTCCCAGTCGGCGGATTCGGCAAGCTGGACACAGTGGAAAACAGATTGGGAAACCATCAAAGACGACTATGAGCAGGTTTCCCTGACTCCGGGAGCGGACGAAACAGAGCTGAACTTCGCGTGGTACTCTCATGAAGAGGAAACTCCCAAGGTAAGAATTTCCAAGACGAAAAACGGACTGAAAAGCGCGAAACAGCACGAAGGGACTCAGGAAGCGACGAATATCAACTACTCAGAAACATTGAAATCAGAAGAGTCCTTAAGTGACGGAACTTACATGGCCAACAAAGTGACCGTGACGGGAATCAAAGAAAATTCCAAGTATTATTATCAGGTTTACCAGAATGGCGCGTGGCAGGATGTAGAGACTTACCGGGTAAATGATTTTGACAATTATTCCGTTCTTTACGTAGCGGATCCGCAGATCGGCGCGTGCAGCGGACAGACCGGAGCGGATGGAAAGCTTTCAGGCCAGCTGGCAGCGCGCAACGATGCGTACAACTGGAATGAAATCCTCAATGAAACCGCGGCTCAGCACGAGGATCTGAGTTTTATGATTTCCGCGGGCGACCAGGTCAACACAGCGGGAAATGAGTATGAATACGCGGGATATCTGTATCCGGAGGCTATGGATTCCCTTCCAAGCTCGAACATCATCGGAAACCATGACAGCGGAAACAAGAACTATTCTTGGCACTTTAACAACCCCAACTCCTTTAACACAGACGGAAGTCAGAGCGCCTATACGGACGGACATACAACCGCTGGTTCGGATTATTACTTCACATACGGAGATGTTCTCTACATTTCCATTGACACGAATAATTACAACTGCGCGACCCATGAGAATGTAATCAAAAAGGCGGTGGATGAAAACAAAGACTGCAAATGGCGGGTGGTTATTTTCCATCAGGACATCTACGGTTCCGGGGCGGATCACTCGGATTCAGACGGCATGGTGCTGAGAACACAGCTGACTCCGCTGATGGACGAGTATGATATCGATGTTGTGCTCCAGGGGCATGACCACACCTATTCCAGAAGTTACCAGCTGACCGGCGACGGAAAGGAACATAAAGAATACAACAATTCCAACTATCGGGGGGATGAAGATTATCAGAAAGAGAATCTGTGCTATAATCTGACCAGCACAGCGGAAGATGGAAATACACTGACAAATCCGGAAGGAACGGTATACTTTGAACAGAATTCCGCTACTGGATCCAAGTTCTATGAACTGATTGCGGAACAGCAGAATTTCATCGCCGAGAGAAGTCAGACCTGGACGCCGACCTATTCGGTAATGAATGTAAGCGACAACCGTCTGTCCATTACGACTTACGACGCCAGCACCGGCGAGCAGCTGGAAAACTCCTCCACTTACACGATTATCAAGGAAGAGAAGAAACCGATCGCTCCGGCGAAAGAAACTTATGATATTTCGAAAGCCGTTGTAAGCGGAATCAAGGACAAAACCTATAATGGCAAAAAACAGACACAGAGTATTGCAGTAAAGTACAATGGAAAGACTCTGGCAGCAAATAAAGACTACACCGTTTCTTACAGCAATAATAAGAAAATGGGTACCGCCTCAGTAACTATTACAGGAAAAGGCGACTACCAAGGAACTGTAAAAAAGACCTTTAAAATTCGACCGAAAAAGCCGATCGTCCGCGCAAAAGCGATTGGAAATAAAAAGGCAACTGTAAGATGGAAGAGGGTTCCGGGCGCCAACGGTTACAGAGTTTACGCGGCATCTAAAAAAACCGGAAAATACAAGGCGGTAAAGACCATCAAGAAGGGCAGAACGCTCAAGACAACAGTGAAAAAACTGAAAAAAGGAAACCGTTACATCAAGGTGAGAGCATACAGAAACGTAAATGGCAAGAAAGTATTCAGCGCTTACAGTGCTGCTAAGAGAGTGAAGGTTAGATAGAATCATTTATGGAAAAGGCAATGCTGGGAAAGAGAAGGGCGCTGACCCTTCTCCTGGCGTCTATGCTGTTCATATTGTTCCTGATCGGAATCGTGCTCATCAACGATTTTGATAAGGCGGAAATTGTGGGTACCTACGGCAGAGACTTTGAGAATGCCGTAGTTACTCGCGTTATTAAAGATAATCTGGCAGAAGACGGACAGCGGTATGGCAGCCAGGAAATCGAAATTGAAATTACAAAAGGGGATCATGAGGGAGAAACGATGGAAGCGACCAGTCCGAGCGGGACACTGTTCGGCGCGGACTGCAAGGAAGGGATGCGGGTCATTGTCATCTTAAGTAAAAGTGGGGATACGGCAATGGCTACCGTGTACAGTCAGGACAGAACGCTGGCGATTTACGGGTACGCGCTGCTTTTCTTTCTGATGCTGGGGTTAATCGGAGGCGTAAAAGGCGTGAAAGCGGCGATTAGTTTGATCTTCGCGCTGGTGTGCATTTTCGCGGTGATGCTGCCTCTTATGTACCGAGGCGTTTCCCCGTTGCTTTCGGCAGTTCTTGTATCCATGTTTACGACTGTTTTTACAATTTTTGTCGTCAGCGGGGTATCCAGGAAATCGGCGGCGGCGATTCTGGGAACGGTGTTTGGTGTTATAATCGCGGCGGTTTCCGCGGTTATGTTTGGAATTGTCGCGGGGATTGACGGATATAATGTGTCTGACATTGAGAGCCTCCTTTATATCGCCCAGTATTCAAAGGTGAATGTCGGGGAGCTCCTCTTCGCGGGAATTATTATTTCCGCTCTGGGAGCGGTGATGGATGTAGCGGTGGATATTGCCTCCGCCATGAATGAAGTAAAGCGGCACAAGCCGGATATTACCAGGCATGCGTTGTTCCATGCGGGAATGAATGTGGGAAGAGATACCATGGGGACAATGAGCAATACCTTGATTTTGGCCTTTGTTGGAGGCTCGCTGTCAACCCTGGTTCTCAATTACGCGTATGATCTGCCCTATATGCAGATTATAAATTCCTACAATACAGGAATTGAAATTATGCAGGGAATTGCCGGAAGCATGGGAATTATCGCGGCGGTGCCTTTTGTCGCTCTGATCGGATCCATTTTCTTTACCCAAAAGCCAGGGAAGGAAAATGAGTAGAAAAAAAGAAAACGAGCGGAGCGCCCGTTTTCTTTTTGTGGGTATGTGTCTTATTCGTAGATATTCTTGAGAACAATATTTTTTACCCTGGTCATTTCGTCGAAGGTGGACATGACACCTTCGGTTCCGATTCCGCTGTGCTTCCATCCGCCGAACGGCATTTCGAAAGCGCGGAAGAAGCTGGCTCCGTTAATGACGGCACCGCCGGCCTCCATGGCTTTGGCGACCTTGAAGGCTCTCTTCTGATCTCTTGAGAATACACAGCTTGAGAGACCGAAGATGGAATTATTGGCAATTTCAATCGCTTCTTCGTCTGTGTCAAAGCCGATAATCGGAACAACCGGTCCGAAAATTTCCATATCTTTCGCTACATCCGCGGTCTTTGGAACATCTACAATAACCGTCGGTTCGTAGAAGGCTCCGTTTCTGTGTCCGCCCAGAATGATCTTTCCGCCCTGCTGAACGGTCAATTCCACTTCTTTTTCTACTTTGATCGCGGCCTTTTCGCTGATCAGGCAGGCAATCTGCGTATCTTCCTGATCCGGCATGCCGACCTTCATCTGTTTGATTCGTTCTACGCATTTCTTCGCGAATTCATCCTTCAGCGAATTGTGAATCAGAAAACGTTTGCTGGCGCAGCATACCTGACCGGTATTGTACATACGTCCCCATACCATTTCTTCCACAGCCAGATCCACATCTCCATCCTCCAACAGGATGAAAGCGTCGTTTCCGCCCAGCTCCAGAGCAGTATGGGTAAGGTTTCCGGCGGCGATTTTCGCGGTATCAATGCCTACTTCGGTGCTGCCGGTCAGAGTGACCAGATGAACCCGCGGATCCGCGACAGCTGTGCTCTTTACAGCTCCCGGCGCAGTCAGACACTGGATGGCTCCGTTAGGAACCCCTGCTTCCACCAGCATTTCTGTCAGCCTCATCAGAGTCAGCGGGTTGTCCGAAGACGGCAGCACGATGGCGGCGTTTCCCATCATCAGGGCCGGCGCTACTTTCTGATCGTACAGGTCGCATGGGAAGTTGAACGGAATGATACACGCCACAACGCCGATTGGTTCTCTTGTTACAAGCTGCATGTGCGACTCCTGTCCGGCTTCGGTTCCCGGAGGGATAATAGACCCGTAGTAATGTTTGGCGTGTTCGATGAATCCGGAGAATCCGATGTTGATATTGCCGATTTCCGCTCTCGCCTCATTAATCGGCTTTCCGTTTTCCGCCGACAAGGTCTGAGCGAGACTTTCTTTGTTCTGTTCTACAATGTCCAGGAATTTATACAGTACCTTTGCCCGTTCGGAAATAGGAACCTGCTCCCAGACTTTCTGCCCGGCAACTGCCGCGTCGATGGCTTTTTCCACATCTTCCGCGGTTGCCTTTGGTACGCTTTCAATTACCTTTCCGGTGGCAGGCGCCAGTACATCAAAGGTTTCGCCGCTTACGCTATCCACTTTTTTCCCATTAATAATCATTTTCATAGTCCTGTTCTCCCTTCTGTTTTTTGTGGTTTCCCTTATTTTCCAAATGCGGTAAAGGACAGCATCAGTCCGCCGCAGGTATTGTTTCCGTCATCTTCATATCCGTATTCGCCGAAGGTAAATTCGGTAATGAACGGAATGTCACCAACTGTCTTTTTAATCAGATCCGCGACCTCTCCGATTCTGGCGTCAATTCCGGCTCTTCTTCCGCCGCAGTGGACTAGATGAAGGGCTCCGATTTCGCCGTTCATTTTCGCTTTTAACTCTTCCAGAGTCTTGCCTACGGAGGAAATCAGTTCGTCAACGGTCGCTTCCATAAGAACAACCGCTGTCCCGACAGCCAGATTATTTCCGATAGCCATGGAGCCGTCATCGTTTCCGTTCATGGGGTGGCGGATAGCGGTCAAATCGCCCAGACGATCCTTAACGCCCAGCGGATTGGTAATGGCGTAGCTTAAAAGATTTCCTCCCGCTACATCCGCCGCGCTGGCGCCGGTCCATTCCCGATATTTATCCAGGGCGGCGACACCATCAATTTCCTGAAGGGTTCGATATCCGTCGATCTTTGTAATGACGCCGGCTTTTCCGGTTTCACGGTAAGCGCCGGTAAATTTATTGGCAAATGGCTTGTCCGTGTAGAAGAAAGCGACGGATACGCCTTCCGGAGCTACCATCTGATCGGTGTAAATCAGCCATTCTCCGGTAATGGTGTTGTCCGCGGCTGTTCCACCGAACATCGGAACTCTTCCGATGACCTCCGTAATGCCTTTCAGATAAAATTCCTCTTCCCCGGACGGAGCGGACATATAGAAGTAATCGGGGGCTTTGTCCGTACCGGCGTTTTTCAGCGCCATCTGGGCGACTTTCTTTCCGGTCTCCCGCGCTGTGCCTTCTTTGGGCATTCCCGCCACTCCGACTTTCAGATCCGGATCCGCGATTCCCATGATGCCGACGAATCCATCGTCGCCAGTTACAAATCCATCCTGCGTGATCACCCCTGTAAAGGATGTATTTCCGATCAGCGGAATCCCCGGAAGCTCAGCGGAAATGGCGTTAAGCAACGTTTTCTGATCGTACTGAACCCCACTGTATACAAAAGCCAGCTTCATATTGTCCGCGATTTCTTTTACCTGCTGAGCAGCTTCTTTTCCTGCGAGCGCCGCGTCTTTCTTTATGCTTGTACCTGTTTTTGCGTTTAACATCATTCTATACCTCCTTATGATTGATTCTGTTCTTAATCTCTTTCCTGGTTCCTTAACCACTTATAGGATAATTCTGAAAGTTCTGCTAGTCAATAGAGCCGGTTCCGCAATGCAGACAGTCGGTTTCATAATGCGGAACAGCGAAAAAAGGGGAAAAGGGAATTGTAAAAACAGGTGATTTATTATAGAATAAGTTAGTATCAGTTTTATACATAAGGAACAAAAGGGGAAAGAAAATGACTGGAAACAGAAGGGGAAAAAGACGCAGAGCCTTTGTGTTGATTTTGTTGTTTCTGGTATTGTCGGGGTTCAATTTTTTCGTGTCGCCGCATATACGGGACAAGGCGGGAGAGGGAGAAACCGTTTCGGTCAGCGCTTCCGCGCCGGCACAGTCGGAAACTGCCCGGGAAGAAACTTCGACCTCTGAAGAGGATAAGGTTTCCACGGTGGACAAGTCTTCCGAGTATCTGATTCTGGTGAATAAGACCCATGGGCTTGGAAAGAATTATGAGCCGGAAGATCTGAAGAATGTGAATTCTGTAGCAGGCGACAGAGACGGCAAGTATCAGAAAATGCGCAGGAAGGCGGCGAATGCTTTTAATCGGCTGACAAAAGCAGCGAAACGGGAAGGTCATATCATCAAGCTGACCAGCGGATATCGGCCGTATTCCTATCAGCAGGTTCTTTATCGTCAGTATGTAAAGGAGGACGGAAAGAACCGGGCGGAACAGTACAGCGCAAAGCCGGGATACAGTGAACATCAGACAGGACTGGTCGCGGATGTTTCCTCGCCGTCGGTCAATTACAATCTGGTGCAGGCGTACGGTAATACGGCTGAGGGAAAATGGCTCGCGAAAAACGCGCACAAGTACGGCTTTATCATTCGATATCCGAAAGGGAAAGAGGATATTACCGGATATGAGTATGAGCCGTGGCATCTGCGCTATGTGGGGAAAGACGCGGCTGCCGAGATTTACAGCCGGGGCGTGACTCTGGAGGAATATCTGGGCGAGTCCTGAAGCGCTGAGAAATAGAAAAGAAAGAAGCAGTTGTTTTGTAAGAAACGTTGAGTAATAAGGAGGGCAATATGGCAGAGTATTTTAATGAACCATCCAGGACATTCAGTGAGTATTTGCTGGTTCCGGGGTATTCTTCAAAGGAGTGCAGGGTTGATAACGTGAGTCTTGCGACTCCGGTAGTCAAGTTCAGGAAAGGTGAAGAATCCGCAATCAGTATGAAGATTCCGCTTGTTTCCGCCATCATGCAGGCGGTATCCGATGATAAGCTGGCGGTCGCGCTGGCCAAGGAAGGCGGAATTTCTTTTATATATGCGTCTCAGACCATTGAGAATCAGGCGGCGATGATCCGCAGAGTGAAGAGCCACAAGGCGGGATTTGTAACGAGCGACGCCAATATCCGGCCGGATCAGACCCTGGGCGAACTGCTGGAGCTGAAAAAGCGAACCGGTCATTCGACGACGGCGGTTACCGAGGACGGAACGGCGGAAGGCAAGCTGGTCGGTATTGTGACCAGCAGAGACTACCGGATCAGCCGGATGTCGCTGGAAACAAAGGTAAAAGAGTTCATGACGCCCTTTGAAAAGCTGATTTATGTAAAAGAAGGCGCGACTCTTTCGGAAGCCAATGATGTTCTGTGGGACAACAAACTGAATACGGTTCCGGTAATCGACGATAATCAGAGACTGACGCATTTTGTATTCCGCAAGGACTATGATACCCACAAAGCGTATCCTAACGAGTTGCTGGACGAGCACAAGCGTTATATGGTGGGAGCCGGCGTTAATACCCGGGATTACGCGGAACGGATACCGGCTCTGGTAGAAGCGGGAGCGGACGTGCTCTGCATCGATTCTTCCGAGGGTTTTTCCGAGTGGCAGAAGGATACGCTGGATTTTGTCCGCGAGAAGTACGGAGATTCCGTGAAAATCGGCGCCGGAAATGTTGTGGATCGGGATGGATTCAACTATCTGGCGGAAGCGGGAGCAGACTTCATCAAGATCGGCATCGGCGGCGGTTCCATCTGTATTACAAGAGAGCAGAAGGGAATCGGACGCGGCCAGGCCAGCGCGGTTATCGAGGTAGCGCAGGCCAGAAACGAGTACTATGAGAAAACCGGAATCTACATTCCGATCTGTTCAGACGGCGGAATTGTTTACGATTATCATATGACCCTGGCACTGGCTATGGGAGCGGACTTTATCATGCTGGGAAGATATTTCTCCCGGTTTGACGAATCTCCGACCAACAAACTGAATATTAACGGAAATTATGTGAAGGAGTACTGGGGAGAAGGCTCCAACCGCGCCAGGAACTGGCAGCGTTACGACATGGGCGGCGACAGCAAGCTTTCCTTTGAAGAGGGTGTAGACTCCTATGTTCCTTACGCGGGAGCACTGAGCGACAATGTGCGCTACTCCCTGCAGAAGGTGAAATCCACGATGTGCAACTGCGGAGCACTGACGATTCCGGAGCTGCAGAAAAAAGCGAAGATGACGATTGTTTCCGCGACCAGTATCGTGGAGGGCGGAGCACACGATGTCATTTTGAAAGAAACTTCAAACAGCAGTAATATGAGATAAGGAGATTGCGGTATGCAGCATGAAAAGATCATTGTAATGGATTTCGGAGGGCAGTACAATCAGCTGATCGCCCGGCGTGTGCGGGAGTGCAATGTGTACTGTGAGATTTATTCCTATAAACGGGATATTGAGGAAATCAAGGCCATGAATCCGAAGGGAATCATTCTCACCGGAGGCCCTAACAGCGTTTACGAGGCGGATTCGCCAACCTATTCAAAGGAACTGTTCGAGCTGGGAATTCCGGTGCTGGGGATCTGTTATGGCTCCCAGCTGATGATGCACCTTCTGGGCGGACACGTGTGCAAGGCTCCGGTTCGCGAATACGGAAAAATTGAAGTTACGGTGGATCGTTCTTCGGCGATGTTCGGCGATGTGTCGGAGAAGACGATCTGCTGGATGAGCCATAACGACTATATCGAAAAGGCCGCGCCGGGATTTAAGGTGACGGCCCATACGCCGGACTGTCCGGTAGCGGCGGCGGAGGACCCGGAACGCGGGTTGTACGCGCTGCAGTTCCATCCGGAGGTGCTCCATACCCAGGAAGGAACCAAGATGCTGTCTAATTTTGTTTATAAGGTTTGCGGCTGCAAGGGCGACTGGCGGATGGATTCCTTTGTGGAAAGTTCGATAGAAGCGATCCGTGCCAAGGTCGGAAACGGAAAGGTGCTGTGCGCCCTTTCCGGCGGCGTGGATTCGTCTGTCGCGGCGGTGCTCCTGTCCAAGGCAGTGGGCCAGCAGCTGACCTGCGTGTTCGTGGATCACGGGCTGCTTCGTAAAAACGAAGGCGACGAGGTGGAAGCGGTGTTTGGCCCTTCCGGTCCGTACAATCTGAATTTTATCCGGGTCAACGCCCAGCAGCGGTTTTATGACAAGCTGGCCGGGGTGACAGAGCCGGAGAAAAAACGCAAGATTATCGGTGAAGAGTTTATCCGGGTTTTCGAAGAGGAAGCGAAGAAAATCGGAGCTGTGGACTTCCTGGTTCAGGGGACGATTTATCCGGACGTAGTAGAAAGCGGAGTCGGCGGCGAGTCGGCGGTGATCAAGTCCCATCATAATGTGGGAGGTCTTCCGGATTATGTGGATTTCAAGGAAATCATCGAGCCTCTGCGGGATCTGTTCAAGGATGAGGTGCGGAAGGCAGGTCTGGAGCTGGGCATCCCGGAATATCTTGTTTATCGGCAGCCGTTCCCGGGTCCCGGTCTTGGTATCCGGATTATCGGAGAAGTAACGGCGGAGAAGGTGCGCATCGTGCAGGATGCCGACGCTATTTACAGAGAAGAGATTGCCGCTGCGGGTCTCGACCGGAGCATCGGTCAGTATTTCGCGGCGCTGACCAATATGAGGTCTGTGGGCGTTATGGGTGATGAGAGAACCTACGATTACGCCGTGGCACTGCGGGCTGTGAATACCGTTGATTTCATGACGGCGGAGGCGGCGGAAATTCCGTATTCCGTGCTCCAGAAGGTGACCAGCCGGATTGTGAATGAGGTGGCCCATGTGAACAGGGTGTTCTATGACTGCACTTCCAAGCCGCCTGGGACGATTGAGTTTGAATAGTAAACAGAGAGCCGGGAAGCCGCATATATAGTGAACTTTCCGGCTCTTAGTGTGTAGTGTGATCCCTTTTTGATACCTGTATATCGAAAGAAGTTAATTAGTAATTTGGATAATACGGTTTGCAAAATCAGTAAAGGTACCATTAAAATCATCACGATTTTTTTTCATGTTACTCCATACTTTTCCGGATTTTTCGATTTGTTCTTGTGTCAATAGGAATACCGGTGTGTTATGTAATTGAGATTGAGCTATTAAACTGTTAAAATCAGCAATATTGATAAGATTATAGTTTTCGGTACAATAATTGCTTAAATTCGGCACAAGCATATTGTTTTCGTGTAAAATAGGGACTAACTTGTCAGCTACCAATTCATTAATATCCTTAATCCATTCAGAAAACGCTTTTACAGGAGAACCATTTCGGGGCCTGTATCGTTGCTGAATTGTTCCGATGAATTTTGGAGAAGCCTCCTTCATTTTGTATGTTGCAGATTTGAATACGCTATGTTCCTTTAACTTTTTATATGTGGTGTTCCACCTAGGAAATACTTTGGTTAAAGACTCAATAGCCATATAGCAAAAATAATCTGGTGCACATGGAATAATGAAATAATCGCTTTCCATTAAAATATTAGCATTAGTGGAAGAAATGCTAGGACTCATATCTAACAGAATATATTCAAGGTCATATTTAGTGGCAGTTAGTTGCAAAAGATTTCGTAACGCACCTGGAACATTTCTGAACATAACTATTGATCCTGTTAAGTTTTCTGCTATATTAAATGTGGCATCATACTCTGAAAAGTCAATGTGCCCAGGAAGCAAAAACAGATTAGGGTTGGCCGTAAATTCATAACAAGTAGCAGGCTGCAATGGTTCAGGTTTATTATCAAAGATAGGCGATAAGGCGTCTTTGATATTATAATTATTTTTCTCATAAAAGTTTGCCAGTTTATTTTCTTTATCAGTGTTAAGACACACTCCTGTTAAGTTACACTGAGGATCAGTATCTACAATTAATGTCTTATACCCCATTTCGGCTAACTTCCATCCTAAATGGAAAGCAGTGGTAGTTTTACTGACGCCACCCTTGTTGTTAAAAAGCGAAATAGTTTTTACCATAATAATTCTCCTTTATATTTAAATTGTTTTTTCGTTGATAGCTGTTATTTTTCTTGGCGTCTCCCTTTTCATCAACGCTACTGCTAGAAGCGGGCCAGTTGATTTTCCATTCAAAATATTCGTCTTCTGAAATTTCCCTGTTTTTTAACTGCTCTTTTTTCAGACACCATTCGCGCAGAAATTCATTTACCAGACCATAATCAATCCACATACCGACAGGAGCATGAGCTGGCCCTTCATCGCTATCATTATAGCGGAAGCCTTATTATCAGAAACATTGCATTTGCCTGGATTACGGACAAGCTGGAACAGATGAAAGGTATTGCGGTTGTCCTCGTCAAGCCAGAAAAAAGTCTGCATAATGTCTTCGACGCAGCCGGGGACTGTGGTAATAAAATTGATATAGTTCACTTAATTCGTTCTCCCAGTACTATAATCCTGCGTCCTTTCTGAAAATTACATAGATAGCAATAAACATACTCCATGACAAACAGCCATAAGAAACGGTCCAACTGTACGCATCTTACTTTTTATCAGGATACCGATAATCCCATCTGTAATCTGCACAATCAGCATTGCCAATGTGACAGCAATTAAAATGCTCAGCGCCTCGGTACATACAGGGATAAGGGCAGCGCCTGTCAAAGCAAGGCTTCGGGCGAATATATACAAGGCGTTTGTCCGGTCACTTCCCCGTTCGTTTCTGATTGCTCCAATGGAAAAGCAAAGGCCTAAAACAGCGCTGAGCAAGGTGGTGCAGGCTGTGAAATAATAAATCATGTGCGGATCTCCTTTTTCAATATTGTAGCATATGGAGGAAGGAACCATGAAGGCTATTTCTCTTCAAATTTTAAATAAATCGGGAAAACCGCAAATTATTTCTGTCTTTTATTGGGATTTAGAGTTCAGAAAAGATGAGCCAAAACGCGGCTGGTAAATACCGCGGCTCATTTCGCCCGCGTCCATCTTTTCAACTATGTGTTGAATGACAAAAAGGGAAAGATATTTTATAATTAAGAAACAAGAAATCATGCCGTCAGAACGAAAGCGGCGGCGGACAGAAAAGGGGGATAACGTGAGACACAGGCCGGAATACGATAGGGAACGGATTGGAAAGAATCTGAAACGCCTGCGCGAAGCGAAGAATTTGTCTGTGGAAGAGGTGAAGGAATATTTGCGCCTGGGTTTCGTACAGGCAATTTATAAATATGAGAATGGCCAAAGCTACCCTCAGGCGGATACGATGTTCGCCCTGATGGAACTTTATGAAGCGGATCTTGACGATATTATCCGGGAGCCTCAGGAGGCGAAAGTAAGGACCGTTTCCAGAGATGAGATCGAAGTGATTGCGGTAGAGAACGATGGAGGACGCTGGCTGGGCAGACTTTTGCAATATTTTCAGTTTGGAGTGAAAACAGAAGAGGCTGTTTGAGCGGTACAAAAGTACAGGGAAGATTTTTGGACTGAAAAAGCTGTAAAATGATATGCAAAAGGAGGACTCTCAAAATGAAAGCAATGTATATCACAATTACAGGTATGAATCACTATTATGGAGCGGAAATCTTTGAAAAAGGGATGAAAGTGAAACTGGAAAAGGAACCGGAAAATCCACATGATCACGAGGCGATCGCTGCAAGAATCAAAGGCCTCGGGAAAATCGGATATGTGGCAAACAGTCCGTATACTGTTCAGGGAGAGAGTATGAGCGCCGGTCGTCTCTACGATAAAATCGGGGATACAGCAGACGCGGAAGTTTTATTTGTTCTGTCGCAAAGCATTATATGTAAAGTAAGCACCGGCAAGCGGGAAAACAAGACCGGAAAATCCTGACAGGTGCGGAGACGAATATGTATTTCCTTGTAGACTATGAAAATGTGAAGAATCAGGGAATGCAGGGGGCGGAGTTTCTGCAGAAAGAGGATGCGCTTACCGTGTTTTACAGTGAAGCTGCCTGTAAAATGGAGTCGAAGTTCCTGGAACAGGTGGAAGGGAGCGGATGTGACTTTCAATCCTGCAAATTGCTGAAGGTCGGAAAAAACGCGTTGGATTTTTATATTGCCACAAGACTGGGAGCGGCGTTCGGGCAGGGATATAAGGGGGATGCGGCGATTGTCAGCAGAGACAACGGATTTTTGGCGGTGAAAGAGTATTGGGAGCGAGCATCTCTGGAAAAACATCATGTGATTCTGGCACCCTCTCTTGAATGCGCAATGATGCAGTCCACTGAAAAAAGCGTAAGGACGGATCACGTGAAAAAACAGAAACTTAGTAAAAGTATCGAAGCCTTTACAGAAGCGTACCAAGAAAAACAGAAACTGCGGATCGCTTTGCGAAAGGCTTTTAAGGAAACTGATTTTGAAGATTGTCTGGATGAAATTGTAGAAATTGCCGAATCAGGAGAATCGTTGAATACGATTTATCGAAATTCACTGCGCCGATTTGGCAGAGACAGCGGATTAGATATCTATCGAAAAATGAAAAAGGACGCAGGCCTTATAAAGTTTATCCGATAAGTGGATCGTACTAAAAGATAGAAAACGAAATCATTTATAGAACTCTGAATAAAAATAAGCAGTTGCAAGGTGTCGCCGCTGCTTATTTTTGTAGAAAGAAACCGTTTCGCGCACAGGCGTGGCTATCGCTCTTTTCTGCGTGATAGAGGAACAATATGAGAAAAGGAGAGAACAACAGAAAATAGTAAAAAACAGAACTGCAATTTTCTGATTTTTTAAATATCAGTTCACATTATTCAGGACGATTTCTGGTTTTTCCTAGTGCGAAAAACGCGGGAAGAGTAGAATAATGAAGGATAGAGGTGTTTTTATGCAGATATTACAGGGCATGGATCCCGATAAAATGATTATTATATTTCCGTCAGCGCTCATTGTAATGTACCTGGTGATCAGTGTGCAGAAATCTCTTTGTGAGCGCCGGAATCCGTATATCGGGCTGATATTTCCGGTGATCTGCTTTATTGCAGCAACGGTATTGGCGGTCAGACCTTTATTTGTGGCCAATACCGGAGACTTAGGGGGGCTTGTTCCGTTCTGTATCAGAATGTGGCTGACATTTAATATTGCAACCTTGGTTTTTCTGTTTCCTTATTATAAACAGCGCAGATACATGCGTGCGGCAAAGGAAGCGCAGGAGAGCGGGGAGACGGAGGCAGATTCGTTGCCGCTGCAGAACGAACCGATTAGAGATGATTCAGAGGCGAAGAAGCAGTAATTTAGATAATTGCTTTTATTGAAGGGATATAAATAACATTAATTTATATTTATATTTATTCTTTTTTATTTTAAGGAGGTTTTTTCATGGAAAACAATGTAAAAGCCCAAACATTGAACAGAACTCTGGGTCTTGCGGAATGTGTCACAATTACCGCGGGCGCGGTAATCGGTGTAGGTCTGTTCACTGTTGGTTCGCAGATTGTCGGACTGATGGGCGGTACCGTAATCGTTGCATCATTGATCTCATTTGTACTCATATTATTTCCGTGTGCAATGTACGGCGAAATGGGTGCGGCGTTGCCATTGGCCGGTGGTACGTATTCCTTCGCAAAGAGAGCTCTGAACTATCCGATCGCGATCTTTGAAAGCTGGAACTATACGCTGGCACAGATTGGTATTGGCGCGTCGGAAGCGATGGCATTCTCAAACTATTTTGTAAGACTGCTGAACGCGCTGGGTATGGACATCCCTGTTGATAACAACGACTATTCGCTGATTGACTTCTTCGCGGGTAATGTGGATACTTCCGTATTTCTGTGGAAGACACTGCCGGCAATCGGTCTTTTCATCCTCTTTACGGTGATTTCCTACAGAGGAATTGAAATGAACGGTAAGACGCAGAACTTCTTTATGTTCTTTTTCTGGGCATGCTCGCTGGTATGGTTCGCGACGGTTCTTGCAAAAGCGGATTTCTCAAGCGTTTCCATGCTGGTTGCAGGCGTAGGAATCCCGGCGGAAGTAAATGCGTTCGCGCAGGCAGTGCTGCTTGTACTGTGGTGCTTCTTCGGATATGAAACCATCGTAGGCATGGGGTCTGAAGTAAAGTTCCCGCAGATTAATATTCCGAGAGCTCTGTTGATCTCGCCGTTCTGCGTACTGGCTGTTAACCTGCTGTTCCAGTGGTTCCTGTGCGCACTGACTCCTGCGGAACATGTTCCGGATCTGTATACGGCAGCTGCTCCTTATGCGGAAGCGATGCAGTATGCGGGCATTGTCGGACTGCCGCTGGTAATTTTGTGTCTGGGTATTACACTGGGAGGCGACTTCTCGACAATGAATCCGTGTATCGCGGGACCGGCCCGCTACATATATATCATGTCAGAGGACGGAAACTTCCCGAAATATTTCGGAAAGGTACATCCGGGATACAGGAGTCCGCATCGCGCAGTTGTACTCTGCGGTGTTTTAGGCGTGTTCTTTATTCTATCGGGTTCCATCAAGATTGTAGCTATGATGTGTTCGTATAACCAGATTCAGGCATATATTATCGGATTCCTGTCCTTCCTTGCGTTGCGCAAGAAAGAGCCGGATCTCAAGAGACCTTGGAAATGTCCTTGCGGCACATTTGGAGCGTGGTTCAGCATTGTGTGCTTCGTATTGCTGCTGATTCTCGCTTACGATCCGGTTGCGATTTGGTATAATATTATCTGGGACGTAATCGCGATTCTCTACTATCTCATCTTCGTGCGGAAGAGACCGATTCCGCAGGAAGCGATCGATGTCGAAGCGCTTACTCTTGCTACGGCTGAGCCGAACGCTGAAGAAAGAGCACAGCTCGACAGACAGTACAAGAGATGGAGAATCGGAGCTTACTGCTTCGCAGGAATTGCAATTCTGCTGTTCGTATTCTCCTGGGTACTGTAAGAGACAAAATAATTTCAGGAGCCGTTTACTGAACGGCTCCTTTGTAAAATGAGGATTATAAAATGAGGAAATTTATAGGAACCGTATTATTCATATTTCTGATGATACTGGCGACAGCCGGACTCGCGGCATATGTTATGCAGGAAGCGTTCCAGGAACCGATCACGTTCAAAGAATTCTTCCAGATGGTGTTTAATTAATCAGAAGATAATTGATTCATAAAGAGGCTATGCCCACCCGGTGCAGATTGGAATTCCCGTTGGTAATCTGCAGGACATTCCGGAGTCTGCGCAGTGCTGGATAAAGCGGAGCATTTTTGTTCCCCTTTCAGACTGCGCAGATTTTGGGATGTTTTTTTATACGGAAACGTCCGTGTGCCCATCTGGCGCGAGAAAACACATTTTTTCCGCCCCATGCGCAAAAGAGAGCCGGAGTATGGTACAATAAGTGCAAAGTACTGAAAAAGGAGGAAATTTGCAATGCGAAAAAATCTTGGGGCGAATCCATATGTGTATCCGCAGCCGGTTCTGATTATAGCCACCTACGGGGAGGATGGGACTCCCGACGCTATGAATGTAGCTTATGGGGGAATCGTAAATTCTAACCGGATTCAGATTAACATCGGAGTTCGGCATAAGACATCGGACAATATCAAAGCAAAGCGGGCTTTTACGGTAGGAATCGCGGATGAGGCGAATCTGACAGCTGCTGATTATGTGGGAATCGTATCCGGGCATGATGAGCCGGAAAAAATCGCGAAATCCGGATTTCATCTGATTAAGAGTGAATTTGTGGATGCTCCGGTAATTGAAGAACTCCCGATCTCTCTGGAGTGTAGAGTGGAAGAAATCAATCAATATAATGCCACCCTGCGCATTGTGGCGGAAATTGTGAATGTCAGCGTGGACGAAAAAATTCTGGATGAGAAGGGAAACATTAATCCGGCAAAACTAAAAGCGATTTCCTATGATCCGGCGAATAAAACGTATCTGAAAGTTGGAGGAAAGGCGGGAAACGCATTTTCTGACGGCAATCGGCTGAAATAAACTTTTAAATGTGAGAAGACGTCTCAGCTTCAAAAAATCTAATAATAAAAACAACCTCCGGGTTATAGCGGATTCCGCTTTCCGGAGGTTACCTTTTGTATCTTAAGCCATTAAAAATCGTATTGTAATCCGTATGAAAAATTTCCACAAGCGCATTCAGTTCGCTGACCCGTATATTGTACGTACCTGCCTCCATCTGGGAATACGCGCTTCTTGAAGTAGGGAGACTGCGGAGCTGCAGCTGCGCGGCAACCTGCTCCTGTGTCATGTTCGCGCTCTCACGGAGCTGTCTCAAGTTTTCCCCGATAGAGATGTCATCGATCTGTTTAATTTTCTGTGCCATACTTTTATACTCTCTTAATTCAGGCAGTTTATAGGTTAATATTGATTCTAGTACAGATTTTTCATATAATTGCAATGTATAAGTTGCAAAAGAAAGGCAGAAATCAGATGAACAGGGAAGAATATAATCGAGTTCTGGAAAAGCTGGCGGAAAAAAGAGGTATCACTGAGGCGGAGGCGGAGCAGGGACTGCAGGATGTGCTGGACGATATTTTCGAGCAGCTGGACGAGACAGCGCGGAAAAAATGGATGAAGCTGGCAGGAAAAAAAGACAAAATGACGACGGAAGATTTTGTGGAATGCATGGCGGAATTGTTTCAAGTCGTGGAGAAAAAACGGTAATTTCCGCATACGTTTAAAATTTTCTCCTTTTTTATAAATATTTAGTTGACAATCCGTATACGCTATAATACAATGCGTATTGTAAATAATTAAATGCAAATATGCGATTATATAATGCAATTTTAAAATTAATCATAAAGGAGAAAGAAATCATGCAGAGAACTTATGACGATCGGATGTTTATTGACACTTTTGAGCATCAGTTTACGTGGCTCAACGGCTTTATGAGAAACGTGACCCGTTATGGAAAAAAGCTGGCGATTATCGATCCGGCGGAAGACAAGACCTGGACATATGAAGAATTCAACCGGGAAGCCAACCGCCTGGCTCACGCGCTGCGCAAAGACGGCGTAGGAAAAAATGATGTTGTGATGATTGCGCTTATGAACTGCCCGGAATTCTGCTTTAACTATGTGGGACCCAGAAAAATCGGAGCCATTCTCAACATGGCGAACTTTAACCTTTCCGCGGGAGAACTGGCACTGCTGATCAATCACAATGAACCGAAGGTCATCATCTATTCTGCGGATATTTCCGAAACTATGGCGCAGGCCATTGAGATGGCGGAACACAAACCGGTACACGCGGTAATGGCTGACAATCTGAAAGGCGTGAAGCTTCCGGAGGGACATCTTTCCTACGAAGATTATGTCGCGGGACAGCCGGAAGAAAATCCGGAAATGGATTTCGTACCGCACATTTACGATGAAGTAGTGCGCATGTGTACCAGTGGAACTTCATCGCTGCCAAAGAGCGTACCGCTTAATGATATCAATGAAGTGATGTCCGCTCATGACGCGATCATGCACTATCCGCTGAACTGCAAGGATGTCTGCATGAATATGACTCCGCTGTTTCACAGAGGCGGAAGCCATTCCGGCGGAACCTGCCCGACCTTTTATGTGGGCGGAGCGCTGGTAGTTGTGCGCTCGTTTACTCCGCGCTCCACTCTGCAGTATGTTGAAAAATACGGAATCACCTATCTGACCGGATCCCCCGCGACACTGGAAATGCTGGCCCGTGTGCAGGAAAAGACTCCGTTTGATATTTCTTCCCTGAGAGGGCTGGTAACGATGGGAGCGCCGTTTGAAAAGTCGGCCTGCATGCGTTACCTGGAAATGCTGACGCCAAACATCCTCAACGGTTACGGAACGACGGAGACTTTCTGGAACTCCTTCCTGCGGCCTTACGATCTTCCGGACTTCGCGGGGACAGTAGGCGGCAGCTGCATTGACGACGAAGTGCGTGTTGTGAAAATCTATGAGGACCGCAAGGCGGAACCGGATGAGGTAGTGCCGCAGGATAACGAGACTGTAGGGGAAATCATTATCCGCACGCCGGCAAAGACTACGTACAGCTACTATAAGAATCCGGAAGAACAGGAGAAAAAATTCTATAAAGGCTGGATGTATACCGCCGATCTGGGATATTGGGACGAACATTCCTATATTACTGTCAATGGTCGGAAGGATGATATGATTGTGTGCTCTGCCGAGAATATTTATCCGACGCAGATTGAAGAGGTTCTAAGTGGATTTGACAAAGTTAAAGACTCCATTGTGACCGCTGTGCCGGATAAGGTTCGGGGAGAGGTTGTAGTTGCTTATGTCATTGCCGAAGATCCGACCCTGACGATAGAGGAACTGGCGAATTTCTGTCACGAGAGCCCGATGCTTTCAAAATACAAACGGCCGCGCTGGTACCGGATTGTGGACAGCCTGCCGCTTACGGCAACCGGAAAGAAAATGCATTATGTGATGAAACAGCAGGCTCTGGAGGATCTGGAGAAGGGTCTGTTAAAGAGAAAGTAGGAAAGAAAAGTGCCCTGGAGTTATCAGCGGCGTGTCCGCTATTATGAAACAGACCGCATGGGAGTGGTACATCATTCCAATTACCTGCGGCTTATTGAAGATGCCCGCATGGACTGGATTCAGGACCACATTATGAATTATAACGAAATGGAGAAGATGGGAATCATCATTCCCGCGGCTTCCGCATCGGGAAACTTTCGGACGTACCTGAAATATGACGATCCCTTTTTCGTAGAAGTAAAATTGATTCAGTTCAGTGGCGTGCGCATGAAATTTGCGTATCAGATTTATCATTCAGAGACGGGAAAACTTTGTTACGAAGGCGAGAGCGTGCATTTTTTCGCAACCGGCGAGGACTATCATCCGTTTTCGATCAAGCGCAAGTTCCCGGAACTATACGAGAAATTTAAAAACTGCATGGAAAGCGATCCAGAGCAAAAGTAAGCTGAGACCGCCTGATTACAACAACATAGGCCGGAGACCGCCGCGGCGGTCTCCGGCCTGTTTCTCTTTCTGGGGATTTAAAGGATGTCCTTTGGCTTTTGCTCCTGCAGGATCCTGAGGAAGAGAGCCGCGGCGGGGTTGAGCAGAGATTTGCGCCAGGCTACCGCGCAGGTGATGGAAGCGTCGGCATGATCGATGGGTACGACTTCAATGGAAGAGGCGGATATTTCTCTGGAAAAGGTGATCGGAAGAATGGAAATCCCAAGCCCCGCGCTGATACACAGAAGTACGGACTTCATATCGTTAAACTGATTGATCACATGGGGGTAAAAACGATACATGCGGCAGTAGTTCATGATCTGCATGTAGAGAATCGGGTTCTCCTCCTCGGAAATCAGGATAAATCGCTCCTTTTGAAGCGCGGAAGGATTCAAATCCGCGCCGACTCCGGCCAGCGGATGGCCTGCGGGCAGAATCAAACCCAGAGTTTCCGTATGGGTGACAATGGTGTCAAACTCATCACTGTCCGGCAGCATATCCATATACAGAAAATGAAAGTCATAATGATCTTCGCCTTCTTCCAGCAGAGCGTCTCCGGAAGACACGTATGTGACGTCCACAATGATATCGGGGTATTGTTCCCCAAAAATGCGGAGACACTTGGTTAAAAAGGTGTTGGCGGAAGGAACGGTAGCGAGATTCAGGCGCCCTTTCGCTCCGTCATGCAGCTGTTTTACCGCATAAGCGCCTTTTTTCGCCGCTTCCAGGATCTCCCGGGCATACGGGAGGAAGGTCCTTCCCTCTTCGGTAAGACGAACGTCCCGCTTTGTCCGGTAGAAGAGTTTGACTCCCAGCTGCTGTTCCAGATCATGGATCTGGCGGCTGATGGTGGATTGAGGCACGTCATTCTGCTTTGCCGCGTTCGTAAAATTCAACGTCTGGCTGACCGATAAAAAACTTTTAATCTGGTTTAAATTCATCGTTATCCCCCATTGATTGACAGGTGTCCCGAGGAGTGGTATCATCGAAACAAGAAATCTTTTTTATCAATATTCGCGCGTAATTCTCTCTATTTATCCGATTTTGCTATTATACAATAAGATCTTCTTCCTGTAAAGAGGATTCGGAGGGACCAATGAAAACAAAACTTGTAGTTACCGGAATGGGTGCGGTTACACCGATTGGATGCGGTGTGGAAACATACTGGAATAACCTGGTGAACGGAGCCTGCGGGATTGATTCGATCACACAGTTTGACGCTGCCAATCTGGCTGTTCAGATTGCCGCAGAGGTCAGAGATTTTGACATCGCGGCGCATATGCCGAAAAAGCTGATACGGGAAACAGACGCTTTTACGCAGTATGCTTATGTAGCGGCAAAAGAAGCGCTGGGGGACGCCCTTCCGGCTGAACCGGACCGTGTGGGAATCGTTATGGGGACAGCTATGGCGGGAGTGGCGACGACGGCGGCTACTCAGGAAGTGCTGACCAACGCGGTCCACAAAAATGTAGGTCCCCGCTTTGTACCCCGGATTCTGGGAAACATCGCCGCGGCGCAGATTGCGATTAATTACGGGATCTGCGGTCCAAGTCTGACTTTGTCGACCGCGTGCGCTTCCGGAGGGGACGCGGTTTCCACCGGAGCGATGCTGCTGCTTTCCGGTGAGGCGGACGCGGTGCTGGCGGTGGGCGCTGAGAGCATTCTCTGCCCGCTGGTCATTTATTCTCTTGCCAACGCCCATACATTATCACGGACAAACGATGATCCGCAGCATGCCTGCCGCCCCTTTGACACTGGAAGAAACGGTTTCGTTATTGGAGAAGGCGGCGGCGCGTTGGTACTGGAGACCGAGGAACACGCGAAAAAGCGCGGAGCCAGGATTTATGCCGAACTTGCCGGATGGGCCAACAATAATGACGCGTATCATGTTATCAATCCAATCCCGGACGGAACGAATTCCGCGGCCTGTATGCTCCGGGCTTTGGAACGCGGTGGAATCGCGCCGGAAGAAGTGGGATATATCAATGCCCACGGGACGGGAACGAAAACCGGCGACCGCGCGGAAATGGCAGCTCTGCGGAGAGTGTTCGGCCCGTCCGGAGCGCGCCCTGCGGTGAGTTCAACAAAAGGCGCTACCGGGCACATGATGGGAAGCGGCGGAATTACCGAAGCCATTGCCTGCATCCAGGCCATCCGCTGCGGTGTGCTGCCGCCGACGCTGAATCTGGAAGAGCCGGAGGGCGACTTTAACTTTGTCGCGGAGCAATATCGGGAACAGGAAATTACCGTGGCAATGAGCAATGCTTTTGGATTTGGAGGTCAGAATTCGAGTCTGGTGTTTCGGGGAGTATAAAAGATGAGAGTGGTTATGGCGGAAAAACCGAAAAAAACGAAAGAGAGAACCCAGATGGAATATTTTTTGTCAAAAGATGAGATTTACGAATACAATCAGATTATTGACAATCTTTATAGCAGCCAGGACTATGAAGAAGCCCTTAACGGTTTTTTGTATGATATTCAGAAGCTGGTACCTTTTGAAAAAGGAGATATTTATACGTACAAGCAAGCGGAAGAGCATATTTCGGTTATAAGCTATATTTCCGTCGGGTATGGCACCATGAACTGGAAAGAGTATTGCGAAATTGACGATGTGCTTCCGCTGATTTCCGTCCCGCAGCCGATTATGTTCCGCAGTTCAGATATTTTTCTGCAAGCGGAGCGGAAAAAGACAGATTATTATCAGAAGATGCTGGAACCGGCGAAAATGCATTTTTCCATTGAAGGAAATCTTTACGTGGAAGGAAACGGATATATTGTGGGGCTGGGGATTCATCGAAGCAGGGAGCGCGGTGATTTTTCCCAAAGAGAGCTGGAAATTATCAAACTGGCGCGTCCGCATCTGTCCAGGGTAGCTCAGAAATTCTGTGAAGAAAAGCGGGCGGCAGTGGATATTATCGATCCTACCGCGGTATTGTCGGGATCCGATGAAGTGGGTATCTGGGTTTGGAACTGGGAGGCGGAGCTGATTGGAGAAAATGTAGGAGATAACGATTTTCTTCAAAAACATGGTGATGAATTGAAAAAAATTCTGCAGACCCTCTGCGTCCGGCTGAGGCAGAACATTGAAAGCGGAGCCCGCGCGTCCGGCAGCCCGTTCCATATGAAAAGTAAGATCATAATTTCCGAAAAATCCTACTATGTTGATCTCGCGTATCGAAGAGAGGCTGAGCGGGAAGAAGGTGTTTTTGTGGCAATCCTTTATGACTATACGGGGATTATTGATAATATTATGGAGGATATGAAGGAAAAATTTAACCTGAGCCAGCGAGAATATGATGTCTTTCAGTGTGTAGTAAAAGGCATGAGCAACCAGGAAATTCAGGAGGCGCTTTTTATCAGCCTTCCTACTGTGAAAAAGCATCTGAGCAATATTTATCAGAAAGTAGGCGTTGACGGCAGGCGTCAGCTGATGAACAGCATTCTATAATCGAAAGAAAAAGCGCGGACGGAAATCCGCGCTTTTTCAGTGCTTAAATTTCAAGCTCAGTATCTTTGAGCGAAGCCCCATCATCCGTATAAACATCTTTGGAGATGCGGCCTGCCTCCAGATCCTCTTTTTCAAATTTCTTTGTCATCGGCATAGCCAGCCAGTGGGCAAAGAGGACCGCCAGACATCCGGCGAGGAACTTACCAATCATGACAATCGCGAGCAGATTGGGCTGGAAGTTGGCGCAGTAGGTCATATGGGCGCCCAGTACCCAGGAGCCGCAGACCGAGAAGGCGCAAACCTTTACTTTGTCGGAAGGCGTCATTTTGTTCATAATGCCGAACATGGCCAGGGCTTCCGCCCAGGAGGCAAAGATCCCGATGGCGCCCCAGGTGCCAAATCCGAGTTTTTTACCGGCCTTCTGCAAGGCGTTGCCGGCATATTTTTTAATGACATAAATCATAGGATAGGCGCCGGCCAGCATGGTTGCAACATATCCGGAGTTCTCCAGAGCCCGGAACTGATCTTCCTCATCAGCGATAATCGGATCAAAGCCATAGGAGCCGAAGATCATCTCAAACGCGCCGGTAAAGTATTCCACAATCGCGATGACCAGGACGATCTTGATGGCAATATCCAACGCTTTTCCGAAGATCAGGAACAGCTTTACCATAATGGTCATAAAGCAGCGGAGCAAGATTGCCAGGATCAGGCAGAATACAATAATCGGGAACATATTGATTAAAATCAGTTTCCAGGTCATTGTCAGATCAATATCAGAAGGGCTTACATTCGATACAATGCCTCTGACCGGAGTATCGGTGATTTTTAAAAGCACCGTGCAAATAAAGATACAGAACGGGCAGCTCAGGATCCCCGCCATAATGCCAAGACCAAAATACTTTCGGTCATTTACATCCAGAATGGAAAATCCGAGCGGCACAGAATAAGCGGCGATGGGGCCCACCGCAAAGCCGGTGAACAAGGCGATCATCCAGGTTTCGGTACTGGAAGACAGCGCTTCATACAGCTGATATCCTCCCATGTCCGGAGGAACGAAGAATGCGCCGGCAACAGCTACATCCGCTCCGATTAATTCAAAAACAGGGCTGAAGATAAATACAACGATTTTTTCAATAAAAGGAATTGAGGCGAGAATTCCGGCAAACGGAATAAAGATAATTCCCAACTGGTGGAACGCCAGCATAAATTCTTTTCCGATTCCCTCATTGGGGTTGCGGATCGCGCCGATCACTCCTACGATTGCAAAGAACATGATGATCCAGATGATGGCCTGGCCGATCATAGGTATGATGCTCATATGTAACCTCCCATAAAAATTAATAAATAAGAATAAAAGTAGTTCTATCTGACAACATTGCAGCCGAGGCTTTCCAGCAGTTTGTTATAATGCTCCACTGTCCGGCTGTCCGGGGCCTGAAGTTCCTCCAGGCTGTAGGGGATGTCCATCCATTTGTACTTATCCGCGCCGAGTGCGTGATAAGGCAGAAGTTCGATTTTTATCTGGGGATTTTCCCCGGTAAGGCCAGCGACAAATTTGCCGGTCTGTGTAATGTTTTCTTTGGAATCGCTGCATCCGGGAATCAGCGGCAGGCGGAAGGTAATGTCCTTCCCTTTCTTTGCGACGCGCTCCGCGTTTTCCAGGATAGAAGTGTTGTCCACCCCTGTCAGTTTTTTGTGCATAATGCTGTCCATATGCTTCAGATCAAAGAAAATCTGATCCGGGGCGCATAAGACCGGACTGATTCGCTCCCAATCACCAAACCCGCAGGTTTCGATAGCAGTGTGCAGCGCCAGCTTTTTACACTGATTGAGCAGTGTGGCGACAAACTTCGGCTGAGCGGTAGGCTCTCCGCCGCCGACCGTCAGACCACCCTGGGAATTGTGATAAAAGACCCAGTCTTTTTCAATTTCCTCCAGGACGTCATAGACGCTCATCTCTTTTCCTACCGTTTTTTTCGCATTGGCATAGCAGTATTTGACACAGGTCCCGCACAGGGTACATGCTTTGCGGTCAATAGAAAAATCTTCCGCGTTCGTGCAGCCCTGCGGACACAGCGTCACACACTTTCCACAGCCAATACAGTTCTTGCGGACAAACATGATTTCGGGCTGATGCCGCTGGGATTCGGGATTCGAACACCAGAGGCATTTTAATGGACAGCCTTTCATAAAGACCAGAGTCCGAATCCCGTATCCGTCATGGATGGAAAACTTTTGTATGTTAAAAATTGTACCAGTGATATTAAGGTTTTCCATTGGCTTTCTCCTGACTGCGGTTACGCAGTGTGTATGGTTCTCTGAATAATATCGTCCTGCATTTCCTTGCAGAGTTCGGTAAAGTAAGCGCTGTAGCCGGCAACACGGACAATCAGGGATTTGTATTTGTCCGGCTCGATCTGCGCTCTCTTCAGGGTATCGCTGCTCACCACATTGAACTGAATGTGGTAAATGTTGAGGTCTATGAAGGTACGGATAATCTGTACGATTCGCGCTAGTCCCGCGTCGCCTTTGACACTGACCGGATCCAGCCGCATGTTGAGCAGGGTTCCGGAAGTATGCACCTCGTGGTTGATCTTGGAAACGGATTTGAGTACGGATGTCGGGCCCTCATGATCCGTTCCGCCCTTTGGCGAGCATCCGTCTGCCAGAGCTGTACCGGCTTTTCTCCCGTAAGGCAGGGCGCCGACAACCAGGCCGTGAGGAACGTGGGAGGATACCGGATACAGTCCGGAAATGTAGTGCGGTCCTCTCCAGGATTTGTGGCTGATAATTTCATGATAAGCGAAGTCTGTCATTTCTTCAGCCAGAATATCCACTTCCGGAATGTCGTTTCCGTACATCGGTGTGTTGTTCATCAACATCTGACGCATATCTTCATAGCCTTCAAAGTCAGCCTGCAGAGCCTTGATTAACTCTTCCATCGTTACATCCTGATTATCGAAGACATGTGTTTTGATGGCGGACAGAGAGTCAACCAGATCCGCGATTCCGGTTCCGATGAGAGCAGGTCCGATGGTGTAGGTTACACCGCCGGCTGTCAGATCTTTTCCGCTTTCATAGGTTCCGTCAAGCAGAGTGGAAACAAACGGGAACGGCGTCAGCTCAAAGTACAGCTTTTCATTAATATGGGCGCAGATACTGATGGCTTTAATCATGTAAGCCAGCTGCTTTTTCACCGCTTCTTTGATCTCTTCAAAGTTCATCTTTGTCGGATCTCCGGTTTCCAGTCCCAGGAGTCGATTGTCGTTCATAATGCTGTGACCGTTGGTAAGAACGAATTCCATCGCCGCGGCAAAGTTGTAATGCCCGCCGTCGGACCATTTGGCCATCTTACCGGAAATGAACGGCTCCACGCATCCGACCATCTGATAGTTTCTCGCTTCCTCCATGGTTCCGCCGGACAGCAGCATCATCTTGATGGCGGATTCATCGTTGTAAATGGCAGGGAATCCGGTTCCCAGACGAGCCAGTTTGGCAACGTGAATCAGGAAATCCTGTGGAGACTGCTTGTGTACTCTGGCGCACATAGACGGACCATGGAGCTGTACGTCCATTTTCGCGGTCAGGTACAGATAGGACAGCTCGTTTGTGGCGTCAATTCCAGCTTCGTTGATTCCTCCTACGATGAGGCTGTGGAATGGCTGGTATCCGGCAAAGTACATGCAGGCGTTTTCGCTGAGGAACCAGGTGGTTTCCGCGCATTTTACATAGAAGCATTCAATGAGCTCCAGAGCCTTTTCCATAGTCAGGCGGCCTTCTTTGATGTCCTTGTCATAGTAAGGATACATATACTGATCCATACGTCCCGGTGAGAAGGAAGGTCCGTTCCCTTCCATCAGGCATCCTACCAGCAGAAGATAAATGAACTGCGTGGCCTGCCAGAAGGTTTCCGGCTTGTTTTCCGCCAGGAAGTAACAGTTGTCTGCCATCTGGAGAAGTTCATCTCTTCTGGCGCCGTTTGGTTCCTTTTCAGCAGCTTCTTTCGCCGCGTCTCCTAATCTTCTGGAGTAGGTGCCAAGACCTTCCAACGTCAGGATGGAAGCTTCATAGAAGTTGATTTTCGCGAAATCCTCCGGATCGGAATCATCCAGCTTGGCGATATGGGCGCGGGCTTCCTCTTTCAGCTGACCCAGCCCTTTCTGAATTACCATTTCCCAGTAAGGAGCGGTTTCGCCGGGAGCGCTCTGTGTTTTGATCTCTACGTCAATAATACCGGTTTTTACAGCAAGTTCTCTTACCCAGGCAGGGATCTGTTTGAGCCAGTGCTCACTGACGGTTTTTCCCTCCCAGTAGGGGAAAATTTCTTCTTTCAGTTCGCGAATAACTTCCGGTGTGGTAGCGTAGGGATCCTGCTTCCTGGTGGCAATGGTGTCCAGCTCCTGGCTCAGCCATCCGCAGTGGAATTCCGGGCAGACGGCTCCGGCGCGGGGGCGGATCGCTGTATCGCCGAGAATCAGCTGGTTTTCCGGCAGCCGGACTTCCCGTTCTTCGCAGTAGCGTTTGTAACCTTTGGCTCTGCGCAGAATAATGTCTTCGCCTTCGGTTTCTTTGAATACCTGGGTATAGATTCTTGCCCTCTCAACATCTACAGAAGGCACCTGATTCCAGTATTCTTCCAGTAGATTTTCGATTCTCGGAAAATGGTTTTCTCCGTCAAATGAGAAATTTCCTATTTGCTGTTCGGTTCTTTCTAACTTTAACATCTAAATACTCCTTTCTTTTCTTTACCACATAGATTGTTCCGTACGATCGATAATGGCCTGCTGCGCGTCCGGGCGAAGTTCCGTGAAATAGGCGCTGTAGCCTGCTACACGCACCAGAAGATCCCGGTATTGATCCGGATTTTTCTGCGCGTCCAGCAGAGTGTCGGTTCCTACTACGTTAAATTGAATATGATAGCCACCCAGTTCTTCTTCAGTCCGAAGCAGGGAAATCAGATTCTTTTTATCCTGATCCGTTGCCAGAACAGATGGACTCAGGCGCATGTTCAGCAGGTTGCCGCAGCCGGATTTGGTATGATCCACGGCGCACACGGACTTGATTACCGAGGTAGGTCCTTCTTTGTCATAGCCTCCGAATGGAGAGATCCCGTCCGCGAGGCCGGTAAATTCCTTTCTGCCTGAAGGCAGCGCGCAGGTTACCTGGCCATGGGGGATATTAGCGATTACCGGAACCGCGCCGGTAACAAAAGAATAGCCCAGAGTGCTTTTATACTGAGATGTAGTTTCCGCGCAGAAATCCAGCAGGCGGGCGGCGATTTCGTCCACATATTCCTCATCGTTTCCCCATTTCGGCGCATTGTAAATGAGCTGTTGACGCTCGGCTTCATATCCTTCAAAATCCGCTTCGAGCATTTTTATCAGCTGATCCATACTGAAGACGTTTTCTTCATATACCAGTTTTTTTACAGCAGCCAGGGAATCGACCAGATCCGCCAGTCCGGTTGTTTCCAGTCCGGGGCCGTTGTTGTACATCGCTCCGCCGCGGATGCAGTCGGTACCGCTTTCCAGGCAGCCTTCCGTACAGATGGATCGTACCGTCTTTGGAAGCCGCAGCATATGGGCTCTTTCTGACACATGAGTGTTGCGGACAGACATCTTTATCAGATACGCAAGCTGTGTTTTTACGGCGTTTTCAAATTCCTCATAGGTTTTAAAGGTTCGCGGGTCGCCGGTTTTTACGCCCATGGTGCGGCCCCAGTATTTGGTGAACCCGTCAAGGAGAGCCCACTCCACGGCTGTCGCGAAGCTGTAACGGCAGCCCTCCGCCCACATGTGAGCCTGGCCGGGAATACTGGGTTCTACGCAGCCGGAAACGCTCCAGTTATAAGCGGCCTTCAGAGGAATGCCGCGGCGTTCCAGAATCTTGAAGGTAGTTTCGTCGAAGAAGATAGCCGGTTGTCCGGTGCCCAGTTTTACAAGATCACATATTTTCTCCATGAACGAGTCCGGTGTCTTTTTATTTACTCTGACATTGATGGTCGGGCTGTGCATCCGTAAATCCATCGTGCACTGCAGACCCATATAGGAGAGCGGATTGACCGCGTCTTCTCCATTATCGTCCACACCGCCTAAAGTCACGCCGTGGAAGGAAATATATCCGGAGTAGTAAGCCGCCGAATCTTCGGAAACGACAAAGATAAATTCCGCGATTTTGATCCACAGACATTCCAGCAGTTCTTGCGCCTGAAGGTCCGTGAGAGTTCCGGCCTGGATTTCTTTTTTGTAGAATGGATATAAGTACTGATCCGGCCTTCCGATAATGGCGGAATTCTGATTTTCTTCGGCGCAAATCAGAACCTGGGTCAGCCATACCGCCTGTACCGCCTGCCAGAAGGTCTGGGGCGGGTGATAAGGCACCAGCCTGCAGTTCTCCGCGATCTGCAGCAGCTCTGCTTTCCTTGCCGGATCCGCTTCCTTTTTAGCCAGTTCTTCCGCGTAATTTCCATAGCGTTCTCCCAGAATCCTGGCGGAATCGCAGGTCATGATCACCGCTTCGTAGAATTTCGCTTTGTCCCAGGTCTGAGGATCGGCGCGGTCAAGATCTGCCAGATACGCTTTCGCCTCTTCCTCTACGCCTTTAAACCCTTTTTTGAGAATGATGTTGTGATATCCTACAGACCACTCTCCGCCGCCGGACTGGGACTTGATATCACCGAAGATGATGTTTGTGGCAAGGCCTACGTTTTTTAATTCGTCGTCAATGTTTGCCAGGAAATAGTCCTCCATGGATCTGCCGTTCCAGTAAGGGAAAATTTCTTCTTTTAAAATACGCTTATCGTCTTCCGTAATCTTATACGGATCCTGCGGCCTCGTTTCCATGGTGTCGATTTCATCTTCAATCCAGTGAAAACATACGTCCGGACAAACGACAGCGGATCTGTGCTTTTTCCCGTCTGTGCCGACAATCAACTCTCCATCGCCGATACACAGCGTTTTTTCACTCACATAAGCGTGGAGCGCTTTGGCGCGCCGGATGACGGTTTCGTCTCCTTCGGTCTCTTTATAGACCCGGGTGTAAACCCGCGCCCGTTCTGTGTCAATTTCGGGACGGTTCAGCCAGTACTGATCCCGCAGTTTGTTGATGCGATCCGTACAGCCGTCGGTCCATTTTTTTCTTCCGATGTTTTGCTCTTTGGTTTCTTTCATCTTGCTGGTGGCCTCCTTTACTGTTATTTATTAAGTTTTGCTTCCTTTTACAAATGGTGCCCGCGCTACCCTCCGATTTGAACCTTCAGCCCGTATTGCTCTAATGTGCCGCGGACCTGCTGCATATACTCGTCTGTCGGACTTTCCAGATCGGAGAGTCTGTAGGGGATACCCAAGGCGTCATACTTGGACGAACCATAGTTGTGATAGGGCAGGATGTGAACGCCTTCCAGACGATCTTTTCGCTTCCCGAGGAATGCGCCAGCCAGTGCGAGGTCGCTTTTTTCGTCATTGATGCCCGGAATGATCGGTATGCGGATTGTGATGCGGCCGCGCCTGTCTCTGGACAGCTTCTGCAGATTTTCCAGAATCGGCTGATTTTCCTGCCCGCAGTATTTTTTATGTTTGCGGCTGTCGATAAATTTAATATCAAACAAGAACCAGTCGATCCAGGGAAGCACGCTCTCAAAATTTTCCCAGGGAACGAAACCGCAGGTTTCCACCGCGGTGCTGAGCCCTTTTTCGCGGTAATGTTTCGCGATCCGGGCGATAAACTGCGGATGCAGCAGAGGCTCTCCTCCGGAGAAGGTAATTCCGCCGCCGGAATTCTTGTAAAAAGGCAGATCCTTATCGACTTTTTTCTCGACCTGCTCGCAGGAAAGCACTTCCCCCTTCAGAACGCGGCTCTGGCTAAAACATACTTTCGCGCAAGCTCCACAGCGGATGCATAATTCTCGGTGGGATTGGATGTATTCTTTTCCGTCTGTGTTCCTTGCAATGGTTATGGCATTCTGAGGACAGATATCCACGCATCGTTTGCATCCAATGCATTTGTCGGGAAAGAGCATCAGATCCGGTCCGAAATGGATGTTCTCCGGATTGGCGCACCACAGGCAGCGCAGCGGGCAGCCCTTGGTAAAGATCAGGCTTCGGATGCCGGGCCCGTCGTGAACGCTGAATTTTTGAATGTTTGTGACCATAGCGGAAGGATTCATGGATCTGTCTCCTATCAGGATTCCCGGCTGGGATTCGATGCGGAAATGCCGGGAAAATTTTGAATATTTTTATTTTCTGGTATTATTATAGCTTTGTCAAAAGGGAGAAGGTAGTAGTTGAAGGGATAGAATTAGAATGGTTGTTTGAAAGGAGCCGGGCAGGAGGTATACTTAGGTATACTTCCGCAGGTATACCTTTTGAGCAGATAAAGAATTGTAGCCAAGACCCTTCAATCCGGGCTGGAGGATACAAAAAATCTATATTTGCGGGAGCAAACAAATGGAGTTTCCTTGATTTTTCAGGATTTCTCGAAAACGCAAGCTTACTAACCCACAACTTTTGTATCCACGGACCTGTTTCCCACTGTACAGGATACAAAGAATGTCAACAACTCTGTTTTTTTACATCATTTCACAAAATCAGTTTCATATAGGTGTATACCGGAATGAATCGCGCTTTGGGAGACATCGGGGAAGTATAAAAATGGCATCAGATCGCGCAGATAAAAAATATACAGAGCAGACACCTGCTGTTTCATAATCGGAACTGCAGGTGTTCCTTGTGTTCCGGAATTGGAACGAAACCGGACGTATATAGAGAAAAACAAGGGAGCATCCGGCAGGACGCGGGTTACGTCAGAATGTTGGCTTTTTCGGGCTTTTGGCAAAGCGGAATCTTCTGATTTTTCCGTTCTCTTCAAACTGGTACAGGTCTTGCGTATTTTCATACATAAGCGGTATCAAAAGATAAATCAGTGCCGCGGAGCAGTCTGTAAAATTTGGTTCTTAATAAGTGATTGAGTAGGAGGTTTTTATGGAGATCAATTATGAAGCGTATGTCAAAGGGTTAATGGAAAGAGCGAAGCAGGCACAGAGCATTTTAAATGAATATTCTCAGGAACAGGTGGACGAACTTGTAGCGGCGATTGCCTTTTATGGGACACGTCCTGATTTCATGAGGCAGGTTGCGGAGAAAACCGTAGCGGAAAGTGGAATGGGCGATGTGGAAGATAAAATTGCGAAAATCTGGAACAAAACCATCGGCCATTATCGGGAAATGAAGGACGAAAAATCGGTAGGACTTATCGAATACGATAAAGAACGGAATATCGCGAAATACGCGAAACCCATGGGCGTAATCGGAGCGCTGGCGCCAGTGACAAATGCGGAGAACACCGCGGTAGTAAAGCCCATGAACGCGATAAAAGGCAGAAACGCGATTATCTTGGCGCCTCATCCGAAAGCCGCGAAGGTAAATTTGTTTGTTGTTGAGTATTTAAGGAAAGTGCTGAAAAAGTTCGGCGCTCCGGAAGATCTGATCATTGCCATTGAGCCGAAATATGTCAGCATAGACTGCTCCGGCGAACTGATGAAACAGTGCGATTTTGTACTGGCTACAGGCGGCGCGGGAATGGTGAAAGCCGCCTATCGATCCGGAACGCCTGCTATCGGAGTCGGTACCGGAAATGACGCGGTTTACGTGGATGGGACTACGAATTTGGAAAAAGTGGCGGAAATGGTAAAAACTTCAAAGTGCTTTGACAACGCCACCAGTTGTTCCACTGAAAATGTCCTTCTGGTACAGAAAGAATGCTACGATACTTTTGTAAAAGCGCTGCAGAACCACGGGGGAATGTGGATTCGGGAAAATTCGGAAGAAAAGGAAAAGCTGCGGAAAACCATGTGGCCGCAGTGGCCGGAAAACCATAATCTGAATCGGCATATCGTGGCACAGCCAATCGCGGCAATCGCGGAACTGGCAGGGCTTGATATTGGAGATGATACCGAGTTTCTATTTGTGGAGGAAAACGACGGGATCGGGCATGAATATCCCTTTACCGGAGAGAAACTTTCACGCGTCACCACATTGGTAAAAACTGAAAGTTTTGAAGACGCTATGGATAAAATGGAAGAAGTCATGAATTATATGGGAAAAGGTCATGGATGTGGAATTCACACAAACGATGATGAAAAGGTAGAAAAAATGGCACTGCGGATGCCGGTTGCCCGGATGATGGTTAATCAGCCACAAGGTGTAGGCAACAGCGGTTCCTGGGAAAACGGCATGCCTATGACAATGACACTGGGATGCGGGACATGGGGCAATAACAGCGTATCCCATAATGTAAACTGGAAGGATCTGATCAATATTACGCATGTCTCACGAACACTGCCCCTCCATATTCCGAAGGAAGAAGATTTATTTTCAGCGGAGTTTATTAAAAACAATTCCGATCCATTGTAAGCATACATGAAAAAACTGCCGTGCTGACAATTGACTGACTGGTCAGCACGGCAGCTTTTTATCCATTTAAAACATGCAAGGATGGAAAAAATAGGAGAAGTTTACAGAAAAGTATGTATTTTTTCTTGGCAGATGTTTGTTATAATGAACATGAGGGGAAGTCAAGGACTGCGAAGAGGGTGGAAAGATTTGAGGTGTTCTATGGTTACATTTAAAGATCGAGTCTATACATTTGAAGAGATTGAGAAAAAAGTCCGAGATGGAGATATTGAAGAAGAAAAAGAGTTTATTATAGAGGCGCTTAGATCCTGTTTTTTTACAGAAGACGGCATGACGCTGGTAGACGAGCAGGGGGTTACGATTATGGTTAACGGGGCCCACGGTAAAATTATGGGTGTGGAAGGGAGAGAGATTGTCGGAAAAAATACAAAGGATCTGGTTACAGAAGGCCTTTTTCAGAAATCCGCGTCTGCCCTGGTGTTTGAATCGGGAAAACAGGAAACCATTACACAAAATCTCTCAAATGGAAAAACCATTTTAGTAACAGCGACACCGATTTTTGATGAGAGCGGTAAAATCAAGCGGATTGTCAACAACCTCAGAGATGTCCCGATTTTAAACGCCCTGTATGAAGAAAAGATGAAACAGGAAACACTGATCGACACTTACCGAAGCGAATTATCAAAACACCGCAACATCGTGAAACAAGGCGTCATTGCGGAAAGCGCGGGGATGAGAAGCGTCCTGGAAATCGCGGAGCGGGCATCTTTGAATGACAGTATCGTTCTGCTTCTGGGAGAATCCGGTGTGGGCAAGGGAATGATCGCCAATCTGATTCACGCTATGAGCAAAAGGAGTGACAGCCCGATGGTTTCCATAAACTGTGGAGCGATTCCGGCAAATCTTTTGGAGTCAGAACTGTTCGGATATATGCCGGGCGCTTTTACGGGAGCGAACCGCACAGGCAAAGTCGGACTATTTGAAGCGGCAGACGGCGGTGTGGTGTTCCTGGATGAAATCGGAGAGCTTCCATTGGAGCTGCAGCCGAAGTTGCTTTCTTTTCTGGAAACGGGAGAAATTATGCGGGTAGGCAGTACACAGGTGAAAAAAGTAGACTGCAGGATCATTGCGGCGACAAACCGTAATCTGAAAGATATGGTGGATCATAATACTTTTCGGGAAGATCTCTACTATAGGCTGAGTGTCATCCCAATCCATATTCCGCCGCTACGGGAACGGCGGGAAGATATTATTCCCCTGACTATTCGTTTTCTTAAAGACGTCAATGAAAAAAACGGACTGAACAAAACGCTCAGTCCGGAAGTTCTTGAAGTTCTGAAACGAGCGGAATGGAGAGGAAATGTCAGGGAACTGCGAAATGCCATTGAGCGGTACGTGGTACTCAGCCTGAACCAAGAGATCACCCTGACGGATCTGCCCAAAAGCGGATCAAGAAGAAAAGAGGAACAGTCTCTTTCGCTAGAGGGGCTTCCGGTATCTCTTCCGGATATTCTGGCACAAATCGAGGATGAGTATATCGCTCTGGCGATGAAAAAAGGCGGGAGCATCCGGAAAGCGTCGAAGCTGCTGAACCTTTCCCCCACTACGCTTTTCCGGAAAATAAACCGCGACTAGCATGTTGCGGGTTCGGAACGAGAACCGTTCCGTCTGTTTTGAAATCGGAACAAAGAAGGCAAGGAACACAACCGCTCCGCCTTCTTTTTTTCTTCCAGTTATTTTGGAACGGATGAAAGGAGGTATGAAAATCAGCCGCGGACAGCACATTGGGAAAAAAGAATTGTCGCTAAATACAGAAAATTGGCATAAAAACTGCTTTATATAAAAGCGAAACATAAAACATAACAACGGCCGATGTTATGGGATGGCTTTCACTTAGAAACGTTATTCCTGAAATGAGTAAAGGTGAAATTGAAATAGAATCACCATAAGGAGTAAATATGGAAAATAAGTATACGCAAGTTGAATTTTCGGAAGGGCTCTTTGAATTAAACGAAGAGACTCTCAGGGAACTGACCGATTCAAAGTATATGAACGACGATCTGGTTCCAACCTCTGCGTCAGAACGAACGTGGAGCACCTATAACATTGCAATGCTCTGGGTAGGCATGGTTATCTGCATTACAGGCTTTTCTTACGCGGCGGCGCTGATTGCTCTGGGCATGGCTCCGATACCGGCACTGATTAATGTTCTTATCGGAAATTTGATTGTACTGATTCCGATGCAGCTTAACTCACACGCGGGTACCCGGTACGGCATCCCGTTTCCTGTGTTTGCCAGAGTTTCCTTCGGACGTTTGGGATCTCACCTTCCGTCGCTGATGAGAGCGATTGTGGCGGCAGGATGGTGCGCGGTACAGTGTTGGGTAGGAGGCGCGGCGTTCTCTTCAATTATCTCACTGTTCAGCGATAGCTGGGATACAGAAGGCACCGGAAGGTTCATCGGATTCGCCTTGTTCTTGATTGTAACCCTGATTCTGGGACTGAAAGGATCGGAAGGTATTAAACTTCTGGAAAGCCTGGGAAGTCCGATTCTTATCGCGATGTGCATCGGACTGGTATTCTGGATCATCTCGCTGGGAAATGACTGCGGCGTATCAGTAGGCGATATGTTCCTGGCTGGAAATGAACCGGACAAGCTGGCAGAAAACGGAGGATTCCCGTATGTATTCCTCGCAGGCATAACCAGTAATATCGCCGTGTGGGCGACACTGGCTTTGAACATCCCGGACTTTTCCCGCTATGCCAAGTCACAGAAAGCGCAGTTCCGGGGACAGCTCTACGCGATGCCGATTTCCGTTATCATTCTCGCCACCATTGGCGCCATGTTCGCCAAAGTAACGGAAGTTGCCTACGGAGAAGCGCAGTATGATCCGACCGCCGTACTTCTTCATCTGGATAATAAGATAATTGTGTTTCTTGTATCGGCCGGAATTATTATCGGAACTCTGACAACGAACATGGCAGCGAATGTTGTAGCTCCTGCCAATGGCTTCGCGAATCTGGCTCCAAGAAAAATCAGTTACAAAGCGGGAATCATCATCACCTGTGTTCTCTGTATCGTATTCCGCCCGTGGTGGATGTACGGAAGCGCCGGAGCCTTTATGTTTAGCTGGCTGGGTACATGCGGCACGATTCTCGGTCCGGTAGCGGCGATTCTGGTGGCAGACTATTTCGTTATCAAAAAGAAGCGGCTCAACGTCAGAGCTTTATATGATGAAACGGATGAGACTTACAACTACAACCGCGGCTGGAATATCCGCGCGATTGCGGCATGGGTTCTGGCGTTTACCGTTCCGCTTCTCGGAAAATTCGGAATCGGAGGAGAGGTAACCAGGTGGCTGGACGCCAACAGCTATGTAGCGGGATTTATCATCGCCTTTGTACTGTATGTTCTGTTTATGAAGAGCGAAAAGAAATCCTATGTTTCGGAAGAGGAATTTGAAAAAATGACAGAAAAACAGAGTGTCTAGAATTTGGGGGATGTAAAAATGTATGACGAAAAATTATATGACCAGATTAACGAAATCGCGAAGGAATTAAAGGCCGATTGTGTGGAGTTTATCCGGAAATTGATTCGGACCCCGTCTATCAGCGGTGATGAGTATGAACTGACAAAAATCCTGATCGAAGAGATGGAAACGCTGGGTTATGATGATGTAAGCAGGGACAAATACGGAAACGTTATCGGAATTATAAAGGGAGACGAAGAAGGGCCTGCCATTATGTACAACTCCCATATGGATCATGTGGCTCCCGGAGATAAGAATAACTGGGAAGGCTACGATCCTTACGGAGGAGAGATTGATGTATGCCAATGCGATAATGAAGACAGAACCGCGCAGGAAATGGTCGAGTGCATTCATGGAAGAGGCGCTTCGGATGTAAAAAGCGGACACGGATTTCAGATTTACGCGGGGGCGATTCTTTTAAAACTGCGGCAGCAGGGAGTGAAACTGAAAGGAGATTTTATCTATACCGGCGTAGTCCACGAAGAATCCGGGCAAAACGGCGGAACCCGGCGCATGCTGGCAGAGACCTTTCCGCAGCGGGGGCTGGACTACGACGCCATGGTTTCCTCGGAAGCCACGAGCCTGAGTCTGTATTTGGGACACAGAGGAAGAATTGAGTATCTGATTACGGTATATGGGAGAACCAGTCACGGAAGCTGTCCGCAGAACGGGATTAACGCGATTTATAAGGCCATGCCTGTAATTGAGAAAATCCGGGAGGAAGTGATTCCAAACCTTCCGAAAGATCCGGACGGCGAGATGGAACCGGCCTCCATTTCTCTGAATATTATCGAATGTTCACCGGGAGCCCTTTCCATTGTCCCGGATCAGTGTTTTCTTTCCTTTGACAGGCGGACGATGATCGGAGAGACCGAAGAAAGCGCCATGCGGATTCTGCAGAAAGTACTGGATGACATCGCGGCGGAAGATCCGGAATTCAGAGCGGATATCAAAGTGAAACCGTGTATCGACACCTGCTATACCGGAGAGGTGATGGAAGGATACAAGTTTACCGAAAGCTGGAAAATCAAAAAGGATCATCCATTTACAAAGGCGTGCGCCAGAGCGCTGGAGCAGATCGGACAGCCGGTTAAATACGGCTACTGGTCCTTTGCCACTGATGCGGCGGTTACCGCGGGACACTACAGAAAACCTACTATCGGGTATTCCGGAATGCAGGAACAGTTTGCCCATACCCCATACGACAAGTGCCGGATTGATTTTATCGAAAAGGCCATGGCCGGAAACGCGGCAATTTTCCTGAGCGCGGGGGAAATGAGAAAAGAGGACTTTAAAACACTGGATTTTTAGAGAGACAAGGAGGAAGAGGCATTGAGTAAGGTTGTGAAAAAAGAATATCTGGAAGAAGCGGCGGCAGCGTATAATCTTCGGACTGCCAGAGAAGAAGCGAGAAGATGCCTGCTGTGTTATGACGCTCCGTGCAGCGAGGCCTGTCCGGCGGGAACCGATCCGGCAAAGTTTATCCGGTCTCTGCGGTTCAACAACGTAAAGGGCGCGGCGGAAACCATACGAAGAAATAATCCGTTAGGAGGCAGCTGCGCGAAAGTCTGCCCGTACGATCAGCTTTGCCAGGAGGCCTGCAGTCGTTGCGGAATCGATAAACCGATTGAAATCGGGAGGCTGCAAAGCTTCCTTACAGAACAGGAAAAGGCCTTTGACATGAAAAATGTGGAAGCGCCTGAAGAAAAGAAGGCGGGTCGTGTCGCCTGCGTCGGAGCGGGTCCGGCATCTCTGAGCGCGGCAGCTGTGCTGGCTCGAGAAGGCTATGAAGTGACGGTGTACGATTCTCAGGAAAAAGCGGGAGGCATGCTGACCTACGGCATTGTTCCGGCAAGGCTGCCGCAGGAAACCGTGGATTATGATGTGAAGCTGATTGCGGATCTGGGTGTGAAATTCGTTCTGGGCAGGAACATCACATCCGCGGCTGAGCTGAGAAAAGATTATGACGCGGTATTTGCCGGAACCGGCATGTGGAAAACAAAACTGCCGGAGCTTCCGGGAATGGAGGCAAAAGGTGTATATCCCGCGCTGGACTACCTGAAAGCCGCGAGAGAAACCGGCGGGAAATCAGACATCGGCAAGAAGGTGATCGTCATCGGAGGGGGCGACGTTGCCATGGACTGTGCCGCGACAGCCAAGCTCGCGGGCGCGGACAAGGTTATGATCTATTACAGAAGAACCATCGAAGAAGCGCCGGCGGATATGGCGGAAATCAAATATGTTCAGGCTATGGGAGTGACCATAACCACAGAATTCGCGCCTGAGGAGATCCTGGCAAAGGACGGCGCTGTGGACGGAGTACGGTTTTCAGGAAGAGACGGTCAATCTTTCGCCATGATTAAGGCGGATACGGTTGTATTCGCGATTGGGCAGGCCGCGGAACCTCTGGAGGGAATGGACGCGGAAGGCGTTTTCGCCGGAGGCGATTTCGTGAACGGAGGAAAGACGGTGGTGGAAGCCGTAAAAGAAGGAAAGGAAGCGGCGCGTTCCATCATTTCGTATCTGGAAAAGAAAGCAGGTGAAAAAGAATGTCAGTAAAAAAAGATTTATCCATTGAATTTGCCGGAATCAAATGCAGGAATCCGTTTTTTCTTTCGTCCTCTCCGGTAGGGAACAATTACGATATGATCGCGAAGTGCTTTGAAGCGGGATGGGGAGGTGTTTTTTACAAGACCATCGACCTGTGGAAAGAGAATGAAATTTCTCCGATTTTCGGAAGCTACGGAAATGCCGGGGAACCCTGGATCGGATTTAAAAATTGTGAGCATGCGTCCCAGAATACATTAGAAGAAAATCTGGAACATATGAGGCGGCTGAAACGGGATTATCCGGACCATGTGATTTTCGCTTCCTTTATGGGGCAGACGGAAGAAGACTGGAAACTGCTCTGCAGCTACGCGGAACAGGCGGACGCGGACGGAATTGAAATTAATCTCTCCTGTCCGCACATGGGAAGAGAAAATATGGGATCGGATGTAGGTACCAATCCGCAGCTGGTAGAATCCTTTACACGGGCTGCGGTCAGCGGGACAAATCTGCCGGTCATCGCGAAAATGACCCCGAATGTAACCAGCATGATTCCACCCGCCCTGGCTGCCATCAAGGGCGGCGCGGCAGGGATTTCCGCTATTAATACGGTAAAATCCGTCATTGATATTGACAAGGATCTGTTTACTACACAGCCGGTCATTAACGGTAAATCCGCTATCTCCGGATATTCCGGAGCGGCGGTCAAACCAATCGCCCTGCGCTTTATAACGGAAATGGCAGGCTATCCGGAATTAAAGGGAGTGCCTCTTTCCGGAGTAGGCGGGATCTACACCTGGTCGGACGCTCTGGATTTTCTTCTGGTAGGCGCGAGAAATGTTCAGGTGACCACCGCGGTCATGGAATACGGATACCGGATTGTAGAAGACATGATTTCCGGAATGCAGCACTACATGGATGAAAAGGGATTTAACAGCCTGGACGAACTGGTCGGGAAAGCGGTTCCCAATATCGTATCGCCGTCAGAGCTGACGAGAACCTATCAGATTCGGCCTGATTTCAATGAGGAAAAATGTGTGGGATGCGGCAGATGCTATGTATCTTGTTATGATGGCGGGCATCAGGCGATTGAATGGGATTCGGAAAAGAGACGTCCGAAGCTGAACAAAGATCATTGTGTGGGCTGCCATCTCTGCCAGAGAGTGTGCCCGGTACAGGACTGCATTCTGCCGGGGGAACTGGTCTGGAGAGAAGGATGTCAGCCGGAAGAACTGAAATTAAAAGAAACCTTTGAATAAGAGAGAGGTTCAGTATGAGATTGTTAATTAAAAACGGAACCGTGGTCACGCCAACGGAAACATATCCGGCAGATGTCGCGGTTCAGGATGAAAGAATTGCGGCGGTCGGGACAGGTTTTAAAGAAACGGGTTTTGAAGAGGTTGTTGATGCCCGGGGAAAACTGGTACTTCCCGGCGCTATTGACGGACATACGCATCTGGCGCTGCCCTTTGGCGGCACCATCTCTTCCGACGATTACTACGCGGGAACCCGTTCCGCCGCCTGCGGAGGGACAACAACGGTCTTTGACTTCGCGCAGCAGGAAAAAGGCGAACGGCTGGTGGACGCGGCAAAACGCAGAGACAGGCTGGCAGCGCCGGACGCGGCGGTGGACTACGCCTTTCATATTGGCGTAGCGGATGTATCGACAGAGGAATTGCTGGATTCGATGGAAGAGGCGGTGGAGTACGGAATTTCTTCCTTTAAGGTCTATATGGTTTATGATTTCGGCGTGGATGACGGATCTTTTTATAAAGTCCTCCAAAAATCGGCGAAGATTGGCGCCCTGGTCGGCGTCCACGCGGAAAATAAAGATGTCAATGCCCTGCTGGTGAACCAGTACCTTGCGGAGGGAAAGGTTTCCGCCTGGTGGCATTATATGTCCAAAAATGAGATGGTGGAAGGGGAAGCGGATGTACGGGCCATCAACCTGGCGAAAATGGCGGGAGCTCCCCTGTATATTGTCCATCTTGCGGATAAGATGGGTATGGAAGCTGTGGAAGAAGCGAGGCGGCAGGGGTATCCGATTTTCGCGGAAACCTGTCCCCAGTACCTGCACTTTACAAATGAAGTATACAAAAGAGAGCGGGGACGGGACTTTGTATGTTCTCCCCCAATGAAAAATCAGGAATCCCAGGACGCCCTCTGGAAGGGAATTCAAAATGGAGCGATTGCTACCATTGCCACCGATCACTGCCCGTTCAGGCAATCGGAAAAAGACTGGGGCATTACGAAAAAAGACGGAACACCCGGAGACTTTACAACGATTCCAAACGGCTGCGCGGGAGTAGAGAATATGTATCCGTACATGCTGTCCCAGGCAGTCGCGGGAAGACTCAGCTTTAACCGGGTTGTGGAACTGTGCGCGGCGAATCCTGCCAGACTCTTTGGAATTTCACGCCGGAAAGGCGCGGTACAGGCTGGTTTAGACGCGGATCTGGTGATTTACGATCCGGAAAAAGAGTTTACGATTACCAACGATGCCATGCACGGCGATACGGATCACACGATATGGGAGGGCGTGAAACTGAAGGGCTATCCCGAGGCAACCTACAGCAGAGGGAAGCTGGTGTTCAAAGACGGAACGTTCCTGGGAAAACGTGGTGACGGAAGGCGGCTCAAGTGTGAAGCGCTTTCCTTTACAGGCCCGGTGTTATAGAAGGAGAGCAGAATGACAGATCGGTATGAAGCATACAGGCAAAAAAGAGAGGCATTAAAAATCAGCAGCAGTCAGAAACGGGTAGATAAGATGCATAAGGCCGGCAAGCTGACGGCGGAAGAGCGGATCGAACTTTTCTTTGATCCGGGTACCTATATTGAGATGAAACCCTGGACAAAAAACCGCTGCGCGGATTTTGGATTAAATGAAAAAGATCTGGGAAATGAAGGCGTTCTCTGCGGATATGGAAATGTAGACGGAAGACCTGTTTTCGCCTATGCCAATGATGTAACGATTATGGGAGGATCTATGGGAGAAGCGGGCCGCGATAAAATTATGAACGGCTTTGAAAAGGCCATGGAAGCCGGGTACCCGATGATCTCCTTTAATGATGCGGCGGGAGCGAGAATACAGGAAGGCGTTTCCGCCCTCCATGCCTACTGTTCGACCTTTGGCAAAACCAGTCTGGCTTCCGGGTGGATTCCGCAGATTTCTCTGATTCTGGGAACCTGCGCGGGCGGAACCTCCTACTGCGCGGCGCTGACAGACTTCATTATCCAGGTGAATCCCATCGGAAAAATGTTTATTACCGGGCCCGCGGTCATCGAATCGGTTACGGGAGAAAAGACGACCTTTGACGCGATCGGAGGCGCCGGAGTTCACGGAAGGATTACCGGACTCGCGCATTTCGTTGTAAATTCGGAACAGGACGGCTTTGCCGTAGCCAGGCGTCTGCTTTCGTTTCTCCCTTCCAACAGTAAAGAAATGCCGCCGCGGTATGCGGAAAATGATCCGATTGACCGCAAGACCCTGGAAATTAAAAATATCATCCCCGTGGACGCGCAGAAATCCTTTGATATGAAAGAGATTATCCGGTGTTTTGTGGATAATCGGGATTTTATGGAAGTGCAGGAAAGCTTCGCGCAGAATATGGTAGTCGGATTTGCCAGAATGGGAGGAGAGACGGTCGGAATCGTGGGAAATCAGCCGAGAGTGCTGGCCGGATGTATTGATGTGAACGCTTCCTGGAAGGCCGCGAGGTTTGTGCGGTTTTGTGACTGCTATAACATTCCGCTGATTACGCTGGCGGATACGCCGGGGTATCTTCCGGGAGTGGTGCAGGAACACAACGGAATTATCCGAAACGGCGCGAAAATGCTGTTTGCCTATTCCGAAGCGACGGTGCCAAAGATTACAGTTGTCATCCGCAAAGATTACGGAGGCGCGTATTCGGCCATGTGCGGCAAAGGGATGGGAGCGGATTTTGTACTGGCGCTTCCCACCGGAGAACTTGCGATTATGGGAGCGGAAGGCGCCGCCAATATTGTTTTCAAACATGAGATCGCGGAAGCGGAGGATCAGGCGGCAAAAAGAGCGGAACTGACACAGAAGTATAAAGAGACGTTTCTGAACCCGTATAAAGGGGCGGAATACGGTATTGTGGATGATGTCATCGATCCGGAGCAGCTGCGTGCCAGAATCATCCGGGATCTGCGGATCATCCGCAATAAAAAGGCGGCAGTGCCTTATAAAAAGCATTCGAACATACCTCTTTAAATTATAATTGGAATAACGTGCTGACAGAAATGATACGGTATATGCCGGTCGGAAGTGTGTGCGCGGCCGGCATATGCCTGGTCAGTACAGAAAGGATTTTGGATGGATGTAAAATTAATCGCCCTTGATTTAGATGGAACAACCCTGAATCCACAAAATCAACTGACGGAGAAAACAAAACATGCATTGTGCGGGGCGATTCGCGCGGGCGCGGAAATCGTGCCGGTGACAGGACGGTGTTACAAATCGCTGCCGCCGCAGCTGCTGGATCTGGAATGCGGCGGCGAAAAAGCGGTACGGTATGTGATTACTTCCAATGGCGCAGAGATTCGCAGCGCGCGGAATGCGGAAGTGCTGTACCACGATTATATTTCGCCGTCCGGAGTGGAGGAAATCAAACAGTTTCTCCAGAAAAAAGACCTGATGGTCGAAGTGTATGTGAAAGGCAGCGCCTATATGGAGCACGCCTATTACAAAAAAATCGCGCGGAATCAGATCGGTTACCGGGATCGCGAGTATGTGCTGGAGACCAGAGTGCCGGTGAGAGGCGTCGTGAACCTTCTGGATGTTCACAACACCAGAATTGAAAAAGTTGCCGTCTATTTTGAACAGGAAGTTCTGCGCGGCAGAATGGAGGAAGAACTGGCAATGATAAAGCACGCGCATGTAACCTCCTCCGGAAGAAAAAATATCGAGTTTGTCGCGGAAAGCTGCAATAAGGCGAAAACGCTGGAGCTCCTGTGCGGAAAACTGCAGATTGATATGCTGGATGTAATGGCGGCGGGAGACAGCCGAAACGACATGGAAATGCTTCAGAGCGCGGGAATTTCAGTAGCCATGGGAAATGGAGAAGACTGTGTAAAGGCCTGCGCGGATTATATTGCGGGCAGTAATGAGCGCGACGGGTTAGCGAGAGCGATTGAAGAACTGATCGGCATTTCGGGCAAACAGTAATCAGGAACAGAAAGGGACAGAACTATGACAAGTATCAAAGAAAAAAGTCTGAAATACAATCTGCATTCATGGAGCGCGCAGAACGCGATTAATCCAAAGGTTATCACAAAAGCCGAGGGAATTTATTTCTGGGACGATGAAGGTCAAAAATATTACGATATGTCCTCTCAGCTGGTGAATTTAAACCTGGGGCATGGAAACGAGGCAATTATTCAGGCGATGAAAGAACAGGCGGATAAAATGCCGTTTATCAGTCCGGCATTCGCGATTGACGTGCGATCCGACGCGGCTGAGGCGGTTGTGGAATTATCGGGAATGAAGAATGCCAAAGTTTTTTTCACGAATGCCGGAGCTGAGTCCAATGAAAACGCGATTAAAATGGCAAAGCAGTATACAGGGAAATGGAAGATTTTTTCCATGTACCGCAGCTACCACGGTTCTACTGCCGGCGCGGGGATGCTTACCGGCGAACCACGGCATTTTGCCAATGAACCGGGGCCAGCGGGATTTGTAAAATATGACGGCCCGTATCCATATAGGGCTCCGAAGCAGGCTGCCTTTAAGAATGAAGAGGACGCGGCGGACTTTTATCTGGAATTGCTGGAAAATCAGATTCTCTATGAAGGACCGGAAAACATCGCGGCGATTTTCCTGGAAACCGTGGTAGGGTCAAACGGTGTTCTGATCCCGCCGCGGAAGTGGATGAAAGGCGTCCGAGAGCTTTGCACAAAGTATGGCATATTAATGGTCTGCGACGAGGTGATGACCGGCTGGTACCGGACCGGAAAGGCGTTCGCTTTCCAGCACTTTGATATTGAACCGGATCTGGTGACTTTCGCGAAAGGCGTAACCTGCGGTTATGTTCCGATTGGGGGCGTGATTGTTTCAGAAAAAGTTCAGAAATATTTTGACGATCATACCATGATGTGCGGTCTCACCTATAATGCACATCCCATGGGCTGCGCTGCGGCGGTTGCCGCGATCCATGAGTACAAGCGGCTGAAAATTGAGGAAAATGTCGCCAGCCAGGGAGCCGTTCTGGGAGAGCTTCTGGCAGAACTGGCGAAGAAGCATTCCTGCGTCGGGGAGATCCGGCAGATCGGGCTGTTCGCGGCGATGGAACTGGTAAAAGATGAAAGCGGAACTCCCCTTGTATCGTTTAATGACGATGCAAAGGGGATTATGGCGAAGATTATCGGAATGCTCATGAAAGAGGGAATTTTCACTTATTCCCATGAAAATATGATTATCCTCGCTCCGCCGCTGATTATTACCGAAAAAGAACTGAAAGACGCGATGAAGATTGTGGATCAGGTACTGGATTCCGTGGATCAGATGTAAGATTTTGAGGCCGCGGGGACCGAAACCTTTTCGCTTGCATAACAGATGGATGGCATGATTTTTTAAGTGCCATCCATTTGTATGTTTGCATGGTTTTTTCCTCCTTGCTGGCATAGCAAAGCATCTGAAATTGGCATTTTCTTAAATGCTAAATAGAGGTATAATAACATTATAAGAATAAAAAGAAAAACCTATCGAGGGAAAAGAAGGAGGAGAACATGATGTTTGACGAAATGAGACTGAAATCACAGCAGCTTTCGGAAGAGGAAACCATTGCTCTGCTGGACGCGGGCGAGTATGGGGTGCTTTCCACGATCGGCGCCAACGGATACCCTTATGGAGTCCCGATCAATTATATTTATGATGACGGGAAGATCTATATCCATTCGGCGGTAGAGGGTCACAAACTCCGGAATTTTGAACATGACAGCCATGTATCCTTCTGCGTCGTAGCGGAGGCGGAATTGCTGCAGGAGGATGTAAACACGATGTTTAAAAGTGTAATCGCCTTTGGGAAGATTAAAGAACTTACAGCGATGGAGGACAAACAGCGTGTGTTCGAGCTGATGATAAGAAAACTGTGTCCGGACTATATTCCAAGCGGTCTGGAATATGTGGAGGAGAACAAGCATCTGGCAAGAGTGTACGAAATCGAAATTGAGCATATTACCGGAAAACGGGGAGAATAGTATAACGTTATCAAACAGCCCGCCGGGAGGAAGAGTCCGGGTGCATCCCATCCCTCCGGCAGGCTGTTTTTTTGTACAGTAAATTATTTGAAGGAAAAATTTTCATAAAGAATAATCGAAAACGGGATATGCCGTGTTTCTCCTTTGGGAGGAGCGCGGTATATCCCGTTTTTGGATCCTGGAGTTGTTACAAATCAATAACAATCTGTCGCGCGGTTCCGTAGATTTGCAGTGTATGATTCGAAAGATCCGTATTTTCGCGGATAATGGGAGAGTAGTCCGGATTTGCGGGAGTGAAAAGCATGGTATCGGAATTCCGGTAGAAAAAGCGCAGGTAAGGTGTTTCGCGGTCGTTCAGCGAAAAACATACGATCTGCCCATCACTGATATCGTCAGGAGGCTGTCTTTGAATGACCACAGCCGCGTTTCGCGGGATATGCGCGTGGATCATGCTGTCATCCGGCATTGTAAAGGAAAAAAAAGGATTCGCGTCCTGCCGGACAGAGACATCGCTGTTTCCCCGAAATACCGGCTCCGAGGGTTTTCTGGTTCTGGGTACATCGTATCCCATGAGCCAGGCTTCGGAGACATTCAGCGCTTTGGCAAGCGCGTGGAGATTTTGCTGCTTTGGTTCGAAGGAGCCGTGAAGATACTGGCTCATCGCGCTTTTCCCGATCCCGGTTTTCTGGCAGAGATCTACCTGGCGTATATTTTTTTCTTCTATAATAAATCGAAGTCTCTTTGAAAATGATGTTTTCCCCACTACTATATATCCTCCACCCAGTCTGTTTTCATTATAATATCAATTCCCAAAAACATCAATATTTAAGGCGCAAGCTTTACAGTTTGTACATGAAGAACGCGGCTGCCGGAAATAGTAAAAATAACGTAAGGAGAAAGGCTCGATCCAAGAGCAATTAAACTACGGGGTGATTGACTTTCCAATCGGTTTTAGTATAATTGGTTTATAATATCTAAACTACAGATGGAAGAAATGAGGAACCATGTTATATTTTTTCGATTATTCAAATTTGATAGAAGCTGTCTATGATAAGGGGTTTTCGTCAAAAGATGTGGCGGAAATTCTGGGAATTTCAGAGCGGAAATATCTGCTGAAGCTGAACAACCGGGAAGAGTTTACGCAGCAGGAAATCAGTCTGCTGGTTACAGACGTGCTCAAACTTTCACCGGAAGTGATCCCTGATTATTTTTTTCAGCGAAGCAAGTAGGAAGCTGCCTGCAGAACAGCCGTGACGACTGTTCGTTACATTACGACGTCTATTCGTGACACTTCGCCTTTTTTCGTCAAAAAAATGAGTCGTTTCCGTTGACTTTGCTAATTCCTGGAGTATAATTGGTTTAGATATGCTAAACTTTATTCGACCCGCCCTAGGTAAAAATTTTGCAGGGGGGTGTTACTTATGAGAAGGAAATCACAGGAAACGATTACAAATGAAGGCGAAAAAAAAGCAACGTTTCACCTGCACAAATGGATGAAAGTTGCTTTGTTAATGATGTTTTACGATATAATCGCGGTCAACGCGGCGTACGGACTCGCGCTCTGGCTCAGGTTTGATCTGCATTTTTCCCTGATCCCGCAGAGTTATCTTTTTTCATGGCTGTATTTTTCGCCATTTTTTACAATTATTACTCTCTGTATTTTTCAGTTCTTTAAACTTTACCACAGCGTATGGAGATTTGTCAGCTTTAACGAGCTGGGGCGTGTGGGGATTGCCTCCCTTGCTGCCCTTGCGGCGCAGATTGCGGGAACCTGCGTCTTTTTTGAGCAGATGCCCATCAGTTATTACGTGGTAGGTTCCTTTCTCCAGTTCCTGGCGGTGGGAGGCATGCGCTTTTCCTATCGGGCGCTGCGCCTGTGGAAAGGTTACATGATAGAAATGAAAAAAGCGAATCTCAGCAGAGTGATGATTGTCGGAGCGGGAGAAGCGGGGAGGATGCTGATCCGGGAAATCAGCGTTACAAAACCGCGCAAAGCGAAGGCGTGCTGCGTAATTGATGATAACCCCAATAAAAAAGGGAGAATGCTGAATCAGATCCCCATTGTCGGAAACAGAGAGGACATCCCCGGGATGGTGAAGGCTTATAAAATCGATCAGATTATCGTCGCCATGCCGTCCGCGAAGGCACAGCAGAGAAAGGAAATTCTGGACATCTGCAAGAAAACCGGATGTGAACTGAAGATCCTGCCGGGGATTTCCCAGATCCTGAACGGGAAGGCCAAGCTGAGCCAGCTGCGGGATGTATCGGTGGAAGAGCTTCTCGGAAGGGAGCCGGTGCTGATCGACATGCAAGAGGTCGGCGGCTATCTGGAAGGAAAAACGGTGCTGATCACAGGAGGCGGCGGCTCCATCGGCAGTGAACTAGCAAGACAGGTCGCGCAGTATAGCCCGAAACAGCTGATTCTGCTCGACATTTATGAAAATAACGCGTATGACATTCAGCAGGAGCTGAAATGGCATAATCCGGAACTGAACTTGAAGGTACTGATCGGTTCTGTAAGGGACAGACGGCGCATCCGCCATGTCATGGCAACCTATCGACCGGATATTGTGTACCACGCCGCGGCGCACAAGCATGTGCCGCTGATGGAGGCGAGTCCCAATGAGGCGATTAAAAACAATGTCCTCGGTACATATGAAACGGCCAGAGCGGCCAGCGACTATGGCGTCTCGCGTTTTGTCCTGATTTCTACGGATAAGGCGGTGAACCCGACGAACATTATGGGCGCGTCCAAGAGGCTGTGCGAGATGATTGTTCAGGCTATGGACAGGCAGTCCCATACCTCCTTTACGGCGGTCCGGTTCGGAAACGTGCTGGGCAGCAACGGCAGTGTAATCCCGCTGTTCAAAAAACAGATTGCCGCGGGCGGGCCGGTGACGGTCACGCATCCGGAGATTACCCGGTTTTTCATGACTATTCCGGAGGCGGTTTCTCTGGTGCTGCAGGCGGGAGCCTACGCGGGAAACGGGGAAATTTTCGTCCTGGATATGGGAAAGCCGGTAAAAATCGACGAGCTGGCGCGGAACCTGATCCTGCTTTCCGGACATATTCCGGATGGGGACATCCGTGTTGAATATACGGGTCTGAGACCCGGCGAAAAATTATATGAAGAGCTGCTGATGGCAGAGGAAGGACTCAAACGCACGAAGAATGAACTGATCTTTGTGGGACAGCCTCTGCATCTGCCCCGGAGATTCCTGGAAAAGGTTGAGGAACTGGAAGCGATTGTCTACGAAAATCCCGACAATGTGAAAATACTGATTCACAACCTGGTACCGACTTACCGGATGGAGGAAACTTCAGATGGGAAGACGGGAACCTCCGGTCAGAGAAAGGAACGGCAGCTTAAAACCCAAAATACTTTCCGCGACCTGGATCGCGAGGACAACGAAGAATTTCAGCCGGCGGAAGCAATTCTGTAAACAGAGGCTTTCCGCTCAAACAAATAAAGAAACAAGCTTTTACAATCTCAAATCGTCGCTTTGCCGCGTTTGGGATTGTTGAGTGTCATAAGGGCAGCTTTTAACCCGGATACGCGCGCTTTTCTGATGATCGTTCAGGAAAAGAGCGGAGCCGGGGTGGCGAAGCGCGCCCTTTTTGCGGCTTCCGGTTGGCGCTTTCTTTACAGAACCGGGGCTTGCCGTGGCATGGAGGCTGCTTCTTTTAGAAACAGATTTGTAAGCAAGCGGCTGAATTTTGAAATTGTTGCTAAACGCTAAGGAGTATCACGATGTGGTATGTAATTCAGGTTCGGACAGGAAAGGAAGAGGAAATACAGCTTCAGTGCGAGAAGGTGATCCGGGAGGAAGTACTGGAGCGCTGTTTTATTCCCCGCTACGAGCAGATGAAGCGGTATCAGGGAAAATGGCACAAGGAGAAAAAAATCCTGTTCCCCGGCTATGTTTTTCTGGTCAGCGAGGATGAGGAACACCTGCATTTTGAATTGAAGAAAGTAATCGGGCTGACAAAGCTGATTGGGACCGGCGATGAAATCGTACCGCTGACGGAGGACGAGGTCACGTTCCTGCGGGAGTTCGGAAAGGAAGAGCAGGTCGTTGGAGTATCCAAAGGGATAATTGTAGACGATAAAGTCATCATTCAGACCGGCCCGCTGAAGGGAAATGAAGGTCTGATTAAAAAAATCGACCGCCACAAGCGAAAGGCCTGGCTGGAGCTGGAGCTGTTCGGCCGGACGGTGGAGACGCAGGTCGGGCTGGAGATTGTGGAGAAGCGGTAGGGAGAATAAAGTTAGAAAAGGAAAACAAAATTGAAACGATTTGAAAAACGAGTGTATCTCGCGAGTCCCTATATTCATCAGGAAGAAAGAGATTATGTAAAAGAAGCCTTCGATACCAACTGGATGTCGACAGTGGGCGAAAATATCAATGAATTAGAAAAAAGTGCATGCGATTACCTGGGATGCGACGCGGCGGCAGCTTTGTCATCGGGAACCGCGGCTCTGCACCTCGCGATCAAGCTGGCTGGGGTACAGGAAGGCGATGTTGTCCTCTGCTCGGACATGACCTTCGCGGCCACCGTAAATCCGGTGTGCTACGAGAAGGGGATTCCGGTGTTTATCGACTCAGAACGCGATACCTGGAATATGGACCCCAGGGCTCTGGAACGCGCGCTGGAAAAATATAAAGGAAAGACGAAAGCGGTGGTAGTCGCGAATTTATATGGAACGCCTGCCAGACTGGATGAAATCGCTGCTCTCTGTGCGCGGTACGGTGTTGTTTTCATTGAAGATGCTGCCGAAAGCCTTTCTGCTGTTTATAAGGGCAAGCAGACCGGAACGTTCGGAAAGTACAATATAATTTCCTTTAACGGAAACAAAATCATCACCGCCACCAGCGGAGGTATGCTACTGTCCGATGACGCGGAAGCCATCGCCAAAGCGAGGTTCTGGTCCACCCAGGCCAGAGATCCGGCGCCATGGTACCAGCATTCGGAACTGGGATACAATTATCGGATGAGCAATCTGACTGCCGGGGTCGCCCGGGGGCAGATGTTACATCTGAACGAACATCGTGAGGGAAAAAAGATAATTTATCAGCGGTATAAATCCGCGTTTGAAAATTTGCCGGTGGAAATGAATCCTTATCTGGATTGTTCGGAACCCAATTTCTGGCTCAGCTGTTTTACCATCGACAAAGAACTGGTGGAAAGCGGGAAGGTGACGCCGGAGAAGATACGGCTGAAGCTGGAGGAGTACAACATCGAGTCCCGTCCCGTCTGGAAGCCGATGCACATGCAGCCCTTTTACGCGGGATGCGATTATGTGACGGCCGGGGATAAAGACGGCGATGTAGGCGGGGATGTTTTCGCCAGAGGTCTGTGCCTGCCGAGTGATTTGAATATGCCGGAAGAGGCGCAGGAGGTTGTAACAGACTTGATACTTTCATCTTTAGGAGAAGGAAAGATGGAAGAAATATGAGGTAGAAAGTAGACATATGTTAAAAGAAATTAGTATTGAGAATTGTGCCGAATGGGATTCTATTGTAAGAAGCTTTCCGGATTATGATGTTTTCTATCTATCAGATTATTCCAAAGCCTTTATGAGAGAAGCACCAAAGAATGGAACTCCAATTCTGTTGCTCTATGAAAATGGAAAGGATAAAGCTATTAATGTGGTGTTGCGAAGGGACGTGGCTTTAGATGAGAATCTATCGGGAAAGATTAAAGAAGGAACGTATTTTGATCTTATAACTCCATATGGCTATGGCGGATTTTGGGGAAGTATTTCTGACTGGAATAAATTGAATCAAACTTATGCAGAGTATTGCAAAAAAAAGTGTTATATATGTGAATTTGTAAGGTTTGAGTTATTTGCAGATTACTATAAACATTATGATGGAGAGATTGAAACACGTACACATAATGTGGTTCGCTCTCTTGAAATGCCGCTTGATGAGATCTGGATGGATTTTAAACAGAAAGTAAGAAAAAATGTAAAGAGAGCGAATTCGAATGGGCTACAAATCATTGTAGAAAATACAGATGAGCATATTGAGGAGTTTTTGCGTATTTACTATGGTACTATGGATAGGACTAACGCAGATGAAGCTTATTACTTCAGCAGACAGTTTTATAAAAACTTGAGTGAGATGAAAGACAATGTAATGTATTTTTATGTTATTTATCAAGAACAAATTATTTCAACGGAATTAGTTATTTATGGTAAAAACAACTGCTATTCCTACCTTGGGGGTACAGATAGAGAATATTTTGAATTAAGGCCGAATGATTTTCTTAAATATGAGATTATCAAGTGGGCAAAAGAAAAAGGACTGAAAAACTTTGTTCTTGGCGGTGGAGCAGGGAAAGATGATGGGATCTTCCAGTACAAACGGTGCTTTGCTCCCCATGGGGAATATAGTTTTTATATAGGGCGGAAAATTTTTGACTATAATACCTATCAGTATCTTGTGGATTTGCGCACAGGAGAGGAATTACATATGGATTTTTTTCCTTTATATAGGAGTTAGTATGTATCGTAGATATGTAAAAAGATTGCTGGATTTAATTTTATCAGGAATAGCAATAATTGTTCTTAGTCTGCTGATGATATTAACAGCAATACTTGTCAAAGTAAAACTGGGTAGCCCTGTGATATTTAAACAGGAACGGCCAGGCAAAAATGAAAAAATTTTTAAACTTTATAAATTTAGAACGATGTCTGATAAAAGGGATACGCAGGGAAATTTGCTGCCGGATGAGGCACGGCTGACTAAATTCGGAAAGACACTTAGAACAACCTCGCTTGACGAGCTACCAGAACTGATTAATATTTTTAAAGGCGATATGAGTATTGTTGGACCGCGGCCATTGTTAGTTAGATACCTCCCTTTTTATAAGCAAGAAGAAAGAATTCGTCATTCAGTACGGCCAGGACTTACAGGCCTTGCGCAAGTTAGCGGGAGGAATAACTTGGGCTGGGATGAGCGCATAGGCCTGGATGTTGAATATGTAAAGCAGATCAGTTTCATTGCTGATTGTAAAATAATATTTCAAACAGTTGCAAAGGTACTTAGACGAAGCGACATTGCCAGTGGTGAAGAACTTGGTATGGAGAATTTGGATGTAGAGAGGGCTTGGGTGCAACAGGAAGTAAATAAAAATGGTTGAATATTTTGTGTTTAGAAAAAAAGATATAACAATATTTTATTCAGAACTGACAGACCTTATGTGTGAAATACTAGCTAGTAACATTTCTCAAGGTTATCCTGATAACACTCCGAAAGACTATGTAATAAAGATGTCAGATTATATTGAAGATGGATCCGCATTTGTCGTTGGTGCAAAAGATAATTGTACTTTGGTAGGATTTTCATGGGCATATAGTTTAAAAATTTTTGACGAACCACGTTTTCATATTAATATGATTGGTGTAAATGCTGGTTACAGGAAAAGAGGAATTGCGCAACATTTAGTAGAAATGCAGATGAATGAGGCGAAGAAACGAGGAGTCAGAGTTATTGAAGCGATGACAACAAGAAGTAATAAAAATTCCTATAACTGGTTTCATTCTCTTGGATTTGAAGATGAACGGGTAAAAGTAAAACTGGAGTTGTAAGTTATGATAGGAAAAAAACAGGTAGAGTCTGAAAACTATAAAATACCTTTCTTGTATTATAACAGAGCGCGAGATGCAATGGCTGATATTGTCGGGAGATACTATAGGCAAGGATATCAAAAAATTTATCTTCCAGGTTATATTGGCTGGTCTCCAAAAGAGGGGAGCGGAATTTTTGATCCATTAAATGCCATAGTAGGATTGGAAAGACATTACTATAGGATGACAAAAAAATTGCACATAGATGTGGAGAAACTACAAAGGAGCCTTCAGCGCCACAGTATTGTTCTTCTGGTGAATTACTTTGGCTTTCGAGATCTTAGGATTGATGAGATCATTGAAATGGTGCATAGAAATGATTGTGTAGTCATTGAGGACAACGCTCATGGATTTTTTACTTATTTTTGTAAAGGGGCAACACAAGCAGATGCCACTTTCTTTTCACTACACAAGATGTTTCCTTTTAATACAGGAGGTGGACTGATTGTGCGTGATAGAGATTTTGAAGGGCTTACTGGCTTGAAAAAAGCAAATGGATCCAATCCTTTTATATATGATTACAATGGGATTGCAAGAAAAAGGGTGGAAAATTATAAATTGCTATTGAATTTGCTAGTTGATCAAGGAAAGTATTTTGTTCCATTGCGGGCAAAATCTGAATTAATCGACAGTATTCCCCAGACATTTCCAATTCTAATCAGAAGGGGAAATCGTGATAAGATTTACGAAATCATGAATGAATTGGGCTTTGGTGTTGTTTCCCTCTACCACACGCTCATAAGTGAATTACGAAATGTCGAACACGAAGATGCATTATGGTTATCACAAAGAATCATGAATTTACCAGTACATCAAGATTGTGATTCTAATCTATATGAAAAAATGGTAGAATTGCTAGTCGATGCATGTGAGGAAACTGAGAAAGCAAAGGTGAGCTGAAACAGATTTTCGTAATATATTTATTTTACGATACTTTAACTTAAAGGAGGGCAGACTTGAAGATTTTATACATAACCACAATAGGCATAACGATGGGTTTTTTCAATTCTTTTATCAAGCAACTCCTTGATGTAGGCCATAAAGTCGATATTGCTACAGATGAAACCAACTCCAAAGTCCCCGAATGTTATAGGGAATGGGGATGCAAAATTTATCCTATTTCTTGTTCACGATCGCCGATGAAAAAAGGGAATCTAGATGCTGTTTATCAGATTCGTAAAATCGTGAAGGCAAATCATTATAACTTAGTGCATTGTCACACCCCAGTTGCATCAATATGCACAAGACTTGCCTGCAGACCGTTGAGGAAGAGCGGTGTAAAAATATTTTATACTGCGCATGGCTTCCATTTCTACAGGGGTGCATCAAGGAAAAATTGGCTGATTTATTATCCGCTCGAATTATTTTGCTCTTATTTTACAGATGTATTGGTAACAATAAATAGCGAAGATTATGAACTAGCAAAGAAGAATTTTCATGCGAAGAAAGTGGTATATGTCCCGGGAGTAGGTATTGATACGAAGAAGTTTGGAACGAGGTATGTTGATAAGAAAAAAAAGCGGACTGAGATTGGTATCCCTGTCAATGCAACACTCGTTCTTTCAGTTGGTGAGTTAAATGAAAATAAGAACCACGAAACTGCTATAAAGGCCATGAATGAGTTAGATACTTACTATATTATCGTCGGAAAGGGCGATAAGAAGGAGTATCTTGAGAAGCTTGTATATGAATTGGATCTACAGGGTATGGTGAAATTACTAGGATATCGAGATGATGTAGATGAATTATATAGGATTTCAGATGCTTTCCTTTTTCCGTCTTATAGGGAAGGGCTTTCTGTTTCTGTTATGGAAGCGATGGCGAGTGGTCTACCATGTGTTGTCAGCAGAATTCGGGGAAATACAGATTTGATAGATGAAAATGGCGGTGCACTATTCGCTCCAACCAGTGTGAAGGAATGCAAAGCTGCTTTGGAGAGCGTTTTGACGAAATCCAAAGTAGAAAGAGAAAGAATGGGTAAATTGAACTGCAAGACTGCTAAGAGGTTTGATTTAAACTACATTAATCAGGTGATGAAGCAGATATATATGAACTCAGATACAAAGCACGAGAGATTGCCTTGTCGCCGACCCTAGCGAATATGGAACCTTGACATCTCTAAAGTGTTACACTAGGTAAGATAAGAATCTGTTAAAAGAAGATGTAGTCATTTATATGGAATTGTTCTATGAATTGCTAATAAAAGACGTGAGCAGCTAAATAGCGAGGTTTTTAGGAGATATATGTAGATGGCATAGAAAATATGTATAGTTTCAGGAAAACATCCATCCGAAGGTTTTGAGTGAATGCAGCTGATGGTCGAATATAAAAATGAGTCAAGAAAAATTAGGTAACACGAAACATAGTTCTAACTGATTAACAACGATGCAAAGAGACTGTGGGTGGAATCTTTCGATAATCATCAAATGGTAGGAGGGGAACATCAATCCACAGTATTTCCAAACAATATGGTATTCAGACCTTGGAGAGGGTCTATAAATACTACTACTATATGATACAAGGAAAATGTATATTGCGAATGACTTGTTAATGGGTCGTTTATAATATACTAGGAGCGAAAATGAAAAAAATACTTTTCCTTATGAGATATTCCAATGTATTTAAAGAAAGCTTACTACAAAAATTTAATGGACAAATGAATGCAATGGTGAATCTTGGATATGATGTGTGGTACATTAGATGGGATGGCATAAATTTCTACTTAGTAAACATTAATACGGGACTTCAAAAATTTATGTTCCGTGCTAAAGCAATGAAACAAAGTGTCTATTATCATTCTTTTTATTATATTGATTTGTTTAATATAGCAAGAAAGGTCATAGAAGAATATAAGTTTGATTATATTTATGTTCGCATGATGCCAATGTTTAAAAGTGCTAAAAATTTTATGAAACGGTGCAATAGTGAAAATATCAAAGTTGTCTTGGAAATTCCTACATACAATTATGGCGAAGAACAAAAAGAAGAAAAACGTTTATTCGTTAAAGTGGGAACATTAGTGACGAACTATTATCGAAAAAAAATTAATGAATATATTTCTTTATATACAATAATAGGCCGTAAAGAAGAAGGGGAGTTTAATGGAAAAAGTGCAATCAATATAAATAATGGGATAGATCTCTCACAAGTTCCTCAAAAACAAACATTTGATCTAAAAGAAGGTTGCTTACAACTAATTGGTGTGGCAAGCATGCGATTTTGGCATGGGTATGATAGGGTGATAAGAGGTTTAGCTCAATATCATAATCGTACGGCGATAAGAATACATTTAGTTGGTCCAGATTGTGACGGATCTTTACATGCATGGGAAAGCTTAATTCGAAAATATAACTTAGAAAATGAAATCGTTATTCATGGGCCAATATATGGAAAAAAATTAGATGAATTATTCGAATGTTGCCATATTGGATTAGGCAGTTTGGGCCTTTTTAGAATACAGATGGAAAATGGTGCGGTACTGAAACTTCGAGAGTATATGGCAAGAGGAATTCCATTTATATACTCAGGAAAAGATCCGTCTATATCTAAAGATTTTCCATATGCACTTCATGTTTCTAATTCAGATGAAGCTCTTGATTTTGAAGAAATTGTTTCATTTGTAAGACAGATACAAAAAAAGAAAGATGTGCCTCAAAAAATGAGAAATTATGCATATGAAAATATGTCTTGGGAAAAAGAATTTTCAAAGATTATGGAGGTTTTAGATAAAATAGAATGAGAAATATTGTTATGGTAGTTATGAACGATATTATAAATGATGGTAGGGTCATGAAAGAAGCAAAAGCTTTAGTGGAAGCAGGTCATACAGTTACTATATTTGGAATAGGTGATAGTGAAAAGGATTATATTAGTGATAATATCAGAATTATTTTATGTAAGGAGAGTATTTTTGTGCATTTCTTATTAAAACTAAAAAAGAATACAAAGAGGCAAATTGAGAATTCGAAATCCTTAAAGACTATAAAGCACTCTCTGAAAAGGAGGTTAATAAATTATGCAAAAGGGAAACTTCTTTTATATATTAACAGAACTAATGAAAAAAGTTTATTAAATGTAATTAATAAAAAAAGGATTCTTATGGATGCAATACATTGTCATGATTTAAATACACTTTATGTTGGAGTATTTCTAAAACGCAAACAAAAAACAGATCTATTAGTGTATGACTCACATGAATTATGGACAGAAATGTCTGGAATAAATTCTTTAGTTAAAAAAATATATCAAAAAAAGGAGAAAATATATTTGAGTTGGGTAGATAAAGTCATTACAGTGTCACCATCAATTTCAACTGTTTTGAAAAATAGATATTGTTTAGAGGAAGCTCCTATAGTAATTAGAAATCTACCGGAGAACAGTTCCTTCAGAGGGGAATATAGAAAGAAAAAATCAAACCTTGAAGTAAATAGCCCGATAAAAATTATATATGTTGGATATTATCTACAGGGGAGAGGAATAGAGCATGTGTTGAGAGAAATACCTAAAACAAAAGAGTGTTTTCAATTCTATTTTAGGATGGAAGGAAACAAAAATGAATTGGAACGTCTAGATGATATTATTAAAGAAATGGGGATACAGACAAGGGTACATATTTTGCCATTTGTACCTTCAGATAAATTGCTTCAAGAAATAAAAAAGTATGATATTGGTCTTTTGCCATATGATAATGTTTCTTTAAATAATCAATATTGTTTGCCAAATAAGTTATTTCAATATTTAGAAGCACAAATTGCCGTTGTTTCAAATAACTTGCCAGACGTGAAAATGATTTTAAAAAAGTATAAATGTGGCGTTTGCTATGATATGAATACTACTAACGATTTAGCAAATGTTTTAAATAAATATATGCTTCAAAACGTAGAGGTTTACAAGTCAAACGCAAAGAAAGCTATAAAATGTGAATTGAACTGGGAGCAAGAGAAGAGGGAATTACTAAAGATTTATGAGAAAAAAGTGGGTTAATAGAATTAAGGGAAGTAGCTTAGTACAGGCTTCTTCTTATTTTATTTTTAAAATCAGTGCATATTTGATTTCGATTATTAGTATTCCAATTTTAACAAAAAAATTTTCCGTAGTAGAGTATGGCACGCTTTCACTGATTGAGTCTTCAATAGCCCTAATTTCTTCTTTTTGCTTGTTAGGATTACCACAAGCGTATATACGTTATTATGAAGTGGAGAAAAAAGTAAACACTATAAAAAGCTACGATGTTACAACCTTTGCTCTTATAAGTGCCATTGCTGTAACGACTTTTGTCATAAGCTGTATTTTTTTTAAAAAAACATACGGGATGGTACTTGCAGTGATTGTAGCACTTGTCACCGTTGTAACCGTTTCTTTTCAGCAATTAATAGCTTTTTTTAGAGCAAGAGGGTTACTGTATCTTCATTCAGCTGTTTTGGGATTTAATGAAATTGCTATGTTTCTATTACCATTAGTAGGGGTTATTTGGTGGCAAGCAAATATAGAAACGTACTTTATATGTAAATTAATTATAGGCGTTATTTTTTTGGGAATGGTTTTGTATAAAATAAAACCACAGATACATAAACGAGAGATTGATATAAATATTTGTAAAAAACTTCTGTTATACGGATGTCCATTATTGCTCTTGGGTGTTGGGAGTACAATCTTTAGTAATGGAGATAGGGTAATTATTGATATACTGTATGGAAAAGAATTAGTAGCATATTATACGATACCATCAAAACTGTCACACGCATTGCAGCAAATCTTAATATACCCAATTAGCATGGTTATTTTTCCTCAATATGTTAAAATTTGGGAAAATTATGGAGAAACGCAAACAAAGCAATATTTAAGTAAAGGATTACATTTATATCTTTTTATAATTGCCCCGATTATTATGGGATCAATTATTATACGAGAAGATTTAATTTTGGTATTATCAGATGAGAGATATCTTCAAGCAGACTATTTAATCCCTATTTTAGTTGCAAGTTTGCTAATATATGGGATGTATTATTTTATAGCAGCGGGATATTTCTTAGGAAATAAGACATTATTATTAGGCATAGTTATGAGTATTTCAGCTGTGCTAAATATTATTCTTAATGTACTGTTAGGTACAATATGGGGATTAAAAGGAATAGGTATAGCAACAGGTGTGGCATATTTGTTTTTTTTAGGAGTAAGTGGTTATATCTCAAATAAAACTATTGCCTTATCATTCCCCTTTAAAAATGCCAGTTTCTTCATAATGAGAGCAATAATAATGTATATCATATTACAAATTATACAAATTCAAACAGGGAATGCAATGTTGAATGTAGTATTGAATATTGTGATTGGAGGGAGTATTTATATACTTCTTAATGCAAGATATATATGGCGAATTCTGAATAGGGGGACAAATGTTAAATAATTTATTATTAGCGTTGGATGAGGTGTCATTTAAAGGCACCGATGAATACTGCAGCCTAGAATGTGAGTATCCCGAAGTTTATGCAAAAGTTTCAATTGGACTCTTTTATAAGTGGAAAATGTCACAAGAAGAAAAATATAAAGATAAAGCGAAACTGCTTCTTAATAGGATGTCTGAATTAGCTATCAAATCGGATGAAACTGCTTGTTGGGGTCTCCCATTTGACTGGGGAGATACCAGAAAAGATGATGGCTTTTTAATTACTACATGTTTTTGCATCCAGGCATTAAACTTATGGAATTTTAAACAAACACAAAAATTGAAAGAACAAGCAATAAATTGGTGTTTTACTTTAGTGAAAGAAAATATTGATTCTGCAGATGTAGATATATTTTACTCCCCCAAACTAAAAATAAATATATATAATGCTACATCATTAGCTTGTGGAACGCTTTTGGAGTGTAATGAATTATCAAAAAAGCAATTAGACATATTGTATCGAGCTGTAAAAACACTTATATTCAAACAAAAAAAAGAAGGATATTGGAACTATTCTTCTGAAAAAGATGATGTGGACACTTTACATCAAAGCTATACGGTAGAAGGTTTGATAAGATGCTACCCACATATAGAAGAACAAGCGCTAAAAAAAGCACTATTGAAAACAATTCGTAGGGGAGAGAAATTTTTGGTTTTTAAATTATGGACACAAAAAGAAACGGAGAGATATTTATTTTCATTAACGAATAACGAAAAAAAATCAGTGAAATTAAAACACCTTTTCTTAAAAATTTTTAGATGGCTTAATATTGGACGAAAGCATTTTCCTGAAAAAAGGTGTTGGAGTTATGCGGCATATTTAAGAGTTCAATATTATTATGCGCAAAATATTGAACAAATATACAGTTGCGAAATTAAAGAGTGTTTAAAGAAAATAACAGCAGAATTATTTTGTAATACTTATATGAAATATACGAAAAATAACAATAAAAATTTTATTCGGCATCAGGCTCATATGATTGAAGGGTTGGCATATGTTGAGAATTATGAAAGTTAAGGAGAACACCTTAATTAGGTATGGGATTGTTATAACGCTAGTATTTTCGGGGATTGGAGAATTTTTTAATATCCCATTTTTAGAGATTAATCAGTTTTTTTTAGTACTAGTAATCTTAATTTGTTTAATACGAATAAAAACAAACCCAAGCAACTATGTGGTTGTAGACTCAATCCAAATGGTAGTAATTGCGTTAGTAATTTATCTAATATTACAAGGTTTCATTTTAACGTCAAATTATATGGAATATATGAGATTTGCAAAAAATTATATTTTAGCATTTTCTTTTATATTAATAATTATGACGTTGGAGTATAGCGAATATCTTCGAATTTTAAAAGTTATTGTGTATTTCCTTACTGTTCTCTTTTTCCTTGAGTATATTTTATGGCAAGCATCTCCTTTTCTATATGGTTATATGTTTGCTCCGTTATATGATGGCATTCGACACATGGCTAATTTTTTAAGTCCCAACTCTTATGCAATAGTACTAGCTTTTTTGATTACTTATTATGTGAATAGGTTTGTTCAAGCGCATAAATTTATAAACATCATTGTGGGAATAGGGTTATGTCTACCACTAGCGACCACATACTCTAAAAGTGGATTGATAGTTTGTGTTGTAGGAGTATTTTTCTGTTTGTGGTTTTCGGAAAATAAATTTTATAAAGGAATAGCAATTATTGGTGTAATAATATTTAGTTGGCTACTATTTTCTAATTTATTAATTACTTTGCTTGAGTTGTTTCCCGATTCATATTATGCGAGGAGGCTAGTGTTATATTTGGAATCAGAGACTTTAGGCGGAGAAAGAGCAGATACATATCTTCAAATGATACATATCTTTCAAGATAATTGGATTGGAGGGGTTGGTTTTGGTAATTTAACCGAAAGCAATGAGCATATTATAGGGTTTTCATCTCCGCATAATGAATATTTAAGATTCTTTGCAGAAGGCGGAATAGTGGGGGGAATACTTTTTAGTTTATTTATAGCTAGTATAGCTATCCAAACTTTAAAATGGAGAAAGTCTTCTGATAGAATATTAATAATATGGGGAATACTCTTTATAATAGCAGAAATCTTTTACAATTATTTGAATGCACCAAGAGAAGGATTGATTTTAATATTTTTTGGCTGTGGATGCCTCTTAATTAATAATGAACAGAAGTTTATGAATCACAAAAATGGTGAATATTTAAGGGAGAATAATGAGGTATGAAAAAAATAATAACGATTGTTGGAGCTAGGCCGCAATTTATAAAAACTGCAGTAGTATCAAGAGAATTACGAAAGTATTATAGGGAAATAATAGTACATACAGGACAACATTATGATTACAACATGTCAGATGTATTTTTTAAAGAACTAGAAATTCCAAAGCCTGATTATAATCTGGGGATTTCAGGTGGAAGGCATGGAAAAATGACAGGAGAAATGCTTATAGCAATTGAGAGCGTTTTAGTAAAAGAGATGCCAGACATGGTTATCATTTATGGAGATACAAATTCAACTTTAGCGGGTGCACTTGCTGCAGTTAAATTACATATCCCTATTTGTCATATAGAAGCAGGTAGTAGGTTAGGCACATTAAAAAATCCTGAAGAGGTTAATCGCATAATAACGGATCATATATCATCTTTGTTGATGTGCTGTACGGAATCTGCTGTAGATTGTTTAAAAAAAGAGGGAAAAAGAGATAACGTTTTTTTGACTGGAGATCCTATGTATGATGCCTTTGAATTCTATAAAGAAAAAGTCCTTTGCAAACAACCGGAAGACTTAGTTACATTGGATAATGATATAGTAGATCTGCCTAAATCGTATTACTATATGACTTGCCATAGAGAAGAAAATGCTGGAGAAGAAAACACGTTAATACAAATTTTATCAGCAATGGAAGCGTTGGCATACCCTTGTATATATCCAGTACACCCGAGAAACCAAAAAAAAGTGCTTGCTTTGAAGAAGGCATATAAATTTAATAATGTTATTGTATGTAACCCAGTAGGATATTTAATGTCTATTTTTTTGATTCTACATGCGGAAAAAATTATCACCGATTCAGGAGGATTGCAAAGAGAGGCTTTTTTTGCTCAAAAGCAATGTGTAACAATTTTTGATCATGTTGTTTGGCCAGAAACAATGATTGATAACCGAAATCAGCTAGCAAAAGCAGATAAAGAAGATATTTTATGTAAATTACGAAAAGAACAGGTGATAAGACCAATGGTAATGCCTTTTGGAAATGGACATTCTGCAGAAAAAATTGTAGAGACAATCACCAATTATATAAGTTCAATTGGATAACAAAAAATGAAAACGTAAGGGTTGCAAAAGAGTGATATTGCTCAGCACCCTTAGGACTTGCTATGATTGTAGTCTTATTTTAAATAAAGCGCTGAGTGTTATCAACTGATTAATAAATGTATAAGGGAAATTGTAGATGAAGCCTTTCTTAATTCATCAAGTAATTAGAAAATGAAAACCAATCCATAGGCTCTCCAAACAGTATGAAACGCGGTCCTTGGAGAGGGACTATAAACACTACTACTTTATAATACAAGGAAATTTGTCAAAATGAACTATGCACTAATCGGCTGTGGCCGTATTGCCACAAATCATATAAAAGCTGTAAAAAATAATAATTTAAATCTTGTTGCAGTTTGCGATACGAGCCCGGAGCAGATGCAACAGCTGTTGGAAAAACATGACCTTCAAAACGATTCTTCTATAAAACGCTATACAGATTACAAACAAATGATAGAAGAAAATCGGATCGAGTTAATCGGCATCGCGACGGAAAGCGGGATTCACGCGGAGATCGCTTTGTATTGTATTGATCATGGAATTCATGTGATTATTGAAAAACCTATGGCCATGAGTATGAGTGACGCAGACGAAATTATTCGTCTCTCCAGAGAAAAGAATGTCAAAGTTTCAGCCTGTCACCAAAATCGGTTTAATATTGCTGTCCAGGAAATGAGGAAAGCTTTAGAAGCGGGCCGGTTCGGAAAAATTTCCCATGGTTCTATCCACGTGCGTTGGAACCGGGATGAAAATTATTACAAACAGGCAACCTGGCGCGGTACATGGGAACAGGACGGTGGCGCGTTGATGAACCAGTGCATCCATGGAATTGATCTGCTCCGTTGGATGATGGGGGATGAAATTGAAGAAGTTTACGGTGCTACAAGGCAGCAGTTCCATCACTATCTGGAAGCGGAGGACCTGGGAATGGCAGTTATCAAGTTTAAAAACGGTGCTGTTGCCACAATCGAAGGAACTACCAATGTATACCCGCAGAATCTGGAAGAAACCCTCTATCTGTTCGGAGAAAATGGAACTGTCAAGCTTGGAGGAAAATCCACAAATAATATTGATGTCTGGGAGTTTGCGGATGAGACAGATGCGGATCGAAAAAATAAAGGTTTAGAAGAAGCAACCAGTAATGTTTATGGGAATGGACATACAAGTCTTTACGCGGATGTAATGGAAGCGATCCGGACAGATCGAGCACCATATGTGGATGCGGTTGCCGGAAGAAATGCCCTTGAACTTGTATTGGCGATTTACAAAAGCCAGAAAACAGGAACCTCGGTCAAGCTTCCTCTGAGAGACTTTGCAAGTACCGATATGGAAGGAGAGTTTTAATAATGGCGGATTATTTTGTTCATGAGAGTAGCTATATAGATGAAAAGGTTTCAATTGGTAAGGGAACAAAAATCTGGCACTTTAGCCATGTTCTTAGCGGAGCGAGAATTGGCGAAAACTGTTCTTTCGGACAGAATGTGAATATTGGTAACAATGTTGTAATTGGAAACGGATGCAAAATTCAAAACAATGTGTCCATATATGAAGGAGTGGAGTTAGAAGACTATGTTTTCTGTGGGCCCTCTATGGTATTTACAAATGATTTAACCCCAAGAGCAAAATACCCGAAGGGTAGTGCAGGGTATAAGAAAACGCTGTTAAAGACTGGTGCGACGGTTGGTGCCAATGCGACGGTTGTCTGTGGAAACACTCTCGGAAAATGGTCTATGATCGCCGCAGGCGCGGTAGTGACAAAGGATGTCCCGGATTATGCATTAATGGCAGGTGTACCGGCAAAACAGATCGGATGGGTTTGTAAATGTGGTGAGAGGATGAGTGAAGACTTGCATTGCGAGAAATGTGGCAGAATGTATGTTGCTTGGAATGGAACACTGAAGGAGAAATAAGGAATAGCCAATATGAAAAAAATTTTATTATCAAAAATAAAAGCAAAAGAAATAAAAGTCGGCGTCATAGGACTCGGTTATGTAGGATTGCCGTTAGCCGTTGAAAAAGCAAAAGCGGGTTTTAAAACCATCGGCTTTGATGTTCAAGAAGAAAAAGTAAAGCTGGTTAATGAAGGTCGTAATTACATCGGTGATGTTGTAGATGAGGATTTAAAGCAAATTGTGCAGAATGGCATGCTCTCCGCAACAACCGATTTTTCTTTTATCAAAGATGTGGATTTTGTAGCCATTTGTGTACCGACCCCGCTGGACAAGCACCAGCAGCCGGACATCAGCTACGTGAAAAGTTCTGCGGAATCCATTGCCAAATATCTTACAAAAGAAACAATGGTTGTTCTGGAATCCACTACTTATCCCGGAACAACAGAAGAACTGATAAAACCAATTCTTGAAAAAATCTCTGGTCTGACTTGCGGCAGGGATTTTTATTTAGGCTTTTCTCCGGAGAGAGTGGATCCGGGAAACCAGATCTACAAAACAAAAAATACACCGAAAGTGGTAGGAGGCGTGGGAGAAGACGCGACAGAAGTGATCGCGGCAATGTACAGCGCGGTGTTGGACTCTGATGTATTCCAAGCATCTTCTCCGGCTATTGCGGAAATGGAAAAAATTCTTGAAAATACATACCGCAATATCAACATTGGACTGGCAAACGAAATGGCAATTCTCTGCAACAAGATGGGCATTGATTATTGGGAAGTCGTAAAAGCGGCCAGTACAAAACCCTATGGATTTCAGCCGTTTTATCCGGGGCCAGGTCTTGGGGGACACTGTATTCCGTTGGATCCCTATTACCTTTCGTGGAAAGCAAGAGAATATGGTTTTCACACATCCATGATCGAAAGTTCCATGATGGTAAATGACAAAATGGCAGCCTATTGTGTAGAGAGGGCTAGCCGGATTCTGAATAAGGCAAAAAAATCTTTAAACGGTTCAAATATTCTGCTGTTGGGCGTTGCCTATAAACAGGATATTGATGATTATAGAGAAAGTCCGGCAATTCGCGTAATCAATGAATTGCTCCCAACTGGCGCGACGGTTGATTTTTACGATCCATATATTGAGGAATATATGGATGACGGCAAAGTTTTTCAGGGATTAAAAGAAGTATCGCCCGAAGTAATCGCAAGTTATGATTTGGTTATGATTACCACAGGACATACAAACGTGGATTATCAGATGGTTCAACGCAGCGCAAAGGCTGTTTTTGATACGAAAAACGCGATGAAAAATATTAAAGAAAGAGATAATATAGAAGTACTCTAAAGAAAGCGGGGAAACATGCAGTTCAGAGATTTGAAAAAGCAGTATCAGGCTTTAAAACAGGATATTGATAAAGCAATGCTGACCGTAGCAGCAGATTGCAACTTTATAAACGGAACACAGGTTCAGGAACTGGAACAGGCTCTATGTGATTATGTTGGAGTAAGGCACTGTGTCACCTGCGCGAATGGAACCGACGCACTAACGCTCGCCCTGATGGCATGGGGCGTAGAAAAAGGCGACGCGGTATTTGTTCCGGACTTTACGTTCTTTTCGTCGGGAGAAGTTGTTTCTCTTGTAGGCGCAACGCCTGTTTTTTTTGATGTGAAAAGAGAAACCTTTAACGCGGATGTCAATTCTCTGGAAGAAGCTATCCGGGGAGTTATCGCAGATGGGAATTTAACGCCAAAAGCGGTAATTGTGGTAGACTTATTCGGATTGCCTGCGGACTTTCCTGCCATACGGAAATTGACAGAGAAATATGGATTACTACTGCTGGAAGATGGCGCACAGGGGTTTGGCGGATCGATTCACGGGGAAAAAGCTTGCTCTTTCGGAGATATCTCTACAACATCCTTTTTCCCGGCAAAACCGCTGGGATGTTACGGCGATGGCGGCGCAGTTTTCACAAATGATGACAACTTAGCGGAACTTTTGAAATCCATCCGGGTTCATGGAAAAGGCACCTTTAAGTATGATAATATACGGATCGGATTGAACTCCCGTCTGGATACCCTTCAGGCAGCGATCCTGCTGCCAAAGCTAAAGGCGTTTCAGGATTATGAGTTGGAAGCTGTCAATCGCGCGGCCCAAACGTATACGAAGTTGTTGGGGGATGTAGTGGAAACTCCGATTGTTCCGGATGGCTTTTATTCCAGCTGGGCTCAGTACAGTATTCTGCTGAAAGACAAGGCGCAGCGTGACCATATGCAGAATACACTAAAACAGGAGGGCATCCCCTCTATGATTTACTATCCAAAACCGATGCACGAACAGGAAGCTTTCAAGGGAGCATATTTGTGTTACGGTGATATGAAAAATACGAAAGAACTCTGTGAGAGAGTGTTGGCACTGCCAATGCATCCGTATTTGGAGGATAGGGAGATTGAACAGGTTGTGGAGGCGATTAAACGCGGTGTGAGGAGGACAATTGGAGAATGACAGTTCTGATAACCGGCGGAACAGGATATATAGGGAGTCATACTGCGGTTGAACTGATTCAATCTGGCGAGAACGTGATCATTGCAGATAATTTATCAAATAGTGAGATTGACGTTATATATAAAATCAGGGAGATTACAGATATTCTGCCAGAGTTTTTTTTAATTGATGTAGCAGATAAGGCAAAGCTTCAGAAAATATTTGCGGCGAATCATATCGATATGGTAATCCATTTCGCGGGCTATAAAGCGGTAGGGGAGTCCGTGGATATCCCTGTAGAATATTATCGTAATAACTTAGATACTACGTTGACTCTGCTGGAAGTGATGGAAGAATATAAGGTGAAACAGTTAATCTTTAGTTCTTCCGCGACTGTTTATGGTATAGATAATAAAATTCCTGTTCTTGAAGAAAATCCTGTGGGAAATTGTACAAATCCCTATGGTTGGACCAAATACATGAACGAGCAACTTCTAAGGGATGTCGCGACTTCAGATCCTGAATTCTCGGTTGCTCTTCTTCGGTATTTTAATCCGGTTGGAGCACATGAAAGCGGGTTACTGGGGGAACGCCCAAAAGGAACTCCTAACAATCTGATGCCATATATTACCCAAGTAGCAGCAGGAATTCGTGAAAAACTCATGGTATTTGGTGATGATTATCCAACACAAGATGGAACTGGAGTAAGGGATTACATTCATGTTGTCGATTTGGCGAAGGGTCATGTTGCGGCATTAAACTATACAAAAACCCATAAAGGTGTGGAGACTTTTAACTTAGGGACAGGCAATGGCTATAGTGTTTTGGAGATGGTACAAACCTTCCAACGAGTCAATAAAGTAAGAATTCCATATGAGATTGCGCCAAGACGGGCAGGGGATATCGCGGTTTGCTACGCAGACCCATCAAAAGCATATAAACTGTTGGGGTGGAAAACGGAAAAGACAATTGAGGATATGTGTAGAGATTCGTGGAAGTGGCAGATGATAAGTGGGTAGCATATGCTTGGTGAAAAAGGATTTTTATGAAAAATATAGTGATAGTATTTGGCACGCGCCCTGAAGCGATCAAAATGTGCCCTTTAATAAACGAATTAAAATCGCGGAATTCATTGAAAACGACAGTTTGTGTTACAGGATAGCATCGACAAATGTTGGAACAAGTCCTGCAAGTGTTTCATGTGGTTCCAGATTACGATCTGTCTATCATGAAAGAACGACAGACATTGTACGATGTAACCACAGAAATTTTAAACAAAATCAAGGCTGTATTAGAACAAATAAGACCGGATATCGTCTTGGTTCATGGAGATACATCTACAACCTTTGCAACAGCATTGGCCTGTTTTTATTCTCAAATTACTGTTGGGCATGTAGAGGCAGGATTGAGAACCTATAACATCTATTCGCCATATCCGGAAGAATTTAATAGACAGGCGGTCGGACTTCTGGCAACCTATCATTTTGCGCCTACAGAAACTGCGAAACAAAATTTACTGCGAGAAGGTAAAAGCGAAAACTCCATTTATGTAACTGGCAATACAGCCATTGATGCCTTAAAAACAACGGTGAGAGAATCCTATTCTCATCCGGAGTTAGACTGGGTAGGTAATAGTAGACTGATTATGATTACTGCTCATAGAAGAGAGAATTTGGGAGACCCCATGCACCATATGTTTCGGGCGATACGTCGAATTCTGGATGACTATGAGGATGTAAAAGCGATTTATCCGATTCATATGAACTCCAAAGTACGAGAAATTGCAGAGATGGAATTGAGCGGCAGTGAGCGGATTCATATTATAGAGCCGTTGGATGTGTTGAATTTTCACAATTTTTTAGCAAGAAGCTTTATGATTTTGACGGATAGTGGAGGAATTCAGGAAGAAGCACCTTCTTTAGGAAAACCTGTTTTGGTTATGCGAGATACAACCGAACGACCGGAAGGCATTGTAGCTGGAACATTGAAACTAGTTGGGACGGAGGAAGCAGTGATTTATAAGAATTTCAAAGAATTGCTTGATAATAAAGCTATTTATGATGCAATGGCATATGCCAGCAACCCGTATGGAGATGGATTGGCAAGTAAGAGAATTGCGGATGTTTTGGCAATGTGATGAGAAAAAATTTTTTTGAATAGGGTTTGGTATGAAAGAAATATGATAGATTATTATTTAGATTTCATATATAGAGTAAGAGAGCAAGATGAGAAATCGGAAAAAAGGGGAGGTGATTTTAAAAATGAAAATTATAACAGTAAATAACCCTGCGATTGATTATTTTTTAGCAAAATTTAGAGATGAAACGAGCGGGACATATGATTGCAATATGTGTGTTGAAGCTATTTCTATTTTTCTTGCAGGAGAAGCCTCAAAATTTTTAGAAACGAAAGTTCTTGACATAAAAACGCCATTAGGAATCAAAAAGTGTTCAATCATTCAAGAAGAGGTTGTGTTAGTACCTGTTTTACGTGCAGGCGTTTCAATGTTAAGTGGATTTCAAAAAATTTTACCGGAGTCGAGTGTAGGATTTATTTGGGCACATAGAAATACGGATGCCAAGGCAGAGTTAGATAAGTATAAGTTTCCAGCAAATGCGCACAATAAGACAATTATTTTTTTGGATACAATGTTGGCAACTGGAGGCACTATTAGTCTCTGTTGTGATATTGTGAAACAATATCAGCCTAAAAGGATTTTATGTGCGGCTATTTTAGCTATTCCAACAGGAATGAATAATTTATCTAGGAAGTTGGATGCCGTCTTAACAGCAGGAGTTTCAGATAAATTAGATAGCAACTTATATGTTTATCCAGGTGTTGGAGATTCGGGAGATCGGTTATATGGGTAGCCATATTAAATGAATTAGACGAAAGCTTTCAAGGAGTATTATAATGTTATTTGTACTAGCAGGGCCATCTTATGTAGGAAAGAAAACTTCAGTTGCACATTTTATGAAGCTATATTCGTTTTCAAGTATTATACCTTATACAACAAAGCCGTATGAACATCGGATTGGAGAAACAGAAGGAATCCAGTATCATTATGTTGAAAACAGCAAAGATATTACAAATGAGAAGTATATTTATGATACACCATTCCAAACTGCTGAATATCATGAAGACACGATTTATGCTTATCGAAAACAGGACATAGAAAATGCAATTAATAGTGATTCTAACTTTATTATCCATGCATCCATGGGAAATGTTACACAAATATATAAAGATTTTTCTGATGCGGATTATTTGACAAAAGAAACAGAAGGAACAAGAGGAACATTCCCTCATAAAAAATTGTACTTTATTTTTCTTAACTTTAAGAGTAAACTATCAGAGGAATTCTTTCAAACCAAGTTGCCTAAATGTAAAGGAGCCAACAAATCTCAGTCAAAACAAGAAAAGTCAAATAATTTCAAACGAAGATTTAATCACGCTAAAAAAGAAATTGATAGTTTTGAGACCAATCACAGTATTTTTGATGAAGTTGTTTGTTCGGACAAAACTTATGAAATATGTCAAAAATTAGAAGATGTGATTATGCCAAGGCTTATAGTAAAGCCGACATCTCCAGATAAGATCCCAGGACCATTGAGTGATACAGATATTTTGTATATGTATGAGAAGAATACTAGAGAGGATTCTTTAAAAATAGAAGCTGATGGAAAACTTCTTAATGCTGAGGCAGTAGAAAAACTGATATCGGGTTGTGGAATACATGTGACATTATCCAATGAGATTAGAAAGAGCAGGATAAAAAAATTTAGGCGGCGTATAGATATGGCAGCAAAAGAAGAGGACTTGAAAGTGCTGTTATCAGAAATTTATCCCAATATAAATATTGAGAATGGATATGTTCTTAAACCTAATGAAGTAATTTTATGCACATCAGAGCAGTCAATAAAAATTCCTCAGGATATGTATGCAATGGTAGGTGCTAAGTTTTCATATACACAATTAGGATTGTCGATAGAATTATCAACAAGTGTTATTCAAAGTGGACATAATGGACCAATTCACTTTCAAATAAAAAATAATACAAATAGTTACATTTGTATATATCCACATATTGAAGTGGCACAAATTATTTTCTTTAGAACAATTCAAAACAGTTCAAATGAATATCATGAACAAATTAATAGCTATCATTGTTATGATGAAGATAAGATACCTCCGTGTCCTAAATTTAGAGAAAACAATACTGTTTTGGACGATAAAAGTAAACATTCCTATTTAAGGTTGGGAAAGTGGATAAAAAAGCGCTTGGGCGATACGATAGGCACGTGGATAGAGGGATTGCTTGGAGTTGTGGTGCTAGCTCTTTTTGTTCCATATGGGATACAGAATCTGAATCCTTTTTTGCAGACAATTATGAATAATACTCCAAGAACTCTTTTCTTGTTACTTTTGGCGGCAATTGGATGCGTTACTGTGGTGGCAATATATGCGTTGGGTATGGGAATAGGCTATATAGCTCGAAAACTTAGGGTTCTTTATTATAATCAAGATATAAGAACGAAGGAATGAATATGAATGCTGAGACAGTATTGACAGATCTGGAATTAATTAAAATCATCGCTGAAAAAATAGGACATGATTATGAAGAAAGCTTTGAGGTGATCGACACTAAAGTGGGATACTACCTTAATAATGAGAATCATGTGATACAATTATATATAAATAATTGTAATTTAATGACAGAGACTATTCCTGAAGAAGTCTGGGAATTAACGCATTTACAAACCTTGTATTTAAGTTCTAATATGATAGCGATTTTTCCTTTAGGTCTGCTAAAATTAAAGAATTTAGTGCATTTACATATGAATGGAAATGCACTGAGAAGAGTTCCAGGGAGAATTTGCGAACTTTGCTCCTTAGAATCATTGGATTTAGCGGGAAATAAACTAGAAACGCTTCCTCCTGAAATTGGAGGAATGACCTCCCTGAAAAAATTAAGATTAAATACAAACGGGATAATCTCGCTTCCAGTGTTAAATCCAGAAAAAGATTGGCTGAGTTTGGAAGCAATTGATTTAGATGGAGCAGATATGAAAGAACTTCCGTCATGGATTTTTTCTTTACACTCCTTGAAATCACTTTCTTTATCAAATTTAAAATTTAACCGATTCCCAGAATTAATCAGTCATTTGTCTCGTTTGGAACAATTGTATATTGATAGTACAGAATTTCCGTTTTGGCCTGAAAGAATAGTCTTGCCAAATAGTATGAGATTTATCGTTTTAGATGGTTCCCATCTACCCAAGGTTAAAAACGAAAGGATATGTAGAATTCCAGAAGCCATCATAGAATTAAAACCCCGGTATGTTCGGAATCAGCGTTCAATCGATAGAGACGATAAGAGCTTTCAGGTATCATTGGGGGGAAATATAAGTATGGGTCTTGATGAAAAATTGCTTTTTCACCAAGACCCACAAGTATCATATACTTATCTCAAAAATCTTTACAGTACGGATGCAGACACAAAGAAAGAAGATGTAAAATACATTCGTTTGAAGGACTTTAAGGTTGTCTTACTTGGGGCAGGAGCAGTTGGAAAGTCATCCTTGGTTCAGCGGCTGTATCTTCCGAATCCTGATGATGACAATATTGCCTTAGAAACGGTAGAAACAACGCCAGGCGTGAATATTGATTATCAGTTAGAATTGAAAGAAGTTTGGGATGAAACAAATAATCGGTATGAAAGCTTTGTGGCTCATTTTTGGGATTTTGGAGGACAAGATAAGTATAGAGGTATAAATAAACTTCTTTTGACAGATAATGCCATTTATATCATTGTCTTGGACTCAAGGGCTCAGACGATGCCCGATATATGGTTAGAAATGGTGAAAAGATATGCTCCAAATTCTCAAATAATTTTGGTCGCGAATAAAATAGATGAAAATCCACGATTAAATATTAATTTTAAGTATTACTGTGAAAAATACCCACAATTATATAATTGTCTTTTCAAAATTTCCTGTAAGTATCCATCGCTAGGGATTAATAGAATCTCAGATATTATAGATGCAATAAAAAGAATACTTTCACAGCAGATGAATCAAATTGTTCCTATTGGTCAATCACGATATATCGAAATTCAAACGGAAGTTGAAAAGCACTATCGTATTAGAGGAAAAGCGTTGCTTTCACAAGAAGAATATTCCGTTTTATGTGCATCGCATGGATTAACAGATAGAGCTGATCAAGATAGACTGCTATCTATGTTAAATACATGTGGAAGTTGTATTGCAATTGAAGACGAAGAATATTCAATAGTAAATCCAAACTGGATAGCGAAGTATTTATATCTTTTTTATGAGAACCTGGGACAGAGTAAAGCTATAATGGATTATAAAAAAGAGTATGTACCACTTCTTCAATCATTGAAAGAATATGCGCCATATAGGGAGTTATTAACCGATTATCTAGTGCAAAGAGGGTTATGTTCTGTTTTTTATGATAATAATAATTGTAAGAAAATCTTTATCCCAATGTTCCTTCCAGAGGATGACATAGTTACAAAAAAAGGTGATGTTCCGCTTAAGAAGTCTACGTTGAAATACAAATTTATATCTGCAGTGATTCCTGAGTATGAATATCAGAAGTTGTTAACAATTACTTTCTCACAAATATGTAAATCAGATTGGTCAGCTTGGCAATTTGGGTTTTCCTTTGAATATTGCGGTTCAAGAATATATATTCAGTTAGTCAATAATGGATTGCAATTGGACATTTGGTCGCGTAATAATGCAGACTGTGGGGAAAGCTTTAAGTGGCTTCGCCATTACATATTGAGTGTTGCGGATAGGGAATTTTTTACCGAATGCATTATAATTCAAAAAGAAAAGCAACAGGCACTATTGCCCTATGCGACATTAGAAGCACTTAATTCGTGGGGGATTCCATTTTATGGTATTCCGGCACAGGATAATGAGGGGGTATTTGTATTAATCAATATAGAAGATCTTTGTGGCAAATGCGGAATTACTTATGGGCCGCCAGAAGTTGCTTTGCCCGATGAAATTGAATCCTTTAAAAAGTTTGTAGCAAATCGAGGTTTGATAATGAAGATAAACATGAATGTAGAAAAATGGGATGGTAACATTAATCATTATGAGACACATGGTAATGATTCCCCAATTATTATTTCTAATAAGGAAGCTGATTTAGAACTGATGGGCTTTATTGCCGATATTAAGGAAAAAATTGATTTGATAGGAGAAGAATTCGACGACTTAAAAGAACTATTGAACCAACTAGAAAACAGTGATGCTGACAGTCGACCAACGATTAAAGCGAAGCTTTCCCGTTGGGTAGAGCAATCAGCCCGATTATTAGCAATTGGAGATATACTATACTCTAATAAAGAAGCGATTATTTCTGGTGTAGAAGATTTGTTGAGTTTAATATGATCGATGAAAGTATGAAATTATTTGATAAGATGAAAAAACAGGTTTGATTTTAGGGGGGAATCATAGATTTCATGCTTAAGATAAAGCAAATTGAAATTAGAAAGCAACTCACTTTCAAACTTGCAGCAAACATTTTTTCCTTAAAACCTTCACCAACAGTACAAAAAGCTCCCCATTGATGCAAACCCGAATTTAGGGTATCATAATAAACAGGAATTGTATCTTTTTAAAAATTTATGAAGGAAGGTGCAGTTGGGTTTGACCTAATAAAATTGAAAAACTGCAATTTTCTCCAGAAAAGCAAATTCTGGACAGAAAATCAGCCCGGATTAAGGCGATTGACCTTTCACTGTGGAAAGTCCGGGAATACTTCCGGGGCTTGTTCGTATCAGCAATATTCGAGAGTTTCATTTTTCACGAAATCCCAAAATTGTTGAGTTGCTCAACGAATAGGATATGGTAAAAGAATTTGGAGAAGGTGTGGATCGTGTATATAGAGATATGGAAGAAGCGGGACTGCCGGAACCGGTATACCGTCAGTCCGAGTTCATGCTCTACGCGACACTAAAAAATAAGAATTGGGAAAAGGAAGATGCTTCATGGATACCAAGTGTACATGATAACATACATGATGAAAATAAGTTGTTGGAATTCTGCGCTACGCCCAAAACCAGGCGGGAGATGATGCGTTTTTTAGGACTGGCGAACCGGATCAGTTTTGTGAAGCATTATCTGAAACCGCTGCTCGAATCTGGAAAACTGGTAATGACGATTCCCGATAAACCGAGAAGTAAGGTAGTCTCATTGTAATCCATTCAACAAGGCAAGTACATTTTCGTACTGTGAGTACAATTTTGTGTTTGTAGTACGAAAATAGAATTGCAGCCAATTGAGCAGGAAATTCACCGGAACTCAAGGGAAGAAATGCAAATATAGCGATACCACAGGAAGTGCCCGCATATATTTACATAAACGCTTATATAAATATTGTTAACTGCCAGGCCCACGATGGCACGCTGATCATTAAGGGAACGGGATCTCCTGCGAGAAAAGAAGACTACACCCTTGATTATAACGGGAAACATTACGATTACACGCAAACATTGAACATACAGGACTCCTGGTCCACACGAATAATTTCGGCAGTCAAACTGTGCGATCCTTGTTTTAACCTTGCCTGCAGTCAAATTTTATGATAAGATTCAGACAATATCAGCCAGGTCAGATAAAATGGATCTGCCAGGCAGACTTCCTCCCGAAAGGAGCCCGAGATTATGAATCGAAAACTTCTTCCTGTCGGCTTTGAGAATTTCCGCCAGATACGGAATGAAAATTTTTACTATATTGACAAAACGGCTATTATCAGAGACCTGCTCCAGAACCGCAGTCTGGTGACACTGTTCACCCGCCCGCGCCGCTTTGGCAAGACTCTGACCATGGATATGCTGAAAACCTTTTTTGAAATCGGCGGCAGCAAATCCGAATTTGACGGACTGGAGATCACAAAGGAGACGGAACTGTGCGAACAGTACATGGGAAAGTTTCCTGTGATTTCCATTAGCTTAAAAAGTGCCGCGGCAAATGATTATGAGACAGCCTGCGGATTGATGGGCAGCATCATTACAGAAGAAGCGCGTCGTTTACAATGGCTGATGGAGAGCGATAGACTGACAAAATATGATAAAATTCCCCTGGAAAAAATGTTAATGGGGGAGATTGGCAAATCAAAGGATTTATATCACAGCCTGAAGGTCCTTTCCGAGTTGCTGTACAAGCATTATGGCAGGAAAGTAATCATGCTGATTGATGAATACGATGTGCCTTTGGAAAAAGCATGGAACTTCCATTACTATGATGAAATGGTCACCCTTGTTCGCGGAATCTTTGAACAGGCTCTTAAAACAAATGAAAACTTGTATCTTGCGGTTCTTACCGGCTGCATGCGTATTTCCAAAGGAAGTATTTTTACCGGACTGAACAATTTTCGAGTGCATACCATTTCAGATCCTTTGTATGATGAATACTTCGGTTTTACTGATCAGGAAGTGAGGAAGCTTCTGGCCGATTATGGCATGGAAGATAGCTATCAGGAAGTAAAAGAGTGGTACGATGGCTATCGTTTTGGGAACGCGGAAGTTTATTGCCCATGGGATGTGCTTTGCTATATGGCGGATCACCTGGTGGATAAAGATATCAGCGCCAAAGCCTATTGGGCAAACAGTAGCGGCAACGCCATCGTGCGCAGTCTGATGGAACAGTCCACCGCGACGGTTCGGGCACAGATAGAAGATTTGATCTCCGGAGGATCAATCGAGATAGAAATCGCCCAGGAAATGACCTATGGAGATCTGGGGACAGCTGACGCTCTGACGCAGATTCGCTATCTGTGGACGATTTTATACATGACCGGCTATCTGACCGATCTGGAGCCGACAGATACAGAAGTTCACAAACTGATCATTCCCAATAAAGAACTACAGAAAATATTTGAACAGCAGATACGCAGTTGGTTCCTGGAGACAGCGAGAAAAGATACAGGCAGGCTGTGTTCTGGAACTCAAATACGCAGAGCAGGGAAACTTTGACGCGGCCTGTGCGTCCGCGATGAATCAGATAGAAGAGAAACAATATTATCAGAGATTGGAACAGGACGGCATGAAAAAAATCTACCTCTACGCAATCGCGTGTTGGCGGAAAGAAAGCAGAGTTAAGTGCAAACTTAGAGTTCAAAGTGAAGATCGAGCGGTATACACCTAAGCGGAAAAACTGAAAATTACGTAGAAAATTCTACGGGTTTCAGCCTTGCGGGTAAGAAATCCATACGAAAGTAAGGGAAAAAATGTAAATTTTATACGCAATCTTTCCGTTTTTTGTTTTGTGTGTATACACTTGGTATACGCAATTCGGGAATTTGCTGCGGCGGTGTGCACCGCCCCACTTTTCTCATTTTCCCCGCTTTCCCCACATCTGCTCGCGCCCCAAAATGTGCTCTTTCCGGACTATGATTAGGTCCGCGAAAGCCGCGCATGGCAGATACGATGGAAACAATCTCAGCAAAAGGAGACTTACATACATGAAAGGAATCATCTTAGCGGCAGGCAAAGGCACTCGTCTTTACCCCATGACAAAACCGGTATGCAAGCCGCTGCTGCCGATATATGACAAACCCCTTTTATACTATCCTCTGACCGTACTGATTCAGGCGGGCATCCGGGACATTCTGATTATCGTCCCGCCGGGGGAAGAGGAAGAGTTTACCTCCCTTTTGGGGGATGGCGGCGAAATCGGGCTTCATATTGAATATAAAGTGCAGGAAGTCCCCAGAGGAATCGCGGACGCCTTTCTCGTGGGAAAAGAGTTTATCGGAGACGACAGCGTCTGCCTGCTTCTGGGCGATAATATTTTTTACTGCCCATATTTTGGGGAAATTCTGAAGAGCGCCTGGGAACAACAGGAAGGCGCGACCGTGTTCGGATACTGGGTACAAGACCCGAGACCCTTTGGCGTCGTGGAATTCGACAAAACGGGAAAAGCCATTTCCATTGAGGAAAAGCCGGCGCAGCCCAAATCCAACTACATTATTCCCGGACTGTATTTTTATGACAACCGGGTAGTGAAAATCGCGGAAAACCTGGAACCATCGGCTCGGGGCGAACTGGAGATCACAGACGTGAATCTGGAATACCTTAAACAGGGCCAGCTGCGGGTCATCCCCTTTGAAAAGGGACTGACCTGGATGGACGCGGGAACCGCCGACTCGCTCCTGGAAGCGGCGGAGATTATCAAAGCTCTGCAGAAATCCGGGCAGTACATCGGATGCATTGAGGAAGCCGCTTTGAAAGAAGGGTTTGCCAGTCTGGAACAGATCCGCAAAAGAGGCGAGGCGCTCTCCATGACCAAATACGGGCAATATTTGTTAACTTTAAAATGAAAAAACGGAAATACCTGATTTTTATCCTTCTGGGAGGTATGCTGGTGTTTATCTCCTGTATGTCCGCGAAGCCGGTGGAGCAATCCGCGCAGATGAGTTACGAGATTGACCGCTGGCTCTGCGGCATATTAATCGATGGATACGAAACCCTTCCGGAGGCGCGGCAGGAAGCGGCGGCTGTGAACCTGGACTTTTGGGTGAGAAAGACCGCTCACGGAATCGAATACTGCGCCCTGGGAATTCTGCTGTTTCTGGCGGCGGGATTTCTGGCGAAAAAGCAGAAAAAACGATGCGCGGCGGCATTTCTGACAGGCGCCGCGTTCGCGGCGCTGGATGAATTTCACCAGTACTTTGTTCCGGGAAGAAGCTGCGAACTGAGGGATATGCTGATTGATACCGCGGGCGTCACGGCAGGAATCCTTCTTGCGGTGGCAGCAGGGTATTTAAACCGGAGCAAAAAACGGAAAAACGAATCAAAAAGCGAAGACTGACCGAATCCGGCCGGTCTCGCTTTTTTCTATTACAAAAAAGAAGGAGGCAGAATATGCGATCCGAACAGGGAAAGCAAAAGAAACCAATTAAAATGAGCACCGCGCTGCTCATTCTGGCGATTATCGCCGCGGCTGTCGTACTTGCTGTGGTAATCGTAACCGGCATGAGCGGAAGCGAAGAGAACAAGAACGCGGAAAAACAGACCCAACCGACCCAGCAGGTTCTTTACGGAGATGAAGAACTGGGAATCGATCCCGTTGTTGACGAGCAGCTGCAGAACTACCGCAATGTTGTGCTTTTCGGGATTGACGCGGAAGATCTGGAGTCAGAAACCGGACACCGCAGTGACGCGATTATTGTTCTCAGTATGAATAAGGAAACGGACGAAGTAAAGATGTTTTCCGTTTACCGGGACACCTACCTGAAAATCGACGACGAACACGGCCTGGATAAGATCAACCACGCCTACGCCTACGGCGGCATGGAGCAGAGCATCAAAGCCCTGAACCAGAACCTGGATCTGAACATCCGGGAGGGAATGGCCCTTACCTGGAAAGCGGTGGCGGATCTGGTGGACAGCTTAGACGGTATCGAAGTGGACATTCAGGAAAGCGAGCGGACCTACATGAACGGCAGCCTTTCCGCGGAAAATCGGATAAAAAGCGCGGGAAAGCAGACCATCAACGGAGACCAGGCGGTTCTTTACGCGAGAATCCGGAAAGATTCCGCCAGAGGCGATTACCGGAGAAACGAGCGGATGAAAATCATTCTTTCCGCGGCTCTGAACAAGGCAAAGACACTGCCTGCCGGGGATCTGATGGATATTATGGATGATACCCTGGAGGAAGTGACCACCAATATGAGCTACAACCGCATGACCGATACGCTGATGGACATCGCGTCTTATGACCTGACAAACAGCGTAGGCTGGCCGTATAAGACCAGCGGATGGACCCATAATTCCATCTGGTACGGCGTCCCTATTACCCTGGAAAGCAACGTCAAAAAACTGCACAAGCGCTTTTTCGGGCAGGACAATTACGACCCGACGGACTTTGTAAAAAAAGTCAGCGGCCAGATCGAGGCGGAGAGCGGGTATTCCAACTGATTACATAATTTTATGTAATAAATAAATCTTATTAGGAGGAAAAGCAAAATGGTACAGACAAGGAAAAAATGGATGGCACTTGTAATCGCCGCGGCCATGGCCTTCTCGGTTATCGGGCTGGGGCTTTCCGCGGAAAGCGTCAGCGCGGCAAGTAAAAAAGCGCCAAAGCCAAAGAAGATCTACCTCAAGACCACCTCGAAAAGAGTGGATGTCAAGGGAAAGGTACGGGTGTCCGTAAAATCCGTCCGCCCGAAGAACGCCAGCAAGGCAGTCAGATGGAAATCCAGCAATCCGAACATTGCCAGAGTTTCCAAAAACGGCGTTGTAACCGGAAAGCGGACCGGAAAAGTGCGGATTACGGCAACTTCCAAAAGAAACAAGAAGGTAAAGAAAACGATCACCATCCGCGTTAAGAAAATGACGCCAAGAGTAACTATTGCGTCCAGGGCGACTGCTTATACTGGCGTGAAAAAAACAGTAAAGGCGACGGTTGGACCGAAAGGCGTTTACAACAAAGGCGTGCGCTACAAATCCAGCAACCGCAGTATCGCCACAGTAAGCAGCAAGGGCGTGATTACTCCGAAGAAAAAAGGAACCGTTACCATTACCGCTTATTCAAAGGAAAATAAAAAGTACAGAGATAAGTGCCGGGTAACCGTAAGACAGTCTATTACAGGAATGAAATTCGCGGCCGCTTCCAAAGAGATGAAACGGGGAACTACTACGACAAACGCGCTGACCATCAGCCCGTCCAATCCGTACAGCAAGGCGGTTACTTACACCAGCAGCAATAAGGCAGTCGCGACAGTGAACGCGTCAGGCACCGTAACCGCGGTTGCTCCGGGAACCGCGACGATCACCGCCACTGCCAAATATGGAGCGAAGAAAACCGCTTCTTACAGAGTGACGGTCTACGATATCCTGACTGCTTCCAACGGAACTTACACGCTGGATGAAAGCAAGTACAGTTCCTATCGTATTTCCGCGGTAAGAGAGGGCAAGCCTGCCGCGATCACCCTGAAACCCGCGGACATTGACAACCTGTTCGGGAATGGAAACGCCGGATTTGACTGGTCCAACGCGATGAGCGTACGGGACAACTTCCCGAAAGCGTCCTTTAACTACAACTCCGGAAATGACTACATCTTCGCCAAATCCGGCAACAAAGTCACCATCAAATTCTCCGATGATGTGATGCGTACCAACTGGTATTATGTGCCGGGCAAGAGCTTTGTGATGGAAGGAAACGGATATAGCCTGACCCTCTTCCAGATGGCGGACGGAACCGGTGAACAGATTTCGCTGACAATGCAGAATAACACGCTGAAAGCCGGATCGGATACCAAGGGCGTTACTTTAGTGAAAAACGGAGACACCATTGAAGTGACGGCAGCTGCCAGAGGCACGACGGTAAACGCGACACTGAGAAGCGTAAGCGCGAGTAAATACACCGTAAGCTTCGATCCGTCCTACATCAGCAAATACAAGGTAGAAGTAAAAGCTTACAGATAACAACAAAGAACGGAAAACAGTCCAGCCGCGTAATGTTACGCGGCTAGTTCTGTTTTCTGAGAAAAGGGAGTTCCGGAAACAGGACACTGCGGAACCGGAGCGTTCTGTTTCCAGAATTTCAGAGGCTTCCGCGGTACGGGAGGCAAAGAGGAGGAAAGGCAAGAATATGAGAAAATCAGTGATGGTAAGTGTTGCGCTGCTGTTCGGACTGCTGTTTTCCGCGTCATCTGTGTATGCCGGGAGCATCAACGGTCCGGAAGCGGGACTGATCAGCAAAGCTTCCGGCACATTTCAATACCAGGGGAAACGTTATGTCGCGACTGCGGCGGCAATGGGGCAGCTGCGGGCGTATCTGAGCCGGGATGATGTGGATCTGACACAGGATCAGGCAAACCGGGCAGCTTCTCTGATGTATTCCAATATAGAAGGGGGCGTGCTGGACGGCTATCTGACGCCGATAGGGGGAGCCGCCGCCGGCACCGGCGGAGACAGTAACAGTGTACTGAATCGCCCGCAGAAAGGCGCTTCCCAAAAAACAAAGAAAGAAAAGGCAGGAGCTGCCAGTGTAAAGGTGGAAGAGTCCCGATCCACGTTGCAGGTGACAGGAGCGGGCGGACAGGCGATCCTCAAAGCGAAGCTTCCGGTAAAAGATACCGGCGTGTCCTTCGGAACGGCGGCAGTCCCCGTCTGCTGTCTGCTGCTTCTGATCCTGCCCGTAGGACTGGTCATGGCCTGGAAATTCAAACTCTTCGCTCGGGATCATGAATCATAACGCGGGAAACCGGGTCACCCGCTTTATTGCCCTCGCGATTTTTTTCGTTCTCCTTGCGGGGGCATTCTATGTGATAGCGGGAAAAGGACTCCGAAGCATGGTTTCCATGAAATTGCAGATGGGAGTTGAACAGGGGGCTCCGGTTCAGGATTACAGCCGGCAGGAAGCGCGGCCGCGGGAGGGAGAGCTGAAAAAGAGCGAAGCGGATCTCCCTTCCATCGGCAGATGTTACGGACGGATCCTCTGTGAGCGCATTGGCCTGTCCGCCCCTTTGTATTACGGGGATTCAGAGGAAATTTTGGAAAAAGGCGCCGGACAGTATATCGGCAGCGGGCTTCCCGGAGAAGGGAAGCCGATTCTGGTGGGAGCGCATGATATCGGCTATTTTAAGCCGCTGCAGGAGATTCGGCAAGGGGACGTGATTCAGGTGAGAACCTCCTACGGGGAGTTCTCCTACCAGGTGACCGATCTGGTTGTAGCGAATGCTTCCGCAATCGGGAAAAAGGAGCTGCGGCATCCAAATGAGGAATTGATTTTATACACCTGCTATCCGTTTGGAGGTACGCTGCAGGAAAAAACGCAGCGGTATTTTGCGGCAGCGGAGAAAATCAGCGGACCGGTGCTGAAGGAGGATGTGAATGAAAGCGAGCAGTGAGAACAGAATCCGGGCGGGGATCAGCGCCGCCTTTGCCTTCCTTTTGCTTTTGTGTATGCTGGCAGTGCTCGTGAGTATTGCGGCCGCGGGAATTTTCAGCGAGAGCCATTTGCGGGTCAGCCTGGAAAACAGCAATTACATTGAGAAAAGTTACGAAAGCTTTCAAACGGCATTGAAGGAGCAGGCGCGGGAGCATGGTCTGCCGGAGGAACTTCTCAGCGGCAGTGTTGAGCGGAACACTTTTGAAAAAGCACTGGAGGCATCGATCGGTGGAGAGGAATCGGAGCGGACACAGGAGCTGCAATCGTTGGAAAATCGTATCCGCGGCAGCATTGGCGCGTATCTGAAAGCCAATCAGGCAGGTGAAAATGAGCGGATGGAAGAGGCTGCGAACGAAATCGCGGCCGGCGCGGCGGGATGGTATGAGAACTACACCACCTTCCCTTTCGCGGAGATCCTTTCCGGATATAAGGAGACATTGCTATCCTGGATGAAGTTTGTGATACCGGTCAGCGTTCTGCTGGGAGCATTCTTGATTTTTTTGCTGCTCCGAATGCATGAAGAGTATCGCGCGGGAGGATGCTATGTAATGAGCAGCCTTCTGGCCGCCGCCTTTGTCAGCGGGATTGGCGGATTTGTCCTGCGGTTTGGCGTTCACTATGATATTCCGGACACGTTTCCGGCTTATGCGGCTTTTGCTGAATCCTTTTTCAAAAGCCCGGCGATTGTTCTCTGGGTCAATGGATTTTGCCTGGCACTCCTTTCCGTTATCGGAATGGCAATATTGAGCAATAAGAAAAAAAACATACAAAGCGAGGTGGCAGATTGAGCAGAAAATGGAGATACATGGATATTCATACCCATATTCTTCCGGGAGTGGATGATGGTTCCGGCAGTATGGAAGAAACCTTGAAAATGCTGGAGCAGGCCTGGCAGGAGGGTATCCGCGTGTTAATCGCGACGCCTCATTACGGGAAATGGAATCCGGACTATAACAGAAAAGAGGCGGAGACCGTATGCAGGCAAGTGCGGGAGCGCCTGCGAACTCTGCGCCCGGATATGAAAATTTTTATGGGCAATGAACTTTACTATACCCCGGGAGTTCTGGAAGATCTGCAGGCAGGAAAAGCCGCGACTTTGGGAGGCACCGACTATGTCCTGATCGAATTTTCGACCGAGGCGGAATACCAGGAAATTTACAACGGACTGCGCACTTTTGTTACCGCGGGCTATCGGCCCATTCTGGCGCATACGGAACGTTACCAGGCACTGCAAAAAGAGCTGGAGCGGGTGCGGGAACTGGTGGAAAACGGAGTGTATGTCCAGATAAACGCACGGAGTTTTCTGGGCGGGCGGTTTGACAAGCGGACTTCCTGGTGTCTGAAGCTTTTTGAAAACGATCTGATTCATTTTGTCGCGAGCGACTGTCATAACTGTGAGACACGAACGCCGGTCATGCAGGCGGCCGTGGACAAACTGCTTTCCTGCGGTACAGAAGAGGCGGTAAAACGCATTGTACAGACGAATGTGATCCAAATGGCACAAAATAAATATATATAAGGAGAACTAGAACAATGAACCAACAGAGAGAAGAAATTGAAATCGATTTGAGGGACATATTTTATGTGCTGAAAAAGCGGTTTCTGATCATTTTGCTGACTGCAATGGTATTTGCCGCGGGCGCCGGAGTGTACAGCTTTTTTATTGCCAATCCGGTGTATGAGTCTACTTCCAAGCTTTATATTCTGACTCAGTCCACGTCGATTACGTCGCTGGCTGATATTCAGGCAGGCTCTTCCCTGGCCCTGGACTATGTGGAAATGATCCAGAGCCGGGCGGTGGTAGAGGAAGTTATCGATAATCTGGATATGGACATGGAATATGAGGAAATGCTGGGGATGCTGACGGTAACCAACCCGGCGGACACCCGGATCCTCAACATCAGTATCCGGAATACGGACGCGGCGCTGACCACAGAAGTGGCCAATGAATTTTCAAATGTAGCCAAAAAACAGATTTCAAAAATCATGGATACGGACGAGCCGTCCGTGTTTGAAACGGCCCATCTTCCGGATGAGCCGATAAAACCTGAGAAAACTAAGAATATCGCGATTGCGTTCCTCCTGGGAGCGTTCCTTTCCGCGCTGGTCGTAATCGTATTGTATATTCTCAATGACAGCATCAAGGATCAGGATGATATCGAGCGGTATCTGGATTTGAACACCCTGGCGGCAATTCCCCTTGAAAGCGGGAAGAAGGAAGGAACCCGCAGGTTTAAGAAGAAAGGTGGGAAATAAATGGCGAATCAAATCATTTTTAATAATCTGGAAGAGATGGATTATGGCCGGCGGGAAGCCTTTAATTCTTTGCGGACAAACCTGCAGTTCTGCGGTGCGGATTTGAAAGTGCTGCTTTTTACCAGCTGTACGCCGAATGAGGGGAAATCTACGATTACGTTTGAACTGGCGCGCTCCATCGCGGAAAACAATAAGAAAGTCGTCCTGGTGGACGCGGATCTTCGCAAGTCGGTGATGCTCGGCAGATATAAGGCGCAGGCAGCGGATAAAAAGGTGGGAGGGCTGTCTCATTATCTGTCAAAGCAGGCTCAGATCAGCGATATTTTATTTTCCACGAATATCCCGAACTTTGACGTTATCCTGACCGGGCCGCTGTCCCCGAATCCCACGGAGCTGCTGAGCGGGACTCTGTTCGCCGAGCTGATAGATAAGCTTCGCGAGAGCTATGATACCGTAATTATCGATTCACCGCCTCTCGGTTCGGTAATCGACGCGGCGGTCATGGCTCCTTACTGTGACGGAGCGGTGCTGGTAATTGAAGCTAACGCGACCAGCCACCGTCTGGCCGTTAACGTGAAAAAGCAGCTGGAAATGGCAAACTGCAAGATTCTGGGGGCGGTTCTCAATAAAGTTAAGCGGGATAACAGCAGGTATTATTACTATAAATACAAACATTACGGAGAGTACAAGTGACAGGCTTCACTTGCTTTCATAAAACATAATCGGAATGGAAAACGCCGCGTTTCTCCTATGGGAGAGCGCGGCGTTTTCCGTTTTACCGATCTTTTTTCGGCACAAAGAAGACCGCGATGATCACCAGCGCCAGTGTGGAGAGCGACATGGCGAGAAAGGTGACATTCAAACCGTGCATAGCGGCTTCCTCCCCGTAGGTATCCGCGCTGGTTTCCGACATCCAGGTCATAATGGCTACGAAAATCGCGGTTCCGATGGCTCCGGCAATGGTCCGCAGGGAGGTCAGCAGTGCGGTTCCGTGGGCGGTCAGTCCGCTCTGGACTTTGCTGACGCCGTTGATTCCCCAGGTTACAAGGGGCATCATCAGACAGCCGATGGCGACGCAGCGCACGGCGTTGAACAAAGAAGCCAGCCAGATAGAGGTCTGGGTTGTGATGAAGATCATACCGATATTACTTGCCAGCATGAACAGAGAACCGGCGACAAAAAGGACTTTCATACCCAGTCGATCATAGATTTTTCCCGCAAAGGGGCTGACAATGGCCATGCAGAGAGAGCCGGGAAGCGTAACCAGGCCGGAGATGGTCGCCGAATACCCCATGATGGACTGTACGTACAGAGGCATAATAATGGAAGACCCCATCATTACAAAATAAAGGAGCATGCTTCCGATAAGGCTGAGAGCAAATTCCCTGTAACGGATGATCCGGAGATCCAGGAAAGGTTCCGCGGAAGAAAACTGCCTGCGGATAAACAGCAGAGAAGCTGTGCATCCGATGGCAAGAGGCAGTAGCACCGGAAGGCTTACAAAGGGATAGGTTCCAATATTTCCGACTCCCAGAGTAATGCCGCCAAAGGCAAAGGCGCTCAGAATAAAAGAGTGGATATCGAATTTTTTCTCCGTGGTTTCCAGCACATTTCCGAACACGGCGACAGCGAAAAACAGGGAAATCAGCATAATTCCAATGGCGATGTAGAAGATCATCTGCCAGCCCATGGAATCCACCAGAATCCCCGCGAGGGTAGGGGCAACAACCGGAGCGGCGCCCACGGAAAGCCCGTACCAGCCCATAATGCTTCCCTGCTGCTCCGCCGGATAAATGGTCAAAAGAATAACCTGAGCCATGGACGAGAGAATCCCGTTTCCACAGGCCTGAAGAACCCGTCCGGTCATCATAAAGAGAAAATTAGGCGCGATTACACACATCGCCAGCCCCGCGATAAATACGATGATTGCCGTCAGATAAAGCCGGCGGGTCGGGAAGCGTGTAATCAGGAATGCGGTAAGGGGCATCATAATCCCCATTGCCAGAGAAAAGCCGCTGGTCAGCCACTGGCCGGTGGTAACGCTGATGTGAAAATCCTGCACAATCGGCGGCAGCGCCGTGGTCAGCGCTGTGGAGAGCATGGAAGACGCGATGCAGGTCAGCAGAATATTGATAAAAATAAGTGTTCTTTTTTTCTTTGTAATCCCAATGTTGTCAGTCATGTTGTTCCTTTTGCAGATAATAGTCCTGAATTTTAGAGAGAATCTGATAAAACTGCTCCTTTTCCTCTGTGGACAGAGCCGTCAGCATATCGCAGTACGCCTGTTCTCTCTGCCGGTGAAAGCCCCGCAGCTGTTCGTTGCCGCTATCGGTCAGAGAGACAATCAGGCTGCGCCGATCCTTTTCCGAGGGCGTGCGCCGGATGAGTCCCTTTTCCTCCAGTTTGACCAGCAGTTCTCCGAGAGAAGCCGGGCGGATTTGCAGCGCGTCCGCGAGTCCTTTTTGGTTCATGGGGCCGGAATTTTCCAGCAGCAGGAGACAGCGGTATTGTCCGATAAAAGGAAGCAGATCGTTTCCTTTGGTACCGGGGATATTCCGGCTGAGCCTGGCTACGTTAAAAAAGAGAGAAACAATTTCCCGATCTGTAAAATTCAAGACAGTGACTCCTTTCTTTTAATAAGGCACCTTATTATTTGCCTCTGTTATTTATTATAGTAAGGTACCTGTCTTTTTGTCAAGAGGTTGTTTTCCGAAGCGATCGGGAAGGAAGCGGAAGTTGTGGTTCCTGGAATTGTATCCTCTGCCTTTCAAAACGGCCTTGTGGATACAAAACTTTCCGGTTTGCGGAAACGCTTTTTTGAGAAACCTCTGATTTCGACCGATTTTTGAAAAAGCAGGCTTTCAAACCCACAACTTTTGTATCCAACGGCCTATTTTCGACCATAGAGGATACAATGCGCCTGGCTCCAACAGGCAGGGAACTTTTCCGTTTTTTATATTGACACTGCCTTCTGCCTGTGCTACGATAAAACAGCTTGAAAAGGCTATAGATTTTCCTGTTTCTGAGCATAAACAGGAAGTCTGTAGCTTTTTTTCATGTGGGAGGCCGGTCAGCGGGATCGGGCTTCCCAAAAAGATGAGGAGGAATTTTATGTCACAGAGCGAACGGATCCAAGAAAATCCTATGGGAACAAAGCCGATCATGCCGCTTTTGATGTCCATGTCTGTTCCGGCGATGGTTTCCATGCTGATTCAGTCTTTATATAATATTGTGGACAGTCTGTTTGTGGGCAGGCTGAGCCAGGAGGCGCTGACCGCGGTTTCCCTGGTTTTTCCGCTGCAGAACCTGGTTCTTGCCGTGGCGGTAGGAACAGGCGTGGGGGTGAACGCCAGCATTGCCAGGAGCATGGGCGAAAAAAATCAGAGAGAGGTGGACGAAGCCGCTTCCCATGGACTGGTACTTACCTTTTTTCACATCCTGTTTTTTGTCATTCTGGGACTGTTCGGCTCCCGCTGGTTTGTGGGGCTGTTTACGAATTCAGCGGATATACTGGAAATGGGATGCGACTACAGTTACGTTGTCATCTGTTTGTCGGGAGCCAGCCTGGTTCATATTCTGATTGAGAAAATCTTCCAGGCCACCGGCCGGATGCTGATGCCGATGATCATGCAGATTGTAGGCGCGGTGGTCAATATTATTCTGGATCCGATTCTGATTTTCGGACTGCTGGGAGCGCCGGCTCTGGGAGTAAAGGGAGCGGCTATTGCGACGGTAATCGGACAGTGCTGCGCCTGCTTCCTGGCGATTGCGCTGTATGTAAAGCGGGACTGCGGCGTCCATATCCGTCTGAAAGGGTTCCGCTGGAACGGATCAATGGTAAAACGTCTGTATGGGGTCGCAATCCCGTCGGGGATGATCATGTCAATGCCGTCGATTCTCGTGGGGCTGCTGAATGGAATCCTGGCGGGGCTCTCTCAGCTGGCGGTGGCGGTTTTCGGCATTTATTTCAAGCTGCAGACCTTTGTCTACATGCCGTCCAACGGTCTGATTCAGGGGATGCGGCCGATTATCAGTTATAACTACGGTGCCCGAAATTACAAGCGGATGCAGCATACCCTCCACTGCTCCATTGCCGTGACGGCAGCGATTATGGCGGTGGGAACCATATTGTTTTTGGCAGGCGGAAAGTGGATTCTGCTGATGTTCGGAGGGACGGAAGAAATGCTGGAGATGGGTGTGCAGGCCTTCCGCATTATATGCGTGGGATTTATCTTTTCCGCGCTGGGCGTGATTATCGCCGGCGCTTTTGAAGCCCTGGGTATGGGCGGACATTCTTTGATTATATCTCTTCTGCGGCAGATGATGATTATACCGCCGCTGGCGTTTCTCCTGGTACGGGCCGGCCTTGGACTGATCGGCGTCTGGATTACCTTTCCCATCGCGGAAGTTACAGCTTCCATCGCGGCGGTTATTTTATACCAGACTGTCTGGAAACGGTTGAAAAAACAGATGGAATGCGATAGGATCGAGTAAGGAGAAACGAAAATGAGATCTTATTATCGCAAACAGCTGCTTGCTCGCTTTCTGCTGTTTTTGGCAGGCGTGCTCTGTTACACGGCGCGGCAGGAGTGGATGGAACCGGGAAATGAAGCATGGCAGGGACGCATTTTCCGCCTGCTTTTATGGGCAGGCGTGTTTCTGGATATCCTGAAAAAGTTTTTCCCTTCCGGAAGGCTCAGCCTGGGAGCGCAAAAGCTGTTTGCCGGTCGTTACCGCGCGGCGGACTGTTCCGCTCAGCGTCTAAAGGACAGCAAAAGACGCGCGGACGGTTACGCTCTGTTTGTCGCGGCTGTATGGATCGGGTTTAATCTGATTTTTTTCGTACTTTACAGGCAAGGGATCATCGGAGTGCCGGAACTCATGCTGCTGACGCTGTTTTATTTTCTTTCCGATATGATTTGCGTCCTGTATTTCTGTCCGTTCCGATTGATGATGCATACCAGGTGCTGTACCACCTGCCGTATTTTTAATTGGGATTCCATGATGATGTGTACGCCGCTGCTGTTTATCGGAGGGCTTTACGGATGGAGCCTTGCCTTGCCGGCGCTGGCGGTGCTGGTACAATGGGAACTGACTTATCATCGGCATCCGGAACGTTTTTTTTCGTGCAGCAATGAGAATTTGCGGTGCGGCCGGTGTGACGGACGCCTTTGCGGGGGGAAATGGATAAAAAAGTGATAATTCATATTTCACAGGAAAAAAGAAAACCCTGAAACGTTGAAATTTCAGGGCTGTTGGTATCCCGTAGGGGAGTCGAACCCCTGTTGCCGCCGTGAGAGGGCGGCGTCTTAACCACTTGACCAACGGGACATGTCGCTAATAATTATTATAAACGCATTCCCGGCGATTGTCCATACTTTTTTTGTAGTACGGGACGGATAACGGGCGGATAGAAAAAACAAAAAAATTTTAATATATGAATGATTTTCCGGATGTGAATCGTATTATTTATGAAAGCCTATAATTAAGGGAAGAGGAGGAAGGCATTATGAGAAAATTAACGGTTGGAATTTTAGCGGTGGCGCTGATTCTTGGATTGGGAACCGCGACAGTCTTCGCGGCAGGTCATTACCATAGCAATCACGGGACGGTTCAGACAGACGCGTTGTCCGGGAATCAGAGATACTGCCGGGATGCCAACGATGACGGGGTTTGTGATTATTACGGAAGCCACAGATGCGCGGGCGGATACGGACAGTGGTGCGGTCATGGACACGGAAGCCATTCCTGCTGGCGCAGATAAAAACAAAGATCATCAGAAGGTGAGCGGAGAATGCGAAGCGAAGAGGAAGTCAATCAGGCCATTGAGCGATACGCCGATACGGTTCGGCGGATTTGCATGGTACATCTGAAGAACGAGTCGGATACAGAGGACATATTTCAGACGGTTTTTCTGAAATATGCCCTTTTTCCGCGTGCCTTTCAAAGCGGCGAGCACGAGAAAGCCTGGATGATCCGAGTAACGATCAATGCCTGCCGGGACTTGCTCAAAAGTGTATTCCGCAGCCGGACGGTATCGTTAGACGTATTGGCAGAACAGCCGGGAGAACTTGATGAGGAGCATAGGGAGGTGCTGGAAGCGGTACTTGATCTTCCGCCAAAATACAAAAATGTCGTGTACCTTCACTATTATGAAGGCTATACGGCGGCGGAAATCGGGCAGATTCTTAAAAAGAATGTCAATTCTGTATATACGCTCCTGACGAGGGCGCGCAAACTGCTGAAAGAAAAGCTGGAAGGGGGGATGGAGATTGAAGAATAAAGTAAAAGCCGCTCTGGATTCGATTCACGCGGAAGAACACCTGAAAGCCAATACCCGACAGTATGTTTTCGATCGGATGGCAGAAAAAAAAGAAAAAAGAAAGCTTCTGCGCAGGTGGAGTATGCTTGCCGCCGCGGCCTGCTTTGTATGTGCTTTCCTGGCAGGAGGGCACTATCTGTATTTCACCCCCACGGCCTTTATCAGCGTCGATGTAAATCCATCTCTGGAGATAGAGGTGAACCGATTTGATCGGGCTATTGAAGTAAAAGGGTACAACCGGGACGGGCGGGAGCTCGCGGAATCGCTGGATATCCGACATTTGAATTATCAGGAGGCGCTGGATCGGATCCTGGAGGATGAGAGTATCAAAGCCTGCCTGAAGGAAGAGGAAGAACTGTCTTTGACTCTGGCTGGAGAAAATGAAAGGCAGTGCGCGGAAATCCGGCGGGATATGGAGTCGTGCGCGTCGGAACATGAAAACGTATATTGTCACTCCGGAAGCGTAAAACAGCGGGAACACGCCCATGCGGCCGGCGTTTCCTTCGGCAAATATCAGGCGTTTCTGGCGCTGAACGAACTGGACCCGTCCGTCACCCTGGAGGAGGTACGGGAAATGACCATGAGGGAAATCCGGGACAGGATCCGCGCCCTTTCCGAAAATCAGGGCGGACAGAATCCGGACTATCAGGAAGAAAGCTATGGGCATGGGCACGGACACATGAAGGGTCGGAATCATCACAGGCATTAAGGACGCGGGCGCTGGCGGTGGAGTGGAGACGGGCTTTGTATCCTGCGCGCTTGAAAATAGGCTGGTGGATACAAAAGTTATGGGATTGAGAGATTGATTTTACGAGAATAGAGCGAAATCCAAAATTTTTATAAAGTCTGATTCCGCAAACGGGAAAGTTTTGTATCCACAAAGCCGTTCTGCAGTAGCTGGGATACAATTCAGCTTTTCCGCTGTGCCTTCCCGAACCGGAAGGAATTCCATTTCCGTCTGCTTCCCCTGAGAATACCGGAAATGGATATTGTCCGCTTCCTGAAAATGCGATAAAATAAAAGCAGTCTGACTGCGGCAGGAAGGAGGGCGGATTATGACAGATGAACAGAACCGCGGTACGCCGGCGAAAGGAACAGTGGATATTGATCAGGAAAGAAAACAGAGGAAAACGGTCATTATGGCTAATATCGGTCTGCTCTTTGTCGCGTTGTTCTGGGGAGGCGGCTTTGTAGCGGGAAAATTCGCTCTTCAGGGAATGGAGCCGCTGAATATCACCGCATACCGCTATGTAGGCGCGACGATTCTGATGGCCTGCTTCTGCGTGAAAAAATTCCGACTGATGAATGTGAAAATGATTCTTGGAGGGTCCCTTGTAGGATTCCTGGTATTTCTGGGAAATACGTTACAGACCATTGGTCTCCAGTATACGACGCCGGGAAAACAAAGCTTTATCATTTCCCTGTATACGGTTATGGTGCCGCTGCTTTCCTGGCTGATTCTGAGGATCCGTCCTCCCAAGAAGATTATTGCCGCGGCGGTGATCGCCCTGCTGGGAATTTCCCTGCTTACCTTAAAAGATGACCTGACCATCGGATGGGGAGACTTCCTGACCTTCCTTTTCGCGGTGGCCTTTTCAATCGAGGTGATCCTGCTGGGCGTTTTTATGAAAAACATGGACGCGAATCTGTTTACCTTTGTTGAAATCGCCTCAGCCGCGGTCTTTTCCGTGCTGACCGCTCTGATATTCGGGGAACCGGAAAGTCTTGTCGACATAGGTCTTGTTCCGTTAGCGGGTCTTATTTATCTGATTTCCTTTAATTCTACCTTCGCGTTTCTCTTACAGAACCGGTGCCAGAGCATCGCTCCGCCTAACTATGTAGCGATTCTTCTTTCTTCGGAAACGGTCTTTGGTACATTTTTCGCGATCGCTTTGGCGGGAGAGGTATTCAGCGGACGGATGATTATCGGCTGTATCCTTATGTTTGTGGCAATTTTTATCGCCGTAGCGCCGCCCCGAAAGAAAAAAGACTCTTAAGCACGCCCTCGGAGCTTCTTCAGATTGCTGAGCCAGCAGACAAGAATGGCGGCGGGAACGGTGACAAGCAGAACCGGGTAAAACCAGTGGACGTCCATGCTTCCCATGAGAAATCCGCCAATCACCGGTCCGAGGGCCATTCCCAGATCCAGGCCAATGTAGTAGGTGCTGTTGGCAAGGCCCCGTCTGGCTTCTCCGGCAAGAAGGATGGCGGTGGACTGGCAGACGGAACACATGATGCCGTAACCGCCGGCCATAAAGATTGCTGCCAAAAGCATCTCCAGATTATTGCGCATAAACGCCAGGAAAAGAATTCCCGCCGCCGCGCAGGCGGATCCGGCAAGAAGAAACACTTTAAAGGGAAGCCGGTCGAACAGACTTTTGAGCGACAGACGCAGAACCAGCAGCGCGATGGCGTAGAGGGGAAAGAACCAGCTGACTGCCACGTTGATCTGCCGCGTTTCGGTGTAGGTCACAAGAAAGGACTGGGTCGCGCAGTAGGGAATGGAGAACAGCGTGATAATCAACGCGATGGGAATCACCTTGCGGTCACAGATCTGCAGACTCCGGGAAGAAGAGCTTTTTTCCCGCGATCCTTGTTCCACGGGAAGTCCCTTGTCTTTTACAAACTGGATAATCACAGCGGTCAGCAGCGCGAAAATCATTGCCAGGACAAAAGCTGCCCTGTGTCCGATGGTCTGATAAACGCGGATGCCTATGGCGGGAGCGGCGGCCATCGCCAGAGCGTTCATGGTTCCGTAAAGCCCCATACCGGACCCGATTTTTTCTTTGGGCAGCATATTGGACATCCAGGTAGACATGCAGACGGAGCAGCAGGCAAATCCTACGCCGTTGACGATTCTGGCGGCTACGATCATAGCGGGACTAACGGCGAAGATGTAGCCAAGACAGGCAATCATCTGTAATAATCCGCCGGCAAAAGATACTTTATATTTGCTGAGCCTGTCTGCCAGATTTCCGACAAAAGGGCGGCAAAACAGCGCGCACAGATTCATCAGACCTCCGATGGTTCCCATCAGCGCGGCGCTGGCGCCAAGGCTCCCTGAAAAACCGGTAATCAGCGGCGTTACCAGCATAGGACTGGCAAAATAGAAAAAACTCGCCATGAGAATGAAAAGGATGTCCCTGCTGTAAAGTTTTGATTTCATTTTGTCATCATTCCTTTCTCATTTACAGTATGCGCGATAAAGAAAATCGCCCCTCGCGCGTTTACACCTTTCGGGCGGCTTCTTTCAGCGCGTCCGGTTCATTGGGAAGCGTTTCTTCCACAACCTGTTCCAAAAGAGCGTTCAATATCCGGCCGATCTCCGGACCCTGGGGAATCCCCAGGCAAAGCAGATCCCTCCCGTTGATTGCCAGATGGCGAAGAGAAAAGCACTGCTCTTCGGCCAGGACTTCTTCCATTTTTTCACGAAAGGCTGCAATATTCGCCACCCGTTCTTCCCGATAAAGGGGATTCTGACTTTTTACATCCGCCAGTTCCAGTTCGATAAGGAGGCGCAGCCGCTCCTCTCCCAGCTTTCCGAGAAGCCTGCGGGCCTGTTTGCTGTCCGGGCGGAAAACGACGCTGTGGCTGCGGATAACGGCCAGTACGGTTTCTCGCGTATCATTATCGTATTTCAGCCGCTTCATGGCCTGTCCAGCCAGTCCTTCACTCAGAATTTCATGCTGGTAAAAATGGCCGCAGCCGTCCTCGTCAACTGTCATACTGCCGGGTTTTCCGATGTCGTGGAAAAAGGCGCAGAGACGGAGCAGCGGTTTGTCCGGTATCTGGGAAACCGCGCGCAAGGTATGCTCCCATACCGTGTAGATATGATGGCGGTTTTTCTGATCCAACCCGAACATCGGACGGATTTCCGGAATAAAATGGGCGATGATTTCCCGATAGTCTCTCAGGGATTTTTCCGCGGCCAACCCGCACAGCAGCTTGTCCAGCTCCATTCGCATCCGTTCCGCGGCAATCTTATCCAGCAGGGAACAGCACTGGTAAAGGGCCCGCTCCGTTTCCGCGTCAACCCGAAAGCCCAACTGACCGGCAAAGCGAACGGCTCGCATAATGCGCAGAGCGTCTTCACGGAATCGCTTCTCCGGTTTCCCCACGCATCGGATGCTCCCTCGTTTTAAATCTCGCGCTCCGCCAAAGGGATCCACCAAGCCTGTTTGGGGATGCCAGGCCATCGCATTTATGGTAAAATCCCGTCTGCTCAGATCCTCCCGCAGATCGGAGGTGAACAAAACCTGATCCGGATGGCGGCTGTCCGAGTACTCGCCGTCAATTCGGTAAGTGGTAATTTCAAAAGGCTCTCCTTCCGCGAGAACTGTGAGAGTCCCGTGCTTCAGTCCGGTTTCAATGACGCGGAAATTGGAAAAACAGCGTTTCATTTCCTCCGGAGAGGCGCTGGTGCAGATATCCCAGTCGTTTGGCGCGCGCCCCAGAAGCGCGTCGCGGACGCAGCCCCCGACGACAAAAGCTTCATGGCCATGAGACTCTAATTGATTGATAAGCAGCGCGGCTTTTTCCGGCAGTCTGATCATGATTTTCCCCTTTCTTTTCCTCTTCCTTTTTATTCTATCACAAATGCGGTATAATAGAGAGAAATCTTGTGTTACCGCCTTGCGGAAAGGAGCTTTTTTATGAATCAGCAGACAGTTTTGGAGTTTTTAATGGAGCATGCGGCGCAAAAGCCGGTGTCTTTTCATATGCCGGGCCATAAGGGATCGGCCTTATATCGCAGATTTGGATATGGCGCGTTTCTGGAGCGTTTTATGGATTGTGACATTACGGAGATTCCGGGCGCGGACAACCTGTTCCAGACGGAAGGAGTCCTGAAAGAAACGCAGGAGCGTTACGCAAAGCTCTATGATGTGGATTGGTCGTATCTTTTGATTAACGGAACCAGCGGCGGCATCCTTGCCTCCATTCTGGCCAGCGTGCCGGAGGGGGGAAAGCTGGTTATGGCGCGAAACTGCCATAAATCGGTGTTCAATGCCCTGACGCTGGGGAATATCCAGCCGGTGTACGCCTATCCGGAGATGATAAGGGAGCACGACATTCTGGGTGAAGTGACGGCTGAGGAGATAGAACGGACTCTTTCGGAGCATCCGGACGCCGCGGCTGTGATCCTGCCAAGCCCCAATTACTATGGAATCTGCAGCGATATTCAGGCGATTGCGCGGATTGTTCATAGGCACGGAAAAATTCTGATTGTCGATCAGGCTCACGGCGCTCATCTGAAATGGCTGAGCAAGAAAGAAAACGGAGGCGCCGGACCGGTATGCGCCGAAGAAGTGGGAGCGGATCTGGTCATCAACAGCATCCACAAGACCCTGGCGTCCTTTACCCAGAGCGCGGTTCTCAATCTGAACTCGAACCGGGTCGATCGCTATGTGCTGGAAGATAAGCTCCAGGCGGTTCAAAGCACCAGCCCATCCTATCTGCTGATGGCTTCCCTGGATATCAGCGCCCGGCTTCTTGAGGAGCATGAAGCGGTATTGATGAAGGAATGGAATGAAAATCTGCGCTTTTTCTATGAAGAGGCAAAAACGATTCCCGGTATCCGGCTGATAGAGGGGATGGACAATCTGGACGCCAGCAAAATCAATATCAACACCGCGGGCCTGGGAATTTCCGCGGCAGAGCTGGAAAACAAGCTAATGGAGCGGGATATTTTCTCCGAACTGACGACGGGAAACATTCTGATGCTGATGACCGGGATTGGAAACCGGAGGAGCGACTTTGAGCGGCTGCTGGCGGCGCTGAAGGAGATTGGACAAGAAGGCTCTTGTCCGAATACGCGGGCGGCAGGCGGAAACGGCGGAAGAATGCCGGCCAAGGCAGAACTTTTCCCGGTTCCCAAAGCAAAAGAACGGATTCCTCTTGAGGAAGCGGAAGGCCGGATCTGCGCGTCCTCCATTATTCCATACCCGCCGGGAATCCCATTGATCTGCCCCGGAGAAAAGATGGCAGAAGAGGATATCGCCTATATCCGGGCTTTGCGGGAAGCGGGAGAAAAGGTGATCGGCGTGAATGAAAAGGGTGAGGTTACCGTGGGGACTGCCGCGCGCTCAGCAGCTTCCAGGCGATGATGACATCTTCTTCGTCTATCCTGTCTGCAGACCCTGATACTGTCCGAATTCCCGGACAAACAGGGAGACAATTTCATAAATCGTCTCGGCTTCAGACGGTTTCAGCGGAATATCGCAGTAAGCGGGCGGCAGTTTAATCCAGACGTAGGATCCGGCATAAGGCAAAATGCTTACAAGCAGTCTCTTTGCATCCTGGGCGTAATCCAGTTCAATGGTGATAAGATCCAGGTTCCGGCATAATGGAAGCAGCCGCTCGTTAAACCCTTTCCGCTCATTTAAAAAACGGGTTCTCTCCGGATTGCTTTTTGGGCCAGGCTGCCAGACCAGGCGGCTGATGGTTTTGAGTCCCCGGAAGGAAAGCCGCGCTTTCCATGACGTTTCCATAACCATATCCGCAAACTCCAGTGTAATTCGTGTAGAAAACACTTTCGACATAAATTTGGAGTCTTCATAATACCGAATATTTAAAGACTGCCCGGATTCCAGCCAGGCATAATACTGATCGCCGTATCGTTCAAATTCTCCGAAAAATCTTGCCAGTTCTCCCAGTTGACGTTCCATCATAAGCTCGGTTCTTTTTCTTACAATCTGCGGATCCTGCAGTTTTTTCTTTTTCATCTCATATTCTCCTTTTCGACTCAAATAGGATGCATAACATAAAATATGTCTCAATTTCATACATATGTACCGATGGAGCAATTTTTCGCGCGGGAAAACTGTGTACTATCATGATTGAACTCAAAATTCAGACGAAAGGGGACGAAATGACAACCAATAATCGAGTAACTTTAAAACGGGCCTTGGGATTCTGGCAGTGTTTTGGAATTTCCGTCGGCCTGGTAGTCGCGGCGACGACCGTCGTATCCTTATGCAACTATTTTGGATCTGTAGGTCCGGCCTTTATTATCCCGGCGGGAGTGGCGGCCTTTACCTGTATTCTGGTAGTAATGTCCTACGCGGAACTGTCTTCGGCGATTCCCGGGGCGGGGATGGTCGTGGACTATACACTGATTGCCATGGGAAGAACCATGTCGATTTTTTCCATGCTTGCCGGTTATATTGTTCTGATTTCCACTGCGGGCGCCTGCGAAACCTTCATCGCGGGTATGTGCGCGGAAGAGCTTTTTGGAATTCATTATAAAGTATTCGCGGGGATTCTGGTAGCGTTGTTCCTGGTTGTAAACCTGGTTGGCGTAACCGCTCTGGGGAAATCCCAGATCGTGCTGACCACAGCCAAGATGGCTACCTTAGCGGCTCTTGGAATTGGCGGATTGCTGCATATATTCACAGCTTCCGATCCACAGCCGGTGGAATTCGCTCCGTATGGATGGGAGCCGGTTCTTACGGCGATGGGCGGAGGCATCTGGCTGTATATCGGGATTGAATATGTGTGCCCCATGTCAGAGGAAGTGATTAAACCGGAAAAGAATATTCCCAAGGCCATGATTGCGGGAATTATTACGATCTTTGTAGTTGACATGCTCTTTGGAGAAGCGCTGGTGCGCTATGTGCCGCTAGATATAATCGCTACGTCAGATGTGCCGCAGCTGGTAGGAGCGGAAGCAATGTACGGCTTCGCCGGATTTACGCTTCTGGCGCTGGCTACCATCTGCTCCGGAGCGAGCGCGGCCAATTCCCATATGGCGGGAGTTCCGAGAATGCTCTACGGCCTGGCGAGAGAAGGCATGCTGCCGAAAATTTTCGCTTACATCCACCCGAGATTCCGTACTCCGTGGGCGGCGATTTTCCTGGCAGTGGCGTGTCTGTCCATTCCGTTTTTTATCAACGTGGACATCAGTTCCATTATGACCTTCATTTCCATGGCGTGCGTGGCATGGCTGTGTTCTTACATTATTGTACAGATCGACGTTCTCATTCTCAGAAAGAAAATGCCCAATATGCGCCGCCCGTTTAAGACGCCACTGTATCCGCTGCCTCAGATTATCGGGATTCTGATCTGCATCTGGGCGATTGTAACTCAGGCGACATCCGCGTTAATCGGCGCGGGAGTCATTCTGGTGGTATTTTTCCTCTACGCGGTAATCTGGGTGAAATTCGTAATGAAGAAAAACTGCTTTGAAGCGGTTCCGGTTGAAGAGGTAGAGCATTTGAGAGATAAGATTAAGTTTGATGAGTAATAAGGAGGAAACGATGGCAGCTGAGGTAAAAACTTTTGATTTTGAATTGCCGACCAGAATTCGATTTGGCTCGGGTGTTGTTAAAAGTGTGGGCGAAGAAGCGCGCTCTCTGGGGGCGGAGCATATTCTGATTATAACGGATTCGGGGATCATGAAGGCGGGAATTGTTGACCGGATTCTTGCGGATCTGAAGGAAGCAGGCTATGAAAACACAGAAATCTTCGATGGGGTAGAACCGAATCCTCGCGATACAACTGTGCACAAAGCCTATGAACTGGCAAAATCTCTGGGAACGGATTTACTGATTTCCGTCGGCGGAGGAAGCTCGATTGATACCGCCAAGGCAGTCGGCGTGCTTTTGGAGCATGGCGGGCAGATTAAAGACTACGAGTTTACCGACGCGGAAGTTCTGACAAAACCCATTACCCCGTTGATTGCGGTTCCCACTACTGTAGGTACGGGCAGTGAAGTAACCTGCTGGTCTGTAATTACAGATACCGATCGGCATTTTAAAATGACCGTGGGAGGCCATTTTGCCTTCCCGAAAGTGGCCCTTGTGGATCCGGATCTGGTCGCGACTCTCCCGGCAGGGATCGTTGCCTCAACGGGAATGGACGCGCTGACACATGCCATAGAGGGGTATACCGCGAATTCCAGTGAACCGGTTTCGGACGCTTACGGCCTTTATGCCATTGAGCTGATCGCGGGTAATTTAAGAGAAGCGGCGCTTACTGACAGCAAAACGGCGAAAGCCAATATGCTGCTTGGAAGTATGATGGCGGGAATCTGTTTTGGCAGTTCCAATGTAGCGGCGGTACATAGTATGGCGGAGGCTCTGGGCGGGCTGTATGACACGCCCCACGGCATTGCCAACGCCATGCTGCTGCCGATTGTCATGGAATTTAACTATGTGGCGGATTATGAAAAGTTTTCCAGAATCGCCATCGCCATGGGAGAAAAGGCAGATGGCTGCACAAAGGATGAGCTGGCGCATAAGGCTGTGCTGGCGGTGAAAAAGCTGAACCAGGATCTGCGGATTCCAAAATTAAAGGAGATCGGGGCAAAAGAGGAGGATTTTGATCGCCTTTCCGCCGCGTGCACAGAAAATATGGCGACGGGAGATAATATAAGAAAAATCAGCTACGATGATTTTCTGGAGCTTTATAAAATTGCTTATGCGCAATAACTTTTTGACAGAAAAGTTATGAAACGAACGTTCCTTTCTGCTGATTTGGGGTATAATAAATGTGAATAATCACTATTTCAAACCGGCAGTCGGCGACTGCAGAAAAGAAGGAACCATACGATGAAATTAAGCGCGAGAAACCAGTTAAAAGGAACGATTGTGGATATCCAGAAAGGCGCCGTAAACGGGATTGTAGTTCTGGATATTGGAGGTGGAAACAAAATCAGTTCCACGATTTCCATGAACGCCATTGAGGAACTGGGACTGGAAGTAGGAAAAGAAGCGTATGCTGTGATCAAAGCGACCTCTGTAATGGTTGGCGTAGATTCGTAATGTTTGTTCAATTACAAAGGGGGGGGAGTCCTTACGGGCTCCCTTTTCGTTTGCTCTGCTTACGCTTGCGCTGCTGCCGCTGCTTGCCCGGCGTCTGGCGGGCAAAACGTGTACAATTCCGAGAATCGGGGTAGTCTGGACACGTTTTTTGAGCCCCGAATATTTATGAACGTGTTCTGAGAGGGTAAGCGGGGAGAAATAGGATGGATTTTAAGTGCTTTTTGAGGTCAAATGAGACTGGACGGATCTTGTATCAGAAAAAACGTGTCCGATTGGAGCTTGAAACGGTATCTGTACACTTTTTGGGAAAATACAGGTGGTGTATTTATTAATAATAATGAATGAATATTAGAAATCCAAAAGACCATCCACAGAGAATCGTTGTTTTGATATAAAAACAGTTTAATTTCAGCGTTTCCTGCAAAAGCGGGGAGGGGACAGGTAAAAATAAGATCGTTTCAGCGGATAGAAATCTTTCTCAAACTATAGTAAAATAGCAATATCTTCTTTTTTACCGAAATTGCGAATCTTAAGATATAGGAGGAACGAGAACAATGAAATTCAACTTCGCGACCATTCATGTGGCAAATTTAGAAGCTTCCATTCGCTTTTACGAAGAAGTAATCGGACTGAAGGTGGCGCGTCGTTTTCCGGCGGGACCCAATATGGAAATCGCCTTTATGGCGGAAGGTGGAGCGGAAGAAGGCGGAGCGGCGGAAATCGAGCTGATTTGTGATAAGGGGGCGGAACCTCCCGTTTACGGAGAGTGGCCGTCTCTGGGGCTTGCTGTCAGCGACCTTGACCAGGCCATGGATCAGGTGAAAAAACAAGGCGTAGAAATCGTGGCAGGCCCGATCCAGCCCAACCCCAGCACCAGATTTTTCTTTATCCATGATCCGGACGGCGTGAATCTGGAAATCATCGAGCAGAAATAAGAAAGGAACCGACGGATGAAAATTATATTGACCGCGGGCGGCACCAGCGAACGAATTGATGATGTGCGCTCGATTACCAATACTTCCACAGGGCGCCTGGGGCATGCTATTGGAGAGCAGTTTCTCAAAGCCTGTGGAGAGGAACTTGAAACCCTTTATTACCTTCACGGTCTGCGGGCAGTACCGGTGGAAGGACCCAATGTGACGCCTGTACCCATTGAAGGCGTGCGGGATCTGGAAGCGGAACTGAAGCGTATTCTGACCGAGGAGAAAATTGACGCCGTAGTTCACGCGATGGCAGTCAGCGACTATATGGTAAAGGAAGTTACCACCCTGGAAAAAATTAAATCCGGGGACAGCAGCCGGCTGGAAGGAAACAAGATCAGTTCCAGCATCGAGGACTTGACCATTATTATGCAGCGGTCTCCAAAAGTCATCAGCAGCATCAAAAAGTGGAGTCCGGAGACCGTGCTGGTGGGATTTAAACTGCTCAGCCACGTGCCTCATGAAGAGCTGATTCAGGTGGGGCAGGCGCTTCTTCAGAAAAATGACTGTACCTTTGTGCTGGCCAACGATCTGGCGGAAATCGGAGGCGGCAGGCACCGCGGGTATCTGATTCACAGGGACGGCAGTTATGATACGATGGAAACAAACGAAGAAATCGCGGAAAAAATTGTCCAGCGGGTGCGGCAAGAAGGAGGAAAACAATGAATGTATTATTAGGTGTCACCGGGAGCATCGCGGCTTATAAGGCGGCGGAGATTACAAATCGGCTGACAAAAATGGGGCATAATGTGGACGTGCTCCTGACGGAAAGCGGCAGCAGATTCATTACGCCGCTGACCCTGCAGACTCTCAGCAAAAATAAGGTCTACATGGACATGTTCGAGGAAATTGTCCCCAGCGAGGTAAAGCATATTTCCCTGGCGAAAAAAGCGGATCTGGTGCTGATCGCGCCGGCGACCGCCAATATTATCGGAAAGATCGCGGCAGGCATTGCCGATGATTTCCTTTCCACCGTGGTAATGGCGGCGGCGAACCACACACCGATTTATATCGCGCCGGCTATGAATACAAATATGTACGAAAATCCGATTGTCCAGGAAAACATCGAAAAACTGACCCGCCTGGGATACCATTTCATCGAGCCGAAAGCGAGTCTTCTGGCCTGCGGAGATCTGGGAAAGGGCGCCCTTGCGGATGTAGAGGACATCATAAAAACTGTTACAGAACATGAAATTTAGTAGCAAATGGAATTTCGCGCATTTTGTTACCAGTTTTGCAACACTTGCAGCCCGCAAAACATATGGCTGGGCGTGAAAACCGGGGAGAAGCGGAAGACCGAGGGGGAGCGCTGTAATTTTTATAAACAAATGCGATATCATTGAAACAATCAGCATTATCTGATAAAATCAGATAGATCGATATGAACGAAAGTAGTGCATAAAGGAGATACAAGAATGATACATTACCAGAGTACAAGAGGAAGCAAATATATAAAGACCTCCGCCCAGGCGATTATCCAGGGCATTGCGGAAGATAAGGGACTGTATGTTCCCAACGAGATCCCGAAGCTTCCGTTCGCCATTGAAGATATGGTAGGCAAGCCTTACCAGGAAGTGGCTTTCCGCGTAATAAAATCATTTTTCGAGGACTATACCGATGAGGAAATGCGGGCTTGCGTAGAAGGGGCATATGACAGCAAATTCGAGGAAGAGGAGATCGTTCCGGTAGTAAAGGCGGGAGACGCGTATTTTCTGGAACTTTACCACGGAAAAACGGCTGCGTTTAAAGATATGGCCCTTTCCATTCTTCCCTACCTTCTGACAACTGCTATGAAGAAAGAAAAGGAAGATCGAAAAATCTGCATTCTGACGGCGACTTCCGGAGATACCGGAAAGGCGGCGTTGGAAGGATTCGCGGATGTTCCGGGAACGGAAATCATCGTCTTCTATCCCAACAAGGGGGTCAGTGAAGTGCAGGAGCGCCAGATGGTCACCCAGGAAGGCGACAATACTCACGTATTTGCCATTAATGGAAACTTTGATGATGCCCAGACCGGAGTGAAAAAGATTTTTAATGATAATGACTTTGCGGAAAAGCTCTCCGATATCAACTGCAAGCTGTCTTCTGCCAACTCCATCAATATTGGAAGACTGGTTCCGCAGGTGGCATATTATGTTTACGGATATATCAAGCTGGTGGAGCGGGGAGAAATTAAGAACGGCGACAAAATCAACATTGTTGTGCCGACCGGAAATTTCGGAAACATTCTGGCAGCCTACTATGCGGGGCAGATGGGTATTCCGGTGAAAAAGTTCATCTGCGCCTCCAATGAAAATAAAGTGCTGACCGACTTTATCAACACGGGAACTTATAACACCAACCGGGAATTTTTCCTGACAAACTCCCCGTCCATGGATATTCTGATTTCCAGCAATCTGGAGCGCCTGCTTTATCACCTGAGCGGACAGAACGGCGAGGAAATCAAAGAACTGATGGAAAGCCTGGAAAAGAACAAAAAATACACAGTGAGTCCGAAAATCAATTACGCGCTGGACGATTTTTATGGCGGCTACGCGGATGTAAAGCGTACAAACGAAACGATCGGAAACATGTATAAAAAGCATGGATATCTGATGGATACGCATACCGCGGTAGCCTATAGAGTTTATGAGGACTATATCGCTTATACGGGTGATAAAACCCCGACACTGCTGGCTTCTACCGCCAGCGCCTATAAATTTGCGGACAGCGTCGCGGAATCCATTGGACTGGAAAAAGGTGAGAACGGATTCGAGTCCGTGAAAAAGCTGTACGAAGAGACGAATGTGCGTGTTCCGGCGGGGCTGAAGGATCTGGAAAGCAAACCGATTCGCCATAAAGGTGTGCTTGATGTGGAACAGATGCCGGAAGCGGTATACGACTGTCTGAAAAATGAATAAAAGAAAGCGGGAGCTGTCTGCGGGCAGCTCTCTTTTTTGCCCGCGAACCGGGGAGAAAAATGAAAATGGAGAGGCCCTTTGCGAAAAACGCGGAGAGCAGAGTGTTAAAAATAAGTAAAATATGGAGGATAAACGTTGGAGCAGAGCAGAGGCTTTGCTATAATACATAAGAAGGGAGGTGGAAACATGAAAACCGTAATGGAAAAACAAAAGAGGATTGCGCTGATTGCCCATGATCATTTAAAAGATGATCTGGTGAAGTGGTGTGTGGAAAATAAGGAAGAATTGAAAAAACATTTTCTTTCCGGAACAGGCACAACTTCGCGGTTGATTGCAGAAGCAACGGGGCTTCCGGTAAAAGCGTACAAAAGTGGACCGTTGGGAGGCGATCAGCAGGTTGGCGCGCGGATTGCGGAGGGAGAAATTGATATGATGATTTTCTTTTGGGATCCGCTGGAAGCGCAGCCGCATGATCCGGACATTAAGGCGCTTCTTCGAATTGCGGTCGTTTATGATATCCCTGTGGCTACCAACAGGGCGACGGCTGACTTTTTGATGCACTCCAAGTACATGAACGCGGAATATGAGCATATCCTGCAGGACTTCCAGGCGCTTACGCAGAAGCGCGCAGAGACAATGAGAAAAGAATTTGCATAAAACAGTAGTTTTTACTTGCAAAGCGCTTCTTTATATGGTAAATTATTAAGTGCGCCAAGCGATTTGATAAACCGCTTGGGGTAGTCATGGAGGATTGACCGAGTGGCTAAGGAGCTCGCCTGGAAAGCGAGTAAGGTGTAACAGCCCCGCGGGTTCGAGTCCCGTGTCCTCCGCCAGTGGAACGTTGAAATTTCAACGTTCCTTTTTCATTTTTTGGAAATTGACGTATATTATGCGATCCGCTTCTTTCCTAACTGCTTCCTAATCCCGATACCCCTGACAATCAATATGCTTTAACTCCGGCTCAAGTGAACCTTATTTGCTGGGAACGAGCCGCACTTCAACACCGCTTAATTGGAGTGTTGTTCCTTCAGGTAATGCGACATTTTTATATTTCTTTTCATAAAAGTCCATAGACGTATCCGTTCCCATAACGGCGTTCAATCCGCCATCGTACATGTTGGAAGAACTTACATTTCCGTTTCCGCTGACTGCGGTGATCGTATATACGCCAGGTTCAAAATCAGTGCCAGCGGTATAATTTCCACTGCTTAAAGTGCATTTTGCGCCTTCGGGAGTTCTTTTTTTCATATTTTTGGTCTGTGCGGCCTCACTGCTCAACTTAATGGTAACGCCGCCGGATACCGTAAGGATAACATCCTCTGTCATATCAAGATTGTTAAAAGACTCTTCGTACATGTCCGTTCCATCATCAATCCCCATCATGGCATTAATTCCGCCGTCGTACATGTTGGAAGAACTTACGTTGCCGCTTCCGCTTATCGCGGTTATGTTATATACGCCAATTGGAATATCAATTCCTGCCGTATAGTTACCGCTAGTCAGTTGAACGGAATATGCTTCGGTAGATGTGTCCACGGTTGTTGCGTCTCCGCCAGACGAAGAATCTCCAGATGGAGAATCACTGGACGAAGAATCTCCTCCGCAAGCGGAAATGGAAACGCACAGTAAAAGGGTTAAAATGATTGCAAGGATCTTTTTCATAGAATTTTCCTCCTAAAATAATAAATAAGATATAATTGACAAACCCCTAAATCCCCCGTTTTCATTTTCACTTCAGCAGACATTTCTGTCTTATATGTCGACACAAACCGCCGCTTAAACGTTTCCTTCTAATATAGCATGAAGCAAAGAAAGCCGAACCGCCTGACGCAGTCCAGCTTGGCTTCAACAAAAAATAAGTCGTATAATTCTGATAATATTATCATATGTTACAGAATACAGATTGTCAATGAGGAACTTATTATGCCCTGAGAATTTTATCCTTTTTTTTCAGAAAAGAGATGGTACAAGGTTCCGGCTGCAGCAAGCGCCTTTTGCCATTCTTCCTCAGAGAGCAGGCTGGCGCGTTCGGTAAATAATGTGAAGTAAAAGAGAAATGCCATCTGGTCGTCAGAACGTGAGAGAAGATTCAGAGGCTCTGTACCGAGATGCGCGGCGATGAATTCGATGGTCTGCAGTGTGGGATTGCTCCGTCCTTTCAGAATATCCTGCAGGCTGGAGCGGGAAATAGAAAGCTCATCGGCGAACTCGGATAACGTCAGATGACTGTTTTTAAAAATAATATTCATACTGTCAGAAAAGCTTTCGCGAAGCGCTGTTGTCATAAAGTTCCCTCCTCATATGTTATAATAGAGGGGATTCGGAGAAAAGGGCAGTACAAAAAGCTGTCATTTTGTATAAAATCGTGAACAAGATGGGTGACGCAAAATAAGGGTCTCTGCAGGTAAAAAAGACGGCATCCTTTGCTGGGAGTTGCCGACATCCCTTCCTTTCTAACGTTCCGTTTCCGTGAACAGCGACACAATCGCGTTAAATGCGGCGGTCAGTTCCTGCTTCTTATCATCGGAAAGCCGACTGGCCGCGCCGAGAATCTGGGAAAGCGGAAGTGTCAGTTTCAGATCGTCCTCAGAAGACGCAAGGAGTTCCAGGGGATCTACATGAAGCTGCTTCGCAATTTGTTCGATCGTATCAATCCGTGGATTTCCATTGCCTTTAAGTATTTCCTGCAAAGAGGATCGTGAGATTCCCAGTTCTTCCGCGAAGGCTGTAAGCGTCTGTTTACGGGAAGCATGGATTGCATTTAAGCTGTCTGAAAGATTCTTTTGTAAACTCATGGATTTCCTCCTTTACTGAATTCTATATTAGGGGGATTCGACAAAAAATGACAGAGTGAAATACTGGTATTTCGTACCGAAATTTCGGTAAAACAATGGAAAAGAGCGATAGATTTTCTAAAAAAAGGGTATTTATAAAATAAAGAAAGGGTTCAAAGGGGGAGGGGCATGAAGAAGACAGAGATTTATAAGATTTATGGCACGGATTACAAGAATATGACAAAGAAGCTTTTAAAGACAGCTAAGTTGAAGAAACAGATCCCGGCCAAAACCTGCAAAATCGGTATTAAGCCAAATCTCGTGTCCCCGATTGACGCATCCCGTGGAGCAACCACACATCCGGAGATTGTAGCGGGCATTATAGAATATTTACAGGAGCGGGGGTTTTCGAATCTGGTGATGCTGGAAGGCTCTCAAGTGGGGGCAGAGACGGGGGAAGCGGCAAAGCGATGCGGATATCAGGCGTTATCGGAGAAATACGGGGTGCCGTTTATTGATACGCAGCAGGACGAATCGATCCTTTGTAATTGCGCGGATATGCCGATTCGGATTTGTAAGAGCGCGGCAACTCTGGATTTTCTGATTAATGTTCCGGTTTTAAAGGGGCACTGTCAGACGAATGTAACTTGCGCGCTGAAAAATCTCAAAGGGCTGATTCCAAACTCAGAGAAAAGCCGGTTTCATGCTATGGGGCTCCATGAACCAATTGCGCGTCTCGCCGCGGGACTTCCGCAGCACTTCATTGTTGTCGATCATATCTGCGGTGACCCGGACTTCGAAGAAGGCGGCAACCCTGTGATTACAAATTGTATTATGGCCGCGAGAGACCCGGTTTTGTGCGACGCGTATGCCTGCAGACTGCTGGGACGCAAAAAAAGGGACGTACCCTATATCGGTCTCGCGGAGCGGCTGGGCGTGGGAACCTCGCATCTCAAGAAACATGCGGTTCAGGAATGCCCGCCCGGAGAAACGCGGAACAAGAAGGTGAAAACGTCAGAGAACGGTTCAGCAGGTGTGAAAGCAACCAAAAAAGAAAGGCTGAAAAAGGTTAAAAGACTGGTTCGGGAATCGAAAGCCTGCAGTTCCTGTTACAGCAATCTGATGACCGCGCTTATCAGGCTGGATAAGGAAGGACTGACCGGCGAACTGAAAGAACCCATCTGCATAGGCCAGGGGTTCCGCAAAAAAACAGGAGGGATAGGAATCGGCTCCTGTACAAAAGGATTCCGCTGCTGCCAGAAGGGCTGTCCGCCTGACGCGGATAAAATATATCGGTTTTTAAAAAAGGGTATTCGGCAAAAATAAGTGTTTGCGCCCTATTTTTAATCTTATTCTAATATTTCTGTAATAAAATAGTGACAGTGAAACAGGAAAGAGAGGAAGGCATTATGAAAAAGTTATCGAAAAAAGGAATTATAGGAATTGTGATCGGAATTATTGTTGTGCTTGCCATTATTGTAATCGCTTTGATTATGACCTTGCGGATTGACAGGGAAGAGGCTGAGAATATCGCGCTCAATGAAGCGGGAGGAGGGCAGATTCAGTCGGAAGAAGTCAGCAGTGAAGGTCTTTGGAACGAGTATAGTTTTGTGATCGTCAACGGGGATCAGTGGTATGAGATTGAAGTTGGCGGATTTGGAGGGATTAGTGAAATTCAGAGCGGAACAGGACAGGTTCCGATTGACTAAAATTTATGAATAGAAGAAGTTGAATCAAAGAGCGTCTGCAGTTTGTGCGGGCGCTTTTTCTATTAGGTGGGGAATGGGAGGTAATATGCAATTTACAAGGATATCTTTTGATATGTTGATGTACGAACACATCGGCTCATTTTCTTGTGATGTAATATTGCATCTAGCTACACGAAAATATTTCAGAAAAATCATAAAAAACAAAAATGCATGAGATAAGGTATTTCAATGGATAAAGACTATAGCGGTTTTCAAATGCTTTTGAATTTTATGAAATGGTATAGATGTTGCGTAACATAAAAGCAGAAGTCGCAAACACATCTATTCGTTAAAACTAAAAAGAATAAAAAGGAGTTGTAGTATTATGAAGTTTAGTGATTACAAAAAGTATTTGAGTCCGGCATTAGCCAAATCAACAGATCTGATTATGGAAAGCGGAAAAGGGATGTATATTACAGACGTGAATGGTGATACCTATCTGGACTTTGTACAGGGGATTGCTGTTAATGCATTCGGTCATTGTCATCCGAGAATTGTGGAAGCAGCGAAGGGACAGTTGGATAAATTAGTGACTGCATCTTTTAATATGGTAAACTATCCGACAACATTAGAGTTAGCAAGAAGGCTTTCTGAAAAATTACCTGGAGATTTAAATTCCATCTTCTTTAGCAATGGAGGTTCGGAAGCGAATGATGGGGCAATCAAGCTCGCGAAAGCTTATACAAAAAGACCGGCTATTATTTCTTTTAAAGGTTCATTTCATGGAAGAAGTATTGGTGCGACTACTGTTACTGCGTCGAATTCAAAATACAGAAAATATTATGAACCGTTGATGGGTTCCGTTTACTTTGCAACATACCCGAGTAAAGATTTATGCCCGAAAGGTTACAATGAGCAACAGAGAACCGAATACTGCCTCAACGAACTGCAACAGATGTTTGACTATATTATTGCGCCGGAAATGGTAGCGGCGATTTTGATGGAACCAGTACAGGGAGAAGGGGGCTATGTTGTCCCGCCGGTAGAATTTGTAAAAGGTGTGAGAGAATTATGTGATAAACATGGTATCCTTCTGATTTTGGATGAAATACAGTCTGGATATTGCAGAACAGGAAAAATGTTTGCCAGCGAGCACTTTGGTGTCGTTCCGGATATCATGACAATGGGGAAAGCCATCGCGGGAGGGCTACCTATGTCTGCAATTGCAAGTACAGAAGAAATTATGAGCCAATGGTCTCCGGGAATGCACGGTACTACCTTCGGGGGACACCCGGTATGCGCGGCAGCGGCTCTGGCAGTTCTTGATCTGATTGAAGAGGAAAATATTCTGGAAAATGTGAATGCGCAGGGTAAATATCTGAAGGACAGACTGCAGGAAATGCAGGAAAGGTATCCGATTATGGGAGATGTAAGAGGCTTGGGGTTGATGGTAGCTGTAAGTTTCAGGAATCCGGAAGATGATACCCCAAGTGCAGAAATGTTACAGAAAGTTGCAAAGTACTGTCTGGATCATAAGATGCTTACTCTTAGTTGCGGCGTGTATGGGAATGGATTCCGTTTTGCCACTGCATTGAATGTTACGAAAGAAGAATTGGATGCGGGTCTGAAGATTTTTGAGGCAGCAGTTGCAGATGCAGCGGCACAGCGATAAAAACCGGTTTTATTAAGTGAGGGATAATGAGCTAGCAGGCATTATCCCTCTGCAATAGTAATAGAGGTAAAAGTATGAAAAAGATTATAGCGATTCTAACTACATTTCTGCTGTTATTTTGTCTTTGCTCCTGTGGAGGAGGAACAGATGAAAATAAAACATATACTGCAGAAGATCCGCTGATTTTCCGATTTGCGCATGTAGAAGCAACAGATTCTATTCTGAATCAGGCAGCTTTGAAATTTGAAGAACAGGTGGAACGAGAATCCGAGGGCAGAATACAAGTAGAAGTATATGCGAATGGGGAACTGGGGAGCATTGAGCAGACTATTGAAGCGATTCGTGCGGGGATGGTTCAGATGACAGCTGCGCCTACTTCTAATATGTCAACCTATGATAAGAGACTAGAGCTGCTTGATTTGCCGTTCCTATTCGATAGTAAGGAAGAGATGGATGCGGCACTAAACGGAGAAGCTGGGGAAATTTATGAAAAATGGCTTGATGAAAACGGATTCTACTGTGCGGGATATCAGTACGATGGCGCCAGAGGGGTCTCGAATTCAAAACATCCTGTAAAAAGCGTTGAGGATATGGATGGATTAAAAATTAGAGTAATGCAGAGTGATATTTATATTAGGACATTCCAGGCCTTGGGAGCAAATCCGACACCAATGTCCTTTACGGAATTATATACAGGATTGCAACAGGGAACAGTTGATGGGCAGGATAATGCTCCTGGACTCACTTATATAAATAAACTCTATGAAGTACAGGATTATTATTCCTATATAGGTATCGTATACTGCAATTCTATTATGCTTGCAGATAAGAGTTATATGGAAAACCTGCCTGAAGATTTATTCCAGATTATCCAGAAGGGTGCGGATGAATGTCTGGTTGACTATCAGAGAACAGAAGCCTTCGATATGGAAGAGGAATATCTTGAACTAATGGAGCAGGGAGGAACACAAATTACTCGTATTGAAGATAAAACGGAGTGGCGAAAGGCTGTAGAGCCGGTTTACGAGCAATGTCGGGAAGAAATCGGTGATGAGTATGTGCAGCAGATCTTAGACGCCGTGCAGAATCAGCGAGTTTAAGGTGAGCGATATGAAGAAAATAATAAAGATTTATAACAAATTCGAAGAAATTTTTCTGGTTGTACTGATTGCGGCTATGGTAATCCTAATTTTTGCGCAGGTATGTTTGCGGTTCCTTGCAAATTATTCTCTGTCCTGGTCGGAAGAACTCGCAAGAATTCTGTTCATATGGAGTTCCTGGATTGGTATCAGTCTGGGCCAGAAAAAAGGGGAACATATTAAAATTACAATTATTACAGACCGATTAAAAGGAAATGTGAGAAAGGCGATGTTACTGCTTAGTGATTTGTGTACATTAGTGATTTTGGTTGTCCTTTGTGTAAATGGTGTACAGGTAGTAGAGCATGTAATGTCCATGGGTGGAGTAACGCCTGCTCTGGGAATGCCGAAGTTCATCATGTACGGAGCGGTACCACTCAGCTGTTTCCTGATGGCAATAAGAGTCATAAAGGATATGTGGCTCAACTGGACCGCGAAGAAAGAGGAGGTGGCGTAATATGGAAATGATTATATTGTTTCTTGTGCTGTTTGTCCTGTTGTTTATTTCCGTTCCAGTAGGATTGTGTATCGGCGGAGCAACAATTGTGACAATGTTGGCGTTTTCCGATTTGGATTTGATGATTTTGGCGCATTACTCAACGACAGGTATTGATTCCTTTTCTATGATGGCAATTCCGTTTTTTATCCTCGCAGGAACGGTAATGAGCGTAGGTGGGATTGCAAAACGGCTTATCGATTGTGCGGCTGCCTTTGTAGGCTCCTTTGTAGGAGGTCTGGGGGCAGTAGTAGGTGTTGCTTCTATGTTCTTTGGCGCACTGACCGGATCCTCGCTGGCAACTGTATCTGCTGTGGGAAGTATCATGGTGCCGCAGATGGTAAAGCGCGGGTATGACAGAGGCTACAGTGCTGTTTTCTCCGCCTGTGCAGGAACACTTGGCGCAGTAATCCCTCCAAGTATTCCACTTGTAATTTATGGATGTGTAACAGGGACTTCTGTGGGAGATTTATTCCTTGCAGGTGTTGCTCCTGGAGTCCTGATTGGAATTGGTTTGATTATTGGTAACTACTTTATTTGCAAGAAAAGAGGATATCAGAAAGCAGAAAAGGTGCCGCCCAAGAAAGCACTGGCAACAATTTGGGAAGCAAAATGGGCACTGATTGCCCCGGTTATTATCCTTGGAGGTATTTATGCAGGCATTTTTACACCCACGGAAGCAGCCGTTGTAGCAGTTGTATATTCAATTGTCGTAAGTGTAGTCTGCTATAGAGAGATTGATTTGAAGGGAATCTATGATGCTTTTGTGAATACCGCAGTCGTAAATGGAATTACAACATTCCTGCTGGGAATATCGACAGGATTTGCTGCATATCTGAGTTTGGCGCGAATTCCGGTTCATCTTACAGAACTGCTGGTAAATCTTACAGATAATAAAATTATTTTCCTGTTGATTATTAATCTGGCACTGCTGTTAATTGGCTGTGTAGTAGATAATATTCCGGCTACAACAATTTTGGCACCGATGTTGTTACCAACTGTAGTGGAATTTGGTATCGATCCGGTACATTTTGGAATTGTAATGACAATCAATCTGCTGATTGGTCTGGTTACACCGCCATACGGGTGCAGTCTCTTTGTTGCGTCGGCAGCATGCAACGTAAGTATGGAACGAATGCTGAAACATATACTTGTACCATTTTTGATATTGGTTGGCTGTTTGTTTATCATTACGTATATACCACAAATTTCGCTAATGTTTCTCTGACGGAATATAAAATACTATAAAAGGCTGGTGCAGCGAAGCCAGAGGTGGATGGCTATAGGCTGGTTATTGTTTCCGCGCAATAACCAGCCATTTGTGCTAATAAAAACGTCTGTACAATAGGAAAAATAAGGTAATTAAGGTCGAATTCTTGACGAATGCCTTTCTCAAGAGGTATTATAGATAAAAATGAAAGTAGCGATTTTACCTGAAGATAAATAATCCTTTTCCTGTTGAACAAAGAACAAATAGTCAGAGTTTGTTAAATATTTCGGACATACAGAATGTGAGGGAGTATTAATGGATATAAAACAGAAAAAGGACGCAACTGAGGAGAGGCATACAGGTTTGAATTGTTCATGTTGGGATGAAAAAGATTTTGAAATGATTGTAGAGACTTCGTTTGATGGTATTCTTCTTTCCGATGGCGAAGGAAATGTTTTATTTGTAAATGAATCTTATGTGCGAAATACAGGAATTAAAAAAGGGGAAATTGTAGGGCATAATATTCGGGAGCTTATAAATCCGGTCTGGATGAAAGAGTCGGCAATCTTATTAGCGCTGGAAAGAAAAAAACCAGTTTCTTTTTATCATATTACGAAAAATGGCAATCATGTTATGTCTACGGGAACCCCCATTTTTAAAGAAGGAAAAATTCAGAGAATTGTTGTAAACACAAGAGATATTTCAGAAATTTATGCCTTAAAGGAAGAACTTGGAAAAGCAAAGGCAATGGAAAAGTTATATTTAGAGCAGTCAGAAGCGCAAAGAGATGAAGGCGATGAAGAGATTGTTGTAAAAAATCGAAAGATGCAAAAAATCTATGCGGTTGCGGAAAAAGTTGCATCTTTTGATACGACGGTGCTGATTACGGGAGATTCTGGTGTAGGAAAAGAGTTGATTGCCAGGCATCTTCATATTAAAAATCGTTTTCGAAATCAAAAACCATTTATAACGATTAATTGCGGAGCCGTTCCAGAAAACTTGCTGGAATCAGAACTGTTCGGCTATGAAGAAGGAAGTTTCACCGGCGGAATAAAAGGTGGAAAAAAGGGAATTATAGAAAACTGCAATGGCGGAACTTTATTTTTGGATGAGATTGGAGAAATGAGTTTGAATCTGCAGGTAAAGTTATTAAGGGTTCTGGAGAACAGAACCATCGTCCGCCTGGGAAGCAGTGAGGAAATTCCAGTAGATGTCAGGATTGTTGCGGCAACGAACAGGAGTCTCGAAGCTATGGTAAAAGAAAAAACCTTTCGATCCGATCTTTTTTATCGGCTGAATGTAATCAATATTGCAGTGCCCAATTTAAAGGAAAGGGTTGATGAAATCGCTCCTTTGGCGCTGAACTTTTTGAAACGTTTTAACCGGCAGTATGGGCAAGAGAAAAAATTAAGCTTTGAAGTTGTGAAAGAGTTGGAACTTCATACATGGAAGGGAAATGTGCGGGAACTGCGAAATACGTTGGAGAATATGGTGGTTTTGAGCAATAATGAGTATTTGCAGCTAGATGATATTCCATGGCTGAAAGCCGAAATTCGGGAAGAATCGTCACAGGGACAGGGATTATCACAAATGCTGGAAGAATACGAGCGACAGATTCTAATCAACGCTAAGGAAAAGTATGGTTCCAGTCGTAAAATCGCGGCAGTACTTAAAATGGATCAGTCTACAATCGTGCGGAAAATGAATAAATATAATATTAAATAATATCTGCGTAAAAGGGGGGAGCCAATCGGCTCCTTTTTATATTGGCATGGAATTTGCTTTTGCAAAAATAAAGGCAACACAGCATTTATGGAAAGTGAGGGGAAACATGGTACTGTTTATTATCGGTAAAATTCTTATTATTTTTGGCTTCGTAGGAATAGGGTTCGCTGCATATAAAGTGAAATTTTTGGAAGAAGCTTCTATACAATATTTGACGCAACTTATGGTTAACGTGACTGCACCATGCATGTTAATTACTTCCATTGCGGGGAGCCCTTTCTCTGGCAGGACTGCGTTGGCAGCAGTACAGATGTTGCTGGGGACTGCGATTTTTTTTATTATAGGTATTTTTGTAGCAGCTGTGTTCTTGAAGATGATTGCAGTTCCCAAGCGAGACCTTGGTGTGTACAACATGCTGATTACTACACAGAATTCAGGTTTTATGGGATTCCCTCTGGCGCAGGGAATTTTTGGAGAGCAAGGTCTGTTTTTTATGGTGCTGAGCAATTTAGTGATGAATATTTACATGTATACGGTGGGGTTAATTCAGATTAATATGGGAAGTTCAAAGACAAAGAGTAATTGGAAAAATACAGTGAAGTCATTGTTGAATCCGTGTTCCATCGCGGCCGCGATAGGATTAGTACTTTTAGTCAGCCAAATAAAGTTGCCGCAATTTGTAGAGGATGTGATTACGCCTTTAGGAGATGCTACAATTCCCATTTCTATGGTTGTGCTGGGTGTACAACTTGCGACAAGCCATCTTAGAGAAATTTTGAAGAATCGGAAGCTGATTTTGGTGACAGCAGTTACTCTTCTGGTATGGCCGATCTTGACGTTTCTGTCGGTAAACTGGCTGCCATTATACACTTATGTGAAAGTAATTATGATTTACGTCGCGGCCTTACCGGGAATGGTGATGTTGGTCGCACTGGCAGAACAAGAAGGGCAGAATACACAGGTTGCTGCGGAAGGCGTTGCGCTGACCACATTTTTTTCTATGGCAACACTTCCTGTCGTGACGATACTTTTGAAAGTTTATTATGGTGTATAGTGATGCAGATGAGAGATTTCGATGCAAAGTGCGATGTAGATTTGCATCGAACGCAGTGTGAATTTTGCAAGAAATAAGCCGTAAGAGCAGATGAATTTTTGTTGTTTTCAAAAACAACAAAAATAAAAAAATATTCAGAAAAAACGGCATAGCAATAGGGTGAACGGGCAGAGGTATTCGGCGAAAAGCGATCCTCTGTTCTTTTTTTATAAAGAGAGAAAGAGTTGGTATGGAAGTTGCGTTAGTAATAGATAAGCGCGAAAAGAAACGAGATCTCAAAAGGAGGAAAACATGCAAAATAATGGAGGGTATCAATGTGGAAGATAAAAAGACATCAAAGATTTTGCTGAATGAACTGCTGGACCGGCACTACAAAGAAGCGGAAGAAGCAAAAGCGCGGGGCGAGCTGGTGGCCTGGGCCACCTCCATCGCGCCGCAGGAACTGCTGACGACCATGGGCATTCACACCGTGTATCCGGAAAACCACGCGGCGGCCATCGGCGCGCGCAAATGCTCTCAGGAGTTTATCGACTACTCGGAGGCAAAAGGCTACTCGGTGGATCTCTGCTCTTACGCGAGAGTGAACCTGGCGTACATGGAGATTTTAAACAGCGAGGCGGGAAATATCCCCAAACCGGATTTGATTTTCTGCTGCAACAACATCTGCAACACCGTCATCAAATGGTACGAAAACATTGCCAAAGAGCTGGAGATTCCCATGATCCTGTTCGACATGCCATTTAACCACCAGTATGAGGTAAACGACCAGGATGTCCGTTACATAAAGGCACAGTTTCTGGATGCCATCGACCGTCTGGAAGCTATTACCGGAAAAAAATTCGATTACGACCGGTTCGGCGAAGTGATGCGGGTTTCCTCGGAAACATCCGTGTGGTGGAAAAAAGCCGCTATGCAGGCGCAGCACATCCCATCGCCCCTGAACGGATTCGACCTGTTCAACTATATGGCGACCATTGTCTGCGCCAGAGGAACCGAAGAAGGCCGGGATTTGTTCAAACTGTGGTATGAAGAACTGAAAGAAAAGGCGGAGGCCGGCCAGGGACCGTGGAAATCCGGGGAAGAGAAATACCGCGTAATGTGGGACGGAATCGCCTGCTGGCCGTATCTGTCGGATACCTACAAGGTGTTGAAAAAATACGGGATCAATATGGTAACATCCACTTATCCGGACTCCTGGTACATTGTGTATGAAGAAAACGATCTGGACGGAATGGCCAGAGCCTACAGTTCCAATTACGTGAACCGCAATCTGGACTTCGGGGTGGACAACATCACAAAGCTTGTGGAAGATTACCGTCTGGACGGAATCATCTACCATTCCAACCGAAGCTGCAAGCTGATGGATTTCCGACAGTTTGAGGTACAGAGGAGAGTTGAGGAGCGGACCGGGGTGCCGTCCGTGATCTTTGACGGCGATCAGACCGATCCGAGAGCCTTTTCCCTGGCGCAGTATGAAACCAGAGTGCAGGCGCTGGTGGAAATGATGGAAAACAGAAAAAGGGAGGGACGATAAATGAATAGCGAAGCGTTAAGACTGATTGAAGAACTGAAAACTACGGCGTCCCATCCGGCAGCTTCTGTCAGAAAGGCCATGGCGGAAACGGGCAAAAAAGCGGTAGGCTGTTTTCCGATTTACGCGCCGGAAGAATTGATTTACGCGGCAGGAGCGCTGCCGGTAGGCATGTGGGGAGGACCGAATACCGGAACCCGGGCGAGCCAGTATCTGCAGTCCTTCTGCTGTTCGCTGATGAAAGCCAATACAGAGCAGGTTCTGCGGGGTGACTACGATATGTTGTCTGCCGTAATTCTGACGACCTACTGCGATACGCTCAAATGTATAACAGAGAACTGGAAAACCGCGGTACCGGAGAGGAACCCCATTCCCATGGTGTACCCTCAGAACCGGAAGACCGAAGCGGGAAAGCTTTTCTTTATCGAGGAACTGACCAGAGTACAGGGAGAACTGGAACGGGTTCTGCAGACGGAGATCACCGAATCAAAACTGGAAGACGCGATGGAAGTGTATGAGGACTACCGGGCGGCGATGCGGGATTTTACAAAAACGGCAGCTTCTTTCCCGCAGACCTTTGACGCGGTTTCCCGGCACCTTGTAATCAAAGCGGGATATTTTCAGGATAAAAAGCAGTATACGGAAACGATCCGACATCTGCTTTCCCTGCTCAACCGGGAAGAACCGGAACCGCGGGCAGGGAAAAGGATCGTCCTGACCGGACTTCTGGCGGAACCGCCGGAACTGCTGGAACTGTTTACGGAAAACGGGCTGCAGGTAGCAGCGGACGACCTGGCGCAGGAATCCCGACAGTTCCGTGTCTCCGCGCCCGAAGAGGGAACCTGTTTTTCCAGAATGGCAGAGCGTCTGGCAAGGCAGGACGGATGCGCTTTTCTTTACGATTCCCAGAAGGGCAGAGGAGAAAATCTGGTCCGGATGGTACAGGAAGCGGATGCCGACGCGGTTATTTACTGCCAGCTGAAGTTCTGCGATCCCGACGAGTTTGACTATCCGCTGGTCAAAGACGCGATGGAGCAGGCGGGCATCCCGATGTTGCAGCTGGAATTTGAACAGCAGATGGAAAGCGCGGAACAGCTGCGAACCAGAGTGCAGGGATTCGCAGAGCTGCTGGGGTAAGGAGGTGGAGCGGATGTATCTGGGGGTAGATATTGGCTCCACAACATCGAAGGCGGTTTTGCTGGATGAAGAAGGCCGGATAGCGGGCAGAGCGGTAGTTAACGCGGGAACCGGAAGCAGCGGGCCGCAGAAAGCCGTGGAACTTGCATTGAAGGAAGCGGGAAAAACGGAAAACCAGATCCGGACATGTGTTGCCACCGGCTACGGTCGGATGTTGTTTGCGGGCGCGAACCGACAGATTACGGAAATCAGCTGTCACGCCAAAGGCGTATCCCATGAAATTGCGGGAGCATCCACGATCATTGATATCGGAGGGCAGGATGCCAAGGTGATACGTGTGGGAGCGCGCGGCGCGGTAGAAAACTTTGTGATGAATGAAAAATGCGCCGCGGGTACCGGCCGTTTTCTGGAGGTCATGTCACGGGTGCTGGACTGTCCTCTGGATCAGCTTTCAGACCTGGCGGCAGCCGGAACAGAGAGCGTACCCATCAGCAGCATCTGCACGGTGTTCGCCGAATCCGAAGTGATTTCCCAGCTTTCTGAAGGAAAACGCAGAGAAGACGTGGCGCTGGGAGCGCTTCATTCCATCGCGCAGCGGGTAGCGGGCATGACCGGTCGGGTCGGACTGAAGCCGACCGTCGTAATGACGGGAGGAGGCGCGCTCAACGACACCCTCGCGGCGGTACTCTCACAAGAAATCGGCATGGAGATTCAAAGACCGGCAGATCCCCAGGGGATGGGCGCGCTGGGCGCCGCCTTATTCGCCAGGGAACAGAAGGACAAATAAGAAAGGGTTTAGCGTATGGAAATTAAGAAAGTTGCCGTAATCGGCGCGGGGATTATGGGCAGTCAGATAGCGATGCAGGCCGCGATCCACGGATTTTCCGTGGTTTGTTATGACATTAGCAGAGAAATGACGGACAAGGCGAAGGTCTTCGCGGACGGATGGTTTGAAAAACGAGTGAAAAAACAGAAGATGACTGCGGAAGAAGCAGAACGCAGCCGCAAAAATCTGAGCTTCACCGATGATTTAAAAGAAGCGGGAAGCGGAACGGATCTGGTCATCGAGGCGGTATCCGATCTGGTATCGGTAAAAAAATCGGCGCTGGCATCTATGGACGCCGTTACGCCGGAGCATACGATTTACGCCAGCAACAGCTCGTACATTGTAAGTTCCCGTTTCGCGGACGCGGTCAAGGATCCGTCTAGGGTGATCAACCTGCATTTTTTCAATCCCGCGCTGGTGATGAAAATTGTGGAAGTGGTAAAAGGACCCCATGTATCGGAGGAAACCTTCCGTACGGTGTATGAATTCGCTCGGCAAATCGGAAAAACGCCTGTTACCGTGGAAAAGGAAATCTACGGTTTTGTGGTAAACCGGATTTTCAGCGCCCTGACCAGAGAGGCCTGCTACCTGGTGGATCAGGGAGTGGCTTCCATTGAGGATATCGACACCGCCGTAAAAGGCGCCCTGGGACATTCCATGGGGCCGCTGGAAACGCTGGATATGACAGGAATTGATTTGGAATACAACGTGTATATGGAAAAATTCCGCACCAGCGGAGCTCTGGAGGATCGTCCGGCAGCCTGCCTGACCGAGCGGTATGCCCGGGGCGAATTCGGAAGAAAGACCGGCAAGGGATTTTACGATTATACGGGAAAGCAGGAGGAAAAGTAAATGGAACGACAAGAGGTAAGCCTGAAAAAAGAAGGCGGAGTCGCGCTCCTGCGAGTGGAACGGCCCAAGAGACTCAATGCCCTTTCACAAGCGGTTGTGTCCGGGATTCGGGAGGCTTTGGACGAAATCGAAGCAGATCCTGAGATCCGGGTACTGCTGATTCACAGCGAGAACAATTTCGCGGCAGGCGCGGATATTCAGGATATGGTGGAATGCAATGAGCAGGAAGCGGAAGAGTTTGTTTTCTCTCCGGTATTTGACCGGATTGCGGCGCTTCCGGTGCCTACGATAGCGGCAATCGAAGGATATGCCCTGGGAGGCGGTCTGGAACTGGCGCTGGCGTGTGATATCCGTTTTGCCGCGGAAACGGCGAAAATGGGATTCCCGGAAATCAACCTGGGGATTATGCCGGGGGCAGGAGGAACCGTTCGGGCTCCGAAACTGATAGGAGCCTCTGCTGCTATGGAACTGATTTTCAGCGGCGAAACCATCGGCGCGCGGCGGGCGCTGGAACTGGGGCTGGTAAACCGCCTAGAACCGGAAGAAACGCTGTTTGAAGCCGCGTGGAAGTTTGCCGTCCGCCTTTCGAGAAAAGCGCCGATTGCCCTGCGGACCGCGAAAAATACGATCCGGGAGGGGATTGCCATGGACAGCGAAAGCGCCGCGGTGCACAACGAATCCAAACGCTGGGCGTCTCTCTTTAATACGGAAGACCAGAAAGAAGGAATGCGGGCGTTTTTGGAAAAGCGGACGCCGATATATAAAGGAAAGTAAGGAGGATGAAATGAAGCAAGTCGTAATTGTGGCAGGATGCAGGACTCCAATCGGATCACTGGGAGGGCAGTTTCGAACTCTCACCTCTTTGGATTTGAGTATTCCGGTCATGCAGGCTCTGGTAGAACGAGCGGGAATCGATCCGGCGGAGATTGAGGATGTGATCTGGGGATGTAACTATCAGAGAACCTATAAAGAAAACAATCTGGCGAGAGTCGCGCTGGTAAAAGCCGGCCTGCCGGTTTCGGTTCCGGGAATCACCGTACACCGCAACTGCACCTCGTCCATGTCGTCCATTCAGATGGGATTTTATCAGATCAAAGCGGGAGAGGCCGACTGCATTATGGCAGGGGGAGCCGACAGCATGAGCACCGCGCCCCATATGGTATTTGACGCCAGATACGGAAAAAAATTCGGACACATGGAGCTGCGGGATTCCATGTGGGACTCCCTTACGAATCTGGGTATCGGTCCGGCTATGGGCATTACCGCGGAAAATGTGGCGGAACAGTTCCATGTCACCAGAGAGGACATGGATTCCTATTCCCTGATCAGCCAGAAACGGGCGGTTGCAGCTATAGACGAAGGAAAATTCAAGGAGGAAATCGTACCGGTGGCCGTAAAGGGCAGAAAAGAAACGACCCTTTATGATACGGACGAATATCCGAAACGGAATGTGTCCATAGAGAAACTGGCAAAGCTGAAGCCGTCCTTTAAAGAAGGCGGTATGGTGACGGCCGGAAATTCTTCGGGAATGAACGACGCGGCATCCGGCGTGATCCTGATGGAGGAAGAAAAGGCCAGGGAACTGGGCGTGCCGATTCTGGCGAGAATTCTTTCTGTCGCCACCACCGGAGTGGAACCGGAGATCATGGGAATTGGACCTATCAGCGCTTCGCGCAAAGCCCTGAGCAAGGCGGGACTGGAAATCGGCGATATGGATCTGTTTGAAATCAATGAAGCTTTCGCCGCCCAGTGCGTTGCCTGCCAGAGGGAGCTGGGGATTGATCCGGACAAGCTGAATGTAAACGGAGGCGGAATTTCCCTGGGGCATCCAGTGGGCGCCACCGGTTCACGAATCGTAATCAGCCTGATGTATGAAATGATGCGGCGGAAGAACCGTTACGGGCTTGCGACCTTATGCGCCGGAGGCGGAATGGGAACTGCGGTGGTAATTGAGACAATAGACAAGGAGAGAGACAAGTGATGAGCAGAGTAGAGACGTTTTGCAAAACCAGCGCGCTGGAAAAAGAATATCAGGAAAAGCTGGTAACCGCCGACGAAGCGGTAAAAATAGTGAAATCAGGAGACCAGGTGCATTACGGGCTGTTCGGCGGCCTGGTTCGGGAACTGGATAAGGCCCTGGCCAGAAGGACCGAAGAACTGCATGATGTAAAAGTCTGTACGACGATCTGGAATTATCCGGAACCGCCGGCAATCCTCCAGGCAGATCCGAAGGCGGAGCATTTCAAATATTGTTCCACACATATGAGCGGGCTGGATCGGAAGATGAACAAGCAGGGATGCTGTTGGTTTATTCCGGTGCAGTTCCGGGAAAATCCCAAGTTCTGGGCAGAAGATGTGGGCGATATTGATGTAGCCATGTTTCAGACAGGACCGATGGACCGGTTCGGAAATTTCAACTTCGGTCCGCAGCTCGCGGAATACTGGGGAATCCTGAAGCGGGCAAAAAAGGTCATTGTCGAGGTGAACCCGGAGCAGCCGACGATCCATGGGGTGCAGAATACCATTAACCTCTCGCAGATCGATCTGGTTGTAGAGGCTCCGCCAGCGCCTATGCCAAACATTATAGCTAAGGACGCTTCAGAGGTGGAAAAGAAAATCGCCACTCATATCGTAGAGCGGATGGAAAGCGGATCCACTCTGCAGCTGGGAATCGGAGGCATGCCCAATTATGTCGGGAAAATGATTGCTGAATCGGACATCCGCGATCTGAGTGTACATACGGAAATGTTCGTAGACGCCTATGTCAATCTGTATAAAGAGGGGAAAATTACAGGTAATAAAAATCTGGACAAGGGCAAAATGGTTTTCACCTTTGCGATGGGATCTTCCGAGGTCTATGAGTTCCTGGATGACAACCCTCTGGGCTACATCGCGCCGGTGGATTATGTCAACAATATTGACGTTATCGGCAGCAATGACAAAGTGGTTTCCATCAACAGCTGCCTGCAGGTGGATCTGTTCGGACAGGTCAACTCCGAATCCGCCGGACTGCAGCATATCGGAGGAACCGGCGGACAGCTTGATTTTGTTATGGGATCTTACCGCTCCGAGGGCGGGAAAAGTTTCCTCTGTACGCCGTCCACCCGGAAGAATAAAGATGGCAGCGTGTCTTCCCTCATTTGCCCAACTCTGCCTCAGGGATCGATTGTTTCCGCGCCCAGAAGCGCCGTGCACTATATCGTAACCGAATACGGCGCCGTGGATTTGAAAGGAAAATCCACCTATGAGCGGGCGGAACTTCTGATTTCCATTGCTCATCCGGATTTCCGGGAGGAGCTGGAAAGGGAAGCGGAAAAAATGGGAATCTGGAAGAATTCCAGTAAGGTGCAGTACTAGAACGCAGTCTGCGGAAAGGAATATGATATGAAAGAGTTTGAATACAAAATGCCGGCCAAGGTGCGCTTTGGCGTGGGAATTACCGGAAATCTGGGAAGGATTCTGAGAGAGGAACTGGGATTTCAGAAGGTGTTTATCGCTACGGATAAAGGTATCGTGGCTGCCGGAATTCTGGAGAAAATTACAAACGCTCTGGATCAGGAAGGGTTCCCCTATCAGGTTTATGACGCTCTGATTCCGGATCCTACCATTGAGGTGGTCGACGAAGCGGCGGATATTTTAAGGCAGAGCGGCGCGGATGTGGTCGTGGCGGTGGGAGGCGGAAGCCCTATTGATACTGCCAAGGCCATGTGCATGCTTCAGACCCATGAAGGTTCTGTAAGGGATTATCTTTTTGGCGGCACCAAGCAGGTGGAGAATCCCATTTTGCCGCTGATCTGTATCCCGACGACCGCGGGGACGGGCAGCGAAATGACGGCAGCTTCGGTCATTACCAATAATCAGGAGCAGACGAAGGTTTCGGTCACTCATGAAAATCTGATCCCCAAAATGGCGCTGATTGATCCGTCGCTGCATGTGGGCATGCCGCCCTTTATAACAGCGACAACCGGCATGGACGCTTTGACCCATGCCATTGAATCCTATGTCTCTCTGAATGCGGAGCCTATCAGTGACGCTATGGGCATTGCAGCCATCCGGATGATCGGGGAAAATCTCCGGATCGCGGTTTCCGACGGAAGCAATCTGGAGGCGCGGACCAATATGGCTCTTGCCAGCACCATCGCGGGAGCCGCATTTCTCAACGGCGGACTGGGCGTGGTTCATGGGATCGCTCAGACCATCGGTGCGGTGGCGCATGTAGCCCACGGCACGGCGAATGCTCTGCTGCTGCCATACTGCATGCAGCGAAACATGGTCGGGAATCTGAAAAAATTCGGGCAAATCGCGCAGGCTCTGGGTCAGCCCACCGAAGGCATGACAGACCGGCAGGCCGCGCAGGCTGCCGTGGACGCAGTCTTTGAACTGGCGCGGGATCTGCGGGTGCCTATGAAATTAAAAGAGGTAGGCGTTACGAAAGAAATGTTCCCGGAGATTATACAGGGAACCATGGAATACCGACTGCTGCCTGTAAACCCATGCAAACTGAAGGAAACGGACGTGGAAGAAATTCTTCTGCGGGCATTTGAATAAGCTTTGTGTGTCCTCCAATTCATAAATAAAACAAAACAGATACCGGAAGCGGGAGAGAGCGCGCTTCCGGTATCTGTTTTGATAATACTGACGCAAGGAAGTTTTTCAACGAATCCTTGCTTATTTTTGTGTAAAATTCAGAAAATATAGGAGGGTTTTATTGCTATCAAATCGCAACAATGCTATAATATTACCATTACTGAAAAAAGAGATTTAGGAGGTCTTAATATGAAAGGCTATACAAGCGAGACAATCAGAAATGTTGCACTTGTTGGACATGGCGGATGCGGGAAAACTACCTTCCTGGAATCGGCGCTTCTGGCTACAGGAGTAATTGACAGATTGGGAAAAGTGGAAGATGGAAATACGGTTTCCGACTACGACAAAATGGAAATTGAAAAAGGCTTCTCCATCAACACCTCCATCGTTCCGGTAGAGTGGAAAGGTGATAAGATTAATTTCATCGACACGCCGGGATACTTCGATTTTATCGGAGAAGTAAACGCCGCGCTCAGAGCGTCAGAAGCCGCGGTAATTCTGGTGGACGCCGGTGCGGGAATTCAGGTGGGAACCGAGCATGCGTGGAAAGCTTGTGAACGTTACAAGATGCCTAGATTTATCGTAATCAATAAACGGGACAAGGATGAGTTTGATTTTTACAAGACCTTTGACGAACTGAAAGCAAAATTCGGCGATACGCTGATCCCGTTCAGCTGGCCGCTGACTGCTGATATTGACGAGGAACTGAAAGAAGCCATCGCCATGACGGACGATGAGCTGATGGAAAAATATTTTAACGGAGACAACTTCAGCGATGAAGAAATCAAAAAAGGACTGGTAAAGGGAATCTCCGAGGGAGGAATCGTTCCGGTATGTTCTTCGGCGTTCTCCCTGGGACACGGAATTGAGGGCCTTCTGGATCTGCTGATTACTTATGTTCCGACGCCGCTGCAGCACGGACCGTATAAGGGCTTTAACGATAAAAACGAGCCGGTGGAACGGATGTGTGTTGTGGACGCTTCTCCATCCGCCTTTGTATTTAAGACCATCGTTGACCCGTTTGTAGGCAAGATTTCGGTTATGAAAGTAGTAACCGGAAAACTGACTTCCGGCATGGAAATCTTAAACGACCGGACCGGGAAGATGGAAAAACTGGGAAAACTGTTCTTCCTTCGCGGGAAAGAACAGCAGGAACTGGATTACGCGGAAGCGGGAGATATCGTAGCGGTGGCGAAACTGCAGCATACCCTGTCCGGGGACACGCTCTGTGATAAAAATGATATTATCCGTTATCTGCCGCTGGACTTCCCGACGCCATCTCTTTATGTGGCCATTGAGCCGGTAGACAAAAAGGATGAGGATAAAATCTTTACTTCTCTGACAAGACTGAGAGAAGAAGACCCGTCCTTTGTGGTAGAAAGAAATAACGAAACCCATCAGACACTGCTGGGCGGACAGGGCGAAATGCAGCTGAACATCATCATGGCAAAGCTGAAGGATCGCTTTGGCGTTCAGGTGAAGACGGTGCCGCAGAAAATTGCCTACCGTGAAACCATCAAGGGAACTTCCGATGTTCAGGGAAAACATAAAAAGCAGTCCGGCGGCGCGGGTCAGTACGGAGATGTTCATATTAAATTCTCGCCTTCTGAACAGGAATTTGAATTCACAGAATCTCTGTTTGGCGGCGCGATTCCGAAGAACTATGTTCCGGCTGTTGAAAAGGGTCTGATCGAGTCCATGGAAAAGGGACCTCTCGCGGGCTGTAAGGTTGTGAATGTCAAGGCGGAACTTTATGATGGTTCTTACCATGATGTTGACTCCAACGAAATGGCATTTAAAATCGCGGCTTCCCTGGCGTTTAAAAAGGGTATCAAAGAGGCGAAACCGGTGCTCCTGGAGCCGGTAATGCATCTGGATATTTTCGTGCCGGATGAATATATGGGCGATGTAATGGGCGATATGAATAAGAGAAGAGGAAAAATTCTGGGAATGGAACCGCAGCAGGACGGCGGACAGAAGCTGATGGCGGAAGCGCCGCAGGCGGAGCTTTTCGATTACGCCATTACCCTCAGAGCTATGACGCAGGCGAGAGGAACCTTTGCCATGAAGTTCGAGCGGTATGAAGAAGTTCCTGCGCAGATCGCGCAGAAGATCATTGACGCGTACAACGCGGAAGACAAATAAGCGCGCAGCATAACTAACGGACAAAAAGGGGAGTAGCTTACAAGCAATAGAATCAACAACCGGCAGAAAACGCCTGGTTCTATTCTCCGAAAGGATAGCGAGACCTTAATGTTTTCTCTTGAATAAGGGAACATTAAGGTCTTTTTTCGGACCCCGGGAAAAGAGAGGAGTGTACGAATTATTGAAACATGTTTTGAAGTCTTTAAAGTGGGTTATTTTCTGGATTGTTTTGGCAATGCTGTTCTGTCTTGGAATCTGGTATTTTCTGGGGTATCAGAAGGCGCTGGAATTCCTGGGAGGCTACCTGATTGAGCTCAGTCTGAGCGTGGACAACCTGTTCGTATTTATTACGATTTTTATGAGCTACGGAATCCGGGAACATGCCCAGCATCGGGTTCTGGGGTATGGAATCGCCGGAGCGATTATCCTGCGATTTATTTTCATTTTCTTCGGAGTGAAAATCGTCAGTCTGTTTGAGTGGGTACTGTACATATTTGGCGCGATTCTGATTTTTAACGGGATCAAGATGTTTAAAAAGGAAGAGGAAAAAGATCCCCATGACAGCCGCATTATAAGGCTGGTCGCGAAAGTCCTCCCCATGACAAAAGAATTCAGAGGAGAAAAGTTCATGGTAAAAGAGGGCGGAAAACGGCTGTTTACGCCGCTGTTCGCGGTACTCTGCCTGATTGAAGGATCGGATATTCTTTTTGCTATCGACTCGGTTCCGGCAGTCTTTTCCGTATCCACGGATCTGCTGATCGTGTATACCTCCAACATTTTCGCGATTCTGGGACTGCGGCAGCTCTATTTTGTTTTAGAACATCTGCACGAACGATTTCAGTATGTAAAATATGGCGTGGCTGTAATACTGATGTTTACCGGCGTGAAGCTGGCAGGGCTGATGTTCGGACTGCACATTTCCATTCCGGTTTCCATTGGCGTGATCCTGACGGTACTGGTGGTCAGCATTATCGCGTCTGCCATCGTATCAAAGAAGAAGGAAAACGCGAATCTGTCATAATGCGGCAGCTCCCGCATACAAATGATACAGTGGGAGTTGATGGAAATGAAAGGTTTCAAATCGGTAAAATGGCTGCTTTTCTGGGTGCTGCTGGCGATGATTTTCTGCGGCAGCATCTGTTTTTTAGAAGGCAGGCAGAAAGCGCTGGAATTTCTGGGAGGTTATCTGATCGAACTGAGTTTGAGTATGGATAACCTTTTTGTGTTTCTTACTATATTCACAAGCTTTCGTATCCGTGAGCAAGCCCAGCACCGGATTCTGGGGTATGGCATTGCGGGGGCGATTATTCTGCGCTTTTTCTTTATTTTCTTCGGGGTGCATCTGGTGAGCCATTTTGAGTGGATTTTGTATGTATTCGGCGGCGTATTGATGATCAATGGTCTGAAGATGCTAGGCAGCGATGAGGGAAAAGATCCTCGGGACAGCCTGCTTCTGCGGATGCTTTCAAAGGTTCTTCCGATGACAAACGCTGTGGCGGGAGATCGGTTCCTGGTGAAAGACCAGAGAGGCAAACGCTTGTTTACTCCTCTTTTCGCGGTCCTGTGTCTGATCGAAGGATCGGACATTATCTTCGCCATGGATTCTGTGCCGGCAGTATTTTCCGTTTCAACGGATCTTTTCATTGTGTATACGTCCAATATCTTTGCGATCCTGGGCCTCAGACAGTTCTATTTTGTTCTGGAACATCTCCATCATCGTTTTGCCTATGTAAAATACGGAATTTCCATTATTCTGGCATTTACAGGTATGAAACTGGCGGGCCTTGCCATAGGATGGTATGTGCCGATCCCTGAATCCATCGCGATAATCGGTACCATTCTCATCCTCAGTATCATCATCTCAGCAGTCCTTTCCTCCGGCCGCCGGACGCGAAAAGGCTGCTAAATAAGAACTCTATTTTATATAGGCAGCTACCGTTGCCTGCGGAAGCTCTGTCAGTTTCGCGATCTGAGCCGGCGGTATGCCGTCAGCGGCCATTCTGCTCACAATTTGCTTTAGCTTTTCATCAGTCATAGCTTTCGCTTTTTTCTCCGCTAGCTCTTTCGCTTTTTCTTCTGCAAGAACCCTCGCTTTTTCTTCCGCAAGCACTTTTGTTTTTTCTTCCGCCAGTTCCTCCGCCAGCTCTTCTCCGTATTCCTTCAGACGAATCTGGAAAAATTCTTCTTCAGAAATTCCAAGTGTAAACATATTTTCCACCTCGCTTCCATGGGTTTCTAAAAAATTTTTCAAGATGCCCCGTTCCACACAGCTGTGCACGGCATTTTGAATTGCCTCATCCCGGTTCATTCCGTACTGCTTTCGATTTTGTCGCACAGTGTCCACAAAAAGAGCGTACTCTCGGAGTGTTTTGCTCCGGGATAAAATCGGATGCTGTTTCTGATAGTTGATATTGATGACTTTTACCATTAAGTCAGCCCAAGGCGTATGTTCCGGCAGCAGATACGCGTCTGACAGCCTTTGAATGACTTCAAGCGGCCGGTCTTCATCTCCGTTATAAAGAACGTAGAAATGAGGGGAGGGAATTCGGTAAAGCCGCCTTTCATAAACTCTGCGATTGTCCAGTATCTTTTCGTAGGTTCGTCCCAGATAAGCCAGCTCCCGAAGCGGCATATTTTCGCTCCAGGTCGACTGGTGCTCTACAATGGACAGAAGCAGAAGGTCATATTCCAGTCGGCCCGCGTCGCCCTTTTCCATAAACTCGTCCCCTTCCAAGGCGCAGAATAATTCCCAGGCCGCGTCCTTTTCGCTGAACAGAAGCTGAAACATTCGATCCTTAAAGTTCCGGTTTGTACGGTAAGGGATGGTGTCTTCTTTAATTATAAAATGAAACGTCTGAAAGTACAAGCTGTTTCCTCCCAAAGATATATTTACTTTAGCAGATTCCATATATTTCCATAATATAACATGTGGAAATATATGTCAAGAACGATTTCATTTAACTATATATATGATATAATGAAAAAAACAACAAAAGGACGGTAATGGAATATGGCGAAAAAAGCGAAGACGGTGTTCGTCTGTCAGGAATGCGGATATGAAAGCCCCAAGTGGCAGGGGCAGTGTGTGTGCGGCGCGTGGAACAGCATGGTGGAGGAAAAGGTGCTCCCGGCTTCCGGCAGTGATACAAGAAGGCGGGGCGGTCTCACGGTAGATTCTTCCGGAAAAACGAAAAATCGGCCTTCCAGACTTACAGAGGTAAAGTCGGGAAGCTATACGAGAATGGATACCGGAATCGGCGAACTGAACCGGGTTTTGGGGGGCGGAATGGTAAAAGGTTCTTTAACACTGATTTCCGGTGAGCCTGGTATCGGAAAGTCTACCATCATCATTCAAGCAGCTTCCCATATCGCCAGGAAATATGGAAAGGTACTTTATGTTTCCGGTGAGGAATCTGAAGATCAGATCAAAATGCGGGCGGATCGGGTGTGTAGAGAAGTGCCGGATAACCTGTTCATCCTTTCGGAGACCAATATGGAGAATGTGGCGGCAATCGCGGAAGATCTCAATCCGACCTTTGTTATCATTGACTCGATTCAGACCATGTATATGGAAGCGCTGGACTCGGCGCCGGGCAGCGTTTCCCAGGTGAGGGCCTGTGGAAACGAACTGATGCGGGTTGGAAAAACCTATAATATTCCTATTTTTATTGTAGCTCATGTAACAAAGAGCGGTGAACTGGCAGGGCCGAAAATTGTAGAACACCTGGTGGACTGCGTACTTCATTTCACCGGGGAGCGCAATCAGGAGCTGCGGATTCTCAGGGCGTTTAAAAACCGTTTCGGGACAACCAGTGAGATCGGAGCCTTTGAAATGGCGGAAGAAGGGCTGATCGAAATTGAGAATTTATCCAAAAGCTTTCTTGAGGGGATGGAAGACGGAGCGGAGGGCTCCATGGCAGGTGCCGTATACGAGGGAACAAGGCCGCTGCTATTGGAAGTGCAGGCTTTGGCGGCGCCCACCAATGTGGGGTTCGCCAGACGCTCTGCCATCGGAGTGGATCTTTCACGGCTCAATATGATTCTGGCAGTCTTAGAGAGAAAAGCGGGACTTTCCCTCATCAACCAGGATATCTATGTGAATATTGTGGGCGGACTCAGACCGGAAGGCACTTCCGTGGATCTGGCAGTCGCTCTGGCGATTTATTCGACCTGCAAGGGAATTCCATGCTCCGGAAAAACGATTGCCATCGGAGAAATCGGCCTCACCGGTGATTTGCGATCGGTGCAGAACAGCGAAAAGATCGTCAGGGAGGCGGCGCGAATGGGATTTGAACGAATCCTGCTGCCGGAAAAAAACGCGGTGAAGCTGAAAGACGCGGACAGTTCCGGAATCCGGGTTGTCGGCGTAAAGCGGCTGACAGACGCGATTAAAGCCTTTTAAGGTATCCGGTACATGTGATCCAGCGGTCCTGCGCCTTTTCCCAGATCCAGTTGCTCTTTCAGCGCGCCGGTAAGGTATTTTTTCGCGCGGCGGACGCTTTCCTCCAGTCTGCGACCGGCGGCCAGATTACAGGCAATGGCGGAGGAAAGGGTGCAGCCGGTTCCATGGGTGTTGGGATTCTCAACCCGTGGACCCTCAAACCACTCTTTCAAAAAAGCAGCTGGAGCATTCCCGGTCTGACAGAGGAGATCCGCGGCATCGCCGGAAAGATGACCGCCTTTTATCAGAACCGCGGTGCCCAGAGAAGCCGTGATGGCTTCGGCCGCTTGCAGCATATCATTTTTTGTTTTAATTTCTCTGCCGCAGAGAACTTCCGCTTCGGGGATATTGGGCGTAATTACTGTCCCGAGAGGAAGAAGCGCGGTGTGCAGGGTTTCCAGCGCGTCATCGGACAACAGCCGGCTGCCGCTGGTAGAAATCATGACCGGATCGATGACGATATTTTTCGCCTGGTATTCCCGAAGTTTCTCCGCGATAGTCTGAATGATTTCGGGATTAGATACCATACCGATTTTTACCGCGTCCGGTACAATATCCGTAAAAATACAGTCCAGCTGAGCTGCCACAAAATCGGGAGGGGCATCGACTACCCCGTAAACGCCTGTTGTATTCTGGGCAGTGAGAGCGGTGATGGCGCTCATGGCATACATTTTGTGAGCAGTAATGGTTTTGATGTCTGCCTGAATTCCGGCGCCTCCGCTGGAGTCCGAACCGGCGATTGTTAATACTTTTTTCATGGTCGCTCTACCTTTCTGTCATTTTTTCGGACAAAGCGCGCAGCTGGCGGCACGCGCTCTCAATATCCGGGTTGGAAAAAATTGCGGATACCAGGGCAACTCCATCGACGCCGCTGCCGGAAAGTTCCAGGATGTTTTCTTTACTGACGCCGCCAATGGCGCAGACCGGAATTGAAACCGCCTGGCAGATTGCTTTTAACGTCTCATGGGAAATCGGCTTCGCGTCCTCCTTTGTGGATGTGGAAAAGACCGCGCCTACGCCAAGATAGTCCGCGCCGTTTTTTTCGGCGAGGAGCGCCTGCTCTACGGTCTGGGCGGAAACGCCGAGAATCCGGTTGGGACCGATTTTTTCCCGTACTTGTGCGGCCTGCATATCATGCTGGCCTACATGCACCCCATCTGCTCCTGATTTTAAAGCGATTTCCACGTTATCGTTAATGATCAGCGGCGCGCCGAAACGGTGGCACAGATCTTTCAGTTCCAGAGCCTCTTTCAAAAATTCTGATTGGGGGAGCTTCTTTTCCCGCAGCTGGACGCAGGTGGCTCCGCCGCGGAGAGCCGCTTCCACCTGTTGCGGCAGGGTCTGCCCCTTCAGCCAGGCCCGGTCGGTTACCGCATACAGCAGCATGTGTTTTTTATCGCAGTTCATAGTTTGCCTCCTGTTCCAGGCTGTCTCCATCCAGATGACAGACCTCGTCGATGAGATAGTTACGGAACGTAGCGTTCCCTTCATGGCCCGACAGCCTCGCGAAGGCCCTTTCGCCGCAGATACCCATAGCGCAGACGGCGGTCAGGCAGGCCTCCAGCGGATGATCCGGATTTGCGGTCAGATACGCGGTTGTCATGGCAGAGAGCATACAGCCGGAGCCGGTAATGCGGCTCATCATGGGGTGCCCGTTTCGCACCGCGTAAGCGCTGGAAGAATCGGCGATAAGGTCGATGGCACCGGTAATTACAATGATTGATCCGGTTTTCGCTGAAAACTCTTTTGCGAAAGCGGCGGTTTGCTGGATGGTTTCATCCGTTACCGCGTCTGCCAGATCCGCGTCCACTCCCTTTGTCGTTCCGCTTCCCAGGGCAAGGGCTTTTATTTCCGAAATATTTCCCCGTATTGCGGTAAGGCGGACTTTTTCCATCAGTTCCAGGGCGGTTTTTGTGCGCAGAGAAGAGGCTCCGGCTCCGACCGGGTCCAGCAAAACAGGATGCCCGCAGGAATTGGCGGTTTCACCCGCGGCGAACATAGCGGGAATCGTCCGTTGGTTCAAGGTGCCGATATTCAGGTTCAGGCCGCCGCAGATACTCTGAATTTCCTTTGCGTCCTCCGGGTCATCCGCCATAATCGGAGAACCGCCGCAGGCCAGCAGAATATTGGCGCAGTCATTGACTGTGACATAGTTTGTGATATTATGCACGAGGGGCGATTTCTCCCTGACATTTTTCAGATATTCTTTTAACATGAGAATCCTCCTTTACTCATCAAAGATGGAAACGATTTCCCCTTCCAGAATCCGGTTCATATTTTTAACCGCGCAGAAGTTCCCGCACATGCTGCAGGTGTCTTCTTTTTCCGGTTCGGAGGATTCCCGGTAAGCTCTTGCTTTCTCCGGATCAATGGCAAGCTCGAACATCTTATCCCAGTCCAGCTGCTTTCTGGCTGTGCTCATCGCGTTGTCCCAGTCCATGGCGCCGGGCACGCCTTTCGCGATATCCGCTGAATGGGCAGCGATCCGGGCGGCAACGATTCCTTCTCTTACATCTTCCAGAGTCGGCAGGCGCAGATGTTCAGCCGGCGTTACATAGCAGAGAAAAGAAGCTCCGCTCGCGGCAGCCAGCGCGCCGCCGATTGCCGAAGTGATATGGTCGTATCCGGGAGCGACATCTGTCACAATCGGTCCGAGGACATAGAATGGAGCTCCATGGCACAGAGTCTTCTGGATTTCCATATTGGCTGCGACTTGGTTCAGAGGCATATGCCCCGGCCCTTCGATCATAACCTGTACGTCCTTTTCCCAGGCGCGTTTTGCAAGCTCGCCCAGGGCGATCAGTTCTTCAATCTGACAGGCGTCTGTTCCGTCAGCCAGGCTTCCCGGGCGGCAGGCGTCTCCAAGGCTGAGAGAAACATCATATTCCCGGCAGATATCCAGCAGTTCATCAAAATGTTCATAAAACGGGTTTTCTTTGCCGGTCATTTCCATCCAGGCAAAAATGATGGAACCCCCTCTGGAGACGATATTGGTCAGACGCTTGTTTCTCTTGAACTTATGGGCGGTTTCTTTGTTGATTCCACAGTGGATTGTCAGAAAATCCACTCCGTCCTCCGCGTGCATACGCGCGATGTCCAGCCATTCCCGAGAAGTAATTTCGATCAGCGGTTTGTGATAATAAACAACCGCGTCATAAATCGGAACAGTGCCAATCATAGCCGAGCAGTTTTTGGTAAGATGCCTGCGGAATTTCTGGGTATCACCATAAGAACTCAGATCCATGATGGCTTCCGCCCCCATATCAACGGCACTCTGAACCTTGGCGAACTCCATATCCAGATCGGTCATGTCCCTGGAAGTTCCCAGGTTCACATTAATCTTAGTGGTCAGCATGGAACCGATGCCGCTGGGAGAAAGGGCAGTATGTCTTTTGTTCGCGGGAATGATCACCCTGCCTTTCGCCATCCAAGCCATCAGTTGTTCTACAGAAATATGTTCTTTTTCTGCTACGATTTTCATCTGATCGGTCACGATTCCCCTTCGGGCCGCATCCATCTGTGTCGTGTAATTCATTCAGGTTCCTTCCTTTCTCGTTATCCATTAAAAAAAACGGAGAGACCCAATCCGGGCGTCTCCGCAATGAAAAGTCACTTTTTTGCTTCTCCCTACGTTGGCATTACCCACATCAGGTTTAAGGGTCGAAGTTGATTACTTCCTCTCAGCCTGCCATTACAAGCTCCCCCGAAATTATTCTTATTATATTGTAGTTCGATGATCCTGTCAATAACAAACGTTTTGCTACTTTTCCTCCAGTGTCCTTTCCAGCTGGACCATTTTGCCCTTTGCCAATTCCTCGGAGATAAAGACCTGGCCGCACTGTGGGCAGCGCGGGACTTTGTGGCGGAATTTTTTGTCCAAATAGGTAAACCGGGTATCCATTTCCTTTAACTCACATTTACATTTATTGCAGATCCGTTTCTTGCCTGATGCCATTCCAGACCGCCTCCAGTTCTATTTTTGTTCGATGACAATACGCGTTGACCAGTTCATAATGGCGCCGGGTCTCATCCAGCACCCGGTATTCCGCCCAGTAGGTCATATAGCCGATGACGCGATATCCAGAAAGGGTGCCGGTTTCTTCATTTAATATCGTCCGGTTGTGGCGCTGGCAGAAATCAATCGTCTGAAAAATTTGTTCTTCCAGTATTCGTTCCCGGCTCAGCTTTTCCTTGAGGGCGGAGGAGACTTCCACCGTCACTGGATATTCCTTTCGGGGGATTTCCGGCTGTTCATCCCAGAAAAACGCCAGCAGAGTCTCTTTGAGGGTTCTCCGGTTCTCCTGACGTTGAGTCACCGTGGGGAGCTGTTTTTGGCCTTCTCCTTCGCCAAAGAGCAGCTCCAGAATATGGTGAGTCTTTTTTCCTTGTCTGAGAAAAATATCCCGGCAGTTGATACAGTAGGTGATATACGGGGTTTCACTTTCCCTCACGCGTTTTTTCGCGACAAACTCCGCGTATTCAGGTCCGGCCATGTCTCCCTGGCCGCCGTAGCCGCAGCAGGTCATATAGGTATTGTTGTCCGGAAGAGAGTGAAGTGTTACTCCCAGATCTTCCGCCAGATCCCGGACCGCCTGTCTCGCGTCCGGCTCATGGCGGGCGGAGCATGGATCAAAGACCGCGTATTCCTCCTCACAGCAGCCGCCGCTGATATCCCAGGACCGCAAAAGCTCGGGAAGGGAAATAACCGCAATTTCAGGGAGATACTCTTTGAAATGCTTCAAACAAGTCATGCATCCCATAATCATCGTCGGTTCTCCCAGATCGCGCCAGTGCTTGCGGATGTGTTCAAGGATTTCATCAAATCCCGCCCGATCTCCGGCCCACAGGCGCGGAACGCCGCAGCATTGAAGGAACATGGCGGTATCCGGATGCTGGTTGAGCAGAGAATCATACAGCTTGACAACCAGCTCCGGTTCAGATGCTCCCAGCTGACAGCCGGGAAACAGAGCGTAAGAGCATTTTTCTTTGCCTTTTGGAGCGCGGACAAGCCGGGCTTCTTTACTATTGGCCTGCTCCATGTCCCGCAGCCAGAAGTCATGGTGGGGCCAGGGCATTTTCCCCTGACTGTGCATCTTCTGGCGGCCGGACAGAAAGAGGCCGTCCAGATCGATCTCTTCCGGACAAGTTTCTTTGCAGATACCGCACTGATTGCACATCGACATGAGTCTTTTTGCCGGAGTCGCTTTCAGTTCGCTTTTCCCCTCCAGCGTAGTGGCGATGATTTCATCCCGAACACGGATCGGCCATTTGTCCGTGAATTCCAGGAGGTCGCAGTGATCCCGGCAGGCGCGGCACTGGCAGCGGACGCAGCGGGAAGCTTCGGCGGCGGCTTCTTCTTTTGTATAGAGGGATGCTTCGGCCTCCACAGGAGGAAGACTGTCGGAAATCGTGATCATCGTTTTTTTCAGGCAGCTTTGACGGCTGTTTTTCGGATAATAGAGATTTCCGGTTTTCAGATAGTTGTCAATGACAGTGCCGATTCGCAGTCCTCCCGCCAGGGCATAAAGGGGAGTGTCTCCAATGAGTTCACCGCCGGCAAAATAACCGACTCCATCCCTTTCCACACAAAACGTATCCCCAGATGGACCGTGTTGCTGGGAAACCCCAAAATCCTCACCGTCTTTTCCTGTAGCAATGTAGACTGCCTGGAATCCGCCTCCTGCCAGTTCGTCCAGGGAGTGAATCGGGTGATTCAGGTGAAGAGCATATTCCAGATGGGAAAGCTGTTCGTCAAAATCTGTTTCAAAAATCGACGGGTCCATGCTTTTCCGGAGGCGTCCGCCGACGCGATCTGTTTTCTCAAAGACTTCCACAGTATACTTTTTCGTGGCCAGGCGCAGCAGGGCGGCCATGCCTGAGATTCCCGCCCCGATAATGGCAATTTTTTCTTTCTTGGGTGGGAGGTTATAGTCGGTGGCGGAGGTATCTCTGGTCAGAGCAATGCAAGCCTGCTCCAGGCGATCCATTTGAATCGCGCCGCCGTGTTCGCTTCGGGGACAGACTGTTTTGCAGGGAGCGTCACACAACTCCCTCGCGATACGGGGAAAGCCTACCGCGTTCCGGTAAACGCTAAAAGCGGCTTTCATAGAACCGCGGGACGCTTTCTCCATGAAGTTCAGGACATCCATATCAAAGGGGCATGCTCCCGTACAAAAAGGGATTTCCCCCTGTAAGCAGTCTTCAAAGTTTTCAAGGTATTCGTTCATCATATCGATTATCTTTCTATTTACAATATCGCCTGGCAGGGCGAACACGCGAACAAATTGCTTCAAAAGCGAAACGAAAGTCGCGTTCGCCGTTCATCACGCGTTCCACTGCCTGGAGAACCTATGCCATATCATGCAGTTATCTTACTCCGGAATATCCGTAATCGGCTGGTAGCTTTCCTTTTTATCCTCCGGGAACATATCCTCAAACAGGTCGGTCATCGGATTGTTTTTAATATACTCCATTTCTTCATAGAAATCAGAGCCCAGGAAGTATTTCTTCGGAGGCAGGATTTCCTCGCCTCTTGCCAGTTTGTCGAGACCCTCCTTGATCTTTTCCGGATAGGCCGGAAGCTCGTAGATCCGCACGCCGCAGGCATTGTCGATGGCGTTGATAACCGCCATATGTCCCGCGGACTGGAAGGCTTCCGAAGCGCCCGAAGATCCGAATGGATTCGTATTTCTCGGCGTGCAGTGGTGAATCAGATTGAAATTGTCCGGAATATCCTTGATGGTCGGAATTCCCGCTCCGGCAATGTTATTATGCTTCTTGACATCCTCATAGTTTTCCGTCAGAGCAAATCCGATACAGTGGGAAAGTCCGCCGTAGGCCTGGCCGTCTACCGCGGCGATATTGCCGATTACGCCGACGTCATCCACACACCAATAACCGATGCAGGTTGCTTTTCCGGTTTTGGTATCCACTTCTACTTCCGCCATATGCAGAGCGTAGGTGAAAGCGGGAGTCGGATTGCCGACGCCGGTATTGGGATCCAGATATTTGAGGGTCATATCCTCCGGGTTGTTGTATTGTGTTTCATATTTGGTAGGAATTCCTTCCGCCACCATTTCCTCATAGGTTCGATAGGTGCCGTCCGGTTTTCGCATAGCGTTCATCAACTCGTCAGCCGCCATGACGACGGCTTTGCTGTTCATGTAATGCTGTCTGGAGGAAGCGGTGGCTCCGGAGTCCGGACAGTATTTGGAGTCGTTCTGAATGAGGACGATGTCGTCCGGCGTGACACCCAGAGGCTTTAAGGCTTCCAGCGTCGTTACCAGCGCGCCGACATCGCCGCCCTGCCCTTGATCCTGCCAGGTATCGTACTTGGCGAATTTGCCGCTTGGCAGCAGCTCCAGGGCCACCGTACACTGGTCGAAGATTCCTTCTGTCACATTATAGCCGCCCCAAGCGATTCCCACGCCGCGTTTCTTTTCCGGCGTGGATTCTTTCGCTGCTCGTTCTTTGACTTCCTCATAGATGGGCCGCATCAAATCCATCATCTTTTCCATCGGATATTCCCGGAACGGATACTGGTTGATATTAGTGTCTCCCGGCCGGGCGATGTTCTTATAACGCAGCTCAAAGGGATCCATGCCGATTTTCTTGGCCATCATATCCATCAGAGCTTCCGATGCAGTGTAAGCCTGAGGAGAACCATAGCCGCGGTAAGCGGTACCGTAATTGTGGTTGGTGCAGGCAACCCGGGTCAGACCCAGACAGTTGGGAATGTTGTAAGGGAAAAACATAAACTTAGCCGGTCTTGTAATCAGATCGTCTCCCAGCTCATTATAGGAGCCGTGATCCATGCCGCAGTCCCATTCCGCGCCGATGATTTTTCCGTTTTCATCGCAGGCCAGCCGCCCGTTGGTGTAGGCGGGAGCACGTTTCCCGGACAGGGCCATAAACTCGGGATAGGTGATGGAAAGGGCTACCGGCATATCGTCACAGGCCAGACAGGCGATGGCTGCCATGGCGTAAGTAGCCGCCGCGATTCCCCAACCAAAGGTCGCGCCGGTGGGGTTCTCTATAACACGGATTTTTTCCGCGGGAAGTCCGGTGGCTTCGGCAATGTCCCCGATATTGGAGTAGATTTGCATTGCTTTACAGTGAACGGTCAGCAGACCGTCATCGCCCCAGTAAGCCTGAACCGTGTCGCCCTCAATGGGCATATGGGGCTCTCTGGAAGAATAAAAAGAGCCTTCCACCACATAAGGCGCCTCGTCGATAAGCTGTGGCGTATCGTGACCCGCTCCCTTTACATTGGGCTGCTCAGACCACACATTGGGGTGATCTTCATGGATTCTCTGAGCGTCCGGCATAGCTGCCTCCAGATAGGTGCGATATTCCGGCAGCTGCTCCCAGTCGATGGTGACTTTTTTCGCCGCTTCCCGAGCGTGAGCCTTGGTATCGGCGACTACCAGGGCTACAACATCTCCATAGTTGAAAATTTTGTCCTCCGCAAGGATTGGGTGAGATTGGCCGCTGGCCAGAGTTCTCGGCGTAAACTGCATGAATCCCAGGCGGTTTGGGCCCTTGATGTCCGCGGCAGTCACGACTTTGTACACACCGGGCATCTTTTCCGCTTCTTCTTTATGGATGGCCTTTAACTTGGCGTGAAAAGCCACCTTCGGCTGTACCAGCACTGCGTGAAGGGTATTTTCCGGCATTTTCAGTTCAATGTCGTCCCCGTAGTCGGCAAGTCCGCAGACCTTGGCGAGAGCCGCGGGGCGAACCAACGGTTTTCCGTAGTACTCTTTGTCTTCCGGAAGTTTTACCATAATATCTTCCAGAGCGCAATCGCCGCGCATTACTTTGGCGGCGTTCATAACCGCGTCTACGATTTGCTTGTAACCGGTGCAGCGGCAGATGTTGCGATTTTTCTGGAACCAGTCGCGAACCTCTTCTCTGGTCGGATTCGGGTTTTCCCGTAGCAGAGCATAAGTGGAAACAATAAATCCCGGCGTGCAGAATCCGCATTGAATCGCGCCGGCGTGCATGAACGCCACCTGGATAGGGTGCAGATATCTGGGAGCGCCGATCCCCTCGATGGTCAGAACTTCGCTGTATTCCTCGATCTTTCCGATCTTTTTCGTGCAGGAGCGAACCAGCTTTCCGTTCAGCATAACCGTGCAGGAGCCGCATACTCCGGTACCGCAGCCTACTTTTGTGCCGGTCAGACCCAGTCGTCGAATCACAGATGCCAGCGTATCCTTTTCCGGATCACAGATAAACATGCGATCCGCTCCGTTGATGTTTAACGTCATTTTCCTCAATTTCATAATAATTTGCCTCCAGTAAAAATTGAACTTCCTTTAACGTTTCACATCCAATAACAAAGGCCCTTTCACACGTATGGGAAAGGACCCTGCTGATATCTTTAATGAAGGCCCGGCAAACGCGGAACCGCTGTTTTTTAGATATGTACACGAACCTTTCCAAACGCGGGAGGCCCATATGTTTCCACATGAACCCAATGTTCCCGGCTCCATAGCAATGGCCTTAGGACTCCGGAAATCGGATTGTGTATTGAATTGTTGTAATGGTTCCATTTTAGCAGTTTGAAAGAGGGAATGTCAACGAGAGGAAAAGGCGTTTTTTTATAAGTTTGTGGTATTTCGCAGTATTAACTGGCTGATATTTTGAATAATGAAATTAAAAACACCGACTCTGCGATTTACAGATGTCATTTCAGCAAACTTTTTCTTGTCGGAGCCGTTATTTTATAATAGAATGAGAAAAAGTGACAAAGAAAGGAACGATTCGAAAATGGCGTTAATAAGACCAGGAAAATTTGATATTACGGAAAAAGCGATGGAGATCTGCGCGCTGAAGAAAGGGGCGGCTGTCCTGGATGTGGGCTGCGGAGACGGAACCTGCGCGGAGCATCTTCAGGACAAATACGGGTATAAAGTAACCGGCATTGACATGAACTTGTCTAAAATTCAAGAAGGAAAAGAGCGGAACAAAAACCTGGACCTGCGTATGGGAGACGGGGAATTCCTTGAAGATTTTTCTTCCTTTTCCTTTGACTGCGTCATGATGGAATGCACGCTTTCCCTGATTAATTTGCCGGACGAGGCACTGCACGAAGCCTTTTGCGTTTTAAAAAAGGGAGGCAAGCTGTTTATCAGCGATCTGTATCTAAAAAATCCGGATCCGCGTCAGGTAAAGGCGATTCAAATTGAGGCGGAACGGCAGGCGAAAATTCCGCATAAAGAGGAGAATTGCGGAGAAGGACAGATGCGCTTTGTGGATTTCCGTTTTGAGGGAGCATTTATCAAAGAGCCTATGCTCCGATACATGGAAGAGGTGGGATACAAGATTGTGGCCTTTGAAGACCGCAGCGCGGATCTGGATACCTATGTGGCGGAAACCATTTTGCGGGAGGGATCTTTGGACAGCTGCGTGACCTGCGCTAAAGACAAAAAAGGAATCGGCTATTTCATGCTGGTGGCGGAGAAGCCAGAGAAATAAATCGGGAGGACAGGAATATGAATGAGGAAATTCTGGATTTAAAGTTGAAAGGATATTGTTGCAGCCAGATGATTATGGAAATGGGGCTGCGGCGGCTGGGGAAAGAAAATGAAGATCTGGTGGCGGCCATGGCGGGGCTGTGCGACGGTATGTGGTCAGGCCGGGTCTGCGGCATTCTGTCGGCGGGAATCTGTCTTTTGTACCTGGCGGATCCGAAAGAAGCCAGCATGAATAATGTGGAGGAGCTGACCGAGTGGTTCGAGGATGCCTTCGAATATACGGACTGCGTGGATCTGATGGATGGAAACCCTCTGAACAAAGTGGAAAAATGCCCGATGATGCTGGAAGCGACCTTTCAGAAGATTGCCGAGCTCTTGGAGTGGGACGAATGAAGCCCTATCTGGATCTCTGGACCTGCCGGAAGCTGGGAGTGAAAAAACTGACACGGGAGTCGTTGGAAGACTGGCAGCTTTCCAGAATCCGGGAGACCTTTCAATGGGCGGTGAGCCAGAGTCCCTTTTACGCGGAACTGTATCAGGGGATGAAGGTGGATACCTGGGAAGATTTTCGTCAGCTTCCCTTTACGTCGCCGGAGGATGTTTGCGCCTGCGGCCTGGAGATGGTCTGTGTCAGTCAGAGCGAGATCAGCCGGATCGTTACCATGCAGACCAGCGGAACCACGGGACTTCCCAAACGAATTTATTTTACTCAAGACGATCAGGAACTGACAACGGATTTTTTTCATAACGGCATGCAGCTGATGGCGGATGCTTCCGACACGGTGATGATTCTGATGCCCTGCAGGAGACCGGGGTCCATCGGCGATCTTCTGAAACGGGGAGTGGAACGTTTTGGCGCGAAGGTCGTTGCCTATGGACTTCCCGACGGAAGTGATTACGGGCGGATCCTGCAGATTATGGAAGAATCGGGTGTGACCTGCGCTGTCGCTTTGCCGGGGCATATGGCGGAACTGGCAAAGCGGGCGGAGGCGGGCAAATATCAGATCCATCTGCGAACCGTACTGTTATCCGCTGACTATGTGTCTGCTGAAAGCAGGAACAGAATTCAGAATGCCTGGGATTGCCGTATTTTTGAGCATTACGGCATGACCGAGATGGGTCTTGGCTGCGCGGTAAGCTGTCCGGCGCTGGAGGGATGCCATATCCGGGAAGCCGATCTGTATCTGGAAATCATCGATCCCAAAACCGGTGAAGTACTGCCGGACGGTCAGGAGGGAGAAATCGTGTTTACCACTCTGACCCGCAGAGGAATGCCCTTTCTACGCTACCGTACCGGCGACCGCAGCCGTTTTCTCACCGAGCCCTGCGTCTGCGGAAGCATCCTGAAACGGATCAGCCGCGTAGGGGACCGCCAGATGGCGAAGGGGCAGTGGCAGGAAAAACAACAGGAATAATCGTTTTATAATGGGGACGGCTTTCTGCCGCAAACGGCCGACCTTTATCAACAATCCTGGTTTATGGCAAATTGTTGATAAATTTTTCAGGGTTTCGGCCCCATGTCTTGCAAAAATGCGGGGATCCTCGCAAAAATCGGAATTTGAGGCGCTGCAGCTCAGTAAAAATTAGAAACAATTGCTGCTTTTTTCAACTTGTTTCTAAGGGCGCGGCGCCAACCGGAAAAAGGAACGAACAGAAAGCAAGTATAGCGGAAGTTAAGAAGAGCCAATAAAGAAAGAAAACCAATAAGGAGGAACTTATGTCACAGAAGATTATTTATTTTGCAAGAGACCTGCTGGAGCAGGGAGAAGATTTTGTTATCGCCAAAGTGGTGGATACAAAAGGATCAACGCCCAGAAAAAAAGGCGCCTGGCTGCTGATGAAAAAAGACGGCACCACTCAGGGGACTGTCGGAGGCGGCCGGCTGGAGGCGGAAACGGAGAAGCTTTGTAAGGAAGTTTTTCAGACAAAAGAAAAAAACAGACTGCACCATTTCAAGCTGAATACCGAGGAACAGGACGCGCTGGACATGGGATGCGGCGGTGACGCGGATGTGTTAGTTCAGTATATTGACGCGGCCCACCCGGAAGAATTCGTAGAAGAATTCAATCTGGAGACCACCGCCTATATCTTTGGAGCCGGCCACGTGGGGCTTGCTTTGGAGCCGGTGCTGAGGTATATCAACTTTAAAACTATCGCCATCGACGATCGGGCGGAATACGCGAACCGGGAGCGTTTTCCAAAAGCCGCGGAAGTAAAAGTTCTGCCGGATTTCAAGCATTCCTTTGATGACATTCAAACCGATGAGAACAGCTATATTGTCATCGTAACAAGAGGTCACATGGGAGACTACGATGTGCTGAAAGACGCGCTGAAGCAGAAAAGCGCCTATGTGGGTATGATCGGCAGCCGAAAGAAAAACGCCATGCTCTTTGATATGCTGAGAAAGGAAGGATATTCGGAAGACGACATTGCCAGAGTCCACGCGCCGATTGGCCTTTCCATCAAGGCGGAAACCCCGGAGGAAATCGCCATCAGTATTGCGGCGGAAATGATTCAGGTAAGAGCGAATCATGGATAAGAGGCAGTTTGGAATCTGTATTCTGGCAGCGGGCTTTTCGTCAAGAATGGGCAAGTTTAAACCTTTATTGCCATTAAACGATGAAACAGTGCTCGAAAGGGTTTTGAGGGTGTCGAAAGATGCCGGAATCCGGCAGCGGGTGGTAGTGACCGGCTATAACCGGGAGGCTTTGGTGCCTCTTCTTGAAAGAAGCGGAGCTGTAGAAGTCCGCAATCCCCGCTTTGAAGAGGGAATGTTTACTTCCATACAAGCAGGCATTTCCGCCCTTCCTCGGAATCTGGACGGCTTTTTTGTCCTGCCGGTGGACTGCCCGTTGGTGACAAAAGAAGTGTTAATGGCTTTGAAGCAAAGTTTTGCACCGGACAAATTTTCGGTGCCGTGTTACAGAGGAAAAAAAGGACATCCCCTTCTGATCCCCGCCATGTACCGGCAGGCGATTTTGCGGCATGATGGGACAGGCGGACTGAAAGAGATTACCGATAAAGATTATGGTAAAATAAAACGGATCGAAGTTCGTGAAGAAGGGGTGGTAATGGATATGGATACCCCCCGGGCTTATGAGAAGATCAAAGAGTGGCTTGCCGGAAAAGGTCGCTTCGAGGATTTTACGGAACTTGCGAAAGGAAGGCGTTTTTTTCTGGTTCGCCACGGGCAGATTCGCCAGCATAAGGAAAAGATTTTTCTGGGACAGACGGATGTTCCCCTCAGTGAAAAAGGGCAGCTTCAGGCAGAGGAAGCCGCAGACCGCCTGGCTGGTTTTTCCCCTCAGACCGATCGGGTTTACACCAGCGATCTCCTGCGGGCGTCACAGACCGCGGAGATTCTGCGGGGAAAAAGCGGGCTTGCCCATGTAATAGAGGAAAAAGGGCTGAGGGAAATGAATCTCGGTTCATGGGACGGCAGGTTTATCCGTGAAATTAAAGAGGAGTTTCCCGAAGAGTATGAGAAACGGGGACAGAACCTGATGATCTACAAGCAGGGCCGCGGCAGCGAGAATTTTTTTGATCTGCAGTACAGAGTGATCAAAACACTGATTGGCATTCTGAGAAAGGATCCGTCACCGGATGTGATTGTGACTGCCCACAGCGGAGTGCTGCGGGCGATTACCAATAATCTGGAAGGAAAAGATATTTCGGACTCCTGGGATAAGATGGGAAACGGAGAGCTAAGAGTACTCTGTCAGGGAAAATCTGTTATTGACGAACATAAAAAAATATGATATAAAAGTGATGGTTAGTGCAAGCTAACTGAAACGTTTGTAATAGTTTTATGATTGCCCTGTGATGGCACTATATTTTTGAATGATAGTTAGTTAAAACTAACTATGGGCGGTGCAGATATGCCCGGATTAAGCGAAAACAGAATGCGGAATCATCACGGAGGCTCCAGAGCGTTATGCATGCGGAATTAAGAAAGGAGTGGTTATTTTTGCAGCAAACAAAAAAATTTTTGAGTTTATTCCTTGCGGTGGTGATGTTGCTTTCCATTTTTAGCGTACCTGTCTTTGCGGAGACAGGCGCCGGAAATACGGAAAGCGGCGCAACAGAGAAAACGGAGCAGGAAATTCTTTCGAACTGTTCCGTGCAGCTCACGGACAAGGGAGAAGTAAGAACGGAGGCCTTTCAAGAGGATTCTGCGTCAACAGAAGTTAAAGTAAAACTGGATGAGTCGGTAGAAAGCTGTTATCTCAATATTTACGCTTACGCGGGCAACACCTCCTTTGATCCGGACGGCTCGTTTAACACGCTCTTATGGTCGGGCCGGGTTACGGACGGCTATCATGAAACCTGCGGCTTTAAGGAGTCCGTTTTGCCGCTGAAGCCAGGATACAAGGTGATCGCTTCCCTCAACGTGCCGGTGGGAGAGGACAATTATAAGCCGGTCAATTCCCAGGCCATCGAGATTGTTGATGAATCCGGCGAGGGCTTTCAGGATTATACTTATCCGGACGCGAGCATAGATGAAAAAACATTAAAAGCCGGAGAGGATAGGCTCCATATCTCCCTGACAGGAGATGAAAGGCTGTTTCAGTACGCGCAGGAAGGTAAAATAAGCATTACCTGCGCTGTAGCCCAGTATCCCGGGGACGAGAGTTTTGACTTTGAGGGAGATAAGCAGATTTCCCTGGCTTCCAACATAGATGGTTCGAAGGCTTTCAGCGGAAAAGAAATCAAGTTGAGCGAACCGCTGAAAGAAGGGTATCGTGTGCGGGCAGTCGTCTACTGGAGCCAGAATACAGAACTCTTTTTACCCAAGGGCAACGATTATGAGGAAGTGTTCGGAAAGCCGGATGATTCCGTACTGGTAACTGCCGGGGAAGAACAAGAGGATGTTAAAGTGTCTATAGCTTCGGAGGTTACATCCAAAAGCGATACAGTTGAAGTTAATGTAAATGGCGAGATGCCGGAAGGCTCCGTCCTGATGCTGAAAAGCTTTGAAAAGAGTGACACGAACTATGTGACGCAGGGAGGAACCCTTGTGGCATCGGTAAGCGCTGTATCCGGCAAAAATGAAATAAAAGTAACCGATTCTTCCGGCCTGCTGGGTGGAAATAAGATTGTCGCGTTTTTGCTTAAGTCAGGCGAACTGATTGCCCAGTCTGATCCTGCCGTTGTAACTGAGGAAGCGGATTTTACCATAACACAGGAAGGAGAACTGACAGAGGACAGCTCACAGGCTGTCTTTAAGGTAGAGGCAAACGATACGAACATTACAAACATTAACATTGCCAAACTATGCAGGGCGGACAGCGGAGGAGAGCCCGAAACTTCCAATCCTGTCTCGGTGCTGTATGGACAAAAAACGGGGCGCATGGTGTTTGAACTTGCCGGCGATGCCCTGAAGGAGGGAGATCGTGTAGTTCTGGTTCTGACCTATAATAACGGCGAGGCCACATATACGAGTGAAGTCTTTTCTGTGAATCAGACAGTAGAAGCTGACAGCCTGGCGATACAAAACTCACAAATCAGCACTGATACCACATCGGTGACCGTAACGGTAAAAGGATGTGACAGCTTTAAGGGAGGTTATCTGTTTGTAACGACAGGGTCACCTTCGACAGACAATGACGGAGACAGCCGGACGAAACTATCTACCGTAACGTTTACGGGGGAGAATACCTATCAGTGCGACTTCTCTTCTTCCGCTAAGCTGAAAGCCGGAAACACAATACAGGCTTATTTGTACAAATATGACGCGGATACGGATCGGACATCCTATCGATACAGTAATTCCGTAACGATTTCTTCCGGATCCACTGTTGAGACAGAGCCGGAAGTTGCGATCGTCACGGACACAATAAGCGCGGACAGAACCGATGTGTGGGTTGCCGCGAATTTTAGCGAATCCCTGGAAGGAACATTGACGCTTTACACCTACAGCGGAGAAAGCTTTGACCGTAAGACCGCGACGGAAATTTATTCAGGCAGCATCAGTCCCAGTGAAAACAGCCAGAAAATCACTTTCGGGGAGGGACACCTGACTGCCGGAGAAAAGCTTATCGCGGTGCTCGCATTATCTGACGGCCGGACGGTAGAGTCTGAAAGCAAAAATATAGCGCCGGAACCGGAGAAGGTAAAGCCGGAAGTCAAGATTCTTAATGAAACAATTACAGCAGGAGTTACGGCGGTAAAAGCGTCTGTAACATTTGACGCCAGCGCGGATCATGCTTCCTATAAACTGTATAAGTTTACGGGAGACTCTCTGGATCCGGTAAAAGATGAAGTGATCGCCAGCGGAAATCTTTATAGAAGCCAGAAGGAACTGAGCGTCTATATAAGCGGAAAGATCGCGGAAGGGGACAAACTTCAGATACTTCTTACGGTGGACGGTGAAACCGCACAGTCGCAGGTTATGACCGTGATGCCGTCTCCTGACTGGGGCACGCCATATGTGGCATTTAACGTGGCCGCTGTTAAGGCGGATGATAAAACCATAAGCCTTACGGTTGATTATTCGGATGAATACCTGACTCTTGGAGATGATTTTTATTGTGACATTACGGTCTATCAGTATCCGGGAACTTATACAGATGATGAGTTTGAAGACGGTGAACTCTGGGAGAACTCCAGCATCGCCAAACGAGTAGCGCAGATTAATTCAAATTGGGGCGATGTTACAAAAGGAAAGCTGACACTGGCGGTAAAAGATGGAGCAGAGCTTAACGCGGGAGATCGTCTTGCCGTAAAACTGAGACTGCCTCATACGGAGTGGGAAGGGGAAGAGGTCGATTATATTTCGGCGTCTGTTCCGGTGGTTGCCGCGTCAGCAGAGATACCGGACTATAAGGTGGTGTTATATAATCTGGATGAAGATACCTCCAGAGGATACCGACTCCATTCGATCCTGGAGAACTTGGGGATTCCTTACGAAAGGATAACAGATAAGCATCTGAATGAAACCGTCGGTTATCTGGCGGGGCTCGAAGGATACGAGGCCGCGGAAACAGAATACGACGGTAAGGGAAATGATTCGGAGTTTATGCTGATGTGCAATTTCCCGGAAGCGCTGCTTGACAGCTTTCTGACGGAAATGACCGATAATGGGCTCAGGATTAACCACAAGGCGGTAGTAACAGAGTACAATCGTGATTATCAGTTCCATGAGCTGATCGATGATATTGAAGAGGAACACGATGTATTCCAGGCGCTGCTGGATTTAGATGATATGATTCAAGAAGCTGAGAAGCTTGAAGAGGAGCAGTACGGAGATACCTCGGGATGGCAGGAATTTGTCACGGCTCTTGAAAACGCCAATCATGTACTGGCGTCCTATGAACCGACCTTTGAAGAACTGCAGGCCGCCTGTGATAAACTGAAAAGTAAATATCTCGAAGTTACGGAGATGGAAGAAATCACGGGAAATGTAACAATCGACATTGAAAAAGAAGACAGCGGAACTTATTCCATGACGGCGGAATTGACAAAAGAAGAGGGAACTCAGGAGACGGAATATGAATTCCTGTGGAGCAACGGGAAAACCGGCAAAACCATAAGCGGAATATCAGAGAAGAAACTGATTTCCACAACCGTAAGCGTAACAGGAGAAAATCTTTTTGGGAAACTGACTGCCCAGCTTCAGGTCCCCGACGCGCCACAGCCGGAAACATCCTATACGGCGGACAGCATAAAGGTAAATTGGCAGAAAGTGGGAGAACAAGAAAACCAGCCGGCCGCCACCGGCTACAGAGCTCAGGTATATAAAGGCGGTGAGCTTGTAAAAGAGATGGAAACCGGCGAGACGGTTACTTTCGCGGAATTTACAGGGCTGGAAAGCAATACTTCCTATACCGTGAAAATTTGCGCGATAAGCCCTGTGGGAAGAAGCGATATGAGCGTTATCAACGTGCTTACTTCAAAAGCCGCGGAAACGGAAAAGCCAGAAAACCTGTCAAATAATCACCCCGGGAAAACGGCTGCCAAAGCGCCTAAAGTCAAAGCTGCAAGCACGGGATACAGGACAATTAAAGTGTCCTGGAACGCTTCCCCGGGAGCGATCCGTTATGATGTGTATCGGGCAGCCAAAAAATCGGGAACCTATAAAAAAATCGCTGCCACAAAGGGCAAAAGCTATACGGACAAAAAGCTGACTTTCCATAAACGGTATTACTACAAAGTAGTGGCCATCGGAAGTGGAGGCAATGGAACTTCAGGTATTGTTTCGGCCAAAACGGCGCTGGCAAAGACGCAGATAACCAAACTGACAGGGAAAAAGAAAAGCTACAGAAACTTAAAATGGAAGAAGGTGGCCGGAGCCAGAGGATATAAAGTTGTCTACTCCACAAGAAAGAACTTCAAAAAGAGGACTGTGAAATCCGTGACCACGAAGAAGACTTTTCTCAAGCTTAAAAACCTGAGAAAAGGCAAGAAATACTATATAAAAGTGCGGGCCTATAGGACTTATAAAGGGAAAAAGGTGTACAGCCGATATTCTTCCGTAAAAGCAAAATAATTTCCAGAAAGAGCGATAACTGTATGAATGCAGGGGATCCGGGAAGCCGGAGCCCCTGTTTTTAGTTCGCCCGCCATGGGCGGGCTCTAACGGGTGAAAGTCCCGAGTGCGCGTAGGCAACGACGAAGCACATAGCTGAACAGCAAGGGTGTTCACCGTGAGGTGAAATCTGAAGGAAGCTGTAGGCAAACCTCTGACCTGACGGACAGAAACCACATATAAGGCTGGGAAATACGGATAAGACGGCAAGAAACATCGAAGTCCAAAAGTTGCTGGAAGTACCAGTAAATGTGGCAGGTATATGGAGGGAAAGAGTCCGCACCTTAAGCGGGGAGGTCTCACAGGCGGTCTCATTAGCCGTAGTAACAACGAACTGTGAGAAGTCAGCAGAGGTCGTAGTAGTGAAGAAGTTCCTGTAATGGGGATGGAGCGAAGGACCGAACAATCAATCAGTTGAAGTACGTTCCACTTCGTAGCCGGAGCAAACGCCTGTCGATGACATCAAAGGCGGCAAAGGCAAAAGGGGCAGAAAGGAAACAACGCATGGACACAAGTAGTCTTATGGAGCAGATATTGAGCAAAGATAATCTCAATGCGGCATATCTGCAAGTCGTCAGAAACAAAGGAGCGGCGGGGGTAGACGGAATGACCGTGGAAGAACTCGGTTCGTACCTTTCGGAAAACGGCGAAAACATCAGGGAACAGTTGCGGATAAGAAAGTATAAACCGCAACCAGTACGCAGGGTGGAGATACCGAAGCCGGATGGAGGGGTAAGAAATTTAGGGGTACCAACAGTGGTTGACCGTTTTGTACAACAGGCGGTAGCACAGATACTCACTCCGATATTCGAGGAGCAGTTTCATGACCACAGCTATGGCTTCAGACCAAACCGGTGCGCACAGCAAGCAATCCTGAAAGCACTGGAAATGATGAATGATGGACACAACTGGATAGTAGACATTGACCTTGCTAAGTTCTTTGATACGGTAGACCATGATAAGCTGATAACAATCTTCGGACGGACCATAAAGGACGGAGATGTGATATCAGTGGTGAGAAAGTTCCTGGTCAGCGGAGTAATGATAGATGATGAGTACGAAGATACGATAGTCGGAACACCGCAGGGAGGGAATATTTCGCCATTGTTAGCGAACATCATGCTCAACGAATTGGACAAGGAGCTGGAAGCAAGGGGACTGGATTTTGTCCGGTATGCGGATGACCTTATCATCATGGTCGGGAGCAAACAGGCAGCGGAACGAGTCATGAAGAGCGTAACGAGATTTATAGAAAATAAACTCGGACTCAAAGTGAACGCAGAAAAGAGTAAAGTAGACAAGCCAAAAGGCATTAAGTATCTGGGCTTTGGATTTTACTTTGACTCATTTGCCAAAGGATACAAAGCCAGACCACACACGAAAGCGGTTGAAAAGTTTAAGGTACAGATGAAAATGCTCACGTGCAGAAGTTGGGGAGTCAGCAACGCCTACAAGGTGGAGAAACTCAATCAGTTAATCCGGGGCTGGATCAACTATTTCAAAATCGGAAGCATGAAAGGCTTGTGTGAGAAACTGGACAGCCATATTCGCTATCGTTTACGCATGTGCATATGGAAACACTGGAAAACAGCGAAAAACAGAGCAAGAAACCTGATGAAGCTGGATGTACCACGCTGGGCGGCATATAAAATCGCATACTGTGGAGACCGCTATGCAAGACTTGCCCACAACGGCTGGGTGCAGAAAGCCATAAACAATAAGAGATTAGCCGATTTTGGACTAATCTCTATGACAGACTACTACGCCAAAAGGCGTGTTACTTGTTAAGTTGATTGAACCGCCGCTTGCGGAACCGCATGAGCGGTGGTGTGAGAGGTCGGGGGATTGGCTAAATCCCCCTCCTACTCGATTGCAGATGTTTCCGGTTCATCCCTTTCTGTCAACTGCCCGGCCTGCTGTTTCTCCCGCCTCAGTGTCGCTTCCTTGAAAAGAATATAGGCGGTGGAAGCAACCGGTACGCTAAGCAGCATTCCAAAGGGGCCGCTGATGCCTCCGCCTACGGTTACCGCCGCTAATATCCACATGCCGGGAAGATTTACCCTGCTGCCCATAACCTTTGGATAGATGAGGTTGCCTTCGATTTGCTGTAAAATAAGAAGAAATATTACAAAAATCACAGCTTTTACAGGCGCGACCGTCAAGATCATAAACGCCCCCACAATCGTTCCGATAAACGCTCCGACTACAGGAATCAGCGCGGTTACGCCAACCAACGCTCCCACCATTGGAGCATACGGTATTTGCAGCGCCAGCATTCCGAGCGTACATAATGATCCGAGGATAACCGCTTCCAAAGACTGGCCTGAAATAAAATTACGGAAGGTTACATTGGCGACTGAAGCCGCGTGGATCAACCATTCGCCGAAGTTTTTTGGCACCCAGACCCGGATTAAACGGCAGACTTGCCGTTTTAATTTGTCTTTGCTGAAAAGGATGTAGATCGCGAACACAAAGGAGATAAAGAAATCAAAGATGCCGCCCACCAATGAGGTTACAGTCCCGAAAGCGGTGTTGACAATCGTGCCGCTTTCATCTTTTAACCAGTTCTGGATAGAGGACAGGACGTAATCCCAGTCAATGCTCAAAATCGCGTTGCCGAACGGAAGCTGTGAAAGTTCCGAACCGGTCATCGCGTTCAATTCATTTACGAAACCCATGACCCCTTGGGAAATTACATTAAGGGCGTTGAATAATTCCGGAATAACCAGCCAGACAACTCCGACAAAAACCGCGAGTATAATAATAAGAGCCAGCAAAAAAGATAGCGGTCTTCGTAATTTCTGAAGAAGCGGTTTTTTTGTGTTCCCCCAGAAACGCGTTTCAAAGAAACGCATAGGCACATTTAAGATGACCGCTATTGCGATGCCAATCAAAAGGGGGGTGACCAGACCGATACACCAGGACAGGGCACCCGCCACCGCGTCAATGTTCTGTATACCTAAAAATATTAAAATGCACGCGGTCGCAACGCCAATGAACCATTTTGCTGTTTTTTTCCTTTTCTCAGGGGTGAGATCCATTTATTATTCTGCCTTTCCGCTGCTGTTCGCAATGAAAGGGATTTTGTCGTCACTTCATTCAATGCGTCCGAAGAGACAGCAGCAATATCAAAAAAGTGCGCCGCGAATCGGAGTTCCTTTTTTCATAGGGCGGCTCCGAACCGGCAAGGATAAACTTCTTATTTTATAACTATAACATGACACCTGTCGAATTTACAACCATCAGTTTACAAGCGCGGAAGTTCCTCTCTTTGTAATATGACAAAACACCGGGCCTGTTCTTGCGCCGTTCGGGAGAAAATGATAAAATAAATTGTCAGACATAACAGTTTTTTGATGTGAATGAGAGGGGGACTGTCCACTTGAACAGTAAAAAGTATAAAGACGTTTTTTATCAATTCCGATATATAAGCGATCTGAAAGACATGCTGAATACCAGCGCGGAGCTCTTCGCGAAAGAACCGGCCTACCTTGTCAAGGATACTCCGGGCGGACCGTACAGACCGGTGCTCTACGAGAAGGTAAAACAGGACGTAGACGCGCTGGGAACAAGGCTGCTGGATTTGGGATTAAAAGGGAAGAAGATCGCGGTCATCGGTGAAAACAGTTATAAATGGGTCGTATCCTATCTGGGAACCGTAAACGGAACGGGAGTCGTCGTTCCTCTGGATAAGGAACTTCCGCCAAAAGAAATCGCGAATCTTATAAAACGCGCGGGAGCAGACGCGATTATTTATTCGTCAAAAATGAAGGAGACGGTTGATTCCGCTCTGGCTGAGACGGAAGGTGTTTCCTGCAGAATCAATATGGCGCTGGAGCGGCACCAGGATGGAGAGTTTTCGTTCGATCAGCTGCTGGAAGAAGGTATGGAGCTGCTGGAACAGGGAGAGCGGGCCTTTCTGGACGCGGCCATTGATCGGGAAGCTCTTTGCACGCTGCTGTTCACATCAGGAACGACAGGACTTGCCAAAGGCGTCATGCTTTCTCACAAAAATATTTCGGCAAATGTCTATAATATGTCTAAATATGTGAAGATCCGCAAGCCGGGAGTCGGATTATCCGTGCTCCCGATGCATCATTCTTATGAGATGACATGCCACATCTTTACGGGGTTGTATCAGGGAATGTGCGTTGCTATCTGCGAGGGTCTCAGATATATTCAGAAAAACCTGAAAGAGTCGCGGGCGACGGTAATGCTGGGAGTGCCCCTGGTATTTGAATCCATGCATAAGAAAGTATGGAAACAGGCAGAGTCCTCCGGTAAAGCGGATACAATGCGGCGGATGGTCAAGCTGTCTAAAAAATTGAAGCTGTATAACAAGCCGAAAGTAGTTCGGAGCATCTTTTCTCAACTGCATCACAGTATCGGCGGCCATATGGCACTGTTTATCGCAGGCGGAGCGGCAATCAATCCGGAGGTAATCCGGGACTATGAAGCGATGGGCATTCCGATGATACAGGGCTACGGCATGACGGAAAACGCGCCGATTATCGCGGTTAACCGGGATCAGTACAGCAAAGCGGATTCCGTTGGAAAGCCGATGCCCGGAACGGAGGTGCGGATCGCGAATCCGGATAAAGATGGGATTGGCGAGATTATATGCAGGGGGCCTTCCGTCATGATCGGCTACTATGACGATCCGGAGGCTACAGCGGAAGTCCTGAAGAACGGGTGGCTGTATACTGGCGACTACGGACGGTTTGACGAAGAAGGCTTCCTTTATGTGTGCGGCAGGAAGAAAAATGTAATTGTTACCAAAAACGGAAAAAACATTTTTCCGGAAGAAGTGGAATACTATCTGCTTCAGAGCAAATATATTGAAGAAACAATCGTGTACGGTACGGTAGACAAGCGGAGCAGAGATACGGTTGTTCGAGCGGAAATTTTCCCTGATTTTGAGGCGATTCGCCAGGATCTTGGCGAGATGAGCGAAGAGGGGATTCATGAGTTTTTAAAAACGGTGATTGAAGACGCCAATGAACAGATGCCGACATATAAAAGGGTAAAACGCTTCTCGATCCGCCATGAGGAATTTGAGAAAACAACAACCAGAAAAATCAAACGGTATACACAAATCCCCAAAGAAGACTGAGTCGGGGCAGAGAGGAAAGGTGAACATGAATAGAAACAGATATCCCAAACTAGTAGTAGACCTGAAAAAACTGAGACACAATGCTGATCGGGTTGTGATTAACTGCCAGGATCAGGGTGTTGAAGTGGCGGGCGTCATCAAAGGCTGCAGCGGCCTTCCGGAGTGTGCCAGCCAAATGGCGTTGGCAGGATGTAGGTTTATCGCCTCCTCGCGCCTGGAACAAATTGAAGCGGTAAAAAACTATGGCGTTCAGGCGGATTTCATGCTGATTCGCGTGCCGATGCTCAGCGAAGCCGCGGATGTGGTTCGCCTGACGGAAATCAGTCTGAACAGCGAAGCCAAAGTGCTGAGGGCTTTAAACCATCAGGCAGGATTGCAGGACAAGCAGCACAAAGTCATTCTTATGGTCGATTTGGGGGATCTGAGAGAAGGCTTTTGGGATAGAGAAGAACTGATGGAAGCGGCTCTCTGCGTGGAAAACAATATGCATAATCTGGAACTTGCCGGAGTGGGTACCAACCTGGGATGCTACGGCGGCATTGACGCTACCGTGGAAAAGCTTAACGAGCTGGTGGAATGCGCGGAAGCGATCGAGGAGAAGATCGGGCGGGAGCTGGAGTTTGTCGCCGGCGGTTCCACAACGTCTTATCCGCGGGTGCTGGAGAAGAATATGCCAAGAAGGATTAATCTCCTCCGTATCGGAGAAGCGATGCTGTTGGCAAGAGATCTGCAGGACTTCTGGGGCTGTGACATGAGCGATATGCATCGGGATGTTTTTACCCTCCAGGCGGAAGTCATTGAGGCCAGAGAAAAGCCGACTTATCCTGTAGGCAAGATCATGTACGACGCGTTTGAGCGCAAGCCTGAATTTGAGGATCGGGGAATCCGCAAGAGAGCGCTGATTGCTCTGGGAAGAGCGGACTTCGCCTTTCCGGATATGTTGATCCCACGGGATAAACATATTCAGATTCTGGGAGCTTCCAGCGACCATACGATCCTGGATGTGCAGGATTGCCAGAAGGAATATAAGGTGGGCGATATCATTGAATTTGATTTGTGCTACTCTACCATTGTGTACGTGACAAATTCGCCAAATGTGGATATTGTCTATGTATAATGTGGGAAACCCTTTCTATTGTATAAACAGAGATTGTCGCGGAGATGCAAAAAAAATTGCACCTCCGCTTTTTTCATGTTACCATAGTAAGGGGAGGTGCGACAGATGAAAGCAAAGGACTATCGGCAGGTTCTGCAGGAGCTGGGCAATATTATGGACGAAGCGGTCCATATTGTTGACGCGACAGGAAAGACCATTCTTTATAACGAAAAAATGGCGGGGCTGGAAATGACCAATCGGGAGGACATCCTCGGAAAGCCCTTTCGAGAAGTTTTTTCCTCGATTCCCCCTCAGGAAAGCACGTTGTACCGGGCTCTCAAAGAAAATCAGGCGACCATTAACAAGCAGCAGACCTATCGGAACCGCTATGGAAAAGAAATTACAACCGTAAACTCTACCATTCCGGTGGAGGAAGACGGACAGGTAATCGCGGCCATTGAAGTCAGCAGAGATATTACGGAAATTAAAAGCTTGAGCAATACAATTTTAGATCTGCAAAAGGAGACGCTTCCCGTTCAAAAACCCAAAAAACCACAGATAAAGCGGTATCAGTTCGATAATATCATCGGAGAAAATAAAACCTTCCAAGAAGTGGTAACCCTGGGAAAAAAGGCGGCAAGGACGGACGCTTCCGTCTTTATCTATGGAGAAACAGGAACAGGGAAAGAGTTGTTTGCTCAGAGCATTCATTTCGCAGGGGAGAGAAGGGATAATCCATTTCTCGCTCAGAACTGCGCGGCCCTTCCGGAGAGTCTGTTGGAAGGCATTCTTTTCGGAACGGAAAAAGGAGGGTTCACCGGAGCGGTAGACCGGCCGGGGCTTTTTGAACAGGCCAGCGGGGGAACTCTGCTGCTGGATGAAATCAGCGCTATGCCCTATGAATTGCAGAGCAAACTGCTGCGGGTTCTTCAGGAAGACTATATCCGCCGGGTAGGAGGGAGCCGGGATATTCCGGTAGATGTAAGGATCATCGCTACCGTTAATGAACCGCCGCAGGAGCTCATCGAAAAAGGCCTTCTGAGAAAGGATCTGTATTATCGGCTGAATGTTGTCAACATTACAATTCCGCCTCTGAGAGAGCGGCTGGACGACCTTCCTCTTCTCTGTGACGCTTTTCTGGAAAAACATAATAAAAAATACGGCAAGGAAGTATGGATGCTGTCAGAGGGAGCGCTGAAAACGCTGAGAAATTACACATATCCGGGCAATGTGAGAGAGCTGGAAAACATTATTATGTCCGCCGTGTCTCTGACGGACCGGGAGCATGTTCTGACGGAAAAGCTGCTTCATTTGCCGGATGTGGAACAGGAAAAGAAAGGGTCCGCCGCCGGATATGACCCGTCGGCGCAGTCACTGGACGAATATCTGCGTATCTGCGAGGAACAGATCCTGATAAGGTGCATGGCGGAAAATGAAGGAAACATTTCCGCGGCGGCGCGGCAGCTGGGTATCAAACGACAGACTCTGCAGCACAAACTGAAGAAATATAAGATCTGAGGTTCGTAACAAAACAAAATTTTTTCGATTTGTTTCTAATTTTCCAATGGTTCTGGAGGACGAGGAAGCAAGATTCTTTCTTTAAAGAAGAAGGTGAGCGCTCTCTGTCCTCTGGAACCTCTTTTTTTGTAAACAACTGTGCTTTTTTCTCTTTTGCTTCTAACGCTTTCCAGCGTACTCTCAAAAGGATAATGTGCAAAAATATTTGCACAAAAACTGCCAATATTTTTGCGAATTGGCGAAAAGAAATCGGAACTTTAAATCGGATTTTCCAGGAGAACCCGCCAGATTCTAATATCTTCCGATGAAACCAGGTAAAAAACAGTAAATGGCACAGAACTTGCGATATATTTGGGCAAAATAAAAAAGAATAATCAGCTCAGAAAAACGGATAAAGAAGAGGAAAAGGAGAGAGGAAACATGGAAAATGTAAAAGTAATTTTATGGGGACTGGGCGCCATGGGCGGCGGAATCGGAAAAATGATCACAAAGAAAAAAGGCGTGGATATCGTAGGGGCGATTGATATCGGCGACAAGCTGGGAAAGAGCCTTTATGACGTTGTGCCGGGCATGGAACGGGGCGACAGAGAAGACGTGATTGTGGGAACGGCGGAAGAAGTAATCAAGCCGAAAGCCGCGGACATCGTCGTTGTCTGCACTGACTCTTTCACCAGCAAGGTGTTCGACAAATTAAAACTGGTCATGGAAAACAAAATGAACGTAATCACTTCCGCGGAAGAAATGGCCTTTCCGCAGGCCCAGGAGCCGGAGCTTGCGAAAAAGCTGGATGAAATCGCCAAAGCAAACGGCGTTTCCGTTCTGGGAACCGGCGTAAATCCGGGACTGATTATGGACCTGCTGGTCATTCTCTGGACCGGAGCCTGCGAAAGAGTGGATCACATCGTATCCAGGAGAGTCAACAGCCTGTCTCCTTTCGGCCCCGCGGTTATGGAAGAACAGGGAATCGGCATTTCCGTGGACGAATTCAACACGAGGAAGGCGGACGGAAGCCTGGCGGGCCACGTTGGGTTTGCCGAATCCATCGGTATGATTACAAAGGCGCTGGGCTGGAAGCTGGATAAATTCGAACAGGATATGGATCCGATTGTAACCGACGTGGATCGGAAATCTCCTTATGGATTCGCCGCCGCGGGAAGCGTGGCGGGGATCGCTATGAAGGGTTACGGATACGTGGACGGCGAAAGGAAAATTGAAATGGATCATCCGCAGCAGATCGAGCCGGAGCAGGTAGGGGTTCATACAGGCGATTATGTGGAAATCCAGGGAATCCCTCCTGTAAACATGTCCAATACGCCGGAAATCGAAGGCGGGATCGGAACCATGGCTATGATCCTCAACACCATTCCCCACGTTATCAACGCCAGACCGGGACTTCAGACCATGATCGATATTCCGGTACCGAGAGCCATTATGGGCGATATGCGGGATCTGATCTGTGAAGAAGCGAAGATTGTAAAGTAGGAGGAAACTATGGCAAAGAAAGGCGACTGGGTGAGAATCCATAAAATTATACTAAAAGCGGAGGAGCGGACCGGAAAGCTTCCCGAGGATACGCAGAAGGTTCCTCTGGAAATGTGGACAAAGGGCTACCTGCTGGCGGACGCGGAAATCGGCGATGAGGTGGAGATCGAATCTGTAAACGGCAGGCATGAAACCGGAACCTTAATCGAAGTAAATCCTTACTACACGCACAATTTCGGAACCTGCGTGCCGGAACTTCTGGTCATTGACAAGCAGGTGAGAGGAATCGTATTTGGGGGTGAGAAATAATGGCGAAGCTACCTCAGGATTATGACAGTGTAATGGCAAGAAAGCAGGAGGTTATGAAAGCCGCTATCGGGATCGACTATTCCCGGTTTGAGTCCGGTTCCATGGCCTTTGACTACGAAAGAATGATGCGGGAAACCGGATATTCTCTGGAAGAGATGCAGAAGATCCAGAGAAGCGTAAACGTCGGAGATACGCCGATATTAGAGCTGAAAAACCTGACCGCCCTGGCAAGAGCCTGCGCTCCGGAGGGAAAGGGGGCGCGGATTTTCATTAAGGACGAAGCGGCAAACCCTTCCGGAAGCTTTAAAGCCAGAAGAGCGGCCAATGCGGTCTACCACGCGAAAAAGCTGGGATATAAAGGTGTTATCGCCGCTACTTCCGGCAATTACGGCGCCGCGGTCGCTTCCCAGGCGGCCATCGCCGGACTGGAATGTATCATCGTTCAGGAATGTTATGACTCCAAAGGCGTAGGACAGCCGGAAATCATTGAAAAAGCAAGGAAGTGCGAAGCGCTGGGCGCGGAGGTCGTTCAGCTTACCGTAGGACCGGAACTATTTTATAAGTTCCTCCTCCTGCTGGAAGAGACGGGATATTTTAACGCTTCTCTCTATACGCCTTTTGGCATCGCCGGTGTGGAAACCCTGGGATATGAAATTTCCATGCAGTTCCGGGAAAAGTACGGAAAAGATCCGGACGCGGTAGTCTGCACCAACGCGGGCGGCGGCAACCTGACCGGAACCGCCAGGGGACTGATCAAAGCCGGAGCGGTGGATACGACGGTTATCGGAGCGTCCATCGATCTTTCCGGGCTTCATATGGCTTCCGATAAAGCCTTTAACTTGAAGTCCTGTACAACGGGGCACACAGGCTTCGGCGTGCCTTACGCGGTAGACCCGGATCATTCCGATGTGCCCAGATCCGCGGCAAGACCGCTCCGCTACATGGATCGGTACGTGACCATTACCCAGGGGGATGTCTTTTATATCACCGAATGTCTGGCAACCCTGGAAGGGCTGGAAAAGGGACCGGCAGGAAACACATCCCTGGCGGCGGCTTTCTCCATCGCCCAGGAAATGCCCCGGGACGCGATGATCGTAGTTCAGGAAACGGAATATACCGGAGCCGGAAAGCACGTGCAGCCTCAGCTTTCCTTTGCCAGAGAAAACGGCATTGAGGTTCGCTTTGGCGATCCCAGGGATGAGGTGCCCGGAAAGAGCGTTATTATTCCGGAACACCCGTCGCTGATTAAGGCGAAGGATATGGATCTGGATCGTCAGAAACGTTCTCTCATCCGGGGCAACTTAAGAAAATATACCATGGACCCGACGGAAGAAGATTACAAATTCCTCGCCGAAGAGACAAAGAAAGATGTGGAATGGGTAAAACTGGCGGTTGCGGAGATAAAAGCGAAGATGTAGGAGAAGGAGAAAAAGGATGAAAAGACAAGACGATTTTGAACAGCGCAGAAAGCACATCGCGAATCTGAGCGATAAAGAATTATACGACCGCTTCTGGGAACTGACCGCCCAGGTGGTCGATCCCCTGCTGGAGCTGGGAAGAAAGAATACGACGCCATCCGTAGAGCGGGCGGTGCTTTTGAGAATGGGGATTTCCTCCCTGGATACACAGAAAATTGTGGAAGGCTGCATGGACAGAGGTCTGATGGGACATGGCGCCGGTCATGTTGTATACAAGCTGTCCAAAGCGAGAAACATTTCCATCAAAGAAGCCGGGGATCTGCTGGCAAAGGGCGAAGGCTGGGATGAAGTTTCGGCGATGTTCAAGAAGGGAGGCAAATAGGAATGGCGGATTTTAAACTTAAACCCAATGAAAAGCTGGATGTAAGAGAGATCCTGAAGGATCTGGATAAATACGAACCGAGAAGAAGAGGCTGGACCTGGAGAAAGCATGTCGACAATCTGAAAATGGGGCCTTTTGAGTACCATGACTGCTCCGAACCTCTGAAAAACGGCGTAGGGCTTCCTCCCGCCAAATACTTCGGCGACATCGATCCTCAGCCGGACGCGGTCATTACAACGGAAATCGCTTCCGGAAGATTTGAGGACGATATCCGCAGAATGCGGATGGCGGCGTGGCATGGAGCGGATCATATTATGGTAATCCGCCATATGGGGCAGTCCCATATTGACGGTCTGATGGAAGGAACGCCTCAGGGAATCGGCGGCGTGCCGATTACCAGAAAACAGGTGCGCGCTCAGAGAAAAGCTCTGGACATTATCGAAGATGAAGTCGGCCGTCCTATTAACTATCACTCCTATGTTTCCGGCGTGGCAGGCCCGGATATTGCCGTAATGTTCGCGGAAGAAGGAATCAACGGCGCCCATCAGGACCCTCAGTACAACGTGCTGTATCGGGACATCAACTGCGTGCGTTCCTTTGTAGACGCCTGCGAGTCCAAGAAGATTATGGAGTGGGCGGATATTCTGCAGATCGATGGCGCCCACAACGCTAACGCCACAGCCAGAGAAGCCTGGAAGGTTATGCCGGAGCTGATCGTGCAGCACGCCATCAACGCTCTGTTCTCGGAAAAGGTCGGAATCAAGCCGGAAAATATCAGTCTTTCCACCGTGCCTCCATCCGCTACGCCGGCGCCGTGTGTATACATGGATCTGCCTTACGCGGTAGCGCTGCGGGACATCTGCGACCGCTATAAGATGAGGGCTCAGGAAAATACCAAATATATCTGTTCCTCCGCCAGAGAAGCCACGGTCAGCCATGTGCTGAACATGCTGATCTCCAAGCTGACCAGGGCGGACATCCAGTCCACCATCACGCCGGATGAAGGAAGAAACGTGCCATGGCACATTTACAATATTGAGGCCTGTGACAACGCCAAGCAGACTCTGGTGGGACTGGACGGCCTGATGGAAATGGTGGAACTGAAAAAGGACGGCTATCTGAGAGAAAAAGCCAGAGAAATCAAAGAGCGGGCGTGCCTGTTTATGGAAGAAATCGTGGAAGTCGGCGGCTACTTCCAGGCGGTGCAGGAAGGTTTCTTCGTGGATTCGGCGGAATACCCGGCGAGAAACGGTGACGGAATCGCCAGACAGATTGAAGGCGGCGTGGGCTACGGTTATATCTTTGAAAGAGAAGACGATTACATGGCGCCGGTAACCGCTCACTTCGGATACAACAACGTGGAGCAGTACGACGGCGATCCGGAAAATCCGTCCGCCCTCATCGGCGGCTGCACCTTTGAGGATCGCAGCAAGATCGTCTACATTGACGAGCTGGATCCGGAAGACTGTGTGGACGTCCGCCTGGAAAAGGTGAAGAAATATCTGGACGGCGAAGCCATCAAGCCGGAAATGGAATGGTGCGCGGACGGAACCATCATGATTACCATGTGCGTGCCGACCCATGTGCGGGCGGCGGAAGCTGTGGCTCTGGAAATCGGCAAGAAGCTGGGGCTGGAAGATCCGGAAGTCATCAGCAAGGAAATCATGCAGGAGGCGGAAGGCACCCGGATTGAGATGAAGGGCAAGCTGACCTTTGACGTGGATCCGAATCACCTGGAAATCCCGCCGGAGCCTCATCATCTGAGCGATGAAGTGCTGTATAAGGAATTCAGCGATCACCCGATGAAGGTGGTCTGCGGAACCGTAGGCGAGGATGAACATTCGGTAGGACTGCGGGAAATCATCAACATCAAGCACGGCGGCATTGAAAAGTGGGGCGTAAAGGTAACCTATCTGGGCACCTCCGTACCGGTGGAAAAACTGGTGGACGCGGCGGTAGAGCTGAACGCGGACGCGATTTTAGCTTCCACCATCATCTCCCATGACAACGTGCATTACAAGAATATGAAACGGATTAACGATCTGGCAATCGAAAAAGGCATCCGGGATAAGGTGATCATCGCCGCGGGCGGTACTCAGGTTGTTCCGGAAGAGGCCAGAAAGACAGGAATTGATCAGGGCTTCGGACGGGACTCCCACGGAATCGACGTGGCGACCTTCCTGGCGGAAGAAGCCATGAGAAGAAGAGGCGAGCTGTAGTCAGAGCAAATGAGCTGTGGAGGGCAGGCAGAACCAGGCCGGACAAGGGGGAGTATGGTCCGGGGAGCCTGCCCGCTTCTACTATTTTGGAAATTTTTTCAAAAAATGATTGTAAAAAAATGTAAAAACGTGTATCATAGAAACAAAAAAAGCGTTTGGACATTTTTGGAGGGAAAATGGGATACGCGGATGAATATTTATTGAATTTGTTAAATGAATATAAAACAATGGAGGAGAAGCAGCAGAAGGAGCTGAATTCTCTGCCTGCAGGCAAGCTGGTAATCCGGAAGGAAAAGGGAAAAATGAATTTTGTCCACTATCTGACGGAAAAGGAAAGCGGGGCGGGAAAGATTCGCAGGGGGATTACCAAGCAGCCGGAAATGATCCGGGCGCTGGCAAGAAAGCAATACCTGCAGGAGTCTCTTTCCCTCCTTCAGAAAAATATTCCGGCGCTGGAATCTCTGCTCAAAAAACATCTGGAGCCAACCCCGGATAATCTTCTGAAGAAATTGCCAAAGTCCTGGCAGCAGCTTCCCGCCGGGCTGTTTTCAGAGGAATGGCAGGAGGCCAGAGACTGGGCCGCGGCGGAATTCGAACAGGATAAAAGCCGTCCGGAAGAAAAATGCCATGTAACTGCCGGAGGGCTGAGAGTACGTTCCAAATCCGAAGTGGTCATCGCGGAAAAGCTGGAAGCCTATCAGATCCCCTTCCGTTATGAGCAGGTGCTGTACATTGAAAACCGGCGATTTAGTCCGGACTTTACCATTTTCCACCGGGGAGAGCTGTTTTACTGGGAACACTGCGGACTGGTGGGAAATCTCAAGTACATGAAGCATCACAAATGGAAGCTGGATATGTATGAGCGGGCGGGAATTGTTCCCTGGAAAAATTTGATCGTTACCTATGACGATGAAACAGGAAATCTGGACTCACGGATGATAGAAGCGGAGATCCGAAATCGGCTGCTGTAGAAGCGGCAAAACAAATTCAAAAATGAAGGAGGGTATCAGGCAAGGCAGACCCTGCCTGTACGACAGACAGAAATGAAAATTGATGTGCTGGTAGCCGAAATCGGCTCGACAACCACCGTTGTAAACGCGTTTAAAGATATTGACACCGAACATCCTGTTTTCTGGGCCCAGGGACAGGCGCCAACTTCCGTGCTGGAGGGGGATGTGCGGATCGGCCTGCAGGGAGCCATCACGGATCTTTGTAAAAAGAAGGGCATCGAATCTCTGGAGTATGATGAAATGCTGGCAACATCCTCTGCCGCCGGGGGCCTGAAGATGACCGTTCACGGGCTCGTCTACGATATGACGGCGCGGGCGGCGAAAGAAGCGGCGCTGGGCGCGGGGGGCATCATTCATTATATTACTGCGGGAAAGCTTCGGCGCACGGATCTGGCGAAAATAAAAGAAATCCATCCCAATCTCATCCTCATCGCCGGCGGCGTGGATTACGGAGAACGGGACACGGCCATTGACAACGCGGAAAAAATACGGAGCCTGGGTTTAAAGGTTCCGGTGATCTACGCGGGAAACTGCGAAAATCAGGAAGAAATGAAACTGATTTTCGACGAGGAAAGCGGGCAGAAATTATATAATGTAGAAAACGTATATCCCAAGATTGACGAGCTCAATGTAGAACCCTGCCGGAAGGTCATTCAGGAAGCTTTTGAAGAGCATATTACCGGCGCGCCGGGCATGGAGCATGTACGGGATATGGTAAACGGTCCGATTATTCCCACGCCGGGAGCGGTTATGGAATGTACGAAGCTGCTGTATGAATGTATCGGCGATCTGGTAGTGCTGGATGTGGGCGGCGCGACGACGGACGTTCATTCTGTGGCTACGGAGTCGGATCAAGTCGCGCGGATTATGACGGCTCCCGAACCAAAGGCCAAGCGGACAGTTGAAGGGGATCTGGGGGTCTATGTCAACCGAATGAAGGTTATCGAGTCCATGGGGGAAGAAAAGCTACGGGAAAAATGCGAAAAGGCCGGAATTGATCCGGATAAAGCTCTGGAAAGCTATGTGGCCATTCCCAAAAACGATGAGGAGCGCAAGCTGGTGGAAATTCTCACCGAAGAGGCGGTCATGAAAGCTATGGAACGTCATGCCGGACAGATCCGGTATGTTTACGGACCTTCCGGCCGCAGCAGCGTGGCAGAGGGAAAAGACCTGACCCAGGTGAAATATATCGTAGGAACCGGAGGCGCGCTGACGAGGCTCCCCCACAGAGTGGAGATTATGAAAAAAATCGCCGGGCACGATGAAACGGGGATGCGGCTGTTCCCTACAAGCCATGCGGAAATTTTGGTGGATAACGACTATATTATGGCTTCTCTGGGTGTGCTTTCGAAAAAACACAGAGAAGGCGCGAAAAAACTGCTGGAACAGAGCCTGGGGATTTCCTTCCCAGAGAAGAGAGTCGGCTTGGAGCGGCAGCTGGCAGAGAACGGTGAAAAAAGTCAGGGCAAAAATGAAGAGGGAATGCCGGCTGTCTTTGCCAAGTTGAATGAAGAACTGGCGGAAAAGGACGCGAAAAGGGAAGATCTGATTCGCCATATTGAGGAGTGTGAAGCGGAAGGATATGACATGACGGTCTACCGAGAAGACTTAGGTCTGCCACTTCCGGAAAAAAAGCCAGAGACCTGTGATCACAACTGCGGAGCCTGCGGGAGAACAAGCTGCAGGCAAAGAAAACGCTGACAGAGGTTAAATGGGAACAGGAGGAACAAAGGGCAATGTATCCGAGACTTACGATAAACTTACAGAAACTCAAAAACAATCTGGACGCGGTAGCGGAAATTACGAAGAAGCAGGGCGGATGCTCCCTGATGATCGTAACAAAAGCCCTCTGCGCGGATCCGGAAATGATCGAGCTGGTGAGCCGTCATCCGGCGGTGGATTTTATGGCGGATTCCCGGACGCAGAACCTGAAAACCTATGCCGGGAAAGCGAGAAAAAGAGGAAAGCAGACTGTCCTGCTGCGGATTCCTATGGAATGCGAGTTAAAAGAGACCGTCGCGTTTGCCGATATCAGTTTTAACTCCGAGCCGGAAACCCTGAAGCTTCTCAATGAGGAAGCGGGGCGTCAGGAGAAAACGCATAAGGTTGTGCTGATGATCGATCTGGGGGATCTGAGAGAGGGAATTTTCTATCAGAACGAAACGGAAATCTTCGCGGCGGCAGAACTGGTTTTAAAGCTGGAACACCTGGAGCTTTACGGCATCGCCGTCAACCTGACCTGCTACGGCGCGATTATTCCCAAGCATGATAACTTATCCCTGCTGTGCCAGTGGGCGGAAAAAATCGAGAACAAATTCGGCATTCGCCTGCAGATGATCTCCGGCGGCAACTCCAGTTCTATTTATCTGATCGAAAGGGGCGAACTTCCGGAAAAAATCAATAACCTGCGGCTGGGAGAATCCTTCCTTTTGGGGAATGACACCGCCTATGGAACGAAGCTTCCCGGAACCACAGACGACGCGTTGATTCTGGAAGCGCAGATCGTGGAGCTGAAAGAAAAACCGTCCCTCCCGGTGGGTGAAGTAGGAGTGGACGCCTTCGGGCAAAAGCCCCATTATGAAGACCGGGGCATTATCAAACGGGCCATTATCGCAATCGGCAGACAGGATACCGATCCGGACAGCATGGAACCTCTGGATAAGGGCGTTGATATTCTCGGCGCCAGTTCAGACCACATGATCCTCGATGTGACAAAGTCAGAAATTCCTTATAAAGTGGGAGACATCGTTTCCTTCAAACTGGGTTACGGCGGTATGCTGGCCTGCGCCACCAGCCCGTATGTGGAGAAGGGATACCTGGGTTCTTAAAATTTGATGAAAAACCTCCCCAACCTCTTGTCAAACAAAATCGAAACTCGTAGAATATAAAATATGGGTAATAGAGATCACGCAAAATCAAAAAAAACAGGGGCAAGAGCAGGGCGAACCCGTCAGGGACAGAGACGATCTCCGTCCCGCCGGACGACGCAGAAGGCGAGAGAAGAGCGGCGCAGGAAACGGATGCTGATTCTGATGGCGATCCTTTTTTTCCTGCTGCTGGTGCTGGTTCTCCGTTCCTGCGTGATGGGAGTGGACGTATCCAGTCTGAACTATCCGTCCTATGTACAGCAGGACTTTATTGAGGAGGACGGTCATGCCAGAACCGGTCGGGAAATGAAGCGGGTAAACGATATTGTCATCCATTATGTCGCCAACCCGGGAAGCACGGCGGAGGGAAACCGGGATTATTTTGATTCCGCTCAGTCTTATGTGAGCGCTCATTTTGTGGTGGGCCTGGAAGGAGAAGTGATTCAGTGCGTTCCGCTGGATGAACAGTCTTCCGCTTCCAATGACCGCAACCCGGATACCATTTCCATTGAAGTCTGCCATCCGGACAGCAGCGGGAAGTTCAACGATAAGACTTATGGCGCGCTGGTAAAGCTGACCGCCTGGCTCTGCGATGAATTCCATCTGGATGAAAAGGACGTCATCCGCCATTATGATATTACAGGAAAGAACTGTCCGAAATACTTTGTGGAACACCCAAAAGCATGGGAACAGTTTAAAGAAGACGTGAAAAATGAGATGTAGACGATGCGGTTCGACAGAACCGCGTTCTGTCATTTAAGAGATAGATGGTCTGGAAGCGCCGCTGTTTCAATCAGATTCCGCTTTCGGGCGCGGGAAAGCCGTTTGATGGCCGCTTCCCGTTTCAGAGCCGCGGATTTATCCGGTACATATTCGATATAGACAAGGACCGCCGGCCGGCGGCTTTTGGTATATTTGGCGCCGGTTCCGCTGTTATGGGCGGCGAGGCGCTTTTCGATATCGTTGGTCCAGCCGGTATAATAAGAGCCGTCACGGCATTTTAAGATATAAACGCAGGGCTTCTTTTCCATAAAACGCTCCTTTCTATTCAGTATCATACAAAAAAACGAAGGAAAATAAAAGTCTTTTATTGACACGGATAAGCAGTCAGGATATGCTAAAAACTAAGGAAAAGAGAGGAAGGGAATTACAGTGAACCTATTAAAGGTAGATACCATCGCGCAGTCGCGCGAAAAACTAAAAGCGGCAGTCGCGGAAAAAAAACAGGCCATTGAATTTGTGAAGCTGGAAGACGCGCTGGGTCGGGTAATCGCTTCGGATCTGGTTTCGCCGGAACCCATTCCCCATTTCAGACGTTCTACCGTAGACGGATACGCGGTGAGGTCATCCGACACCCATGGTGTGACCGACAGTATTCCGGTTTTTCTGGAAATGGTGGAAAAGATCTCCATCGGCACGCCGGCGGTGCGAACCATCGGGCCGGGGCAGTGCGCTTATGTTCCTACAGGGGGCATGATTCCGGAAGGGGCCGACTCGGTTGTCATGATCGAATACTGCGAAACTTTCGATGCGGACAGCATTGCTGTTTACGATTCGGTTTCCGCGGGAAGAAATGTAGTAGGCGTTGGAGAAGATATTCGGGAAGAAGCCCTTTTCCTGAAAAAAGGCACGAACATTCGGCCGCAGGAAATTGGGGTGCTTTCCTCCGCGGGAGTGCATACGGTTCCCGTGTACAAACCTTGGAAAATCACGATTATTTCCACTGGGGACGAGCTGGTTCCCGCGGATCAGAAGCCGGGACCGGGACAGATTCGGGATATTAACACCTATGTTCTGGAAGCCATGAGCGAAAAATACGGATTTGAAGTCGCGGGGAAATATGTGCTGAAGGATAGAAGAGAGCTTCTTGAGGAAGCGGTAAAAAAGGCTTTGCAGACCAGCGATCTGGTGGCGGTATCCGGCGGCAGTTCTCAGGGAGAAAAAGATCATACCGCAAGTGTTTTAGATCAGCTGGGCGATCCGGGCGTTTTCACCCACGGAATCGCGCTGAAGCCGGGAAAACCGACGATTCTGGGCTATGACAAACCGTCGGAAACGATTCTCATGGGGCTTCCGGGTCATCCGGCAGCGGCCATGATGGTGTTTGAGCTCCTGGCAGTATGGCTTTACCGCAGTGAGACCTGTCAGCAGGCGCCAAAGAACACCGTCGCGAAGATGGCGGTCAATGTAGCCGGGGCGCCGGGAAGAGCAACCTGCCTTCTGGTGGAATTAAAGGACGGCCCGGACGGATATATAGCGGAACCCATTCTGGGAAAATCCGGTCTGATGACGACTTTGTCCAGAGCCCATGGGTATACGATGATTGAAGTGAACAAGGAAGGACTGAAAGCAGGCGAGCCGGTTCAGGTTGTTCTGCTGTAACAGAGGTGAACAATGGCAAAAAGAAATCTTTATTTAGATACAAAACCGGTTGAGGAAGCGGCGGAGTTATATTTAAACGCCCTGCGGCCGGTGATAACGATTCAGTATGAAACAATTCCGGTGACAGAATCGCTGAACCGGGTAACCCGTCACGCGACTTACGCGAAATATTCCTCACCCCTTTTTAACGCGTCGGCGATGGATGGAATCGCGGTGATTTCTGAGCGGACAGTGGCGGCGACCGAAGTCGCGCCCGTGACGTTGAAGGAAAAAGAAGATTATATTGTAGTGGATACCGGAGATCCGATTCATCCTCCCTATGACGCGGTTATTATGGCGGAGGATCTGGTGGAGACGAAAGACGGCGTGCAGATTACGGCGTCGGCGGCTCCCTGGCAGCATGTCCGTCCCATTGGTGAGGATATTGTCGCCGGTGAAATGATCCTGCCCAGCAGGCACAAGATCCGGCCTATCGACGTAGGAGTGCTGCTTTCCGCGGGGATCACGCGGATCGAAGTGGTGAAACGGCCGAGAGCGGCTATTTTCCCCACCGGAACAGAGATTATTGAACCGGAAGACACGCCGCGGGAAGGCAGCATCATTGAATCCAATTCCCGGATGTTTGAAAATATGGTAATCGAAGCGGGCGGGGAAGCCAGAAGATTTCCGCCGATTATCGATGATTATGAACAGATTCGGGATCATATCGCCAAAGCGGCCTGCGAATACGACATGGTAATCGTCAACGCCGGCTCCAGCGCGGGAACTGAGGATTATACCGTTCACGTCCTGCGGGAATTGGGGGAAGTGATTGTCCACGGCGTCGCCATCAAGCCGGGAAAACCGGTGATTCTGGCGGTTGTGGAAGGCAAGCCGGTTATCGGACTGCCGGGGTATCCGGTTTCCGCTTACATTGGCTTTGAAAATTTTGTGCTGCCGGTACTGGCTATGATGGGGCAGACGGCGCTGAAGAAAAACGAAGTGGTAACGGCCTCTGTTTCCAAGCGGCTGGTTTCCAGTCTCCGCCACAAGGAATATGTGCGGGTGAAAGTCGGAAAAGTAGGGGATAAGATGGTTGCGGCTCCTCTGGCCAGAGGGGCGGGAGCGGCTATGTCTCTAGTCCGCGCCGACGGATTCTGCGTGATTGAGCAGCACAGCGAAGGTGTGGAAGCCGGCGAGCCGGTGCAGGTGGAGCTGTATCGTGACAAGGCGGAAGTTGAGAATACCGTAGTGATCATCGGAAGCCACGATCTGATTCTGGATGTGGCAGCGGATATGATGCCGAACCTGTATCCGGGAATGTTCGTGTCCAGTACCCATGTAGGGAGCATGGGCGGCCTGATGGCACTTAAGCGGAAGGAAGCCCACCTGGCGCCGATTCATCTTCTGGATGAGGAAACCGGCGAATACAACCTTTCCTATATCCGCAGGCTTTTTGGCAGCGGAAAGATGGCGCTGATTAAAGGCGTGGGAAGAACCCAGGGGATTCTGGTCAAAAAAGGAAACCCTCTTGGAATCAAAGGGATTGAAGACCTGCCGGGGTGCCGCTATGTCAATCGCCAGAGAGGCGCCGGTACTCGTGTGCTGTTTGACTACAAGCTGAAGCAGCTGGGGATCGCGCCGGAACAGATTAACGGATATGAACGGGAAGCGGCGACGCACATGGCAGTCGCTGCGGCCGTCGGAAGCGATGGAGCTGACGCGGGCATGGGAATTCTGTCCGCGGCAAAAGCCATGGATCTGGACTTTATTCCGGTGGGGCCGGAGGAATACGATTTCGCCGTGCCGCTGGAATATCTGGAACTTCCCCATATCAAAGCCTTTATTGAAATTCTGAAGATGGACGAGTTCCACAAACGCCTGGACGAACTGGGCGGCTACACTTATGAAAGGGCCGGCGAGCGGATTCTGAACATCTGATTCGGCCTTTGGCGGAGCAAAGAATGAGAGATAATTATAATCGAGAAATTACTTATATGCGTGTTTCCGTGACCGAGCTGTGTAATCTGCGGTGCCGCTACTGTATGCCGGAAGAGGGAGTCGCCAAACGGGCCCATGAGGAAATGATGACCGCTGAGGAAACCATTATGGCCGTTTCCGCGGCAGCCCGTCTGGGAATCCGCAAAATCCGCGTTACAGGCGGAGAACCTCTTGTAAAGCGGGGAATTGTGAAGCTGTGCGGCGCGATTTCCGCGATTCCGGGAATCGAAGAGGTCTGTATGACGACAAACGGAACCCTGTTGCCCCAGTTCGCGCGAGATTTAAAAGAGGCAGGCGTTTCCCGGCTCAATATCAGCCTGGATACGCTGAATCCGGAAAAATACCGTTACATTACAAGACGGGGGGAGCTGGAAGAGGCTCTTGCGGGAATCCAGGCAGCGGAAGAGGCCGGATTTTCCAAAGTTAAGATCAATAATGTTTTGATGGGCGGTTTTAACGATGATGAAATCGCGGATTTTGTAAACCTGACCAGGGAAAAGCCCATTGAAGTGCGGTTTATTGAGCTGATGCCCATTGGCGGTGGAATCGGCTTTGACCGGGCGGGCTTTGTAAGCTGCGAAACGGTTCTGGAAAAAGTGCCGGAACTGGTTTCCCTGGAGCGGGAAGAAGGAGTAGCAAGCCTTTATCAGCTGCCTGGAGCGGCGGGAAGAGTCGGTTTGATTCGACCCATCAGCTGTGAATTCTGTGAAGGGTGCAATAAGATCCGGTTGACCGCGGATGGAAAACTAAAACCATGCCTTCATTCTTCGGAGGAAATTTCTCTGAAGGGTATGGATGAGGAGCAGATGGAACGGACCCTGCGAGCGGCGATTCTGGATAAGCCTCAGAAGCGGGAAACACTCAGCGCGGACAGCCCGAGCAGAGCGGGCAGGGATATGAACCAGATAGGAGGATAATATGGCGGATTTTTCACATTTTAACGAGGACGGCCGCGCCAGAATGGTGGACGTAGGCGGAAAGGATGTGACAAAGCGGACCGCGGTTGCTGTGGGCAGAGTTCTTGTCAATCGGGAATGCTTTGATCTGATAAAAAGCGGCGGTATGAAAAAAGGGGATGTTCTGGGAACGGCTCAGATCGCCGGGATCATGGGAGCGAAGAAAACCTCCGAGGTGATTCCCATGTGCCACCCGATTATGATCAACGGCGCGAATATCACCTTTCATCTGAATGAAGAAGATCTGGCCGTTGAAATCCAAAGCGAGGTAAAGTGCAGCGGCGTGACCGGCGTGGAAATGGAAGCGCTGACAGCGGTTTCTATCGCGGCCCTTACAGTCTATGATATGTGTAAGGCGGTTCAGAAGGATATGGTCATCGATCAGATTCATCTGGTGAGCAAGAGCGGCGGAAAAAGCGGCGATTTTGTATGGAGGGAAAGAAAATGAACTATACAGCGGCAGTTATTACCATGAGCGATAAAGGCGCGAGAGGCGAACGGGTGGATACCAGCGGCCCTGCGGTGCAGGAAATTCTGAAGGAAAACGGCTGGGAAGTGGTTTACACCAACATCATTCCCGACGATTTCGAGACGATAAAGTCGGAACTGATAAAGTGCGCGGATGATCTGGACGTCTGTCTGGTTATGACTACCGGCGGTACCGGTTTTTCAAAACGGGACGTGACTCCGGAAGCGACTCACGCGGTGGCGGACCGGGAGGTGCGCGGAATTCCGGAAGCCATGCGGGCGGAAAGTATGCGGATTACGCCTATGGGGATGCTGTCCCGGGCAGAAGCGGGGCTGCGGGGCGGCACGCTGATTGTCAATCTGCCGGGAAGCGAAAAGGCGGCCAGAGAGTGCCTGACCGCGGTTATCAAGCCGATCCGCCACGGGATCGATGTGCTGAGAGGCGAATCCCACGACTGTGCGGAGATTCATAAAAAGGAGGGACACCATCATCATGGCTAAAGTAAAAGACGTATGTATCAGCGAAAAAAAAGGAGAGCAGAAGCATCCCGTTGACGAGGTGCTGCTGAAAGTGGATCACGGCATTGTCGGTGACGCTCACGCGGGAAACTGGCACAGACAGGTCAGTCTGCTGGCGGCGGAAAGCGTGGCAAAAGTCCAGAAAGCCCTGAACTTTGAGCTGAAGAGCGGAGATTTCGCCGAAAATATACTGACAGAGGGAATTGAGCTGTTCACCCTGCCTATCGGTACAAAGCTGCAGATTGGAGAGGCAGTAGGGGAAGTGACCCAGATCGGAAAAGAATGCCATCAGGGATGCGCCATCCGCGAACTCGCGGGAGACTGTGTGATGCCGAGAGAAGGCATTTTTGTGAAAGTCCTCAAAGAGGGAAAAGTCAAGGCAGGAGATGAAATCAAAGTCATCGCGTAAATAGGAAAAGATGAAAAGACCGCGGAATTCGCGGTCTCAGACTGTAGACAAAAGTCCAATCTCGAGCGAAAGAGATTGGACTTTTTCTA
>JAHZHL010000034.1 GCA_019420305.1 Bacillota bacterium | reverse complement strand
ACTGTCTCTTTTTATTTCTCTCTCAAAAATTCCACAATTATTTTACACTATCACCCCGAGTTCGAATGTTTTTATACCTTATTGCTGTCAGGCAAGTCTTTCTTTTTTCTCTTCTGACGGTTATAATGAATTATAACCTTACATCAAGAGTAAACATTTAGGAGGTTTCTATGGACCTGCAAAGATTAACCATCGGTCAGATGGCAAAATTAAACCGGATTTCTCAGCAGACGCTGCGGCTGTATGATCGGGAAGGGCTGCTGACTCCAATGATTACCGATCCCAATACCGGATACCGCTATTATCACATCATCCAATCCGCGCGGCTGGACATGATTCAGTACATGAAGGATTACGGCATGACCCTGAAACAGATCCGGCAACAGCTGGATGAGGGGAATACGGAAAGCATCAAGCAGTTTCTTCAGGAGCAGAACGGCGCGATTGACCGGCAGATCGAAGATTTGAATCGAAGGAAACGTTCGATTTCCAGAACTCTGGATAATTACTGGCAGTATGACGCTCTTCCTAAAGATGGACAGATGTTTATGGAGTATATCCCTGAACGGTACATTTATCGCTATACCTCTGAAAAAGATTTTTTCGATCAGGACTACGCCGGATATGAATATATGTTGCGGGAACTGAAAATGCATCTTGCAAGCAACGACCTGGCTATGAGCTATTTCTGCAATGTCGGGACGATTATGCGGCGGCAGGATCTGTTGGACGGCACGTTTTCCGCCCATGAAGTATTTCTCTTTGTGGATCCGGAAGACGAATCCTTTCAGCCGGAAAAAATCCCTGCCGCCATGTACTACTGTATCTGCTCGGACGATTTTTACGCGGAACGGGACAACGCGCGCAGGCTGCTGGATCGGATTCAGGAAAGCGGCTTTGAGGTGTGCGGGGACTACATGTGCGAGGTGCTGGTGGAATTTCCGGTCTTTGAGGATGATCAGCGCAACATGTTTTATAAAATCGAAATTCCCATTGTATCCAAAAAATAATTTTAAAAAACACTTGACTTTATAGTTAGTATAACCTTTATACTGACAGTATCATAGGAAAACAGCATAAGATACGCGTATCAAATACTCGTTTATTGTTTATACTTTTAAGTAAGTGATTGTCCCAATAAAAGGAGGTCTTACTATGAAACGTAAAGTAAGAGTTGCCCAGTACGGGTGCGGAAAAATGAGCAAATATCTGATGCAGTATGTGCTGGATAAAGGCGCGGAGCTTGTAGCTGCTTTCGATATGAACCCTGAAATTATCGGAAAAGACGTAAGCAGTGTCATTGGATGCGATCCGGTGGGAGTGAAAATTTCCCCGGCGGATGAGGCGGACGCCATTTTGAAGGCGACAAAGCCGGATGTGTGTGTGATTGCCACCCGCAGTACAATGGCTGAGCTGAAGGAAGCATTTTCCGTCTGCGCGAAGAACAGCGTCAATGCCATTTCCACCTGTGAAGAGTCCCTTTATCCATGGAATTCTTCTCCTGACATCACAAAGGAACTGGACGCTCTCGCAAAGGAACATGGCTGTACGCTGTGCGGCAGCGGCTATCCGGATCTTTTCTGGGGCACAATGATTACCAATCTGGCGGCTTCTTCCGCTCACATCACAAAGATAAAGGGCAGCAGCAGCTACAACGTGGAAGACTACGGGATCGCGCTGGCTCAAGGCCACGGAGCCGGTCTGACGTTGGATGAATTTGAAAAACAGATTGGCAATTACAACTCCCTGTCTTCGGACGAAATCGGGAGTCTGGTGGAAAAAGGAGAGTACATCCCGTCTTACATGTGGAATCAGAATGGCTGGCTCTGCAGTAAGCTGGGGTTGACCATTACTTCTCAGACGCAGAAATGCGTGCCGCACACTTATGAAAAAGACCTGCATTCTGAAACACTGGGTATGACCATTAAGGCAGGCGATGCTACAGGAATGTCCGCGATTGTAACGACCGAAACTGCCGAAGGCATCACATTGGAAACAGAATGTATCGGAAAAGTATACGCGCCGGAAGAGTTTGATAAAAATGAATGGACTCTTTACGGGGAGCCGGATACGACAGTTATTGTCAACAGACCGGCAACAGTAGAGCTGACATGCGCTACGATTTTAAACCGGCTGCCTCAGTTGATCGACGCTGAGGCGGGCTACATCAGTACGGATAAGCTGCCTTACAGCCAGTACATGATAAAGCCCCTTCACGAATATGTGAAGAGCCTCTGATTTTGTCATCTTCTGACTTACAATATTGCTTATATAGCACAGGGAAGAGCCCCGGCTTGCCAGGCAGGGGCCCTTTTCTTTTTTTGTGTTTACATGGCAGGGAGCGGTAGGGAGTTCCAAGTGCGTTTTCTCTCCTTTTTCATTCGCTTTTTTATTGGCGATCGTTTTCGATGTGTCCATTGCTCTTTCTGCCCAAAGTTTTCCCTAATAGAAGGACTGCGCGTGAGCCGCACAGTCCTTTTCTTATTATTTGTTTAATGTTTCCTTAGGAATTTTTCCGTCTTCTGCTGACTACCAGAATCGCCATCAAAGTGAGCGCTGCCAGCATAGTCAGAATCAGCAGAGTCATATTGCTGTTGTCTCCAGTCTGTGTTCCACTTCCGTTCTGACTGTTTCCATCGCCAGCTCCCGCTTTTTCTTTCGCATAGGAGTTAACGATTGTTACCTCGCCCTCGGTATCCTGCGTATCGAGAACTACCTTGCCGCCCTTTACAGAAGCTTTGTATTCCAGACCTTTCGCGTCTTTCACCGGAACGCCGTTTTCATCGACTTCGGTGATATAGTATTCCGCGGAATCCGCTTTGTTAAACGGTACTGTGATTTCCACTGTTGTTTCACTCTCGTCATCCAGTACCAGCGGTACAATATACTGCGAGCCGTCATCATTTGTCAGCGGATCTTTATAATCCTTGTCGTTGAATATACCCGCGTAATACACGTCTTTTACATTGTAGTCATCACCCTTCAGCAGCACCTGCTTGGTAATGCGGACGGTTCCTTCATAGTAGTAACCTTCGTAGTCCTGGATGTTCAGGATATCCATTCCGGTCACTTCCGGAGTATAGCCGTCCACGTATCCTTCTTTGACAGAGTACTGGTAAGCTTTTCCGTCCTCATCGTATTCCGGCAGATTTTCAAAGGTGTAGGTCCAGTTATCCGCCGCGGTTACCGTCTTGATATACTTGTCGCCGTTAGCATCCACATAGTCCTGACCGTTCTGCTGCAGGATTACCTCTATGGAAGCCGGACGCTCGCTGGCGTCTTCATCCGCCCAAGTCTTGGTTCCGCCGATGCTGGTGAGCGTGTTATCAAAGGCGTTGGTAATAACTGCCGGATCTTCCTTGTTGTCAAGATGCTTGATATCAAGGCTGATTTTTCCTTTTGTCACTGTCGCCTGGTACTTGAAGCTGTTATCAACCGGTGTTCCATCTTTATCCACTTCCGCTACATAATAGGTAACCGGATGTGTTGTCGGACCTACCGGCATATTATCAATAGTCACCGTCTTAGACGATTCGCCGTTAAACTCAATCGCTTTCATAGCTTTGTTGCCGTCATAATCGGTCGCCATGGTCGTCAGCTCTTCATCTTCAAACAAAGCTGCGTAGAAGGTGTCAGTTACTTTCTGCGGCTGCGGATTTCCTTCCGCGTCATTTACCACAACATCCTTGCGGATTTCCACCTGACCCAAGTACATGTACTGAGGCGGCTGGTGGTAGTTGGTAATCGTCACTTCTCCGGTTTCGGAGTCTGTCGCGTAAAACGCGGTGTAATCGTCATTGTACGCACCTTCATGATCCACCGGGTTACCCTCCGCATCCAGTTCTTTCACTGTATACTGAATCCGATCGTCGCCATCATACTTCGGAAGGTTTTTCCATGCGTAGGTCCATCCGCTATCTTTATTTAGTTTAACCGTTTTACCATTTACCGGCTTCGCCTCTCCGTCTCCGATCTTCGCGTAAAGCTGCGCTGTGATATTCGTCGGTCGCTCAACCGGGTTCTCTAAATTTGCTTCCTCATCGCCTTCCCAGAGTTTTGTTACGGTCTGGGAGGTAACCAGCGTGTTGGTGGCGGTGTAGCCGTTTTCCTGGCTGCCGCTGTAATCTATAACGTAATCCTTGTTATAATCGCCGCCGTTTTCAACCGCGTCGCCGTCTTGGTTCAGTTCTTTTACGGTATAGTGAATCAGCTTTCCATCTTCATATTTCGGAAGTTCCTTCCATGTATGCTGCCATCCATTACCACTGTTTAACGTAACCTTTCCATTATTTCCTGCTGCCGGCTTCTCTCCCGTCTCTCCGTCCAACGTCTTATAAAGCTGTATAACGATCTCACCCGGGCGCGTATTTTCCGTATCACTGCCGTCTTTCCAGGTCTTGCTTACGGAAACTTCCGTTTTACCGGTCAGCGTGTTGGTGAGCTCATAATCCGCATTCGCGGTTCCTTCGTTGGAAGCAGCGTAGCGGTCATCGCCACCCGCGGTCGGAATTGTTTCTTTCACGGTGTAAGTGTACACATTGCCATTCTCATCCGCTTTCGGCAGATCCTTATAGGTGTACGTCCACTTGTCTGTGTTCTTGTTTTCCCAAGTCGGAGTCGCCGTTACCGTTTCCGGATCGCCTCCCTCAATCTGGCGGGTCAGAGTCAGCTCCAGTTTTTCCGGTCTGGTCTGATATTTGTTGCTGTTGTCCACCCAGGTCTTGCTTCCGCTGATGGAAGTCTTTCCTACATTGACAATCTTTGTCGTGTAAGCAGCGGTATCTTTCGCTTCTCCATCATGATTGTGGATATAGAGATCCGCTTTTTCCGCCGGTTCGCCGCCAATAGTCAGCTCGCGGGCGTAATAGATGTATTCGATTTCCTTTCCGTCACCGTCTACATCGTATTTCGCCAGGTCATCGAATGTGCCCTTCCATCCATTTCCGGAATTCAGCGCCAGAGTAACCTGTTTACCGTCAGAGCCTTTTACCGCGTCTTTTGTCTCATCTTTCTCGCCTGTCGTACGGTACAGTCCCACAACGACTTCTTTCTGATCGTCTGTTTCCACGCCGCCCCATACCTTTTCAACATCCAGGGACGTCAGCTGCGTATTGGTGATGGCCAAATCGGTTACCTTGTTTGAGTAACCATCAGGCAGCACTTCGTCAACGGTGTAGGTAATCCGCTTTCCGTCCTTGTCATACTCATCCAGATTTTCGAATGTGTATTTCCAGGATCCTGCCGTGCTGCTGCCCGTAATCTCCTGTCTCTTAACTTCCTTATCGTTCGCGTAAAGGATAACGGTGATCTTTTCCGGACGCTTGTTATCCGCGTTACCTCCGTCTCTCCATACTTTTTCGCCGGAGATATCGATCTTATCGGTCAGAGTATTGGTGAAGTCGGTTCCATTCTGCGTATCCGCGTATTCGTCGCCGCTTGTCGCCGCGTCCTTCGGTGTCGGAACGGTTTCTGTCACCTTATACGTGTACTTGTTTCCCTTCTCATCCGCTGCCGGCAGATCGGAGTATGTGTACGTCCACTTGTCTGTATCCGTATCTTTCCAGGTCGGTTTCACATTCACAGTTTCCGTCTCGCCGCCCTGAATCTGGCGGGTCAGAGTCAGTTCCAATTTGTCCGGTCTGTTCTGATACGCGTTTCCGTTGTCCACCCAGGTCTTGCTTCCGGTAATGGAAGTCTTTCCTACGTTGACAATCTTTGTCGCGTAAGTAGCCGCCTGTTCGTTCTCCGAATCATAGTCATATACCTTATAGAGATCCGCTTCTTTAACCGGGTTGCCACCAATAGTCAGTTCACGAGCGTAATAGGTATATTCGATTTCCTTTCCGTCACCATCTACATCGTATTTCGCCAGGTCATCGAATGTGCCCTTCCATCCATTTCCGGAATTCAGCGCCAGAGTAATCTGTTTACCGTCAGAGCCTTTTACCGCGTCTTTTGTCTCATCCTTCTCGCCTGTCGTACGGTACAGTCCCACAACGACTTCTTTCTGATCTGCGGTTTCCACGCCGCCCCATACCTTCTCAACATCCAGGGACGTCAGCTGTGTATTGGTGATGGTATTGCCGTTTACCGTCCTACTGTAGCCTTCCGGCAGTACTTCATCAACGGTGTAGGTAATCCGCTTTCCTTCGGTATCGTATTCATCCAGCCCACTGAAGGTATACTTCCAGGTTCCGTCTGCCGTAGCGTCGCCGCTGTCAATCGTTTTGGTCTTAAATTCGGTTCCATTCTTGTAAAGTACAACGGTAATTGAGTCCGGACGCTTGCCATCGGCGTCGTTTCCGTCTCTCCATACTTTTTCGCCGGAGATGCTGATTTTGTCCGTCAGGGTATTGGTCAGGTTGTTACCACTCTGATTCAGTGTATATTCATCATCGCCGTTTACCGGATCCGGTACCGATTCTTCAACGATGTAGGTGTACGCTTTGCCGTCTCCGTCTGTCGCCGGCAGATCCTTGTAGGTGTACGTCCACTTGCTGCCATTTTTCTGCCATTGCGGCGTCGCGTTTACCTTTCCCTTTCCAGAGGTTCCTTCTGTCTGGCGGTATAAGGTCAGCGTCAGGTTCTCCGGTCTGGTATTGTATGCATTATCGTTATCCTTCCAGGTTTTTGTCCCGGTGATATTGATCTTCACAACATTGACGATCTTTGTCGTAGTCTTGTCTGCATTGTCATGGTGAACAATCTCATAGAGATAGTCGATTGTGTTCACGTCAGCCTCTTTATCATCAATGGTCAGCTCACGGGCATAGTAAGTATAAAGGTTGCCGTCCGCATCGTACTTCGGAAGTCCGCTAAAGGTTCCTTTCCAGGAATTACCTTCATTCAGGGTTACTGTCCTCTGCGCATTTCCGTCAGCGGTCTTTACGATATAGCCCTCACCGGTTCCTTTGCTGTCATTGGTTGTGCGGTACAGTCCTGCTACAACCTTTTTCCCCTTTGCGGTGCCGCCCCATACTTTCTCTACGGAATAGCTGACCGCCTCTACGTTTTTGTAGATATAGGACGGGTAGTTTCCTACTTTTCCAATCTCCGCGTCTTCCTGAACGTATCCGCTCGGTACAGTTTCAATCACTCTGTACTGTGTCTTTCCGTCTTTCAGTTCGCTTCCCGGCATTACTTCCGGCAGATCGTTCCATACCGCCTTCCAGGATTCGTATTCGTGGAACGGTACATACTGGGATGAAGTTGGATCCATCACTGCTGCGGACGCCGGGGTTCCGTCTACCGTCACCGGACTGCTGACCGTTTTCCAGCCAGAAGCGGTCTTATACTGCGCGGTAAGTTTGACGGGTGTAGTCTTTCCCGCATTCAGGGTTCCTGGATTCCACTGCTTTTCACCGTAGATCTTTGTTGAATTCAGTGTATTCGTAGCCGTCGTTTTCTTATCTGTCGCGGACTTCGGATCATCATAGGTCACAGTATACGTCTTATTATAGGTATCCTCATTCTTAAGCACTGTCTGATCCTGACCGGTATTCAGTTCTCTTGCCCGATAAGTATAATCCTTTCCATTCAGATCCGTCTTTGGCAGGCCTTCGATGGCCGCCTCAACACTTTTATCGCTGTTGGTTCCATAAAGGGTTATGGTCAGATCCTTTTCTGCTGATTCGTTTGCTGCTTTCACCCTCACATTTTCCCACTTTTGGTTATCGACTGATTTCTGGATTACAAAGGTTGTTTCCCAGTCATAGCCCGTGCGTCCGGTGTCCGGACGGGTATTGTACAGGTTGTTGTTGTCGCCTTCCCATACTTTCTCAACCGTAATATCCGTAGTCGGCAGACGGTTGGTATGAATTGTTTCGGTGTCTTTAACAGATCCGCTAACTCCCCATTCGAAGATTCCAGTACTGTACTCGTATTTATATGTAGTCCCGTCATCTTCTATAACCGTAATGTTCTGTGTTGCCTTCGGATCGCTGTTTCCATACTGAATAGAAACTTCCACTACGCGGTAGTCAACCTCATGTTCGTTATCTTCTTTATCCTTGATCCAAGTAGGAAGATTGCTGAAATATCCAGTCTTCCATGCGTCCGCGTTATTAATTCTTCCCTTCTTTATTGTCTCAAAGCTATAATTCGCAAATGCCGCTTTATATGCGTCATCTGTCAGGTTTGTTTCAAAATAGGCTTTCGCATCCTGCCAGTCAGCCGCCTGGCCGCTTTCCGGCTTATCCGCAGCCTGCAGTCTGAAGGTTACAGCGAGTTCTGTGCCCAGATAGTCATCCGTAATCGTCTTTCCATCCGAATCTACCCACTTCTTTGTAAATGGCTCGGAAGTCTGAATGCTGTTGGTCAGGTCTGCCATGGTAATGGTATCGTTCGCCACTTTGGACTGTCCTACAGTTCCGCTGCTCGGATTTGCTTTATAATGCTCCAGAACCTCTTCTTTCACCTGGTATTTCCAGATCATACCGTTCGGCGCATACTTTTCAAGTTCATCATCGCTGGTTCCCTCGATCGTGTACTCCCAAGGTTTGCTCTTATCTGTATCTTTCTTCCATTTAATACTAAAGTCAACACCTTTTTCCAGAGTCTGCTTCATTCCATTGTCCTGATCCGGCTGTGGCACCGCTGAACGAGTTACGGTCAGTTTAATGTCATCCGGACGGAAGCCGAAGGCATCACTGTAATCCTGCCATATCTTCTTTCCTTTCAGCGTTACTTTCTCCGTCTCGCTCTGCTGGTTTTTAAAGGTCGCCTGAATTTCAGACTCCGTTTTCGGCTGCAGTCCTTCGACTTTCACGCCTTCCACACTGCACTCTTTCACATTCAGATCACCTTTTCCTGCCCAAGTATCGTATCCGTTCAGGTTTGTCTTCACTTCCTCAACCGTGTAGATATAAGGAGAACCATTCGGTGCATAAATATCCAGGTTTTCGAAGCTATACGTCCACTCTACGAGACCTTCCTTCTGCTTCTCCTCGCTCAGCTTTTTATATGCGTCTTGAACAGCTGCGGATGACCACGTTACCGTCTTCACGGTTTCCGCAGTGGAAGTTTCTCCTGCGTTTGTTGTATACGTACGGGTCAGTTTAAACTGCACTGCCGGGTAAGCTTCCGGTTCGCCGTTTTTCATCGGCAGATAGAGGAATTTCTTGATTTTCAGCTCACCTGTCGGAGGTTTATAAGCATTCGACATGCGGTAGGTATTGGTGGAACCCTGGAAAATATTCTCCCATTTTCCTTGATACCAACCGTCATCTGGCTCAAAGGTTACCTTTTCCTTTAATTCATACTGATACAGCTTGCCGTTCGCGTCATATTTCGGAAGCAACGGAGCCTTCCCGTCTTTATTTACAATCTTCCCTTCCTTATTGATATAATTATTACCTTCTTTCAGAATCTCAAAGATGTAAGATCCATTCTGATTCAGATCTGCCCACTGATCTTTCTCCACTTTCAAGGTTGCAACTGGTTCATCTCCCTTGTCATCCCGCATTACATAGAATGTAACTGCCGGCAGATCCAGTTCCTTATAGCCATTCGGCAGGGAAGACCATACCTTCTGTCCTTTGATTGTAATTTCATTCTTAATGATGTTCGTAAATGTGCCTTCTTCTTTCAGCGCGTAGTGATCCTTTGCGGCGCCTTCCTGGTCTTTCACATTCACTACATCCTCATCTTTAGTCGCCTCGTCTGTAGGTTTGAATTCCGTTCCAATCTCCTCTAGACCCTTAGATCCATCTACCGCATACTGTACATCCTGATAGTCAAAGTCCGCGGCGTTGACTACAGTATGTTCAGTTGCGTAATAGAAAATTTCATATCCATTTTCATCGTATTTCGGAACATTTTCCAGTTCAGCGGTCCAGTAGTTTATCTTATCCGTTTCATCATTTTTGGTCCATTTGTAATCTTTCTGGAACAGCGTTGTGGTGCCGTCATGTTTTACCTGGTAAATATTCAGATAGATATCCGGACGCTGTCCGCCTGTATAAGTGTAATCGTCCCTCCATTGTTTGTGCCAATGAATATCCTTAGAACCCTGCAGACTATTGGTTACAGTAATCGCCTGCTGATCCTCATCATGCTTATCTCCTACATGATAGGCTGTCTGCGCATAGTTGTTCTGATACTCGGAAAGTGCTTCCGCAGCGTTTGGATAGTTCTTGCTGCCTTTTTTTACGTCTGACCAGGAAAGTATGTTTTCGTCTTTATCCACAAACACTTCTTCCACGTCATAATTTACAACCTTGCCCTCCTGATCATATTTAGGAAGATTGTAGAAATAAATTTTCGCGTCATCTTCAAACGGAACACTCTGCAGGGAAGAGGCATCCTTATCGTTATTATCCTTGATTGCTACCGGATGTCCGTTCTTGGCAACCGAAATCGTATCCGGTTTATTCAACCCCTTATTTGTGATCTGATATCCATCCCCATTTGAATGGTCCGCAAACTGAAGCTGAACAGCTAAAGTAAGTCCATCCTTCTCTAACGCCTTCTCCAGCGCGTCACGCTTTGCTCCGTTTCCATCTTTCCAGTCTTTCGTTACGGTCAGATCCACATTTCCGAGTCTGCGGTTGTTCACCGTGTAGACCGTTTCACGTCCCAGCGTTTTCTTAAAATAGGTCGCTTCGTATTTATGATTCTCTGTGTCATACTGGATTGCGGTATAGCCTTTCTCGTCATATTCAATCGGAGCCTGCGGAACATTCGGATTTTCTTCTGACAACGGAACATTCGCATTTCCGACTTTTGTCTCCAGAATATAGACATTGTCCGGCTCTATCTCACCAATTCCAACCCAGTCAAACCAAACATTTCCTTCATTCAGTTCTGTTTCCGCGATTTTCTCATTGGCTGCATAGGTTCTGTCGCCTATGGTAACTTCCTCTTTCACATATACACCAATTTTTACCGGCTGTCTGTGGATAATATCACTGTCATCCGTCCACTCTTTGCTAACCAGAATACGATTTCCCTTTCCTGGCGCGTTTGTAACTGTGGTTTTGTAGAACTTGCCTTTTCCGTCTTTCCCTCTTATGGTTTCATAGGTAGGTACAAAATTTGTATTATTTTTGGTTTCCAGCAGCAGATATTCGTACTGATGTCCTTCCTTGTCATATTCATTCAGCGGGTTTACGGTAGCAAACCATGGGGATGTTTCCTGTACCGTAAGATCGATTCCCAGGTCTTTATCTGTAACCGTAATTGGTTCCTCATCAGCTACACCATCCAGCGTTACCTCCACTACCGGCTGAGCTGTCACCTCTCCGTTCAGAGAACGGTAGATTCCAAAGGTGACTTCCGCTCCCTCCGGAGCATCGGTTTCTTCTCCGTCCGCGTTTTTCCAGATTTTTTTAACATCGTAACGAACCGTATTCGCGATTGTATTGGTAATAACAGTATTCGTCCCTTCTGTTTTGGAATCGGAGCGGTATCTTACATCCTCCTCGTTCTGTTTCAGGGTAAAATACTGTTCACCGTCTTCGCCCGCTTTATCCTCCAGAAGGTTTTTGGTGTTCTCGCCCTGGTAAACCGCGGTTTCTGCCCAACGGTATTCCAGTTCCTCGCCCAGAGAATTATATTTCGGCATAGACTTGGAGAATGTTACAGAACCCAGATTTTCCGCGTAAAACTCATTCAGAGTTACACTCTGGTTCGTATTTTTCCAGGCATCCTCGCTGTTTTTCGGCCGTGACTGCACAGTCATTACAACCGTTACATCTTCAAAATCAGCCTGGAAAGCCGCCGCTTTCCATTCTTTTTCACCCGCTACCGTTACGTTTTCTGTAATGCGATTGGAGAGCGTACCTCCATCATAAAGGAAGGTATTTGCATTATCACGGGAGTATGGCTCGTCTTTGGTTATATCCTTGTTTTCAATTCTATCTGTAACTTTTGTGCCATCTTCGCTAACAGCTCCAAATACCTGTTCATAATTGTCCGCGGGCTTTCCTTCTTTATTTGTAGCGTTCAGATATTCCCTTGACACATAGAAGTACCGATAACCTTCCGAATCGTACTTCTCCAGGCCGAGTTCTTCCTGCACATCAACTTCTATGTTAAACTCTACAGTAAATTCATCTTTCTCTGTATCCAGATCGCATGTATAGAAATCTCCTTTTTCATCCCGCACCGGAGCCGCGGTGGTATAATTTTCTCCCTCACGATATCTCCAGAGCTGGAACTCTCCTGTTGGACGATTTTTTTCCTCTACCCCCTGATCCAACCAGACTTTTTTTGCCTCATAGCCGGTCTTTCCGGTCAGTGTCAAATACAGAGTCCCATTTTCATGGATCTTATCTGTAACCGCGCCATAATTCGCGGAGTTGCTGTTGTCATAAGTAAGCGCGAAGTAATCGCCCGTTACAGTTGAGTCAAGTGAGTCAACAACAATTTTATCCTTTGCAACACCTTCCCTTTCGACTACATCATATGTAATACGAGCGCCATCCAGATTGTATTTCCAGACGTTCTGATAGGTCATTTCCGCGGTAGAACTTCCGTTAAAATTCAACGTCGGCTCTTTTACAATCCCGACTCCGTTCAGATTCTTTCCTTCACAAGAAACATCCATACGGAAATGATCTTTAACCGCCTTCGCAATTTCATCCGTTCCGTTTTTTCCGCCCTGGCGCAGTACAACATTAAAGCTGAAATCGGTATTCAGCATGTAATACCAACCGGCTTCTGTGATAGAGCTGACATTATCCCATTCCGTTAATGTATCCTCTGTCACGTTTACCAGGCTGTAGTCGGCTACGTCCTTTGGCGCGATTGTCCACTCAATCTCATACGTTACCGAATCTCCATATTCATCTGTGTATGTCATTTTTGTCGGAAGATCTTTGAGCTCCAACTTATACCGATTGGCACCCTCTTTGGTAATGGCTGCCGGGAAACTCCCCAGTTTAAATACGCTGAGCGCTGTAGTATCTTCTTCCGCCAGAACGCCCTGCAACACATCTCCAGTCTTTGTTTCTTTCATGTGATAGGACAGGGTATACTGGTTTTTAAATTCGTCGATTGTTGGACGGGCATTATTTTCATTATTATTATCCGCCCATATGATATTCTGAGTGATTGTTGTCAGATCACTTGGTGTTTTCGTCTCATACCCGGCCAAATCACTCAGCGCCATGCTGCGGACTGCCGCAAACAGTCCATCCATCTTCAGCTGCTTTTTCTCTTTCGCCGGCTCCTGTCCGTCCGCGGACGGCTGCTTACTGTCGTCCTCTAAATTATTCTCTTCGTCAACAGGCGCGTTCTGTTCTTTATCGTTATTTTCTTCATCGTTTGGTGTGTTTTTTTCATTATCCTGCGCTGCTTTTTCCGGCACACTAAGTGACAGGACTTTGCCTTCAAACTCAAAGGCTACCTGTTCTGCTTCGCCCCCGTTCTGGGCATCGTTTTTCTGCTCAGGCGCAACGGTAACATCCTCTTTCGTAACTTCGATTTCCACATCTTTTTCCGCGTTTTCCGGAACCTGGAATTCGATTTTCTGCTTCAGAGCCGTATTCTCCTGATCCAGGGTAAAACAGAGACGAACTTCCCCATTATCCTGCTTCTTCAGAGAAATCTCCGGAAGTTCTTCTTCCGTCAGCTTCACAGCTTCATCCAGTTTCCCCTCTTCGTTTCGGAACTGGGCAAGGGCATCCGCTTCTTCTTTATCAAGTCGGATTTCCACATCCGCCGAAGCTGCCGAACCGTTTTTATTAAGAGACGCTTCGAGCTGGACTTCACCTTTGCTCTCATCTTCCCTCTCCCCGGTGTTCGGAAGCCATTTTACAGAGACTGCCGGATTTTCTCCGTCTTTTTCATCACCCGTTTTCGCGGGCTGCTGTGCTTTCTCTGTTTGACCGTCGTTCTTTTCAACCGTGGTTTCGGCGGTACTGTCTGTCGCCGCGGCCACAGCCTGCATCGGCATCATGGTTACCACCATAACCACCGCCAGAATCAAGCTTAGAATTCGTTTTTTTTCTTTTACGTTCTTTTTCATTACACACCTCACCGATCATGATTTCCTATTTCCAAAAATAGTTTTGTGATTATGCCCTATTATACAGACCTCCAATTACATTTCAGTTACATTTCACAGTTTGAACAAACTTTTTTCAAATTTTTATTCAAATTTGTTCTTTTTTCTGTAACACGGTCAAATGCCAGCACCAGATCACAGAGATCCGGACAAAAAAACTAGGCAAATGAATTTTAACGAAAAAGAAGGATCCGGGGCTTCTTTTTGACCCAGGATCCTTCTTTGTTTTCAGGCTATGCCTATTTCACAGCCGCTTTCCTGCTATTTTATTTTTTTAATAGATTTCTGTTCCTTCCGTGAACAGCCAGAATTGCCATCACCGTAATGGCTGCCATCATCGCCAGCGCAAGCAGCGCGACGCTGCTGTCATCGCCCGTCTGGGTCGCGCTTCCCGACGCGCTGTCCCCGTTATTTCCGGAACCGCTCCCGCCTTTCGCGGCGGCTTTCGCTTTCTCATAGCGGTTCACGATGGTTACGCTGCCCTCGGTGTCCTGTGTATCGAGAACGACTTTCCCGTTTTTGACAGAAGCCTTATACTCCACGCCCTTCGCGTTTTCCACCGGAGTTCCGTCCTCATCCACTTCTGTAATGTAATAAGTGGCGGAGTCCTCTTCATTAAATGGAACCGAAATCTCTACCGTCGTTTCACTTTCATTATCCAGCACCAGCGGCACAATCATCTGCGTCCCATCGTCGTTTGTCAGAGGCTCGGTAAAGTCCGCGTCCTGAAAGATACCCGCGTAATACACGTCCCTGACATTATAATCGTCCCCTTTCAGAAGAACCTGCTTTGTAATGCGGATCGTGCCTTCATAGTAATAACCTTCATAATCCTGTATGTTGCGGAGATCCATTCCGTCCGCTTCTGAAGTATAACCTTCTACATAGCCTTCCTTTACGGAGTACTCGTAAGCGTTTCCGTTTTCATCACACTCCGGCAGATTTTCAAAGGTATATTTCCAGTCGTCCGCCGCTGTTACGGTTTTCGTATATTTGTCGCCGTTTTCATCGATGTAGTCTTTTCCGTTCTGCTGCAGGATCACCTGAATGGAAGTTGGACGGGAATCGGTGTCTTCATCCGCCCAGGTTTTCGTTCCGCTGACGGAAATATTCGGAATCGCGTCATTTTGCGCGTAGACTCTCAGTCCGCTTGAGGCCTGTGTTACCCAGTCCGGAATATCGGTAATCTCCGAGTTTCTGCTCAAAATAATGAAAGCCTTTGGTGTCGAATCCAGCATATAGCCGTCCGGAGCCGATACCTCCTGATAACAATACCATGTATCGTAAGACAAATTGTTGAACACGATACGGCCGTTTTCATCGGTCACGTACGTATCCACCTTTTCCAGGTTATCCGCTTTCAGGCTCTCTTCTTCGCCCTTTGTAACATCTTTTATGACTGACAGCTCAAATTCCGCGCCGGATAGCGTCTTTTCGGCATTTTCGGAATCCACTTTACAGATCGTCAGCTTTGGATTTCCGGTGGCGGTTGCCCGGCTCTGTTCTACGACCATCTCGCGTTTGCTTTCCACTTCAATCAGCTTCGTATCTTCCGCCTGCAGCACAGCTGTATTGTTCATATCTACCGTATCGCCAGACTGTCCCTGCACATAGGCTTTGTATGTGATTTCCAGCGGCGTTTCATCCGGAAGGGTTAACGTAAAGCGGTTTTCATCCGAATCAATAGCGAGAGTATAGTCCTCCGAAGTAAGCGTTTCCCCGGTTTTCAGGTTTGTAATCGCAATCGTTCCCGGCACCAGCGATAAGTTATCCGACATGGTGTCGATCAACTGAATCGTTCCCTCGCTGCCTCCCAACTTTTCGCCAGCCGGATTGACGGTCAGCTTATAATTGGCGTAAGGCGCGGTATTTTCGTTATAGGATACCAGCTCTTTGCTGAGCGGGGTATACTGAATGGTCTTTTTTGCCTGAACCTCCGGAAGCTTTTTGCTTCCGATCTGAAGCCGCGCGGTATTAATATATTCGGCGCTGTTTTCGCGTTCAAAGAAGTCCTCGTCCGTGATCTTTGTGACGATCTTCAGTTTTACTTCCTGTCCGGAGGCTCCTGTCAGCGTGGCCGTAATCTTTCGGCTGCTCTCATCATAATCAAAGTCCGCCGTGACTCCGCTAGCCGGAGACGTAACGCTGCCGCTTACAAATTCCAATCCCTCCGGCAGCGTATCGGAAATGACTGCCGCCGTGTCTCCAAAATCTGCTTTCTTGCTGTTTACCGTCAGCGTCCAGGAAAAAGTCCTCTCCTGTTCGCTGAAGTCATCATTGGCCGTCTTAGACAGATAGTTTGACGTGCTGTATTCAAAATTAGCGCTTGATTTCCATTGATAATCACTGATTTCCAGAGTTCCGGTGTTGGTATACGTATTCTTGGTCTCGCTGGGGAAATCTCCTTTTGACGTATATGTTATTGTAACCGGAGCTTTTACTTCCCTCTCAAAGGTAATCGTAAATTGACTGCCGTTCTGCTTCAGTGTGTAGTCCTCTCCTTCCTCCAGCGCGCTGTCGTTTCCGGATTCTTTCACGCTGAGATCGAGGCTGTCTTCTTCAAACCAGTGTTCACCACCGTCTGTAACACTCAGCGTATCGGTATATACCGCGCCTTTGGGGATGCTTGATTCCATTTCTTTATCCGAAAAAATATCTTTTTTCTCATTCTTAAGGGTTGTCGTCCAGTTTAGCGTCCCGGATTCCAGATCATAGCCGCTTAAGGTCTTGCTCAAACTGTATATGCTGTATCCAACATTCAGGGTGGTACTGCCTTCCGGAGTTCCGCCGCTGTCTTTGTAAAGCTCCAGGGTATTAGAAATCGTTGTATTCAGGCTCTGAGCAGTGGGAATCGTGTAATATTCAAAGATATAATAATACGCTCCTTCTGTTTCGGTATACTCCCAATACTTCTGATTTCCGGTCAGTTGGATGGTTTCCTTTTTTGAATAAGCGGTTCCTTCCGTATCCTCATCCGCAGCCGCGGAAGTTTTGTACTTAGTTACAGTCAAATCTCTTTCCGCGTCAAATTTTTGGTTTTCATCCAGTGTGTCCCGAAATGTCCATCCCTTCAGATTTTGCACCGGATCACCGTTGGCGTAAATGACATAACGGATACTCCCGTCGCTTTGAACGGTCCCCGTTTTTTTGAACCACAGCTTGGAAAAGCTCTGGCTGTCGCTGGCGTTTGCGGACGCGTCTTCTTCCGTACTTACGCTGACTGTATTTTTTATGGTTTTGGATACCTGGACGGTTCCGTTTTTCGTTGCGGTTCCCATTCCGTCCGAGTAAACCGAATCGTCCACGTCAGCGCAGTAAGTGAGCACCAGTACATCGCCTTTCTCCATAGTTCCTTCCATCCGGAAATCTACCTTCTTATTCTCATTATCCCAAACCGCGGTTACATCCGTTACGCCCGGCGCCTTTGTATTGTCGAAGGAAAGGCTGTCTGTATCATAAGCAATATAATCTTTGCCGTCTGAAAAGGCGTCCGACGCAGTGATCCCCGTCAGATCCATCGTATTGTTGTCGTCTGCCGTAATGGTCACCTGGTATTTCAGACGAGCTGCCGCGTTCCGCGAGGCAGTCTGCTCTGTATGGGATTTTTCGACCTTGATTCCTGCGTGTTCTTCCTCTTTTTCCGGCTCTACTGTTACTTCCAGAGTAATGTCGCCGATGGTAATGGTGGTTGTTTCTTCGCTGCTGCCCGCGGCCTGCAGATTCAACTTTCCATCGAAGGAAATCATTCCCTGAATTCCCGTTCTTCCGTCTTCCGTAAGAAAATCCTCGCTCAGCGCAATGGTTATGACGCCTTCTTGGGAAATCTCATACGTCCCGATTTCATCCGCTCCGTCATACACCGTCCCTTCCTGTTTTGTCTGGATTTTAATTTCATCCGGCAGTGTATAAGTAAAGGTATCCCCCGGGTAAACGACAAAATCCTTGGAGTCCACCTTCTCCGGGGCTTTATACTCAATTTCCATTCTGGCTTCCGCGTCTTTGGCGACCGTCTGATCCGTAACCTCTTCGTATTCTCCGTCGGAATTTTTCACCATCAGCACAGCCGATGTAATCCATTCGCTGAAATCATATTCCACCGGTTCCCTGGCTGTTTCCTCCTGTGAGGTTCCCGGCGCGCCGCCTTCTTCACCTGTACCTGCCTGCTCCTGCGCGTATACGATGCCGCTTCCCGAAACAATCGTTGTAAGAAGCATCATCATTGACAGAAGCAAACTGAATATCCGTCTTTTTCCGTTCCTCTTCATCTCACTTTCCCCCTCATTCTCTGCCATATATTCTGTGGAAAATTCTATCTGAGAATATTATAGGAACAGAAACGTTACCTTTTGGTTACATTTTGCCTTCCAATTTGAAAATTCAGTTACGCTTCACAATTTCCAAACGAACCCTTAACATTGGTGAAATTTTTTCACCAATCCGACAAAAAAAAGAGACTGTGCGTCGGGGAATTTCCCGCCCGCTCGTCAGTCTCGTTTGCGTTCAGAAGGAGCCTCTCTTTTATTTCATTCTCTCCTGTTTTACCTTGTGATCCACTACATGCCGCTTTGCCAGTTCCGCGGTTACGTCCTTCATTTCAATACCTTGTTCCACCATCATAACCATAATATGATAAGCCAGATCCGCGATTTCAAAAATCGTTTCCTCTTTGTCCTGCTTCGCGCCGGCGATAATCACCTCTGTGGATTCTTCACCGACTTTTTTCAGGATCTTATCCATTCCCTTATCAAAAAGATAGGTCGTATAGCTGCCTTCCTTCGGCTGGGTTTTACGGCCCCGGATCATCTCATAGAGTCCCTCATAGGAAAACGGCGTTTCATCTTCCGCCTGATACACTTCATTAAAAAAGCAGCTTTCCGCGCCTGTATGGCAGGCAGGTCCGTCCTTGATGACCTCCACAACCAACGCGTCCTGATCACAGTCCGCGGTAATGCTTACAACCTTCTGGCGGTTGCCGCTGGTCTCGCCTTTTCTCCACAGTTCCTGACGGCTGCGGCTCCAAAAGCAGGTATAGCCTTCCTTCATGGTAATATCCAGAGATTCCCGGTTCATATACGCCACCGTAAGAACCTGCTTGCTGTAATAATCCTGGACAATCGCCGGGATCAGACCCTTTTCGTCAAATTTCAGTTCCATAAGCTTGCTCTCTCCTTAAAGACGCACTTCCACGCCTTCCTTTCTCAAATACTGCTTTAAGTCGCGGATCCCGATCTCCTTAAAATGGAAGATACTTGCCGCGAGCCCCGCGTCCATTCCCGGATGACGGAACAGTTCCGCGAAATCCTCCATCTTTCCCGCGCCTCCGGAGGCAATGATCGGTACGGAAACTCTGGCCGCGATAGCGTCCAGGAGCTCCAGATCAAATCCGTCTTTGACTCCGTCCGTGTCGATGCTGTTGACTACCAGCTCGCCCGCTCCGCGGTTCACGCCGTCTACTGCCCACTGCAGCGCGTCAATTCCGGTATTTTCGCGTCCGCCTTTGGAAAACAGGCGGAACACGCCGTCCACTCTCTTAATATCCATACTCAGCACAACACACTGGTCACCGTATTTTTTCGCGCCCTGTTCAATCAGATCCGGATTGCGGATCGCGCCGCTGTTGACGCTGACCTTATCCGCACCGCATTTCAAAACGCGGTCAAAATCATCCAGCGTATTGATCCCGCCTCCCACAGTCAGCGGAATAAAAATCTGAGACGCTACATCCACCAGAATATCCGAAAACAGCGCCCGTTCTTCCACACTTGCGGTAATGTCATAAAAGACCAGCTCATCCGCTCCGCTTTCGTTGTAAAAGCGGGCCATCTCCACAGGATCCGCTACATCCTGAATTCCTTCAAAGTTAACTCCTTTTACCACTCTGCCGTTTCGAATATCCAGACAGGGGATAATCCGTTTCGTAATCATAGTCCTTGATTTTCTCCTTACTCCGCCAGACGCAGCGCCTGTTCCAGATCCAGCAGGCCGTCATAAAGCGCCTTTCCCAGAATCGCTCCATATACCACGTCTTTCAGCTGCGTAATTTCCTCTTCAAAACTGATACCGCCGGAAGCCACAATATCCAGATCCGGGATCTCCGCCAACCTGCGGTACGCTTCAAGATTTGTGCCTTTCAGGCCACCATCCCGGGAAATATCCGTGTAAATTACAGTCTTTATGCCAATTTGGGAAAGATAGCGGCAGAACTCCATTCCCTCCCGCTCTGTAACTTCCTTCCACCCGTTAATCGCTACAAATCCATTTTTCACATCCACGCCCACGGCGATCTTTTCTTTGTATCGGGAAACCATCTTTTCCAGAAACTCCGGATCTTGAACCGCAATGGTTCCCAGAATCACTCTGCCGACTCCCAGATCCAGATACTGGCAGATCCGTTCTTCATCCCGGATGCCGCCTCCGACCTCCACAAAAAGATCCAGGTCTGAGATAATTTCCTTAATCGACTGGAAGTTCACCAGTTTTCCATCCTTCGCGCCGTCCAGATCAACCAGGTGAAGGTTTTTCGCGCCTTTCTCTTTAAAGGACTTTGCCACATCCGCGGGGTTCCTGCTGTAAACGGTCATCTGATCGTAATCTCCCTGAAACAGGCGCACCGCCTGCCCCTCCCGCAGATCAATCGCCGGAAATAGCTCCATATTCAAGTTCCTTTCTATCATTTACGGTTGCTGCTGCTGATTCAAAAGCGCCTGAACCATCTCTGCCGATTCGCCGTACTGCTTTACGCTGTTTTTCAAAAGATCCGTAGCCTGCTGTTCGTTGAGATAAACGGTCACCTCTTCATTGGATCCGTTTGAGCGCAGGGTATAGGTCCACTGCACTTCCTGCGCGTCCGCCACAAGGGCCAGAATCAACTCCGCGTATTGCTGCATATTCTGATCAAAAGAGTCCTTATCCGCCTCCGCGACAGTTTCGTCAAAGGTAATCGTCATACCCTTCGGCTCTTCTTCCAGCTGCAGCCTTACCGTATAGGCGGCTACATTTTTCCTCAAGTCAATGGTTTCCAGCAGCTGCGCCACGGCTGCGGAATCTTCAAGACTGTCCACTTTCGCGGCAAACAGATTCTGCGCTCTCTGTGAAATATTTGCCTGCGTGGACTGCGCTTCTTCCGTCGATGTCTCCGTTTCCGCCTCGGTGCTTTCCGATTCGGAAGCGGCAGAAGGCGGTTCCACAGTAACCTGATCCCGCTCCTGATTTCCCGTAATCAGCAGTAATAACCCGCCCAGTGCAACGGCAGTAACTGCTGCCACAATAAGGAGCATCTTAAGATTTTTGTTGATAACACTTCGCACTGATTTCATTGTACTTGTCTCCTGTAATACTATAGTTCCATAAAGGCTCTTAAAATGTTGAGCCCCACATTGCCGCTCTTTTCCGGATGGAACTGGGTTCCGTAAACGGAACCTCTGCGAACGGTGCCTGTGATTTCAATATCGTAATTTGACGATGCGATAGTATTTTCAAGACAATTCTTGCCATAGAAGCTGTGAACATAATAGACGTAATCGCCCTCTTTGATGTATTTGAAAAGAGGGTCTTCGTTTTTCAGATGAAGGCTGTTCCATCCGATATGCGGAACCTTCAGCTTTTCACCGGAAGGCCGCGCGGGGAGATCCGCCTCAATGGAAGCGATTTCACCCGGAATCAGTCCCAATCCTTTATGCTCTCCATACTCGTAGCTGGTTTCAAAAAGAAGCTGCATTCCAAGGCAAATGCCGAGAAGTGGCTTTCCCTTTTCTGTTTCCTCCAGAATCGCCTCCACAAGACCGGTTGCCCGAAGCTTGGCGATTGCGTCCTCGAAAGCGCCCACTCCCGGAAGGATAATCCGATCGGCGGTTCGGAGATCTTCTTCTTTGTTTGTAACCTTTGTTTCCGCGCCCAGAAATTTTAAAGACGCGGACAGGGAAAACAGATTTCCCACCCCATAATCAATTATTGCAATCATGTCTTACCTTTCTTTAAAGAACGCCCTTAGTCGAAGGGATTTCATCCGCGTATTCCTCACTGATGGCGGCTGCCTGAGCCAGAGCCCTTGCCAGAGCCTTGAAAACAGCTTCTATAATATGATGACTGTTTTCTCCCGCCAGCATCTTAAAATGAAGGGTCAGCCCCATCTCTCTTGTCAGCGCGGTCATAAATTCCTTTGTCAGTTCGGTGTCAAAGCTCCCTACCTTTTCTGTGGGGATCTGCACATCGAAATTAAGATACGCTCTTCCACTGATGTCCAACGCGCACAGAATCAGCGTTTCATCCATAGGAAGCATCATGCTGCCGTACCGCAGGATTCCCCGCTTGTTTCCCAGAGCTTCCCGGAACGCCTGCCCCAGAGAAATACCGATATCTTCCGTTGTGTGGTGGTCATCTATGTGGCTATCGCCGCTGCACTTTAAAGAAAGATCAAATCGGCCGTGACGGGCAAACAGCTCCAGCATATGGTTGAGAAATCCGCATCCCGTGTCGATGTCGTAAGTCCCCCTGCCGTCGATATTCAGGGAAAGCTGAATATCCGTTTCACCGGTTTTCCTGTGAATCTGGCTTGTCCTCATCTTCTGTTCCTTTCTGTAAGCAGATCCTTTGTCACTGACAAAAGCGTCCGCATATCCTCTTCTTTTCCTATGGTGATCCGGACAAAATCCGAAACAGGCTCCTTCTCAAAGTGCCGTACCAGTATGTTCCTTTCTCTCAGTCCTGTAAAATAGTCTTTGCCGGAAAGACTGCCGCTTTTTACGAAAATAAAGTTGGCGGAAGACGGAAGCACCGTAAAACCCAGAGCCTCCAGTTCCGCGGATATCCATGTACGGGTCTCGATGATTTTTTTTCTGGTTTTCTGAAAATATTCATCGTCCCGGATCGCCGCCGCGGCTGCCTGAACGGAAAGCCGATTCAAGTTATAAGGGTTAAAGCTGAACTTGATCCGATTCAGATCCGCGATCAGCTCTTTGCTCCCCATAGCGAATCCGACTCTGGCTCCTGCCAGACTTCTGGACTTTGAAAAAGTCTGTACTATTAATAGGTTATCATATTTTCGCAAAAAAGGCACGCAACTTTTTGCGCCAAAATCAACATAAGCCTCGTCAATAATCACTAAGTTGCTCTCATTTGTTTTCAGAATATCCTCGATATCCTCTAAATTCAAGGCGATCCCGGTCGGCGCGTTCGGATTTGCCAAGATGATCGTACCGTCCAGATTTTTATATTTTTCCGGGTCAATTCGCAAATCCTCTTTTAAGGGGATCGGATTTGACTTTAAGAGGAACACATCGCTGTACACCTTGTAAAATCCGTAGCTCGGCTCCGGAAAATACACCTTGGCGCTGGGACTTTTAAACGCCATAAAGCAGAAAGCCAGGATTTCATCTGACCCGTTTCCCGCTATGACCTGTTCTTTTTCAAGTCCGTAATAGTCGGCGACCGCGTTTACCAGTTCCGCCGCTTCGGGATCCGGATAAAGCATTAGTTTGCTCACCTGTTCTTCACAAAGCACCCTTCTTGCCCGCGGACTGGGCTCATATGGGTTTTCGTTGGTATTCAGTTTAATCAGACCGTCTGTTTTCGGCTGTTCTCCCGGGGTGTACGGCTCAAGTTTTTCATACTGCCTGTTTAAAAATCTGCTCATTTTACCGCCTCCCCCAGTTTGTTCATCATATCGCTGATAATCTCGTTCTGGAATTTAAAGCTGGATTTATTGGCGATAAACCGGGCGCTGATGTCTTTAAACTCCTCAATCACTTCCAGGTTATTGGCTTTCAGCGTGTTTCCCGTTTCCACAATATCCACGATCACGTCGGACAGGCCCAGAATCGGCGCCAGCTCAATGCTGCCGTTGAGTTTAATAATCTCAATGTCCCGATTTTTTTCCGAGTAGAATTTTTTAGCGATATTGACATATTTGGTGGCGATCCGCAAGGTCCGATCCGGATCTTCCACATAGCCTTTCGGCGCGGCTACCGCCATCCGGCATTTTCCGATATTCAGATCCAGCAGTTCATATACGTCCGGCCCGGATTCCAGAAGGATATCCTTTCCTACAATTCCCACATCCGCCGCGTGGTGCTCCACATAAATCGCCACGTCGCTGGGCTTTACCAATAGATAGCGGACACCTTTTTCCGGGCTTTCCAGAACCAGCTCCCGGTTCTTATCCTCATAAGCCGGACAGTCGTATCCCGCGTCCCGCAGCATAGAGTATACCTGATCGCCCAGACGCCCTTTGGGCAGCGCAATATTTAACATGTCGGCTCCTCCTTTCTCAGGTTTCCGTTTTCCAGTACATAGACGTCCCGCGCCCGGACGTTCTTTGGCCGGGCCTTTTCCGCGCGCACGCTCAGTCCCTCTTCCTGCAGGCCCCTGACTGCCTTTGCCACAGAAACGATCGGTTCGCCGCATCGATACAGGACAAGCGCGTCGATATCATATTCTTCCTTTTCCTGCACAATGCGATTGACTTCATTCAGATAAAGCGCGAAGCCGATAGCTTCCGCCTTTTTCCCCAGGCGCGCCGCCGCCTGATCGTACTGGCCTCCCGCCAGAATACAGCTCCCCAGTTCTTTCACATAGCCCTTGAAAATGATCCCGTTATAATAGTCGATATCATTGACAATGGAAAGATCAAACTGGATCTTTTCGCCAATCCCCATCTCGCTTAAAGCGCTGTATATGGCTTCCAGCTCCGCGAGAGCCTTTTCCATGGCGCTGCTGAAGCAGATTTCTTTCGCGTTTTTAATGGTTTCCTCCGCGTTGCCGTAAAGATATGGCAGTTTGCACAGGCTTTCTGTCTGCAGTTTGGAAAGTTCCGCCTCTTCTGCCGCTTTTCTAAGACCGTCCGCGTTTTTATTTCGGATCAGCCCCAGCAGCCGGAGTTTGGTGTGTTCTGCCACCTGAAAGCTTTTCAGCAGTTCAACGACAAATCCCATGTGGGAAAGTTCCAGGATATAGTCCCCGCTGATGGCGTTCAGGCTTTCCGCCGCCAGAGAAATCACCTCCACAATACAGTATGGCTCCACTCTGCCGATACACTCCAGCCCCATCTGGCTGATTTCTTTAAAGGTATGGCTTTCCCGGCTCTCCCGGTAAACATTTTCCAGATAATACAGCTTTTCATTACTTTCGGAAGTGGCGTTGGTATTTTTGATGATACTCAGGGTCACGTCGGGCTTGAGGGCAAGGAGCCTTCCATCCAGATCCGTAAACGTGATCACCTTGTCGCTTCCGAGAAAGTCCTTGTTTTCCGCGTACAGGCTGTATTCTTCAAATTTACCCATTTTATATTTTTTATAGCCGTACTGCTCATAGAGACCTCTGAGCTGCAGACATGCTTTTTCATCGGGCTTCAATTTCGCCTTTTTATATTTCATAAGCCGAGTCAATCCTTTCTTTATACTTATAATATGTAACATGCCGACCGCTTTATCGAATTAAAGCATTAACTTATGCAAGTATTATAACATACTTTCGAAAATTGTCTATGGTTTTTCGAAAATTTCTTGCCAAAATCAAGCCGCGTATCACTTCCATGTTCCTTCCGATTACAGGGGATTCTTCCCTTTGTATCCAGTCCGTCTCCAGAAGGCATGAAGGATACAAAACTTTCCCGTTTGCGGGCTTAGAGTTTGAAAAAATCCCTGATTTTATCCGATTCTCAAAATTTCGAAGCCCGAAGCCCACAACTTTTGTATCCACCCGGTCAAATTAAGCGCTGCTGGCTACAACGACGCCTGTCTTTCTGCGTATTTTTTCGATAAAGCAAATCTATCTCTGAAACTAAAAATAGTTTCCTTGACAACCATTTTCTTGTGTGGTAATATAGTTGCCGATTCAACTATATGTACGGATACAGGAGGAAACCATGCGTCATCACATTTATATGAAATACTTCTCCATTATACACCGGTTCAGTATCATTTTCCACATTCGGAAACTCAAGGCCTTTCATCTGTCCGGGCATCAGATGGGGTATGTTTCATGTATCTGCAATCACCCGGGAACTTCTCAGGAGCAGATGGCCTCTTATCTTGGCCTCAATAAGGGAGCAGTCGCGAAAGGAATCCGCCCGCTTCTGAAAGAAGGGTATATCCGGCGGGTTCAAAACGAAAAGGACAGACGGGCTTACCGTCTCTATCCTACCGAAAAGTCCCAGGAGCTTTACGCGGCCGCGGAGGCTGCGTCGGAAGAATTTTTTCAGATTCTGACCAAGGGGATGTCGGCAGAGGAAAGTGAAATCTTTCAAAGCCTTTTATCCCGGGCGTGTGATAATGTGGTGGAAGCCGCAGGTGAAGACCGCCGGAAACTGACCCATCCGGGCCACGGCGCCGGGGAATGCGGCTGTTCTCATCCTGCGGATGTACAGGAATTCGTTGATTCTATGACTCAGAAGGGGGAAATTTGATCTTATGAAAGAAATGCTGAAGTATTACAAACCCTATATCCCGATCATTTTGCTCATTATCGCCGCCCTATTCGGACAGGCGATGTGCGAACTGGCGCTTCCCGGCTACATGTCGGATATCATCAATTTCGGGATTATAAAGAGCGATATGTCTTATATCTATAGGACCGGGGCCATCATGCTGCTGGTAGCGCTGGCCGTTGTAGTCTGCACCGGACTTGCGGGGCTTTTTTCCGCGCGGGTGGCGGCCAAGTCCTCCAGAGACATTCGCAGCGCGCTGTTTCGCCGTGTAACCGCCTTTTCCGCCGCGGAACTGGAACGGTTTTCCACGGCATCTCTGATCACCCGCTCCACCAACGATGTACAGATGGTACAGCAGTCTACGGTTATGATTCTGCGGCTTGCCTGTTTCGCTCCGATCATGGGAATCGGAGCGGTCATCAAGGCTCTGCGGACCAGCGTTCCGCTGTCCTGGACCATTGCTCTGGCCGTACTGGCGATCCTGCTGATTATGGCGCTGGCCTTTTTCCTGGTAATGCCCAAATTTAAGGTGCTCCAGTCAAAACTGGATCGGATCAATCTGATTATGGGCGAGCGGCTTTCAGGCCTTCTGGTGGTCCGCGCTTTTACCATGGAGCCTTATGAGGAAGATCGTTTTGATGAAGCGAATCTGGAGCTGAAGAAGATTAACATCTTTGTCAACCGGGCCATGTCCTTTCTTATGCCCGCTCTCATGCTGGTGATGAATCTTTCCAGCATCCTCATCGTATGGGTCGGTTCCAAGCTGATCGACGCCCAGAATCTGCTGGTAGGGGATATGCTGGCATTCATGCAGTACGCCATGCAGATTATTATTTCCTTCCTCTTTATTACCATGATGTTTATTATGATTCCAAGAGCCGTTGTCTCCGGCCAAAGAGTCGGCGCGGTGCTGAAAGTAGAGCCGAGCATCAACGACGCCTCGGACTGTGTGGAAGCCGATAGTCCCGCGGGAAAGATCGAATTCCGCGATGTATCCTTCGCCTATCCGGACGCGGAGGAAAAGACCCTCTCCCACATCAGCTTTACCGCCAATCCCGGAGAAACTACGGCAATCATCGGCGGTACCGGAAGCGGAAAAAGCTCTCTGATCAGCCTGATTCCGCGTTTTTATGATGTAACGGAGGGAGAAATTCTCCTGGACGGAACGGATATCCGCAGGATTTCGCAAAAAAGTCTGCGTCAGGCAATCGGCTACGTCCCTCAGAAAGGGATGCTGTTTTCCGGCACCATCGCCTCCAACCTCCGGTACGCGAAAGAGGACGCTTCCTCCGCGGAAATGCGGGAGGCGGCGGAAATCGCTCAGGCTATGGATTTCATCCGGGAAAAACCCGAAGGTTTTGAAGAACCGGTGGCGCAAGGCGGAACTACCGTTTCCGGCGGCCAGAAGCAGAGACTTTCCATTGCGCGGGCATTATTAAAGAATCCAAAGATTTATCTCTTTGACGACAGCTTTTCCGCGCTGGATTTCAAAACAGACGCCGCGCTGCGAAAGGCTCTGAAAGAAAAGGTAGGAAACAGTACCTTTATTATCGTCGCCCAGAGGATCAATACGATTATGGACGCGGATAAAATTATTGTGCTGGATGAAGGACAAATCGCCGGTATCGGCACCCATTCCCAGCTTTTGAAGGAATGCGGCGTATACCGGGAGATCGCTTCTTCTCAGCTCAGCGAAGAAGAACTTGGTAAAGGAGGGTTGGCATAAATGGCAGACAAAGGAACACGGCAAAAAAGAAGAAGAGGGCCGGCAGGGGGTCCTCACGGCATGATGCCCGGAGAAAAAGCCAAGGATTTCGGCGGTACTATGAAAACATTGATCTCTTATCTGCGGCCCCATGGGATCGCGGTAAGCGTGGTCTTTCTGTTCGCCATCGCCAGTACGGTTTTTTCCATTGTGTCACCGACTATTTTAGGCGATGCCACGGATGAAGTGGTAAAAGGGCTCATGTCTCCGGCAGGAATTGATTTCAGCGCGCTTCTGGATATTCTGATTCTGCTCATCGTCCTCTACGCTCTGAGTTTTCTTTTTTCCACAATTCAGGGGTATATTATGGCGGGCGTTTCCCAGAAAGTAACGTATGAGCTGCGCCGCGCCATGTCCGAGAAAATGGATCGGCTGCCGCTGAAATATTTTGACAGCAAGACCCACGGTGAAATTCAGAGCCGCGTGGTCAATGACATTGAAACCGTCAACCAGACCCTTTCCCAGAGTCTGACCCAGATTATCACCAGTATCACGATGATCGTCGGGATTCTGATTATGATGATCCGCATCAATCTCCTGATGACGGTCACAGCGCTGATTGTGCTGCCTTTGTCCATGCTGGTTATCCGCCTGATTATCGGAAAGACCCAGCGTCATTTCAAGGCTCAGCAGAAGTATCTGGGCGAAGTCAACAGCCATGTGGAAGAAATGTATACGGGACATACGATTGTCAAAGCCTTTAACCGGGAGGACGCCTCGGAGGAGGTGTTTGACAAGTACAACGAAAAGCTCTATGAATCCGCGTGGAAATCCCAGTTTCTTTCCGGCCTGATGATGCCGCTGACAAACTTCATCGGAAATCTGGCGTATGTGGCAGTCTGCATTCTGGGCGGGCACCTGGCGCTGAACGGAAGCATCACCATCGGAAATATCCAGGCCTTTATCCAGTATGTCCGCTCCTTTAACCAGCCGGTTTCCCAGGTGGCCAACGTGGCAAACCTGCTCCAGTCCACCGCGGCGGCCGCGGAACGAGTTTTCGAACTTCTGGATGAAGAAGAGGAGGTCTCGGATCAAAAGGCGGACGGAACTCCAGCGCTCAGCCGGGAAAATCTCCGCGGCTCTGTGGGCTTTGAGCATGTCGGCTTTGGCTATGAGGAAGAACTGATTATCAAAGACTTTAACTTCCAGGTTCAGCCCGGTCAGCGGGTAGCGATTGTCGGACCTACCGGCGCGGGAAAAACCACGATTGTAAAGCTGCTGCTCCGTTTTTACGAGCTCAACCAAGGGCGGATCACCGTGGATGGAAACGACATCCGCGATTATTCACGAAAAGAACTGCGCAGCATGTTCGGTATGGTGCTGCAGGATACCTGGCTCTTTAACGGAACTGTCCGGGATAATATCCGCTACGGCAAAATGGACGCCACCGACGAGGAAGTTGTGGAAGCCGCCAAAGCCGCCCATATTCACCATTTTATCATGACCCAGCCCAAAGGCTATGACATGGAAATCAATGAGGAAGCGGACAACATTTCCCAGGGCCAGAAACAGCTCCTGACCATTGCCCGCGCCATTCTCGCCGACACGCCGATTATGATTCTGGATGAAGCGACCAGCTCCGTAGACACGCGGACGGAAGCGCTGATCCAGCAGGCTATGGCCAATCTGATGAAAGATCGAACCAGCTTCATTATTGCCCATCGTCTTTCTACGATTCGGGACGCGGACTGGATTCTGGTCATGAATCACGGAGATATTATCGAGCAGGGAACACACCGGCAGCTGCTTGAAGAAAACGGATTTTACGCCAATCTGTACAACAGCCAGTTTGCGGAAGACTAGGGTCTGAGAAATTTTTCCGGCTAGCCGACCGGAGCAGGGTGTAGGTAGCGAGGCACAGCGTCCAGCCCCACCATGGCGCGAACAAAACGCCTAAGATGTCCCATCGGGTGCGGGAAGCGCCAACAAAAGCCTGTAGAAACTTCCCCCTAGTGCGGATAGCGCCAACAAATTCATAAATGAAAGAGGAAGATTGCGTTTATCTGCTTGCTCTTCCTATTATCCGCACTCATCCATTTAACAATCCGCAAAATGTTCGCGCAGGCGCAGGCGCTGTTCCTACTGGCCGAACACATATAAATGAAATGCTTTCTGCTTTCCATTATGAGAGAGCAGTCCGGAAACCGGCTTGCCGGTTTCCTCTTTTTTTAACATTTTTTCTGTCCGTAAATTTCCGACCTTATAGGGGAGTCCGTATTTGTCCAGTTTATATGTATTGAGCATCGTTTTCTCCTTTCTGCTATCCCGATTCTGGACTGAATTCCGAAGATTTATTCACAAATTCTCCCCTCGACCATCTTTGTCCGGATATGCTATACTGATTCCAGGAGGTGAAAAATGCTTATTTACAATTCTCAAATTTCCGTAAAAGAATACAATCGTATCCGTCTTGCCGTAGGTTGGAAAGAGCTGGATGAGGAACAGGCCCGGATTGGTCTTGAGAATTCCGCCTATCTGACAGTAGCCTGGGATGACAGCGAAAGCCGTGGAGAAACAAAGCCTGTCGGCATGGCCCGGGTTATCAGCGACGGCGGATATATGGCGCTGATTGTCGATGTCATGGTGCTTCCTGAATACCAGGGGAAGGGCGTCGGCCGCCGGCTGATGGAAAATATTACAGAATGGCTGGATCAGCTTACAAAAGACGGGAGATGCGTCATGGTAAACCTGATGGCAACTCCCGGTAATGAATCTTTTTATGAAAAATTTGGTTTTGTGGCGCGTCCCAACGATCACATGGGCGCCGGAATGGTGCGATGGATTAACGATTAGTCTGTGATTTCCCAATGCCCGCTGAAACCGCGGCCGATATATTGAACATGATCCATTTCTTTTATATGCCGTTTTATCGTTCGAGTGCTTACCCCTAATGCAAGTGCCATTTTTTCTGTGCTTATTTTGGGGTCTTGTTGTATCAAATTTATAATCTGCAGATCCATCTCATCTTGGGTGACATCTTGGGTGACATCTTGGGTGACATCTTGGGTGACATCGTAGTTCAGGTTTGGCATTACAACCGTAAACTGATATCTGTCCGACCGAAATGACGGCTTTTTACTGTTATCGTAATTAACTTGAAATTCATATCCGCTTATAATTTTTCCAAATCCACTGCCCTTTCTCTCCATATACCCAAGTCTGTTAAACACATCCGCAAGCACAGGGTTTCTCCTTGTAGAAGGGACTGTAAGCGGATCCCTCTCCTGGATCAAAGAGCCGTCCGGCATACCACCTGGGGAATAAATTTCCATACGATCATCATAAATGTCTATATGCACCTCGCTTCCATTCACCAGATAGTCCCGATGTGCCAGAGCATTAATCAAAGCTTCATGGTAACTCCGTTCTACATATTCTGGCATTTCTTCTCTTGAATTAGCGGTCTTTCGCCACATCATCTTCGTGTTACGTTTTATAAATGCCTCTCCGTTATCAATAAGAGAAATTACACTTCCAGAATATTCAGCATCATCCAATGCATCCACAATGCCTCCACTTTTATTCATTCCATTCCATCTTGTACAGAATATTCTTGAACAGCGGATCGGGCTCTCATCTGCTATCAGCGCGCCTGCGTTCGTTAAATACCCATTTTCATTTGCCAACCCAAATGAAACCAGATCTTTTTCATCAAAGCTGCTTCCAGTCCATTTTTTATACCTTTCCCTGAGTTTAGAAAATGCATAATCTTCCACTTTGTAAGGTGAATCCTGTGAATCATACGATGTATTCCTTCCCCTGAGAACCAGTCTTTTCAATTCTATTGCAGTTGCTTTCACACTTTCATTTCCAATACGTACATATGCCTCTAACACGCCATCGCCTGAATAATAATACGGCGTTTCCTCTCCTTTGAAAATGTCGAGTATGATCAATACTTTTCCTTCTTCTGATTTATAAAATCTGAGTCTGAATTCCGGAATCGGATCCAGTCTGCTTTTAATGATCTCGCTTATCTTCTCTGCATCAGAATTTGGATTTTCCAATCCAATAAACTGATCTTGATCGGAAATGCCGAAAATCAAGGCGCCCCCAAGTGTATTCGCAAATGCACTTACACTTTTGCACCAGCTTTTTGCTTTCTTTGTTTCAAGCATGAGCTTTTTGTCATATTCGGTCGCTTCACCGATCAACTCATTTATATTCATAGCATCACTCACATTCTGTACTTCTGCTTTCTTTCACTTTTACTATATTTATTTTGTCTCCCTGGATGTTCTTTTAATACAATTCTCTTGCTTAAGTTTGCAGTTTTCTTTGGGGAATCTGTATCCTGTTAACGAATAAAATTCGTATATTCTTTCGCTTCGTACTCTGGAGGCTCTACTCCCGCGGCCCGTCCCGCTTCCATGTTTTTCAGGTTCCAGATGATATTCTGCGCCAGAGTGCGCATGGTCTGGAGACCTTCTTTGTCTTTCCGCACGTCTTCCGGAACTTTTCCGTGGACCTGGTTCCAGTACTGGGAGCTTACTACGTTCATATTGGAAATCGTAAAGTATTTGTTCAGCCGATCAAAAGCCGCGCTGGCGCCGCCTCTTCTGCAGGAAACAACCGCCGCCGCCAGCTTTCCGGCCATTCGGCCCCCACTGGCGTAAAACAGCCTGTCTAAAAAGGCGCAGATCTGGCCGGAAGGTCCCGCGTAATAAACAGGAGAGCCTGTCACAATTCCATCGTATTCATCCAACTTTTCCAGGACTTCGTTTACCTGATCCCCGAAGGCGCATCTGCCTGTACCCGCGCAGCTGCCGCAGGCAATACAGCCTGCCACCGGCTTTGTTCCCAGATAGACGAATTCCGAATCCACGCCGCCGGCGGCAAGAGTATCCGCGACTTCTTTGAGAGCCGTATAGGTGCATCCATGCTCATGGGGGCTTCCATTAATCAGCAATATTTTACTCATTCTACACTTCCTCCTTAAAATTTATCCGCAAAAGCTTCCGCCTGCCGGCATCCGTCTGTTTTTTCGATATCTCCGGCATTCAGAACGCCCGGGATTTCCACCGCGCCGACCATTTCCCACTTAAGCAACGCGGCGGATTTTTCAATCGGCATGCGCACGCCCTCGAATACCGATAAATCCTTTTCCTCACAGCAGGCAATCACGCCGCATTTTTTCCCGGCAATCTCCTGACCGGAAGCGTAAAGAGAATACAGCTTGTCGATCACGCATTTAATCTGCGCCGGAATCGAATACCAATAGACCGGCATGGTAAACACGACCGCCTCCGCCTCCAGAATTTCCGGGGCAATTACGTTGAATCCATCGCCAAAGGCGCAGGCTTTTCCTGTTTTAAAGCAGGCTTCGCAAGCATGGCAGCCGCCGACATGCATCATTGCCGCGTCAAAACGGGAAACGGTGTATCCCTTCTTTTCCGCAGCCCGGATAAAGGCGTCTGTCATAGCAAAGCTATTTCCGTTCTTACGAGGGCTTCCTGTGATTACAACCATCTTTTTACTCATCTTCAACCTCCTCAATCTATATTTTTTAATTTCCTTGTTTTTTATACGCGAACCAGCCGCTCATTCCCACAAAAACGGCTCCGCCGATCATATTTCCCAGGGTCACCGGCAGCAGGTTCCTCAGAAGGAAATTTCCGACTGTCAGAACAGACGCGTCCAGTCCCCGAAGGGAGACAAACACGTCATTAGCAGACGCCATAATACCTGCCGGAATAAAATACATGTTGGCCACACTATGTTCAAATCCGGACAGCACAAACAGACCGATGCAGAAAAAGATCGCCAGGATTTTCCCTGTCGCGTCCTTTGCCGCCGCAGCCATCCAGACGGCCAGACAGACCAGCCAGTTGCACAAAATTCCCAGGACAAGCGCTCTGCCAAAGGGCAGGCTGACCTTTGATATGGCGGCCTTTACCGTCATCGCGCCCAAAAGCCCGTCCCCGGACTCCCACAACCCGGAATAACCGATTATTGCGGCAATCAGCAGCGATCCTGCAAAATTTCCTATGTACACGATAACCCAGTTCCGGAGAAGCTGAGAAGCTGTAATTTTTTTGTCCAACAGCCCTGTAACCATCAGACAGTTTCCTGTAAAAAGCTCGGCCCCGCAGAAGGTAACCATCATGAGTCCTACAGGAAAGACAACCGCGGAAGCAAGCTTTGCCAGTCCGTAAGTCTCCGGATCATCCGCGAAATGAAAAGACGCGACGGCAGACGCCTGAGCGCCCAGGGCAATGTAGGCTCCCGCGAGAACCGCCAGTAAAAATAGTTTTCCGGCCCTTGCCGTTCCTTTTTCAACGCTGGATTGCTCGATAATCTCTAAAACTTCGTTTGCTTTTCTCATTTTTCCATTAATCTCTTGTAATAACTTTCTGCTGTATATAATGCCGCTGCCGGATTGTGCCCCAATACCCGATCTTTGGTGACGACTGTAGTCGTCAGAGCCTCTGAATACTTGTAAAACAGACTGTCGTGCCCCACGCAAAGGCCGACCACCAGATTCAGATCTGTTTTCGCCTCATTGAGAAGCTTTGCCTGCAGGATCGGATTGCACATATATTTCCCAATCTCTTCGCACTTCGCATCGATCCCTACTTCTGTTTTGGGAATGGAGCCTACCTTGCAGGCTGCCCCGTAAACTTCAAATCCATGGCTTCGCAGAATTTTCGCAAGGGTTCGGGATTCCCGCAAAAGCCCTACGCACGTGGCAATTCCCAACTTCTTCGCGCCGATCTTTTCGGCGAACATCATAATCTCTTCCACTCGGCATTTTTTCAGATATCCTTCGCACTCCACTTCCGCCGCCGCGCACATGGCCTTGTGATTTTCTTCTTCTCCATAAAGTTCCAGTACTTCCGCCACCTGATCCTCTGTCAGATCCGTGGTCAGACAGAAATCCGGATACATACTGTTTCGAAACTCGCAGTTGCGAACCATACAGTCTACGCAGGATAAGGTTTCTTTACTCATGTTGTTTGTCTCCCTTCTGATTCCATCCTATTTTACAAGCAACCCGCTCACCAGCACAAAATAACGGGGCATGGTTCCCTCTTTCATCCATTCCAGCTCAATTCCCATCAGGCGGCTGATGGTCAGCCCCACATTGCCTCCCAGGGATTCAATGGAATAGCGCATTTTGTCGGGAAACCGGCAAGGCTGCCCTTCCGTTCTCTTACAGGTCCCGCCGCACCAGGTGCAGCAGCCCGCGGAGAGGCTGACGCTTCCAGGAAACTCCTGTTCTTTTTCATAGAGTTCACGAGAGAGCCGGGCTTTCACGTCACCCAAAGCGGTTCTCGTAATTTCCTCAATTTTTTCCTGTGGAAAGGACTTCCCCGCGTACTCTTTATCAAACTGGATTTTCTCGGCGATCAGATACAGCGTATTATATTCGCGCCAGTAATCCAGCGGATCAAATTCATAGGGCGGGCAGGACCAGAGCTTTCCATAATTGGGACATGCCCTGCAGCTTTCCAGAAATGTTTCCACGTCCACATAGCGTTCCAGATACTCTTTTACAGAAATTTGTGCCTGATATCTTTGTGTTTTATACATAGCCTTCTCCTTTCTGCGTCAAAGGGAACGTTCATGAAGCACGCCGAACCGAAGATTCGGGTACTGTCTTTTTTCATTATACTCCGGAGAACCGAAAAAGCAAGCCAAAGCGACTCACTGCACGGTCTGTATGATGGGGCTCGCGTCCTGTCGAAACGGTATCAAATATAGGAGCAGGTTCCCGTTTTCGCAGGTTGTTTCTTTCAAAAAACAGAAATTTCCTGTGTTTCCTCAATAAATCTTTTTAAAACCTTAATCTTTTTCTTAACAATGTGTTATAATAGGACAAGACTGCAGGCTGAATGTGCCTGCTTATTTAAAAAATTAACAACCGAACTACAAAAGCAAAGGAGTACATAAAAAATGGAGATTACAAAAGATATCAAATATATCGGGGTGAACGATCATGACATCGATCTGTTCGAGGGACAATATGTCGTTCCCAATGGAATGTCATACAATTCTTATCTGATTCTGGATGAGAAAGTCGCTGTATTCGATACAGTCGATCAGCACTTCGGGGCAGAATGGCTGGAAAATCTTAAGTCCGAACTGGGATCCCGCAAGCCGGATTATCTGATCGTTCAGCATATGGAACCGGATCATTCCGCCAATATCGCCGCGTTCATGGATGTATATCCGGATGCGGTAATCGTTTCCAGCGCGAAATCTTTTTCCATGATCAAACAGTTTTTTGGCAAAGAGTTCGCCGACAATCAGATGGTAGTAAAAGAAGGAGATACTCTGACTCTCGGTCAGCACACGCTGACTTTTATAGGCGCGCCGATGGTTCACTGGCCGGAAGTAATCGTTACCTATGATAATTATGACAAGGTATTATTCTCCGCAGACGGATTCGGCAAGTTCGGAGCTCTCGACGCGGAAGAAGACTGGGCCTGTGAAGCCCGCCGCTACTATATCGGAATTGTCGGGAAATACGGTCCGTATGTGCAGAAGCTCCTGGCAAAAGCCGCGGATCTGGACATCCAGATGATTTGCCCGCTTCACGGACCCGTTTTAAAAGAAAATCTGGGTTATTACGTGGGCTTGTACAATACCTGGTCCTCCTACGAGGTGGAAACCGAAGGCGTTGTCATCGCGTACACATCCGTATATGGAAACACAAAGAAAGCAGTGGAGCTTTTAGCGGACAAGCTGCGTGAAAAAGGCTGTCCGAAAGTAGTTGTGGATGATCTGGCCCGCTGCGATATGGCGGAAGCTGTGGAAGACGCATTCCGCTATGGCAAGCTGGTTCTCGCGACGACTACCTATAATGGAGAAATTTTCCCGTTTATGCGTGAATTTATTAACCATCTCACCGAGCGCAATTATCAGAAACGGACTGTCGGCATGATCGAAAACGGTTCCTGGGGTCCGGTTGCCGCGAAAGTAATGAAAAAGATGCTGGAAGGAAGCAAGGATTTGAATTACACGGAAACGACCGTAACCATTAAGTCCGCTTTGAATGAAGCCAGCGCTGCCGCGGTAGACGCTCTGGCAGACGAACTCTGCCGCTGAATTCCCGCAATAGAACAGACGATTTCTATCGAAAAGAGCCGGTGTTTTTCCGGCTCTTTTTCATGTGTTTATCCAGTTTCTGTTTCTACTATTTCAGCTCATTTTCCTGCAGCTTCTTATAGTCTTCTCCCCAATTCTTCATCGCGTCCAGCACGGGTTTCAGGCTGTACCCCAGTTCTGTCAGGCTGTATTCCACCCGAGGAGGAACTTCCGCGTATACTTTTCTGCATACAAGCCCCTGCTCTTCCATATCCCGAAGCTGCGCGGTCAGTACTTTCTGGGATACATCTCCCACTGACCTCTTCAGTTCGCCAAACCGTTTTGTTCCTGGAAGAAGATCTCTCAAAATCAGGACTTTCCATTTACTGCTGATGAGCATCAGCGTTGTTTCCACCGGGCACGCGGGAAGAGCGCCTGCGGGAATTCCGGTTGCCTTTTTCTGCTCCATCCGTTCCTCCTTTTCTGCTGCGCCATTTATTTTATAGAAGTATTATACTTGGCCTGCTGAAAAGAAGCAAGAGGGATCTGGCTGACCGATCAATACCGGCGGGTTCCCCGCGATTCCGTCAAGAGGGGCGTATTAGGCGGAGAAGGTTGACGGTCTCCGATTTGAACATAATCGTTTCCTCCTTTGGCGTTAGTTTTTCGAAAAACGGGAAACATTATACGGAACGTTTCGTGCGGCGCTTTCTTGAGAATAAGATTCCAAAAATAGCAAACACTAGTCCTGCGAAGATTATGAAAAGAAAGGAACCGGGAAAATGAAAGATAAACTGGATCAGGCGTTCCGCACCTTCCCTCTGGAAAGCACCGAAAAGGCGGATTCTGAAACAAAGATCCCCCGTGTGCCCTGTCCTTCTCTGGAAGATGTGGAAGCGGCCAAAGAATGGGTTGACTTTAAAGAAATGTAAACCGGCGGGCCTCAGCCCGCCTTTACAGTTTATCGTACTTTTCGCTTTTTCCCCGGCAGCTTTCCACCGGATACTTCTTTGCGTTTTTCTCGATTTTCCGCATCATCTCCTTTTTCATATCCAGGCCGGCTTTGTCCGCCAGCATCAGGCAGTACAGCATCACGTCCGCGATCTCATCGCTCAGAGCCTCCCGATCGTACCGGCTGTCCCACTGAAAGCATTCCAGCAGTTCCCCCGCTTCAATGGCGATGGATTTGGCCAGGTTTTCCGGCGTGTGAAACGGCTCCCAGGCTCTTTCCTCGTTGAACTTCCGCAGCGCTTCTGTAATTTCTTTCATATTTTTATATCTCCTTCATGCAGCAGTATCCACCACATTATACCGCTAAAAAACAAACCTTACAATTTCTTGTCTTCATTTTTTTGGCGCAAAGGCTTTGAATCCGCTTTCTATCTAATGGTTTCCTTGTATTCCCTTTCTAAAAATGCTATACTGTAGACGTATTTTTTCAGCTGACAAATTGAAACCAGATAAAATTCAACCATTTATAAGGGAGGAGACTTTTATACATGCCAAATACGCAAAACTACACGAGCCCTTTATCTGAGCGGTACCCCAGCAAAGAGATGAAATACCTCTTTTCTCCGGAAATGAAATTCCGGACCTGGAGAAAACTCTGGATCGCTCTTGCGGAAACGGAAAAAGATCTTGGGCTTGATATCTCACAGGAGCAGATCGACGAATTAAAAGCGAACGCGGAAAATATCAATTACGATGTGGCAAAAGAGCGGGAGGCTGTTGTCCGCCACGATGTCATGTCCCACGTATACGCCTATGGCGTTCAGTGTCCGAAAGCCAAGGGAATCATTCATCTGGGCGCGACATCCTGTTATGTCGGAGATAATACGGATCTGATCATCATGACGGAAGGCCTGAAGCTCATCCGTGGCAAGCTGATCAATGTCATCGCCCAGCTTGCCGATTTCGCGGATAAATACAAAACACTCCCGACTCTGGGCTTTACCCACTTCCAGCCGGCACAGCCGACAACGGTCGGAAAAAGAGCCACGCTGTGGCTGCAGGATCTGCTCATGGATCTTGACGATCTGCAGCATCTCCTTGATACCATGAAGCTTTTGGGTTCCAAGGGAACCACCGGCACGCAGGCCAGCTTCCTGGAATTATTCGACGGGGATCGGGAAAAGGTAAAACAGCTGGATCAGAAAATCGCGGAGAAGATGGGATACAGCGGATGCTACGCGGTATCCGGCCAGACCTATTCCCGAAAAGTGGACAGCCGCGTACTGAACGTACTGTCCGGTATCGCCCAGAGCGCCCACAAATTCTCCAACGATATCCGCCTGCTGCAGCACTTAAAGGAGGTGGAAGAGCCCTTTGAGAAAAACCAGATCGGTTCTTCCGCCATGGCATACAAGCGCAATCCGATGCGGAGTGAACGAATCGCCGCGCTGGCCAACTATGTAATGTCTGACGCCATGAATCCGGCTCTCACCGCGGCGACCCAGTGGTTTGAGCGGACGCTGGATGACTCCGCCAACAAGCGGCTGAGCATGTCCGAAGGCTTCCTGGCGGTTGACGGAATCCTGGAATTATATCTGAATGTGGCTTCCGGCCTGGTGGTTTATCCAAAGGTCATCGAATCACGTCTGATGAGCGAGCTGCCTTTCATGGCCACAGAAAATATCCTGATGGACGCGGTAAAGGCCGGCGGAGATCGTCAGGAGCTGCACGAACGGATCCGGACTCATTCCATGGCCGCCGGCAAGCGGGTCAAAGAGGAAGGCTTGGAAAATGACCTTCTCGATCGGATTGCCGCCGATCCGGCATTCAATATGACAAAAGAACAGCTGCTTTCTCTGATGAAACCGGAAAACTTCGTAGGCTGCGCTCCGGCTCAGACCGAAGAATTCCTGCGGCAGGAGGTTGCGCCTGTTCTTGAGCAAAATAAGGAACTGCTCGGCATTACAGCTGAGATCAACGTATAAAAGGAGAGAAAATCAGATGGTAAAAGCAATAGTCGGCGCCAACTGGGGCGACGAAGGAAAAGGAAAAATCACGGACATGCTTTCGAAGGAGTCGGATATTATTATCCGCTTTCAGGGCGGAAGCAACGCCGGTCACACGATTGTAAACGATTACGGGAAGTTCGCGCTTCATATGCTGCCTTCCGGGATCTTTTACGATCATACCACCTGTATTCTGGGAAATGGAGTAGCCCTCAACATTCCTTACCTGTTCAAGGAGGTTAAGGAAATTACCGATCGGGGTGTTCCCGCTCCAAACTTGCTGGTTTCCGATCGGGCGCAGGTGCTGATGCCTTATCATATCCTGTTCGACCAGTATGAAGAAGAGCGGCTGGGTGGGAAATCCTTCGGATCCACCAAGTCGGGAATCGCGCCGTTCTACTCGGACAAATACGCGAAAATCGGCATTCAGGTAAGTGAACTTTTTATGGATGAAGCGGATCTGAAGGAAAAAATTGACGGAATCTGCCAGCAGAAAAACGTGATTCTGAAGCATCTCTATCACAAGCCGGAGCTGGACGCGGAAGAGCTGCTGCGAACCCTCATCGAATACCGTGAAATTGTCCGCCCTTATGTATGCAATGTTTCCGCTTATCTGTACAAAGCCATTAAGGAAGGAAAGCGCATCCTTCTGGAAGGCCAGCTGGGCGCGCTGAAAGATCCGGATCACGGAATTTATCCAATGGTAACGTCTTCCTCCACACTGGCCGGCTATGGCGCGGTGGGAGCAGGGATTCCGCCTTACGAAATCACGGAGGTTATGACGGTTGTAAAGGCTTATTCCAGCGCGGTAGGCGCGGGGGCCTTTGTCAGCGAGCTGTTTGGAGAAGAAGCTGAAGAGCTTAGAAAGCGCGGAGGCGACGGCGGTGAGTACGGCGCTACAACCGGGCGTCCGAGACGGGTCGGCTGGTTTGACGCAGTCGCCACAAGATACGGCTGCCGTATCCAGGGCGCCACGGAAGTCGCCCTGACGGTTTTGGATCCTCTGGGGTACCTGGAAGAGATTCCGATCTGTGTCGGATATGAAATCGATGGAGAAGTCACCTCAGAATTTCCTCACACAACGGATCTGTACCGGGCAAAACCGGTGCTGAAAAAACTCCCGGGCTGGAAGTCCGATATCCGCGGAATCCGGAAATTTGAGGATCTGCCGAAAGAATGCCAGAATTACGTCAATGAAATTGAAAAGGAAATTGGATTTCCGATTACTTATGTTTCAAATGGTCCCGGCAGAGACGATATCATAAAACGCGAACCTCAGCTCTAACGGCTGAGGTTCCGGCCACTTTACATTTTGTTCAGGAGAGTCACGAAGATGTACAAAGAAGCGATTCGTCCCGCATGGGCAGAAATCAGTCTGGGAAACCTTGACTATAATATAAAAAATATTATTAAAAAAGTCGGCCGTGACGTGGAGGTTATCGGCGTTATCAAGGCAGACGGCTACGGGCACGGCAGTGTCCGGGTCGCCGAAGTTTTGAGAACAAACGGCGTAAAGACTTTCGCTGTGGCAACCTTATCGGAAGTCATCGCGCTGCGTGAAGGCGGTATTACGGAAGAGATTATCATGCTGGGTCTGACGCCGGATCTGTACGCGGATACGATTATCCAGTATGATATTACACCCGTTGTCTGCAGCCTTTCCAACGCGGCCGCCATTTCCCGCGCCGCGGAAACCAGCGGAAAGATCATAAAGGGTTTTGTCGCCATTGACACCGGAATGGGACGAATCGGTTACCAGACAGAGGATCCGGACGCGATTCCGGAAATTCTGCGGATGGAAACACTTCCCGGATTTCAGGTAAAAGGCATTTTTTCTCATTTCGCGACCGCTGACGCGGCGGACAAAACATACGCGAAAGAGCAGGAGAAGAAATATAACCGTTTTTGTGAAAAGCTGACGGCAGCCGGAGGAAAAATTCCGATGCGCACTTTCGCCAACAGTGCCGCGGTCATGGAGCTTCCTTCCGTTCATTTTGACGCGGTCCGTCCGGGAATTATTCTGTACGGCTGTTATCCCAGCGCGGAAGTAGATAAAGGCCAGCTTGATCTAAAGCCGGTCATGTCCGTAAAGGCCAATATCATACATCTGAAAAAAGTTCCCGCGGGCAGCACCATCAGCTATGGAAGGAAGTTTACCGCTTCCCGGGAAAGCCTGATCGCCACACTGGCGTTAGGATACGCGGACGGTTATCCACGCCCCTATTCTTTGGTCGGGCGTGTAATCGTCAACGGACAGTTCGCTCCCATCGCGGGGAATATCTGCATGGATCAGTGCATGATCGATGTGACCGACGTGCCGGATGTAAAGGAAGGGGATGAGGTTATCATCATGGGTTCCGATGGAACCAATACAATTCTGGCCGATGAAATCGCGGACGCTACCGGCACCATTAATTATGAAATTATATGCGCCTTCGGGCAGCGTCTCCCGAAAATATATGTAGAATAATACGGAGGTTTAAAATGGGTAGGGAAACAAGAGAGAAAATTATGCTGACAGCGATTAAGCTGTTTAACGAAGAAGGAGTCACAAATGTGAGTACTGTAAAGCTTTCCAACGAGCTGCACATCAGCCCCGGAAATCTTTATTATTACTTTGATAATAAAGAGCATCTGATCCGCAGTATCTGGGAGGAAATGCTGGCTCCGAAAATCAGCGATCTTTTTTATAAGGAAGATTTAAAAACAAAAGAAGAAGGGTTGATCGATTTTTTCCTTCATCTGGCAAACGACACATATTCATTCCGCTTTTTTTATCTGGAACTTCCGGCTATACTCAACAACGATTCGGAATTAAAAAAACTGTATCGTGAACGCGCTATCCGCCTGATGGAACAGATGGATTCTCTGATTCAGGGATGGGTTGAAAACGGAATGATGGTACCAAAGCTTACTCCGATCGCGAAAAATATTCTTGTACAGAACTGCTGGATGCTGTCACAGACCGGAATTATTTACACCAATATGCTGGAAGACCACGCGTCTTTCAAAGATGTATGCGATAATATTTCACAGCGTTTGTACGCATTGCTGCGCCCTTATTTTTCCGATAAAAGCCATGAAAAAATAATGGCTCTATTTGCTGAAAATAATCTGGACTTTCACAAGTACGCATAGAGCGGAGGTCGGTTATGAAAAAAAGAACAGGACAAAAACTTTTTATTTTTCTGCTTCTTGCCGTTCTGATCGTATCGGTTTACGGCTGCGCCGGAGATCCTTCGGCAGATGGGAGTGATATCCATACCATCCGTGTCTCTCTGACGATCCTATATCCGGAAAATGCCGACCAGAAACCGATCGAAAACTATTCTATGCAGGTGGAGGAGAACGCTACGGTCATGCAGGTTCTGGAATCTTACTCCAGCCAGGAAGGAGTCCAGATTCAGGTAGAAAACGCTTCCTCCCCGAAGGTGGCAGCAATCGGGAATGTCTCCGCGGATGAACATATGATGTGGCGCTGTATGCTTAATGATACAGATGTTACAACGATCATCTCCGATCAGGAGCTAAAAGATGGCGACGAAATTGTATGGAGTTTTGTTGAAGCTTAAAAAAACGATTTTTTTAAGTGTTCTTCATAATTTCTTCACATAAAATCGCTATAATGCTAACTGTAGATAGGGACATAGAAACATCGTTTCTATGCGAACTTTCCTTCTTTTATTGAATACACACAATACACACTTGTAAAACACCTTGGTCCCCCCAGGGTGTTTTACTTTTTTGTCTTTTGCGAACTCGCGATTTTCCGCCCGCTTTCCCTATAGGCGGCGATAATCCCCACGAGAGAGCAGAATATCAGGATTGAAAATAAATGTACGCCGGAATGTATCCGCCAGTCATATCGGCAATGACTCCCGGCATGCCGGAAAATGCCAGAGCTCCGCAGGCGTAGATAATCTGAAGCTTACGGAGTACTTCCGGAAATTTATCTGCCGAAGCCATATCTCCTGACCATACGGAAATTCCTAAAGTGCAAAGTCCACATATGGCTCAGTAATAAAAACGATTTTTCTTTTTTTCCATTTAATCTCGCCTCAATTCTCTTATAATCTTCTGCATTTCTGATATCATTTACTTAAATTTTACAAAATCCCCGTTGACAAAAACGATCTGCCCCGATATTATTATCTATAGTGAAAGGGAGTAGCGGCGCCTGATCGGCGTTTACGAGATCGTCATTCTCGATAGGGACTTCGGTTTCTATCCGGTTCGTAATGAAACAGCAAGACTTTTATTACATTCTCTATGTGATAAAAGTCTTTTTTTATTACATAGAAAACAGATGATTACTCCAAAATAAAGGCAGGAAAGGAATCGTTATGCAAGAGTATTATCAGATGACAGACCAGCAGGCGCGTGAAGCGGTAAATGGCACATCGCAGCCGCTTACAGACGATCAGGTCCGTAAAAACCAGGAAAAATTCGGGCCCAATGAGCTGGTTGAAGAAAAGAAAAAATCCGTAGTCCAGATCTTCTTTGAGCAATTCAAGGATTTTCTGGTCATCATTCTAATCGCCGCGGCCATTATCTCCGGGATCTTAGATGATTTGGAGAGTGCGATTGTTATTTTAATTGTAATTACCATTAACGCTATTCTGGGAACCGTGCAGACCGTGAAGGCAGAACAATCCCTCAGCAGTCTGAAAGCGATGTCCGCTCCGGAAGCAAAAGTGCTGCGGGGCGGAAAGGTAATCAAAATCCCTTCCCGAGACGTTACGGTAGGGGATCAGGTTTTCCTGGAAGCAGGAGATTCGGTTCCCGCGGACGGACGGCTTTTGGAGAACGCCGGCCTGAAAATTGATGAGAGTGCCCTGACGGGGGAGAGCCTGGGCGTGGAAAAGGACATGGATCCCATCGAAGGCCAGGCTGCTCTGGGAGATCGGCTCAATATGGTCTATTCCGGCAGCTTCGTCACTTACGGACGCGGCTCTTTCCTCGTCACTTCCATAGGAATGAATACCGAAGTGGGAAAAATCGCGACTTTGTTAAAGACAACGTCTGAGAAGCAGACACCTCTGCAGGCCAACCTGGATAGTTTCGGGAAAAAGCTTTCCATTCTGATTCTCGCCTTCTGCGCCCTTCTTTTCGGAATCAGCGTATACCGGGGAGAATCGGCAGGAGACGCCTTCCTGTTTGCCGTAGCCCTGGCGGTTGCGGCGATTCCGGAAGCTCTGAGTTCCATCGTTACCATCGTGCTTTCCTTCGGTACTCAGAAAATGGCGAAAGAACACGCAATTATCCGAAAGCTTCAGGCGGTGGAAGGTCTTGGCAGTGTCTCGGTTATCTGCTCGGATAAAACCGGTACTCTGACACAGAACAAGATGACCGTGGAAGATTATTATGTAGACGGAACCAGGATTCCCGCCGCTGATATTGATATCAGCCAGCCTTCGCAGATGCAGCTTCTCAGAGACAGTATGCTCTGCAACGACTCTGCCATCGCTGAGGGAAAGGAAATCGGCGATCCGACAGAAACAGCCCTCATTAACCTGGGTCTAAAGCTGGACTGCAGTTACGAAACAGTGCGTGGTCAATATCCGCGTTTCAGTGAAATTCCTTTTGACAGCGATCGGAAGCTCATGTCTACCTGCCATGTAATTGACGGCACGTCTCTTATGGTGACAAAGGGAGCTGTGGACGTTCTGTTAAAACGGATTTCACACATTCAGGAAAATGGACAGCGCCGTGAATTTACAGAGGCTGACCGCGAAAAAATCGAAGCGCAGAACATGGAATTTTCCAAAGATGGGCTCCGGGTTCTGGCCTTTGCCTATAAAGAGATCCCCGAAGGATTTTCTCCGGGATTTGATGATGAAAAAGACTTTACCTTCCTGGGACTCATCGCGATGATGGATCCGCCCCGTGAAGAGTCCATGGGAGCGGTTGCCGAATGTATCTCCGCGGGGATTAAACCGGTGATGATTACCGGCGATCACAAGATCACCGCGGCGGCCATTGCCAAGCGCATCGGAATTCTGAAGGATGAAAACGAAGCCTGTGAAGGCGCGGTCATTGATTCCATGTCCGATGAGGAACTAAAAGATTTTGTAGAAAAGATTTCCGTATACGCCCGGGTATCTCCGGAGCACAAAATCCGGATCGTCCGTGCCTGGCAGGATAAAGATAATATCGTTGCCATGACCGGAGACGGTGTAAACGACGCGCCGGCTTTAAAACAGGCAGACATCGGCGTAGCCATGGGAATTACGGGAAGCGAGGTTTCCAAAGACGCGGCGTCCATGGTTCTGACCGATGATAATTTCGCGACCATTGTAAAAGCCGTGGAAAACGGAAGAAATATTTATCAGAATATCAAGAACTCGATTCAGTTCCTTCTTTCCGGAAACTTCGGGGCGATTCTGGCGGTACTGTACGCGTCCATCACCGCGCTGCCGGTACCTTTCGCTCCGGTTCACCTTTTATTCATCAACCTGCTGACAGACAGCCTGCCGGCCATTGCCCTCGGACTGGAGCCCCATAACCCGGATCTGATGAACGAAAAACCGCGTCCTGCCAGAGAGTCCATTCTGACGAAGAGCTTCCTGGGAAGAATCGGCATCGGCGGCCTTTCCATCGGAATTACAACCATGGCCGCATTTCTCATCGGTTACCACGGAGTCTTTACTGCCGCTGGTGAAGGAAGCGCACTGCTGGGAAGCACCATGGCATTCGGAACGCTGTGTACGGCGCGGCTGTTCCACGGGTTCAACTGCAAATCCAACAAACCTGTGGTCTTTACTTCCAGAGTATTTAACAACCCTTATCTGATCGGAGCCTTCCTGCTGGGTCTGGTTCTGATTACAGTTGTGTTAATGGTTCCGGGACTTCATGAAATTTTCAAAGTGCAGACCCTTACCCTCAGTCAGCTCTTTACGGTTTACGGACTCGCATTTATTAACATCCCGGTCATTCAGCTGATTAAAAAAATTATGACTATGAAAAAATAATGACCTATCTTGAGAAAGCGGGAGCAGATCTGATTCTGCCCCCGTTTTTTCATTTCTTACATCATCTGAAAGGGGATTTTCTCTATGATTACGTTTTTTCTGGCTCTGTTTTTGCTGGTCGCAGGCTTTTTACCTATGGCAGACTGGTTGAACGGGTTTCCCGGATCGATGATCGGCAAGCACCCGCTGTCGCTCATCCCGATGGCGTTGACTACGTTCCTATGAAAACCTGGCGGATCTTTCTAATTCAACTATTAAATATTGCGGGACTCGGCCCTATTTACGGCGCTCTTTCCGGCGCCTGCTGGGGGCCGGAGGTTTACCTCTGGATTGTCTTTGGTACGATTCTGGGCGGCGGCGTCCACGATTTTCTGTCATCCTTCTGCTTCTTATTGGCATTAACTTTTCAGTCGGCCCTGCGGCTTTGATTGCGGTTCTGACACCGGAAATGTTAAACACCATCTTCTGACTGGCAGTTATTTTAATCTATTATCTTTGCGCGACATTCCTTCCCATTGATAAGATTATCGGTAAATTATATCCTGTATTTGGAATTTGTCTGATCATTATGGCTGTGGGAATCTTTTGATGTCGTTCATCCGGACGAGCTTCCCAAGTGGGCCATGATGTTCGTTACCGTAGCCTGCGGCGCAATCTCGGGATTTCACGCGACACAGTCGCCCCTTATGGCTCGCTGTATGATATCTGAACGCGAAGGGCGCGAAGTCTTTCTCTTGACAAACAAGCCGCGACGTCCGATAATATAAAGGTACATATACCCCTAACTGTATAAGGAGGATTGCGTTATGAGACAATGTATGGATTCCGATAATCTGCACCGCCGCCTGAAAAAAATTATCGGGCAGGTGCAGGCAATCGATCGGATGATCGATGAAGATATACCGTGTGAAGATATTCTTTCTCAGATTAACGCGGCCAAATCCGCGCTGCACCGGGCTGGACAGATCGTTTTAGAAGGTCACATCCAGCACTGCGTTCGAGACGGAATCGAGCATGGCGACGCAGATAAAACCATCGCCAATTTTACAAAAGCAGTTGAACGATTTTCCAATATGATATGACAAAGCGTCCTTCCCATCACCAATGACGGAAGGACGCTTTGTTTTCCGGTTCAAAGAAGCACTTGCTTTGTCGCGATCTTCTCTGTAAACGCCCGGTCATGTTCTACGAAGATCATGGTCAGATTACTGCCGGACAGAAGCTCTTCAATCTGCATCCGTGAAAACACGTCAATATAATTAAGGGGTTCATCCCAGATATAAAGATGTGCCTCTTCACAGAGACTCCGCGCCAGCAGCACCTTTTTCTTTTGCCCCTGGCTGAAATCCTTCATATCCTTTTCAAACTGCGCACCATGAAAGTCCAGCTTATTTAAAATCGCGAGGAAACGGCTTTCCTCAATTTCCTCCGATCTGGCGTAGTCCTTTAATTTCCCGGCTAATCCGTCCGTATCCTGAGGAACATAGGAAATCTTAAGCTGACTTCCTCTCTGTACCTGTCCGGTATGCGAAAGGTTCAGTCCGAGAATCAGTTTTAGAATACTGGATTTTCCGCTGCCGTTTCTGCCGCAAAGCGCGATACGATCTCCCTGTTCCACAGAAAAGCTTACCTGCGGACTCCCCGGGTTATCTCCGTAGTAAATCTGCACATTATCCATCATAAGGATGCGATTCTTATGATAGTCCAATGGCTGCAGCTTAAGTTCAAATGTGGTTTCCTTATTTTTAAGCAATGCGGATTTCTGCTCAATTTCCGCCTGCCTGCGCTGTTTCAGATTTTTCGACCGCTGCATCATCTTCGCGGCCTGCGCTCCGATGTGCCCTTTGTCCGGCTTTACCCCTGATACTTTCTGTCCGTTTTTCGTTTTCTCAACCTTATCCGACCATACAGCAGTTTTTCCCGCTGCTTTCTCCAGCCGTTTTATCTCTCTCCGATGTTTTTCATTTTCCGCCGCCTCAAACGCATCCCGTTTCATTCGGTTCTCGTTCCAGGAGGTAAAATTTCCCTTCTGAATTTCCAGTCCTTCCTTATTAATGGAAAGGATATGATCCACACACTGATCCAGAAGATTTCGATCATGTGATACCAGAATAAAGCCCTTTTTCTTTTTCAGATATTCTCCCATCTGGGCTCTGGCCTGCAGATCCAGATGATTCGTCGGTTCGTCGATCAAAAGAAAGTCCGTTTCCCTGGAAAACAAAACCGCCATCATGATCCGGGTTCGTTCCCCGCCGGACAATGTATAAAAAGGCCTGTACAGCAGACCTTCGTCTGCTTCCATCAAAGACAGTTCTCTGCGGACTTTCCACAATGGCACGTCTCCAGGAAGCTGATCCATCGGGCATTCCTCTTCATCCTCAATTTTCATGGGAAAGTATTCAAAAGGAACGGATGATTTTATCGTTCCCTGATACGGGCAGACTCCGAGAAGCAGCCGCAGCAGCGTGGTTTTTCCTCTTCCATTGCGCCCAATCAGTCCCAGCTTCCAATCCGTATCAATTTGAAAGGATACATCTTGAAACACAGCATCGTAACTGCCTTCATACGTAAACGTCAGATTACTGACCTGAATTTGTGACATATGCACCACCTCCTGTATGCAAAATAAAATCCGCAGGAAAGTTTTTATTCCTGCGGTTCATAAACATACAATCTGAATATATGCATATTGATCTCCTGCCTTCACACATTTGCTGCGGGCTGGCCGGACTTATGAAACGAAAATAAACTGGTAACTTTCCTGCTGACTGCATAACAAAACCGGAGCGATCTTCTCACGCTTCTCCGTTTATTATGCTCTGTGTTGTTAGCAAGAAAAATTACGCATCTTTTCACCTCAAATCTTTTTATTCTGTAGGAAATTGTATCACAGGCACAGGACTGCCGTCAACCTGCCAGAAACAAGAAAGCGTGGATTTCAGATAATATCCTTTTTCATAAAATCCGCGGCGCAGGGCAGTCCGTAAGCCGGTTCCGCGGAAAACACCGCGCTGCGGATCGCTTCTGCCATAACCTGCGCAGCCAGAGTTCCAACCGCATTAAGATCCGCTGTAACCTCCCCCGTTGACAGCGCATACACAGTATCCCCGTCCGCCTGTGTATGCACCGGTCGAATCGATCGGGCATAGCCGTTCTGCGCCATAGCCGCGATTTTGTTCATCTGCGCTTTATCAAAATCCGCGTTTGTAATGATTGCTCCCAAGGTCGTGTTCCCGGTAAAGAGATCCCTTACTTCCAGACACTGCCGGTACATTTCTTTTTCTGTTGAACGAAGTCCGTTTTTCTCCTCATTGAGAAGCCCTGCAATCTGCTCCCCCGTCTGATAGTCAAAGACATCTCCCAGAGCGTTTACTGCCGCAATAGCGCCAATCTTCAGCGGGCCTTCCTGCAGAGCAAAGCTTCCGATCCCGGTCTTCATCATAAATTCCGTTCCCTTGAATTTCCCGACCGTAGCTCCGGTACCGGCTCCGTAATTTCCGTCCCGATAGTCGCCGCTGCAGGCCCGGTATCCCATTTCCCTGTCAGGGCGGATATCCTTACTGCCAATCTGCAGATCGAACAGGCAGGACGTACAGACCAGAGGAACTTTGGCCACTCCGGTATCCACTCCGACGCCTCTTTCCTCCAGATACTTCATAACGCCGCCTGCCGCGTCCAGTCCGAAAGCGCTGCCTCCACTGAGCAGCACCGCGTGGATTTTATCTGCCGCGGCCAGAGGATTAAGAAGCTGCGTTTCCCTGCTTGCCGGGCCTCCGCCTCTTACATCCACTCCCGCGGCAGCGCCTTCTTCACATAAGATCACGGTACAGCCGGTGGCAGCCTCCCTATTCTGGGCGTTTCCAATCCGTATCTGTTCAATTTCGGTGATTGCGATTTCTTTCATAGCATACCTCTCTTTCAATCGGAAGAACCCATTAGTTTTTCCAGCGTCTTATAAAGGAGTGGAAAATCAATCGGTTTGGAAATGTGCGCATTCATTCCGGCGTCTTCTGTCGCCGCGATATCCTCCGCAAACGCGTTAGCCGTAACCGCGATAATCGGAATTGACTGCGCATCCGGTCTTTTAAGGGCCCGGATTTGTTTTGCCGCTTCACACCCATCCATTACCGGCATTTGCATATCCATCAGAATTCCATCAAAGGCAAACGGCTCGGAGGTTTTAAAGGCCTCCACCGCTTCTTCGCCATTCCATGCCTGTGTAATATCCGCTCCGTCCGCGGAAAGAAGTTCCGTCGCGATTTCCATATTGACCGCGTTATCTTCTGCCAGAAGAATCTTTTTTCCTTCTATGGAAAACTGTCCGCTGTCCGCGGCTTCTCCGGACAGTTCTTTATTTTCGTCTCCCGCCACCGTCATAAGCGGAAGGATGATCGTAAAGGTACTTCCCTGATCCGGACTGCTGGCTACATAAATCTCACCGTTCATCTGGGATACCAGATTCTTGACGATTGGCATCCCCAGTCCGGTACCGGAAACCTCTTTGGCGTGGAACCGCATTTCTCTCGCGTACGGTTCAAACAGATCTTTTAGAAAATCTTCCGTCATGCCGATTCCGGTATCCTGCACGACAAATTTATACTTTGCGTACTCTCCGCCTTCCGTCTGCATCACGGATACCGATACTTCATCTCCTTCTTCGGTGAATTTCAGGGCGTTTGAAAGCAGATTATTCAGGATCTGACTGATGCGCAGCGGATCTCCAATCACTTCCTCATCCTTCAGATCAAAGGACAGCGAGAATGTTTTCCCTTCCTTCTGCGCCTGAATGCGGAACGTTTCCAAACAGTCTTCCACACATTTTTTCAAATGGAACTGCTGATTACTCAGGGTCATCTTCCCCTGTTCGATTCTGGACATGTCCAGAATATCATTGATCAGCGCCAGAAGCTGCCTGCTGGAAAGGTTGATTTTTTCTGTATATCCCGTGATTTTTTCCGGCTCCTGTAAATGCTGCGGAATCAGTTCGGATAATCCGATAATCGCGTTTAAAGGGGTACGCATATCATGAGACATATTGCTGAAAAATGTCTGTTTGGCTTCCTCGCTCTCTCTGGAAGCCTTCAGCGCGTTTTCAAGAAGGCTGCGTTCCCGCAGCTGTCTCTGCTTTTCCTCTTCCACCTGGCGGAAACACAATACGACTTCTTCCGGCGCCAGAGACTCATCAAAGAGAACCCTCACGCTGACCCACCGATACTCTTCGCCGAATCTTCTCAGGAAATCTCCGCCAAAATCACGAATACGCTGTGAAACAAGACGCCGGATATTCTCCAGCGAGAAGCTTTCCATATATTCCTCATATGCGGATTCTTCGATCACTTCTCCCATCACCTTCAGCAGATCCTGATAATTTCCCTTCTGCTCCAGCCTGCTGCGAACATAATCGGAGCCTTTGATCATTTCATAGGTTTTCTGTCCGAAATCAATCCGGTACAGCGCGTAATAGGAATTCCCCAGGACTCTGACGGTTTCGTTCGTGCGCTCCATTCTCGCGTTGAGTCTCCATTCCCGCCAGCTCATCCAGATGATCACTAGCAGAAACAGCAGGAACACAGCCCCCAAAATAAGGATCAGCTTATTCCAGTTTCCCAGGATATTCTGATAGGGAATTGTAATAATAGAAAACCACCCGTTGGACATCCGACTGTAATAGACAGCCCTGTGCCCACCGTCCAAATCTTCAATATACGCGTTGTAAGAATCAAGATTTCCCGCCTTAATCTCTTTTATCAGATTGTCCACATAATTCTGCAACTCCCCCCGGATGCCGCTCAGTTCCGTCTGGCTGTAAATCAGCTCACCTGTACTGTCACATAAAAAAAAGGAATCCCCCTCTGACAGCTCGCCTGGATTTTCCTGGACATGAAAGTTTCTGGGAAAAATGTCAAACGCAATTATAGCATCCGCAATTTCACATTTCTGCGCGGCTGTAATAACCGGCTCCTGGTAAATCGCGTCGGTATAAACATTCGTAAAGATCACTTCACCTTCCGCGGCGCTTGCCTCTTGGTACCACTGCGTTTCCTGAAAATCATAAGACTCATCTGCCTCCCACGGATTCAGAGCAATGATCTCCCCGTCCAGCACAATATACGGATCCACTTTTCCCTCTCCCAGAACAGCCTCGATCCGCTCAAAATAGACCTGCATCCATTGGATCATCTCCTGCCTCGGCTCCCCATCCCGCACCCGCTGGTCGATGGATGCCACACCAATCGAAATCAGCGTTTCATAAACGGTCAGGTTATTTCTCTCCTCCGACGCGTAGTTCCGTGAAAGCGAACTTCCCAGACTTTGCGCGTTTTTCAGAAGTTCTACCCGAAACATTTGAAATCCGATGCCGGCAATCAGTACCAGCGCCAGGAACGCAATAATATGAACCCGCATTTTATAAAAAATCTGCTTCCACCCGGGTTGCTTTTTCTGCATCAGAACGCCCTCCGCACAGCATCCGCCGCTTTTTCATACGCTTTTGAGATATCCGGCATCATAGCGGCTGCCTCGTTCCAGTTGTCTTCCCGCATCAGCTGTACCTGCCGAGTCAAAAGACCATGAAGCCCGGAGATGGATAAATTGCCGCATACGCCCTTCAATGTATGGGAGGCGGTAAGCGCGGCGTCCTGTTCCCCGGCGGAAACCGCGGATTTCAGCTTTTCGTAATTCTCATCCTCTAAAAATTTTTTGAGAAACCGTTCCAGCAAAGACTCATTCCCCATTAACCGCTCCAGCGCGTCGTCGACGTCAATCCCGGCCGATATCAGAATCTGTTTTCTACTCTCATCCATTTCAGAACTCCTCCTTTTCTTTACGGTACAGTTCACGTATTTGTTTTTCTACCGAAAAAAAGCTGTCCAGCAGACGTGGGTTGAAGATACCGCACTGCCCGTCCGCAATCATCCGCAGCGCCTCTTCACAGCTGAACGCGTCTTTATAAACCCGCTTGCTGATCAAAGCGTCATACACATCCGCCAGGGAAACCACCTGTGCCCAGATCGAAATTTCATCTCCCTTCAGACCGTCCGGATATCCCTTTCCGTCCCACCGCTCGTGATGATGACGGGCGATATCATACGCATACTGATAAGACGCGTGTTCTTTCATCTGAGGGATCTTGTCCAAAAGCTGCGCGCCCTGAATCGTATGAGTTTTCATGATATCAAATTCTTCAGCGGTCAGCTTTCCCGGTTTTTCCAAAATCGCGTCCGGAATGGCAATTTTTCCAACATCATGCATAATGGAAGCCAGAGCGATCTGTTCGATTTTTTCCTCCGACATGCCGTCTCCCAGCTTTGTATTAGTCAGCAGGAATTTAGTAATATCATGAATTCTCCGAACATGGGATCCGGATTCTCCACTGCGAAATTCAATGGCTGTAGACAGAGCCTCAATCATTCCCTGGTTCAGTTCGATAATCTGCTGCGCCTGCTGCAGAAGTTCGGACTGCTGCTGCTGAACCACATTTCCCAGGCGCTTTCTCGCTCGAAACAGTTCCACGACCGAATTCACCCGCCGCTGAACCACATACGGAACCACCGGCTTGCTGATTACATCCATAACGCCCATCTGATAGGCCTCTTTCATCGTGCTGTCGCTGGCCTCCGCTGTAATCAGAAATACCGGAATTTTATTCAGAAGATCCTGCTCCAGCAGATGTTTCAGGACTTCGATTCCATCCATTTCCGGCATAACAACATCCAACAGAATGGCGCAAAGACGATCCGGTTCCGCCAAAATTTTTTCCAGTCCGACCCTCCCGTTTTCCGCTTCTTCTATCGTATAAAACGGAAGGAAAATGTTTTCCAGAATCCCCCGGTTAATCACGTCGTCGTCTACAATCAAAAGTGTCTCCGCCGCAGAGCCGTTCTTTGTACGCAGGCTGTTAAAATCCATATATTTCCCTCCCCGCAAATTGTTGGCTTTATTGTATCATGAACATTTCCGAAAGTACAGTAACCGCGGACAGGTATTCCTTCCATTTATTTTTTCTGATTGTTAACTTCTTACGGTTGACAATTTTTTCTCTATCCCTTAAACTGATTTTGAAACAGATAAGGAGGAAGTTTTATGTCCGTAAAAGAGCAGGTACTAAAAGAATTGGAAGAGCGGAAAGGAGAAAGCCTCTCCGGAGAGAAGCTGGCAGAGCAGATGGGCGTTTCCAGAGCCGCCATCCATAAGGCGATCAAAGCACTGCGGGAAGACGGATACCAGATCCACGCGGGAACAAATCGCGGCTATCAGCTTGACATAGAAAGCGATATGCTGTCCGCCCAGGGGATTAAGGCCCATTTGGCGCCGGATTGGAAATCGCTGCCGATCTATGTCTATAAAACGGTGGATTCTACAAATAACGCGGCTAAAAAGCTTGCGGTAGAGGGCGCGGAGCACGGTACCGCAGTCTTTGCCTTCCATCAAAGCCATGGCAGAGGCCGTCTGGGGCGCAGTTTTCTCTCTCCTGCCAATACAGGAATTTATATGAGCGTTCTGCTCAAGCCTTCTTTTGATATCCGGCGTTCTGTTCTCGTCACCACCGCGGCCTCGGTTGCCGTTGTGCGGGCGATAGAAAAAGTCTGTGGTCTGCGTCCGGAAATAAAATGGGTAAATGATATCTATCTGTACGGAAAAAAAATCTGCGGAATCCTGACCGAAGCGATCACAGACTTTGAGAGCGGTCAAATCCAAAATTTAATCCTTGGAATCGGAATCAACTGCAGCACCAACGAATTTCCGAAGGATCTTCTGGAAATCGCAGGCGCGCTGGAAGGCTCCTTCTCAAAAAACGAACTGGCTGCCGAAGTTCTCAATCAGCTGCTTCCTCTGATCGAGCATCTGGAAGATCGTACATTTCTTGAAGATTATAGGGGCCACTCCCTGGTAATCGGCAAAGACATACAGGTTTACAAGGGCGGATACGCGGGTACTGTTCCGGGCCGCGGAGCCTCCGCTCTCGGCATCGACGAAAACGGCGGTCTGATTGTGCAGTATGATTCCGGTGAACGGGAAACGCTGGCTACCGGCGAAATTTCCATCCGCTTGTAAAGGAGGCTTTCATGCGCAGATATTCGAAAACAGCACGGCTTTTGATCAGCGCTCTGTTCGCGGCGCTGACCGCCGTCTGCTCCTTTATTTCCATACCTCTCCCCTTTACACCTGTTCCCGTGAATCTGGCCACCCTTTCGGTCTTTCTCGCGGGCGGGCTTTTAGGCTGGAGATACGGAACGATCAGTCAGATGGTGTACTTACTTCTGGGAGCTGTCGGCGTTCCGGTCTTTCATAACTTTACCGGCGGGTTTGGGATTCTCGCCGGGCCGACCGGCGGCTATATCGTCGGTTATGCGGTGGCGGCCTTTCTTACCGGCTGGATACTGGATCACCGCAAAAATCCGGATCGGTTTTCCGCGCTGGCACTCAGCATGACTGCCGGGCTTTTTTCCTGTTATCTGCTGGGGACCGCATGGTTTATGGCGTCTTCCGCCTCCGCTTTGATTCCTGCCCTCGCGGCCTGTGTTTTTCCGTTTCTTCCGGGGGACGCGCTTAAGATTATCGCGGCCTGTATCCTGGTTCGAAAACTCAGACCTGTTCTAACATGATCAGTTGTGATAAAATGGATCTGATTAAGAAAGGTGGGAATACAGAGTGAAAAAATGGATCGGAATCGCCGCGGTTCTTATTGTTCTCCTTGGGACAGGACTTTTTTTCATGCAGGGCGAACCAGAAAAAACCGCATCTTCCAATTCAAATTCAGAGACGGCTGCACCGGAAAAGCCGGATTATGTCCGGGAGCTTGCCGAAAATATGACACTGGAGGAAAAGGTAGGGCAGATGTTTCTTGCCTGTGTTTCAAATAGCACTATCAGCCGGGAAGATATCGCTTCTTACGGCCTGGGCGGCTACCTCTTTTTCTCCGATTTTTTTGAAATTCGGACTCCGGAATCGGTAACCTCGGATCTCGCGTCTTACCAGAAAGCGGCATCCGTCCCTATGCTCATGGCCGTAGACGAGGAAGGCGGCAGCGTAGTCCGAATCAGCAAATATTCCGCCTATCGTCCGCAGCCGTTTGCTTCCCCGCAGGAGGTCTACGCGCAAAGCGGGTTCGAAGGTCTGCGGCGGGACGCGGAAGAAAAATCAGAGTTTCTGCTCTCCATGGGAATTAATGTAAATCTTGCTCCGGTCTGCGATCTTACTTCGGATCAGAACGCGTTTATTTATCCCCGTACACTTGGCGAAAACGTAAAAAGAACATCCCGCTATATCCGGGAAGTTGTCTCAACTATGAACCGGAAAAAGATCGGATCCGCTTTGAAACATTTCCCGGGCTATGGAGGAAACGCGGATACCCATACCGGAATCGCGACCGATACCCGAAGCTACCAGGACTTTGTTTCCCGGGATTTCCTTCCCTTTGAGGCCGGAATCGAAGCGGGCGCTCCCTGTGTTCTGGTCAGTCATAATATTGTAACGGCTATGGATGAGAGCAAACCTGCTTCTCTTTCCGAAAATGTGCATCAGATCCTGCGGGAGGAGTTAGGCTTTGAAGGTGTGATTCTGACCGACGATCTGGCAATGGAAGGCGTACAGGGGTACAGCGGAGAGGAAAATATCGCGGTCTCTGCCATTCAGGCAGGAAATGATCTTCTCTGTACCAGCCGATATGCAGAGCAGATCCCTGCTGTCGTCCAGGCTGTCCGCGACGGCAAAATCTCAGAAAAACAAATTACAGATTCGGCTCTCCGCGTCCTTCGCTGGAAAGAAAAGCTGGGTCTGTTTGAAGAAAAGGAGTGATAACAATGCTGAAATACTGCCCAGTCTGCTATACAGAATTTGAAACAGAAGAAAATGTGTGCCCGCAGTGCGGCAGTCCTTTGAAAAAACCTCTTACCGAGGAAGAGTCCGAAGAATGGCTGGAACTTCTGATGACAGAAATCCGGGCCTGAACAATCGAATGCTCTTTTAAAAGAAAAACAGGGTAGCTATCCTCATGTTCCGGGGCTACCCTGTTTGTTTGCCTGAGTTTCTTTTCCATGCCTTGCATTTCTTCCCGAAGATCATTTTCCATATTTTGCAGTCTTTGTTCCATTACAGTCTGACGCTGCGACAGTCCCTGAACTTCTTCATAAATCCTCTCAAGTAATTCTCTCTGTTCCACAAAAATTCCTCCTTTTCCTCTTATTGTGGAATCATTCTATCACTTTAAGGGTATCTTCGCAAAACATTTTTGTAAATTTTTTCCTTTTTCTCTAAAAAAGACTAAGATACCTTTCTCCCGTATCCGGCAGCAGCACAACTACATTTTTTTCTCTATTTTCCTCTCTTTTCACCAGTTCTCGGGCTGCATAGAGCGCTGCTCCTGATGAAATCCCTGTAAAAAGACCTTCTGTCACCGCCAACTCTTTCATGGTGTCAAAGGCCGCGTCATCGGATACCGCAATAATTTCATCATAGACAGAAGTATCCAGAACCTCCGGTATGAAATTGGCTCCAATTCCCTGAATTTTATGAGGACCCGCCTTTCCCTGAGATAAAAGGGGAGACGCCTCTGGTTCAACGGCAACTACTTTTATCTGCGGATTCTGTTCCTTTAAATAGGTTCCCACACCGGTTATCGTGCCTCCCGTACCTACAGCCGAAACAAAAATATCCACAGCGCCGTCTGTATCCCGCCAGATCTCCGGGCCTGTCGTTTCATAATGAATCTGCCAGTTTGCAGGGTTTACAAACTGACCGGCTATAATACTTCCCGGAATTTCATTTGCCAGCTCTTCCGCTTTGTCCACCGCGCCCTGCATGCCCTTCGCCGCGTCAGTAAGAACCAGCTCCGCGCCGTAGGCCTTCAGCAGATTGCGCCGTTCTACGCTCATGCTTTCCGGCATCGTCATGATCGCCCGGTATCCTTTTGCCGCAGCAACCATCGCAATCCCAACTCCGGTATTTCCACTGGTCGGCTCAATAATCGTTCCGCCGGTTTTCAGCCGGCCATCTTCTTCCGCCGCCCGGATCATATTCCATCCGACCCGATCCTTTGCGCTGCCGCCGGGATTGAAATATTCCAACTTTGCAATCAGAGCCGCCTTTGCCCCACACTGCTTTTCAATTTTGCGCAGCCGCAGAAGCGGCGTATTTCCAATCAGTTCTGTAACAGATTCTCTTATCTTCATAATATCCTCCTAAAATTCTCCATAATTGAGTACATCGCCTGCTTTCACATCCAGCGTAAACCCATGACCCGGATCCGGAATCCATTTGTAAAAATGCTCTCGCTTTCCCGGGAAATAAAATTCCATAATCGAAGCGATGGTTCCTCCATGGCAGACTACCGTAGAAAACGCGTCCTTTCCACTGTGCCGCACAGACAATTCTTTCAGCCGATGTCTGCCCATGAGAATGTCGAATCCATTTTCAATTCGTTTCCGAAATTCAACGATACTCTCCCCGTCCGGGCTGGCGAGAGTCCCGGTTTTATCTCCGGCCCATTCGATATAGGCGGGAACTTCTTTCAGCTCCTGATAGCTTTTCATCTCAAACTGTCCGAAATTCATTTCCCGCAGTTCCTCAATGACGCTATGTTCTTTCTCTCCGTAAATCAGAGTCAGCGTCTGTTCTGTGCGGATCAACCCCGTTGTATAAAAATCACTGCCCTCTGCCTCGGGATAAATATGCTCCGCGACCAGTTCCTTCAGCATCCGCTCTCCTTCTTTTGCGAGAGGAATATCGGCCGCCCCGTAGTAGAGCCGCCGCTGATTTCCCTCCGTAATTCCGTGTCTGATTAAATGTATCTGCGATTTCATTTCTCCTACCTTACTTTAATTTCTGCCCTAATCCGCAAAAAACTCTTGTCACAGTATCCGCCTCTTTCGCGAGATATACCATGGCTCTTCCTGTCATTTCCCGCAGAGCCCGCATCTGCGTTTCCACAGGAACGATCCCCTGCGAGAGATCCGTACAGATGATCACTTTACCCTCAAGTTCCGCCCTGTGCTGCCGCAGGTACTCCCGAGCCTCTATTCCTTCTCTGATACAGGCCAGTACAAAATCTTCCAGATGATACAGAACGGGTTTTGAAAAATCCAGCTCTGCCCGCTCCGGACTACAAGTAAAGACTTCCTGTTTTCCAAAGACTTTCTCCGCATATTCCAGTTTTCCCTGGTATGCGCCTCCAATAATCAAATTCATATCTATATTACCGCAAGGGCGAGTACTGCCGCAAGTTCGCTCCACACCAGCATAAATCCGGCAATATCACCACTCATTCCTCCTAACTGTTTTCTCGCGTAAATACCGCTTAAAAGCGATGCCGCAAATTGCGCTCCGATCATAACCAGCGCGGATTTCATAAATACCGCCGCACCTGCTTCGCCCGCCCGGGAGGCCGCGAAAGCGCCGACGATCACAAGAAGCAATGCTGCCAACAGCCATATGGCGCCGTTACAAATCCGAAATCCCCTGTTTTTTTGCGGATGAAAAGACAGCTCATACTGACTGGTGGAAAGGGGCCTGCGCCCCATGACCGAATCTGCCGACATTGCCCTGGAAAAGACCGGAATTCCCATCAGGCACCAGGAAATCCACAAAGCGCCCTCTTCCACGATTGCCCACATTCCGGAAAATACCATCATAAAAAGAAGTACGACTGTGATAACCGCGAAGGCGCCCACCCGGGAATCCTTCAGAATACGCTGCCTTTCCTCCAGAGGCCTTCTGGATAAAATGGCGTCATTACAGTCCATAAACCCATCAAGATGAATAAATCCGCTCACAACAAACGGATACGCCGTCAGCAGCGCCGCGGATACCGGAACCGGCAGTTCTAAAAAAAGCACTGCCCAAAACAACGCGCTCCATAAAAGTCCCATCATCAGACCGATAATCGGAAACATTACGAGCATATGAGTTCTCGCTTTTTCATCCCATTTTTTGCAGGGGCACGGAATCGCGCAGAAATTTCCCCATGCCATAAAAAAACCTGTTACTGTTTTCATTTCCGCCCCCTTCTACTTAAAAAAGTACCGGTTTCCATAACATACTTCCACCACCTGATCGCATACCTGGGCCAGCGCTCTGTCACACAAGGCAAGGCCCTTTCGATACGCTTCGGTCAGAGAATCGTACCGCAGCGCGTCCGAATAGATAAAGTCCGATACGAACACCGTACTCCCTGTCCGCCGGGCAAAGGTCCTGAGTTCTTCACAAACTCTTGCCGGAGCTTCCAGATCTGCCTCTCCGGAAGGGAGAAACATCTCATTTGACAAGAGGGCCGTCACACTGTCCAATAGAAAAACGCCCTCCGGCTCTCCCTTTTCCAACGCGCCGCAGATATTCCGCCCCTGTTCAATGGTTGTAAACCCCCAGCCATCCCGCTCGGCCAGATGCCTCTTTATCCTGGCTCTGTCCTCGTCATCCGCAGGGATCATGGTCGCCAGATAATACAGAGGCACGCCCTTTTCCTCTGCCTGTTTTTTCGCTTCCTCCTGAGCAAAAAAAGATTTGCCGTTTTTGCAGCCGCCGCTGATAAACAGGTTCATTAAAAACAATCTCCTTTACGGATTTCTTCCAGATAATCGTCATTAATCTCCGCCTCCGCGAAGGTTGCCATACGGTTCATCACGCCGCAGGCTCCTTCCATAATTTTAAAGGCCAGAGGACATCCGCTGCCTTCTCCCAGGCGCATTTTCATATGCAGATACGGCGTCAGCCCCAGAGCCTCAATCGCCAGATTGTATCCCTGTTCGTAAGACTTATGGGACGCGAACATATAACTTTTGCAGGCCGGCGCAAGCTCTGCCGCTGTCAGCGCCGCCACCGCGGATATGTACCCGTCGATCACAACCGGAATTCTGTGAATCGCCGCTCCGATAAAGGCTCCCGCCATAGCCGCGATATCAAAACCTCCCACCTGGGAAAGAATTGTCAGAATATCCTTTCCGCCGCATTTTTCTAATGCTTTGTCTACAATTTCTTTTTTGCGGGCAAAGCTGCTGTCCACGACACCTCCGCCTTTTCCTACCGTTTTCGCGGCGGGCTGACCGGTAACAGCGGATAAAATGGCCGCGCTTGTGGTGGTGTTTCCAATTCCCATCTCACCGATCCCGAACACGCTGTATCCGCCTGCCTTTACCGCCTCTGCCATTTCAAGGCCGATTTCAATCGCTCTGAGAGCCTGCTCCCGGCTCATGGCATCTTCCTTTGCCAGGTTCTTCGTTCCGTCCGCGATTCTGCGGTTTACAATTTTATGTGTATCGGAGAAAGGTTCCTTTGTGTAAAGCCCTTCCGGCACCTTACCGTTGATCCCCACGTCTACGATCAGAAGGTCGCTGTCAAAGCTCTCTGCCAAAGCTCCGACTCCAGTCAGTCTTCTGGTAAAGTTGATGGTCTGAGCCAAGGTAACGCTCTGAGGAGCGGAGGCGATATTTTCCTCCACTACGCCGTTATCCGCGCACATCACCACTACACAGTGCTTTTTGATCTCATTTTTCACCGAACCGGTGATTCCAGCCATCTGTATGGAAATATCCTCTAAAAGCCCCAGGCTCCCCGGCGGTTTTGCCAGAGCATCCTGCCGGACTTTTGCCTCTTCCATCGCTTTTTCATCCAACGGTTTTATCTGAAAAATCCGTTCCTGTAATTCCTGTACTGTCATTTTATTCATCCGTTCCCATCATTTTCAAAATATTTTCACATACGAGATCATTGTAACATAGCGAAGAATGGAAGTACAGATTCCAAATATGAGAATGCCCGATTTGATCCACTATGCAATCCGCCTCTCCCTCTTGCAACTTTCCGTGAAACTCGGTAGAATAAATACAGCTTTAGTGGAAAGAGGACGGTTTTATGGGCAAAAAACTGCAAGGTAATCTGATGCTGCTTTTGACAGCGTTAATCTGGGGATCATCCTTCGTCGCGCAGCGCGCTGGCATGGAATATATCGGTCCTTTCACCTTTAACGGAATTCGTTCTTTAATTGGCGGGCTGGTTTTAATTCCTGTCATTTTTCTCTTTTCCAAAGAGAAAAATGCGGAACTGACGGAAGCTGAAAAAAAGGCAGGGAAGAAAACACTGCTGCTGGGCGGTATCCTATGCGGAATTGTCCTGTTTGCGGCCAGTTCTCTGCAGCAAATCGGCATGGTATATACCACCGCCGGCAAAGCCGGATTTATCACGGCTCTTTATATCGTACTGGTTCCGATTCTTGGAGTTTTTATCCGAAAAAAAGTAAAGCCCATTGTCTGGCTATGCGTCATACTTGCTGTCGCCGGTCTGTATCTGCTGTGTATGACGGATGGCCTTTCCCTGGGTCGGGGCGATCTGCTGGTGCTGCTTTGCGCCTTTGCCTTTTCTATCCACATTCTGGTGATCGATTATTTCGCACCAAGAACTGATGGCGTAGCATTATCCTGCATCCAGTTCTTTGTCTGCGGGATTCTTTCCCTCTTTCCTATGTTTCTGGCGGAAACGCCGGTCTGGTCCGCGATTCTGGACTGTTGGATTCCGATTTTATATGCCGGAGTTCTTTCCTGCGGCGTCGCTTATACGCTGCAGATTCTTGCTCAGAAACATACCGATCCGACTGTAGCGTCCCTGCTGCTGAGCCTGGAATCGGTCTTCGCCGCCATCGCGGGCGCGATTATCCTGCATGAGCAGCTTGCTCCCAGAGAGCTCGCAGGATGCGTTCTCATGTTCGCGGCCATTATTATCGCGCAGCTGCCGTCTAAAACAGAACGGGAAGCCGCAGAAGACTCAAAATAAGGAGGTACGCTTTATGATTACAAGAGAAGATGCACTTACTCTGCTGAAACAATATAACAAGGAGGATTTTCATATTCGGCACGGGCTTACAGTGGAAGCGGTTATGCGCTATTTCGCCGAAAAATACGGATATGATCCGGAATACTGGGGGCTTGTCGGTCTGCTCCATGATATTGATTTTGAAATGTATCCCGAGGAACACTGCCAGAAAGCTCCGGAACTGTTAAAGGACGCGGGACTGGACGATGATTTTATCCGTTCCGTATGTTCCCATGGCTATGGTCTGTGCAGCGATATCCAGCCGGAACACCAAATGGAAAAAATTCTCTTCGCCGTCGACGAGCTGACCGGGCTGATCGGAGCCTACGCTCTGATGCGTCCTTCCAAAAGCGTTCAGGGCATGGAGATAAAATCTCTGAAAAAGAAATTTAAAGACAAGAAATTTGCCGCGGGCTGTTCCCGCGACGTCATCCGCCAGGGAGCCGAAATGCTGGGATGGGAACTGGACGAACTGTTCAAAGAAACCATTTGTGCCATGCAGCAGAGTGAACAGCAGGTGAACGAATATGGAGTATAGAGAGAAACTGCAGGCTCTGGAACGCCGACTCAAGGAATACGGGGAGATTGCGGTTTCCTTTTCCGGCGGGGTTGACAGTACCTTTCTTCTGCTGTTTGCCAAAAAGGTGCTGGGAGAAAACGTGTCTGCCGTTACGATTTCCGCGCCTAATTTTGCTCCGGACGAAATCCGCTATGCCCAAGAGCTCTGCAAAAAGGAGGGGATACGCCATTTTGTCCTGGAGCTGGGAGAGGAAATTTTTTCCTCCTTTTCCCATAACCCGCCGGATCGCTGTTATATTTGTAAAAAAACCCTTTTTGGGAAAGTGGTAGACGAGATGCGCGCGCGGCTTCCAGGAGCGGTAGTCGCGGACGGTACCAATCTGGACGATGTTTCCGACTATCGGCCCGGGCGAAAGGCGCTGGAAGAGCTTTCAATCGCCAGTCCGCTGAAGGAAGCGGGGCTGACAAAAAAAGAAGTCCGCAGAGGGTTGAAGGAACTGGGAGGCGATATCTGGGACAAGCCCGCCTTTGCCTGTCTCGCTTCGCGTATTCCTTACGGAGAGACCATTACGAAAGAAAAACTGACGGCAATCTACCGGGCGGAATCTCTTCTGCAGGATCTAGGATTTCGTCAGGTTCGGGTGCGCCACCACGGAACGCTGGCAAGAATTGAGGTGCTGCCTGAGGCCCGCGGCGATTTCTTTGATCTCGGGCTTATGGATCTGGTAAATGAGCGTCTGAAGGAGTTCGGTTTTTTATATGTAACTCTGGATCTGGCCGGCTACCGTATGGGAAGTCTGAATGAGGAAATTGAAGAATAAGAGGTTATGAAAATGGAAAAATTTGATGAATTTGTCGCGACCATCGCTGCGCTGCGCAGTGAAAACGGCTGTCCCTGGGACAGAAAACAGACTCATGAAAGCCTGAAAGAATGTCTGGTAGAGGAAACCGGTGAAGTCCTGGAAGCGATTGATAAAAAGGATGACGCCAACCTGTGTGAAGAGCTGGGAGATGTCCTGCTGCAGGTGGTTATGCACGCCCAGATCGCTGCCGAGGAAGGGCGTTTCACCATTGAAGACGTTATCAACGGAGTCAATGAAAAAATGATCCGCCGCCACCCCCATGTTTTCGGCGATATAAAAGTTTCTTCCGTAGAAGAAGGTCTGGATCTGTGGGAACAGATTAAACAGAAAGAAAAAGAGGTCAAATCCAACCGGTAACCGCAGGAGTCGGAAAGGAGCTGTCCGCAAGATCGCAGCAGCTCCTTCTTTTCTACAATACACACAAATTTTTACAACCATCACACTTTTATCTCATATCATACCCCTTTCTCCCCGCACGATAAAGCAGACATTTTCGTTCAGAAGCTGTATAATAGGATATGAAATCATTCTGTCGAAAAAATCAGCTAAAATAGTCCTGTATGGAACTGCAGAGATTCTCTACATTTTCCTGATTTTAGGAGAACGGAATTTCCTACATTTTCCTTCCAATTTCTCAGTCTTTATCCCCGGCTGTTATTTTCCGTGAACCCACCGCAAAAACGTGTCCTGAGAAATATCCAAACGGCGCGCTGCTTCTCTGGAGCTGATATTCCGGGTTTCCCACTGCCGTTTCAAATACTCGAATTCCAGGGGAATTGGCTTTCTGGGTCTTCCAAACCGGACGCCCCTCAGTTGGGCCGCCGCGATTCCCTCTTTCTGCCTCTGCCGAATTTTTTCCCGTTCCGTCTGCGCTACATAGGATAGAATCTGGAGTACCAGATCCGCAATAAAAGTTCCGGTCAGATCCTTCCCCGACTTACGGGTATCCAGAAGAGGCATATCCAGAACTACAATATCCGCATGTTTCTCTTTCGTTATAATGCGCCACTGATTTTGAATTTCTTCGTAATCCCGCCCAAGTCTGTCAATGGACGGGATTGCCAAAGTATCTCCGGGTCTCAGTTTTCGCATCAGCTTTTTATATTGCGGACGATTAAAATCCTTTCCGCTCAGCTTATCCAGATATAAATTCTCTTTTTTCACAGAAAACCGTGTGAGCGCGAGGATCTGCCTGTCCTCACACTGTTCCTTCGTAGAGACTCTCACATATCCGTAAAGTATGTTGTGCATAAAAAAAACTCCTATACATTGTTAGAATTACTCTTTCTCTCAATTTTATAGGAGGGTTTTAAATTTTTTAAAAAGAGTTGGCATCGAAACTATCTGACTGGAACAATTTCCATCCAGTACCCATCTGGATCTTCGATAAAATAAACACCAAACTTCTCGTTTTCAAAGCAGACGCAACCCATATCTCTATGGTGCACCAACGCCTCTTCATAATTATCGGTCCGAAATCCGATATGGATTTCATTATCTCCCAAATTATAAGGATTTTTTCTGTTCCTGTACCAGGTCAGCTCCAGCTGGCATGGATTTCCCTCTGATGCCAGAAACACGATTTTACTGGATCCGTCTTCCGCTTCAATGGTTCTCACCGGCGCGAGTCCCAGCGCTTCTTTATAAAACCGGATGGATTTTTCCAAATCAAGAACCGTAATACAGCTATGATACATATCAAACTTCATGTACAATTCCTCCTCACAGAATTTGTTTTTATTATATCACGTCTTTAAAATTCCATCCAGAATGAAAAACAGATTATACCACGAGTATTTCGCCTTCTGCCGCAGATAATAAAAGTATGAATGTAATCATTTTTTTAGTCGGTTCTCTGGGTTACGGTATGCTGGAACTCTTATTCCGAGGTTACACCCATTGGACCATGATGCTGACCGGCGGAGCCTGTCTTCTGACTTTGTACCATTTGGAGCGGCCGTTTCGTGAAGCGCCTCTTCTGCTTAAGTCTGCGGGAGGAGCGCTTGTCATTACGATTTATGAATTCTGCGTAGGACTGATTGTGAATTTATGGTATGGATGGAACGTATGGGACTATTCCCTTCTTCCGGGAAATATCCTGGGGCAAATCTGTCCGCTGTTTACGCTTCTCTGGTTCGTGCTGTGTCTCGCCCTTGCCTTTATTTCTAAAGGATTTGGGGAAATAACCACAAAGCCGGATCGGTCTGAGTCTTAAATCCGGAGCCGGATCCGGCTCCGCCTTTTCATTTTTTGTTTCCGGAATCTATTTACCTTCTTTTCTCTTAATCTGCTAAAATTTTCTTTCCTAAGAGTCTGTTTTCTTTTATAATAAATTTATGGACATGGAAGCTAAATCTATCTTAAATCCATAAAATAACTAAAACGTTCATATATAAGGAGAGAAACAATGTCTGAATTCGACTATAAATTGCTGCAAAACGGAAGCGATATCCGCGGAATCTCACTTACCGGAGTGCCGGGAGAGCTTCCCAATCTGACCGATGAGGAGGCTTCGCGTCTCGCGGGAGGGTATCTCCTGTGGCTGTGCGAAAAAACAGGAAAACCCGCTGAATCCCTTACAATTTCTATCGGCCACGATCCACGGCTTTCCGCCAAGCTTCTAAAACACGGTCTGATTATGGGACTTGGCCCCTACGGCGTTCGTATACTGGATGCCGGTCTCGCCTCCACGCCTGCAATGTTCATGTCAACGGTCTTCCCAGAATATGACTGTGACGGAGCAATCATGATTACCGCAAGCCATCTTCCTTATAACCGGAATGGTTTTAAATTTTTTGATAAATCCGGCGGACTCAATAAAAGCGATATCACATGGATTATTGAAACTGCCCAGTCTGACACGCACCTCGCGGCGCTTGGGGCTCCGGCGTTTACAGACCGCCAGTTCCTGCATTATGGGCAAAAAACATATCCTTCCGAAGACATCGACCTGATGGATACTTACTGCGGGCATCTGCGTACGCTAATCCGAAATGGCGTCAACCACCCGCAGGAATTTGAAAAGCCTTTGTCCGGTCTGAAAATTGTCGTGGACGCGGGAAACGGAAGCGGCGGCTTCTATGCGAAAAAAGTCCTGGCGCCTCTCGGGGCAGATATCAGTTGCAGCCAGTATCTTGAACCTGACGGGGACTTTCCCAATCATGCTCCGAATCCGGAAGATCGGGAAGCGATGGAGTCAGCCGCCCTGCAGACATTGAGCAGCGGCGCGGATCTCGGTCTTATTTTTGACACAGATGTGGATCGTTCAGCCGCTGTTGATCACCGGGGCAGAGAAATCGCCCGCAATGGGATCGTCGCTCTGGCCGCGGCTCTGATTGCAGAGGATCATCCCGGCAGCACAGTTGTTACTGATAGTATAACCAGCGATCCTCTTTCTGTTTTCCTGGAGGAAAAACTGGGATTAAAACATCTGCGTTTCAAACGTGGATATAAAAATGTTATCAATAAGGCCATCGAGCTGAATAAAGAAGGAGTTGACTGCCAGCTTGCGATCGAAACATCAGGGCACGCGGCTCTGAAAGAAAACTATTTTCTGGATGACGGCGCGTATCTGGCAACAAAAATTGTAATTAAAACAGCCAGGCTCCATCTCGAAGGAAAGACACTGGATGCGCTGATTTCCGATCTCAAAGAACCCGCTGAAGCGGTAGAAATCCGGATACCCATTCTGACGTCTGATTTCAGCAGCTATGGAGATTCTGTTCTCCAGTCGCTTACAGAGTACGCGGAACAGCACCCGGAGATGGAAATCGTATCGCCGAACTATGAGGGCGTCCGTATCGCTTTCGACGGAGGCTGGTGCCTTCTCAGAAAATCGCTGCATGACCCCATCCTTCCTTTAAATATTGAATCGGAGCAGGATGGAGGATGCCAAAAAATTGCGGATGCGATCGCTTCATTTTTATCCGGCTATGAAAAGCTGGATCTCTCTCCACTCAAAGAGCGTTAGGAGGGCATACGAATGATGAAATTTGTTACCTGCGGACAGATGAAAATTCTCGAAAAAAGAGCCGATGCCGCCGGCCTTTCCTATTATCAGATGATGGAAAATGCCGGGACTGCCGCCTTTGAAAAAATCTGTGAAGCATACGGCCGGGAGATTTCCGGAACAAAAGCGATTCTTTTCTGTGGGAAGGGAAATAATGGAGGTGATGGTTTTGTTGTTGCCAGAAAGCTGAAGGAAGCCGGAAGTGATACCACGATTGTCCTCGTTGACGGAAATCCCGCGTCTGAAGACGCGATCACGAATTTTAACCGGCTCGACCCGGATGTACCGATTATTGATATGACCGTCACAGAGTCTCCGTTTATGAAAATTCCCGGAAGACAGGACATTTTAATCGACGCGATCTATGGCACCGGCTTTCATGGAAAGCTGCGCCCGAATGCTCTGAAAGCGGCGGCCTTTATCAACCAGTTTAAAGATAAGGCTCTTGTCTGCTCTCTGGATATCCCTTCCGGACTAAACGGTGATGCCACGCGAATTTCGCAGATCGATCCCAACGCGGTCGAAGCTTCTATAACTATTACCTTTCACAACAAAAAGCCGATTCACCTCCAGCCTTTTGCCCAGAAGTACTGTGGTGAAATAGTAATCGCAGATATTGGAATTGATGAAGATCGATTATGGTAATTAAATTCAAAGGGAACCTCTATCATACGGGGTTCCCTTTGCGATTATTCTAAAATTCCAATGTAAGTGTAACCGGACAGTGATCACTCCCCATAATCTGACTTAAAATTTCCGCTCCCCTCAGATTTTGCTCCAGCTTCCTGGAAACAAGAAAATAATCAATCCGCCATCCGGCATTGTTCTTACGCGCGTTAAAACGGTAACTCCACCAAGAATAAATTCCTTCCGCGTCCGGATAAAAATAACGGAAACTGTCAATAAAACCCGCCTCCTGGAGTCTCGTCATTTTTTCCCTTTCTTCCGGTGTAAATCCTGCGTTTTTCACATTGGTTTTCGGATTCTTCAAATCAATTTCTCTGTGCGCCACATTCATATCGCCGCAGATAATCACCGGTTTTTTTTCATTCAGTCCGCATACATATCCACGAAAATCCTCTTCCCAGCGCATCCGATACTCTAATCGCTTCAGCTCGTTTTGTGAATTTGGAACATATACATTAATCAGGTAAAAAGACTTGTACTCTGCTGTAATGACCCTTCCTTCATGGTCGTGCGCATCAATTCCGATCCCATAAGCAACCGACAGTGGCTCTTTCTTTGTAAAAATCGCGGTTCCTGAATACCCCTTCTTTTCCGCGGAACACCAGTACTGATAATAGCCCTCTGTCGGAACCTCTGCCTGTCCTTCCTGCATCTTTGTTTCCTGAATGCAGAAAACATCCGCGTCCAATTCTTTCATAACATCCAGAAACCCTTTTCCCATGCAGGCCCGGATTCCGTTTACATTCCACGATACGAATTTCATTTCTTCCCCTCCTTTACGCTTTTCATTATACGCCAAACTCCGCCCGCGTACAACGATACCTCCGCTTTTACAAAAAATCCGGCACAACTTCTTTTGTGTACCGGATTTCTCTTCTTCTCTGCGGGATGATTCTTCATACTAGAACGAATCTACCTGCTCTTTTACATATGCGTATGTGCGTGGCCGTTCTTTTTTCAGCTTTGACGGGTTTTCTGTATAGTTTTTAAAGGACTCAGCAAAATACTCGCCCGCGCTCTGCGTTACATACGCTTTGTTGCTTGCCGTATAGTCATTTTTCTCATCTTTATAAATATCTTTAAATTCCGCGGTGCTATCCGCCCGTCCTGTTTTGAAAGAAACAAAATGTCCCATTTCATGATAAACAACCGAGCTGGCAGATTTCAGTTCGATCGTCTTCGTCGCGGAACGGAACACACCTGAATAGCTGACTTTTGGATTCACAACTACTTTGTAGCCGCCATCCTCAAAAGCGTCCAGAATTTCACTCTTAATCTTCGGCGCAATCGCCCGGATTTTAACTTCACCGCCGGTCGCCGTCGTGGTCTGTGTAATGGTAGTCGTTTTCGTTGTTGTTTTTACTGTCGTCTTAACCCGTTGTATTTTTGATCGCTTTTTGGTAATTGTTTTCGTAGTAGTTACAACGGTTTTCTGTGTTTTTATCGTCTTCTTTCCCGATTTTTTCGTGGAAGAAGATCTCTTTGTTCTCTTTTTGGTTTTTGTCTTGCTTTTCTTTGCTCTTTTCTTCAGCTTTTTTTTCTTCGTATATTTCTTTACTGTCGTTTTGGTCGTTGTTTTCGAAGTTGTCGCTGCCAGAGGCGGCATTTCATCTTCTATAATTACAACTTGTCCATCGGTAATACAGTCGGTTCCCGTTTCCGTACCTTCGTTCGGATTCGCGATACAAAGCGCAACCATAGCGATCAGTATAAGCGCAATACAAGCTTTAATTAAAAACTCTTTTTTTGTCGAGCTCATAACCGCATTTCCTCCTTTTTTCTGGTTTTATTGTATACTTCCACACAGGTGCCTGTCAACGGAAAAAGCGGCATAATATGCTGAAACGGCGCTAGTTTCAGCAAAATTTGTATCGATGTAACCTTTCAGGCTATGAAAAAACGAACCCCCCTTTCGGGAGGCTCGCCCAGTTCGCCAAAGTTTTTTACCACTGTAAAAATCGCATATTTATGGCAGATATTCCATCGGATCCTGCGGTTCTCCATCCACCCGAATCTCAAAGTGGCAGTGAGGTCCTGTGCTCCGACCCGTGCTTCCAACTTCCGCGATATGATAGCCCTGATATACTTTATCGCCCTCTTCTACAAGAAGCTCTGAATTATGTGCGTAATAGGTTTCCATTCCATTCTGATGATCGATAATAACCAGATAACCGAATGTGCCTTTATATCCCGCGAAGGTAACGGTTCCGCCATCAGCAGCGACAACATCGGTTCCTGTGTCACATGCCAGATCCACACCATTGTGGTTTCTGCCCCAGCGCGGACCAAACGGAGAAGACAGCCTGTAATTTTTAACTGGATAAATATATTTTCCGGAGCCGATCGTAGGCGGACGTTCCTTCGTTCCCACCAGGACGACTTCGGTTGTCGGTTCCTTCTCTACTTTTTCAACAAGAGGAACTTTTGTGGATTCTTTTCCATTGCTCGTTTCCACCCGAGCCGTAATTACCTTTGTTCCCTTTTTCCCTTTGGTCTTAACCTTGGTTTCGTCCTCATAAAGTTTATCGGTCTTTACTTCCTGAGTCTCATAATCAATATCTTCTTTATACGTAACCAACTCAGATGCTTTGTAAGTAACTACCGGCGCTTCTTCTTTCAGCTGGATTTCACTGCCAACCTCCAGTTTTTTCGGATTGACATCCGGGTTCAGCTCCAGAATTTCTTCTTCTGACATGTTGTATTGCTTTGCCAGATCGGCAAGAGTTTCCCCCTTCATTACAACATGGGAAGTTTCTACTACTGCTCCGGTCTGAATTGCCTGCTTCGCATCCTCTTCTTCCTGCAGGTTGTCCAGATCTGTGTTCACTTCCTTAATCTGCACATCTTCAACAAACTCGGAATCTTCTACTACGACGTTTTCCCCTTCACTGGTGTATTCATCCTTAATTGCGGTGAGTACGTTCTGTGCCGCTTCTTTGCTGTCCAAGGTTGCGGCCTGCTTTCCGTTAACGGTGATGCTGTACGCCTTTACATTGACGTCCCCCACATAGGTCAGACGCTTGAGCACTTCCTCAGAAGAATCAATATGTACGTCACTGCCCATTGCAGCCACCCGTTTAAACGTAATATCGTCCTTTTTGTCAATTACAACCTCGATATTTTTTTCCTCGGTCAGCGCACCCTGTACCAGATCTGTGATCTTCAGGACATCTTCTTTATCCTTTACAACTCCTAGCACTTTTCCATTATAGGAATACTCATATGCCATATAGTGGTTGATAATTCCGATCAGTCCCAAAGCTGCAACTGTAAAAACTGCAAACGATGCAAGAAGCATGATCTTGTACCGATCCGCAAATTTTTTACACCGCGCAAGCTTTCCATTTTCATTCTTATTCAGTTTTCCAAAAAGTTTTTTTACTGTTTTGCTGAATTTTTCTTCCATAGTTCCGCCTCTTTCGCACGCAGGACGTAGCACTCGCAGCGCCCGCCTTCGTCGTTAGTTCCGGTATCCTTACAAATTTTACACTTGTACCGCATATCCATATAGTCGACTTCAAAGTCATTGTCCGTTAACAGTGCTGCCCTCTCTGTGTTCAACTTCTCAATTCTATTCTGCAGGTTTTTAACTTCCTTTTCCTTATCCACCCGACCGGAGAGATATACTTTCGATATATTCATTCTGTAAGAATTCATTTCATCTTCTATATCCCGAATTCTCGGGATCTTCTGATAAACTTCCTTTTTACGCGCCTCTGCCTCCTCTTCTTCCTTCTTACGTAAATAGCTGTAGTATTTCTGAACGGTGGCAGCAGATACTCCATTCTGCTTTCCACCTACTGAATTTCCTGTTTTTTCTTCATACCAGTTCGTCAGAATTCTGTTTACATAATTGATATTCGGATTTGGAATCCCGCTTGTTTTTCCACAGGCTTCCAGTACGGTATTCAATGAAAATCCCATCTGATCGAACCAGCAGTCCATGATGCGCATTTCTTCTTCTGTCGCGTTTCGCGCAAATCCAAGAGCCTTGTAGACCCTCTTATAGCGGGAATGCTTCTGATCCATCTGTTTTAGATAGTCTTCTACCGCCAGCACATCGAAAAGTCCTTTTTTCACCCACTGCCTAACAACCGCCGCAATATACCGCACATTGTCTTTTTCTTTGGCCTTACAGTAGGAGTACGCATATACAACAATCTCCGGCGTCGCGCCATAGTCCTGAATCCAGGAAAGAATCTCCATCATCTCCGAACCATTCAGCACTCTCCCGGTGATTCTCTCAATTGATTTGTACATGCTTTTAATCTTTTTATCGGTTAACAGGTTTTCCGCATTTCTGCCTTCCTGTTTTCTTTTTTCTTTTTTCTCTTCTTTTATTTTTTTGCCGTATAGCCGCCGCTTCAGGCTTATAAACTCGACGTCATACTCCGATCCGTTTTCCGGGCGCATAGAATTCTTCGTTTTCCGGATTACCCCCATGCCTTCCCAATAGATCCATGCTTTTTCTACTTCCTCCGCTTTCATCCCCAGCTGACGGGCGATCATGCCGTTCTCCATAGGCTCGTCCAGTCCCGCATACATCAGAGCGAAAAGGTAGACCTTCACAAAATCTCCCGGCGCGGACGCCATATATTCATTTATGAAGATGTTTTCCACATCTGTATCAAGCAGGTAATACTCGTTTATTTCCTCATGCCTGAACTTCATTTGCTTTGTTCAAATCCTCAAGTAATTTTTCCAGATCCACATCATGTCCTTCTGCAGCATCCTCAAGGGTCTCCGCATTACTGCCTGGACATCCCATGCAGTTCATTCCATGTGAGAAAAAAATATCTTCCAGATGCGGATTTTTATCTAAAATATCACAAACCAACATTTCCCTGGTAATCTTTTTCATGGTTACCTCCCGATGCTGCTCTTATCAGCAAACCTTGTATATTTGCCGAGCCACGTCACGTCCACTGTGCCGGTAGGACCGCTCCTGTGCTTGGCAACAATAACTTCACATTCTCCCGGCTTATCCGTATCTTCATTATAGTACTCATCCCGATAAAGAAAAATAACAATATCGGCATCCTGCTCAATGGATCCGGATTCTCTCAAGTCCGCCAGCATAGGCCTGTGATTCGGCCTCTGTTCAGGTGCGCGGGACAGCTGGGAAAGTACAATCACCGGGCAATCCAGCTCTCTTGCCAGTAGCTTCAGATTCCGCGACAACGCCGAAATTTCCTGCGTTCTGCTGTCTGTCTTTTTGCCTTCCATGTTCATCAGCTGCAGATAGTCAATCACGATCAGATCCAGACCTTTTTCTGCTTTCAGACGCCTGCATTTGTTCTTCATTTCCATAATGCTGATTCCGGGAGTATCATCAATATTAATATCCGCTTTGGAGAGAACATCCAGCGCCATATTAATCTGATCCCAGTCCGTTCTTTCCAGATTCCCAGTTTTCAGATTCTGCATATCAATGCGGGATTCCATGGAAAGAAGCCGCTGCCCCAGCTGTTCTTTTGACATCTCCATGCTGAAAATCATTACGCTTGCTCCACCCTTGATCGCTGCCTGCTGCGCTACGCTGAGCGCGAAGGCTGTTTTTCCCATGGCCGGCCTTGCCGCCAGTATGATCAGATCGGAGCGCTGCAAACCGGAGGTCATCTGATCCAGATCCCGAAATCCGGTGGTGAGTCCGGTGAGATTTCCGTCAAGCTGTGATACTTTATCAATGATATTAATGTTTTCCAGCAATACATCTTTAATATGGGTGAAATCGCTCTTCTGCCCTTTCTGAGCGATTTCAAAAATCTCTTTTTCAGCAAAGTCCAAAATCGCGTTGGTCTCCATATTTTCCTCGTAGCTCTTTTGGACGATATCATCGGCTGTCTCAATTAATCTTCTCAGCGATGCTTTCTGCGCGACAATCTTAGCATATTCCGCCGCATTTGATGTGGAAGGCACATCCGCGGCCAAGGCTGCGATGTATGCCCGCCCGCCCACCAGATCCAGCGAGTTTCTTTTTTTGATCTCTTCTGAAACGGTGAGAGTATCCACCGGCGAGCTCCTGCGGTAAAGTTCTTTAATCGCTTTGAAAATTTCTTTATGTATTTCGCTGTAAAAGTCATCTTCTGTCAGAAGTTCCACGACGTCAAACAGCGCGTCTTTGCTCAGAAGCGCAGAACCCAAAACGGATTTTTCGGCTTCATCGTTGTGTGGGGGAATACGTTCCATCAGCGGATTCCTCCGTCTTTAAACAGTAACTTTTACATCCAGTTTCGCGGTTACATCCGTATAGAGTTTGATTGGAACAACAAAATCGCCAGTCTGCTTGATAGGGTTTTCCAGCTCGATCTTTTTCTTGTCAACCTTTATCTGATGCTGATCCGCAAGTGCCTGTGCGATATCTTTCGATGTAATGGAGCCAAACAATTTTCCATTCTCTCCGCCTTTGCTTTTTATCTCAATTCCAACCTTTTCAATCCGTTCCGCAGCCGCTTCTGCCGCAGCTTTCTGCTCGGCTCTTTTTTCCGCCGCGATTTCCTGTTGTTTTTTCAGGTTCTTTATATTTCCTTCTGTTGCCTCTTTGGCAATTCCTCTCGGGATCAGCATGTTTCTCGCGTAACCGTCGCTTACCTTTACGACATCGCCGGCTTTTCCCGTTCCCTTTAAATCTTTCTGCAATATTACTATCATTTATTTTACCCTCCTAATGTGATAGGTTAAAGAAATTCTTTCAAAATCTCTTTCAGTTCTTTAAGTGTCTCTTCCGGTGACATCTCCACCTGTGCTCCGGCGGTATTGAGATGTCCTCCCCCTCCCAGTTTTTCCATGATCAGCTGGACGTTAATATCACCCAGCGAGCGAGCGCTTACAACTGTTTCACCCCTGTCATTCCGACCCGCTACAAAAGAGGCCCGGATTCCCTGTACTGTCAGCAGCTCATCTGCCACCTGCGAATTAACGATCTGCGCATTCGGATTTTTTCCTTGGCAGACAGACATCGCAATACCGTCATCCAGAAATTCAGCGCCCGCGATACATTTTGCCCGGATTTTAAAGCTGTCCAAATCGGACTGAAAATACCTTTTTACGACAGCGGTATCCGCTCCGCATCTGCGCAACCAGGATGCCGCTTCGAAAGTACGAACCCCTGTCTTGACAGCGAATCGGTTAGTATCTACTGTAATACCCGCGAGCAGCGCTTCCGCGTCCATCTTGCTCAGGGTTTTTTTCTCGCCGGAATACTGTATGATCTCCGTAACCAACTCGGATGTGGAGGACGCGTACGGCTCCATATATGAAAGGATCATATGTGAAATCGCCTCCTCCGCTTTTCTGTGGTGATCGATGACCACAATTTTATCCGAGTCAAGAAGTTCCGGACATTCCACAAGGCTCGGCCGATGTGTATCCAGAACGACAACAAGGGTTCCCGGATCACACAGGGTGATCGCTTTTTCCGAATTAACGAAGCTGTACGCCTCTGTTTCCTTCGCCGCCTGGTAAATGGCGGATAGCGCCTCATTATAGTCGTTAATTACAATATGCGCTTCTTTTTCATTGCTTACCGCAATCCGGTAAATGCCCAAGGATGCTCCAAAACAGTCCATATCCGGATTTCGATGCCCCATAATAATTACGCGGGAAGACTGGAGAATCAGCTGCTTAAGAGCATGCGCGATTACCCTTGACTTTCCCTTGTTGCGTTTTTCCACGGTCTGCATTTTACCGCCGTAATACTCGATCTGCCGCACATTCTTTACAACCGCCTGGTCGCCTCCCCTTCCCAGGGCAATATCCAACGCATCCGTCGCGTATTGATCCGTTTCGTTCGGCGTCTTTCCTCCGACACCGATTCCGATGCTGAGGGTGACCGGAAAGTCCGATTCAGTCTCCAGTTCCCGTATCTCATCCAGTATGGGGAATTTTGCTTCCGCCATCTTTTCATAATGTTTGTATTCAAAAATCATAAAATACAGGTGTTCTTTGTAATGGGTGATTGACGCATTCATCTTCGCTCCCCAGTTGCGCACGACTCTGTCAATCTCGGTTGCCAGCAGCATCTGGGCATCTTCACCTGTGCTGGATGTCAGTTCATCAAAATTATCAACGTTTACCACCGCTATGCAGCAGCGTTCCTGCCGATGCTCCTCTTTTAATGTCTCATAATCCGTAACATCAAAAAAGTACATCACAATGCTGGCCAGCTCTCCTTCCCCAATAAACGATGTCAGAATCTTAAAAACCTTATCATTACGGGAAATAATAAGCGGCCGTTCCTCAGCAGTCGCTTCCCGGATATCCGAATACTTGATTCCGGTAAGCGTGAAAACGTCTGCCCCCTGGATTCCATCATATATGAACACCTCATCGATCTTGGAACTTGCCCTGGCGACTTTGCCCTGGGGATTCAAAATACAAAGAGGTACCGGTGCATACGCACAAAGTAGTTTTTCAATTCGGGTTACGTACATTCAGTTTCTATCTCCTGTTTCTGTTAAAATTCACCTTATCCGTTTTTTAAGCCTGAAGATAATATCTGCAAATCCCAGGATCACGAGAACCAGATTTCCAAATCCGGAAAACAAAAGGAAAAGGATAATAATAACAGCAATCGCCTTAGGAGCCCTCTTTTTATAGCAGAACATAAAAATCACGGACATGCCCTGAAGGCTGAAAACAAAATCAAACAGCGCGTTTATGTTGGCATACAGCGCATCTCCGGGCAACGACTTAATTGTTGTCAAAATCCATGACAAAAGAAATAGCCCCGCCCATACAATAATAAAGTTTCCGGGAAGGCTAAATTCTCTGAACGGACTCATGCGAACAGCCCCTGTACCTTCCGGTTTTATAATTCTGCTTAGTATCAAATATTCAATATAGGCTCCTACCGCTGAAAAAATGCCAATCGTGGAAGGAAGCAGATCCGCAGCCTGTCCATATATCCTCGTCAGTATTTCGACTCGTTCGCTCATCGTCAGCTCGTCTCCGAGCAGCTGGGCAATATTGGGGTCGCCTGCCAACGTCTGCGCGATATAACGGATACTTTCCTGAAATACAGCAGCAATGCTCTCTCCCGCAGCAGATGCGAGGATCATAACAAAAAGCGCTCCGGCTACTCCCGCGATTGCCCCTTCGACCACAACCCGGTACGGAGACATCCTCCTTCTCATAAGACCTGCTATGACTGGAGTAGGCAGCAGCAGCGCAGTTAAAAACATGAGTGTCAGATACATGAATCGTTCCTTCCTGAGGCACCTATCGTCCTAAAAGGTTTGCGTTCATTATACCACAACTTTCTTTTCTTGTCTGCCCCTAGATGTTGTGCTGAGTGTGTCAGTATGTACCACACATTCCAAGAGGAATGTCGCCGGTATCCTTCTTTTTTTCTGCCCTGAACAGGAAAAAAGAAAGGATCAGTCTGTTTTCACATCTGATCCTCTTATGTTTTCGTTTAACCTTGTCTGATTGATTTAGTCCGCTGTATATGGCAGAAGCGCTACAATTCTCGCTCTTTTAATCGCCTTTGTCACTTCTCTCTGATGAATTGCGCAGGTTCCGGTGATTCTCTTCGGAAGAATCTTTCCTCTCTCCGTTACATATTTCTTCAGTTTGTCAACGTCTTTATAATCAATCGTCTCTGTCTTATCCGCGCAGAACTGGCATACTTTTTTTCTTCTCATTCCGCCACGTCTCTTTTCCATGACATAATCTCCTTTCTTTTAGAATGGGATGTCTTCATCCTCGATCGCCTGGAATCCATCCGGAATTCCCATATCCTCTTTCTGTGAAGATTGGGATGCTGCCGGACGTTCACTTCTTTCATTGCGATCACCCCAGTCTAAAAATTCTACATTGTTTGCGACAACCTCAGTGGTATAAACAGTGTCGCCGTTTTTATTCGTATATCTTCCGGTCTGAATTCTCCCTTGGATGCCGACCAGCCTTCCCTTCCTCAGAAATCGTTCACAATTTTCCGCCTGTTTGCCAAAAACAACTACACTGGGAAAGTCGGTCTGTTTCTCGCCGCCTGAACGTACAGGCCGGTCAATCGCGACGCTGAATCTGGCGACCGCCATCTGCGTCTCGGAAGTATACCTTACTTCAGGGTCTCTGGTTAATCTTCCAATCAATACCACATTGTTCATACCTGCACCCCTCTTTATTTTTCATCTTTATTGATAATGATGTGTCTCATTACATTATCTGAGATTTTCAGTCTTCTGTCCAGTTCTTTCGGCAGAGACGGGCTTGCTTTGAACTCGGCAACAACGTAATAGCCTTCGTTCTTCTTCTGAATCGGATACGCAAGCTTTCTCAGACCCCATACGTCAACCTTGGAAACTTCACCATCAGCATTGATAATCTGCTGAACTGTTTCAACCGTCGCTTCTTTCTTTTCATCTTCCAAAGCCGGGTCAATAATGAACATAACCTCATAATTTGTCATTCGTTTCACCTCCCTGTGGACTAAATGGCGCCGATTCTTCTACCGGCGCAGAGAACATTAAAAAATTTCAATGCCTTTCTATTATACATCAGATTTTTCAAAAAGCAAGGAAAATCTGCATATATACGACACTTATCACTTTTTGGTTTACGGACGGTCCCGCACAATGATATAATGGAAATTGTAAGAAAATTCACTTTTATTTAAAATGGAGGTGTCTTGAATGCCAAGAAGACAGTATACAGTACTTTTTCTTCTGATTGCGGCTGTATTTCTCAGTACCGGCACAACGCAGCCAACATTCGGATCCACAGATTTTCGGTCTTCCGAATTCTGGACAGTAAAAGATCGGAACTCGGCGGATATCGCGAAATCCACGCAGGAATACAACCCGGATCGCGTCATTGTTACTTTTACGAAAGATATCTCGCGGAAAGAAGCTTCAAGTATTCTAAATCAGGAAAATCTGAGTCCGCTCTTTTTCAGTGATTCGAAACAACTTACAGCACCCGTCGAACTCCCGGAGCATTTAACACCGGAAGAAGTCCTTCCTCTCCTGAACCAGAAAAAAGAAATTTCTGCCGCTCATCCTGATTACTGCCACCGTTATGATGGCTTTACTAATGACTCTGAAATTTCTTCATCAAAATATGTTTCCAACCAGAACAAATATCACTATATATTTAAACTCGGTCTTGCGGGTCCCGGAAAAACAGCGTGGAATTACGCTACCGGAAAGGGTGTTAATGTTGCTGTAATTGATGGCGGCGCTAATGTCACCCATCTGGATCTCGCCGCGAATGTAAAGGGCTGTTATAATGCTGTAACCAGAGAAGAAGGGAAAGACGCGATCCGTCCCCTCGGCAGTCACGGAACTGCCACGGCCGGAATTCTTGCGGCCGTGGGAAACAATAAACGACTGAGCGCAGGATCCGCTTACAATTCCAATCTCTATATAATAAACGCCTTTCAGGAATTGGAAGATGAAAACGGCAAATATTACGGCGCCTATGATTCCGATATTATGCGTGGGATTCAGTGGGCTGCCGATAAAAAATGCCGGGTTGTAAGCATGAGCCTGAGCGGAGGCGGCTCCTCTAACGAATCTATGCAGAATATGATTGACCAGTATCATTCTCGAAAAAACAGCAGTATCCTTTTCGTCGCTTCCGGAGGAAACAGTAAGATGAACGAATATCGTTATCCCGCGTCCTACAACAGCGTTCTTGCGGTTTCGGCAGTCAATTACACAAACGGCAAATACACCATTTCCCCAGCTTCCACCTACAACAACCGCATTGATCTGGCAGGCCCGGGAAGCGGACTTTACACCCTTTCCTCCAGCAGCAATACCGCGGCATCCACAGCTGGGGCGAGTAGTGCGGCCACACCTTATGTCGCCGGAATCGCAGCTCTTATATTTCAGATAAATCCTGATATAACCGCTGCCCAATGCGCTCATATTCTGACTTCCACTGCCACAGACGCCGGAGCGCGCGGATATGATACCCATTATGGGTACGGCATTATCAATCCACTGAAAGCTGTTCAGAAAGCCGTCTATAAAACAGACTCGAAACCCCAGAAGATTTCTGGAGTCAGTTCTTCCTACAAAAAAGCTTACACTGCCGGAAGCATTATGCTAAAGCCGATACTCTCCGGTTCCGGCGCTCCTTCCTTTAAATCAAGCAATTCCGGCGTTGCTTCCGTATCCGGTTCCGGCAAAATAAAGCTAAATAGAATTGGCAGGGCGACCATTACGATTTCTGTTCCCGCATCGGGAATTTTCAGGAGCGCTTCCAAAAAAACCACCCTGACCATTACACCGAAAACAGGAAAAATCCGTTCTGTAAAAAATATCCGAAATCAGAAATTAAAAGTGAGATGGGCAAGAGACAGAAAAGCCACCGGCTATCAAATAAAACTGGCAAAAAATAAAAAGTTTAAAAAATCAAAATCCTACTGGGTGAAAAAAAACTCTGCGACAGCGCGAACGATTACGAAACTCAGAAAGGGAAAACGGTACTATGTAAAGATCCGTTCTTACAAAAAAAGCGGGAGCAAAAAAATCTATGGCGCTTACAGTAAGGCAAAGAGAGTAAAAATTCGTAAATAACCCGAATCCGGCAATAGCAGGACAGAACGGAGCAGACTGTGTTCCGTTCTTTTTTACATGGGAATAATCAGTCCGCCCATAATGATTTCCATCATTTCCTCAGTCAGCTGCATATCCCAGCTGTAGTTATCATTTTTCGTCAGATTGATCGTAATCGTCTCGGTTCGCACTTCCGTGCTTTGGCTGGCTTTTTCCGTCTGGTTCGCGAAGATGGACAGGCATTTTGCGTTCAGCTTCTTCTTGCTCAGGTTCCCGGAATACAGATTGTTCTGCATGTAGTTGTATGCCCGCTTCTGATAGTTATTCAGCACTTTGCTGAAATCCACATTGGAAACTTCCGCTGTAACCGTTGCCTCCGTTTCCTCTTTCTTTTTTTCTGTGGAAAGAATCTTATAAGAGAAATTCCGGAAGATACTTTCGTAAATCCGGTTCAATTCCTCTTCATCGCCCCGGCTGTGAAGCAGCATATTAATATCTTCATTGTCCGTGTACAAGATCAGAACATCTTCATTCTTTGTTTTCAGTCCCTGAAAAAAATCATTTACAACTTCTTTTGGTTCTGTCAGTGTCAGGCTGCACCCGCAGAGCGCCAGTATCGCCACGGTCAGCACCAGTACGGCTGCAATCTTTCGTCTCATGGTTTCCTTATCTCCTAATCAACCCTGTTTTCTTTCATTATATCAGTGTTGAACAGAGAAATCTGAACTTTTTTCCAAATTTCATATTCTTTTTAGAAAAATGTAGTATACTTTTAAACATACAGTTCGGACTTCCCGGATTTCATCAAAAGTTATCCACAGGGTTATCAACAGTTGTGAAAGGATCGTTTTTATGGAATCTGTAAAAAAGAAACGAAAATCAAAGAATGGTTTCCTGGTTCTTCTTATCATTGACTTGTTCCTGTTTCTGCTTTTATGCGCCACAATCGCCGGGGGATTTTTCGCCGCAAAAGTATTCGCGCAGCAGGTAAAGGAAACAGATGAAGCAAACGTACAGGCCATGTACGCAAAAGCTGAAACAGCAGGCAAGGTAAATATTCCCAATGCGCTCCGCTCTTATACAGCAGAACGTCTTACCGCCCAGGAAGCGATTCCCGCTTATTCTGTATCCGAAATTTATAATCTGGATCTCAGAGAACCCAGCGGGGTAACAGCCGCGGATCTAAAACTTGTCACCAGTGACGGACTGGTCGGACTGGAAGAAGATTTTGTTAACGCGGAAGAAAAATATGGAGTCAACTGCATCTTTCTTATGTCTATCGCTTCGCTGGAAAGCGCAAAGGGCACGCAGATGTTCCGGCCAAACAACATGTTCGGCTATGGACAGACCGGCTTTTCCTCCAAAGCAGAGGGGATCAATGTTGTGGCAAAGGGACTTTCCACCAGATATCTGAATCCGGGTGGCAGTCTTTACGGCGGAAGTCCTACTGTAAAAGGAGTCAATAAGCGGTACGCGGCAAATCCCCAGTGGTACGCAAAAGTCGCGAATTATATGGAAGAGTATTACTCGGTGATCAGCCAGCGGCACAATGAAGCGCTGGAAGCGATCCAATAATTCCGATCCCGCAAAAAAAATCCGGATGCGGCCTGAACCCCATCCGGATTTCTGTTTATCTCTTACATATAACGCGTATTTTTCGGCAATTTTTTACTTCCAGAGTTTCTCCGGATACAATCCCTTGTCTTTCATGGATTGGAGCGCCCCCATCACCATTTCTTTATCCGCGCGATAAGTGACACCATACCATTTATCCTGAGAAGAAAGAACCTTTACCTTCGCTTTTCCCTCTTTTACCAGCTGATCCGCGACTGCCGGAAGATAAAACTCTCCTTTCAGAGGATTTTCTTTCAGAGTCTCATCCAGAAATGCCGGAAAACGCGCCTGCAGCTCTTTCATCATGCTCTCTGTAAATCCCCAGAAGTTCATGGAAACCGTCGTTTCCCCCGGAAGGACGTTCCATGTTTTCCCATCATCTTCTGTATACGCAATCCCTTCCGGTCTCCGCATGATTTTCGTCCGCTCTGTGACTCGGGCCAGGGTTCCGTCTTCGGAAATCTCACAAATTCCGCGGGCCACATGCCCGTTTTCCGTAATCGTGTTTTCCAAGCGGAATCCGACCATACAGTAAGAATAGGTCTCTTTATCCTCGTTGTGGATCAGAAAGTCATAAATACTTTGAAATCCCGCCGGTCCGTAATAGTCATCCGCATTGATGACAGCAAAGGGACCTTCAATTTTATCACGACAGCTCAAAACCGCGTGAGCCGTACCCCACGGCTTTTCTCTGCCTTCCGGCACCTCACGATTCGCGGGAAGATCGTCCAGCTTCTGAAAGGCATAGTCTATCTCCAGGTACTTTCCGGCGCGTTCATCAACCAGAGCGCGGAAGTCTTCTTCCATTTCCTCCTTAATTACAAAGATAACTTTTTTAAACCCTGCCATCATGGCGTCATAGAGAGAAAAATCCAGAATAATTTCCCCCTTGTCTGTAATCGGGTCCATCTGCTTGAGACCTCCGTAGCGAGATCCCATTCCCGCCGCCATTATAATTAAAGTCGGTTCCTTCATAACAAACTCCTTTTTTCTCCAAGTATTTTTCCTATTATATCATTAAATACCTGCTCATGTAACCATTGCGCGTGATTTTTCCTTGCCAACATCCGCGCGCCTGCTATAATTTTAAGTGCTGCAGAGATTTCAAATCGGGAAAAGCAAAAACAGCGGCGGTCTCCCGGAATCAGGGGGACCCCCCCCCGCGTTTTTCATACACAAAATATCAAACATGGTATCCCCCAGCATAATACTTTGTTCCGGATCTGATCCCGGTTTTTTTCAGTGCAATATTAAGAGTTTCCGGATCCGGTTTATGTTTTACCGCATCGTTTCTCTTACGTTGAAAAGTTGTGGAGATTTTATGCGGGTGTCTCTAACGCTTTTCTTTTACATCTGAATCACTTCCCTGGCAATACCCATGGTGGATTTGCGGTGGGACACCAGCACGACTGTTTTGCCATCGCATTCTTCCCGCAGGGTTTTCAGTATTATTCCTTCGTTCAAGCTGTCCAAATTGCTGGTCGGCTCATCGAAAAAGATCATGTCCGGATCATGGAGAAACGCTCTTGCAATCCCGATCCTCTGCCGTTCACCGCCGGAGAGGGAATCCCCCAGCTCCGCAAGTTCGGTATCGTAGCCGTCCGGCAGACTCATTACAAAATCGTGGAGAGAAGCTTTACGGGCAGCTTCTTCCACTTCCGAATCCGCGGCGCCGGCATTGCCCAGACGGATATTGTTGCCAATCGTATCATGAAAGAGAAAAGTCTCCTGCGTTACATAGGCAATATGCTTTCGCAGATCTGAAGTTGTAATCTGATTTACATCTGTTTCCCCGTAACAAATCTGTCCCTGTTCCACTTCAAAGAAACGCATTAAAAGCTTGAGCAGCGTAGATTTTCCGCACCCGCTTTTTCCCAGAATGCCTGTGATTTCTCCTTTCGGGAACCGGGCCCGGAACTGTGATAAAATCTTCTTTTTTCCATAAGAAAAATCCACATGATCCACGGCAATCGAGTCAAAAGGAAATGCTTCGCCGTTTTCCACCTCATACACCTGCGGTTCTTCTTTCAGCAGATCCAGCACCCGATTCCCGCAGGCCAAAGTCTGGCTCAAATTGTTAGAAAGGCTGGACAGCGCCGCAACCGGCCCAAACGAACTCATCATTGCCATGACCGCAATCATCGCATCCGCGAAACTAAGCGTTCCCGCCGAAACCTGCAATCCGCCCATTACCAGGCTGACCCCTGCTGCAGCGATAATCACAAAATCCGTCATTGCTCCCTGCCTTGTTTCCAACGCCTTCAAACGCTTATTCGCGCCGGAAAGAATCGTCGTTTTCTCCTTCATCTGCTCCCTGCGGGTCTCTCCCTGATCGTACTGAAGAATTTCATCCATCCCCCGCAGATTATCCAGTACCACCGAATTCAGTTCCCCGAACTTATCCCTGTACTGTCTGCCCCTGCCGCTCCCCAAATGCCCGTTGATCAGCGGAATTACGGCACCTGCCAGCAGGTAGCAGATCAACGCCAGCACACCGAAAGAAATCGAGAAGTTTCCGACAAAAATGATCATCACAATGGAAGTGATAATTGCAATAGCAATCGGAGAAATGGTATGCGCGTAAAAAACTTCCAGCAGTTCAATATCCGAAGTGATCATGGAAATCAGATTGCCGCGCTCTTTGCCTTCCAGCTTTGCCGGAGCCAGCCTGCGCAAGGCCGCAAACACCTTGTGCCGAATCTGCGCCAGCAATTTGAACGCGATATAATGATTGCACGCCTGCTCCGCATACCGCAGAAATGCCCGCGCCAGCGCCAGCACAATCAAAATCACCGCAGCTGTCCGCAACGGGAACGGGCTGGCAAGATCCATTGCGGAAAGCAGCCCGAAGCCGCCCATAATCGTCAAAAATGAAGCGCACAAATTACCTGCGCACCCCATCAGAATCGCCAGTAGCATGATACCCAGCATCGGCTTCACCATTCCGATCAGCCCCATCATCACACGAAAACCGCTGCGCGGCTTTGCATTCTTTTTTTCTGAATTCCCCGTCCCGGGATCCGATTTTGTGGATTTTCCGCGAATTACCTCATCCTGAATCCCCTTATTTTCCGACCGCTTCATTTTCAGCGAACTCCTCCTTTCCCGCTTTCCCCTGGTACTGTTCCAGTTCCTGCTGTGCCGTAAAGAGCCTGTAATACACGCCCCCATCTGCCATCAGTTCGCGGTGGGAACCCGATTCACAGATTTCACCGTGATCCAGCACATAGATCCGATCCGCATCCATCACATTGGCAAGACGGTGGGAGATCAGAACAACGGATTTTTCCTTACTCATCCGTCGGATTACCTCCATAATTTTGTTCTCGCTTTCCACATCCACGTTGGAAGAAGCCTCATCGAAAATATAGATAGGGCTGTCGTGGAGCAGCGCTCTTGCTAGTGCCAGCCTCTGCCGCTGACCGCCTGACAGATTTTCGCCGCGCTCCGAAAGAGCCATCGCAAGCCCGCCCCGCGGCTCGAAATCCTCATAAAGATCCACCTGCCGCAGCACTTTCAGCATATCCGCCGCGGAAGCATTCTGATTTCCCATACACAGGTTTTCCTCCACAGTTCCCCGGAAAATATATCCGTTATGATTGATCCTGGTAATCGCCGAAAACCTCACGTTTTCGCGAATCTCCCGCAGTTCTCTGCGGGCATCTCCTCCTGCAAGAATCCGGCCCTCATAATCACTGTACTCTCCCATCAGAAGGCTGGCAATCGTACTTTTTCCGCAGCCCGACTCCCCCGTCAGAGCAGTAATGCCGCGCTCCCGCACACGCAGTGAAATATCTTTCAAAATCGGCCGCTCCGGCTCATAGGAAAAACTGACCTTTTCAAAGCGCAGTTCTCCCTGTGGAAACACTCCGTACTCTCCCTTTTCCCGCTCATCCAGATCCAACAGCCCGAAAATCTTATCTGCCGCCGCATTACCGTTCATCGCGATATGGAAAAACGAACCCAGCATCCGCAGAGGCAGAAAAAACTCCACCGACACCAGCACCATGAAAAAACATTGCGCGAACGTCAGGTTTCCATGAAGAAAACTGCGGATCGAAAGCAGAATTCCCGCCGCCGCGCCGCCGTAGGCTGCCAGATCCATAATACTGATGGAATTGAGCTGCATAATCAAAACCCTCATCGTAATCTTGCGGAAACGCTCCGCAGATTCATCCATCCTGCGGGCATACTCCCCGTCCGCGCCGTAAATCTTTAAAGTCGTCAGTCCCTGCAGATTTTCCAGAAAACTATCGCCGAGTTGTGTATAGTTTCCCCAGTATTTGCCCAAAAGCCGTTTTGCGATCTTCTGTACGCCCATAATGGAAAGCGGAATCAGCGGCACGCAAATCAGAAGAACACCTGCTACGAGGAGATCCATCTGCCCTGTAACCGCAAACAGTGTCAGAGGTGCCAGCATACTGAAGAAAAACTGCGGCACATACTGGCTCATATAAAACTCCAGCTGTTCTACTCCCTCGGTGCTTACCTGAACCACTTCTGAAGTAGAAACCCTCAGATGATAATTTCCTCCAAGCCGCAGCAGCTTGGAAAAAATCTCGTCCCGCAGCCGTTCCTTCACAAGATCCGCCGTTTTTACGGAAAAATAATTCTTTCCCGCGCTGACCGCCCATCTCACTGCAAAAAAAACACCCAGCAGCACCAGATAGGTAACCGCTGTCTGCGCAGTGAAAATACCGAATATCACATTCTGCATCATACGGGCAGTCGTGTAAAGAAACAACAGATTGGCGGCCATTCCGATCCATTGAAAAAACACTACAGCCGCCGTATATTTTTTTGTGTCGGAAAATTCTTTTAATAATCGTTTATGAAACATGGATGCCCCCTCTCCTCACAAAACTCTCAGGCACTCGCTTTTTCCCGGCGCTTGCTCTCTGCTTTCTGGCGTGCTTTTTCCTCCTCCGACACGGTTCGGATTCTGAATAAAAAAACATAATAATGCGCAGCCGCCACGATCGCGATCACGGCTTTGGCATGCCAAATCGGCGCTGCAAAAAAGCCAATCGCGAACAAAACCGTTATGGTCGTCAGTACCGTAAGCTTACTCTTCTTCGTCATGGATCTGGTTATTACCAAATCCTCCAGATGTTTCCGGTAAAGCTTTGTCGAAAGAAACCATTGATGAAACCGCTTCGAACCTTTGGCAAACAACACGGCTGCCGCCAGAAAAAGCGGTGTTGTCGGCAGGATCGGCACAACGATACCGATCGCGCCCAGCCCGACGCAGACAAACGCAAGTGCTACGCATATTCCATTTATAACCTTTTTCATATTTCCTCCTCAGCGAACTGTCATAACAATCTTATGGCCGTTTACCCGCTCCACACCCAGACGAATTCCATACACTTCCTCAATGGAATCCGAGGTAATCACATCTTCCGGCTCTCCCTGGAGCAGAACCTTCCCATTTTTGAGGCCGATCACCTCATCGCTGTAGTAAACCGCATGATTCATGTCATGGAGAACCATGATAATGGTAATCCCGTAATCAAGATTCAGCTTGCGCACCAGTTCTAAAAGCTCAATCTGATACCGGACATCCAGGTATGTCGTCGGTTCATCCAGAAACAGAACTTCCGTCTTCTGCGCCAGTGCCATAGCAATCCAGACCCGTTGGCGCTGACCGCCGGACAGGCTCATTACCTCCCGCTCTCTGTAATCCGCGATTCCCGTTACTTCCATTGACCACTGAACGATCTCCCGATCTTCGGCTCCGTTTATAGAAAATATGCTATGGTGGGGCGTCCTGCCGTAAGCGACCAGCTTTTCCACCGTAATATCATTGGCAGCCTGGTTGTTCTGATGCACGATCGCCACCCTGCGCGCAAACTCTTTCTGTTTCATAAAGCGGATGCTCTTTCCTCCAAGCAGCACCTTTCCCCGCAAAGGGATCAGGTTCTTTGTCATCAGATTAAAAAGTGTCGTTTTTCCGCATCCGTTCGCCCCGATCAAGGTTGTTATTTTTTTCTCTTTTATGGAAAAAGATACGCCATCAAGAATTTTCTTGGCCAGCTTTCCATTTTTATCTCTTGTCTTTCTGTCATAGGCAAACATCAGATTTCTAACTTCCATAGTTTCCCCTCCCTCTCAAAAGCGCGATAAAGAACGGGCCTCCCGCTACTGCCATCACAATCGATGCGCTGATTTCGTAAGGCGCGGCGAGGATCCTGCCAATCGTATCGGCTGTCAGAAAAATCAGCGCCCCCAGCAAAATTGTAAAAGGGATCAGCACCTTATGGTTGTTTCCCACCAGAATCCTGGCAATATGCGGCACAATCAGCCCTACAAAGCTGACAACCCCGGCTACTGCTGTGGAAACGGAGGCCAGAACTACGGCAATCAGCGAGATCGCAATACGCCAGCGGCTTACATTCAGACCGATGCCTTGAGCCGTTTTGTCATCCAGCGCCATTAGATTGCAGACGCCGGAAACCAGCAGCGCGAAAACCAGAAAAATCGGCAGATAATACAGTACGATATTCACATCATCCCACGTTTTCATCGTAATACTGCCGTTTACAATCGAAGCAACCGATGACTGATTTCCCCCGCTCATCGAATTGATCGCGCTGGAAAGGCCGGAAAACATAGTACTGACCGCAACACCGACCAAAACAATCCGAAGCGGGGAAAGCCCTCCCTTCCAGGAAAGGGAATATACCAGAAAAAAGGCCAGAAGCCCGCCGAGAAACGCGGCCAGCGGCAAGAGAAAAAAAAGCCGGGGAAGCAAAGCGGTCAGGATAACTGCCGTAAAACTGGCGCCCCCGGAAATGCCGATGATCCCCGGATCGGTCAGTGGGTTTTTCAAAACCGATTGCAGCAGCACGCCGGAAACCGCCAGCGCGGCTCCGACAAGCAAGGAAATAATGATACGTGGAAAACGCAGATCGTAGACAGTTGCCACATCGTCATCGTATTCGATAAACAACCCTTTGACGAGTTGGGAGGCAGAAAGTTCAATGCTTCCCTCATTGACCGACCAAAGCAAAACGAGGATCAGCAGGACACAGACCGCTACAAAAGCAAAAATCGTTATTATGCCTTTTCGTTTTCGATTCATTTGTTCCATATTTCTTTCCATACCCGTTAATCTCCATATAAAATCGGTTCCAGTTCTTTGAGCGCTTTTGGATAATCAAAAGTCGCACTCATGCCAAAGTATTCATAGGACAAATCGTAGACCTCATCGTTTTTTACCGCGTCAAAATGTTTCCAGATGTCGTTGGTTTTAAACTCTTTGCCGAACATTTCCGTCACCTGATCCGGCAGAGCGTGAGCGCAGCGCAGGATCACATCCGGATCCTGCTTCAGCATATCCTCTGTATTGATATTGACAAAGTCCTTTTCCTCGTCCGCGTACACATTGATGCCGCCCGCCAGTTCCACCAGGCTTCCCACATAAGATTTCGGCGTTGCCACCACATAAGAGCCCGGCAGGCCCATAAGAATCAGAACTTTCTTTGGTTCTTTATTCTTATGCTTTTTCCGGTACTTTTTATAATAACGTTCAAATTCATCCACAAGCGCTTCCGCTTCTTCTTCTCTTTGAAACAGGGTACCGAGCTGCTGAATGGATTTGTACATACCCTGTACGCTGTTGAGATTTAAAAACGCATAATCCGCGCCGATCGCCTCGTACTTCGGTTTCAAATCCGCGATCAGACTGACCGGGGATAAAATCCACTCCGGCCGCAGAACCGCTACTTTCTCCATATCCGGTGCCATGGCTTTGCCGATTTCTGGCAGATCCTTGTACATTTCCGGGACTTCCGATAATTCACTGCTCGGTACACCTGCCAGAGGCAGGTTCAGCTTTTCACAGATCGTAACGACTGCCATAGAAGTGGCAATAATCGTACTTTGCTCCGGATTGACGCTCGTAACCTGTTCCTTTCTGCCGCTTTTTTCATACTCCACACAGCCGGTAAGAGAAAAGCTGAGAATCAGGACAACAAGAATAAACCGGACAAATCCGCTCCGTTTCATCACTCGATTTCCTCCCGGTTCTTTATGTAAATCAAAAGAGCCATCAGCACGCCGCCTACGACCAGGGCAGGAACCAGAACAATCAGAATGCATTGCAGCACCAGAACCCATGAAAGAGCCGGAAGACTTTCCTCTTTTTCAGAAGAAGACGCTTGCGCCGTTTCATCCTGAGAGGTCGTCAGACCATCGGCGCTGTCCAGGAGATCGCCATCTGCAGTCAGTTCCGAATTCTCATCTGCCAGAACTGTGCCATCCGCAGCGGTTTCTCCGGAAGTTCCGCTCTGCAGGCCGGTAGCTGACGATGAATCCGATACACTGCCCGATGTTTGCGAACTTCCTGCGGATGTCCCTCCGGAAGAGTTCTTTGAAGCCGCCGCTCCCGAACTGCCTGCAGAATTGCTTACGCTGACAATAAAATTACCGCTGCCTTTTTTCAGATTCGAAAAGCCGATATAAAACACAACATTCCGTCCCATAGCGGAAACATACATACTGGCTCTGAGAATCGCGTTCTGTGAAGGAATGCGCATCCGGAAATCCGAGCAATACTGTCCGCCTGCATTTTCCTGCATAATCCGGGCCGAAACTCTGCTCCAGCCGGAAGAGTCCCGCTCCTGCGCCCAGAAGCGCACGTTTGAAATATTATCCATCATATAAAAACGAACCGTTGCGTAAAATTTTCCCGAATCCGTAACTTCGATCAGCCCCTTTCCGCCTTTCAGAACGCTCTCCGTCATACCCTGCCCAATGCCTTCATTCTGACCGGGGTCCTCAATTTTTCCCGTTACAGGATGCTTATAATATGGTGTCGCTGTCGCAAGGTAAGCAGTCCCGCTTTCCGCCGCGCAGACATAAGATGCGGACATCACAGACAAAATGACAAGCAGTGTTATAACGATAACTGCCGCCCGATATTGCCCGCCCTCGGATTCTATTTTCGTTTTTTTGAATGCTTCATACATATCAGGTTCTTCTCCTTCCTGCCATTTTAATAAAGAAAACAATTACTGTAACTACAAGGACAAAAGAACTGAGCATGGAAATTCCAAGCAGCATCAGCGCCATCATCTTTTCCGTAGACAGTGCGCTTCCTGTATATGGAATTGAACTTTGGGTTATCTGCGGATCGGTTTCCACCCCCGCCTCTGTAAGCGTGTCTTCCGGCAGAGCCGTATCTTCCAACAACGTGCTGCTGTCCCCTTCCGGCAAAACAGATCCTCCTGATGAAACACTTGACGAACTTCCGGTTCCGCCGCTTATATCAACTAAAGCGTAAATGCTAAAATGATTGGATGAGAACGTACAGTTTCTGCTGCCCGCCTTTGCGCTCATTTTCGTTTTCGTACTGCCGGATACCCGGTAGACTTGAAGTTTCTTTTTATTATATCCATCCGGAATTGGAAGATAAACCTTCACCATTCCGTTTGGCTGCACTTTGGAATTTTCCGGAGAATAGAGTGTAATATCATAAACCGTTATTTTGTCCCCGATACCGGAAAGAGCCTTTTTCACCTTGTTGTATTTGCTTCCCGATTTCAGCTGTGTTACTTTCAGCTTTACTCCATTTACCAGAACATTTTTCGAAGCCTTGATACGCACCTTCGTCTTCTTGTCCGTTATATCCACCGCCTCGGTATCCAGCCCGGCGGCCACGGTCTTATTATTTTCCTCAACCGCCGCGTCATCCGAAGCTTTTGTCAGAGTGTCCCAGCTGATCTTAAGCCGCGCGGGAAGAGGATCTTCTCCCATCACTTCCACTTTTGGATCAATTTTAACCTGGATGTACTCCTCCTTTGACGGGAGTACAAACCGGAACACGCTGGGCTGTCCATTCGGGTTGTTCTTCGCAGTAATCTGCGCGTATTTGTACGATCCGTCTGCCTGCCGGATCTGCAGCGTCTGCAGACATGCGGTAATTGTCCCGACCGTCATGGGATGGGTTGAAACATCCATCGTATAACTGCCGTTTTGAACCGTAAGCAGAGCCTTGCTGTTCAATGTCGGATTCCCCATAGACGCTTTATTGGAAGTCGCGTGCCAGAGTGCCACCTGTACATTGTACTTTCCATTGGGCAGATTATCCTTATCCAGTTTTCCGGGATCCGTCTCCTGCTTTGGATCGCTTTTTTCCGCTTCCGCCCACGCGTCCAGCTCTGCCTGGGTCATTTCCTTCATATTGCTGAAATCCAGCTTAATACGGCATTCCTGATCTCCGGAATCCAGTTCTCCCATAACCGGTACATAGACATGCGCCCAGATATATTCCTGCTCCATGGTAATCGGAACAGAAACCACCTTTGGGTACATCTTTCCGGCGCAGACCTTATCCTCCGAGGTTTCCTCGTTATAACGATCCACAATGCCGTAGGTTGAAACGACTTCGGAGGGAAGTTTTGTGTAGTTTTCAGGATAACCGAATTCATTAAACGCAATGTCCTCCAGCAGGTTAAGCTGCATCAGATAGCCGCTCATACCGGCAAACTCCATGCTGATAAATTTCAAGTAAAGTTTTGCTTTCCCATCTTTTACCACCAGCTTGCCGGTCTGCTGCAGGGCACTGTTTCCCATTGAAGCTTTATCTTCCAGCGCTTTCCACAGGCTGACAGGTATGGAGTAAGTTCCGTCTTTCACCGTTCCGTCGGCTGCCAGACTGATTTTCAGGCCGGCAGTCGCAGAAACGATTGTTATAATCAGACAGCAGCAGATCGTTGCGATCGCTTTCTTTTTCAAACCTTTCTCCATAACCTCTCCTCTCCTGTGGCACAATGTTTTAAGGACAATATATCATGTGATAACTTCTATCTCACTTTTACGGCAGCCGCCTTCCCGGTAAAGCTGCTGTAAACCTTTTTCTTGCCTACATTTCGGTAAGCTTTTACTTTGTAAAAATATTTCCTGCCTTTTTTCAGCTTTTTATTGGTAAATTTTACGGTTCTGCCGTTTTTGATCGTCTTTACCGCTTTGTATTTTCCTTTTTTCTTCGTTGCCCGGTATACTTTGTACCCGGACGCACCCGCCGTTTTGGTCCAAGAAACTCTGGCGCTTTTTTTGCCGCCTTTTGCTTTTACCGATTTCGGAGCGGGCAGAATCGGCTTTGCGGAAACAACGCGGGAATACGCCCCGTAAACCTTTTTGCCGCTGCTCACCTTATAGGCCGCTACTCGGAAACGATAAAAAGCACCGCAGTTCAGCCCGCTCTTTGTATAGCTGGAAGCTGTCGTATTCGCGATGAGCGTATACTTTTTGGAACTGCTGTTATATTGATATACGCTGTATCCGGACGCTCCGCTGACTTTCCCCCAGCTTATTTTCACTTTGTTGTAGCCTGCACCCGCCGCTTTTATGCCTGTCGGCGCTTTCGGCGCGGTTACGGGCATATTCTTGGCTTTTACCGTAAGTTCGCAGATCGCCTGCGCATTATTGGCTTCTGCTGTAATCACGGCTGTTCCTGCCTTTTTCGCGTTTACCAGCCCGCTGCCGCTTACGGAAGCTACGGAATCGCTGCTGCTGCTCCATACGACTTCACCGTCTCCTGAACCGGAGACCGCCGCCTTCAGCTGAAGGCTCTGGCCTTCGGTCAGAGAAGCAGACGTCTGATTCAGTTCAACAGAAGGTTCTTCCCATTTTTCCAGCTTCGAGAAGTCAAGCTGCAATCTCGCTGCCTGTTCTCCCTGCGCCAATTCTCCCATTACCGGTACATAGACCTGAATCCATGTATGGGTTGTTTCATCTGCTGCCTCTGGAAGCTCAATGTCCATAACTGCGGTTTTCATGTACTTCTTTCCCGCGCAGCGTGGATCTTCGCTGTTTTCCGCATTGTACCGATCCACAACATCAAAAAACGACAGCACTTCCGGCTCCGCTTTTTCCCAGTGTTCTGACAAATCCGGCGATCCGCCGGTTCCCGGCGTAAACCTTGTAATGCGGTTAAATTCCATCAGGTAACCGCTGAGGTTCGCGAATTCCATTGGTTTAAAAGACAGAGTCAATTTCCCCTTTCCTTCGGTTACTTCCAGTTTTCCAACCTGCCGCAGCGAATTGTTTCCCATAGACTCCTGGTTTTGATAAGCATGCATCAGCTTTACCGGGATGCTGTACGTCCCATCCGCAACAGCCGCATTCGCGGCAGTATCCGCAAATGCCCCTGCTGGAGCAAATACGGATACTGCCATCATTACGGCCAGAGCGGAAGTTAAAAATTTTCTAAACCGCCGTTTCATCTTTTACCTCCGTTACTTTCTGATTTTTACAGAACGCGCAATTGAAGATTTTCCGTAAACTTTTTTCTTTCCAATGTTTCTGTAAGCTCTCACTTTGTAGTAATATCTCTTACCTTTTTTCAGCTTTTTGTTTGTGAATTTCACAGTCCTGCCGCTTTTGAACGTCTTAACAGCTCTGTATTTTCCTTTTTTCTTCGTTGCCCGGTATATTTTGTAGCCGTTGGCTCCTGCTACGCGTTTCCATGTGATTCTCGCGTTTCTCCCAGCGTTGTTCTTCGTTTTTACTTTCGTAACTCTCGCGAGAGTCGGTTTCGCGGAAACTGTGTTTGAATATGGACTGTAAACGGTCTTACCGCCCGCAGTCTTGTACGCGCGTACGCGGAAGCTGTATTTTGTTCCGGTTTTCAGGCCGCTCTTTGTATAGCTGGTTCCTTTTACAAGTGCAGCTCTACTGTACTTCTTTGTGCTGCTGTTGTATTGCAATACTTCATATCCGGTTGCTCCGCTTACTTTGCTCCAGCTTACTTTCACTTTGTTGTAAGCAGCGCTTGCCGCTTTTACGCCTGCCGGCGCTTTCGGCGCGGCTGTGATTGTTGCGTTTGATTTCAGGCTGCCGAGCGCAGTGTTCAGGGCAGTAACCGCAGCTTTTACCTGCGCATCACCGGCCTCTACGTTAAAGTAAATGTTTTTCGCGTTCTGCAGAGCCTTATCCAGGTTTGCCAGACTTGCCGCTGTGTAAGAACTGCGTTTTACATTCATAGCTTTTTCACACAGGCTGTAAAGCTGTGATTTGTCAGCTTCATCGACTTTCTCCAAGGAATCCCAATATAGAGTAACCGTTGACTTAATGTTGAATTTTCCATGATCGAAAAGAACGCCAGAGAGCAATCCGTCCAGATTCTTCATTGCTTCTACATAAAGATACACATTCTTATAGTAGTATTTACTCGGTTCGGAAAGCGGCATTACGAAATCAGTTACGACCTGATATCCCTGACATTCTTCCATGTTGTACATAATACCGTCTTTGGACAGAGTATCTTCTGTCGGCGAATTGTTATCTGTGTAATATCCGTTTAGCCCTAAAACATGGAGCGGTTCTTTCGTTGTTCCTGATATCATCTTGTAAGAAAGTGTCATCTTTCCGTTCTTATCTACACGCAGAATCGCCTCTCCCGTTTCACTTTCCACCAGACTGTGTTTTACAACATCTGTGATATCTTTAATCTTCACCTTATAGGTTCCCGGTTCCGGAACAGATTCCGGCGGTTCGGGAATTGCTTCTTCTTGAACTTCAAGCCCAAGCGCATCCATTACAGCTGCTTTTATAGTCTTTGAAGATGTTGTGGCTCCGGTTACGACATCCACGTCATTAATCGCTTCCGCATCCGTATCGTAAAGTCCGATGATTTTATCTTTTATTCCCGCGATTGCCGAAGCCAGGATCGCCTTGTTCGTGGCTTCATGCGTCCCCGCAAACTCTCTTCCGCTGATATTGAGATCGCTGATCTTTCCATCTTCCACCGTTACATCCGCATCTATATAATATTTTCCGAACTGTTCAACATAATCGCTGCCCTGTTTCCTGTAATTAAGCGATGCGGCGCCGGATTCCACCGCCTTTTCCCAATCAATTAAGATATAAGTGTCCGGAGCATATCCCATTGTATCCACATAAAGGCTGATATAAACTCCATCTTTGTCCTGAACTGCCGTTGGAATTGCAAACTCAATTTCCTTTGGCACTGTTTTGGTCGTTTCACTCTCTCCGCTCGTCGTTGTTACCGTTTGTTCTGAAAGAACAGTCGCGGCTACTTTCTCGCTCCCAATCTCTCCTTGGTAAACCCTGATATCTTTTGCATAATCTGTGGCGGTTCCGATTTTAACTCTGCGCAGATCTGTCCGGAACGTTGCGGAGCCTTCCGCGTCAACATCAACCTGCGCGTATTTTCCCAGGCACGCCTTTGCTACGGAATCCTGGCTGAGATTGCTTGCGTTTTTCAGAGAAACTGGCACAATATAAGTCTTTCCTTTTGTAAGCTGCGTTCCTTTTGTACCAAAGGAAATCGTATCGCTCTCCCCTGCCGCCATAACCGGAGCGGAGGATATCGCTACAGTGAAAACAATCAGCCACGCCAGAATCCATCGGATCGCTTTTTTTTCTCTTAGCCTCTCCATGCTTCTTTTCCTTTCTTTGCGCTGTAAGGATTCCGAGTCTGAAAGAGTCCGGAATCCTCAGCCCTTGTTTTGCTTTTATTTTCTAATCTTTACAGACTCCCTGGAAGAATAGCCGCTGTAAACCTTTTTCTTCCCAACTGTTCTGTAGGCCCTTACTTTGTAGTAATATCTCTTGCCTTTTTTCAGCTTTTTGTTGACAAATTTTACGGTCTTGCCCTTCTTTATAGTCTTAACCGCCTTGAATTTGCCGTTTTTCTTTGTGGAACGGTATACTTTGTAACCGTTTGCTCCCGCTACGCGTTTCCATGTGATCGCAGCGCTTCGCTTCGTCTTATTCTTCGCCTTTACGTTTCTGACTTTTGCAAGAACCGGTTTCGCGGAAACCGTCTTTGAATACGGGCTGTAAACGGTCTTTCCGCCCGTCGTCTTATACGCGCGTATGCGGAAGCTGTATTTTGTTCCTGTCTTCAGGCCGCTCTTTATATAGGCGGTTCCTTTCACCAGAGCAGCTCTGCCGTACTTTTTCGTGCTGTTGTTATATTGCAGGACTTCATATCCTGTTGCTCCGCTTACTTTGCTCCAGCTTATTTTTACTTTGTTGTAAGCAGCGCTCGCCGCTTTTACGCCTGCCGGCGCTTTCGGCACTGATGTTTCGGACGTCATATTATTGCGCTTTAACGCTTTGACCGCTGTATCTAAATCCTTCAGGGCGAGTTCTATCTCTTCTTGTGTCTGTGCCCATATTAAACTACTTTTTGCTGTTTTAATCGCTGCCTGCAGATTCCGATAGCTTTCTTTCGTATAATCGGCAGCTTTTATAGCTTCCGCTTCTTCAATTTCTTTTTCTAAGGTTTGTGTTTTTTCCAGCTTTACACAATCCGAAAAATCCAGATTAATGATCATGTCATAGGTTTTGTTCATATAATCCACATATGCGGAAATCCGATAGGTTCCATCTTCCTGTTTTACAAGAGGGAAAGAGAGTATTTCCGGAATTTCGATCTTTTCAACACTATCGCCTACAGAATATTCGGATTCAATCGTATTTTTTACAGTCACAGATTGTTTCACTCCGGTTTCATCATAATAATAGATATCCGATAGATTTGCATACATGGTAGACATACTGAAAAAGTCAATTATCATTTGTCTGTTTTTTACAATTAATTCCATACTCCCATCGTTATCTACATTAATCGCGCCTGTGTCTCCAAATGCCGAGGAAAAAGCTTCCTTTACTGGCGCAAGTGGAATTGATACTGTACATTCCAAAGAAAGCGGTACTGTATATTTACCCTGTTCCAATTCCGGCTCTAATGCAGTTATGGCTTCTTCCAAGCCCTGTTTCGCATTATCCAGTTCAGCCTGGCTTGCCGCATTTTCCAAAGCTGCTTTCGCCGCTGTCAACGCTTCCTGAAAATTCTGCCAGCTTTCTGCCGAGTAATTCTCCGCCGCATAGCTTTCCGTGGCTTTAATCAGCGCTTCCAATTCTTCTGTTTGCATTAAATTATCCAGATCTACTTTTAAAGTAATATCGGTAGGATACGCGTCTCCACCCCCCAGAAAGTTATCCATAAAGTCAACCGTACAATTCAGCTTATATGCTCCCTTTTCTTGATCCTCTTGCTCAATCAGCGAAAATGTCATCTCATCCGGTACAGTAATTTCTTCTGTCTTGCTTGGATCCCCAAAAGTTGTTGAATATTTTGACTGTCTGGTGCTATTTACTGTGGCTTCATGTTTCTGCCCTTCTTTGTCATAATAAGAAAGGGTTTTGATGTTTGCATAATAGCTTCCCGACATTTCAATAATCATGTTTTGACTATGTACGGTAATGCTTTTGTTGCCCTCTGCATCGACGTTCAAAATGCCTTTGCTTCCAAACGCTTTTGAAAAAGCAGATTTAACAGCCGGTAACGGAGCGGTACTTTCGAGATCCAAAATAGGGATTATATATATCCCCTCTTTTATCTCGCTATTCTGCCCTTGTTCCGTTTCGATTGATTGTTGATGTGATATCTGATTCGTGGATGACATTTCGCTGTCTGTGCTATATTCTGCCGCCGATGCAACTGTCGGCATGGCCCCAATCAACATGACCAGCAAAATTGTGCTTGCTACTGTCCTTTTCAATTTCATTTTTCGTAAAGCTCCTTTCTGTTTTACGTCATTTCTCACTCATCCATCCACTATACTCTGATAGATAAAAATATAACTTGGTTAGCTTCATCTAACTTTTGCATTTAAATTTTATTCTTCGCGGCTATTTTTGTAAAGAGTTTTTTTGTTGCATCTTATGCGCATTTTTCCTTTCGTTTTGCCGGACGGGCAAGGGTGATGTATTCGCGGAGTGATTAAAATCTCAAAGTTTTGTCCTTTGTTGCATAGAATGCGCGACTGCATCTTATTTTCGAACAGATTTTTTCTCATAAGTATAATTTTAGAAGCGCGGTGCTCTCCGGCATATGCTCCTGCCCTACCGTACAGGTAAAAAACAGTTTTAATTCGCCCTGCAGGATATCGTCCTCCTGCAGGTAGACAAACTGCATGGCTTCCAGAGATAAGCTCGCGTAATCGGCGGATATCTTCGCCGATCGGATCTGGTTTTCATATTCGTATTTCATGGAGTTCATTTTTCCTTCCATTATCGCAAGCGTCTCCAGTGATTTCTGCTGAACCTTGCGGAGCTTTAACCGCAGCTCCGTTTTTCCCTTATATACGGACAAAATTGCCGGGTGTTCAAATGCTTCGTTTGCCATAGAATGCTGCAGCGGACCTCGTTTTCTTCCTTTGTGAATGGAGAATGCAACTTTATAATCTCCTCTGGAGATGTAACTATCAAGTTGATTCCCCCACAAAACAAGCTTGTGTCCTTTCTCGCCAAAGTAATTGCAGGCTTTGCACAGATCGCCTCCCTGTACCAGCAGTTTTCTTGTCTGCTCGGAGCAGTTTGCCAGAATCTGAATCGCGTCTTCGGCGGCTTCTGCTTCCGGAACGCCATTGTTCCGCATCCATTCCTGAATTTTTTCATAATTATAGTTCATGCGCTCAATGAAAGAGCTGCCATAGTCTGTAATCGAAAATCCGGAATCCAAGAGGTTCTCTTTTACGCAGACTGCCAAAACTCTGCTTACTGTAGAACGATTGACATGAAAGCTTCTCGCAACGTCGGAAAGTGACTTTTTTTCACCTTCCCCCGCTGCCAAAGCCATCAAATATTTTATTTGTGTCGCTGTCATATTCATCTTTCTTTCCCGTACCGTTTTCTAAAATCTGCTTTTTCCGTTCCATTCGAACTCAATTCAAGGTTAGTTAAAGCTAACTATTTTGTATTTTAACGCAGCCTGTTTCGTTTGTAAATAGAATTTTTCGTTCCCCTTCCATCCAGCTGAGAATCCGGAAAAATCCCCGTCCGGAAAACAGAACCCGAACGGGGACTTTTTTTACCGTCTGTTGTCTTTATTTCACTCTAATTCTTTTCGCGGCAGAATAAGCGCTGTAGACTTTTTTCCCGCCGACTTTGCGGTAAGCCCGTACTTTATAATAATAGCGTTTGCCTTTCTTCATTTTTTTCGTTGTATATTTTACAGTACGGCCTTTTGTAATTGTTTTTATCCGTTTATAACCCCTGGATTTCTTCTGGGAACGATAAATCTGATAGCCGCTTGCTCCATCGACTTTTTTCCAGCGGATCGTTACTTTCCGTTTTTTCGACTTCAGGGATACACGGGTCTTTTTCAGCGCAGGTTTTACGGATACTGCTTTCGAATAGTCTCCGTATATGGTAATTCCCTGAGAAACTTTGTATGCGCGTACTTTATAGGTATAGCGGGTCCCGGTTTTCAGTCCCTTGTCGTTCAGTTTTGCCGCTGATTTCGCGGAAATTTTTACAGAGCGGTTTTTTCCGCCGCCGGTACGATAAATTTCATAACCGGATACGCCGGAGACTTTCTTCCAGGTGACAGAGGCTGTGTTGTAAGAACCGGAAGATACCTTTACTCCGCTTACTGCAGGCACCTTCACTGCAGGAGGCTTCTGCGGTTTCGGATCTTCGGAAGGTTTTTCCTCCGAATCTTCAAAACCTTCTTCAACACCGCTCCAATCCAGTTTCAGCAGTACGTCCTGCGTTCCGCTGCCCGGTGTGATAGAGTCCATAATCGGAACAAATACCTGCAGCGGCACATATCCGTCTTTGTCAGAAATCGCGGTAGGCACCAGACGGAATTTTACTTGATCCGGATAAAGATGCGCTTTATCGTTAAATTCATCGATAACGTCCGAACCGTCTTTGTTCTTCTGCGTGGAAAGCACCTGCGCCGATACCAGATCGCCCTGCGGCAATCCATTGGCTCCATAGGTATATCCTTCATCGTAATACTTAAGTTCCGATAAATATCCAAACAGATCGGAGATTTTCATCCCCTGGAAATCCAAGGTCAAGTAATAGGTTCCATCCTTTACTTCCAGCTTTGCTGTATGTCCGATCGCGTTGTTCGACATAGAATGGGTCTTGCGATCCGGTTTGAACATTTCTGCCGGGATGGAGTACGTTCCGTCTTTCAGCTCCCGTTCCGGATAAGAAACCGTTCCATCGCCCTGTCCGGAGTAAACCGCAATCTGATGTTGCAGATTCGCTGTTTTATTCGAAACCGTTTTTACAAGGCGGTAACGGCCTTTTTCATTTATATCCGCCGCTTTTACGCTTCCGGATTTCGCATCTTCTTTCTGAGAAACCGTCTCCGATTTGAGGGTATGCCAAGTTCCATTCCGCAGTTCCTGGAGCTGTGTTTGTACCTCAAACGCGCTGACAGTTCCGGTGGAATCTGTCAGAATCGAATTTTTAATGGATTCTGACGAAAAATCAGGCAGATTCGCGTTTCTGAACTCAAGAAACTCTTCGACCGTGTCAACCGTTTCCTTTCCAAGGACTTTTTCCACTGCCTCTTTCACATATCCGGAAACATAGCCTCCCTTGCAGAGTGTCCAGAACCAGTAGTCAAAACCTGAAAGTTCAGAGGTATAAGAAAGTGTACCCTCTTCTGCTGTCAGAGAAATTCCAAGATCGTTTTTGGACGGATATTCTCCTGCTTTTTCCCTGAGAGTGTTCCGTTCCGTCTCGCTCAGATCATCCAGGTCGCATTGCTCGAGATCTACCGCGTTATACTCGAAAATACTGTCGAACTGCCCCTGAGCCTGCGCAACTTTTTTCAGCAGTACCGCAGGTGCAGTAATAATACTGTTTTTAGACACTTCCAGTTTCGTAAGATTCCCATTGCTGCTGATAAGGCTTTCCGGCACAGTATCCAGCAGATTGGCGCTGAGATTGATTTCTGTAACGGACGGCAGATTGTCCAGAGATGTTCCGATTTCCGCAATCTGGTTTTGATCGAGATCCAGCTGTTCCAGTTCCGGGATCTCCCGCAAGCCTTTCGGAACACTCGTCAGCTTGTTTTTCGAAAGCGAAATCCAGGTAAAGTTTTTCCTCTGTGGGAAAACGCCTTCGCTTACAGAAGTTATCTGGTTTTCTGCCAGATACACGCCAGTAATGCTTTCCATATCATCAAACGCGCCTTTTTCAATACGGGAAATCCTGTTATTACTCAGATCCAACACCGAATCATTTCCGGTTCCGACTTGAGAAAGCCCGGAAAACAGGTCTTTACTGATCGAAGTCAACAGGTTCGTAGAGAGTTTCAGATCCTTGAGTTTAGAAAGATCCGAAAAGGCATCGTCTGCAATCTCAGAGATACAGTTTGCTGAGAGGTTTAGTGAAGTCAGCTTTGTGAAACCTTTCAGTTCATCATTCAACTCGGTAATACTGCAGCCGGAGAGATTAATGGACTCCAGGGATTTGTCCCCCAGCTTTTTCAGCCAGGAAATATCCTGCATAGCAAAATCATCGAAAACGCTGTAGTGGCTGCTCACTGTACTGTAGCTTAAATCCAGACTTTTTTCCTCAGCGGAGAACTGATAGGATTGCAGTTCGCTGTCAGAAACATAGCCATCGCGATCGGCATCCATGCCTTTTATCGTCATTAGTGCGCGGTTTTTTATTTTTTCTCTAGTCATTCCGGAATTGTTCACCGCAAATCCGGAAAATCCTTCCGTTACTGTATCGTCGAATACCAGTTTGACCTGCGTATAGCTATCGTAGCTCCCGTTCATTGCTTCCGATCCACCCATAGCCTGAACATTAACCGCAGCGATCAGATCGCCGCCGGAAAGAGAAGAAACCGGCAGTGTGTAAACCGCAGCCGTTATTTTTCCGGAAGCGTCTTTTTCCGGTTCTCTTTTGCCGTCTTTGATTGCGCCTTTCCAAGTCCCATCGCTTCCCTGTACAGCAAAATCCAGCATGGAATCCGCATAAACCGTATTATAGAAAGAAGCGGTTATCGTTCCGTCCGCAGCGACAGAAAGTTTTACATTTTTATCAAAAAATCCTCCCAACATGGATTCTGTGCTGCTATCGTCAATTCGATAGGCTTTGAATGTCCCCGTATAAGTATTTCCGGCCTTCATTTCCGAAACAGGAATTACGTTCCCCTCTGAGGCGGTAGAGTCTGTGTCCTTCTGCGTAAGGGTTACATTATCCGGATCGGACAGATCCAGTTCCAGATGCTTATTCTGAAACGCTTTCATTACAATATCCAGCGTGAGCGGTTCGAATGTGTTCCAGGCTTCCTTATCCAGATTGAGAGTCACAATCCCTTCGGATGTTTCTTCATTATACTGAACCGTAAATCCGCCGATGCCTCCGTTGTATACGAATTTTTCCTCCTTCTCTCCCTGAGAAGCATGAATGAAATAATCGGTGGCAGAAAGCGCATCTTCGGATACGGCATCATAATAAGTCCGATCGGATGTATAAAGCCGGATCGTATCATATTCTTTTCCCTGTGTCAGCTCAGCTTTGGAAATTCCGCCGAGGAGTTCCCAGGTATATACTGCGGAAGCTTCCTGGCTGGTTTCCATACCTTCTTTTACCGCAATCGCTTTCAGCGTTGTTGTTTTTTCGATAGAAACAGGTTTCTCTGCTTCATAAAGCGTGCTGTCCTCAGTCGGTGTTTTTCCATCTGTAGTGTAATAGATGGAAGCACCTTCTGTTTCACAGCTGATTTTCACTTCTGTTTTCTCACGGATAGCACCTCCCTCAGGTGAAAACACAGGCGTTTTTACCTGAGGCAGTTTTTTCTCAGCCGTATCCCAGGAAACGGTCAATATATAGCTGCCTGCCGTTCCGTTTTTCAGGGTAAAGGTTCCGGTATAGTTTTTACCAAGACCGGCATAAGGAAGATCGATCATGGCAGTTCCTACGATCTCTTTATATCCGGAAGTTCCGGATGCCGGAGAAATTTCAACTTCCTTTAAATCGCTTTCCTCTTTGCTGTTTTCTGTCTGGTGGATGGTCAAAGCAGATACGGAATTGTCTGACCAGTCGGAGAGCATTGTCAGACGCAGCCGGCTCAGCTGCCCGTCTCCACCTGTATACGCCACAGCCTTTGTGTCGATCAATCCCGGAATATCATAATTTTCATCCTCTGCCTGAACAGAAACAGAGTATTCGCTGTCTGCTTCAAAATCCGGCAGAGTTGTCCTCTGAAACGCAGCGCTGGAAATGGTACTTGCGGCATATTGCTCCGGGACATATGCGATCGCTTTCACGGTCGCGCTCTTCGTCAGTGTAATCGGCTCTTTGTATTCCGTTCCCGTCTGCCCGCTACCATCTGTATATGCGGGATCTGTGCCGTCAAGGGTATACAAAATGACTGCGTTTTCTGTTTCGCTTTCCAAAGTTACGGTCTGTGTTTTCTCAAACTCCCCGCCGACAGGTTTGATCACAGGAGCCTTTGCGGCAGGCAAAACCTTTTCCAGTGTGCTCCAGTCAATTACCAGTTCCACATCGCTCTCTGCCGCGCTGTTTAATGTGCCGTGTCCTTTATAGGATCCGCTTTCATCCAGATACGGAAGGGTGAACGTTACCGTCCCTTTTACCGTATTGTATCCACTGGTTTCATCTTTCGGTGTAAACGTCAGATCTTCGATCGGCGTTTCACTGTCTTTTGGATAAAACTGCAGATCCGTAAACCACTCTGCTTCCCAGGAATCATAATTCATCCCTTCATAAAGGGTAAGCGTAAGCAGCGGGCTGCCTGTATCTTCTCCTGTTGTAATTTCTGCAGTTGTATTATAATAACCTGAAAAACTGCTGTACCAGCTGTCACTCGGTTTTTTCAGAGTGACTGCCGCACGATAGTTCGAATTTTTTGTGAACACCGGGGTCTTTTCATTTTCGTTTGTTTCCGCAAAAACACCTACGGAACTCATACTGAGCAAAAGTGTCAGAATCAGAAAAAATGCCAGCCCCCGACGCAGCCAGTGCTGTCCGGTGTGTGTATCCATGTTTTACTATCCTCCCATCTTTCGAGCTACCTTGATTTCCAACTTTCAAAATCTGAAATTTGAAATTCGAAACTATGATTAATTGGCGCGCCTTAAGTTAGCAACAACTAACTTTTACCGTCAAATTTTACCTTTTTTTATGGTTCTTGTAAAGAGGGGGGATGTTGCACTCTGTGCATAGTTTCTTTTGATTCCGCATTTCAGATAAGATCTCCCGATTCGTATCATGGTTGAAATTTCAAAATTCCATACTTTGTTGCATAGGATGCTCATCCGCGTTTTACTTTTTTATTCTTCTGCAATACGACAACACTCCACATGCTGATCGCGGGGTCTGGCGCATTTAAAGTTCTTTTTTTGAAATTCCGGAAATAGCGTTTTAACGATATTTCCTGCATAATGTGTCAGCCAGTCCTCCACTTTCGCCTTTTCGCTGAGCACCCTTTCCATATCAATATCCTCCGGCCATTCGGCTGCGTCGGTATAAATAATGATGCTGTCTTTCACATCAATGAAACCTCCGGCAATTGCCGTAATCCGAAAATCCGCATCATTATAGTTTCCCTTATCTTCTTCCAGAATCCACAGTTCTCCGATATCCAATAGCTTATATGCCCAGGAGTGGCCGGCCATGAACCCTTCATCCCCTTCCAGGGTACAGGCAATCACAAGACGCACTTTTCCCCTGTAAAAACCTTCGATGGGGTAATAACCTCCAATCTTATCAGTTTACTCATGGCCCTTCTCAAACCTTTCTACGACTTCATCAATGCCACCCGCAAAGAGGAACATGGATTCCAGAATCTCATCATATTTCCCTTCGAGAATCTCTTTAAATCCCCGAATCATTTCCTTGAGCGGCAGGTATTTCCCCGGTGTGCCGGTAAACTGCTCCGCCACGCTGAACGGCTGAGAGAAGCCCATATATACTTAAGGATTCCATAAAAGCAAACGAAAGAATCATATTCGTACGGAACATCCCCGCAGCCTCCGGCTGATGCTCCATTCCTTCCAGTCCCTTTGCCGCAGCAAGTCCCTTCCCGATTTCGGGATCGATTGTTTCCAAACCAATTGCTAAGGCTGCTCCTATTGCTATTAAACCCACAACTCATTCTCCTTCCTTCTATTTTCTTGTCTTTTCTGTTGAAGCGACAGAACTTTATTCATAGTCGCCAACGCAATTGCTGTTCCTATTAAAAAAGAGAGCCCATTAAATGGGACAGTATTTCTTAACAAAAAAGCCGCTAGCAGCACCAAATTTGAGTGTTCCCATTTTTTCCAAGAACAAATGGGAACACTCAAAACAATTCTGTAATGTGATAAGACATATGTTACAGGAATAATAAAAAAATGAGAGATACTTTGATAAAATAGTTTTCGACCAAAAAAACAGATATCAAAGGAGTATCTCTCATGAAGATTATAACTGAAGAAATGAGATTTCGCCAGCGTTTATGTGAATATGCTTTAAAATATGGTGTAACAAAGGCAGTACGAAACGATCAGACCAATCGGCAGTTTGTATATAGACAACTAAAAAAGTATGATGGAAACGTCCGGAGCCTTGCACTCAGGTCACGAAAGCCGAAACATAGTCCGAGCGCTCACACGGAAGAAGAATTGGCTCTGATCCGACGTATGTTGAAACGAAACGGGGTATATGGACTGGCAGAAGTATATGTCAGATGCTGCAGCAGAGGATATACAAGAAGCTTCGGAAGTATGTGCAGACAGATACGAAAGAAAAGCTACCGGAAGCCGGCGATCCGCAGAAAAAGCTATACGAATTACAACCGGATGGATGAAGACCATATTCACCATGGCAGAACGGAAAGGTAGAACGTTCTCATAGAGAAGATGGGAAGATCCTATATGGAAGGAAAGTGTTTACCAGTGAAAAAGAACTTCGGAAACAAGTGCAGAAGCATGAAGCACGATACAACCGGACAGCTAAGATAAGTTTGAAGTTTAAAAGTCCGGATCAAATTGTAACATATGTGTTGACAGTTAAGAAGCCTGATTTTCCGATTTCCCTTGCCAACCTTCGCGTACCTGCTATAATTTAAGAAAGCCTTTTGGGAAGAGGGGGAAATTTGCGATGAAAAAAAACATTCTTGTTGTTACTTTTGAAAGAGAGGCGATGGATCAGTACTCCAGACAGCTTTCCTCCATGTTCGGTGAGGATGTTGAAATTTACGGCTACAGCGTACTGGAGGATATCCCCTGCGGATTGAACGAAATTGATCTGATCGTGGTTTCCTGTCATGATGTAACCCCGTATATCAACAAATACATTACCGATCATATTCCGGTCATTTATATTATGCGAACCTTAGAGAAAAGCAGAACCACTGTACTCGAACATCTGGAACCGGACAGTAAAGTGCTGGTCGCTGATTACTCAGAGGCGTTTGCCTATGAGACCATCGGAATCCTCAATTCCATCGGCTATGAGACCTGTAATTTCATTCCTTACGAAAACGGACATCCTCTTGAACCCGAAATCCGTATGTGCCTTACCATTGGAAACGTGCAGACTGCTCTGCCCGCGGAAATTCCTGTTTTCCATCTGGGCTGGTATCTCATCAGCTATACGACTATGATGGAAGTCGCCAGGCGGCTTTCTCTTGACAGTGAAGAGCTTCTTCATCGGCTCAACCTCTATTCCCAGAAGGTTCATCTGGTGGATCACGCGGTATTTGAAGCCGTGCAGGCTCTCGCTGAAATGGAGGGGCGCTGGAATTCAGCGCTGGATCTGATCAGCGAGGGATTATTGCTGCTGAACAAAAACAATATCATTATTCAGTGTAACGAATTTGCTACCAGAGCGGCGGGAGCGCAAAAACCCGGCCAGTTAATCGGAAAAGAATTGAACTCCACGGTTCCCGTGGAGTTGGCAGAATGTATTCAAAAAAACGGGGAATTCAGCAACGAAATCCTGCGGCTGGAACAGACCGGCATGCTGGCTGCTGTGTCCAAAAGGGAGATTATTCTTCATGGAAGCACCGCGGAAACTATGATCACTTTGGAAGATGTTACCGATATTCAGCGAAAGGAAAAAAGCATCCGAGTAAAACAGTCAAAGAAAGGACTCACTGCCAAGTATTCCTTTTCCGATATCGTCACAAGAAGCGCGGTTATGGAAAAGTGTATCACCGCGGCAAAAAAAGTGGCGGGCACAGAGCTTTCTGTTCTGATTACCGGAGAAAGCGGGGTAGGGAAGGAGCTATTTGCCCAATCAATTCACAATTATTCAGCCCGTTCTGATTATCCTTTTGTTGCGATCAACTGCGCGGCTCTTCCGGCGGAACTTCTGGAAAGCGAACTGTTCGGTTATGAGGAGGGAGCCTTTACCGGCGCGAAAAAAGGAGGAAAAAAGGGATTATTTGAACTGGCTCATAAGGGAACCATTTTTCTGGATGAAATCGGGGACATGCCTCTGCGAATCCAGGCAAAACTGCTGCGCGTCCTGCAGGAGCGGGAAATTATGCGTGTGGGCGGAGAAGGAATGATTCCTGTAGATACCCGTGTTATAGCCGCTGCCAATGAAAATCTAAGCAGTCTCTTGTCTGAATGCGCTTTCCGCAAAGATCTTTATTACCGGCTTGGCGCTTTTCAGATCCCGATTCCTCCTCTCAGGCAAAGAAGGGAAGATATTATCCCTCTCGCGGAAACCTTTTTACAAAAATGGAACAGAAAGATCCTTTCTCCGGAATTAAAGCTCTTTTTAAAATCTCTTCCATGGGAGGGGAATGTCCGAGAATTAATAAACTGTATTGATTATATGGGACTGATGGGCGGAAACATTTTAACACCAGAGGATGTTCCTCCCTATATGCTGCGCCGAAGTGATCATCAGCGGGAATCCTCTTCTTGTACGGAAGGATTTCTCGCGGAAGAGCAGGAACTGATTTCTCAGATTTTAAGCGCTTTAGATTACCGCAGTTTAGGCAGAAGAACGCTTCTTCGGATTCTTCAGGATAACGGGACGCACCTTACAGAGTACCGTCTTAGAAAACTCTTGGATCTGATGCAAAAAAAAGGGTTGATTGAGATTCAACAGAACAAACGTGGAATTTCAAAAATACGGGACGATTTTTAAAAAATTCGTCCCGTATTTTTTCTCTTTTGCCCAGGCCCCGCAAGAAAGTTCTTTACAAGTTGTGTATTTTCCGTTTTTCTATTCACTGGCACATTTTTTGCGTTGAAAAGTTCCGAATGAAGGAGGAAGCAACATGAAATATGAAAACAATATTTTGGAACTCTTTGCGGATGATTTTGACCTAAAGGATCTGATTGCCAAATACAGCGGCACCAAACAGACCTTTTATCTGAATCTGGTTCGTAAAGCTACCGGCGACTGGATTAAGATTCCCATTATGCTGGTTTCCGGTAAAAAACCCGGGGGAATTCTGCTGGCGGACGCCTGCTGCCATGGAGATGAATACGAGGGGGCAGAGGGGATTATCGCCGTATTCTCTGACCTGGATCCGGATGATATGGAAGGGGCTTTTGTCGGAGTTCCGGCCGTAAATTTAGACGCCTTTGGAGCTATGAACCGATATTCAGCGGATGACTTTGTGCCGGTAGATATGAACCGGGCGTTCCCTGGAAATGAAACAGGAACCGCCACCGATTATCTGTCTCATTTCTATTTCAATCATTTTATAAAAAAATCGGATGGCCTCATTACCATGCACGGAGGAGGGAATACCCTCTATCTGACTCCTGTCGTATGCTATCCGAAAAAAGAGGATGGCGTAAGTGAAATGTCTCAAAAGATGGCCTGGGCCATGAATTTTGATGTTGCCTGGGAGGATATTGATATTAACGCATCCTATGGTCTGATGGATCAGAACACCTACCTCGCCGGCATTCCGGTAGTGACCGCGGAAATCGGAGGGCAGTCGGTACGCCATTTCCGTCGGGAAGAAGACATTACCAGAATCCGGGACGGACTGAAGAATGTGATGCGTCTTTTCCGCATTCTTCCCGGAGAAGTAATAAAATATACACCGGAATACCGAGTAAACTTAACCTATCTTTACAGCAATCACGGCGGAATCCACAAACCTCTGAAAAAAGACAAGGAAAGATTCCGCAAGGGGGAAGTTCTCTCTGAAATCACCGATGTATTCGGCAACCGGCTGGAAATCATTCACGCGCCCTTTGACGGCGTCGTAGTCGGTTATCTGGCATATTCGGTTGTCCACCCGAAATCCTGGACCTATCTGATTGGAAAAGAGGTATAATTTATGGAAACACTGAATAAAAAGAAAAAATTCTTTCACATGCCCCACACTTACGCACTGATTATCGGATTCATTATCCTGGCATACCTGCTGACTTTCGTAATCCCCAGCGGGGCATACGACCGGGTCACAAACCCGCAGACCGGAGTGGAAATGGTGGATCCGGATACCTATCACAAGCTTCAGACGGATCATCTTTCGCCTTTTGATATGGTGTTGGCAATTCCCCAGGGACTGGAGCAGGCCGGCTATATTATTTTCTTTATTTTTATCATTGCCGGAGCCTTTCAGGTTGTAACCGCCACCGGTGCCATTGAAGCCGGAATCAAAAAACTGGCCGTGATGCTTCAGGGAAAAGAAATCCTTGCCATTATTATTTTCACAATCGCATTTTCGATTGGCGGCGCTACGATTGGAATGTCGCAGGAAACCGTTATTTTTATACCCATCGCCATTATGCTGGCCCGCTCTTTAGGCTATGACGCTATGGTGGGATTCGCGATTGTTTCTCTGGGTGCCCAAGTTGGTTTCCACAGTGGATGGCTTAATCCCTTTACAGTCGCCGTTGCTCAGGATATCGCGGAGCTTCCGCTGTTTTCCGCCATTGGCATGCGCCTTGTGTTCTGGGTGGTCTATCTGATTGCAACCATCTGGTTTATTATGCGCTATGCAAGGAAAGTCAAAAAGGATCCAAGCAAAAGTATTGTCTACAAACTGGAACTGGAGGAAGCGGATCAGAAATTGGATCTTTCCGATACCCATAAAATGACAAAGACACAAGTCGTTGTTCTGTTGACAGTGCTTGCCGCTATGGTCTTTCTCATTGTTGGAATTTCCATATGGGGATGGTATATCACAGAAATGAGCGCCCTGTTCCTAGTAATGGGAATTATTGTCGGTTTTATCGGAAGACTTAAAACCGGAGAAATCTGCGACCAGTTTATTGAAGGAGCCCGATCTGTTGTATTCGGAAGCCTTCTTGTGGGTGTAGCCCAGGCCATTGTTGTCATTTTCAATGACGCGCAGGTGATCGACACCATCGTTTATTACCTGTCCAATGCGGTTATGCATCTTCCTTCCAGTGTTTCTGTACTGGGAATGTTCGTGGTGCAGGTCATCATCAGCTTTTTCATTAACTCCGGATCCGGACAGGCTATGGTTATCATGCCGATCATGGTGCCAATGGCAGATGTTCTGGAAATTTCCAGACAGACAGCGGTTATGGCATTCCAATTCGGAGACGGAATTACAAATGCTATTTTCCCGACTTCACCGGTGCTCATGTCCGTGCTGTCTGTAGCAAAAATCGGCTATGACAAATATCTGAAGTTTTTCCTGCCGCTGTTTGGCATTTGGATAGGAATTGCTGTGGTATTCCTGATTGTCTGCCAGGCAATTAATATTGGCCCGTTCTAAGTGAAATCATGGTATAATAGATTGCAAGAGAGGGAAAGGAGTATTAACATGGACTTAAATAATTCTCCCCGTATCTTCGTCATCGGATTTGCCGGGAGTGATCGAAAGAGCGCTGCCGAAAAACTGGCGAAGGAGCTGGAATATCAGATCATCGATCTGGATCTGGAGATCGAGAAGGCTGACGGTCGTAGCATCCAAAGAATCTGTATGATGATGGGGGAACATGAATACCGCAACAAAGAATATGAAATGCTGGAAAAAATAAAGAACCGGGAAAACATCGTCGTTATCTGCGGAGATGGTATTGTCCTCGATGACATGAACCGCCAGATTCTGGAGCAAAACAGTGTTGTTGTCGCAGACGCGGAAAAAAGCGCACAGGAGCTTTGGGAAAACGCACTCCGCAACCAGGAACAATCTCCGTATGCCTTTATGCACCAGAGCGACAATCAGCAGAAAAAAGAAAAATTTATGGATCTTTACGAGCAAAGAAAATCCCTGTATAATCAGTTTAGATGAATGTCGATTAACTGGCTTTGACTTAATGCCGGAAAGGATTCTCGAATAATACCCCGGAGGTTTCATTATGATTCATCAAGGTGAAGATGCAGAACGAAGAGCTGCCTTTGCTGTCGCGGACAAGATGGCCGCAGCAGCGAAAACCGCGCCAAAAGGATCCGGTAAAGATAAAGTAATCGCCCTGATTCTGGACGGCAACGACAAATCGGTGCTAAGCGCGCATATGCGGGATATTGCTTCCGAGACAGGGGCCGCTTTTTTTGAGAGGGATGCCGCAAACGTAGACGCAAGCCATTGTATTGTTTTAATCGGAGTCCTCTCTACCCCTTTTGGTCTTGAGCACTGTGGCATGTGTGGATTTGACAACTGTGGAGACATGGTAAAGGCAGGTGCCAACTGCGCGTTTAATATTACAGATCTTGGAATTGCGATTGGTTCCGCGGTGTCCATTGCGGCAGACAATCGGATTGATAACCGTGTGCTGTATTCTGCCGGACAGGCAGCGCTGCGGATGAATTGTTTTCCTTCTGACGTTGGCGTATGCTTTGGAATTCCGCTTTCCACAACATCCAAAAGCGTTTTCTTTGATCGAGACCCAAATAATGTAATGTTATGAACAAAAGAGGCTGCTCCATTTGATAAACGGATATGATCCCTTTATGAGAGACAAGCCTCTTTCCTTTTTTATGCTGCGCGGTAAGATTTATTGGATTTTCTGATTTTTCCGCGCAGCGCATTTCTCTTCAAGCACAATAATCCCTATTAGAACCGCAGCTCCCAGCGCCCATCCTGCCAACACATCGCTGGGGAAATGAACTCCCATATAAATTCGGCTCAGTCCGATAAAAATCCATGGGACTGCCAGCGCCGCGGTAAGAATATTCGCGGCTTTTCGGCTCTTCACATATTTCCTTACCAGATAAATCAGCAGCCCAAATACCACCATACTGGTAATTGAGTGCCCGCTGGTAAAAGAATATCCTCCTTCCTCAATCAGATGAAGGCTCTCCTCCGGGCGTGGTCGTTTAAAGATAAGCTTGATTATTCGGTTGAAAATCGTAACAAAAATTGCTCCCGCGGAAACCGGCACGCCGTATCGCAGCCGCGTTTTCCGAAATAGCAGAAGTACAATGCACAGCAGAGTAATCGTCTGCCAGTTACCCATATACGTGATGACTTTCAACACCTCAGTCAGCGCAGGATTTCGAATCGAATACACCCATTCTCTTATGGGATCATCGAACCATTGCAGATTTCCCGTTGCCATCAGAATCGCCAGCAAAACAAACACCAGCAGCCCTGCCGCCAGGATAACACATCTTTTTTTTGTCATAATGTAGTCTGTCTCCCCCTTACAGTATATTTTTTTATTATATACGTTTTTCTTGAAAACTTCATCTGTTTTCTTCCTAAAACCCGGGACTTGCTGAGGGAAAGCCCCTGTGATATAGTAAAGGTATCAACCAATCAGGAGGTCAAGATTATGAAGATCTTTCGCAATATTCCTGCCGCGGTGAAGCTTTACGGCGCGCTGAGGCAATTTAATCGATATAAAGCTGACATTGAAGACGCGAAAAAGGAAAACGACTATGAGCGAGAGCGCGAGAGCATCCGCTCTGCGGAATCCATCTGGTCAAACCATATAATGGATCTGTTCGGATCACAGTTAGTAGTTCACGGAAAAGAAAACATTCCATCGAAAGGACCTGTGGTTTTTATCGGAAATCATCAGGGTTACGCGGATATCATCGCCTATTTCGCAGCGATCAGTCCATCTCTGGCCTATGGCTATGTAGCAAAAGATGATCTTGGAAAGATTCCTTTCTACGGACCCTGGATTGTCCGCATCCGCAGCGTACTCATAAAAAGAAACGATCCCCGCGCCTCCATGCGGGCCATTGACGAAGGAATTGAACTGATAAAAAAGGGATTTTCCCTCATGATCTTTCCCGAAGGGACGAGAAGCAAAGGACCGGAACCCGGCTCCTTCAAAAGAGGAGCGTTTAAGCTGGCTACAAAACCGGGGGTTCCTATTATTCCCGTATCCCTGAACGGCAGTTATAAAATGTATGAGGAAACCGGCATTATGAAGGGAGCCCGTATAGATGTGAAAATTCATCCTCCGGTTGAAACAAAAGGTCTTTCCCGACAGGAGGAAAAACAGATGTGCCTGGATGTGGAAAAGACGGTGAAGGATGGAATTCGGGAACTGCAGGAAATCCAGGCGGAAGAGCAGTAAATATTCCTTCTCTATCTAACTGCAAAATAAAAGCGCTTTCCTGTTTTTCATGGATAAGCGCTTTATGTTTTTACGCGTCTTCCCCGCCGGGAACCAGATTTCCATCGGTTGCTTCATCCGGCGCTTCGGTCTGCGGGCTTTCAGTCGGCTCTTCTTCCGGTTCATCCGCAGGTGCCTCGGTCTGTTCCTGTCGATCGATCTGCTGCGTCTGCTGTGTCCGCGCCGGCTGGCTTCCCCCACTATTGGCGTCTTTATAAACAAAGAAGTAATAATAGGCGCCTCCAGCCGCAAGAGCCAAAAGCAACAGCATGATGATAATCGTAGCGATTACAGCGCCTGCGCTGTTTCCTTTTTTCACCGTTTTATGTACCGGGCGTTTTCCTCTGGGCGCCCTGGGAGCCCGCGGAGCTCTGGGCGCGGAAACGCCGGATCTCTTCGACTTTTTTGTTTTAGTCTTTGAAGATGAGCGTCCGTTTTGCCTTCTTTTTTCGTATTCGTCACGCTGGGCCTCTTCTTCCCTTAATTGCTGTACCGGCCAGCCGCATCCCGGGCATTTCTCTGCATACTCGGATATCTGCCTGCCGCATTCCGGACATCTTATTAATGCCATAATCCATTCCCCCCTTTAAGAATCTTCCCCTTCTACTCTTCTGACAGCGGTTCTTCCGGCTGTTCCGCAGGCGCTTCGGTCGCGGGCTGGGTGGTCGGCGCCGTAGTAGCTTTTGTCGTTTGGCGTTCTGTTGTCTCACGCCGTGTCGTCTCTCTTCTCTTCGTTTCCCGCGTAGAGCGCTGCGTTTCTCTTACTTCTTCATCATCCGAATCGTCATCGCTGTCATTGTAGTTGTAGCTTTCATTATTGTCATAACTGTTATAGTCACTGTATGTCTCTTCCGTCGCTGCATCGGAATCATTTCCCAGACTGTCCTTCGGCCTGTCCGATGAAGCCATAACGAAATAATAGATCAGCCCTCCCGCAATCAAAACCAGAATCACAATCAGAATAATAAGAGCTTTCCAGTTCTTTTCTTTGGACTGCTTTTTTCCCTTTGATCTTGAGCCTGAATTTGAATTTGAAGATTTTTTCTTCCTGCTTTTCGGCGCGAGAGCGCTTTCTGAATTTTTTACAACTCGCTCCTGGCCCGGTTTCCGCTGCTGTCTGCTTTGTCCTGCTCTTGCTTCCTCCAAAGCCCTATTCAGTTCTTCCTGGCTGTAAACTTGTGTATTTGTCTTTCGCTTTGTCTGATTCGGATCCCAGTTTCGATCGTCAACCTGGTTTTCCTGGGCAATATCGGACATGGGGCATCCGCAGTTGGGACAGGCCCTTGCGAATTCCGATACATACTCGCCGCATTCCGGGCATTTGAGCATTGCCATAACCGTTTCCCCCTTTTTTGGATTTGAGTAAATTATACCAAGTTTCCGGGAGAAGGGCAAATTTTTGCAGCTAGATTCTTTGGTTATATTACCTGCTGTACTCAGAAACTTTCACGTCCATGATGCTGATATTCGCCACTCTGGAATCCTTTCTCATATTCCGCAGGTTTTCCGGAGAAGCGAAGGTTACAAGGGAGTATACCCTGACTCCATTTTTCTTTATATAGGTCAGTGCCTCTTTGTACTGCTCCTTTTGCAGTTCCCCATCCGGAATAGCGTCCATAAAATCATCGTTTTCAATCAGGTATTCCAGCATATTCTGGAAGTGAAGGGCCCATTCTTCCGGCGTTTCCGCATCCGTATTGCACAGGTAGGGGTATTGTTTCGAATCGTAAGCGTCCTTTTCCAGGATGTTTCCCGATGAACCGGGTATAAAGCCCAGATGATTTGCAGAGATTTGCCGTTCTCCCAGAGCAGCTATAGCGCGCGCTCCGTAGACCTGATTCCGATCCATGATGTCCCGCAGCTCTTCCAGGGAAAGGGCCTTTTTAAAATTTACCGCGCATTTCACATAGGCGCTTTCCGGAAGCCTGGCAAGCTCTTTCACATAAAAGCGGTCATCTCTTTTTTCGATAACTTCAAAATCATCGGTAGAGTGATTCAGTTTAAAGGTATCGTAAAAGGAATCTTCGTCGAATTTCCCCTTGTTAAGGAACAAGCTTTCTTCCGAGGACTGTAATCCGGAAGAAAAACCGCACTTTATAGAATAGCTGCCGAATCCTTCCGGTTTCGCCAGAGCGTAGCTGTAATTCTGATCCACGCAGTGAAGCTCTGTGAAAACATGCATCGGAACATCAAGGACCGTCGAAGCCTCACCAGCCGCCTCTGAAGGATCGTAATAGATGCGGTTCATAAGAGGGGAAAGGCCGAAAATCAGAAACATGACAATCGCGATGACAATGGCTCCGGTTGCCACTCCCGCTTTTAAAAACCTTCGGCTGACTGATCGCCTGATATTTTTCAGACTTTCCTCCGTACTTTTTTCTCTTTCTCCGGAAAAATCAGCGCTTTCACTCAGCTCCAGGTCATAGATATAATCGGAAATTTCCCGAATCTTTTCCATTTCCTGTTCCAGATCCCGGCGCTCATCCTCACTGAGAGTACCATCCTTATATTTTTGTATTTTCTCTTTGTATCCCATATCTTATTCCTCCTTTTTGATCTCTTTCATCAGCTTCGCTCTGGCCCGATGCAGGGTAACCCGCACGCTTCCCGGAGAAACTCCCAGCAGAGCGGCGGTTTCCATCCCGCTTAGTCCTTTCTGGTAAAAACACTCTATCATCTTTCGTTCAGCCAAAGAAAGCTTTTTTAAATGCTTCCGCAGAGTCTGCCTTTCTTCTTTTTGAAGGATCAAAGCCAGCGGATCTCTCTCATCCGAAGGCGTTCTCTCTCCGAAAGACTCTGCCGGAATTTCTTTTCCGTTTTTCCGCACCCAGTCAATATAAAGGTTTCTTGCCACCCGGTAAAGCCACTGAGCGATATAGTCGGGTTCTTCCGGCAGTTTCAGCAAAACCAGCACAAAGGTTTCCTGAGCCAGATCCTCTGAAAGTTTCTCATCTCCCGAGAGCTTTCTTAAAAAAGAATACACACGTTCATAATAAAGCCCGTAAAGCTTCTCAAGTTCTTTCTTTTCCATCGCTTTCCCTCTCACCTGTATAACGAATACACACCGATTTTTGTTACACACTTTTTTCAAAAAAAAGCGGCGCAAACAGAGCATGTTCTTCTCTCTGCTTGTGCCGCTCTATCTTTGCTATTTATGTATGGCTCCTCGCTTATTCCACGGTTACCGCTGTGCCGGAAGCGGTTACCATCAGCATTCCGTTATCAGAGCCCAGCACTTCATAGTCAATATCCACTCCGATTACAGCATTAGCGCCTAAAGACGCGGCTCTCCGCTTCATTTCTTCCAACGCTTCATTGCGGGCGTTGCAGAGCTCGTCTTCATATCCCTGGCTCCGACCGCCGAACATATTGCGCAGCCCCGCTCCGATATCTTTGAAAAAGTTAATTCCCGTAATTACTTCGCCGAACACAATATCTTTGTATTCTACTACCTTTCTTCCCTCTACCGCGTTTGTCGTGGTTACAACCATTTCAAAACCTCCAATCCAATAAGCGCTTTCTTATCCGCTTATCTACACACAATTTGCGTTAACTGACAGCTTTATTATATTTTACCGGATCCTGCCGCGTCAACTGGAAATTATGAAAAAATCAGCAAGCGGGCAGACCTTCAGATGATAGTGTAAAATAATTGTGGAATTTTTGAGAGAGAAATAAAAAGAGACAGTTC
>JAHZHL010000033.1 GCA_019420305.1 Bacillota bacterium | reverse complement strand
ACACAAAAAAGCTGTCACACTAACAGTCATTTCCCGTTAATGCGACAGCCCCTTTGTTTGACAGGAAGGACAAAAAACACTGCTTCTTCCGCCGATTACCATTCGTTGGAGGCGTTCGCCGCAGAGCGGACAAAGGGAGCCTTCCTTGCCGTAAACCTGTAGAAAGGGCGTATTGCGGTAATCTTTTCCTTTGGAGGAAAGGTATTCCTCCGGCGATATTTCATTTTTAGCGATAAAGAAAGATAACAGCTCCGGAATCGCCGCGGCAAGACGCTGCCATTCTCCCAAAGTCAGGCTGCTTGCGGAGCGTGCCGGATGAATCCGCGCCGCGAACAGAATCTCATCGGAGTAGATATTACCAATGCCGGCGATTACCTTTTGTTCTAGCAGGCATTCTTTAATGGATTTCTTGCGCTTCCCCAAACGCTCCATTAGATATTCCGAAGAAAATTCCGGGTCAAAGGGTTCTTTTCCCAGCTTCTTGATTCCGCTGAAGGTATCGGTTTCTCCTTTTTTCAGGAACCAGAACCGGCCGAATCGGCGGGTATCGGAATAACGCAGCTGTCTGCCGCCGGTTAATTGGAATGTAAGGTGGGTATGGGACTCTTCCGGGAGATCCGCTGATGTCAGCAGAAGGCAGCCGGTCATACGCAGATGCAGGATCATGCGATCGCCGCTGTCCAGCAGAAAAACTAAAAATTTCCCCCTGCGCTCCATCCTGGAAATGATTTGCCCGATAAGCTGGCTGTGGAATTCCTCCGTTGCCGGGTGGGCGATAACAGCCGGCTGGCGTATGAAAATGTTTTCAATAGAACGCCCCTGAATCTGTGGCTCAATCACCCGTTTTATGGTTTCGACTTCTGGAAGCTCCGGCATAGATTTCAACCTCCTTTTATGATTGCTTATACGGTACTATAGATTTGTGATTAATGTCAAGAGAATTGAGGGCGGTATGGAGCGGTCAGGCGTTCCGGTTATAAATTTAATATCTGTATTTTCTTCGGAAATATGATAAAGTAAAGGCAGGGAGGTTATAGGATGAAATACTATTTTTTAGAAGGAACTTTTAAAGAAGGGCGCCCCGAAGGGCTGGAGTTTAAAAAAGCGCTGGACGCGCATCACACTTACTTGAAACCGTTTTTTGAAAGCGGAAAGATCCTGACATCAGGCCCGAAAGCATCCGGGGACGGCGGCATCATTCTGATTAAGCTGGAGGACTCGGAAAAAATCGAGGATTTCTGCGACAGCGATCCGTTTGTGAAAGCCGGTGTCCAGGAGTACAAAGTTGTGGAGTTTAAGGTATTCGATATACAGAAATACGCGAAAGAATGGGTGTAGTATGAAAGCGGTTGTTTATAAAGGGCATGGGGATCCGGTGCTGGAAGAACGAAAAAAGCCGGAGATTCTGGATCCCCGGGACGCCATCGTCAAAGTGACACTTACCACCATCTGTTCCAGCGATATTCATATTTTGAATGGAGCGGTTCCCAGGGCAAAGGAAAATGTGATCCTGGGCCATGAATTTGTGGGAGTGGTAGAACAGACAGGCTCGGCGGTAAAAAACATGCGGCCAGGGGATCGGGTCGCGGTCAACGTGGAGACCTTCTGCGGGGAGTGCTTTTACTGCCAGAACGGATGGGTCAACAACTGTACCGATCCTCAGGGCGGCTGGGCGCTGGGATGCCGGATTGACGGCGGACAGGCGGAATACGCGCGGATTCCCTATGCGGACTGCGGACTGACGTTCATCCCCGATTCGGTTTCCGATGAACAGGCGCTGTTTACAGGGGATCTTATGTCCACCGGTTACTGGGCGGCCCAGCTTGGAGAAATCAGAGAAGGAGACTGTGTGGCAATCATCGGAGCCGGTCCTACCGGTCTTTGCGCCATGATGGCGGCGAAATTGAGAAAGCCGGGCAGGGTAATCGCTATCGATTTGAAGGAAGACAGGCTGAATTTCGCAAAGGGGCACGGTCTTGCGGATGTGGTTGTAAATCCGCGGAACGAAAACGTGGAGGAAACGATTCGGGAATTGTCCGATCGTGGCGGCGCGGACGTTGTAATTGAAGCAGCCGGCGGAAAAGATACGTTCCAGACCGCGTGGAAACTGGCCCGCCCTGCGGCAGTGGTCTGCCTTGTGGCGATGTATGAAGAAAACCAGACATTGCCTCTTCCGCAAATGTACGGAAAGAATCTGGTGTTTAAAACAGGGGGCGTGGACGCTGCCGACTGCGGGGAGATTATGAGCCTGATTGCGTCCGGTACACTGGATCCTTCAATCCTCATTACCCACAGAGCATCCTTTGAGCAGATTCTGGAAGCTTACCAGGCGTTTCGCAGGCAGGAAGCGGGTATGCTCAAGTGGGCGATTCGAATGGACTAGAAACAAATACTAATTTTCTTAATTTGTTTCTATTTTTTCAATGATCTGACGGGGAAGGCTGAACTGACAGCCTTCTTTTTTTCTTTTTTGCGAAAAAAGAACGTAAATCCGTTGAAATTAGTGAAACAAACCTTGAATTTGCGGAATTGTTGATAAAGCGATCAAGGGGGATTTCAAAAAATTGTGTTCGGGTAAATCATTTGGCGCGTCTCAACCCGTCATATAATATAGTAAGCGCTTACAAAGAATACAGGGGGAAAACAGGTTGACCAGAGAAAAGGCCTTGTTGGAAAAAAGAATAGAAGAAGACTCCAGTCTGGACGAGTTGATTGAGCGGTACTACGCGGACATTTTCCGGTACTGCCTGTGGCATACAGCGGATCGGCAGACGGCGGAGGACGCGGCTCAGGAAACTTTTCTTCGGCTGACGCGGCATTTTTCGTCCCTGCGAAACCGAAAACAGGTGAGAGCCTGGATTTACAAAATCGCGGCAAATGTATGCGTGGATTTGTACCGGAAACGCAGGTGGGAAGAGCCTCCGGGCGAGATGCTCTACATGGAGAGGGGTTACGAACAAGCGGAAGGGCAGGTGGATTTTCTGGAATTAATCCGCGCATTGCCTCCGGAGCAGCGGGAAGTGGTAATCCTGAGATTCAGCCAGGATCTGACGATGCGGGAAATTGGAAAGGTGCTGGAACTCCCTTTGCGTACCGTTCAGTCCAGACTGCGGAGCGCGCTGAAAAAATTAAAGAAAATTTATCAGCAGGAAGGAGAAGGGGATGAAGAAAGAGTTTTATGACAGGCTTGAAAGCAGTCTGCGGACATACGGGCATGAATGGACACGCCGGGAAGCACTGGAAGAGACCCGAAAAGCATGCGGGCAGATAGAAAAACGAGTGCGGCCGGCTATGTCACGGAAGGCGTTTCTTCTCAGCCAGCTTCGTTTTGCGGGAGGAAAAATCTGGGCTTTGGAGGCGGCGGTTCTGTTGATGCTGTTTCTGATGGTAAACGGAATTTTGCGAAGTCCGGCACTGGGACTGGATCACGGCGAGGTTTGTTTTCTCCTGGGCGCGGCGGCAGTTGTTTCCGCTATGGCGGGGATTCCGCATCTGTACCGCTCCCAGCGGTACCGCATGTATGAAATGGAACGCGCGGCTCGTGTGTCGTATCCGATGCTGCAGGCGGCTCGATTTCTCATGGCAATGGCGGGCAATCTGGTTATGCTGGCGGTACTGTTCGCTGCCGCCTATGTAAGGGAGATGATTCCGGTGGCTTCCGCGGTCTATATGCTTCTTCCCTTTTTCTGTGTCTGGACAGGGAGCTTTCTGATCCTGCGGGCATCCGGCAACTCCCGCAGTCTGTTTTACTGTATGAGCTTCAGCGCAGGCCTGATCGCGATACTGTTTTTCCTGAATAAAACGGCGCCGTGGGTTTTCGAGCCGGAGGCGGCGGCAGTCTGGGGAGTTTTATGTGTGATTGTGTTTGGAATCCTGCTGGCGCATGTGGAAATATTTAGGAGGAAATTATGGAACTGACGATTAAAAATCTTACAAAATCCTTTAAAGATAAGACGGCGGTGGATGATGTCAGTCTTACGATTACGCCAGGCGTATGGGGCCTTCTCGGAGCTAACGGCGCGGGAAAGACTACGCTGATGCGCATGATCGCGGGGATTTTGACACCCAGCCGGGGAAATATTTACTATGACGGAGTGAAAATCGGAGATTTGGGAGAAGCGTACCGGGATGTTTTCGGGTATCTGCCCCAGACTTTCGGCTTTTATCCGGAGTTTAAGGTGATAGACTATCTGCGGTACATGGCGGGGCTGAAAGGGCTTTCCAGGAAAACCGCGGAGCGAAAAATCGATGAGCTGCTGGGGCAGCTTTCGCTGGAGGAGGTACGTGGAAAACAAGTGAGGAAACTTTCCGGCGGTATGCAGAGACGGGTCGGAATCGCCCAGGCGCTTCTCAACGATCCGGAGATTCTGATTTTGGACGAACCTACCAGCGGGCTGGATCCGGGAGAACGAATCCGCTTCCGGCGGCTTATTGCCGAATTTGCCCGGGAACGCATTGTGGTTATTTCCACCCATATCGTTCCGGATGTAGAATATATTGCCGCCTGCAACGCAGTCATGAAAGACGGAAAAATTATTGATGTCGGCACCACGGAAGAGCTGGTAAAAACAGTGAAAGGGAAGGTCTGGGAGGCAGAACTGACAGCGAGGGAGCTCGCGGAATATGAAGGGAGGATTCCCATTGTCAATGTGCGAAGCGAGAAGGGGGAGCAGGTACTGCTACGATATCTTTCGGAAACAGGACAGGTGCCGGGTTCCAGGCCGGCGGCGCCTCATCTGGAAGATCTGTATCTGTGGCTGTTTTCAGAAAGGGGCGGAGAAAAATGAGAAGAATGTTAGGATTGGAATTAAAGAGGCTGTTTAAAGCCCGTATGGTACGGATTCTGCTGGCAGCCTCTCTGGTACTGGCGGTTGGGATGGCGATGCTGGTTGTCTCCTTTACCGAATATTATTATCTGGACGAGCAGGGAAATCAGGCAAGAGTCACCGGATTTACCGCGGTTCGGGAATGGAAAAAAACGCTGAAACCCTATGAAGGAGATCTGACCGCAGAGCGGATCGCGCGGATGGTAAAGGAAAACCGGGTTCTTGAAGAAAAATACGGCGAAGATACGCCGCTGAAAGAATATATGGAAATCGAGTATCCTGTCGGGTGGGCCCTGGCTCTGGTGCGGCAGGTCTTTGTGGAACATGACGGCTCTCCCACACCTCTGACGGAGATTACAGACAGGGAAGCTGCTAATTTTTACAAACAGAGAGAGCAAACCATTGCCGCGGAGCTTGCGGCAAAATATCCGGAGCACCCCTCTGTTCAGAAAAAAGTCGCCGCTCTCAATGAAAAGCTGCAGACGCCCCTGCATTTTGTATATGGATACGCCAAAAGCGACGCCGGCGACTATCTGCTGCTCTGCCTGGTACTATTGGGATTTTTCTGCGCGGTGCTGGCAGCGCCCGTTTTTTCGGCGGATTATCAGAATGGATCGGATGACATCCTGCGCTGCACAAAAAATGGGAGACTTAAGCTGGCCTTTACCAAGATGCTGGCCGTTATGCTGATAAGCACGGGAATGTTCTGCCTTTTTATCGGTATCTACCTTGCCATTGTAAATACCATTTATGGCTGGGACAGTCTGGCGGCATCCTTTCAGTTTACCAATAATTATATTACTTCGATCGCGCCTCTGACCTCCGGCCAGGCTCAGGTTCTGACGGTGGCCGTCGGCTTTATCGGTCTGACAGCGTCTGTTACATTCGGGATGCTGGTTTCTTCCAGATGCCGGACCGCGATGGTTTCGGTTGTCGTGGGACTGCTGATGTGTCTGCTTCCTACGATTCTTTCCATAGCTGGCAACGGAAACCTGATTCAATGGCTCTGCTGCCTGCTTCCGGCAGGCGGGTTTGGTATTCAGCACAGCTTTTACTACGAGCTTCTGGGAAACACCTTTCTGCTGGCGGGACCTTTCAGCGTCTGGTCGCCCTATGTGATCGCCATCGCGGCGGCAGTTGAGATTCCGTTCTTTTTCTTCCTGGCGGCTCGGAGTTACTGCCGGCATGAGGGATAAAAAAGAGCGGGTTGCCGTGGCCCGCTCCGCTGTGCTATACTTTATTTGAGAGGCGGTGACAAGCCTGTCTCCGTATTTTTTGCTTAGGCCTGCCGGTTATTCGGCAGGTTTTTCTTTTTCAATTAACTCCTTGACTTTCGCTTTCGCTTCGTCAAGATCTTTACAGCCGTCTAATATCATAGCCACCATTTTTAATATTTTGTCGAATTGCTTGTCTGTCATTTCTTCCATTATGCCCTCCTTTCTCCCACTTGCCTGGGTAATTGCCAATCTGGAATTCCAATTGACAAGTAAAGTATAAATGATTTTAAGATAAATGTAAATATTTTACAATTAAAATGATAAATGAAGCAAGAGGCGGTGGCAAGCCCGTCTCCGTATTTTTTGCTTATGTCTGTCAGTTACTCGGCAGATTTTCTTGTTGGTTTATATTGGTCATCTCCAGTTTCAATAAAAAGGATAAAATCATTGATGTCTTTTTCGTCCCAACCGACTGCTCGCAGACCGAGAATTAGTCTTGCAGCTTCAGACATATTCATAGTATTCATATTTTTCTCCTTTCTCCGCTTGTCCGGAAATTGTCGATCAGGAATTCTAACCGACAAATTCAGTATAAATGATTTTAAAGTAAATGTAAATATTTTCCAATCAAGGTTAGACGATTCTTTGTCTTTAGTTTAATGTGCGAATTGTTTAAAGTCAATAAAAAAGAGCGGGTTATCATACGCCGCTCCGCTTGTACCTTCCGGTTCTTTGGCCGGTTTTTTAGCGCGAAATCAAAGCTCAAAAGTCTTGATGATTCCGTTTTGATCCACAATGTCGACCGTTTTCAGGCTGCGAATTCCCATATCCTCTTCCAGACTGTCGGTTTCCACAACTATTTTCTGCTGATGATCCAAAGATAAATCAATCTGGCTGGACAACGAAAGTTCAATCGTATCGTTTCCATCCGGACTGTTTCCAATGGTATATCCCACCACACTCCGATAGAATGGTAAATCTGTGGTGATCACCAGGCGATCTTCATAGGCCTGAAGCGAAAGGATCTGTTCCGGTGAAGAAATATCCCGGTATTCCACTACTTTATAAATTCCAAACAAACCGGCCAGAATCACCACAATGAGCAGAGCGCTCAGAATTTTAATTTTCCGGCTCTGAGATTTTCGAATCTTGGTGTCTCTGGCAATATCTTTCACAACTTCACTTTCCTTTCCCAATAACGTATCCAGTGAAAGATTCAATACGTCTGAAATGGACACAATTAACTGCAGATCCGGATAGTTTCTTCCAATTTCCCAATTAGAAACAGTCGATCTGCCAACGTTCAGCTTGTTTGCCAGCATCTCCTGGGTCATATTCAGTTCCTGACGGCGAGCTTTAATTTGCGCTCCGATTTCCATAAACATTCCTCCTGATGATTAAAACATAAAAACTCCATCGGTTCCAGCCAGCAGCGCGCACATATTGAAAATTCAACAATGCCACAACTGCTGACACTCGATTTTCCATAAAGCTATTGTGAATTTTTCCATTTCATGATAACTATAGAATACATGATTGTAACGGAAAAGAAAAGGAAAGAAAGACATGTCTGTCAAACAGAAAAACACGGACGATTTCACCTTTGATGGGATTTCGTTTTCTGGATAGCTACAATCATGAGAAGTGTGTATTCATAATAGATCAGGGGGAGTTCCGATAAAAGGAGATCTCCCCACCCAACCACTGAGAGGCGGCAAGTCCGCCTCTGTATTGTTTGTCGTTGGTTTTCGTCAGGCTTTGCGGGCTTCTTCCAGAACCTCTTTTATTACTTCCAGCGCTTTTTCGTTCTTCCCCTCTTCCAGAAGTGCTTCAAGGGATAATAACAATGTCATCAGTTCTAATCTCGTCATCTCTTCCAATTTTGTTCTCCTTTCTCCCAATTGCCGAGTAATTGTCAATCGGTATCTCCTTTGACAATTCCAGTCTATGATACACATAGTTTAATGTGGGGGCGGTTTAAAGTCAATAAACCTTTTTCCACGAAGAGCGGCGAAGTGCATGAACAGTCAATCGTAAGAATAAAAATTCGAAGAGTCACTTGTGAGGTTCACAAAAATTGTCCAATTTTTAAAAGTTATTTCATTTGGACACGTTTTTGAAGCATTTTCCAGGCATTTTAACCAGCGACAAAAAACGCTTGCTTTCCCAGAGCCTTTTTAGGATAATAAGAGCGAGAAGAGGGAAAGGAGACAAAGAGTTTGAAAAATTTTATTGAACTGCGGGACGTCTGCCTGAAGCTGGGACCGGACTTTGAAATTCAGAACCTCAGCTTTCATGTGGCAGAGGGGGAAATCTTCGGCTTTCTGGGGCCTTCCGGGGCAGGAAAGACGACGACCATCAAGCTGCTGACCAAACAGCTGAAAAAAGACAGCGGCAGCATTTTTTTAATGGGGGATCCCATTGAAGAAACACCCAGATCCCGATACGATGAAATCGGGATTCTTTCGGATACCAGCAACCTGTATGATCGCATGACCATTGAAGAAAACCTGAACTTTTTCGCGGAACTGAAAGGTGTGAAAAAAGATAAGGTAGAGGGAATTTTACAGCGGGTGGAACTTTTAAAAGAGCGCAAACGCCCTTTTAAAAAGTGTTCCAGGGGGATGAAGCAGAGAGCGATTCTGGCCGCCGCGGTTCTGAATCAGCCGCCGCTTCTGTTTCTGGATGAGCCGACCAGCGGGCTGGACCCGGCTACAAGCCAGGAGATCCACAAGCTGCTGACGGATCTCAATGAGCAGGGAACGACGATTTTTCTTACTACCCACAATATGGAGGAGGCGGATAAACTCTGCCGGCAGGTAGGGATTCTCAATCAGGGCAGGCTGATCGCCTGCGATACGCCGCAGAATCTGAAGCTGCAATTTGCCAGGGATGAAGTACAGCTCCTGACAAAGGATCGGAAAGTCCTGCGGGTAAAAAAGGACCAAGAAGGCGCAAAGGCGATTTACGATGCCATTTGCAGAGGCGACTGTCTGACCATTCATTCCAGAGAACCGAATCTGGAGGAAATCTTTTTACAGCTGACGGGGAGGGAATTTTAATGGGAATATCCGCAAGAAAGATTCAGATTTTGTTTAAAAAGGATTTTAAAGATATCCTGAAAAATATATCCATATCGATCAGTATGATCATTCCGCTGTTTTTCGCGGTGCTGTACAAATATCTGTTCAGCGATATTCCTATGCCCCGCGCGTATCTTTTGATGCTGGTGCTGGCGCTGAACCTGACCATGACGGCCGTCATGATTCCTGCTACATCCATCGCCGAGGAACGGGAAAAGAATACGCTGAGGACTCTGGCCCTTTCCAATGTCAGCGGGTTCGAGTTCTGTATGGCGAAGATGCTGGTGACCAGCTTCTTCCTTTTGGTTACAAATGTGATTATCTTCCTTCTGATGGGGGAAGCGGTAAGGTATCTTCCGGCGTTTATTGTGATAACGGTTATCGGGGCGGTTCCTCTGATTGTGCTGGGGGCGGCAGTGGGCCTGGCGGCGAGGGATCAGATGACGGCAGGGGTATATGAGATTCCGCTGATGCTGGTTTTCCTTTTCCCTACGATTTTTTCCGACATGAATTCCGTGGCGGAAAAAATCGCGGATCTGACGCCGTGCAATACCGTAGTGGAACTGGTTCTTCTGCTGACAGACGGGAATTTTCTGTCAAAGGAAACCCTGTTCCCCGCCATGGTCACCCTGGCGTGGATTGTGGTTTCCATCGGAATTTTTATCTGGCTGTTCCGGCGCAAGGGCGTGGATAATTGACGGGAACAAATCCCGCTACTTACGGTGTATAAGGCGGTAAAAACGCTGGGAAATGAACGGAGATAGGAAATGAACACGGTGATTATGGCCTGTGACTCTCTGCTGCGGCACATTGACGCGGCTCAGAAGAAAGCGGGAACCAGCTATGAAGTGGTGGAACTGGACAGCCGGCTCCACGCGGAGCCGGATAAAATGAATGAAGCGGTTTTCCAGACAATGGAAGAACTGCCGGATACGGTGGATACCGTTCTGATGGCCATGGGACTGTGCGGAGGCTCCGTCTCTGACAAGCCCCTTCCACGGCGTATGGTGATTCCCAAAGTAGATGACTGTATCACCCTGCTGCTGCATACGGATCAGAGCTGGCACGCGAATCTTAAAGAATGCGGGCATCTTTATCTGACTGATACAGCCGATGGACACTTATCTGTGGAGAATATCCAAAGGCGGCTTGTCGAGGGCTATGGAGAAAAGAAAGGAATGATGGTCTTCGATATGTGGTTTAAAGGCTACAAAAGCGTGGACATTATTGATACCGGGGTATACGACTGTCATTCGGACGAGTACAGAAAGACCGCCAAACGGAACGCGGATCTGATTCACTGTCCGCTTATCTATGTTCCGGGGAGCAACCTGTTGTTGGAGAAACTGGTATCCGGCAAATGGGATCATCAGTTCCTGATTGCGGAAAAAGGCAGAGTGCTCGCTAAAACCGATTTTAATGAGTAAAGGAAAGGAAGAAGATGAGATGAAAACCATAACAACCATGTATTTCAGCCCTACCGGCACCAGCAGAAAGATTTCGCAAGCCATTGCCGATGGAATTGCCGGGACAGGAACCTTTGAACGGAAAACGGTAGATTTGACCAAACCCCAGGCCAGGGAAAAGCAGTACGAATTTGGCGCGGATGATAGATTGGTATTAGGCTATCCGGTTTACGGCGGAAGGGTTCCAGCTGTTTTGCAGAACGTTCTGCGCGGGTTAAAAGGAACCGCGACACCGGCGGTACTTGCCGCGGTTTATGGAAACCGGGATTACGAAGACGCGCTTTTAGAAGGTCAGGATCTTTTAGCGGAAGGGGGATTTACCGTGCTGGCGGCAGGCGCCTTTATCGGGGAACATTCTTATTCCGCGAAAGTCGGGGCCGGTCGGCCGGACGCCGAGGATCAGCAGGCGGCAGAAAGTCTGGGCATCAAAGCCGCGGAAAAAATCAGCACGGGCGCCTGTCTGGAAGTGGCGGTAAAAGGAAACCGTCCATATAAAGATCCGATGCCGGATATGCCTTTCACGCCTAAAATCACAGAGGCCTGCACAGGCTGCGGACTTTGCGCGGAAAACTGTCCCATGCAGGTTATCAGCAGGGAAAACCCGGCGCAGATTAATACAGGCTGCATTCTCTGCAGCGCCTGCGTGAAGCTCTGCCCGCAGCAGGCAAAGTACTGGGACGCTGAGCCGATCCTGAAGATTAAGCAGATGCTGGAAACGAAATTTGTGGAGAGAAAGGAACCGGAAATTTTTATTTGAAGGATACCTGAAATTGATAAAAAATTTCGATAATAACATTGCTCCTTGACGGAGAGGAGAAATAAGGAGTATCATTAGTTAGCTAAAACTAACTTGTGGTGCTCATTTTTTGACTTCATGTAAAAGGGAGAGTAGACATTGAAAGAACTGGAACTGACAAATATCCAAAGAGCGTACCTTCTTGGCAGGGAAAAGAACTTTGAACTTGGAGGATATTCTACGCATGTTTATTATGAGTTCCTGACTGAGTTAGAGCCCGAAAGGTTTGAAAGGGCGCTTAACGAAGTAATCAGGATGCAGCCCGTCATGCGTTCGGTGATAAACGAAAATGGAACGCAGACGATAAAGGAAAAAGTGGAATATTACAGATTAAAGGTTCTGGACTGGTCAGACAGAACGGAATCTCAACTTGATGAACTTTTAAATAAAAAACGCGCTGAGCTTTCCCACAGGCTGATTCCATGTGGAACATGGCCTCCTTTCAGCTTTGAGTTTGCCATAATGCCCGATGGGAAAACCCGTTTGTTCGTAGATTACGATCTGATCGTTTCGGATGCTATAAGCTTTGTCGTTTTGTGCAGTGAGATTAAAGATATTTACGAAAACGGCCGGGCCGCTGCGATTGAGGGAACGTATACGGACTATTTGCGGCATCTCAGAGATATGAAAAAAAGCAGAAAATACCAGAGGGACAGGGAATACTGGAATAACAATCAAAGCAGGATTGCCCCCGCCCCGCAGCTTCCCTATACTTCCGCTAACTATGGAGAGGGCTTTGCAAGGAGGCACTTTTATATTGACAAAGAAACGTGGAGCAAAGGAAAGAGCTATCTGCAAAAAATAAATGTAACGCCAAATGTAGCGGCACTGGCCCTTTATGCCTGCCTCCTTGGCTTCTGGTCAGGAGATGAGAAGTTTACCCTCAACCTTCCAATGACAAGCTCCATCCGCAAACAAAGGGGAATGGACAGAATCATCGGCGACTTCACGGAAAGCGTCCTCATTACCCTTCCCAAAAACACGGGCAGCATGGAGGAATACCTGAATATCGTTTCCGAAGCCTTTTTTTGTGCGTTCAAACACAAAAACTACGATGGCATAGAAATCATGAATGACCTGAGCAGAAAAACCGGAAAGGCAGCCATATTCCCCGTCGTATTTACCGGCATGATTTCTGAAAATATGGGATTTGAGCAGTTTGACTTTCTGGGGGAAATGGTTTACGGAATCAGCCAGACCCCTCAGGTTACACTGGATTGCCAGGTTTTTGAGACAAACGGAATGCTCAAAGTGGTTTGGGATTACAGAAAATCGTATTTTGAAAAGGCGGAGATAGACGGAATGTTTGACGAATATATCCGATTGATAAGCTGTCTTGGAAACGAAAAGCAGGCGCCCCAGGTTCCCGGATATCAGAAGCGGATTCTCAGAGCGTACAATAACTCTGCCCAAGAGTTAGTCAAAACAAACTTGGTGTCCTTCTGGAAAGAGGGAATGGCGATGTCGCCCGATCATATTGCGGTGAAGGATGGGAAAAGGCAATATACCTACAGAGAACTGGAACAGGCTTCAGGCGCTGTGGCGGAATATTTAACCAGGGAAGGCGTCAGAAAAGGCGACCGGGTAGGCATAATGGGAGAACGAAACATTCAGACAGTTGCCGGTATCCTGGGAATCGTAAGAATGGGAGGCGTCTATGTACCGCTAAATCCCCACTATCCCAAAGAGCGGCAAAAATATATTCTGGAACATTCAAACTGTGTCAAAGTCATAGATTCCAATACGGTCAGCCGCGTGAACCCGGAACACGGCCCTGAACACGAAATCGGGATTTCCCCCGATGATGAAGCCTACGTCATCTATACTTCCGGGAGCACGGGAAGGCCAAAAGGCGTTGTCATTACCCATGACAGCGCGGTGAACACCATCCATGATGTCAGCAGCAGATTTTCTGTCAGTAAAGAAGATGTTTTGCTGAACGTCGCTTCTTTCGGGTTTGATCTTTCCGTATACGATATCTTCGCGGCTGCCGCGGCAGGCGCGACCCTTTATATCGCCCGGGATCCCAGAGATATGGAAGATGTGCGGAAGGTGATAAAAGACGAATCGGTCACAATATGGAATTCGGTTCCGGCGGTAATGGGGCTTTTGACAGACGTCATGGAGGACGGGGAACAAATTGATACGCTGCGGCTTGTGCTTTTAAGCGGCGACTGGATTCCCGTTGACCTGCCGGAAAAGATAAAGAACCATTTCCCCGCTGCCAGGATCATCAGCATGGGCGGAGCGACGGAAGCGTCCATTTGGTCGGTTATTTATCCGATCGAACGTGATACGCGATCTCTTACAAGTGTGCCTTATGGCTATCCTATGGCAAATCAGAACATGTATATCCTTGACGAAAACCGGCGTGAAGTGCCCCTCGAAACTCTGGGCGAAATCTATATTGGAGGACGGGGCGTGGCGAAAGGCTATGACAATGACAGGGAAAAAACAGACAGCGCCTTTTTCAGCCACGAAGAATTTGGAAGAATTTACAGAACCGGCGATTACGGCAGAATAAAACGAGAAGGCTATATGGAGTTTTGCGGCAGGAGAGACAGCCAGATAAAAATGAACGGTCACAGGATCGAACTTGGGGAAATCGAAAGTACACTGCTGAGCGCGGAGAATATAGAAAAAGCGGTCCTCCGAAAGCATGAAAACGAACTAATCGCCTATATTGTCACTAAGAAACAAGCGGCGGATAAGGCGGATGAAAACCTTTCAACCAGGCTGAAGAAGATCATAGAAAAAGAAAAGCGCGTCTGGGAAGATACCATTGATTTTAAAAAAATGCGGGATCACATGAACCGGTTAGGGGATATCGCCATATGGTACATGTACAAATTTATGGAAGATTCATGGAGATGGGACAGTCTGAAAGATTTTCTGGAGGATAAGAAGGTACTTGCGAAATATACCGATGTGGTGGAATGCTGGATCGCCGAACTGGAGCGGGAAGGATATATCCGCCTGGAAAACGGGAAAGTCCTTTTGGAAAACAGACCGGATGCTGAAAATAGAAAGGCAGTAGAAGATTTGCTGCTTCAGTCGGATTTCCACAAGGCCGTGAGAGAGATAGACGCCTATTTCTTTGAGTGCTGCGAGAATCTTGAGAGCATCCTTGCCGGAGAGCGAAATCCGCTGGAGATTTTCTATAACCAGGCAGATTCGAAAATCGCCGGAAGCATTTACGATGGAAACCGCATGTCTTCCGCCATGAATATTCTGCTGGGAAAAATCGCCGGAGAAATTGTGAAAAAACCTGGAGCCAGGATCCTGGAATTGGGCGCGGGGATCGGGAGCGCGGCCAGAAAAGTCCTGGAGAATATAAAAGACAGAGACTATGTATACGTATATTCGGACATATCGGATTTTTTCCTGGAAAAGGCGAAGGAGGAACTGGGGGAATACACCATGGAATACATGGTTTTGGATATGAACCAAAACCTGCAGAGCCAGGGCTGCCGATACGGAGAATATGATATGGTAATCGTCTCCAATACCATGCATGATTCGGAAAACATCGAAAAAACACTTACCTGCATAAAGGAAGTTATGAAAGCGGAGGGGGCGCTTGTGATACTGGAAACCACCGAAAACACCAGAGCGCAGATGGTAAGCTTCGGGCTCCTGGAAGGACTGGCAAAGTGTGAAGATTTCAGAAAAGGCAGCGGCGGTCCGATGATAAGCTCCGAAACATGGCTCGAAACACTGGAGAAATCCGGATTTACCAGCGTTGCCACGGCTGTGGAAAAGGGCGACTTTGCGGATGAGGCATGGCAGAATATTTTCGTTTCAAAGAAAACCCGAAGACAGGCGGATGTTGCCGAAGAAGAACTGCTGGAACACCTCAGAAACAGGCTTCCGGATTATATGATCCCCTCCAGGATATACCGGATAGAGAACATACCCCTTTCGGCAAATGGAAAAGTAGATACGGGAAGTCTTCCGCTTCCCGTAGCGAAACAAAAGAAGCGGGGAAATGTAAAACCGGCTACGGAGAAAGAAAAAATCCTGAAAAAGCTGTGGGAAGAGAATCTGCATATAGAGGAAATCGGAGTTACGGATAACTTCTTTGCGCTGGGGGGAGATTCTCTGAAAGCCATAAAGCTGGCGACAGCGGCAAAGAAGGAAGGAATCCTTTTTGATCTGGCCCAGCTTTATGATCAGGGTACGATTCGCGGGCTGGCGCAGGCAGCAGCCTTTACCTGCGAGATGGATGAGGAAAAGGAAGAAGAAAGAGAAGCTGTAAAGGAAGAGGAACTGGAAGCAATCCTGGCAGCCATCGAATCATGAAATAAAGGAGCGCAAATGGACAAGAAAAATATAGAATCAATTTTTCCGCTTACGTCGATACAGAAAGGATTACTGTTTCACGCCTTAAAAGACGGCGAAGCCGGCGGATACACGGGCCGGCACTGTCTTTACCTGAAAGGGAATATCGACGTGGACGCTTTTAAAAAGAGCATCGATCGATTAAATCAGAAATACGATATCTTCCGAACGAGAATTGTATATTCCACATTGGAAAACCCCGTTCAGGTGGTTTTGAAAGAAAGCGATACGGACTTTTTTTACTGTGAAGATAAAAGTGAGGAGGAGTTCCTCGAGGAAGACGGGAAAAGAGGATTTCACTTTGAAAAGGAAAATCTGATACGGGTTGCCCTTGTAAAAATCGCGGACAAAGAATATTGCAATATCTGGTCCTTTCACCACATCCTGATCGACGGATATAGCATTGCCATTTTAGCAAAGGATTTCTTTCAGATATACGACGAGATTTCAAAGGGCCAAATGCCGGAAACCGTACCTGCGCCGTCCTACAGGAGATTTGTCTCATGGCTGGAAAAGCAGGACATAGAGCCTGCCAGGAAATACTGGGAGGACTATATCGGCGGCGAAGAACAACCATGCGGTCTGCCGGGAGATTTGCCGGGAGAGGGATTTGAAATCGCCGAAACATCTTTTTCGGTCAGTCAGAATCTTTTGGAGAAAATCAAAGAATACGCCCGAGCGAGAGCCGTTACGGTAAACAGTGTATTTCAGGGAGCCTGGGGGATTTTGCTGTCCGCGTATAACCGAAGAAGCAGCATTCTTTTCGGAAACGTTATGGCAGTGAGGCCGCCTCAGATGAAAGACGCGGATAAAATCGCCGGTATGTTTTCGGGAACCTATCCGGTCAGAATAAAAGCCGGGGAAGGGGATGTCTTTTCAGACATAGTAAAAAAAGCAAATGAAGACTTCCTAAACGGAATGAAGTACGCCATCTGCTCCGTAAGCGATCTGAGCGGCTGCGCGAGACGGATAAAAAGCCTGTATATTTTTGAGAATTTCGATTTAGAGGTTTTATTTGACAGCGCGAAAGAAGCGGGCGTGGAAATAACGGGAATGAAAATGTATAACCATTCCAGTTATGATTTTTCCATAAGCCTGGCGGATAACCAGGGGAAGTTCCGCGTCGTGTTCCGATATAACGCGCGAAAATATTCCCGTGAATGTATGGAAAAGGTGGAAGCGGATCTTCTTTCAGTCCTGAAAAAAATAACGGAAGAAAAAGAGGTCACTGCCGGCGATCTGAAAAAAGACATAAGCTATGTCCCTGTTTTACAAAATCAGGTAAGGAAAGAGACTTCCGATACAGAGCGGATTGCCGAAACGGAAACAGAGAGAGCCATATCGAAAATCTTTGAGGAAATTCTCAATATAAAAGAACCCCGCGTCAGGGAGGATTTCTTCGAACTGGGAGGCGACTCCATAAAGGGCATGCGATTCGTGGCCCTGTGCAGAAAAGAAGGGATGGATATCAATCTGAAAGAGCTTTTTTCCTCGCCGACCATAGAGGCGCTGGCTCGCGTCGCGGAAGCAAAAGGAGAGGCGTGCCGCGAGGTCACGGTCCGGTATGAACCGGATATGGAAAACGCCTATGAACCGTTTCCACTGAATGATATTCAGACGGCATACCTTATGGGACTGAATGGAGAATTTGAGATTGGAGGCTTTACAACCCAGTATTACACGGAGATCGAAGGCAGCTATGATATAAAAAAACTGGAGGCTGCTCTGAAAAAGGTAGTGGAACATCAACCTGCCCTCAGGACGGTGATAAAAGATTACACGGCGCAGCAGATTTTAGAGGACCTGCCGCCCTATACAATCGAGATCATCGACATACCGGAGGAAAAAAACAGAAAGCGGGCGCTGGCGGAGCACAGAGAAAAAATGAGGACATCGGTATTTGACAGGACCCGAATGCCCTACTTTACAATCAAGGCCTTCAAGCTGGGAGAAGATGCTTACCGAATCTGTTTTTTAATCGAATGCCTGTGCGTAGACGGAGCGGGATTAATGATGATGCTTTCGGAACTGATGGGGTATTATGATCATCCGGAGGAAGAAAGCAGCAGGATTGCCTTTACTTTCCGGGATTACCAGAGCGCTCTGGCAGAGGAACGGAAAAAAGAAAAATATACGCGGGATCGTGATTATTGGCTGGCAAAGGCGGATACTCTGCCCCTGGCTCCGGAAGTGGCTCTGAAAGGAAACCCCGCCAACATAAAAAATCCCAGATTCCTGCGTCAGGAGCATTTTTTCGGAAAAGAAGAATACGAGAACCTGCAGAGCTTTTGCCGAAAAAACAAAATTACCATGGCCGCTCTGCTGTGTACGGCATATACACAGACCCTCGCCTTTTGGAGCGGCAGCCAGGAGTTTTCTGTCAGTATGACCGTGTTTGAGAGGAATCTGTATCACGAAGATGTACCGAAACTGATTGGAGACTTTACAAAACTTATCGTTGTCGACACACAGACCGAGCACGAAGATCTCATCTCCCAGACAAAGGTAATGGGAGGTAAGATTGCGGAGGCTCTCGAACACAGCGATTATAACTGTGTAAACCTGATAAAGGAAATCGCTCTTAAGCGCAGGCTGGGCACAAAAGCTGTGCTGCCTTATGTTTTCACATGCGCGCTTTCGGAACACGGAGCAGAGCAAATCAATCAGGTATACGGGATTTCAAGGACGCCTCAGGTTTATCTGGACTGCCAGGTAACAAACAGGAATGGCGGCTTGTTCGTCAACTGGGATTATCCGGAAGGTCTGTACGATGAGAGGATGCTGGAGAAAATGTTCCGTCAGTATATCCGTCTCATCGCGCGGGCCGGAGAAAATCCGACCGCCTCGGTAGACGAGGAAACCGAAAGGTTTATAGAGACATATAACCATACGTTTATGCGGGAAGAGGAAAGAGCGAAGAGACATTCCCAAACCCTGTGCGATCTGTTTGCGCCTTCTTTTGAAACATACGCCCGGCGGATCGCGGTTAAGGATTTTGAAAAAGAATGGGACTACCGAACTCTTGGGCAAGCTGTTTACCGAATTTGCGCAAAGCTGAAAAAAGACGGTGTAAAGCCCGGTGACTGCGTGGGGATAACCGGCGAGCGAAAGGCGGAAACGGTGGCGGCTATTCTGGCGGTTCTCTTATGCGGAGCGGCGTATGTTCCCATAAACGAAGAATATCCCCGGGACAGAGTGGCGTACATAATGAAAAAAACAGATGGGAAAGTAAAAACCGACGCGGCGTATGTGCGGGAGGCAATGGCGAAAGAACCGGGGAACGTATTTGAAAGCCAGGCAAAACCTGACGAACTGGCATATATCATCTTTACATCTGGAACCACGGGGAAACCAAAAGGCGTTGCCATTGATCACAAATCTGCCCTCAATACGATTCTTGACATCAATGAACGTTGTGGGATAAACGAAAAAGACGTGTTCCTGTGCCTTGCGGAGTTTGGATTCGATCTGTCGGTCTACGACCTGTTTGGAGCGCTGGCAGCGGGAAGCAAACTGTGCATCGTGCGGGACCAGAGAAACCCCGAGGAAATTCGAAAGACGATAGAAGAAAACGGAGTTACCTTCTGGAATTCGGTACCGGCTGTCATGCAGATGGTAACGGGAGTGGTGGAAGACGGGTTTGTAAACAAGACCATCAAAAACGTATATTTAAGCGGAGACTGGATTCCGGTTAATTTGCCGGATAAAATACGAAATCATTTTGTAAACGCAAGGGTTACCAGCCTTGGAGGCGCTACGGAGGCCAGCATATGGTCGATCTATTATCCGACGGAGCGAAAAGCGGACATTACGTCAGTACCCTATGGTATGCCTCTGAAAAATCAGACGATCCATATTTTAAATAAATGGCGAAAAGCCTGTCCCATTGGAGTAAGGGGAGAGATTTACATTGGGGGCGACGGCGTCGCGGCGTGCTACTACGGAGACAAAGAAAAAACCGACGCGTCCTTTGTGGAGCACCCCCAATATGGCAGGCTGTATAAAACGGGAGACTACGGAAAGCTGCGCGAAGAAGGATTTGTCGAATTTCTGGGAAGGATAGACAGCCAGGTGAAAATCCGCGGATACCGAATTGAGCTCGGGGAAATAGAAAGCTGTGCCCTGGAAGCGGAAGGTGTTCAACGGGCTGTAGCGGTCACAAAAAATACAGGGGGAGGCGAAGGCATCGCCCTGTATGTACAGTGCGGTGATTCCTTCAATGAAACAGAAGTAAGAAGCTTGCTGCAAAAGCAGCTTCCGGATTATATGCTCCCCTCTGTTATCGAAAAAATGGATCGGTTTCCCGTTACCGCGAACGGCAAAATAGACCGGAACAAACTGAAAAACAGACAAAGCCAGGGGGCGCAGCCCGCAAGAACAGAACCCGCGAACAAGGCGGAGCGTGATATAGGAAGGATGCTTTCGCAAACCTCGGGAATCAGACAGGTGGATTATGAAAAAAGCTTTTTTGAAATGGGGATCGATTCCCTCAAAGCAGTTGTCATCCTAAACAACCTGAAAAAGGCAGGGTATGATATCAGCCTTACGGATCTTTACAGCGGCGGATCCATCGCGGGAATCGCGCAAGCGCTGTATCAGAAAGAAGAAACAACCGAACACTCCAAATTCGATGACGGAGAATTATAACGGGGGAAATATGAAACATTTGTACAAAGTAAAGAATCTGAAAAAAACCTTCGGGCGGGGCGAAGGAAAAACCGATGTACTGAAAGGGATTGACTTTAAAATCAGAAAAGGCGAGATTGTGACAATCCTGGGACCTTCCGGATCGGGAAAATCCACGCTGCTGCATATTCTCGGAGGCCTCGATACGGCGGATGAGGGAACGGTGTTCTACAAGGGTCGGGATATTACAGTTATGAATAAGAAAGAGCGGATGCTCTACAGAAGAAATGAAGTGGGATTTGTCTTTCAGTTTTATAACCTGCTGGGGGATTTGACGGCAAAGGAAAACATCGAAAGCTGCGCGTATCTTTCCGGGGACCCGATGGATCTGGAAGAAATTATGGAAACGCTGGAGCTTTCGGAGCATCAGAACAAATTCCCCAGTCAGCTCTCCGGGGGACAGCAGCAAAGAGTTGCCTTCGGGAGGGCCCTTGTAAAAAAATCGGATGTCCTTTTGTGCGATGAACCCACCGGCGCGCTGGATTATAAGAGAGCGAAGGAGATTTTACTTCTTCTTGAAAGGATAAACCGCACTTACGGAACAACGCTGGTCATCGTGACCCACAATGAAAACATAAAAGATATGGCTCATCATGTCATAAAATTGAGAGACGGCGTTGTTGCGGAAGATTATAAGAACCGTGAATTAAAAAGAGCGAAGGATATAAACTGGTAGGATGGTTTTAAACAGACAGATATCGAGAAAAATAAAAGGAAATTTCTTCCGATACGCGGGGGTTTTTGTCCTCCTGGTCGTGGGGATCGCGATCGTCACCGGATACAACTGCGCGGCGGTAAGCGTACTGGAAAAGCTGAACGACTCGAAAGTATCTTACAATGTCGAGGATGGAGATTTTCAGACTTCCGTTGCCATGGGAGCTAAGCAGAAAAGATATATTGAAAACATGGGATTCAACCTGGAGGAACAGTTTTATTACGATTATGAGGACGACGGAAGCACCCTGCGGATATTTCCGGTCAGAAAGGAGATAAACAAGCTGGAAAAGACGACCGGATCCGCGGATATTTCCGGAAATGAAATATTTTTTGATCGAAAATACGGGGAGAACCGGGATTATAAAATAGGGGAAACCGTCAAAGTCGCGGATCGGGAGTATATCGTAAAGGGAATGGGCTGCGTCCCGGACTATATTCTGATTATATCCGATCTGACATCAAACAGCTCTGACCCTGGTAAATTCGGGCTGGCCTTTATGGCACCCCGGGCTTTTAACAGACTTCCCGCTGACAAAATCGTGTATAATTACGCCTTTAAAGGGGATAAAAACTGGAGCGAAAAGGAGCAGGAGGATAAGATTTCGGAGCTGCGGGATTATTTGAAAGCGGAGCGTCTTATGGTTGGATTTCTTGAGAACAGCGAAAGCACAAGGGTGACGGGGATTTTTACAAAGCTGGAAAGCGACCACAGCACTGCCCTGGCCCTGGGAATCGTAGTCATGCTGATCCTCTCTTTTCTGCTTTTTGCCATTACCAAAGCGGATATCGCGAGGGAACGCAAATCAATCGGCGCCCTTTACGCGCAAGGGTACAGACCGGCCGAGATTCTGAGATGCTATATCAAACTGCCTCTTATCCTGACAGTGGCAGGTTCCGTAGTGGGATATGGGATCGGAAGCCATCTTCTGATGAAGCCGCTGGTATCATCGGCTTACTCCTTTTACTGTATCCCCGAGGTGGACCTTGTGCAAAAAGCGGGGCCGATGGCAGCCGCTGTACTGCTTCCTTTTTTCATCGTGCTGCTGATCAATACCGTCGGTCTTATGAGGCTCCTGAACGCGCAGCCTCTGGCTCTTTTGAAAAACGACAGGAAAAAGGAACGGGTATTCGGCGTCAGAATGGGCCATTTTCCATTTCTGACCCGTTTCCGGCTGCGGATTCTCATAAAATGCGTCGCGGATAATCTCCTGCTGGTGGTGGGATTGATCCTGTCATGCTTTCTGCTGATTATGGGAATGGGAATGAAAGACAGTATCCGCGTTTATATTGAGGATGTGAAGCAGGATGTGCCCAGTAACTATGTTTATATGCTGAACTCACACGCGAAAACCGATGATAAAGGAGCCGAAAAGCTTAAGATCGCCCAATTCAAATACGATTTCAAACAGGCGGAAGAAAATATGACGATCACCTGCTACGGAATCAGGGCGGACTCGGCGTATATCGACTGCGACACCGAGGGGAAAAGGGGGATTGTACTGTCAAGCGCGGTTTCCGAAAAATTTGGCCTGAAAAAGGGGGATACCATCAGGCTGACCGACATGGAAGGGGATAATACCTATCAATTAAAGGTAAGCGGCGTCAAAGACTACTCCGCGGGCCTCTACGCGTTTATGGATATGGGTCAGTTAAACCGCGTGCTGGGAGAGAAAGAAAAGGATTATAACGGCTACTTTTCCGATCATGAGCTGGATCTGAAAGAAGCGGATATTTCTAGCGTTCTGACAAGAGATGACATCGTGGAAAGCGCGGAACAATACTACGAAATGACTGCGGCTACCATCCAGATGATGACGATGGCAGCTATCGTAATCGCTGTCATTTTAATGTTTGTCATATTCGGCATGGGGATTGACAAAAACAAATATTCCATTTCCCTCGGGAAAATTCTCGGATATTCTGACAGAGAACTGGGGAGCGTGTTTATTGACGGTAAACTTTTCGTGGTGGCGCTGGGAATTGTAATCGGCATCCCCCTGGATCTTTATCTGATGAAGCAGATGTGGCCGAGCCTCATACTGACCTTCAGAGGCTTTATTCCTTTTACCCTTTCCTGGGGAGACATCTTCAAGATAGGGGTGATTCAACTGGCGGCTTACCTGGCGGTAAGAGTGATAACGGCAGTTTCTTTAAACCGGGTGGAACTCACCTATGTTCTGAAAGAAAGAGAGTAGACACAATGAGACCATTTTATTTTATCCCTTACGCGGGAGGTTCCGGCGCGACTTTCAACAGCTATAAAAAGCAGTTTGCGCCGGACATAAAATTTACGGTGATGGAGCTTGCCGGACATGGCAAACGAATCATGGAAGATTTTTTTTCAAATATGGAGGAACTCTGTGAGGACGTCTACGGCAGGATCAAAAACGACGTGGAGCGCGCGGAAAGCCCCTATTATCTCGGAGGGCACTGTATGGGAGCCGCGGCAGCCATGTATGTGGCTGAAAGGATTCTGAAGCGGGAAGAATTCCCAATGCCCCGGGCGATTATCGCCTCAGGACATGGAAGCCTGAATGCCGAAAAGGAACGGCTTTCGACAAAATCCGATCCGGAAATTGTTGAATTTCTGATCCGGGAAGGGGGATTTTTCGGCGACAGCTTAGAGGAAGAAATGCTAGAGATGATGATCCCCATCATACGGGCCGATTCAAAGGTATACGAGGATTTTTCTTTTAAAAAGGCGTCATGCCTTCCGGTTGATATGGCGGTGCTTTATTCCGAAAATGACCGAAAAACCCCCAGGGAAGAACTTGGGGAATGGCTGACTTATTCAACCAGGCAGGTCCTATACATTCCCTTTCAGTCAAATCATTATTTTCTTCTTCATGAGAGGGATCGTTATATCGACACCGTGAAAAAACTGGATCAGTATTTTACAGGATAAGAAAAGGAAAGAACGGGTGAAAAAATGGAAATGTTAATCGACCTATATGAAAAAGTCCTTGGCAAATGCCCCCAAAAGGGGATCACATTTATCCGTGAAAACGGCCAAAGAAACCGGCTTACTTACGCGGAGATCGCGGAAAAGGCAGTCGCCAGGGGAGCGTTCCTGAAAGATTCAGGGTGCAGGCCGAAGGATTTTTTAATCTTTCAGATATATGATGACCAGGAATTCCTGATTCATTTCTGGGCATGTATTTTTTACGGATTTGTTCCGGTTCTGATGAATCCCGCCCTGGAGATTCCAGGTGCCCCCGCGGAAGGCGAAACTTTGAAAAAAATCTATTTTCATCTTGATAAGCCCAAAATCATAGTCTCGGAGACGATGTATGGAGCCTATCTGGAGCTTGCCGGGAAAACAGGGATTGAGCGAAGCCACATGATACATACCGGAGAAGGCGGCGGGCGGGAAACCGGGGGAGAGTTCTTTCTGCCCAAAGAAAGGCACCTGTCGCCGGAGGATACGGCGCTTTTGTTTCTGACTTCCGGAACAACCGGGACGCCCAAATGTGTGATGCAGACCAATAAGGCGGCAGTATCAAGGGAAAATGCCCTGAAAAAAGTGTTTGACTATGAAAACAGGACCTTTTTAAACTGGATGCCTCTGGAACATCCGGGAGGGCTTTTTATGGCCCATCTGAATGGTCTCAGCAATTACGGAGAGCAGATTCAGGTGGAAAAAGGATATATTCTCCAAAATATCACAAGATGGCTCGATCTGATTGAGGAATTTAAAGTCAACTGGTCCTGGGCGCCCCACTTCGCGTACGTTCTTCTGAAAAAGGAAGCGGAAAAACAAACCGTTCCAAGAGATCTGTCGTCCGTCGTAAATCTGCTGGACGGCGGCGAAATGGTAGACGCCAGGACCGGAAAAGAATTTGTTCGGTTTTTTGAAAAATTCGGGCTCAGGGAATGCGCTCTGCAGCCGGCGTGGGGAATGTGCGAAACCTGCTCGGGAGTTCTTTATAACAATGACTTTAACTTTGGAAGCGGTGGGACCGCGGAATACAAAGGGCGAACCTTTACGAAAATCGGAAAGCCCCTCCCGGGGATCGATGTGCGGATCGTGGATGAAAAGGGCGTCCCTCTAAAAGATGGAGAAGTCGGCGTTTTTCAGATTCGGGGAAAGGAGGTTACAAAGGGCTATTATAAAAACACGGGGGAAAACGAGAAGGTTTTCACAGAAGACGGCTGGTTCAATACAGGCGACGCCGGATTCCTGTCAGAGGGAAGCGTAATATTGACAGGCAGAGAAAAAGATGTGGTGATCGTGAACGGCCTCAACTACGCTAATGCGGAAATCGAAGCTTTGATCGGCGAACTGGAGGAAGTGAGAAGCTCATATGTCGCTGTCTGCCAGTGCGTTGATCAAAACGGCGCCGAACAGGTAATCGCCTTTTTTACACCGCAAAGCCACACGGAGCCGGTATACGCGCGCCGGAAGGTACTGGCAGAAGTAAAGAAAAAACTGCATATTCATCTGGCGGAAGCGATCCCTCTGCCCCAGGAAGAAGTCAGCAAATCCAATCTTGAGAAAATACAGCGGGCCCGGATTGCGAAAAAGTACCAAGACGGCGGTTTTAAAGATATCCAGGAGGCGATGAGAGAAAAGGAAGCGAAGATGAAGCGAACCGAGATCCCGGACTGGTTTCTGAAAGAAATCTTTGTTAAGGAGCGCTTCGCAGAGCGCGGGCGGGGAGAAGCGCTGCACCTGACGGTTAGCCATGACTATCTCAAAGGAGAACTTGCCAGGCTGGCAGAGACTGCGGCGGATTCCGGCGTTATCGTCTTTCAGGGAGACTTTCCCCGGCTCAGGGCGCTGGGTCAGAAAATAGCAAAAGGTCAGATCCCCTGCGGCAGGCTTATCTGTCTTACGGAAAGCAGATACCCTCTGGAGAAAAGGAAGCCGCGGGACGTTCCTGGAGGGCAGGAGGCGGGCTTTTTAAAATGCCTTGAGGCAGAGTGCGGCGCAAAGTGTATGCTCCTGGATATAGATGATTTTTCAGACCCGGTTTCCGTTAAAACGGCAGTGTCGTATATCCGCCGCGGCAAAGCGCAAAGCGGGATCTTTACAGTCAGAAAAGAAGACGTATTTCAGTTGAAGCTGGAGGCCATGGATTCCGATGATGGCAAAGGCGGATTTACATACGGCGGGCTTTACATCGTAACGGGAGGACTGGGAGGAATCGGAAGACTGCTCTGTCGTTATCTGCTTTCCTTCTATCGGGCGAAAATCGTAATGATCGGAAGACGTGATATAGAGAAAGATTCTCAATATCGCCAGACTCTTTGTCTTCTGAAACAGATTGCGGAAACGGTCCATTATGAAAAGGCCAATGTGGCTGACTATGAAGCAATCAAACGCGTTGTGGAAAAATACGAGCAAAAATACAGAATGGGTATCAGCGAGATCCTGCACCTTTCCGGCGTCGGAAACCTGAAGGAACATTGGCAGAAGGCCGAGAGAAGGCTCATCGCAAACTGCGATGAGGAACTCTATGAAGAGATGTTCGAGGCGAAAATAACGGGTACGCGGAATTTGTACCGGATTGCCGCGGACAGAAAGGATGTGAGACTTCTTCTGTTCGGATCCACCAATGGATTTTTCGGCACGGCAAGTTTTGGCGCCTACTCTGCGGCAAACAGCTTTCTGCCTGCTTTCGCGAGAGCAAAACAGCAGGAAGGGGAAAACATACTCTGCGTAAATTCCGGTTCATGGAAAAACACAGGGCTCTCCTATGACAGCGGATTTGAAGATATGGGAAGAAACAAGGGGTTTTACGATATTGAAGGAGACGCCGGCGTAATTTCGATAGAGCGGTGTCTGGGGGCAAAGGCGTGTTCCGTGTATATAGGGCTCGATCGGCGTAAAAATTACATAAAAAAATACATGTTACAGGAAATCCCTCAGGAGGAAAAAAAGCAAGAGCGGGAAATCTCCGCCTTTGACGAGATGGATCGCCGTCTCATAAAAATATGGGAAAAGGTTCTGGATGGAAAGGTACGGCATCCGGGAGATGACTTTTTTGAACTGGGCGGAGACTCCATCAAAGCCTTCCAATTGCCGAAAGAAATTCAGAAGGAGTTCGGAACGGAACTTTCCGCCAGGGAAATATTCCGTTTTAGCAGATTTGATGAGATGAAAAAGAGGATAAAAGAAAGGGTTGATTAAAATGAAACTGTTCTGTATTCCATACGCGGGAGGCTCCGCGTCTGTCTACAGCGGATGGAACCCTATTCTGCGCGAGAACATTCAGCTTGTTCCTGTGGAGCTGTCGGGTAAAGGCGTCCGGGCCGCGGAACCTTTGTATGAAAACTGGGAAGACGCTCTGGAAGATGTTTACGGCTCGATCACGGAAAAGATCGAACCGGGAGAGGAATACGCGTTGTTCGGGCACAGTATGGGCAGTTGGATCGCGTACGAGATTTTAAAAATACTTTGCAGAAAAAAGATGCCGCAGCCGATTCATGTATTCTTTTCGGGAAATACCCCGCCCTTCATGCTTCCCAGGGAGGAAGCGATCAGCGGTCTTCCGGACGAGGAGTTCATAGAAAAAATACTGGAAATGGGAGATACCCCGGCGGAAGCTTTCAGCGAGGAAATCAGAGATTACTTCCTGCCCCGGTTTAAAAACGATTACAGGCTGGTAGAAAGCTACCATCACCACTATGAAGATATCGACTACAGCGGCGGAATCCATGTCTTTTATGGCAAATACGACAGCGTCACAAAGGAGGACGCCGAGCAGTGGAAAAAATACGGCCACAACTCCTTTGGAACGTATGAGTTTGAAAGCGGGCATATGTTTATAAAAGATTGCGCGGGAGATGTGGTTGGCGCGATCAATTCGATATTAGGAAAGGAACCATTATGAGAGAAGAAACAGCCATTGCAAACATAATTGAAAAATGCTGCGAGGAAGGAATTTTCCTGTGGGTGGAAGGTGAGAAGCTCAGATTCAAAGCGCCAAAAGGCGTTTTCACCGAAGATTTAAAGAATGAAGTAAAAAGTAAGAGAGAAACGATCATTGATTATATTAACAAAGCGGAACGGCAGACCATAACGCCGGATACCGCTCATCAGTACGAGCCCTTTCTCCTTACGGAAGTGCAATCCTCCTATCTTTTGGGAAGAAATGATTTTTACGATTACGGCGGGATCGGATGCCACGCCTATGTGGAGGTGAAACTTCCCAGGTGCGACAGGGACAGAATGCAGAAGGCGTTCCATCAGGTAATCCATCGGCATCCGATGCTGCGAGCGGCTGTTACCAGAGACGGTTATCAGAGAATCGTAAAAGACTTTCGCTATCCAAAGATAGAGGAAAGGATAGGAGAAAATCTGCAGGAGGAAGTATGGAAGACGAGAAAAAGGCTGGAACAGAAAGTGTATGATATCGAGGACCCTTTTTTGTACGAACTGGTTATCACTACAGCGGGAGAAGAAAGTGTAGTGCACTTTTCTATGGATATGCTGCTTGCGGACTCCGTAAGCATGGGAATCCTTTTAAAGGATCTGATGGATTTTTATACAGGAAGGGTTTCGGAAAAGGAGCCTCCCCGCATAACCTTCCGGGATGTGGTTCTGTTCGATGAGGCTGTGAAAAACAAGCCGAGTATGCGAGTAAAACGAACAGAGGATAAAGCCTACTGGCTGAAAAGACTTGAGAGTTTGCCGGATATGCCTCATCTTCCTCCGGGGGATAGCCAGACATCCGGGGAACGAGCGGATTTCGCGATAAAATCCTTCTGCCTTGAGCGCCAGCGGTGGAAGGCCTTTTCCCGAAACGCCGGTGAAAACCGGATTACGCCGTCGTCCGCGATTATGGCTGTCTACGCCCATGTGCTCGACACCTGGTGCGTAAACAGCGGATTTTGTATCAACGTGACACTCATGATGAGACCCGATTATCATCCGGATATCAACCGTATTGTAGGAGATTTCACAAGCAATACGATACTGGAGGTCGCCCGCGAGAAAGAAAAAAGTTTCGTGGAAAACGCCAGAACCCTGCAAACGCGGTTATGGGAGGATATGGAGCATAGGGCGTTCAGCGGAATCGAGGTTTTAAGAGAATGGAACAGGAGGAAAAAATACGATGTCCTCATGCCCTATGTCTACACCAGCACCCTTGGCATTGAAAACCTTGACAGCAGCGACATAGAGGTCACCTACAAAGCGAGCCAGACTCCCCAGGTGTTTATAGACTGCCAGGTAGGAGAATCCGCGGGAAATCTTTCGGTAATATGGACTTTGAGAAAAGGGACAGTTGATGAAACCGTTGCCGATATTATGTTTGAAAGCTTTTGCGAGATGATAGAAGCCCTTTCCCAAAAGGAAGAACTGTGGCGCGAACCGGCGGAAGATTATATTCCACATAAGCAGCGGCTGTTTTATGAAGATACTTTGCGGCAGTGCCGGAAAGACGAAGAACAATGGAGACTGAAATACGCGGAGATTGACGAGGAAAAATGTGAGAACATTTTAAAAGAACATCTGGCAGCGGAAGACGCCGCGGTCATAAGCGGGGAAAAAGCGGATATTTATATTTTGCCGGAGAAAGAGGAAAACCCTCATTACTTCGCGGAGCGCGACCGGAAAATCAAAAAGCGAAACCGGGAAGAAGCGGCAAGGCTCTGCGATTCCGTCCAATGGGACAGTATGCTTGCGGATATCAGGACTGCCAATGAGGTCGCGATTCTTGATATCATGCGAACCTTTCGAAAGGCGGGCGCCTTTTTATCGGACAGGGAGACCTATTCTCAAAAAGAACTTGAAATTATGCTGCAGGCTGCGCCGGATTACCGATATCTCCTGGAAAGGTGGCTGAAAGCCCTGAAACGGGAAGGCTGCATATTGGAACATAACGGAAAATACCGGGCGGCCATGACGGATGTGGAGGAACGCTACCGGAAGCTTATGGACCGGGCAAAGCGGATTGCCAGAGAAAACCCGGGATATAAGGGAATGGAAAGCTATCTTCTTTCTTCCGCAGAGAAACTGGCGGACAGCATTTCAGGAAAGATCAACCCGGTGGAATTCCTGTTCCCCAAAGGGGAATCGCAGACCGCTCATGAGATTTATCACGACCTGTTTGCCGCCAAAATGCTGAACCGGCTATGTTTAAAAACCATAGAAACGGCTGCGGAAGGAGCGGAAAAGATCCGAATTCTGGAGGTGGGGTCCGGAGTAGGGGGAACCTCCGATGAACTGATTCCGTTTCTGGCGGACTATCCGGATGTGGAATATTATTTTACGGATATTTCCCAGTACTTCTTACAGGAAGCAAAAGCCAAGTATAAACAATATGATTTTGTAAACTACGGGATCTATGATCTGAATGAGCCTTATGAAAAACAAGGCCTCAAAATGGGCAGTTTTGATTTTATCGTCTGCGCGAACACGTTTCATAACGCGATAGACGGCTTTGAGGCGATGAAAAAAGTAAAACAGGCGCTAAAACCCAACGGCTGTATGATCTTCCTTGACTGCATCTTCGAGTCCGCTTCGCTGCTTGCCTCAAAAGGGATGCTTCACCACGGGGCCATTGAGGATACAAGGCGGGAAGATAAGAGGATTTTCTTTACGGATGAGGAATGGAGGTCGATGATAGCTGCGGCGGGCCTGGAGCTTGCGGACGCCTATCCCCGGCCGGATGACCCGTTTGCGGCATTTAACCTGAAATATTACGCGGTACATAACCGGAACGGGTACAAGGATGTGGGGACGGACAAGGTATGGGATCTGCTCCGCGAAGAACTTCCGTCGGAAGAAAAACTGGGCAAACTCACCGTATCTTCGGAACTTCCTTTGAACCAGGAAGGAAGAATCGATAAGAACGCGCTGAAAAGCAAAACGCAGGATGGCAGAAAAAGAAAAGGATCCGGTTCAAAGGATATGCCGGCTACAAAACTGGAAGAAGAAATCGCCGCTGTCTGGAAAGAAGTCCTTGAACTGGACGAAATACCAGGCGTAACAGACAGCTTCTTTGATCTGGGAGGGGATTCTCTTCTCGCCTCCATGGCGATCACCAAAATCCGCGGCAAAGTAGACAGGGCCCGGGAAGTGGAATGGAACGATCTTATGAATCTTCTGCTGAAAAACAATACGGTCAGAAAGCTGGCGTCGGCAATCGACAGCATAAAACCGGCCGAAGACTGCCCTCACTTTGCTATGATCTATCAGAGAGGAACGAAAACCCCGGAAAATGTATGGGCCTTTTTCGTAAACGGTACGGCTACGATGCCGATTTATCAGACGCTCTTTGAAAAACTGAAAAAAGCCATCCCCGAAACCGACGCGGTAGTGGGGCTTCACTGCGGAGATCCGGACCGCTTCCTCAAGATTTCTCCGGGAGAAGTCATAAACTGCATGGCAAAGAGGAACGCGGAGTATCTGATCTCTCTGGGAGCGGAAAACTACAGCCTGATCGGACATTGCTTCGGTGGAGGCGTCGCTATCGAGACAGGGCGGCTGATGAAGGCCGCGGGAATTGAGAATCTGCGGGTCACGACGATTGATACAAAACGTTTTGTCGGTCATTTCGATAACGATATCTTTTTTGAAAAAGGTTTTGGGGAGATGTATGGCGCCGACATGGCAGAGTGCGGGTACGATATGGATGATGAACTGTTTAAAGACACCATGCGGGAGTTTGAAAAGAAAAACGGCAGGTTCCTCACGTCGGATGAGATGTGCGTACGAAAAGAAGTGCCGGAAGAGATTCGAAGGTGCTGCAAAAAGCTGAAAGAAAAAACAGTGGAAGAGCGGCTGGATCACATTTTCCGGCAGGTGGAGAGCAAACTGCCCGGAGGCTTTGACGACAGAGTCTTTAAAAATTCTTATTTTATGTTCGCGAAAATTCTCGCGGATTTCATGGCCTATGAGCCGGAAAAGTACGATGGCAGGGTAGACGCGTTCCTGTGCCGCGACCAGAGCGGATTTTTTGTAACCGGAGATCTGGAAAGCCTCGACTACGCCAGGCAGGCTGTTACGGGAGAAGGCAGAAGAATCTGGATAGATGGAGACCATTTTACATGTATGGAAACTCCGAATGTTGAAAAAATAGTGGAAGTTTTAACAGGTGAATAGATGAAAAAGACAGTAGGCGTTTTAGGATGCGGCGGCGCGGTAGGAAAAGAAGTGATCCGCCATCTTTCAGAGAAGTATTCGATTCTTGGAGGTCAAAGGAGCTTCTGTGAATTTGAGAATAAGAACGTAAAATGGATAAAAACCGATATTTTCGATCCCGAATCCCTTGACCGCTTTTGCCGGCAATGTGATCTTGTGATAAATTCCGCGGGCCCTTCCTCCAAAATAAAGCTGAGGGTCGCGGAATGCGCGGCGGCAAACAACATTGATTATGTCGACACATCCGGAGAAAGTATTTACATTGAACGGGAAACGGATCTTTTTAAAGATACCCGTAATTCCTTTGTAATAGGAGCAGGTCTTGAGGCGGGACTTTCCGGCCTGATCCCTTATCGGCTGGTCAGGGATTTCGATGAAGTGGAGCTGGCAGAGTGCTACTTTGGCAGCAGACAGCGAATCAGCAGAGCAAGCCTCATGGATCTGCTGTGCAGCTGCTTCATAGACTCGGGTTACGCAAATGCCTGCTACGAAAATGGCAAAATCGTATCCTATAAGGTCCCCCGGGAAGAAAAACACAGAGTGCCTGGATTTCGGGATGAAATTTACAGAAAGCCCTATATCAGCAATGAAATCATCGTGATGGCCGGGCAGTGCGGGATAAAAGCGGTGAAATGGTATCACGCGATCGCGGATATGGAAACGATGAACATACTGGATACACTCTTTGAAAGTGTGGACCGTATTGATCAGGAAGATTTTCTGGAGGCTCTCACGGATAAATATATGGTCATGTTTGACGCCATCGCCAACACCAGGCCGCTTTTCAATTCCATTCTCTATGATCTGACCGGAATCAAAAATGGAGAACCAATCAGGAAAGCAACCCTTTGCCAGGTGGAGGAAGCCTATCGGCTCTGCGGCGTCGTTTCCGCGCTGGCGGCGGAGCATCTTTTGGAGAATCGATGTAAAGAAGGTGTATCATGGGCCTGTGAAGTGCTGGATGCGGAAAAAGTCATAGAGACGCTTGTAAAGGATAATATTTTGAGAGATTTTAAAACAGTGACACTGCCTGTGGATAGGAATGAAGATGAGGAACAGGACAGCGGAGAACTATAGGAGGGTGAAATGATCGGTAAGGAAGATTTAAAACTGGGAAGTGTGGAGCGAACGATGTTTATCACGATGATGGCCAGAGCGCGTGAGACTTTGCGGGAAGATGGAATCATCAGCGACAGATACGCCGTGGAAATGTATGAAAAAATTAAAGACATTTTTCCCACGGAGAAAGGCGATTGGAAAAGCGAAACCGGTGTTGTCGTGCGAACCGTTATTCTGGACGGATACATCAGGGGATTCATAGAAAAAAATCCGGAGGCCGTCTGTATTAACGTAGGCGCGGGGCTTGATACCCGATTTTTCAGAGTAAACAATGAAAAAATAACGTGGTATGATGTGGATCTTCCAGAGGTGATAGAGGTAAGGGAAAAACTTGTTCCCCACCATAAAAACAAGATTTCCATAAGCTGCGACGCGCTGGATCCGCGCTGGACTTCAGAGGTGGACGCGGGAGAACGGCCGGTTCTCATTATTATGGAAGGATTACTGATGTACTTTGAAGAAAAGGATGTGAAGCGCGTCATCCATATGATGCAGCGGCAATTTCCAAATGCCACCCTTGTCCTCGAACTCCTTTCGGAAAAAATCGTGAAAAAAACGGATATGGCCGACGCGGTAAGCAAAACAGGCGCAGTCTTTCAATGGGGCGTTTCAAGCGGCAGAGATGTAGAAAACCTCAATGCCAATCTTAAATTTATTGAGGAAACGAATCTGGCAGATAAAATGTATCTGAAGATGGGAATTTACAAACTGTTATCAAAGATTTCCTTTATCAAAAATCTGAGCAACCGGATTGCGGTGTTCCGCTTTGTCTGACAGGAGCGGCCATGAGATTCAGAAAAAGATATTTTGTAATCGGAGGTCTGGCTGCCCTGGCAATCCTTTGTTCCCTTTTGATGCTTTCCATGTTTCCACCTCGGGGCGCGGAGCAGGACTGCGATACGTCGCGGGGAGGAAAGAGCGTCGCGATCAACGGCCATATCATGTGGTATGACGTGTATGGAAAGAAAAAAGACAAGACGCCCATATACATACTGGCGGGAGGACCGGGATTTTCATCGGAATACATAGAGCCTTATATCCGGTTTCTGGCGAAAAAGCGGACCGTCGTTTTGTTTGATGGAAGGTGTTCGGGCAGATCCGAATACACAGCGGATTTGTCCGACTGTACATACGAAAATTATGGGAAGGATTTAGAGGAACTGAGAAAAAGAATTACTCCTGATAAAGATATCCTGATTCTGGCTCACTCCGGGGGAGGCGTCACAGCGATGGAATATATGACAAAGTATGAAGAACATGTAAAAGGGGTTATTTTCGTGTCCTCCCTGGCAAGTAAAACGAATACGGTGTATTCGGACCAATATTTAAGGACCGGATTTCCGCCTTTTAACCAGAAATATGCCAACGCGTGGTTTTCTGCCAATATAAGGGAACTTTACGGTGAATATATCGCCAATAAGGACGTGGTGGGAATTCTGGATCACTGTGCGATCAACTACGCTCTTATGATGAAAAACAACGCGAAGGATCAATACGATTACAGTGAGAAGCTTGAAAAATCACAGATACCGGCACTGGTACTTTACGGAAGACAATGCGATGTTCCTATGGCAGACAAGACGGCGGCGCAGAATATACATGGAATCCTGGAAAATTCTCAAATGTACGGGTTTGATTCCAGCGGGCATTTCTGCTTTGCGGAAGAACCTCAGCTTTTCAAAAAAAAGGTAAACCGGTTTATCAATGAAATCGAAAAGAATACCTAAGGAGGAAAAATGATGGAAGAAAAAGTGAAAAAGATCGTATGCGAAGAACTGTGTCTGAATGAAAATGAAATTCGCAATGACGCGCGTCTGGTGGAAGACTGGGCAGCGGATTCTCTTTCGGTAATCTCCATACTGGCGGATCTGGAAGATGAATTTGATATTGAAATCGACCTCAATGACGCGAAAAAAATTTCCAGATACGAAGATATTCTTACCATTCTGACACAGAAGTACCATGTAAAACAGTCTGTAGACGCCGCTCCATGAAGATCCATGCGGCAGAGCTGACGGAACTGAGCAGCGGACAATATGAAAGCCTGCTGCGAAAGATCCCCAAAGAAAAACAGCGGCAGGCAGGCCGCTTTCGATACCGGCGGGATTCTCTCCGGACGGTTCTGGGATATAACCTGGCTCGGGTCATGCTTGAAAAATACTTTGGAATGAAACAAATACACATAGAGTTCAACCCATACGGAAGACCGTATCTTTCAAAAGAAAAGGCCTTTTTCAGCATATCCCACTCAGGAAAATGGGTGGTCTGCGCCGTGGATAAGGTTCCGGTGGGGATCGATATTCAGAAGCAGTCCCAGGTTTGGGACATATGGAGCGTAGGACAGGAAGCTCTGACAGAAAAAGAGTACGACCGGATGCGCCGCTCGACGGATAGCCGCGGATATTTCTTTGACTGCTGGTGCCGGAAAGAAGCTGCGATAAAGTGCATGGGAAAAGGCCTTTTTATGATGAAGGAGATTGAAACTGCAAAAGGAAGCTGTATGATAGAAAACAAGCGATATTATCTGAAACAGATAAAGGGATTTTCGGGATACAGCTTCGCGGTCTGCAGCGAGGGAGACATTTCAAGCTGTCAGGTGCAAATATCTTCCCCCTTACAGGGCTTTTTGTAAAGCGGCAGATTTATCGAAAGGTAAGGCGGTGAATCCGTTCCGGCGGGATCTGTCTTTGCGTGCCGCGGGCGTATTCAATTTCCGGGTATCCAAAGCCGATGATCATGCCGATGTAATGATCTTCCGGAATCTCCAGCATGCTTTTGATTTCCGGCATTTGTTTCAGCGCGTTGAGGGGGAAGGTCAGCATGACGCTACCAAGCCCCCGGGAAGCGCAAAGCAGTTCAAAATAAGTGCCCGCGACCAGAACGTCGGCCCGATACTCGCCGCTGCCGATGGGTGCGTGAGGAATGAGAGCATGGGGAACGCCGCACAGGAGCATATCCGGGCGTACTGTTTTTTCCCAGTTTTTCATATCTTCATAATAAATTCCTTCAAATCCTTCCGGGTAAACACCCTGCTCCGCCAGCTCAGTCATCCGATTATAAGCGGCGCTGCGAAAGATTTTCATCTGCTCTTTATCATCAATTAAAGTAAATTCCACCTGCTGCTTGTTGCTGCCGTTGGGAGCGTTCCCCAAACGAGCGACCATATCATTGATGATGCTTTTCTCGACATTGCGATCAAGATACCTGCGGTGTGAGTGCCGGCCGGCGATCAGAGCATCCATAAAAGGAGCGGCGCTATCCGGGGAAACTGGCGGCAGGCTGTCTTCCGGCTTGTGCCCCAAAATCCGAATCGCTCCTTGGGGGCATACCGCCAGGCAATGCTCGCACCGCCAGCAGCCGTGCCCAATCCATCCGAATTCTGATCCTAGGCTTATGATCTTCTCCCAGGCTCAGAACCCCTCCAGGGCATACCAGTACACATTTTCCGCAGCCGATGCAGCTGTCCGCAACATGAAATTCCGCGCGATTCATAATAATACCTCCCGTTTTTTGTTTTATTGTATGCCTGTCAGGGGTCGCCTACAAGTAGGCACTTTTTTGTAACTGTATTTTTTTGAAAATTGGATCCTGTAAAAATAAAATAATTGGCGCTTTTATAACTGCCAATTTTGCTATATGCTATACAAAAGAAAACGTAAGGAAAGGCGGAAGAAAAATGGATAAGGAAATGAGAAGAAAAGAAAAAGCCATCGCGAAAGAAGAGGTCATCGAAATTTTAAACAGCGCGGAATATGGTGTACTCTGCACCATCAGCGCAGATAATACGCCGTACGGCACTCCTATGAATTTTGTCTATGTGGGCGGCGCCATCTATTTTCATTGTGCTCCGGAAGGCCATCGGCTCGAAAACATTAAAGGCAACCGCAGCGTGTGCCTGAATGTGGTCGATTCCGTCAAGCTGATGCCGGAAAAATTCAACACCCAGTACCGCTCGGTGGCGGCATTCGGAACCATTCACATTGTGGAAGATCCTGCGGAAAAGAAAAAGGGCATCAAGGCGATTGCGGACAAACTCAGCCCGGATTATCCAAAGGAGGGAATGGAGTATATTGAATCTGCCTTTGACAAAATGGTCGTTCTGCGCATGGATATAGAAAGAATGACAGGCAAAGCGACGAGAGGATAACGAGGAAAAAGAACGCAAAAGAAGAACTGCAGCCCGGCCTGGGGAACCAGAAGTGCCCAGGATCGGACTGCAGTTTTTGCAATCTCCCGAATGAATTTCCGACAATTTCCCGAAAAGGTGTGGTGTTTTCTTCTTAGAACTTCCTTAAGAATCCGGGGCTTTATTGACAGGCCGGATTTGAAAATGCTACTATAGCAACAAGGAGTTCTTATGATTATTACATTGAATATTACACAAATGGCGATCCTTTACTTGTTCCTGGCGATAGGGATTTTTTTATTCTGCAGGAAGCGGAATGAGTCGACCGCTAGATTTATTCTTTTCGCGGCGGCAACAGGGTATCTGCTGCTCCTTTTACAATGCACGCTGCTTCCCGTGCGGACAGGGAGTCTTTATCCGTATATCTTTTTTACGGCAGAGGAAATCCGCAATATCCAGCCGATTCCTTTTACGACCATATCTCTTTTTGCCGGAACGATTTACTGGCGCGTGCAGATTTTCGGCAATATCCTGCTGCTGGCGCCGGTTCCGGTTTTTCTGGGATTAATACGGCCGGACATGAATGGAAAAAAGCTGTTTTTCACGGGACTGCTTTCCTCCGTTTCGATTGAAGCGCTGCAGCTGCTCGAAAATATGGCCGCCCGATACCCGAACCGGGTAGTGGACATTGATGATGTTTTCCTCAATACCGCGGGCGTTCTGCTAGGAGTGATTGGGCTTCTTTTCTTTCGGAAAATCCGAGGCGCGGGGACTTCCGCGGAAAAAACGGGGACAGAACCGGAGCCGCGTGTGGAAAAACAGCACGGCGGAGGGTATAATAGAAACATCTCAGAAAGCAGGTGAACCCCATTGTATATCGCAGATTTACATATTCATTCCAAATATTCCAGAGCAACGAGCAGAGAGTGCGTACCCGAATATCTTGACCTGTGGGCCAGGAGGAAGGGCATCGATCTCCTGGGCACCGGCGACTTTACTCATCCGGCATGGCGCAGAGAATTGAAAGACAAACTGGCACCAGCGGAAGATGGGCTGTATCAGCTGAAAGAAGACTTCAAAATAAGGGAATCCATGACAGCGGAAGAAAGGAAGCCCCGTTTTGTGATATCCGGCGAGATTAGCTCCATTTATAAGAAAAACGGAAAGACCCGAAAAGTCCACAATCTGATTCTCCTGCCGGGCCTTGAGGAAGCGGAGCAGCTTTCCCGCAGGTTGGAAGCCATCGGAAACATTCATTCCGATGGAAGGCCGATCCTCGGTCTGGACAGCCGGGATCTTCTGGAAATCACACTGGAAACCTGTCCCAGGGCGATTTTTATTCCCGCCCATATCTGGACTCCTCATTTTTCCCTGTTCGGAGCTTTTTCCGGGTTTGATACCATCGAAGAATGTTTTGAGGATCTGACGGGTCATATCCATGCACTGGAAACCGGTCTTTCCTCCGATCCTCCTATGAATTGGAGACTGTCCGCCTTGGATTCCTTCCATCTGGTATCAAATTCCGACGCCCATTCCCCGGTCAAGCTGGGAAGGGAAGCAAACCTTCTGGATATTGAGCTTTCTTATGAGGGACTGTATCAGGCGCTGCAGGAGGGAAAGGGTCTTGCCGGCACCCTGGAGTTCTTCCCGGAAGAGGGAAAATACCACATGGATGGACATCGTAAATGCGACCTGTGTCTCAGTCCTGTTCAGACCAGCCAGTATGGAGGACGATGTCCGGTCTGCGGAAAAAAGATTACCATCGGCGTACTGCACCGGGTGGAACAGCTGGCGGATCGGCAAGAAGGCTATGAAAAGCCGGGAGCCAGGCATTTTGAAAGTCTGGTGCCGCTGCCGGAAGTGATTGCCGCTTCCACGGACAAATCCGCTGCCAGCGTAAAAGTTCAAAGGCAATATGAAGCCATGCTGGCAGAGTTGGGGACGGAATTTTCCATTTTGAGAGATATTCCCCTGGAAGCCATCCGCAGCTGTGCGGGTCCCTGCATTGAAGAGGGAATTCGGAGACTGCGGCAGGGGAAGGTGGAACGGATTCCCGGTTATGATGGAGAATACGGAATCATAAAGATTATTGACAAAGAAGAAATCGCGGAGCTCTGCGGGCAGGTCAGCCTTTTTGAAAGCATCGCCCTTCCGGCGGGGAAGAAAAAGAAGAAACCGGAAAGACGAGGGACGATCCCAAAAGAAGGAACAAAAGAACCCGCTAAGGAGAGTCATCAGACCCCCGATAATCTTAAGCAGCAGGAAGCTGTCACCGCGGAGGAGCGGGCTGTCGCGGTAATCGCGGGACCGGGAACGGGGAAAACCCATACCCTGATTGAAAAAATCGCCTTCCTGATTCAGGAAAAGCAAGTTGCGCCCGCGGAGATTACGGCCGTCACCTTTACGAAAAAAGCGGCGGAAGAACTGAAACACAGGATTCAGAAAAAACTGGGGAAACGAAAGGCCTCCGCAGTAAAAACCGGCACGTTTCATTCGATCTGCCTGGAACTTCTGAAACGCTGGAAAGGAGAAATCCGGCTGGCGGACGAGCAGCAGCAGATGGACGCCGCGACGGCGGCGATAAAAGACTGTGGCCTTTCCACCTCGCCTTCCGCGTTTCTGCGCAAGATTTCCGCATGGAAAAGCGGCGTATCGGAACTGGAAGACGAGCCGCTGCGGGAGGCGGCCTGCCAGTACGCAAAACAGCTGCGGGAAGATAACCTTCTGGATTTTGACGACCTTCTGACAGAGACGCTGGTTTATATGGAAGAGCATCCGCAGGAACCCGCCCTGGGAGAGGGAGGATGGCTGCTGGTGGATGAATTTCAGGATGTCAGCCTGCCCCAGTACCGGCTGATCCGTCAGTGGGCCGTCCGGGGGAAAGCTCTTTTTGTAATCGGCGATCCGGATCAGTGCATCTACGGTTTCCGCGGCGCGGTGCCGCAGGTTTTCCGCCGCCTGAAAGAGGACTATCCGGATCTGCGTGAGATTCGGCTGGAACTGAACTACCGCTCAACGCCGGAAATCCTCGAAAACGCGGTATCGGTAATTAACCGCGCCCCGGGAGCGCCGAGACAATTAAAAGCGCTGCGTGATTCCGGCAAAAAGGCGCGTCTTGTTACTGCGGCGGGCGATCTGCAGGAAGCGATTTACATCGCGAAAGAAATCAACAAGATAACCGGAGGGATGGACATGATGGACGCCCAGCGGTTCGCGGCGGGAAGGGAAACCCACAGAAGCTTTGGCGATATAGCGGTGCTTTACCGGACCCATCATCAGGCCCGGCTGCTGGAAAGCTGTCTGCGAAAAGAAAGTATCCCTTGTGTTGTTACGGGAAAAGATCCGTTTCTGCAGGAAAAGGCGGTGAAAGAAACGATCCATTTTTTCCGGGCATTGCTTGAAGAGGATCGGGAACAAATGGAAGCCATCAGCAGCCGCCTGTTCGCGGAAAATCCCCGGCAGACCGGACAATACTTGGCGGAGCGTTTTCTGCCAAGACTTGAGACAGAGCGTCCTTCCGCGCTTTTGCGGGACTGGGCGGAGCAGACAGGGCTGAAGCTCCGCGCTCGGATGGACAGACTGGGGGAAATGGCCGTATTCTATGATCGGATGGATGAGTTCCTCGACAATCTCCTTCTGGGAGAAGAGCAGGATATTCGCCGAAGTACCGCGGGAGAACAGTACCGATCCGGCGCGGTTTCTCTCATGACCTTTCACGGAGCCAAGGGTCTGGAGTTTCCGGTGGTATTCCTGTGCGGCGTAAAAGAAGGGGTGCTTCCGATGGAAAGCGCGGATCCGGAGGAAGAACGGAGGTTGTTTTATGTGGGAATGACCAGGGCAAAGGAAGAACTGATTCTGACGACTGGGAATCCTCCTTCGGAGTTTCTGGAGGACTTACCGTTATTTGGGATTGAGCGGGAGGAAACGCTGAAAAAGAAGGAGAATGAAGGAGTTCAGTTGGATTTCTTCCATTTATAAAATTTTTTCAAAACCCCATTGACTATACGGTAACCCGATGGCGTATCATAGGACTATGGAAAAGTTAACCTTTCGGAGTAAAATCGGATATGCCTCCGCGGCTTTCGGCGACGCGGCCGCCTATGCCCTGATTAATACGTTTTTAATGTTTTTCCTGACAACCGTGGCAAAAATTCCGCCTGCGGCGGCAGGGGCGATTACCATCGCGGGAGCCCTTTGGAATACGTTGATTAATCCCATTGCCGGATATCTCAGTGATAATGCGGCGACAAAATGGGGACGGCGAAGGCCTTTTATGTTCCTGATGGCTGTTCCCATCGCAGCGGCTCTTTATATGCTGTTTACCGCGGTTGATCTGATTCCGCAGATCCGGCCATTTTATTATGCCGCGATTCTTCTTATTTTCTGGACGGCTTATACCAGCTTTTTCGTTCCGTTCCTGGCCCTGGGCGCGGAATACACACAGGATTATAACGAGAGAACAGAACTTCGTTCTTACGCGTCTATTTTTAATATGACCGGAAATCTGGCAGGCATGGTTCTGCCTTCTATTTTTGTGGACTTTTTATGCGAACGGGGATTTTCAAACACCGGGGCATGGTCAGTGACGGGAGCGGTGGTAGGGATCTGCGCAATGCTGTCTATCTGGATTACTGTAAACGCTTCGAAATCTAAGGATCGGCCCGCGCTGGAAGGAGAGCGGTACGGACTGCCGCGTTTTAAACTGCGGGAAATTTTTGGAGAATACGGACAGGTTCTGAAATTAAAGCCGGTTAAATATCTTTTGTTTACCAGCCTGTTTGCGCTGATCTGCAATTCTCTGTTCGCGGCGGATCTGGTCTACTATTTTACCTATAATCATGGACTGTCGGCAGGACAGATTTCGGGGATGTTTCTTTACCGCACAATCGTATGCGTGGTTCTGATTCTGATTATGAAACGGATCAGCGCGGTAACGGACAAACGAACCTCCCTGTTGATGGTGTTCGCCATAGGCGCGGTATCGGTAACCATTGCCAGATTTATCGGTGTGGAAGGAAGCCTGCAGCTCCATATCTTTATATTTTTTGTCGCCATATCCACATCTCTTTACTGGCAGCTGATGCCGTCAATTATCTATGATGTATGCGAATATGATGAACTGAAAAGCGGGAAGAAGAGGCAGGGAACAATCGTCTCTCTGCAGGGGCTTGTGGAAGCGCTGGCTACCGGGATCGGCGTGCAGCTTCTGGGGATTATCCTGCAAATCGGAGGATTCGATGGGGATGCGGCAGTTCAGACGGAAACCGCAATGCGGTGGGTAGAAAATTGCGTGACCGTAATCCCCGCCATCTTTCTTGTTCTGGCATTTCTGGCGTTGTATCGTTACCCTATTACCAAAAAGAGGTTTGAAGAGATTCAGCGGCAGTTAAAAGCTAAAAAGCAGAATGACGGGGAAGCGTCCGGAAACGAGTCAACCGGGGAGAACGTCTGAGCGTGACGGGTACAGAGCTCCGCAGCCCTGCTCGTTGATCCCGGCATCCTTAAGAGGAAAAGCGCGTTTCATCAGCGCTTTTTTTACTTCCAGAGGATGAGCCTGCGGGTGGCGCGCGCAGTAATCCAGAGCCAGACCGGCAACACAGGGGCTGGACATGGAGGTTCCGGTCTGAGCGATGTAAGATTTCGGATTCCGGGCAGCCAGGGACAGAATATCGACGCCCGGTGCCACGACGTCCGGCTTGATCTGACCGGCAGGAGCCGGACCCCGGCTGGAAAAGTGGGAAATATTGCCTTCTCGGTCGCAGGAACCGACTGTAAGGACGAGAGGGCTGATCCCCGGGGAAGTGATACTCTTTTTTCCCGGACCGCTGTTGCCTGCCGCGGCGACTACGCACAGTCCCTCGCAGACAAGGGCATTTGCCCCGATTACAAGAGGATCGATCTGCGCGTGGTCAGAGGGACTGACTCCAAGGGAAAGATTAACGACTCGAATATGGTAGCGGCGATGGTTATCATAAATCCACTGCATTGCCGCAAGAATATCGGACGCGCTTCCGTTGCCTTCTCCGTCGAGAGCCTTTAGCGCGACCAGCGCCGCTCCCGGAGCCGTCCCGCAGTATCTGCCGCCGGAGGCGTATCCGTTTCCCAGCGCGATTCCCGCGACGTGGGTTCCGTGCCCGTCATCATCATAAGGTTTTGTCCGCCCGTTTACAAAATCCTCAAAATGTAAAATTCGGTTGAAAGGGCGGATCAGATCGTAATGAGGCGCCACTCCGGTATCAATAATGGCGAGGCAGACGCCTTCTCCTCCACGGGAGCCGGCAGGGGAGCCCATAGACTGCGGCTGTTGCCCGGAAACGGCTTGTACCGGCAGCTTAGATACTTCGATATCTTCGGACATCATGGCGATTCGCTGATTTGTACGGATTTCTCCGACCTTTTCTTCCGGGATCTCTACACACAGGGCATTGAGAAACGGAAGTTCATATTTTATGGAACCAAAATTTTCCAGAATACACTGCCGGATACTTTCAATGTTTTTGCGGGGATACAGAATAAACGGGCAGCGAGAGCCGCTTTTTTGTTTCATCTAAAAAACCTCCAAACCAGGTGTTTCGATCTATCCTATGAAAAAGACGATCAAAACGTACCGGGTTGGAGGAATCGTTTTTGCGGAATTTAGAGCGAGCTTGAAACAATAGGCTTGATATTGTATCGGATTACAAAGTCAGGGATGGAGTTTTTGCTGTAAAAGGCTTTTTTGACCCGTTCCAGCGCAATGGAACCTGCTTTGTGGTTGACTGCGGGAAGAAGGATCGCAAACTGAGAGGGACCATACCTGGAAATCGTGTCACCCTTTCTGAGATTGTGCTTCAGCGAATCCAGCAGAAGGTTCATGACCTTGTCAAGCAGCAGCAGATCCGTATGCTCTTTTTCTTCCGTCGGGAGCACGGTGATCAGCCCCAGAAAGATTGTGATATTCAGTCGTTCCAGATTTCGCATGTTTAGCTTGTAGATATCCTTAAAAATCGAGTAATCACAGACAAAAGCCGTGGATTCACCGTTGTCACTTTGCAGATCCTGGCAGATGAGATCCAGGCTGCTGTTGGAATCGTTTTCCGCCCGAATCAGATTCTTGTAAAAAGAAAGAATCTCCGTGGATGGTGTGACTCCAAGCTGTGTGTAATGCAGGTTCACAGTGTAATTGTAATGCGACATCGCCTCGTTTTTCATGCCCAGTTTTAAGAGCGCTGTCATAAGATGAAGATTGAGTTTGGAGTCAAGCATATCAATCTCCAGTCCGCGCCGGGCAAGGGGCATAATATCATTATAACGGCTGTCCTGTTCCAGGAGGTCAATGTAGTGATACAGAACTTTCAGGTACAGGTTATGATAGTACATACTTTTAGGAACAATCCAGGTTTCTGTGTCATAACCGGCGAGGAGATCCCCTTGATACATGCGTATAATATCTTCAAAAACAGGAACTGACACGTCATTGAGCGTATCGAACTCAAGCGCTTTCTGACAGAGGGGATCAAACCGGAAAATATCAATGTCCGCATCCAGCTCATCATTCCATTTATAGGCGCCGTGCTTGGTGATAATCGCGTTTTCAAGACCTACGGATTTCAGGTTCTGACGCAGACGGCTGATAAGGGTCTTGAGAGAGCTTTCCGGGTTCGCGCTGTCTTCACCGGGCCAGATGCTTTCAAAAATATTATAGTTGGAGATGGAAACGTCCCGGTTCAGGATGAGATACTGCAGGAGCGCAAGCTTTTTCTTTGAATTTCCGAGCTTCGGAACAATATCCGTTCCACCGACCAGCAGTACAAAGCGGCCCAGCATGTAAATTTCAATTTTTGGCATAACTCAAACCTCCTGTATTTTCCTTGCAAAGGTATCTGGTGAAAAACTATGAGCGGACGCGGTAGGTGCATCAATAATTCCATCCCTGTATAGACTCAAAAGGCTGGAGTCCATGCTAATCATACCGTCTTTCGCTCCTGAATGAATGGCAGACTCGATCTGGTGGGTCTTAGAATCCCGTATCATATTGCGGATTGCAGGAGTGGCTTTCATCAGTTCGAATACCGGCCGCATGGATCCGTTTATCGCGACCAGGAGCTGCTGTGAGATAACGGCTTTGAGAACCATAGAAAGCTGCAGTCGAATCTGTGTCTGTTTTTGCGCGGGAAAGCTGTCCACGATGCGGTCGATGGTATTAGCCGCCCCGAGGGTATGGAGGGTGGAAATCACAAGATGTCCGGTCTCTGCGGCTGTCATGGCGACATCAATGGTTTCCGGATCCCGCAATTCTCCAAGAAGGATTACGTCCGGCGTCTGGCGCAGCGAGGCGCGCAGCGCGGTCAGATAACTATCCGTATCCAGAGAAATTTCTCTCTGGCTGACGATACATTTTTTGTGGGGGTGAAGAAATTCAATCGGTTCCTCCAACGTAATAATATGACCGCTTCTTGTAGAATTAATCCGGTCAATCAGGCAGGACAGCGTAACCGATTTGCCGCTGCCGGAAGGACCTGTAATCAGGATGAGACCTTTTGTCTCTTCGGCGGCTTCCATGACCGCGTCCGGGATATGCATTTCCGAGGGGTCAGGAAGTTCAAATGAGATTACCCGGATAACAGCGGCAAGCGAACCCCGCTGTTTGTAGACGCTGGCCCGAAATCTGGCGGCCTGCGCGATGGCAAAGGAAAAATCATCGTCACCGGATGCTAGGGCCGCTGTCATATCACGATTCTGCGCGAGTTGATAAATTTCAGAAATCAGCGTCTCGGTTTCTTTCGGCATCAGAATATCGGCGGAATAATTTATGATCTGATTATTCATTTTGAAGGCGAGGGGCCTTCCAGCTATAATAAAAAGATCCGAAACCTTCCTGCCGGCAGCTTCTTTTAATATCTCCGTAATATTCATTGGTTTTCAGAGTCTCCTTTGAATGCAGAGACAAGGCCCCATTCCAGAATCTCCACCTGGGAGGAAAAGGGGTAAACCGTTGTCACCTGCAGTTCCTGTGTGTCATTCACCGGTACGCGGATGGTAATTTCGCCCCGGTTTTGTGATATGGTTACATTATAACCTTTTTTTGTGAGAATGTCTTGAATATTTTCTCCTTTTTCCGCAGTAAAAACTTCCGAGAGGATTTCAGACGCTTCCGCGTCTGCCTGATAGTACCTCGTTACAGACTGGGCTCCTTTTTCGCTCAGCTTATATTCGCTGTCCGCCGAGATAAACGCGAGTACGGCAAAGCAGGTGAGCGTCAGTATGACGAGGACAATGGCCAGGGATACTGCGCCAATGCCCATAAAGGAATGAACACTTTTGTTTTTCATTTTTTCGCCTCCAGAAACTCTTTTACTTCCAGCTGAAAGATGGTTTTCTGTTTCTCTATCTCAAAAAAACGGATATTGGCAGTAAGCAGGTGGTTCTCAATGGTATAGTCGACGTGCGCGCGGTAGACTGCTTTTCCGTTTCTCTGCCAGTCTTCGCTGTAGTAAAGATCAAAATTTTCATCCGCGCCGAGAAGCGTTTTTGCCTGCCTTATATCGGAACCGCAGGCCTTAATGGTATCCGCGATGGAAACGGACTGGGCCGAAGCGTTGCTGAGCGCTTCTGCCTGCGCGCTTTTTTCCCGGGAGGACAGGAAAAGACCGGTGCTGATTAAAACCGCGATCATGAAAAGCGAAAACAGCAAAGCGAGTTCAAAGAGAAATATGCTCCGACCGGAATGAAGCCGTCTCATTGTTCCACCTCCAGTTCCGATGTGCGCAGGCATAGATCAACCTGAGAGACGATTCCTTCAGGCGAAGTCGCTGTGACGCGCAGAAGATTTTCTTTTAGAGGAAGGAATTCCAAGGAGCGAAGGGAAAGAACCGGCTGGCCGAAGCTTTCGGTGACAGAGGTTCCCTGCTTTACTGTTGCTTCTCTCAGCTCACCGTCGGAAAGGAAAATCCAGGTTTCGTAGCTGCCGTTTTTCAGAACAAGGGTTTCCTGTCCGTCTTCCATAGGGCTGAGGGCAACAGAGTCCGGTTGACCGCTCTGATGGATTTTTTGCGTGAAATAAAGGGAAGCCGTCCGGCTCTGAAAGGCATCCTGGCTGCCGGAAACGGTATCCCGGTAAAACTCAGCGCCAAGAACAATTAAAACGACTGAGCACAGAAAAAAGATACCGGTTAATGTAACGATAAAAATAAGATCGATTTTATGCCGTCTATGTTCCATATTCCACCTACTTTTCCTTTTCAAAAACCGAGATCTCCGGCATCATATTTGAGCCGATAAAACGGTAATGATAAACAAACTGATCCCGGTTCAGCTCCAATGTATAGTTGTCTTCCAGGTACCGCAGTGTTTCCGGATAGGCACCTTCCAGGGCGTAGCACTGAACCGCGTAATTACGGATTGTATCCTCGAGCATCTGCTGTCTGTCCTGATCGACCTCCCGGGAAAGGCTGTGGAGCAGAAAAAGCGCGGCGGCGATAAGCAGGGCGAGCAGCACGCAGATAAGAATTCTTTTATAGCTTTGAATCACTCTGTTCACAAGGCATCCCTCCTATACGGATGTCATAATCCGAATCAGCGGCAACATAACGGACAGGAGTACTGCGCCAATGATCAGGCACATGGCAATGACAACGGCAGGTTCCACAGAAGCGATCCGCCGTTGGAGCCGCTGCTCGATATCTTCGCTGAGCCGCTGTGCCGCGAGATCCATCATTTCGTCAAGGGTGCCGGTTTTTGCGCCTACCGCGATCACAGAGGTATAGGTGGATGGCAGTAGACCGCTTTCTGAGAGCGCGCGGGCAAAAGGCGTTCCATCCGTCATAAGCGCCTGCAGTGTCTTTAATTTCTTTTCAGACGCAGGTGATTCGTTTAGCTCCAGGAGGAGTTCCGTCGCCGCGTCCGGATTCATTCCGCTGGAAAGCAGGAGGGACATGGAGTAGATAAATTCTCCGGACCCGGACTGGGACGCGAGCACCTTTGTGAGCGGAGACCGCTCGTAGAGCCGGGAAAAGAATACACGTCCCTTTTCTGTTCGTCTGCCTGCCGCATAACCGATAATGACCAGAGCCAAAAGAATCAGAAGCGCGATACAGACAGCGCCGGCCGCTCCCCCGGAATCGGCAATGGTCTGAAAGAACGGGGGGAGTTCCGCGCCCGTTTGTTCAAAAACACGGGAAAACACGGGAAGCACGCGGAACAGCAGAACTGCCAGAATCAGAAGGGTCGCGAGAATCATAATGAGCGGATAAAAAACCGCGCTCCGAATGCTGTTTTTCATCTGTTCCCGGCGTTGGTAATAGAGGGAAAGCGCGTCCAGGACTTCTTCCAGTTTGCCGGATTCTTCCCCGATCCGCAGGATGCGCAGCATATAGGAGGGGAAGATTTCTGTCCGCTTTAACGCGTCAGTCAATGTGTCTCCTGACTCCAGAGAAAGGGCGATTTGATGGTAGAGTTCTTTTCGGCTACGTCTGTCTGCTGCTTCCTCCATAATGAGGAAAGCATCGTAAAGAGGGATGCCCCCTTTAAAAAACATTCCCAATTCTTTGCACAATAGAGAAATCTGAATCGCGTCCAGTTCGTTTCGTTCCTGTTTCATTTTTCTCTCCTTTGATTAATAGTAGTAAAGCGCGTTATATAAACTGTCGTCCGTAATAGAGTCTGCCAGACCGTTCGAGGCAGCGATAGTCGGATCCATCATAGTCCAGCTTTCTCCGTCAAATCGTATTACACCGTCGACCCACCCCTTGTCCGCCACATACACGCTGATCCAGGCATGGTAGACATCACCGGCATAACCGACAGCCAGCTTGGTGGGAATCCCCTGAATCCGCAGCATGGCGCTCATAACAGAGGCGTAGTCAAAACAGATGCCGGTTTTTTCCTTCAGCACCTGCTCAATATCAGGTAGGTATTCCAGAGGAATATTTTCCGCGAGATCGTAGTCGTAGGAGATGGAAGCGGTCACATAGTCAAAGACTTTTTCCACCTTCTCCAGTTCATCCGCGCAGCCGTCAGTCACCTGATCGCTGAGGTCGATTACAGAGGAATTTTTTGTGTATGAAACATATTCATTCGGATACAGGAAGGGGAGATTTTCATCCTCCAGCTTGACTTCAAAGGTTTCTGAACAGGCCTGGGAATATTGGTTCGTCGCGATGTTCTCGAAAATACCGATCGTATAGGTTCCGCTGCCCATAGAGAGGGGGAAAATGGAAAACTGTTTTTTAGCCCGGATGTTGTAGGTGTAGGTTTCGGCGTCTTTTGTAAGCTGAAGCTTTACTTTCTGATTGTCTCCCAGATAGCGGATGCCGATATAACCTTGACTGGTATTCGAAATATCAATAACAGCGGCGTTGTTTTCAATCGTGCTTTTTTGCGGAGCCTCTGAGAAGAGCGGATATTCCAGATCGCGATAGGAAGAAATTCCCTGTTCGCCGCTGTTCTGGCATGCACAAAAAGCAGTCATCAGAACGATGACTGCGGCAGCAGACAGAAGTTTTGTTAATCCGGTGTGCTTCATTTCCAATACCGCCCTGCAGGTTACATTGTATTTTTCGCCTTTATTATAGCAGAAGCGCCTGTCTTTGGCAATTTGTCCGGTGTTAGATGACCATTATGGTATGTGCAGGAATAAAAACTGGATAGATATGCGGCGGAAAATGCCGGCGATGACTTTGGACACCCGAAAATGGGTACAATCGAGCTTGAATTACTCGCTTTGTACCCATTTTAATGCCCCATGAAAGCGGCTGTTTGATGGAAGCCGGAGTAATTATAAATATTGTTATATATATAATATAGATTTGACTGAATTCAACAAATGAGTCTGATGCTTTTCTCTTGGACTTCATCTGCCATGATCCGCCGCAGGCCGCGTTCTGGAACAGGGACGCGTCGCTTACTTCGCTTCCCTGAAAATCGATGCTCGTATCGCCGTGGGCATCCAGATGGACAACCGCCAGCGGTTCATCTTTCCCAAGACTCCTCCCGCTCATAAATTTTTTCGCCGTCCAGCCAAGTTTCATCAACGGTAATGCTGCGCATGGTTTCGATTTCTTCCAGAGGAATGTCCAGAGGCGACTTGCTGAGAACCGCGAAGTCTGCCAGCTTTCCAACCTCAATGGATCCGGAAATGTGATCTCTGCGCAGGGCTTTCGCGGCATAAATCGTGTAGCCTTTCAATCCGTCTTCGACTGTAATAGCTTGTTCCGGACACATTACGGTTCCCAGGTTTGTTTTTCTTCCTACCGCGGTGCTGATTGCCTCCATCGGATTCGGCGTGGTTACAGGTGCGTCGGAGGAAATCGTGAAATACGGGCAGTGCTTTTTAAATCTTGCCAGCGGCATGAATTCTTCACCTTTTTCTGGCCCGATGGCATTTACAACGCCATCCCCGTAAAGATACAGGAATTCAGGCTGGGTGCTTGGAACCATGCCGACTTTTCCCATTCTGACAGCCTGTTCTTCGGTGATCAGACCTGCATGCTCCACTCTGTGTACTGCTTCCGGCCACGGATCTTCCGCCTGGGCTTTTTCAATGGCGTCAATAATCGGATCAACGGCGCCGTCGCCACATGCGTGGGTCAGTGTATGCAGCCGGTTTTTATGCGCCTTGACCAGGATTTCAATCATTTCTTCCGACTCATGGTAATTATATCCTTTATTCCGTTCACTATCCAGATAACCGGTGCTTACATTGGCGGTTCCGGAAAGCAGGGAAGCGTCGGAATAGAACTTGATGGAACCGATGGACAGCCAGTTGTCGCCAAAATCACTGCTGAATCCCAGATCGATTACTTCATCCAGATAGTTGGACAAATAAGACATTTCCATACGCATTTTCAATTTGCCTTCATCTCTTGCCCGCAGGTAAGTGTTCATTTCCTGCTTTGTCAGCTGTACTTCGTTGACTGTTGTGATTCCCGCTTTCACGAAAAACTCCTGCCCCACTTCAAACCGCTTCATCAGATTTTCTTCTGTTCCCGGCATATGGATGTTCGGACCATGGTTCTGAGGACGGACACCGTGCACGCCGGAAAGCAGGTCGTTGGCGCTGTCAAAGAGCTGGCCATTGGGCTTTCCTTCATGATCGCGGCCGAAAGCACCCCCTGGCGGATCCGGAGTGTCGTCCTGCACACCGATTGCGCGCAATAGTTTTGTATTTACTACATTACAGTGTCCGCTGGCGTGCATAATCTGTACGAACCGATCTGTGGAGACTCTGTCCAGATCCTTAGCCGTCGGATGAACCTTTTCTTTGAACATTCTCTGGTCAAATCCGTATCCGCAGATCGCCTCCTCCTCCGGAATTGTTTCCGCGTGCTCCTTCAGTACTCTTACCAGATCGTCGATGCACGCAACCTTTGGAAAGTCCAGATCTGCCCAGATCCTGCACATCCCGATCATCATAGGATGCGTATGGGTATCAATAAAACCCGGAGTCATACATTTTCCCTTCAGGTCGACAATCTCATAATCTCTCGCCGCCTTTTTACACTCTTCGAGAGTTCCTGTGGCTTTAATTACATTGCCTTCTACATAGACTGCTTCCACCTGTTTGTCATCTGCCATAGTGAGTATGGTTCCGCCTGTAAAAATTTTGTTCATTTTGTTCTCCTTTCGAAATTAGCATTTAAGTAATGAATCATATCTTTTGTTTCCGGAATGTGTGGATAGGTGTACTGATCCGGTTCTTTTTTTACCGCTTCCGCGACCGATTCAATGAGTGTCGGATCCGCACAGAGTTCTTTGAGGGTGGGGATTCCGATTTTATCGGAAAGCGCAATAATCTGGTCGGCCACAAGAGAGCCGAGTTCCTTCGCGGTACAGGTGTCCGGAAGGTCGATTCCCATCGCTTCGCCTACGCGCCTTACCTTATCCGGCATCGCTTCCGCGTTGTCCGCGACTGAGAACGGCAGCGCGATTGCGCAGGCAACTCCGTGAGGCACATGCCAGTGAGCGCCGATCGGATGGGCAAGTCCATGTCCCTGATTTAAAAACGCGTTGTTAAAAGCGATTCCGGCAACCAGACATCCAAGACACATATTCCTTCGGTTTTCGATTTTGCCGCCATCCACTACCGCGTCCGGCAGGCTGCTGCTGATAATCCGGATCGCCTCCAGAGACAGCGCTTCGGTAACCGGTGTGGCTATCATAGACATGTAAGATTCCACTGCGTGGGACAGAGCGTCCATTCCGGTTGCCGCGGTGATCTGCTTGGGAATGCCCAGTGCCAGCGTCGGATCGATTACGGAAAGATCCGCGCCCATATTTTTATCCCATATACTGATTTTTTTCTTTTCTTCAGGGACGCTGAGAACGCCACCGTCTGTAACTTCGCTGCCGGTGCCGAAGGTGGTAGGGACCAGAAGCAGAAATCCGCCTTTGTTCGTCATCGTATCGTAGTCATGGGAATATTCGAGAATCCGGCCTTCATTTCCGAGCAGGGCGTTAATACATTTCGCGGTATCCATGGAACTGCCTCCTCCAATACCGACAACTCCCTGGACGTTTTCCGCTCTGGCAATGGCCGCCCCTTTATCAATTAATTCAACCGGCGGATCTGGCAGTACTTCCGCGAAACAAACGGTCTCGATGCCTTCTTTTTGGATGCCGCTGATAATTCGTTCCGAAATGCCGGCCTGTTCTACGCCTTTGTCGTAAACGCACATTACTTTTTTTACATTTTCATCCTTCAACCAGGTGCCAATATTGTCCGCGTAATTGTCTCCGAAAAGGACTTTACTTGGGACATTAAAAATAAACTCCATAGTTCCCTCCTGTTCTCATTAAAATGATTGTTATAAAAGCTTTTTAAATCCGTCTGTTGTATAAGGTTTTCCGCTTTTCTTCGCTTCAATGGCTTCCAGCACAGCCTTATGCCGTTTTTTGGTCATCGGATTTGTGACGACTGCGATAATGGAGCAAAGCAGGAAGATGCTCGTGCCGAAGGTAAGCATAATCTTGAATCCCAGCAGTGTTTTTTCCGGCTGAACCAGAAGGTTCGGATCATAACCAATATAGGTGATAACCGAGCCGCAGACAAGAAATGCCACGGCAGAACCCATTTTCTGAAGAAAAGAAGCCACAGAATAATAGATCCCTTCTCTTCTTTTTCCGGTTTTAAACTCATCGACTTCTACACAGTCCGGAATTGCTGCCCAGGTAACCTGATAAATCGCGTTGTATCCGACAACGTAGATGCTCGTCATAAAGTAAACGGTGATTGCCCTGCCCGGAATATTGAGAATCCAGATAAATACAAACAGCGTTACGATCCAGACGGCCATAGCGAATACCCATGCCGCGGTTTTGGAGATTTTCAGGCAGATATAATTTGTAACGGCAATCCATCCAAAGGCGACAATCCACATCACCGTCATGGCAATGCTGACCTGATTGTCGGATAACTGCAGATTATACGTCATATAGTAAACCACACAGGACACCGCGACAGTCTGCCCGATAATTCCAAACAAATACGCGGCGGCTACATGGCGGAATGGCTTATTTGAAAAGGGTCCTGTAAAAATCTGACGGAAGCTGAACGGTTCATCATCCTGCGCGTCGGTTCTCTCGTATCCTTTTGTTGTCCGCCAGGTAATAAAAATTGTTATGGTGCAAATAATGCCGAAAATCAGGTTTGTTACAGACCAGCCCATTGTTTCTGAACCCAGGTACTCCCCGAGAGCCGCGGTTACAGCCATGGTTACGGCGCTGATAACTCCGCCTACCGTTGCCCAGGTGTATCTTATGGAGCTGAGTCTGGTACGTTCGTCATAGTCTTCTGTCATTTCCGAGCCGAGAGCAGTATATGGGACATCCAGACAGGACTGCGCCATGTAGAAGAGAATAATCATCACTGTAAAATAAACCATGGTCATAGTCTCGCCGAAGCCCCAGTCTGTGAACAGCAGCCAGGAAATAATCCCAAAAGGCACTGCCACAACGAGAAGAAATGGGCGGCGTCTTCCCTTTTTCGGATCGCGCTTGTCGCTGAATGCTCCAAAGAGCGGATTTGTTACCGCATCTACGATGGTTCCCAGGCTGAGCAGCACCCCCGCGAATGTCGCGGGAATCCCGGCCACATCTGTAAAAAAGTACATGCCATAGGTAATTACAATTGTAAAAGTAAACAGCGCGGCGTATCCGGTAGCCCCGTATCCGATTTTTACCGATAAAGGTATTTTTCGCTCTCGCTTTTCCATCTTTATCACCTCATCTTTCTATATCTTTTCTTTATAATCGTCTTCCCGGGTATTAACGATATAGGATGCAGCTTGATCCATTTGTTTTGGTTCGTGCTGTGCTCATATATAAAGCAACAATGGTGCCAATTTTCTAATCTTTTATTTCGGAAAATACAGAACATATTGAAATTCGGGGAATCACATCAATTCAAGTTTTTCTGTGGCAGGGTTAATGGGGTAGTCTGATTTGACTATCATTTCAAAAATGACTATGCTGGAAAAATCTTAATTTTTAAATGAATTAGCTCGAAATTTGATACAAATGAAAAAATACCTAGTCAGATTCGACTAGGTAGTTACATATTTTTTAATTTTTCGGGCCGCGGTGGTCTGGCTGATATTTAGCGCTTTCGCTACTTTTACAGAAGAACCCTCTCTCGCGTAGACGCTTCTTATAATTCCCCCCTCATATCGCTCCATTGCTTCGGTCAGATCGTTGATTTCATGATAAGATTTTACCGGTCCTTCTCCCGCTTTTCCCGGGCTGGAAAGAAGATTCTCCGGCAAAACCTCGCTGGTAATCAGATCTCCTTCAGAGGTGATTACCATTCGATTGATGACATTTTCCAATTCTCTTGTATTTCCCGGCCACTGGTATTTGAGGAACTGATTAAACACCGCGGTGTCGAAGACTTTCTTTAGTCCGTATCGCTCATTGGCCGCGTTTAAAAGCGTTTTGCTCAGATGTAGAATATCTTCTTTCCTGTCCCGTAAAGGCGGGATAGGAAAGGTGACGGTATTCAGCCGGTACATTAAATCCTGACGGAACGAGCCCCGGGCGACCTCCTGTTCCAGATTCTTGTTGGTCGCGGAAATAAATCGGCAGTTTGCCCGAATGGAGCGTGTCCCTCCGACGCGGAAGAATTCGCGATCCTGCAAAACTTTCAACAGTTTTACTTGTGACTGCAGGGGAAGCTCGGAGATTTCGTCCAGGAAAAGCGTTCCCCCGGACGCCGCTTCAATCAGCCCCTCTTTGCCGGATGCATTCGCGCCGGTAAAGGCCCCCCCTTTCGTATCCGAACAACTCGGATTCAATCAGATTTTCCGGCATGGCACCGCAGTTGATCTCAACAAAGCGCCCCGCTTTTTGACGGCTTAGATTGTGTATCTTTCTCGCCAGCAGAGTTTTTCCCGTACCGGTCTCCCCCTGCAGCAGAATATTTACATCGTATTTCGCTACGATCTGCATACTTCGAAGCGTCTGCTGGAAGGCGCGGTTGTCGGTATGAAAATCTTCAATAATCGCTTCCTTGTATGCCAGTTCATTGATGGTTCGGTTGTACTGATCGATTTTGTTCATCAACCTTTCGTACATGTCGCGAAAGCGGCTGTATTCGCTGATATCCCGTGTAAATGTCACTACCTTGGAAATCGCGCCGTTTTCATCCAGAACCGGAAACGCAGTTACAATTACTTCCAGTCCGCTTTTTACTTTCTGGATAAGATTTGTTTCTTTCCCTGTCTGTAGAACGATCGCGACAGCGGAGGGAGAAAAAAGCCCTTCTTTTTCCATTTCATAAACGGACTTTCCCAGAAGCTCGGAGGATTTCATCCCGTAAAAGTCTTTGGAGTAATCTTCAACCTGTATAACGATTCCCTTATTATCCGCGATCAGAAGTCCATGGCAGTTCATTGATTTAAAAAACGCGTCCATGATCTTGTCCATTACCCACCTCCGGTATAAAGCTGCCTTGCTATAGAATATAACTTTATTATACGTTGATCTTAAAACGGAAACAAGAACGGTCTGCGTCCAAAAGGTGACAAAGAGATGGATAGATATGCGGCGGAAAACGCCAGTAATAGCTTTGAACATCCGAAAATGGGTACAATCAGCTGGAGGTAATCCTTTTGCACATATTTTTTATGTCTCCCTAGCCCCATGGACCCAGCAACGCCCTCGCTGGATCAGCATGGGCGTATGGGCGAACAAGAACTTCGTTTTTGTTATAATGGTTGCCCATCGAACCCTCTGGACGCAGATACGGGCAAACATTACTATGGCAGAGTCGCGATGTTCGCCCGTACGCCTGTCTGTACTCATCCCTCTTTACCGCAGAGGTCCCACCGCCCCCCACTGTTTGATGCCCCGTCCTCTGGAACTGCTGCATCCCACAAAAAAGCAGACCATACCGGCTTAAATTCGGAAGGTCTGCTTGGATAAACAATTTTGATTCGACTTACAGAACGCTCATCAGTTCTTCAAGCGTCTGTTTCTTTTCATAACCGGTTAAAAGCTTCGCGGACTGGCTTACGTCTCCAATCAGGATGCCGCCGGTAAAGCGGTTGTTGACAAAGTAAAGCTTTTTGTAGATTCCTTTTGCAGGATCAGACAATTCAACAGCCTTATAATTAACATCTGCTTTCTTTCCATTGTCTCCGATTGCGAACAACTCCAGCCCCATGCCGCTGTAAGAGTTGGAAGGTGTAACCGGATGGTAGCGTTTATCGTCGCCTGCGGCGTTCGCTCCGGCAACTTTTCCCATCTCGAGTCCTTGACTCCAGATGCCGACGCTGGTACCGTTGCACATAGCCACGTCACCGCATGCGTAAACATCTTTGGCGCTGGTTTCCATTTTCTCATTGACATTGATCCAGCGATCCCCATCAATTCCCGCCGCGGTTGCGACTGCCGCGTTCGGACGCACGCCCGCGGAGATAATAACAAGCTGGCCGGGAACTTTTGTGCCATCTGCCAGATCGACTCCCTTTTCCGTGATCTGGTCAATTTTCGCGTTGGTAATAACCTTGATTCCGGAATTTTCCGCAGCTTCTCTGAGGAGCTGTGAAGCGTTGGCATCCAGCTGATTTTTCATCAGGCCGTCGGAAACCTCGATAATTGTCACATTCTTTTTCCCTCTGCGGAATTCCCATGCGGCTTCCAGCCCAAGAACGCCGCCTCCGATAACCGCGATATCTGCTACAGAATCCAGCTGCGCGCGGATAGCGTTGGCATCCGCCAGCTTACGGATTACATACACATTCTTACTGTCCGCTCCGTTAATCGGAGGAACATTACATTCCGCCCCTGTAGCCAGAATCAGCTTGTCATAAGACCGTTCCTCGCCGTTTGAGAGCTTCACTTTTTTCGCGGCCGTATCAATGGATTCCACTTTTGTATCCAGGGTCAGAGTGATTTTATTGTCCTGATACCAATCCAGCTGCTTTGTGAAGAAGTTCAGCGCGTCAAATTCGGACAGGATTCCCTTTGTCAGCATCGGACGGTTGTAGCAGAAGACGCTTTCGTCGGAAATCAACTCTACGGAGCATACGGTATTTCTCTTTCTGATTTCCTCACACGCGGAAAGTCCGGCGATGCCGCTTCCAACAACAAGAATGCGATCCGTGGAAACCGAGGAGAAGGATACTTCCTCATAAGGCACCTCCACAAATTGTTCCGGCCCTACGCCGCAGACAGGGCAGCTCTCCGGAGGAGTCGGACCTTCGATGATTTCCCCGCATACGAGACATTTCCAACGTCTCTTGCCGCCGGGAGCCGGTTCCGGTTCCACAATATCCCCTTCCAGAACAGAGCGTCCAAAATTGTACCCAAACTCATAGGCTTCCGCCAGCTGAGCCTTGGAAGGCTTGAATCGAACGCGCAGTCCCTGGCCATATACCTTCATTTTCAGTTGGGCGAGCCTTTCGATCATATGAGGAACGCCTTCGCCGCTCCAGCCGTAGGAACCGAAAGCGGAAGCGATTTTTCCGCCGTGAGTCACCGGATAAATGGAAGTTGTCAGATCCCAGATCGGCTTCAACGCTTCACCCAGAATTGTCGGCGTGCCAAAGAGAATTCCGTCTGCCCAGTAAAGATCCCCTAGAACCTGTGCTTGATCCGACGTTACCATATCGTACCGTTTTACTTCGATATCGCCGGAAGCGTGAATTCCTTCGGCAATCTTATTCGCAAGAACCTCCGTATAGCCATAAGCCGCAACATAAGGGATGACAACCGTTTTCTTCGTGTTTGGATTCACTTCCGTAGACCAGCCCTTATAGATATTGACGATTTTCCAAGGATCTTCATCCAGGACAGGTCCGTGCCCCGGACAGATCATATCGATTTCCAAATTGCGGATTTTTTCAATCGCCTGCAGCACATAAGGCTTAAACGGCCCCATAATGTTATCAAAATAATAACGGAGCGCGCTCATATAACCATCCTGATCGGTGATCTTGGAACTGAGAATCGGCTCAAAACTGTAATGTGAGCCAAACGAGTCGCAGGTAAAGAGAACCTTATCCTCTTCCACATACGTATACATGGCGTCCGGCCAGTGAAGATTCGGAGCTCCTATGAATCTCAGCGTTTTATCCCCCAGAGAAAGTGTATCCCCCTCTTTGACAATGACGGAGGCGAACTCCACATTGCAGATTTCTTTCATAAAGCTAATGGCGGTAGCGGTACCCACAAGCTTGATCGCGGGATTGATTTCCACCAGCTTTGCCGCGGATCCGGCATGATCCGGTTCCGTATGATCAACAATGATGTAGTCAATATCTTTAATATCAATAAGTGATGTCAATTTATCCAGGTATTCGTCCATACACTTTGCCTTCGCTGTTTCGAAAAGCGCGGTTTTTTCAGAACCCTGCAGGAGATAAGAATTATAAGTCGTGCCAAATTCCGTGTTCATAATGATGTCAAAGACCCGGAGCTGCGGATCCAGGACACCTGTCCAAAAAAGACCTTCCTTTAATTTCAATGTTTTCATAAAATAACCTCCCAACTTAGTATTTCCCATGTAACTATCCTATACCCTTAATCGGAAAAAGGAAACAAAAAGTTGAGAGGTTTATGGAAATTTTACAAAATTTTAATAATTGGGATAACGGAAGAGCGATTAATCATCATAATCGTCGTCAATTCGCTCCGAATCGCGTTCCAGAATTTTTCCGGTATAAGCGTTAATACTGTAATCATATTCACGGTTGCCGGAAATGAATTCGATTTCATAAATTTTAACACCATCATCGGAATCCAGTTCCTCTTTGGTGAAAGTAGCGCTGGAAATCCCCGCGTCCTTTTTGGCAATGGATTTGGCTTTCGCGACACCAATATACTCAGAGGACGAAGAGGATGGCTGAGTGGTCGGTGCCGGCTGAGTCTGCGCAGGAGACGCGGCCTGAGCGGAAGAATCCTGTGTCGGCTGCGATGCTGCTGTCTGGGATGAGGAAGACGGAAGAACCGCAGATGACTGAGAGGTAATCGTTTCGCTGCTTTTTTCTTCGATTTCCCCGCTTACCGCGTTGATTTCAAAGTCATAGGCATTCGCCGATGTATAAAAATCAATATCATAGATCGCGGGGCGATCCGTTTCATCCAGCTGTACCTTTGTAAAGGTCGCTTTGGAGGAAGATACGCCGACGCTTTCCAACGCGATGGATTTTGCCTGCTCCGCGTCAATGTAGGAGCCGCGATCATCTGCTGTAACGGAACGGACCATCATGCCGGCCGCGAATCCGATCGCGGCGAGAACAATGGCCGCGGCGACAATAAAGATTGTCTTATTTTTTAATACTTTCTCTTTCATAGCTAATTCTCTCCTTTTACACATTTGCGTCTTTGGGAATTGAAAATGTAAATCGACTGCCTGCGCCTGGAACGCTGTCCGCGGTAATGTCTCCATTATGCGCGGAAATAATCCATTTTACCATGGAAAGCCCCAGTCCGGAACTGCTTCCGTCACTCCGGGAAGGGTTCACCTGATAAAAGCGATCCCAGATTTTCGGAAGGGCTTCCGGGGAAATGCCAATGCCGTCATCAATCACCTGGCCGATAATCCGGCTTTCGGAAGCGCGGAGCACTACCCGGATAGAGCCGCCATCTTTGCCATATTTGATGCTGTTAGAAATCAGATTGATCCAGAGCCGCATAAAGAGGGTCTCATCTACATCGGCGTAAAGATCCGGTGTGATTTCCTGATGAATTGTGATCCCGCGCTTTTCTGCCAGGGCCTCCTGTTCCAGAGCCACCATGCAGGTGATGTCGCTGACATTGATCCGTTCAAAATCCAGTTTTGCCGTTCCTCTATCCGCCCGGGCCAGGGTCAGAAGCTGATTGATCAGAGTGGACATTTTTCTTGACTGATCCAAAATGACACTCAGAGAGGAATGGATCTCCTTCGGAGACGTATCCTTTTTCAGGGAATACTCACACTGAGCCATGATTACCGCGATCGGCGTGCGCAGCTCATGGGATGCATCGTTTGAAAACTGCTTTTCCGCCTCAAAGGAGTTTTCCAGGCGATCCAGCATGCGGTCGAAGGTTGCCGCCAGATGATAGATCTCATCTTTGGTCTGTCCTCCTGTTTCAAGATGAATCCGCTGAGACAGATCGCTGCTTTCCTGGATATGGACGGCGGTTTCCGTAATCTGCGAAACCGGGCGAAAGGCTTGTTTGGTGATATAGTAGCCTCCTACCGCGGCGACGAGGATCAGCAGCGGCAGGGAGATAAAGAAAAACTTCAGCATGAGGGCGACTGCCGGATCGGAATCAGCCAGATCGGCGGAGGTAATTCCCCGGATCCACACATCCGCGAAGGTGTCATCGCTGATCAGATGATCGTATACATAATACTCCCTCTCGTTGTTCTCCACGATCCGCACCTGATCGGAAATAAAGGGTATTTCCTCAGTGATCCCGGCAGGCAGAGAACCGGTGACGATAAAGTTGTTCTCGCGGTAAACGAGGACGTAGATCCCGTCCCGATAGCTCAGCAGATCGTCGTCAATTTCCAGAGATCCGTTTTCAATCTTTACATCCTGGATGCTGTCATCCACCGCGGCGGTCAGATCTCCCTTGATATTCTCCTGGATCAGCCGGTCACTGGTATAAAACAGCGAGATAAAAATCAGAGATACCAGGAGAACCAGGAAGAAGGCATACCAGATTGTCACCCGGGTTTTGATGGAAAGCTTTTTCATTTTTCTTCCTTCAGCACATATCCCACGCCGCGAACCGTATGAATCAGTTTTGGCTCAAACTTTTCATCGATCTTTTTGCGAAGATAACGGATATAGACATCAATCATATTGGAGGAGCCTTCATAGTCGTAGCTCCAGATATGACGCTCCAGATTATCACGGGAAAGAACCACGTTTTTGTTCATGATCATGTACTCCAGAATCGCGAACTCTTTGGAAGAGAGCGAGATCGGGGTATCCCCGCGTTTTACCTCCCGGCTCTGGGCATCCAGCGTCAGATCGGCCAGCGTATAGGTGTTGGTCTTGTTGCCGGACTTTTTCCGGATTAAAACCCGCACCCGCGCGAGGAGCTCCTCAAAGGCAAAGGGTTTTGTCAGATAATCATCGGCTCCAAGATCCAGCCCCTCTACCCGATCCGCGACGCTGTCTCTGGCTGTGAGGAACAAAACCGGCATATCAATGCGATCCGCCCGCATTTTTTTCAGAACCTCCAGGCCATCCAGTTTGGGCATCATGATATCCAGAATTACGCCGTCGTAATCGGTCATACGAATATGATCGAGAGCGTCCTCACCGTCAAAACAGGCGTCTACGGAATAACCATTATCGCGCAGTTGCTGGGCAAGGATTTTGTTCAGATTTTTTTCATCTTCGGCAATTAATAGTCGCATAATATACATTTTCTCCTTTTGTACTGAGACTATAGCAAGCGCAAATTAAAGAGAAATTAAAAAACAAGAAAAACGAGTATCTAATTAGAAAGAGCAGATCTTTTGAATTTCTCCTTGACTGTACAGTATCCATACAGATTATACTAGGAAACGATGAATCAAACAATATAGAAAAAACAGGCACTAGAGGTGAATCATGAAAAAAGCAAAGGACGTTATTATGGATCAGCCGAAGCTGGGGATAAACGTGTTCGCCGGTTCTATCATGGTATTGACTGCAGTGGTATGGATGGCGCTGGACATCTATCTGCCGGCCCTGCCAATCTTAAAGGAAGAATTTAAGGTGTCGGCAACCTATCTCAACCTGACATTAACGGCGGGAATTATCGCGACGGCAATAGGTACGCTTATCGGAGGCCCGATGAGTGATAAATACGGAAGAAAGCCGGTGTTTGCGTCAGGCGTGGGCTTGAGCCTTTTGTTTACTTTTCTCTGTACGTTTGCGGGAAGTGTTGACTTTTTAATTGTGGTGAGAGGGCTCGCGAGTCTGGGAAACGGAATTATTCTGACTGTGACCACGGCGATGATCAAAGATACATTTTCAGGCAGAACCTTCAAGAATGTGATGACGGTACTGCAGTCAGCCGCCATTATCGGCCCCATTTTAGCTCCGTCTGTCGGATCTGTCATCATTACCTGGCTCAGCTGGAGGTGGCTCTTTGTGTTTATCGCGGTTGTTTCTGTTGTGCCGGCGGCGCTGATCTTATTTGCCAGGGAAACCTGGCCGGAGGGGAAACGGATCTCGGACAGCGCGCTGAAAGCAGTCAGTGATACCTTACATACAGCCGGAGATAAGCCGTTTGCCCTGTTTGCGGGCGTGATGGCAGTGCTGACGATTCCCATGTGGGCATATATTTCGGTTTGTTCCTATATTTATATTACGGATTTTGGAATATCCAATATGCAGTATGGCATCTTTTATGCGCTGGGAGCCGGGGTTTCCTGCATATCGCCCTTTTTATACATGGTAATCACCAGACACTCGTCCACGGGACGGGCCTGTGAAGTCTGCCTGGGGCTGATATTACTGTCAGGCGTGATGCTGATTGCGATGGGAGGCAGAGCCCCGGTCTTGTTTTTGCTGTCCACCCTTCCGTTCATTATTGCGGAAGGAATGATCCGGGCATTGGGAATGGTAGTTCTGCTGGAGCAGTATTCTCATGTCGCGGGCGCTGCCAGCGCAATGATCAATTTTATCCTGAATATCGTCGGTACTGTGGGGGCATCTCTCGCGACTCTGAACTGGAACAGTTACATAACGGCGCTTGCAGTGATCTGTATCGGATGTATGGCTGCGGCGCTGCTTTTGTGGATCGTCATTATACGGAAAGGAATTATGGAAGAGCGCCTGTTCGGGCGGTCAGGAAGATAGGCGCGGAGAGAATCACAAACAGAGTTTTGTGTAGATTTTGTGATTTAAGAAAAAGATTTTCAGGCTGTAAGGAATTTGTAATAATCCGGCCTTATACTAAATGAAAGTAGGACATTGTTCTAGGAACACTTTCCGGTAATATACTTTTAATAAGGAGGGTGTGCCTATGGAAAATCATATGCTGACAATTGATAACAGGGAGAAGATTACGGTGACCGATGTTGCGGATATTGACAACTTTGATGAAGAGGAAATCTGCGCCAACTTAAAATCCGGAGGGCTGGTGATCAAAGGGAAAAACCTTCATATCCAGATGCTGGATCTTGCGGAAGGAAAAACTGTGATCACTGGAGAGATCAATTCCCTGGCCTATACGCAGAAAAAAGAAAAAACCGAAAAAGGACTCCTGAAAAAAATACTCAAATGAGGATTGTGATTACGGATCTGATAAAGGATCAGGCCGTTCAGTGCCTGGTAATGGCCAGCGCGGGGATTGTCATTGTAACCTTTTACCAGCTTTGCTCTTTTTTTTCCGGGAAAGCGACATGCGCCAGATGGGTTCGGGCCGGACTGGAACTTTTTTTCTGGCTGATGGCGGCAGTTATGACATCCCAGTTTTTATATTACTGCGCATATGGGAGCCTGAGTGTCCATGCGATCGCGGCATTTGCGGCAGGGGCTTTGTTGTGGAAGCGTATGTTTTGTGATATAATGGCTTCATCCCAAAGCAGGGGAAGAAGGACAAGAGGTTTAAGAAAGAGGCATGGCAAAGAAAAGAAGAAGCAGTCAATTTAAAGACAGCAGCCAGGTGATTGATATCGAAGAGGCCCGCAGAAAACGGCAGGAAAAACGCCGCCGTCAGAATAACCGGCACAGAGCAGGCAGTGAGGCGGAAAAGAAAATGGTCAGGGCCAGAGCAAAACAGAACAGACGAAAGAGAATGCTTGTCTATACCGCTATAATCGCCGTGATTATAGCGGTAGTTGGCATGTCCATCTATAATATTGTTTCTCTTAGGCAGGAACAGAAAGAGATGAAAGCGGAGCAGCAGAGACTCAAAGAGGAAAGGACCAGTCTGAAGAAAAAACTGGAAAAACTGGATGATTCGGAGTACATTGAGGATCAGGCGAGAGCCCGTTTGAGATTGGTAATGCCCGGGGAGAGCATTTACAATTTCCCATCGCTGGAGAATCCGGAAAACAGTTCTGAGGAAGAAACAAAGGCAAATGAAAATTAAGGAAATTATTGTCGTGGAAGGGCGGGACGACACTGCCGCCATAAAGCGGGCAGTCGATGCGCAGACAATCGAAACCCACGGCTACGGGATAAAAAAACAGACCTGGAAGTTGATTGAAAAAGCTTACCGGGAAAGAGGCATTATTATTTTTACCGATCCGGATTATGCGGGAATGGAGATCCGAAGACGGCTGACAGAGGCATTTCCGGGCGCGGCACAGGCGTATCTTTCCAGAAGCGATGCCGTCAAGGCAGGAGATATCGGAATTGAAAACGCGAATCCGGAAAGCATCCGGCAGGCTCTGAAAAAGGCGCGCTGCACGCAGGAAGAGCAGCAGGATGAATTTAGCATGGATGATTTAATAAAATACGGACTGACCGCAGATCCAGAAGCCGCGGACAGGCGAGACAGACTAGGCAAACGGCTGGGGATCGGTTACGGTAACAGCAAGGCCTTCTTGAATAGGCTGAATCGGTTTGGAGTTACAAGAGATGAGTTTTTAAAGCAGCTCAGGGAGCTATAAATGAAACTGTACGCACCATCGACAATTAAAGATATAAAAAATCAATATAATTTCAGGCTGTCGAAAAGCCTGGGACAGAATTTTCTTACGGACAAGCATATCATTGATCAGATTATGGATGGATCACAGATTGGAACGAAGGATCTGGTCATTGAAATCGGTCCGGGAATCGGTGTCCTCACTGCGGAAGCGGCTGTCCGCGCAGAACGTGTAGTCGCGGTAGAAATCGACCGGAAGCTGATCCCTGTCTTGGAAGATACACTGAAAGAATATAATAATGTGACAATCGTAAACCAGGATGTGCTGAAAACCGATCTTACAGAGGTGGCCAGAGCCTATCAGACCGGCGGGAAAATAAAGATTATCGGAAATCTTCCATACTACATTACTACCCCGATCCTCATGAAACTGCTGGAGGAACGGGTTCCGGCAGACAGTATTACGGTCATGATGCAAAAGGAAGTAGCGGACAGGATTAAAGCCGCGCCGGGAAATAAGAATTACGGGGCGCTTTCCGCGGCGGTACAGTATTACTGCCGCGTTTCACAGATCGCGTCCGTTCCGAAAGACGTGTTTTTTCCGCCTCCCAAAGTGGATTCCGCGGTGCTCCGGCTGGATATTCGGGAAGATTATCCAGTCGCGCTAAAAAGCGAGTCCTTGTTTTTTACGTGCATAAGAGCGGGATTCGGACAGAGGCGCAAAACATTACTGAACTCTCTTACGGGGGCTGCGGGCCTTTCAAAGGACGCAGTAAGAGAGATTCTGCGAACAGCGGGAATCGATTCGGGAAGGAGAGTGGAGACCCTTAATCTGGATGAATTCGCGGCAATCGCAAATTCTGCGGCAGATTATCAATCAAGTCATCAGGAGTAAGGATTATGGATAAGTTTAGACATTTTTGCAGGAAATATCTGAGAAGCACGCTGGTGATTTCAGCTGTGCTGGCACTGATCATGAATCTGTTTATTGAGACAATGGCGCGGCACTCGCTGTTTGAGACGTTCCGTTTTTTCGCGAAAAGTCCGCTGGTCTTTCTTTTTAATGTATTCATTATTTTTTCCACCTATTCGATTGTATTGCTTTTTCGGAGACGGATTTTCTGGTATGTTGTGGTGTCTACTCTCTGGGTAGCGCTGGGAGTTATTAATGGCGTAATTCTCTTAAACCGTATGACTCCGTTTACAACAAAGGACATGGCGAACCTGAACGATGGACTTTCTATCGTGACAAACTATCTTTCTACGGGAGTTCTGATTCTGGCTATTATTGGAACCTTGGTAGTTATCGCGGGGATGGTGCTGTTGTTTCTGTTTGCGCCGAAACTACAGGAGAAAATCAATTACAAACGAAGCATTGCCGCAGTTCTGATTATTGTGATTGCCTTTTTCGGAGTATGGCAGGCCGCGATCCGAACTAACACGGTTGCCACCTTCTTTGGAAATCTGGCTTACGCGTATCGGGATTACGGCGTACCGTACTGTTTTATCAGCACATGGCTGAATACTGGAATCAAAAAACCGACTGGTTATTCTGAAGCAGAGGTTCAGAATATTTTCAGCAAGGGAGAGTTGGGCGATGATAAAACCTATCAGACAGAACAAAAGGATGAGGATGAAAAACATCCAAACATTCTGTTCCTGCAGCTGGAATCCTTTATCGACCCGACTTTGGTAGAGGGTTTTTCCTACTCAAAAGATCCAATTCCGAATTACAGAAAGCTGATGAAAGAATATTCTTCCGGATATCTGACGGTGCCATCGGTAGGCGCGGGTACCGCTAATACGGAGTTTGAATCCATGACCGGCATCAGTGTTAAATTTTTCGGACCAGGGGAATATCCGTACAAATCTGTATTGCTGGAACGAACCTGTGAGAGCATTCCGTATGATCTGAAGAACCTCGGCTATTCCACCCATGCGATCCATAATCACAGGGGCGCCTTTTATGGCAGAAATAAAGTGTTCCGCAATCTGGGATATGATACCTTTACTTCTCTTGAATATATGAATAACGTAATAAAGACTCCTAGGAACTGGGCAAAGGACGGTATTCTGACCGATGAGATTCTGGACGCGCTGAATTCTACGCAAGGAAGGGATTATATTTATACGATCTCCGTTCAGGGACATGGAAAATACCCTTCTGAGCAGGTAATTGAGAACCCGGAGATTGAAGTGACAAAAGCTCCTTCCGAGGAAGAAAAGTGGCAGTATGAATACTACGTAAATCAGGTTTATGAGATGGATCAGTTTGTCAAAGACCTGACGGATAAGCTTTCCGATTTTGATGAAGATGTGGTTTTGGTTATGTACGGCGATCATCTGCCTGCTCTGGATATGACGGAAGAAGATATGAAGGACGGGGATCTTTTTACAACCCAGTATATTATATGGGATAATTTCGGAATGAAAAAGGAAGATAAAAATCTGGCCTCTTATGAAATCGGCGCGGAAGTCCTTGATCGTCTGGGAATCCATGAAGGTCTCCTGACCCTGTATCATCAGAATTATGAAAACAGCAGCACCTATCTGCAGGATCTGGAAACCTTAGCCTATGACATGCTCTACGGCGAAAACTATATTTACGGTGGGGAAAGCCCATTCAAAGAGACAGACATGAAGATGGGCGTTAAGGATATCAAGATAACCGATATCGTCCAGATTGGCGATGATTATTACATCAAGGGCGAAAACTTTACGGAGTACAGTAAGATTTCCCTTGACGGAGAGGTGCTGGATACTATTTATCTCGGCCCGACGATTCTGGGGCTGCAGGAGGAAGTGAATCCGGAGGATATCAGCCGGATGAAGATCAGCCAGGTGGAAAAGAACAAGGAAATTCTGAGTACAACAGAATAAAAGAAACTGGACAAACGGGCGCCCGTAAATGCGGGGCGCCCGTTTTCTCCGCAGTCTGATTTTTGTTTATTGTTTGATGATCAACCTTTCCCCGGGATAAATCAAATCCGGGTTTTTAATGCGGTTGAGGCGCTCCAATCGTTTGACGGTCGTTCCGTATCGACGGGCGATATGGGACAAAGTATCTCCTTGCTTCACGCGGTAAACAACCGGGCGCTCCTGTGCTTTTTCGCGGGTACCTAAATAAATTCCTTGTTTAAATCGATTTCGATCCACAAGACCCCGCACTCCGCTGACCGTTCCTTTATCGCTGTATTGAAAACCGATCCAGCTTTTCCAGCTTCCGACAGAAGACGGACGGCTTACTCCGTACTCCGCAATCCAAAGGGGATATTTGGAAAGTCCGCTTCCCCATAAAACACGGACATCGTATTCGTTGGAATAAAAGGCAGGCCGGTAACCGGTCAGTTTTTCCAGATCCCGCATATATGCGCGGGCGATGGCGTTCGCTTCTCTTTTTGTCAGACCCGAGACCTGTTCAAAATCCATTGCAGGGCGACACTCGATTTCTTTTTCATTAATGAGACTTGCGAAAAAATGAGCCTGCTGGCGTGCCTGGCTGACTGTCCGGGCGGTTACAAAGTGATAGAAGCCGATGTCCAGATCATACCGTTTTGCCTGGCGGTAGTTCCTCTCAAAATACGGATCGATAGAACCGGCTCCCTGACCGGCTTTTATATAGATGATTCTGATTCCCGCGTTCTTTACTTTGGCGTAATCGATTGTACCCTGCCAGTTGCTGACGTCAATGCCCCTTGCTTCTGAAGCGGCGAATGCCGGCTGCGCGAGGGCAAAGCAGAGTATCAGGCAGAGTCCGAACCAGATAAATCTTTTCATTGATACATACCCCTTTCACTGATAATTTATGCGATCCTTTGATAATTGGCTACAATAATGGTATAGTAATAGCAGCAACCAGAGGGAGGAAGTTATGAAAACACTGGAAACGCAACGGCTGCTCCTTTCCGCGTGGAGAAAAAAAGACGCGGCGGATCTTTACGAATACGCGAAGAATCCAAATGTGGGACCACACGCGGGATGGAAGCCTCACGGAGATGTGAAAGAGTCCAGGCAGATTATCAAAACCCTGTTTATTCCAAACGGCGTATGGGCAATCCGGGACAGAGAAAGCGGCAGAGCGATTGGGACGATCAGCCTTGAAGAAGACAAATACCGGCCGGGAATCCGCAGCCGGGAATTGGGATATTCGCTTTCCGAGGAATACTGGGGAAGAGGGCTCATGACGGAAGCGGCAAAGGAAGTAATACGTTATGGGTTTGAGGAGATGGGACTTGAGATGATCAGTATCTGCACCGGACCGGAGAACAGGCGATCTCAGAATGTGATCCGCAAATGTGGCTTTACTTACGAAGGGACGCTTCGCAGGGCATATAAGATTTACGATGGAACGATACGGGATGTATTGTGTCATTCGCTAATGAAGGAGGAGTATTGCGAATCGCATACAGATAAAAATTACCGCCATGAGATTGAAGGAGAGGAAAACAATGGCCCAGAATAAAAAGCATAAAACAAATGCGGTGCGAATTATGGAAACGAAAGGGATTCCTTATGAGCTTCACGAATATGACGTATCCGGCGGGTTTGTAGACGGGCTGTCCGCCGCAAGATCCGCGGGAATGCCGGAAGAGAAGGTATTTAAAACCCTCGTTCTTCAGGGCGCCAGCCGGGAATATTTTGTGTGCGTCATTCCGGTGGGAAAAGAACTGAACCTGAAAAAAGCGGCCAGACATTTTGGTGAGAAGAAAATCGAAATGATCCCGATGCGGGATCTTACAAAGGTGACAGGGTATATAAAAGGCGGATGCTCCCCAATCGGAATGAAAAAGAAATTCCAGACCGCGGTCGATCAGAGCGCGGAGCGCCTGGAAACGATTGTGGTAAGCGCCGGAAAAGTCGGACTTCAGATGGAAGTTCCGACTTCCGGTCTTTTGCGGGCGTCGGCCGCATCGCTGGCGGATCTGACCGACTAGAGTGCCGATCTGAGCCCTATGCGCTTAACAGAGTCTTGTATAATTCCAGCCCCTGGAGCAGTACAGTTTCGTCGAAGTCGAAATTATTGCTGTGAAGAGCGATTCCCGTACCGGTTCCAAGAAAGAAGAATACCGATGGAACCCGCAGCCCGTAGAAGGAATAGTCCTCGGAAATCATGGCCGGTGTATCCATTTCCTGATAGTTGAGGGTCTGGCGCAGAGAAGGAAGGATCTGCTGATACAGGTCAGGGTTATTGACAACAGGGGGATATCCTTCGCTGTGCAGGGCTTCGATCCGGCACTGATATTGTTTTGAGAGATCGGCAGCCGTGTCTTCTAAAATCCCCACCAGCTTCGCGAAGTCTGTATCTGAAAACGCGCGCATGGTTCCCAGCAGATCGCTGTAGCCGGAAATAACGTTGCGGGCTGTACCGCTTTCCATTTTGCAGATCTGAATAATGGTTCGTTCTTCCGGCGACGGATTCAGCGGCGTGAGCTGCTGGTGTTTTTCATAAACCTGCTCGATATACCGGCATCCGATGTAGAGCGCGTCGATCCCCTTTTCCGGCGCCGTCGCGTGAGAAGAACGTCCAAATACTTCAATGGTGATTTCAGAAGAACGGGGCATCATCGGGCCCGGCTTGCTGCTGATGCTCCCGGCTTCGGCAAACGGCCACATATGAATTCCGAAAATGCGGTTGACGTTGTATTTTTCCAGAACTCCGGTTTCGCAGATTTCCTTCGCTCCGCCGGTTGTTTCCTCAGCAGGCTGAAAGACGCACAGAACATTGCACGACAGATCCTTTTGTGTGTCCACATACTGAGCCAGGACAAGAACCATGGCCATGTGGGCATCGTGGCCGCAGGCATGCATGTTTCCTTCATGGCAGGAAATATAATCGTGCGTATTCACTTCGGTTACCGGAAGCGCGTCCATATCCGCCCGGTAAGCGGTGGTCGTTTCCTGGCCCCGGTCAAAATAAGCGCAAAGCCCAGATTCCATCACTTCCGTAATCTCGCAATCCAGCGTGTCAAGAACTGAGCGCAAATAAGCCTTGGTTTTCGGAAGCTCCCGGTTGACTTCCGGTATTTTATGTAATTCTCTCCGGTGAAGAGTCAGCTGCTGTAAATAATCCATGTTGCAATCCTTTCGTTTTTAACCATCATACTATTTCCAGGCAGGCTTGTCAAAAAAGTGAAGCCCGAATTGTATCCCAAGCGGCCGAAAACCGACCAGTGGATACAAAACTTGTGGACTTCTGCGTTCGATTTTTTGAAAACCTGCTCAATTTGCTGATTTTGGGGCAGGAAGTCCCTTATAAACGGGAAAGTTTTGTATCCAGAAAGTCCTTTGGAATGCAGTGGGATACAATTCGGGATTTGGGGAGATTCGGTTTTCTTTTATAAACATGGCCTTGATTTATTTTGAACCGTAGAAATTCAAGAACTCGGATAGAGCCTAAGCGCTGCACTGATTTCACTTGTCCAATAAAGGCGGAGCAAGCAGAAAATTTTATCGCCCGCCCACACACCATGATAAAAAAATTGTATGAAATAACAAAAAAAGCTTGCAAAGAGCATAAAGATTTAGTACACTTAACTCAAGTTGATAGAGGCGCGAAGCAAAAGAAGGATCAGAGAGCCGGCAGGCAGAGACCTGATCTGGAGGTACCCTTCGCCGAATCGGAGCCGCCAGGCATGGGACTCCGGTGGGCATGCAGTCAATAGCTGCATGACTGTCTGCTTTGGGAAACCAGAGCAGGTGAGCTATCCTTACATGACATGAAAGACATCAGAGGGAAGAGCGAACACACGGACCTGGAGCCGTCAGGCATCCCGAAATTCTGTTTATTTTAAGTCAGCGAGGATTGCTCGCTGGCTTTTTTCATTACAGCCGGCGGGTCCTGCGGAAATCATATCAACAAAACCGGAATATACTACACGATAAAAGAAAAGGAAGACAACATGGCAAACTTAGAAATCGGAGGCATTGACTGCCGGAGATTGGCAGAGGTCTCAGGGACACCGCTTTTAGTCTATGACGAGGCAAAAATTGAAGAACAGTTTGCGGCAGCCACAAATAATTTTAAATCGGAGAAATTCGAGACAGAGGTGGTTTACGCGGCGAAAGCGTTTTCCTGCAAGGCGATTTTTGAAAAAGCGAAAGAAGCCGGAGCGGGGCTGGACGTTGTAAGCGGCGGAGAGCTGTACTGCGCGCAGCAGGCGGGCGTGGATATGAAATCCGTTTATTTCCACGGAAATAACAAATCGGAAGAAGAGCTGCGCATGGCGCTGGAAGCTGGCTGCGGCACTATTGTACTGGATAACCGGATGGAAAGCCAGCGACTTGTCAGCCTGGCGGCGGATCTAAAACGCCCTATCGACGTTCTTCTGAGAGTCAACCCGGGAATTGAAGCTCATACCCATGAGTATATCCGCACTTCCGGATCGGATTCCAAATTTGGGATTTCCATCAAAAAAACAGAGGAAATCGCGGAATTGATCCAGCCGGTTCTGGACGGTGAATATGTGACTTTCAAAGGATTTCACAGCCATATCGGCTCCCAGATTACCGAGACGGAGGGCTTTGAAAAGGCACTGGAAATTATGATTGACTTCATCAGAGAGATGAAAGAGCAGTACCGCGTTACAGCGGACTGCCTCAGTATAGGGGGTGGATTCGGCATTAAATATACTGCCGTTGATAAACCGATCCCCCTGGGGGAAATGGCGAAAATACTGGCGCGCGCCTGTGAAACGCTGATTGCGGAAAAGGGCATAGCGCTGAAAAAGCTTCTGATCGAGCCGGGAAGGTCCATTGTGGGAGAAGCCGGGTACGCCCTGTACCGGGTAGGATTTTCCAAAGATACGGATAGTAAACATTTTCTCTTTGTAGATGGAGGAATGAGTGACAATATCCGTCCGGCGCTGTATCAGGCAGAATACAGTTGTGACATCGCGACGCGCATGGGAGAGCCAAAAGACAAACTGTTCTGTGTAGCGGGGAAAAACTGCGAATCCGGAGATATCCTGATTAAAGAAGCGAGACTTCCTTCCTCGGTATGTGAGGGCGATCTCCTGGTCATCTACGCGGCGGGGGCTTACGGATACTCCATGGCCAGCAACTATAACCGGGCGGGAAGGCCGGAAGTGGTATTTGTCAAAGAAGGAAAGGCGCGGAGAGTGCTGAGAAGGGAAACCTACGAAGACCAGCTCAGACTGGAAGCGGATGAGCAACTGACAATTTAGGAAAGGATAAAAAAAGATGAATGTAGTACAGAAATATAATGGCAGATGTGTCGATTCGATTGACAAAATCAAAGCCATCGCCCGGCATGTGGCGGAGACAAGACAGGAAGGAGATGGTCTGGTAATTGTCGCTAGCGCTATGGGAAGGACAACAGACCGCCTGATTAAAATGGCGCAGGAAGTGGGCGGCGATATTCCGAAACGGGAAATGGACGCCCTTCTGGCGACCGGAGAACAACAGTCCGTGGCGCTTCTTTCCATCGCTCTTAACAATCTGGGCGTGCCGGCGGTTTCCCTGACCGGACTTCAGTCGGGATTTATTACAAATGACTATCATACCCACGCGCGGATTAAAACATTCAATACAGAGAATGTAGAGACGATTATTAAACAGGGAAAAGTCGCGGTAGTAGCGGGATTTCAGGGAGCCAGCGAAGACGGCGATGTAACAACCCTGGGTAGGGGAGGTTCGGATATTACGGCAGTAGCGATCGCGGCCCAGCTGGGATGGCCGTGCGAAGTATATTCCACAACCGACGGTTTGTACACCGTTGATCCGGCTATCTACCCGAAAGCGAAAAAGCTGGCCTCTATTACATATGAAGAGATGATGGAACTTGCGAATCTGGGGGCGGATAAGCTGGAAACGCGCAGCGTGGAACTGGCGAAAAAATATGGTGTGAAGTTATTTTTAGGGAAAGCAATGGAAAGGGATAAAAGTAAAGGAACATATATTATGAATAACGATAATTTATTAGTAGAAGAAATGCCCGTTACAGGTATGAGCATTCAGGAAGATATCACGATTTTCACTATGAGAAACATCAAAAACGACGGAAAGACTGTCGCGGAATGTTTTAAGATTTTAGGCGAACTGGATATAAATGTGGATATGATTTCCCAGCAGAGCATGGGCAAAGACACCTGCTCCGTATCCTTCAGCTGCACCCGGACTCAGGGAAAAGAACTGAAAAAGCGCATTGACGCGGATGAAATTTTTAAGGGTGTAACTGTAGAATGTGAAGAGGATCTGGCAATGATTTCTCTGGTAGGTGTAGGCATGGCGACACACTCCGGCGTAGCAAGTGAAGTGTTCAATGTGCTGGCGGCAAATGACATTAAATACTATCAGATTACCACTTCTGAAATCTCTATTTCCGTAACAGTGGATATGGAATGGAAGAGCAAAGCGGCCATCGCTTTAGCAGAGGCTTTTGAGCTGTAAATAACCAGGAAGAGACAGGAGAGTTTGGTATGATCCGATTTGCGAAGTACCACGGATGTGGAAACAACTTTATTATTGCAGATGAGGCGGATGTGGCAGGACAGGATTACAGCCGGCTTGCTGTCAGTGTATGCAGTATGGCTACCGGCATTGGAGCGGATGGGTTTATTGTCGTCCGGAAAGAGCCTGCGCTGGAAATGGTCTTTTACAATATGGACGGCAGCCGGGCGCCTATGTGCGGCAATGGTATCCGGTGCTTCGCGGCCTTCTGCTATGATAACGGAATACAGACAGCAGAAACTTATCCTGTGCAGACTCTGGCAGGCGAAATGATTGTAAACCGGATCAGTACGGATCCGTTTCTTGTAAAAATACAGATGGGAAAGCCCAGCTTCCGGTGTCAGGACTTCGGTGTTCTGAACGGAGAGGAAGATTTTTTGAATCAACGGCTGGAAACGACAGAAGGCGCTTTCACGGTCAGCAGCTGTTTTATGGGAACCGTACATACCGTTGTATGGGTGGAGGAGTTCCCGTCAGAGACAGCAGCTAGTCAGCTTTCCAATCATCCTGTTTTTTCCGAGAAAACCAATGTGAACTTTGTAAAGAAAATTGATTCCGCAACCCTTGAAATTAAAACCTATGAACGGGGTGTAGGCTTTACATACGCCTGCGGAACCGGAGCCTGTGCCAGCGTGGTGATGGGCATCCGGGAAGGCAAGACAGACCGGAAGGTTACCGTACAGCTGCCTTATGGCGAACTTATCATCGAACAGCTGGCGGACGGCGAAGTGACCATGACCGGACCTGCGGTAAAAGTCGCGGAAGGTACTTATATTCAGGATAGATAGTACGAGGAGGAAAAAGAAAATGATAACAGGCTCTATGGTAGCTCTGATTACACCATTTCACGAAGACGGAAGCGTGAATTATGATAAGCTGGGTGAACTGATCGAATGGCACATCCAGCAGCAGACGGACGCGATATTGGTTCTGGGAACCACGGCAGAGACTCCTGCCCTGACAGTGACAGAGGAAGATGAGATCGCGAGAATTTCCATTGAAGCTGCGGGCGGAAGAGTTCCGATCATCGTGGGAAGCGGTTCCAACAATACGATGATCGCCATGGAACAGAGTATTAAATATGAAAAAATGGGAGCGGACGCTCTGCTGGTTATTACGCCATACTATAATAAGACCAATAAATCCGGCATGGTGAACCATTTTTACACCGTGGCGGACGCGGTAAACATTCCGATTTATGTGTACAATGTTCCGGGAAGAACCGGTGTTTCCCTTACCTACGAGGCACTGGCGGAAATCAGCAAACATAAGAATATTGTGGGCATTAAAGAGGCCAGTGGCGACATGTCCTTCATTACGAAGATTTCCAGGCTGATCAATGATAACTTTAACGTATACTGTGGAAACGATGATATTTCCATTCCATTGATGTCCATGGGCGGCGCGGGGATCATTTCCGTACTGGCCAATATCCTGCCGAAAGAAACCCACGACATGGCGATGGCGTATCTGAATGGGGACGTTAAGAAGGCGGCGGAAATGCAGAAATACTATCTGGACTTCATCAACGCTCTCTTTATCGAAACCAACCCGATTCCGATCAAGGAAGCTATGAATCTGGTGGGCATGAATGTCGGCGGATATCGGATGCCGCTGTGCCCGATGGAAGAAGACACAAAAGCAAAACTGATCCAGACAATGAAGGATATTAATCTGTTATAACAAACAAAAGGAGGCCTGTCATCTGTAAACGTTTTTACGCGCGTATAGGGGGCAGGCTGAAAAACGGGAGGAAACCTATATGAAGGCAGCCATTTTAGGCGCAGGCGCTATGGGAAAGGTTCTGGCTCAGACCATCGAAGAGCAGGAGGGAATTTCCCTGGCGGCAATGATTGAACCGAGAAACGGTGAAAAACTTCACGATATCAAAGAACCGGTGGATGTAGTTATTGATTTCAGCAATCCGGAAAATCTGGAAATGCTGATGGACTTCTGCATTGCCCGCAAGTGCCCGGCAGTAATAGCCACAACCGGATTTTCTCTGGAGCAGCAGCAGATGATCACCGATACGGCCCAGCAGGTGCCGGTTGTTTTCGCGGCGAATTTTTCTCTGGGGATCACGGTGATGAAGCGGATTCTGTCTGAGATCGCGCCAATTCTGGAAGACAGCTTTGACATGGAGGTTATTGAAAAGCACCACAATAAAAAGCTGGATGCTCCCAGCGGAACGGCGAAGATGCTGGTTTCCGCGATTAACAGCAAGGGCGATTATGAGGAAGTGCATGGCAGAGAAGGAAATCGCAGACGCGGAAAAGAAATCGGAATTCACGCCATTCGCGGCGGTACGATTGCCGGAGAGCATGATGTGATATTCGCAGGCGAAGATGAAATTCTGGAAATTAAACATACCGCCGGATCGAAAAAGATCTTTGCCGCGGGCGCGGTAAAAGCGGCTCGTTTTGTGCAGACCGCGGAGCCGGGGCTGTATGATATGGAGGACGTGCTGTTTGGCGGCAAATAACAGGCCGGAAAAGAAAGGGAAGAGAGTTACAAAAGATGGAAGCAAGAGAATTAATTGAATTTATAGGAAACGCAGAAAAAAAGACTCCGGTAAAAGTCTATGTAAAGGAAAGAGAACCGGTGGATTTTGCCGGCGCGGGATGCCAGGTGTTCGGAACCGGGGATAAAATCGTGTTCGGGGACTGGAAGGTTGTAGGAGAAGTGCTGAAAGACAACATGGATAAAATTCAGGACTTTGTTGTGGAAAACGACTGCAGAAACTCGGCGATTCCCCTTTTGGATATGAAGAACATCAATGCCCGTATCGAGCCGGGCGCTATCATCCGGGATATGGTGGAAATCGGAGACAACGCCGTGATTATGATGGGAGCGGTCATCAACATCGGCGCGGTTATCGGCGATGGAACGATGATCGATATGGGCGCTGTTCTGGGAGGCCGGGCAACGGTGGGAAAGAACTGTCATATCGGCGCGGGAACCGTCCTGGCAGGCGTGATCGAACCGCCTAACGCGACTCCGGTAGTCATTGAAGACAATGTTGTAATCGGCGCCAATGCCGTTGTTCTGGAAGGCTGCCGTGTGGGAAAAGGCGCGGTAGTCGCCGCGGGAGCAGTGGTCATTGAGGATGTGCCCGCAGGCGCGGTAGTCGCGGGAGTACCGGCGAGAGTGATCAAGTCGGCGGAAGATACGGCGGCGGAAAAGATCGAGATCGTAGATGCCCTGCGTCAGCTGTAAATACGATGGATATCCGGATACTCCGCTATTTTCTGGCGGTTGCCAGAGAAGAGAATATCACAAAAGCGGCAGAGCTGCTGCATGTGACGCAGCCGGGTTAGCGGATTCATGCTTTCTGGTAATGAATGTTCATGAGACATAAGCATTAGACATAAAATAAAGGCCCAATTATAATGTAGGCATAACAGGAAGAAATTTACCTGAATGTGCCTGCATTTTTTATTTGACAGAAAGGATTGATGGTACGTAAAGAACTGAAGGAGGGGATCCGATGAAAAAAGGACTTGCCGTTTTGCTGATACTGATGTTGCTGTTTTCTTTTGCGGGATGCCAGAGCGGAGGCAGCGGACAGGAGAAGGAAGAGCGCAGCACAGAGGCGCAGGCCGCGCAAAATGACGCGGCAGATGGAGAAACTCGCTATGGCACAACGGAGTTGATGGCAGGAATGATCCAGGAACAGACCGGCGGAGACCTTCATTCAATCCGGATAGCGGAGCCTTACCCGGCAGATTATGATCAGGTGGTGGAGCAGAACCATAGGGAGCAAGACAGGGAAGCGCTGCCGGAACTTGCAGACAGCGATTTAGATATAGAACGTTACGATACGGTGTTTCTAGGGTATCCAATTTGGGCCACATCTGCGCCACGGGCAATCTTCTCCTTCCTAGCTGAGGAAGACCTGTCCGGGAAAACGGTGATCCCATTTTGTACCCATGATGGATACGGCGCCGGGAGCAGCTATGATGAGATTTCTCAGGCCGTGCCGGACGCCCGGATCCTGGATGGGTTAGCGGTTGAAGCGGACGATGTGCTGGGCGCGTCCGATACTGTGGAAAGCTGGCTGCGGGAACTGGGGGTTACGCAGGAGGAAGTCTCCGTACAGACCGGAAGCCGTGACCTTATTGTTACAGCAGGAGGTTCCCAGATGGAAGGCGTGCTTTATGACACAGCGCTGGAGAGTTTTGAACAGCTGCCGGAGGATGTGGAATTTACATTTGCGCTGGCAGAATAGGCTGCGTAATCCTTTGTTTGGTCGAAGGTGGTGTATAAAATTATGCATATTCATTAATTCATGTGTCCAAAAAGTAAATTTGCATAGTTAGGAACAAAACGAAGGAGCCGTTTATTACAGATACTGTTTATGTGAGGAAAAGGAGGGATTTCCGTTATGAAAAGAGGAATGGTATTTTTACTGATATGTTTCATGCTTGTATTCACTGCTGCGTGTGGGGAAACAGAAACGTCTCAGAACGCGCAGACAGGAACTTCCGGAGAAGCGACGCAGGCATCGGCAGAGACAGAAGCTTCGCAAGGGGACAGTTCCAACGCCCTGATTGCTTACTTCACTTACGCTGAGAACGCGGAGCTTCCCGATGGAGTTGACGCCTCAGCCAGCGCCAGCATCCAGGTGGCAGACGGAGAACGGACCGGAAATACCGGAATGGTGGCGCGTATGATTCAGGACGCGACCGGCGCGGAATTGTTTTCCATCCGGACGGAAGAACTTTACCCGGACAATTACGAGGATACAATAGACCAGGGGCAGGAGGAACAGGCAGAAAACGCCAGGCCCCGCTTAACCGGTCAGATTGAAAACCCGGATCAATATGATACGATTTTCCTGGGATTCCCCAACTGGTGGGGAGATATGCCGATGGCGGTTTACAGCTTCCTGGACGAGTATGATCTCTCAGGAAAAACCATCGTGCCTTTTGTGACATCCGGCGGTAGCGGATTTTCCGGGACTGTCAGTGAAATCGAAACCCTGGATCCGGACGCGGAGGTTCAGGAGGGGCTTTCCATTGGCGGCAGCAGCGTACAGGACGCGCGGAGCGACGTGGAAAGCTGGCTGCGGGAATTGGGATATATGGAATAAACAGGGAGGTTTGATTCATTGATGAAAACGATTAAATTGAACAATGGTGTGGATATGCCAATGGAAGGATTCGGAGTGTTTCAAATACCGGAGGAAAGCTGTGAGCAAGCGGTGAGAACCGCGCTGCGATCCGGCTATCGGCTGATTGATACAGCCAGTTCCTATCAGAATGAAAAAGCGGTCGGAAAGGCTCTGCATGCCTGCGGGATTCCGCGGGAAGAACTGTTCATCACGACAAAAGCGTATATCCAGCAGATGGGATATGAGAAAACAAAAGCCGCTTTTGCGGAATCTCTGAACAACCTGGGTCTTGATTATCTGGATCTTTATCTGATTCATATGCCATTCGGTGATTATTACGGATCCTGGCGGGCGCTGGAAGAATTGTATCGTGATGGAAAGATCCGGGCTATCGGGGTGTGTAATTTTTTGCCGGATCGGCTGCTGGATCTGTGCTGTAATGTCAGCATTCTGCCGCAGATCAATCAAATTGAGAGGCATCCCCATTACCAGCGAGAAGAGGATCTTCACCTGATGAGGGAGCTTGGAATACAGCCCCAGGCATGGGCGCCTTTTGCGGAGGGGCTGAAAGGAATGTTTGCGGAGCCGGCATTGAAAACAATCGCGGAAAAGCATAAAAAGACTCCGGCGCAAGTGATCCTTCGCTGGAACGTGCAGCAGGGAGTGATCGTGATCCCCAAATCCGTCCATAAGGATCGTATGGAAGAGAACCTGGATATCTGGAACTTTTCACTGGACAATGAAGATATGAATCAAATCGCGGCGCTTGATAAGGGAGTTCCTTCTATGCTGGACACGCGAAAGCTCAGCGAGATCCGGAGAGTGTACAATTATCTGAAAAATCCGGTGCTGACCAGCCTGTGACCGCGGACCATTTAAAGTAAAGGAGAATCGCTGATTATGAAAAAAGCAATGTTATTTTTACTGATATGCTCTATGCTTATCTTTTCTGTGGCATGTGGAGGAAGCGCGGATACGGAATCCGGACAGACAGAGGTTTCCCAGGAAACCGAGCGGACATCGGAAAGCGATCAGACTTCCCGAGCGGAAGCTTCCAGAGTGCTGGTTGCATATTTTACCTGGGCGGATAACACGGAAAACCCGGAGGGCGTAGATGAAATGGCTTCTCCCAGCGTACACGCTCCCGGACATGTGGCGCAGCTGGCTTCCTGGATTCAGGAACGGACCGGAGGGGACTCCTTCTCCATCCGCGTAACAGAACCTTATTCCAGCGACTGGGACGAATGTCTTGACCGCGCTAACCGGGAAAAGGCGGAGGGAACCAGGCCGGAACTGGTGGAAACCGTAGAGAATATGGATGACTACGATGTGATATTTCTAGGTTACCCTAACTGGTGGTACAGCTGCCCCATGGCGCTGATTTCTTTCCTGGAAGAACAGGATTTCTCCGGCAAACAGGTTTATCTGTTCTGCTCCCATGGAACCGGAGGACTTGCCAGCAGCGTGGAAGATATTACAGAGGTGATACCGGATGCGAATATATCGGATAATGTATTCGATGTTTACGAGGAAGACGCGTCTTCGTCCAGGGATGAGGTAGAGAATTGGCTGCAGGAACTGGGGTATTGATTTATAAATTACCTTTGAAAGGGGGAATTGATTTTGACGGGGAAAACAAAAGTCAAGCTGGTTGTGGATCTGGTAATGACAGTACTGCTACTTTGTCAGATGGCGTACATGATGATTGGGGAGGCTGCCCATGAATGGATTGGAACCAGTATGTTTGTTCTGTTTATCCTTCACCATGTACTGAACGGAAAATGGCATAGAAATCTGATAAAGGGAAGATACAGCGGCCTGCGCATTGCGCAGACCGCCGTTGGCGTTCTGATGCTGGCGGCTATGATCGGACTGATGCTGAGCGGAATTATGATGTCCAGATATGTTTTTTCATTCCTTTCCATTGAAGGGAGCATTTCCTTTGCGAGGACGCTGCATATGCTGGCTTCCTACTGGGGATTTCTTCTGATGAGCATTCATCTTGGACTGCACTGGAGTATGATTCTGGGTATGGTAAGGAAAATGCGCGGAGAAAAAAAGACTTCTCGCGCGGGGATTTTCCTTCTGCGTCTGGCGGCGGCAGCTATCAGTGTATATGGAATCTTTGCCTTCGTGAAACATGATTTGGCGTCGTATCTATTTTTGAAAACGGAGTTTGTGTTTTTTGATATGAGCCAGCCGCTGCTGCTGTTCCTTTCGGAATACGCGGCTATGATGGGACTCTTTGTATGTCTGGCTTATTATGGGGAAAAGCTGCTGCGGAAACCTGGGCAGAGAAAGGTATGATTGAACGTGTTGGCGGACGCCGATCAGGAGAATGGGTTGAAAAATGAAAAAAGAATTGGACTTTTTCCGAGTTGGAAGAGCTTACGGCGGAAACCAGGACTGGTTTGCCGATCCTATGATGAGGCTTGGCGGATGCGCGGCCGTTACCGCATGTGACAGCAGCATTTATTTTGATCGTTACAGGGGAACGCGTCTGTATCCGTTTCATCAGGGCCGGATTTCGAAAAAAGAATATACCCGCTTTGGTATGCAGATGAAGCCTTACTTAAAACCGAGATGGTCAGGCATTGATTCGCTGGACATTTACATAGATGGTTACGGAGCGTTTCTGGAAGATGCCGGCTGCGATTCCATTGGAATGAAGCCGTTTTCCGGAGAAGAAAGCGCTGAGCTGGCAGGTAAAGAAGTCGTAGAACAGATCAATCGGGGATTTCCGGTACCCTGTCTGACTTTAAATCACACGAATCCGTCGTTTAAATTTTATGAGTGGCACTGGTTCCTGCTGACGGGATATGAAACTGCGGAAAAAGACTGTAAGGTGAAGGCGGTTACATACGGAAGCTGGAACTGGATCAGCCTGAATGGCCTGTGGGATACCGGGTATTCGCGCAGGGGCGGTCTGATCCTGTATGGAGAAAAATAAGGAACAAGTAAAAGGATAAAAAAATGTCCGAAATCGGACTTGAAAAACAAAATCCAACTCATATAATAAGTAGTAGCGCGGAGGGTGAATCATTCGTGAAATGGTAAGCTGGATAAGGCGCAGGCTGAAATGCCTGTTTCCTTGTCCGGCTTTTTTGATTTTAGGGAGGTGTTATTTTGAATGCGAGATGTGAGCAAAAGTATTTGAAAGTCAAGGGAACGATTGTTCTGATTGCGTTTATGAACATGATTGTGCCGCTGTCCCTGGACATGTATTTGCCGGCAGTGCCACAGATGGCAAAAATCTTCAGCACCAACGAATCTACCGTTAATCTGACCCTGGTAGGCTTTTTCTTTTTTATGGCAGTGGGGATTTTGCTGTTTGGTCCGCTGAGTGACAAATACGGACGGAAGCCGCTGCTGCTGGGCGGAACCCTGGTTTACGCGGCGTTCAGCGCTGTCTGCGCGTTGGCTCCGAGTATAGGTGTTCTGATTGGAGCCCGGATTGTACAGTCACTGGGAGCCGGCTGTATGATGGCTGTGTCCACCGCCATGATCAAGGATTGTTTTGAGGAAAAACAAAGGAATACGATTCTCGCGGTCGTTCAGGCAATGTCCGTAATCGCGCCGATGGTAGCGCCGGTTCTCGGCGCGTGGGTAGTTACCTTGTCCGGCTGGAGAACAACATTCTGGATTCTGGCAGTTCTGGGGGCGCTGTGCTTCCTGGCAGTTCTTGCCCTTCAGGAAACCCTGCCGGGAGAGGAACGATTTACAGGCCGTATTATCGGAACATTGGGACGGCTGCTGGAGGTTGGAAAAAATAAGGGATTTACTACCTTTCTGCTGTCAGCGGCAATGCTGTCCGCTCCATATATGGCATACGTATCGGTTTGTTCTTATATCTATATTAACTACTTTTCGCTGTCAGAAACAACTTACAGCTATTACTTCGCGGTAAATTCAGCGGCAGCGATTCTCGGACCGATCTGTTACATTAAAGTGAGCAAAAAAGTCAATCCGAATGTAATGATGAGCGCATGCGTGATAATCACTCTCATCTGCGGAGGACTGCTGCTGGCATTCGGCTGGATGGCGCCGATCGCGTTTTTGCTTTGCTTTCTTCCATTCACCATTGTGGAAAGCGCGGTACGTCCTTTCAGCACAGCAATCCTTTTAAACCAGCAGGAGCAGGACACAGGCTCAGCTTCTTCTCTGATTAATTTTACGCATACGGTACTGGGCAGTGTCGGGATGCTCCTTGGAACTCTGAGCTGGGGAAGCTACATCAGCGGATTGGGAATTCTGCTCATCGGATTTTCAGTTATTTCTCTGGGAATGTGGGTGCTGATTCATAAAAGCAGCATGGCGGTAAAAGGACTGAACGGGTAATCGATGAAGGATGGAAAAACTGCCATTTAAGAACGATTTGATCCGAACAGGAAAATCTTAGAGCTTGAATTCGCGAAGAAAACAAGCGTAGAAAAACAGAAGTTCATATCAAAAAGATACGAGAATATCTTGGAGAAAACGGAGCATCAAAGACAAAGAATATTGCTGCCTGTTCATCACGGGATCATGCCGGTCAGGATGGATAGGGCGGCCATGAGCAGAGTTAAAAGAATCGGGCCCATTTTTGTTTTATAATAGAGGCAGATGGTTAAAAAACAAAGACCTGCCTGCACAGGATCAATCTGTGACAGGAAATCCGCGGACAAGATGGGCCCGGTACAGATACTGCCTTCCGCCAGAAAAAGACCGGACATAGCGATCAGAGCCAAGCCAGCAATTTTCATTTTGTGTAGGGTCATATCCATCGCAAGAGCGCTTTCATTTTTTTTCAATATGGTTACGGCGATATAAGTAAAGACCGCGCAGGGGAGGCAAACGGCCAGGCTGATGAGAAAAGCGCCGAGCCAGCCGTAAGCCTCAAATCCCGCGTAAGTCGCCGCGTTAATGGAAACCGGACCGGGGGTGATTTGTGAAATCGCCACCAGATTGGAGAACTCCTCTCTGGTCATGATTCCAAATTCCGCCACGGTCTGGTAAATGATCGGCAGCATGGCGTATCCGCCTCCTACACTGAGACTGCCGATTTTTAAAAAAGCAGTGAACAGCTCAAACATCTTTCTTTTTCCTTTTCAAAATCAAGTAGTGCAGAACGCCCAGGAAGGCAAAGCATAGGAGCATCAAAATCGCGTTTGTATCAAAGAACATGGTTACAGCCAAGGCTGCTGCGAAGAGAAATTTGTCCGACTTTGTGCTCAGGATCGCTTTTCCCATCCGGATTACTGTACATATAACTAATGCTACAGAGGCAGATTTTATCCCCTTCAGGCCGTCCTCCAGAATATGTTCCAAAGGCAACGCCTTTAAAAGGGCAACAAAGGCCAGTATTCCGAAAACTGCCGGAATGACCGAAGCGATTACAGAAACCACGGCTCCTGCCGCTCCTTTTCTTTTGTAGCCCACATATACAGCGGCATTTACCGCTACAACACCGGGGAGACTTTGCGCGAGGGCAAAGCATTCTACCAGTTCTTCCTCTTTCAGCCAGTTTCGCTTTTCCACCACCTCCTTCATGAGGATAGGAGCCATGGTGACACCTCCGCCAAAGGTTACCGCACCGATTTTAAAGAAGAGCCAGAACAGCTGTAAGAGAAGTTTCACGCTTTTCATACAAAGTCCTTTCCGGCTCTAGAAAAAAGAGAGGTTAAGGCTCCCGTGCATTTCCACAAACCGTTTTAAAAGCTGCGCAGTTTTTACCGCGTCATTGATATTGAGAAGTTCAATCGGTGTATGGGAGTATCTTCTCGGAATGGCAAGCGTGGCGGCAGGGACGCCCTTACCTGCCATGTGCATGATACTTTCTTCGGTAATGTACACATTTTCGCTGATGACCAGCTCCTGCAGCGTCATACCCAGAGTTTGGGCCGCGTCATAGAATCCTCTTCTGAGGGCGGGATACATGCAGGAATAACGCATGATATTGGGATCCCCCTGAGCGATAATCAGAACTGGTCCTCGATTCATGTATACCGGAAGTTCCTTCGCGGTGTCTACATCGGGAACATCCCCGCACGGGACGGTATCCAGCACAATCGCATAATCGGGATCAATGTGATTGATTGGGCTGATCATCCCGGCGATTGTGGTTTCTTCCAGAATAGAGAAGACTGCCGCGATTTCCCCTTCCAGACTGGATTTATCAATGGTTTCCAGCAGATGGAGGAGGATGGCGCAGCCTGTCCGGTTATCCAGTGCCTTTGTGCAGACCAGATCCGGATTTGCCATCTCCAGAAAATCACTCTGCAGGACAATCTTATCTCCAAGCCGGATTCCGTAAGATTCCGCCTCTTCTCTGGAACCGGCGCCGACATCAATATAGGATTGCTTCGTGGTCTGGACTTTTCCCGCTTCCTCCGGAGTCATAATGTGCGCGGCGCGAAGGCCAATTATACCGGGCACCCGGCCTTTTTCTGTCTGAACCCACACCTTGCGGGCAGGGATGATTTTGTCAGAAAAATCACCTACTTTTTCAAACAGGATGAAGCCGTCCTCCGTAATATTTTTTACCATAAAGCCGATTTCATCCATATGGGCGGTGACAACAACTCGGTTTCCGGGGGAAGCTCCCTTTAAGTAGCCAATAACGGTTCCCATGGGTGTCACTTCCACTTTATCGCATACGGCGTCAAGACGTTCTTTCAGATAACGTCCCACTTCCGCCTCTGAACCATCCACGCTGATCAGTTGTGTCAGATATTGAATGTCTTTTTTTAACTGTTCTTTCATTTGCTATTCCTTTCTTTGCCTTGAGTGTTATGAATTTGAGTCATCCTGCTTCCCGAAGAACCCTTTTTTATAAAGCAGCCGTGACAGGAGCACCGGAATGATAACTGCGGTAATCATCATCAGTCCGTAGATATGCGCCAGCAACAGGTAGATAACAGTGGTAATGAGAATAATGAAGCTGAGTTTAGGCTCAAACCTGCAGAACTGTACATATACGGCGGCGAATACGGCCGGAACGGTATAAGACTGTACCGCGCTGAGCAGTTTTTCCGGAAACAGCTCGATAATGGATGTCCCGAATACGGCGGTGAGAAACACGACGATAAGGGTCGTGAACAGGGAACCGGCAATTCCGATTGTAGAAACAACCGAGCCTCTGTCTGAGCCATAGGGAACGCCTACCGCCTCCTGGGCTACGGAAGAAGCGGGAACTCGTACATCGGAAATGCTTCCGGAAGTCATGGCCATATAGGTTCCGCTCAGTCCCAGAATAGGATAATAGGAGAGCGGTTCAATAAAGTAATAGGCACCGAAGGCCGCGGCGATAGTGCCCCAGGAGGATAGAGCTATGGACCAGTCGGGAAAAACGCCGTACCTGAGTTTCAGATAGATGACCGGAAGAAACATACTTATCATAACGATTGGAATCATAATGGTTCCGATTCGGGTTACTTTTTTTCGCCACAATTCGTTAAAAGAGAGATTGTTATTCATGGTTTTCCTCACTTTCTGTTTTTCAGAATTTAAAAAATCATCGCGGAGGCAATTCCCGCTACCATCGCAAGTCCCAGGCAGTATTCCTTCAGCCATTTATAACGGTTAGACAGCTGTTGCAGCGCCCACATGGCTGCCGCAGATACAGCCATTACCAAAACCACTTTATAATCTACGCTCTGGATTCCGGTAACAACATATTCACTGCAGAAGGCGCCGAAGATTCCCAGTGTAGCGGCACTGGAGAAAATTTCCATCCAACGGCTGTCTCCTCCGCCGATCCGGTTACGAACTTTTTCCATCCGGCTTCCGAAAATCCAAGTAACGACCAGCCATCCGCAGGCGTTGATGGACATGGTCCACCAGGCGTTGGAAAGCTCCATCATAGATAGTGCTTCCGTAATGTCGCCGCCCAGCGCGTTTACACCAACTGTAGCCGCGGTAAGCTCTGTCGTGGCGCCGCCGATTACGGAAAGGCGCAGCCAGGAAATCGGCCCGCCCAGTACGGAAATGAGACCGATCATGACGATAAATACTCCAAAAGCAGGTCCGATTGCGGAAACAACTCCGGCTCGGAGCGCGCGATTACACTGCTTTTTGGTCAGACTAATTTCTTTCATACCGGCGGCTTTTCTTGCCAGCCTGAGAAATAGAATTGTTTCAACTAGTACAGCGATTACGGCGATTGATGCCAATGCCCAGATCGCGGGGCTGTTGGCAACTTCTAAAGCATTTAACTTTTCCATAATTGAATTCCTTTCTGTACGTTTCTAAAAGGCAGATAATTGTGTTCAGATAACCCCTTCCTTTTCCAGTTTAGCCAGTTCTTCGTCTTCAAGCCCGGCCATTTCTTTATAAACGTCCCGGTTGTCCTCACCGAGCACAGGCGCGGCTTTATAGACCGCTCCCGGAGTGAGGCTCATTTTGATCGGAAGTCCGGCGATCAGTGTTGAACCCGCTTTGGGATGATCAACCTCTAAGATCATATCTCGAGCCTGTATCTGCGGATTTTCCAGAACCTTATCAATCGTGTTGACCCGGCTGCATGGAACACCCGCGTCGTCCAGGACAGAGATCCATTCGTCCGCCGGCTTTTCCCTCAGATATTCGCAGAGAAGGGAGAACATTTCGTCATGATGATATCCCCTCTCCGGATTGGAAGAAAATCGTTCATCTTCAATGAGCTGCGGGCAGTCCAGAGCTGTGCACAGTTTTCCCCAAAGCGCGTCATTTCCGGCGGCAATCATGATATCTTCGGTCGCGGTCGGAAAGGTTTCAAACGGGAAGATGGATGTATGGGTATTTCCCGTAGGTCCCGGAACCTTCCCGGTTACCGTATAACGGGCAATGGCGTTTTCCAGAATTGCCACCTGAGAGTCCAGCATTGCTACATCAATGTACTGGCCTTCTCCCGTATTCTGGCGATGAATGTAGGCGGCAAGGATTCCGGTCGAACAGAACATTCCCGCAATGATGTCGCCGATGGAAGAGCCGACTTTTACAGGCTTTCCGCCTTTTTCCCCGGTAATCCCCATGATTCCTCCCATAGCCTGTACGATTCCGTCGTACGCGGCGCGTCTGCTGTAGGGACCGGTCTGTCCGAATCCGGAAATGGAAGCATAAATGATTTTGGGATTTATGTCTCGTATGGTTTCGTAGCTTAAGCCCAGTTTCTCCATGGTTCCGGGACGGTAATTTTCCAGAATTACATCCACCTGTGACACCAGCGTTTTAAAAAGTTCCTTCCCTTTTTCCGCTTTTAAATTTAAAGTGATGCTTCTTTTGTTGCGGTTGACGCTCATAAAGTAGGCGCTTTCCTCCTTCTGGAAGGGACCGAAATGTCTGGAGTCATCTCCGATTTTGGGCATTTCCAGTTTGATGACTTCCGCGCCCAGATCGGCCAGCATCATGGATGTATATGGTCCGGAAAGCACCCGAGTCAGATCCAGAATCCGAATCCCCGTTAAAGGTCCCTGTCTGTCTTGTTTCATGATTATAGCTCCTTTCCGTCTGCCCGCTTGTCCGGACAGAGTCTGATGATAGAGAGCGAAAAACGTTTTTTGCTGCTGATCGCATTATAAACAATGAAGTTTGATAGAGTGCAAGTACTAAAAATTGAGTTTTTTGAAAATTTAATAAATAATGAATTAAAAAGGCAAAACAAAAAAGGAATTTTTTTAAAAACATAGAGTCTGCTATCTATTTTTTTTTAAGATATGCAAAAATTATAAAAAACTTAAACATAAGTAAATAGTTTGTTTAAAAAAGCGGAAGATAATAGTCAGAATTTTATTGTCTGGAAAAACAACTTATTGTATGATCTTAAAAATGATATTTTGGGTGCGGACGGGAGGTGAATGCAGTGAAAATAGGTAAATTTTGTGAAAAATTTGGGGTATCGCCGACTACAGTACGTTTTTATATCCGGATTGGACTTTTAGCACCAAATAAAAAGAACTCCCAGTATGATTTCACGTCCTCGGATATCGCGGAGATGGAAGTGATATGTAAATTAAAAGAACTTTCCTTTAATCTGGATGAGATAAAGCAGTATCTGCAGATTATCCGGATGTACGATATTCGGGATGACGGCATCCGCGATCATATTCTTCCGCTGTATGAGCAAAAGCAGAAGTCTCTGGAAAAGGATATTTTATCCATAAGAAATTCTATTCAAATTCTTCAAAGCGAAATCAACAGACTCCATACGGAAAAAGCGTTATCCTCTCCTTTCAGCGGGATTCCTCTGGACTTTTCTCCATATCTCGCCTGCCCGAAGTGTGGAGAGCTCTTTGAACTGTCGGAACTCCAGGTAAAAGGCAATAAAATCTACAGTGGAAAGCTGAAGTGTCAGTGCGGGTATTCCGCGCTGATTGAAGATGGAATTCTGCTGGCGGAAGCGGAGTCGGATTATTATCAGAGTGAGGAGTTTCAGGTAATGCACTATCGGCAGATACAGGAAAAGGACGCAGATTTTGTGTTTTTCCAGTATATGCAGGATATTACAGCCGAGGCGACATCCATGATTTATAAATCCTATCTGTGGATCGATTCCGTACTGGTTCCGTACAGTTTCCGAAATAAAGTGATTTTTATGCCGGATCTATCCAGCCACTTTCTATATAAAAATATCAAAAAACCGTATTTTAAAGACGCATTTATTATTGTCTCCGGTTTTTCTAAAGAGACGATTGTTTCGATTAAATCCCATATTGATTTAATCGCTCCGGAAGCAAAAATTATTTACATCGCCAACACGATCTATGCGCTTCCGATTAAGAAGAGTCTGATCGACCTTTGGATTGATACAATCTCTTCTTACAACTTTTCTTTTTTTCACAGGGAATCTCTGTACAGGAAAATTGATCCGTATATCAAAGATGGAGCAAAGGTAGCAGGCCTGACAAAGTATTATGAGAGAGGCTCAAAATCCCTGGCGAATATTGCGAGACTGTATCCGAATTCCATAGAGGATCATTCCCTCCTCACCGCATTTAAGCGGGTTGCGGAGGAACTGGGATGGAAATTCAGAAAAGAGAGCCTGACCGGGGAAGTGTTTGAACCTGGACCCTATTATGAATATCACGCAAAAGGGGATAAGCATTGCTATTACAGCTTTTTCGCGGAAAAAGAACCGGCAGGGGGAGAATAAAAACACCCGCTTGAACCCGGGTATCTGTCTGTATATAATACAGATATGCAGAAAAGGTGCGTATCCAGCAAGGAGGTTCGGGGTATGTTTTTTCGGCAGATGAAATATTTTGCGGCTGTTGTTGAGTGCGGCAGCTTCACTAAGGCGGCGGAGCAATGTTATATTTCCCAGTCCGCTATCTCTCAGCAGATTCAGTCTCTGGAGCGGGAGCTGGGGATCGAGCTGATTCATCGGGAAAACCGCAGATTCACCGTTACGGCTGCCGGACAATACTTCTACTCTCACAGCAAGACGATTCTCGACCAGGCAGATGAGCTGATCCGGGAAACAAAGAGGCTGGGAGAGGATCGGGAGCTGCAGCTGCGAATCGGATACCTGCGGAGCTACAGCGGACGGGAACTTCACCGGGCGATCGCCGAATTTGCTGGGATCTATCCGGAGGTTTCCATAGATATTGTCAACGGCACCCATGAGGAACTATATGATTTGCTTCGCTTTGGCGACGTGGATCTGATTCTCAGTGATCAGCGCAGAGCCTTTTCGGATACCTATATTAATTTCGAACTGGCGCGGTGTGGGTGTTATGCGGAACTTTCCGAGAATCATCCGCTCAGCGGGAAAGAACGTGTGCAGCTGGAAGAGCTGAAGAGGTTCCCCTGCATTCTGATTTCTTCCCGGCAGCAACAGGAAGCGGAACAGGAGTATTATCAGAACACTCTCGGATTTGGAAGCAGCTATCTGTTTACGGAAACTCTGGAAGAGGGGCGGCTGCTAGTCGTTGGAAACCGGGGATTTCTACCGGTTGAGGGTGTGGGAACTCTGCTGCCGGAAGGGGAATCTATACGGCGCCTTCCCATCTGCCAGGGAGAAACGCAGCTTCTTCGAAACTATTGCGCGTTCTGGCGGAAGGAAGCGAGCAATTACTATATAGAGGAATTCGCGGAGACTCTGCGAAAGCGATTGAATCAGGAATAACGGGAAAGGACGGCAGACTGCTTGTTGAGCAGTCTGTTTTTTGATGCTCGTTTGGCTGGCGATGGGGAATCCCGGTCTCGCTGGCGGCTGGTGGGCGAACAAGGAGCTCATTTTGAACTCGATGTTTGCCCGGAGGAAGTCAAAAAGGCCTCTGAGAGATGGAGCGGGTAAATCGCATAAGGAATACTTATGAACTTGGCGCGAAATCGGAATTGATGATTTTGGGAACTGGTTTAAAATAAAGGCAGAGTGAAGATAAGCGTCGGATACTGCAATCTAATTAGGAAAAGGAGTGGGTGATGTGAAAAAGGTTATGATTTTGACAGGAGCTGGGCAAATTGGGATGTCCATTGCCCGTCGCACGGGGACTGGAATGAAGATTGTGATTGGCGATAAAATACCGGAAAACGCGGAGAAAGTTTCAAAAACCATGAATGAAGCAGGATTTGATACAATAGGAATGGAAATGGATCTTTGTTCCAGAGAATCGATCCGCGGCCTGATTGAAGAGGCGAAGACATATGGTGATATCAATATGCTGGTAAACGCGGCGGGAGTTTCCCCGAGCCAGGCGCCTGTGGAGTCGATTTTAAAGGCAGACCTGTACGGCACCGCCGTGTTGCTGGAGGAAGTGGGCAAGGTGATTGCTCCCGGAGGCGTTGGCGTGACCATTTCCAGCCAGTCGGGACACCGGATGCCGGCGCTGGATCCGGAGGAAGACGAGCAGCTGGCGTGTACTCCTACGGAAAAGCTCCTGGAGCTTCCGCTTCTCCAGCCGGAAAACATCCGGGATACGCTTCATGCCTACCAGCTGGCAAAAAGATGCAATGAAAAGCGGGTTATGGCGGAGTCCGTAAAATGGGGAGAAAAGGGCGCCCGTATTAATTCCATTTCCCCGGGGATTATTGTAACACCTCTGGCGCTGGACGAATTCAACGGTCCTCGTGGAGATTTCTACAAAAACATGTTTGCCAAATGCCCGGCCGGGCGGCCCGGAACCGCGGATGAAGTGGCAAATGTGGCGGAATTTCTGATGAGCGACAAAGGCGCGTTTATTACCGGCGCGGATTTCCTGATTGACGGGGGAGCAACTGCCTCTTACTTTTACGGCCCATTAAAGCCGGAAGAATAGGGGTGAAAAATTTCTCTTGCCCGGCCTTTCGCGCTGTGCTATAATAAATTCAGTTCAAAACAGAATAGAAACTTTGAGATTGTGGCATTACGGCACATGAAGGGGCACACCACCTCGGGTGTGAAACTTTATGTGCCTTTTTCGTTGCGGAAAAGGAGGACAACTAAATGAAAGTCAACGGCAAGCAGCAGGCGCTGTCCGCGCCGGTTTCTCTGACGCAGTATTTAAAAGAAAACGGGTACAATGAGAAACGGGTGGCAGTGGAGCGAAACGGGGAGATCATCCCCAAGGCGAAATTTCAGGACACGATCCTGTCGGACGCGGACACACTGGAAATCGTTCATTTTGTAGGAGGCGGCTGAGCATGAGGATACCGACACGGGAAGAAATCCGGCAAATCTGCGATCAGCGGTTTTCCACGGAAGTCTACGAAAAAATGCAGGCGGCTTCCGCTGCCATTGCAGGCCTGGGAGGACTGGGCTCCAATATCGCGGTCATGCTGGCAAGAACCGGAATCGGAAAGCTGAAGCTGATTGATTTTGACCGGGTGGATCTATCCAACCTAAATCGGCAGGTCTACGATATCCGACATCTGGGAAGGAAAAAGACGGAAGCTTTGGCGGAACGGCTGCGGGAAATCAATCCCTATCTGGATCTGGAAGTATGCGACTGCAAAATGAAGGCGGAAAACGCGTGCGGGATTCTTGCCGACTATCCGTACATCTGCGAGGCCTTTGACGATCCGGAGGCAAAGGCTATGCTGGCGGAGCAGGTGCTCCTGGGGCTTCCGCAGGCATATCTGATTGCCGGATCCGGCATGGCCGGATGGGGTGACACGGATCAGATTCATACCAGAAGGGCAGGGAAACGCTTTTTTATCTGCGGTGATGAAGAAACCGATATTGGAGATGGCACGGGGCTGATGGCGCCGAGAGTGGCGGTCTGCGCCGGGCATCAGGCAAACAAAGTCGTACAGTTGATTTTACAGGAACTATAAAGGAGGAGAACATGAGTACAGAGAATAAGGACAAACTGGTGATCGGAGGGCATGAATTTGATTCCAGATTCATCCTGGGATCGGGAAAATATAATGTAGAACTGATACAGGCAGCGGTAGAGCAGGCGGGAGCGCAGATTATAACCCTGGCTCTGCGGAGGGCCAATTCTGCCGGGGAAGGAAACATTCTGGACCACATCCCTCAAGGCGTGACCCTTCTCCCTAATACATCGGGAGCGCGGGACGCCCAGGAGGCGGTTCGCATCGCGCGGCTTGCGAGAGAGCTGGGGTGCGGCGACTTTGTTAAAATCGAGGTAATTCGGGAGTCCAAATATCTGCTTCCGGATAATTACGAAACCATAAAAGCGACGGAAATTCTGGCGAAAGAAGGTTTCATCGTGATGCCGTACATGTATCCGGATTTGAACGCGGCCAGAGCTTTGGCGGAAGCGGGAGCCGCGGCGATTATGCCTCTTGCCGCTCCCATTGGTTCCAATAAGGGACTGAGTACGAAGGATTTCATTCAGATTCTGGTAGATGAAATCGATCTGCCGATTATCGTAGACGCCGGAATCGGCCGTCCGTCCCAGGCGTGCGAGGCCATGGAGATGGGAGTGGACGCGATTATGGCAAACACCGCCATCGCTACGGCAGGCAATATTCCCGCGATGGCTATGGCGTTCCGCAAAGCCATTGAAGCGGGAAGAGCCGCTTATCTGTCCGGTCTCGGCCGGGTTGTGGAAAAGGGCGGGGAAGCGTCTTCTCCGTTAACCGGATTTCTGGAGGAGGAATAAACATGGAAAAAATCAGTCATATGGAATATTGGCCGGAAATGGAAGTGCTGGAAGAATCGACTGTGATGGATCAGGTTCTGGAAGCCATGGAAGCTTACGACTATAACGCATATACGGCGCAGGATGTAATCCGGGCGCTGAACAAAGAAAATCGCGGACCGGAAGAATTTAAAGCCCTGCTTTCCCCCGCCGCGGAACCCTTTCTGGAGGAAATGGCGCGCCTTGCGACTCTGGAAACCAGAAAGCATTTTGGAAACAGTGTATATCTTTTCACGCCGCTGTATATTTCCAACTACTGTGAAAATTACTGTATTTACTGCGGATTCAACTGCCACAACAAGATCCGCAGAGCCCGGCTGGATGAAGCGCAGATTGAAAAAGAACTGAAAGCCATTGCAGCCACCGGGCTGGAAGAGATTCTGATCTTAACCGGAGAAAGCCGGGCAAAATCGGATGTCGCTTATATCGGGGAAGCGTGCAAACTGGCGCGGAAGTATTTTAAAATGGTGGGGCTGGAGGTCTATCCCATGAATTCGGAGGATTACGCGTACCTTCATCAATGTGGAGCCGATTATGTAACGGTGTTTCAGGAAACCTACAATGCGGATAAATATGAGACCCTGCACCTGGCGGGGCACAAGAGAGTGTTCCCGTACCGGCTGAACGCTCAGGAACGGGCGCTGAAAGGCGGCATGCGGGGCGTTGCTTTCGCGGCCCTTCTGGGGTTGGACGACTTCCGCAAAGACGCCTTTGCCACTGGAATGCACGCCTTCCTTCTGCAGCGCAAATACCCCCATGCGGAAATCTCCTTTTCCTGTCCGCGGCTGCGTCCGATTGTGAACAATGCGGACATCAACCCGAAGGATGTCCATGAAAAGCAGCTTTTGCAGGTGATGTGCGCCTACCGGCTGTTCATGCCTTTCGCGGGAATGACCATTTCCACAAGAGAGCGGGCGGGATTTCGGGATCATGTGATCGGCATGGCGGCTACGAAAATTTCCGCGGGAGTCAGCACCGGTATCGGAAGCCACGCGGAGGACAGCGGCGAGCAGGGAGACGATCAGTTTGAAATCGCTGACGGCCGCAATGTGGAGGAAATCGTGGAGGCCATTAAAGCGCGGGACCTGCAGCCGGTGATGAACGATTATGTGTTCGTTTAAGCGAATCGCGGTTTCAAACCGCGTGCTTTGTTCCAGGCCGCTGCCGGAGCAGGTGCGGCGGCTTGCCGGCAGAGTAGATTTTTTCCTGCTGAGGGAGAAGGACCTGGCGGAAGCAGAGTACGAAAAGCTTGCGACAGAGGTGCAGGAGTCCTGCAGGGAAAGCGGTATTACGCTGCTCTGCCACACCTTTACAGCCGCGGCGGCGCGAATCGGCTGCGGCGCGATTCACCTGCCTTTCGAGGCTTTTATGAAACAACGCGCTGGATTGGAAGGCTTTTCCCTGCGGGGAGTTTCGGTTCATACACTGAAAGAAGGGCGGCAAGTCCAGAAAGCGGGGGCGGACTATGTGACCTTCAGCCCGATTTTTGAAACCGCCTGTAAACCGGGCGCGCCGGCAAAGGGGACGGACACTCTGGAACAGTTCTGCAGGGAAATACGGATTCCGGTATACGCCCTGGGCGGGATTACAGAGAAAAACGAAGACCTGGTGAGACAGGCCGGAGCCGCCGGGGCTTGCAGAATGTCGGATTTTATGAAGTGAATCGTTTGTATTTCCATTTGCGGTACAAGAGAAGGGAGATACCAACTCCAAAGGGGAAAATGGCATAGAAAATGAGGATGAGCGGAAGATTTTTTCTATTTTAGTGGAAACGCCAGACATTACAGTCAAAGGAATGAGCGAGCATACGGGATTTAGTTTCTTTGTATTCGCCCGCGAAGCCGGGTCGTTGCTGATATCAGGACCGAATTCTAATGTAGCTCTTGAAGGAAAGGCGAATTGTATCCAAACCCCTTTAATCCCCTTTTATGGATACAAAACTTTCCCGTTTGCGGGGTCGCTTTTTAGAAGAAATACAAAATGCCCTGGATTTTTAAAAATCCAGGGGCTGAAACCTGAAACTTTTGTATCCACTAATACATTTTCGCCCATTCAGGATACAAAGCACAGAGTTGGATAGAAAACATCCGACCTACAATTCCACCTTGCACTCGGACGAGTCTCCCTCGTAATTGTCCAGCAAAAGTACGGCAGTTTCCCCTGCTGCCTGCTGGCTGCTGTATTCATCCATAATGTAAATGCCTGCGGCCTCTGTTTTGGGCGGGATTTCCGCTATGATTGTGGATCCGGAAGGCTGCAGGGATTCATCAAAAGAGAGGTAGATGGAATCGCCCGCCGCTTCTCCCTGAAGGTACGGGTAGGAGGCGGTCTGCGTGCCTTTGTTTTGGAAATAGACCCGCAGCCGAATCTGGCCGTCCTGAGCTCCGAGGGACTCGGCGCGGACAAGTTCCAGTCCGGCGTCCGATGCCTGGGCATTGTTCAGACGAGTCGTTTCCAGAGATGGAACGATGGCAAGCTCGATGATAAAGAGAATCACGAGGACGATCACAAGGCGAAAGCGTTTAAGCATGTTCTGCACCTCCTGCGTTCAATTTGATGAGAATCGCTTCTTCCGGAGCGGAAAGGGAATACGGCGGATCGGACGAACGTTCTCCCTGGCTGATCCGCAGGGTACAGCCCTTTGTATCCTCCGGAATCAGGAAAACCCAGAGGCCATCTTCCTGGTAAGGAGAATAACTCCCCACCCCTAAATCATACAGTTCGTCACGCACCGATTCCGATTCGGAGAGAGAATACGGGTCCAGAGAACGATAATAAGTATCGCCAGCTTTCAGAGTAACCGAAGTATCCAGGCTCCGGTATTCCGAGTCATTGTTGGCGGTTTTATAGGTAAGCTGCATATATTTCCATCCTTCCGGCGCGGCTGTGATGCCGCTGCGGGTGAAAGGAGTGAATTCTCCCAGGGTGAGGTCCGCGTCAATCAGTTTAACAGGCGAACGGGACGAAACAAAAACCTCGTTCACTTCCGCTGATTCCTGTGTCTGCCGGATCTGTTCCATCTGCATACTGGTTTTCATATGATAAAAAATCGGAAATCCAACGATTAGAAACAGCAGAATCAGGCAGAGAATCCGCTTTGCTTTTGAAGATGTTCCGGATTCCACAGCGGCGCCGCGGAATTTGCCCTTCGAAGCTTTGTCTGGAGCCGACGAAAATGAAATCCGTTTTTTCTTTTCCGGAGAAAATAATTTACGGGCGCTGCGGGAGGACTCGCACGCCTGTTTTTTGTACACAGAAGGCCGGGAATCCGCATGAAAGATCCCGGAAGCGTTTTGCCTGCCGGTTCCGGAAGCGCGGCTCTTTCGGTACTGATACTGGTTTACCTGAGAGTGATAATGGCCGCACGAAGGGCAAATATACATGCACTCTTCCATATCAAAGCGTTTTCCGCATTTTTCGCAAGGTTCTTTCATGGGGTTTCCTTTCTTTTTACGAACTACGAACTTCCACATTCATTATATATGGATTCAGTCAAAAAGCAACGCGAAAATGATCCGGGCCTGTGGTAAAATAAAGGCAGAACAGGAGGACTCCGGAAGTGAACACCATTACGCGAAATCTTTTCAGGGCCATTCATGAGGGGAAATGGCTCAGTATTGAATACAAAAATAAAAACGGAGAGGTGACCAAATACTGGATTGGGGTGGAGGATATCTGTATGGCGGATCGCTCCCTTCATGTTTCGGGGCTGCATCTGGCAAAGTATACCCTGGGAGACTTCCCGCGGATTTATATTGACTCCATCCTTTCCGCAGGCGTCATCGAAGGCTCCTGGCATCCGATTAACCAAAAGCTGGTGGACGATATCCGCCTGCATCCGGAAACCTATAAAGACCTTTTTGAGCATCCGGCGAATTTTAAGATCCTCAATTACCTGGCGGACTGCAGCCGGCTGGATACAACTCCCTATCAGAAGGATTACGCTCTGATTCCGGGGCTGGACGGCGAACAGGTGGAATCCGGCGTGTATCATCTAAAGCCGGAGCAGTACCGGGATATCATACGGCGCTTTCAGTACCGGAGGACGCGGGAAAAGGAAAAAAAGACGAAAAAACTTCATCAGCTCTGCATGAATCTTCTCAGCATCCCGACAAGCAGGGGCATGTATGTGCTGGCATACCGGAAAATGAACTTTGATGTCAGGCGCAGGCGGCTTGTGGCGGATGAAGAGGTCACCATCTGCAGAGAGTTCACTCTGGATGGCGAACTTCAGAGCATCCGCCGCTTCCTGCCGGAAGAATACGAAGAGCTGCTGGAGGACTTTGAAAGGAATCAGGAAGAGATCAAGGACCGGATCACCCAGAACAATCCCCAGATAAAAGGGGTGGACGATCGGCCGTATCTGCTTACCGTTACCAGGGAGATTCTCCTGGACCTGAACGAAGAGTACGAAGGGATTATGGAAATGTACCGTCAGCAGAAGGTTACGGCTCCCATCCGCGCCTTTTTCGGCGAACTGACTAAACGGCCTGTCCGGACAAAGCAGTACCCTCTGGCGCTGCTGAACCGGAGAATCAATCTGGATCAGCTCCTGGCAATCCACCATGGACTCAAATACCCTCTGTCCTATATCCAGGGACCGCCGGGAACCGGAAAAACCAATACTATCCTGAACACGATTGCCACTGCTTTTTTTAACGAAAAGACCGTACTGTTCACGTCCTACAACAATCACCCCATCGACAGCGTCTTTGAACAGCTCCGGGATATCCGCTACCGGGGAAACCCTATTCCGCTGCCCGTAATCCGGCTGGGAAATACCGAGAAAGTAGAGGAAGCGCTGGACGAAATCAAACGGCTTTATCTGCAGACAAAGGAGATGAAAGTCTACGCGAGAACCCTGGAACGCAACCGGGACGACAAAATCGAGCGAACGGCGAGACTGTCTGAACTGCTGAAACGATATGAAGAGATTCTGGACCTGCGGGAGAGAAAGGAAGCCATTGAGCGGCTGCTGCAGGCTGAACAGAATCTGACGTTCCGGGTGGAACTGCAGAGCCGCCAGCTGTCACAGATCGAAAAGCGGATTTCCGAGATTGGAGAGGTAAGGGAAGAAGACGCTATGCCGCTGATCGACGATGATGAAGAAGAATTCCGGAAGTATCTCTATTACATTTCCGCCAAATACATCCAGAGACTGGGAGAACCGAAGAATCAGGATCTGCTGGACATCGTGCTCATGGAAGGAAGCCGAAAGCTGCAGGTGACAGAATTCAACCGCTATCTGAGTCAGGAAGAAAACATGAAAAAATTCCTGCGGATTTTTCCGGTGGTGATTACTACCTGTATCTCCGCCCATAGGCTGGGAGCGCCAAAACCGTATTTTGATATGGTGATTATGGATGAGGCCAGCCAGTGTAACTGCGCGGTTTCCCTGGTGCCGATTATCCGGGGAAAGAACCTGATGCTGGTGGGAGACCCGCAGCAGCTCAGCCCTGTGATCGTACTGGATCCAAAGAACAATCAGGCGCTGAAAAAACGGTATAAAATCAGCAGGGAATATGACTATATGGAAAATTCCATTTATAAAACCTATCTGGCCTGCGATTCGGTAAGCGACGAGATTCTGCTCAGCTACCATTATCGGTGCCATGAAAAAATTATCGAATTCAACAATAAAAAATACTATAACGGAAAGCTGAAAATCCGCAGCAGCGTACAGGAGGACACGCCGCTTGTGTATCTGGATCTGGAGGAAGATCCGGCGGCGGGCAAGAATACCGCGCCCGCGGAAGCCGCGAAAATCATAGAATTTGTACAGGAAAACAGAGACAAAAAAATCGGTATTATTACGCCCTTTACCAATCAGCGCGACTGTATCAACCAGAAACTGAGAGAATGCGGAATTGAGGATATTCAGTGCGGTACTGTCCATGCCTTTCAGGGAGACGAAAAGGATATTATTTTGTTTTCCCTGGCAGTCACCGATCAGACCTTCGCCAAGACCTACGGATGGCTGAAAAACAATAAGGAACTGATCAATGTGGCGACTTCGAGAGCAAAGGAAAAACTGATTCTGCTTTCCAGCAGCCGGAATCTGTCGAGGCTCCACACCCATGGGGAGGACGACGACCTTTTTGAACTGGCGGAGTATATTCAGACAAAAGGAACTTCCCAGGTGACGCCGAAAACGGCGGAAACAAGGGCTCTGGGCATTAAACCCTACAGCGCGGAAACGGAAACCGCATTTCTGGAGACATTAAATCACGCCCTGAGCAATATTCTGGTAATCGGAAAAAGGTACACGGTTCAGAGGGAAGTGGCGATTCCCCAGGTGCTGGGAGGGAACCGACAGGAATGCGAGCTGTTTCATACCGGTCGGTTTGATTTTGTGGTATACGAACGGCAGGGAGCCGGAAAGGAACTGCCGGTTCTGGCCATTGATCTGGACGGAAAAGAGCATCTGGAAGACGAGGAGATCCGGGAGCGGGAACGCCAGAAAAATCAGATTTGCAGAAACTATAATTTTGAGCGGATTCGGGTGGATAATTCTTATGCCAGGCGGTATAATTACATGAAAGAAATTTTGATCGACTACTTCAAGAAGCTGTAAAAAGAGGAGGAAACGTTTACAATGGAAAGTGAAAAAGAGCGGGAAAAAGAGGTAGAAAGAAAAAAGCATATTGAGCACTACCTGAAAATCATGGAAGAAAGCGGCGTGGCTCCCCGTACGCCGCCGGACTTTGAGCGGACCACAGCGGATCTGCTGGTGGAGTGTCTGGAACAGGAGGGCGTGAAATATATATTTGGGATTCCGGGGGAAGAAAATCTGGATCTTATGAACGCCATTGAAAAATCGTCGATTCAGTTTATTACCACAAGGCATGAGCAGGGAGCGGCGTTTATGGCGGATGTCTACGGAAGACTGACCGGAAAAACCGGCGTCTGCCTTTCGACTCTGGGACCGGGAGCCACAAATCTTGTCACCGGAGTGGCGGACGCCAATCTGGACGGCGCGCCGGTACTTGCCATTACCGGACAGGTGGCGACGGATCGGATGCATCTGACCGCCCACCAGTATCTGGATCTGGAAAAGGTTTTTGAACCGATTACAAAAAGAACCAAACAGATTCTGAGGCCGGACACGGTGCCGGAAATTGTGCGTCTGGCCTTTAAATACGCGGAATCGGAAAAGCCGGGAGCCGTGCATATCGATCTGCCGGATAATATTGCCAAAATGCCTGCCCAGGGTGTGCCTATGCGCCGGGTAGTTCCGGAGAAAGGGATCGCTTCCTATAAATCCATTGAACGGGCGGCGAGACGAATTTCACGGGCCAAAAAGCCCCTGATTCTGGCAGGCTATAGCGCGGTCAGAGACGGAGCGGCCCAGGCGATCACCGAATTTGCCACAGAGCTGAAGATTCCGGTAGCCAACACGATGATGGCAAAGGGGATTATTCCCTTTGACAATCCCTACTCCATGTGGACCATCGGAATCCCTCAGAGAGATTACATCAATCAGATTTTCGATGAAGCGGACACAATTATCGGCATCGGCTATGATATCGTAGAGTGCTTTCCGAGAAAATGGAACCCGGACAATAACCATAAAATTATTCATATTGGTAACCAGGCCGCGCATATCAACAAGAGATATCAGCCGGAGGTGCAGGTTGTGGGAGATATTTCGGACTCTCTTTACGAGATCATGCGGCGCTCCGAGCGGGAAACTGAGCCTGAATTCGCTCTGGAAATCAAGAAAAAAATTCAAGCGGATCACGATCAGTATGAATTTGACGATGCCTTCCCTATGAAGCCTCAGCGTCTGCTGCATGATGTACGTAAGGTAATGGGGAAAGACGATATTCTGGTGTCTGACGTGGGAGCGCATAAAATGTGGATCGCGCGCCATTATAACTGTTATCAGCCCAATACCTGTATCATTTCCAACGGATTTGCTTCCATGGGAATTGCCATTCCAGGTGCCGTGGCGGCAAAGCTGGTGTATCCGGAAAAGAAGGTGCTGGCTGTGACCGGTGATGGCGGATTTATGATGAACATGCAGGAACTGGAAACCGCTTTCCGCATCGGAGCCGGATTTGTAACGCTGATTTTAAATGACAGCAGTTACGGGCTGATTAAGTGGAAGCAGATGGAACACTTTGGAACGACCTGCTATACGGATTTTACGAACCCGGACTTTGTAAAACTGGCGGAAGTCATGGGAGGCAAGGGCTATCGGGTTGAAAAGGCGGACGATCTGATACCGATGCTGGAGGACGCTTTCCGGCAGGATAAACTGGCGCTGATCGACTGCCGGGTGGACTATGATGAAAATATGAAATTATCCGCGCAGCTGGCACAGCTCGCGCGTCAGGAGAAAAAATGACAGTAAAACTGATTGCCATTGACGTGGATGGAACTTTGCTGGATTCGGCAAAGACCCTCCATCCAGGCGTGAAATCCGCCATTGAAGAAGCGGATCGCCGCGGAGTGCTGCTCACGCTGTGTACCGGAAGAAGTCCGAGAGAGATCCGGGAGCTCAGCGCCCGGATCCCGGAAATTTCTTACGGCATTACGGCTAATGGAGCTTATGTGGTGGATCTTGGAAACGGCGGCGTTGTCTTCGCTGATACGATGGGGGCGAGAGAGATCCGGACTGTCTGGAAGACACTTTCCGGATTTGATATGATGTTTGAAATTTTTACGGATCACCAGGTTCTGACGGACGGGCGTTGCCTGGGAAACCCGGATCATTACGGTGTGGGGGAACTGAAAGAACTGGTCGTATCCACCAGAACCGGAATCAAGGATCTGGTGGGCGCTGTGGAATCCGGGCAGGTTCGTGAAGCCGGGAAAATTAATATCTTTTTCCCCAGCTCCCGGGAGCGGGATCGGGCGAAAGCGCTGATCCGGGACTTACCATTTTACATCACCAGCCAGGAGCCGACAAACCTGGAATTTACGAAAAGGGAAGTAAATAAAGGAACCGGCCTGAAAATGCTGGCGGAAAGCCTGGGGATAAAAAGAGATAGCATAATGGCAATAGGCGATAATAATAACGATCTTCCCATGATCGAATATGCGGGAATCGGCGTGGCGATGGAAAACGGTCTGCCGGAAGTGAAGCGGGCTGCGGATTTTGTCACAAAGAGCAACGAAGACGATGGAGTCGCCTGGGCCATACGAAAATTGGTGTTTCAGGAAAAGAGCCTGTAACAGAAAAGGGAGAGGAGAAACCAATGGAACCACTTTATTTGGAAGTGTTTGCGGAGTTTCCCCAAGTGAAGGGATTTTTCGCGACAAAGAACGGGGCAAGTGAAGGCAGCCCCTATTACCATGAGGAGACGATTCGTCGGCAGGGGCTGGAGACTATGAATTTTGTCTGGCCCGGCCAGGTTCATAAGGATCATATTGAAGTGATCGAAAAACGCCGGGAAGAACCGCAGCGCTTCCCCGATACAGACGGAGTGATTACCAATGTGCCGGAGGTTCTGCTTACAACTGTGCACGCGGACTGTTTGCCCGTCTATTTTTTTGATCCGGAGAAAAAGGCCATCGGACTGGTTCACGCCGGCTGGCGGGGCAGCGTCCTGGGAATTGCCGCCAAAGCGGCGCGGAAAATGGCAGAAGCGTTTTCCTGCAGCCCCGGGGATATCAGAGCCTTTATCGGACCGGGGATCAGCCGCTGCTGCTTTGAAACCGGACCGGAAGTGATTCAGGCCTTTCGGGAAGCCTTCGACTTCGCGGATGAATTCGCGGAACCGAAAGGAGAAAAATATAACATTGATTTGAAAGGAATCAATAAGCGGCAGCTTCTGCGGGCGGGACTTGAAGAAGGCCATATTGCCGTCAGCGCCCACTGCACCTGCTGCGAATCGGAGCTTTTCTGCTCTTACCGCAGAGAAGGCGGCACTTACAAAAGAATGGGAGCGGGGCTGTGTCTGTTGTAGCGGCCCGCGCACTTTAAGGAGGGAGAAAAACGTGGAAAGCAGTATTGTATATACCTATGGAGGCGGCCTTTATATGAATCTGACCAACCGATGCACCAACCGGTGCAGTTTTTGTGTCCGCCAGATGACGGACGGTCTGGGCGGCGCGGATAATCTGTGGCTGGAGAAGGAACCGTCTGTGGAAGAGGTCATGAAGGAACTGGAGCGGCAGCGGGCATATGAGTATGAGGAACTGATTTTCTGCGGTTATGGCGAGCCTTCCATTCGCCTGAACGATGTGCTGGAAATAAGCCGCCGGGTAAAGGAGAAAGCGGATATTAAAATTCGTATGAATACCAACGGCCTTGCGGATCGGATTCACGGCAAACGAACCGCGCCTATGTTAGAGGGGCTTATCGACCGGGTATCCGTGAGTCTGAATGAGGCGGACGCGGAGTCCTATAACGAACTCTGTCTGCCTGAATTTGGGGTGTCCTCTTTTGATTCGATTCTCGCGTATATAAAGGATGTAAAATCCTTTGTTCAGGAGACGACCGTCAGTGTGGTGGGCTGTATTCCCGCGGAGCATATTGAGAGCTGCAGGCAGATTGCCTCGGAACTGGGCGTAGGGTTCAAGGTGCGGTAATACGGTGGAAATGAGTTAAGAATTTTGTAAGAATACCGTGGAATCTTTGTTAAGAAATAAACCGTAAGATAAACTTGTAAGCGGAAAGGAGCAAACATGAATATCTTAGTCTGTGACGATGATAAGGAAATCGTAAACGCGATTGAAATCTATTTAAGAAACGAGGGGTATGAGGTTTTCAAGGCCTATGACGGCATGGAAGCGCTGCAGATCGTGGAGAAAGAAGACATACACCTGATCCTGATGGACATTATGATGCCAAAGCTGGACGGGATGCGGACTACGATGAAAATCCGGGAAGAAAAAAATATTCCTATTATCATGCTGTCCGCGAAATCCGAGGATTATGATAAGATTACAGGGCTGAACGTCGGCGCCGACGATTATATTACAAAGCCGTTCAATCCTCTGGAATTGATTGCCAGGGTCAAGTCGCAGCTGAGAAGATATGTGGATCTGGGAAGCCTTGAGAAAAAAACAGGAGTCTTTAAGACGGGGGGACTGGTTGTTGACGATGAGCAAAAGACTGTGGAGTTGGATGGAAAGCCTGTCGCGGTTACGCCCATCGAATATGGCATCTTAAAACTTCTGACCGAACACGCGGGACGAGTGTTTTCCATGGATCAGATTTATGAGGCGGTATGGAACGAACCGGCTTATAATCCGGAAAACACGGTTGCGGTACATATTCGGAGAATCCGGGAAAAAATAGAGATTAATCCCAAGAATCCGAAGTATTTAAAGGTGGTGTGGGGAATTGGATATAAAATCGAAAAGATATAAAAAGCCGGTCTTTATTACGGCGTATGTTGTGTGTGTATTGAGTTTTCTGGTGTTTATTGTGGGGCTTTTAGCGGCGTCCACGCTGAATGCCTATACAGGATATCTGGATCCCTATTTTTTGGAAAACGGAGGCGACGCGGCCTTGCAGGACTTCCTGCTTCAGCAGGGATGGAATCTTTCCAACATAGCAATTCTGCAAGATCACATGGAAGGATGGACGATTGTTACGGTTATCGCGGGAGTTGTTTCCCTGATTACATTACTATATCTGGTAATCGCAGTAGGGGTGCGGGATGAAAACGGCAACTATCGGCTCAGCCGCTTTGATCATGTGTTCGCGGAAATTCAGGTAGCCGCCATCTGTATTATTTTCTTTTACGGAGGCGCGATTTTCACACAATATGTAGACAGCGGAATTCAGTCGATTTACGGATGGGAATTGGGGCTTTACAATGTGACCGCGTACAGCCTCGCGATTGACGCGGGAATGGCCGTGCTTCTGGGGGGAAGCCTTTCCGCTCTCGGTCTGGGTCTGGGACTCTCCTGCATTAAAAAGGTAAAGGCCGGAAAATTCCTGGACTATTCACTGTGCAGGTGGCTGTTTGATAAAATTTATACAGAGGTTTATCTTGGGGGAAGTACGATGAGGAAGGTCGTGCTGATCGCGGTTCTGATCTGCCTGTTGTCCGCCACTATGTTCCTGGCGCCTGTGGTTCTGATTGTAATTCTGGTCTTCGCGCCAAAATGGGTGAATCAATATGACGAGATCAAAAAAGGAATTGACGAGGTAAGCAGCGGGAACCTGGACTATAAGATCCCGATCGAAGGGGACAGCGAACTGGATCGGTTGGCGGAAGGGATCAATAAAATTACGGGGGCGACCAGCGCGGCCGTTGAGAGCGAATTAAAAAATCAGCAGATGAAAACCGATCTGATCTCCAATGTTTCACATGATTTAAAAACGCCGCTGACTTCCATGGTAACTTACATCGATCTGATGAAGACCGAGGGTCTGGACAGCGAAAACGCGCCCAAGTATCTGGATATTCTGCAGCAGAAAACAGAGCGTCTGCAGCAGCTGACGGAAGATTTATTTGAAGCCGCCAAGGCTTCCAGCGGAGCGATTCCGGTACGGATGAGCCGGGTGGATTTCCTTTCTCTGCTGAATCAGGGGCTGGGCGAGATGAACGAAAAGGTTGAAGCGTCCAATCTGGAATTTGTAATTGAGGCACAGCAACTCCATTACTTTGTAAAAGCGGACGGACAGCTTCTCTGGCGCGTAATTTCAAATCTTTTGAGTAATGTACTGAAATATTCACAGGAAAATACGCGAGTGTATGTTTCTTTCCAGACTCAGCCCGCGGAAAACGGGGAGCTGGTGGTAATGGAGATGAAAAACATTTCAAGACAGTCTCTCAATATTAATCCGTCTGAGCTGATGGAGCGGTTCAAACGGGGAGACGAGTCACGCTCCACAGAGGGCAGCGGCCTCGGACTGGCGATTGCCAAAGATCTGATGAAGCTGATGAAAGGGCGGATTGATATTCTCATTGACGGCGACCTGTTCAAGGTGAAGCTGATACTGGCCGCGGCTTCAGAGGATGAGCCGACCGCTGTGGATCTGGAAAACGAAAGAATGGAGCAGGCGGAACCTGCCGCGGAGCCGTTTCCAGAAAACGGGGCGGATACGGAGACCGGAAGTCCGGAGCAGGAGCCGGAAGACGAGAAATAAGAAGATATGTTGACAATAAAATCCCTTCATGATACTGTTTGAACGAGAGGAACGTGTTCGCGGGCAGTATTAAGGAGGGATTTTTATTGAGAGCGCTGAAAATTGCTTATTCATCGTCAGTACGCGGCTATTTTTCAACAGAGAGAACGCTGATTGACATCGGTGACACCGATTATACGGATATCGCGGCGGCCGTGGTCTCCGATCAGGATCGGGAGATCATTCACGCGATTTATGAGACGCGGTTTGAGGTTCCGGTATTTGTTTTTTCAGAGACACGGGAATATATGGATGACGATCTGAAAGAGCAGGTGTATCGCTGGGTGTACACGAAGGAACTGAATCAGGATATTGTGGATAATGAGATTGAAACCGCAGCGGAACAGTATGAAAAGAGGATGCTTCCGCCGTTTTTTGAAACACTGAGCAATTATATTGATCTGAAAAACCAGCAGTTTAACTGTCCGGGGCATCAGAGCGGCCAGTACTTTCGGAAGCATCCGGCAGGCCGCTATTTGTACGATTTTTACGGGGAGACGATTTTCCGGTCAGACATCTGCAACGCGGATGTAGCCCTGGGGGATCTGCTGATTCATGAAGGACCCGCGGAGGACGCCCTGAAAAACGCGTCCAAAGTGTTTAACTCCGATAACACGTTCTTTGTAATGAACGGCACCAGTACTTCTAATATGATTGTGGGAAGCGCGTTAGTCGCTCCGGGGGATCTGGTTCTCTTTGACCGGAATAACCATAAATCCGCCTATGACGCCGCGCTGATTCAGGCGGGCGGACAGCCGGTCTATCTGGAAACCTCCCGAAATCCTTTCGGATTTATTGGTGGAATCGATGAGCATTGCTTTGAGGAAGCCTATCTTCGGGAACGGATCGCGAAAGTCGCGCCGGAAAAAGCGGAGGAAAAGCGCCCCTTCCGTCTGGCGATTATCCAACTTGGGACGTATGACGGGACGATTTACAATGCCAGACAGGTGGTAGACCGGATCGGCCATCTGTGCGATTATATTTTATTTGATTCCGCGTGGGTGGGGTATGAACAGTTTATCCCCATGATGCGGGACTGCTCTCCCCTGCTTTTGGAACTGGGACCCGATGATCCGGGAATTTTCGTAACCCAGTCCGTACATAAGCAACAGGCGGGATTTTCCCAGTCCTCCTATATCCATAAAAAAGATTCCCATATTAAGGGACAGAAACGGTATCTTGGCTACAAGCGTTTTAACAACGCGTATCGATCCCATTCCAGCACCAGCCCATTCTATCCGATTTTCGCGGCTCTGGATGTAAACGCCAGGATGCAGGATCGCGCTTCGGGCAGGAAACTTTGGGCCGACTGTGTGAAAATGGGGATTGAAGCCAGGAAATCCATTCTGCGAAACTGTTCCATGCTGAAACCCTTTATTCCTCCGACCGTGAAGGGAAAACCCTGGGAAGACTACAGCACAGAGGAAATCGCCGGCGATATCTCCTTTTTCAAATTTGTTCCGGGGGAGAAGTGGCATTCCTTTGAAGGCTACGGTGAGGAACAGTATTTCGTCGATCCCAACAAGCTGATGCTGACCACTCCGGGAATCAATGTGGAAACCGGGGAATATGAGGATTTTGGAATCCCCGCTACGATTCTCGCCAGCTTCCTGAGGGATAACCGCATCATCCCGGAAAAGAACGATTTCAACTCAATCTTGTTCCTGATGACACCGGCGGAAACAAAGCCAAAGCTGGATTCTCTGGTGGCGCAGCTGATGCGTTTTGAACAGCTGGTGCAGCAGAACGCGCCGGTCGGACAGGTAATGCCGTATCTGTACTGGGACAATGAAGAACGCTATCGGGGTGTGGGGATTCGGGATCTGTGCCAGGAAATGCATGATTTTTATAAAGCACGAAACGCCAAAGAATTCCAGCGGAAGCTGTTCCGGGAGGAAACCTTTCCGGAAGTGTCCGTTTCTCCCTACGAAGCCGGCATAGCTCTGGTGCGAAATCAGGCGAAGATGGTGGATATTGATGAAATTGAAGGCGAAGTCGCTCTGGAAGGAGCGCTGCCTTATCCGCCGGGAATTTTCTGCGTCGCTCCGGGTGAGAAATGGAGCCATACGGCAGTGGGATACTTTAAGATTCTGGAAGAAGGAATCAACCGCTTCCCCGGATTCGCGCCGGAAATACACGGCGTTTATCTGAAAAAAGACGGAAGCCGGACAAAAGCCTGCGCTTATGTGCTTGCGGAGGAATAAAAAAAGCGCCGCGGGGAGAAAGCAAATCTCCCGCGGCTTTTCCATTTTTTATTCCAACCACAGCGCCGGGTCCGCGTCACTGGGCATTCGCCAGTCGCCTCTTGGAGACAGGCTGACGGAACCGACTTTCGGGCCGTCCGGCACACAGCTTCTCTTGAATTGCTGCGTAAAGAAGCGGCGATAAAAGACCTTCATCCACTTTTGTATAAACGCTTCGTCGTATTCATCGGCAAAGGCGTTTTTCGCTGTAAACAGCAGTTTTTCCGGTTCCATTCCATAGCGGATCGTATAGTAGATGAAAAAGTCGTGGAGTACATACGGACCGACGCTTTCCTCGGTTTTCTGAGCGATATTTCCGTTGGGATCCGGCGGCAGCAGCTCCGGTGAAATCGGCGTGTCCAGAATATCCTGCAGGGTCGTTTTCAAGAGAGCGTTGTCAGAACTGAAATCCGGATCTTCTTCCGGCCCGCTTAATTTGTTTTCCATGACCCACTTAACCACAAACCGCACCAGAGTTTTCGGTACGCTGGCGTTAACACCGTACATGGACATGTGGTCGCCGTTGTAGGTACACCAACCCAGGGCCATTTCCGACAGATCGCCGGTTCCCACTACAAGACCGCCTTCCTGATTGGCGATATCCATGAGAATCTGTGTCCGTTCCCTGGCCTGGGAATTTTCATAAGTGACATCGTGCGTTTCCGGATCGTGTCCGATATCACGGAAATGCTGGTTGACCGCGTCTTTAATGGAAACTTCCCGCACCTGGGCGCCCAGCAGTTTCATGATGGTCAGCGCGTTGTTGTAGGTTTTCCCCGTTGTCCCAAAGCCGGGCATAGTAACGGCAATAATGTCGTCAGCAGGTCGTCCGATGAGCTTGTGGGTGTAGGCGCAGACCAGCAGCGCCAGCGTCGAATCCAATCCGCCGGAAATTCCGACTACGGATTTTCTGGAATGGGAATGTTCAATTCTCTTGGCGAGACCGGCTGCCTGAATGCTGAAAATTTCCCGGCAGCGTTCGTTCACCTGTCTGCTGTCGTCCGGAACAAACGGGTTTTTGTCGTAATGGCGGTGCAGACGGTTCGAAAGGCCTATAAGGCGGACCGGCGCGAGTTTAACCGTCTGAAATTCCGAGAGTCCGCCCATGGCGGACGCGCACTGAGCCAGATTATGATTCTGGGACCGCTCGAAGCGCAGACGCTGAAAGTCGATTTCGCTGTAATATGCCGCGCTCTTTCTGGCGAAGCGTTGGCTTTCTTTCAGGATAATGCCGTTTTCCGCAATGATACTGTGGCCGCTGAAGACCACATCCGTCGTGGATTCGGTCACCCCCGCGGAGGTGTATACATAGCCGCAGTTGCTCTTGGCGCTTTCCACAGTAATGAGATTTCTCCGGTAATCGGCTTTTCCGACGGTATCGTTGCTGGCGGAAGGATTAAAGATGATGTGCGCTCCGTTTAAGGCCAGCTGCGCCCCGGGAGAAGCCGGAAGCCATAAATCCTCACAGATTTCAATTCCCACGGACAGATCCGCTTCCGCGTCTGTGAAAATCAGATTCCCAAAGGGGATTTCTCTGCCAAACAAAGAAACGGTTTTTCTGCGTCGGATCAGATCGATTCCGGACGCGAACCATCTGGCTTCATAATATTCTTTCGAATTCGGAAGAAACATTTTTGGCACGATGCCTTTTATATCGCCGTTCTGTATGAGAGCCGCGCAGTTGTAAAGATTGTTTTCAAGCCGCAGATAGCAGCCGAGAATCACAACCAGCTTGCGCTCTTCCGTAGCGCGGCAGATATGAGCCAGAGCTGTCAGCTGGTGCTGGTATAAATGCTCCTGATAAAACAGATCCCCGCAGGAATAGCCGGTGAGGGCAAGCTCCGGAAGCACCAGAAAGCCCGCGCGTTCTTTTTCCGCCTCCTCAATTAAATCCAGGATCTGACCCGCGTTGTATTTTGTGTTTGCAACCTTCAGGGTCGGAACCGCGGTTCCAACCCTGACAAAACCTAAATTTTTCATGGGTAAATTTTCTCCTTAACCGGTATATGTCATAATTTGAGTTTATTATATACTATTTTTCCGGATTTAAAAAGGATCTGTTTTTTGCGGGGCAGGGGATGCTGGCTTTATCAACAAATTCTGTTTCAATCAAATTGTTTCTATAATTTCAACGTTTGCAGGCTATGGATAATGAAAAAAGACTTGTTTTGGACAGAAAGAGCTTTTTCGAAGGCTGGAACCCGGTCTTTTTTAGTAACATTTCCTGTTTTTAGTTATTTGTTTCTAAGAAGAAAGAAAAAATATAATTAAGCTTTCGAAATAAAAATCGGAGCGAGGTCTGTCATAAGCGACCCCGCTTCGATTTTCTATAGTTTTTTCACAAACAGCGCCCGAATAGCGTTCAGCACCGCCAGAATCATCACGCCTACATCGGCGAAGATGGCCAGCCACATATTGGCGATTCCCAGCGCGCCCAGAGCAAGGCAGATCAGCTTGATGCCGATGGCGAACACAATATTCTGATATACAATGCGCAGGCATTTGCGGGAAATTTTTACGGATTTGGCGATCTGCAGCGGATCGTCGTCCATCAGCACTACATCGGCGGCTTCGATGGCCGCGTCCGATCCCATAGCTCCCATGGCGATTCCAATATCCGATCGGCTTAATACCGGAGCGTCGTTGATGCCGTCACCGACAAAAGCGAGTTTTTCCTTCCCCGTTTTACCCCGGAGCAGTTCTTCTACTTTTTCCACCTTATCCGCGGGCAGCAGTTCCGCGTAGACTTCATCCAGCTGCAGCTCTTTGGCCACCTGTTCTCCCACTTTCCGGGCGTCGCCTGTGAGCATTACGGTTTTGCGGATGCCTGCGGATCTGAGAGCCTGAACCGCTTCTTTCGAATGCTCCTTGACCACATCGGAAATCACGATATGACCGGCATAGGCGCCGTCTACGGCTACATGGATAATGGTGCCCACCGAATGGCAGTCAATATAGGAAATTCCCAGGCGCTTCATCAGCTTGTCGTTGCCGGCGGCCACTTCGATTCCGTCCACTTTGGCCATTACGCCGTTGCCGCTGATTTCCCGGATATCCGTGACGCGGGAACGATCGATTGCCTTGCCGTAAGCCCTCTGCAGGCTTTTGCTGATGGGGTGGGAGGAAGCGCTTTCCGCCAGAGCGGCATATTCTACCAATTTTTCCGCTTCCATCTTGTTATGGTGGATATCGTTTACCTCAAAGACCCCCCGGGTCAGCGTGCCGGTTTTATCAAATACGACAATTTTGGTCTGTGAAAGGGCTTCCAGATAGTTGGAACCTTTCACAAGCACGCCGGCTTTGCTGGCGCCGCCGATCCCCGCGAAAAAGCTCAGGGGAATACTGATCACCAGGGCACACGGGCAGCTGATAACCAGGAAGGTCAGGGCGCGGTAAATCCAGCTGTCCCAATCGGCGGGAACCCCCATGCCGAACATGCGGACAAGGGGAGGCAAAATCGCCAGCGCCAGAGCCGCGACGCAGACGGCAGGCGTATAGACCCGGGCGAATCTGGAGATAAAGTTTTCGGATCGGGATTTGCGGGAACTGGCGTTTTCTACCAGCTCTAAAATTTTAGAAACCGTAGATTCTCCAAATTCCTTTGTAGTCCGGATTTTCAGAACTCCGGTCATATTGATGCACCCGCTGATGATCTCATCGCCTTTTTTGGCGTCCCGGGGCAGACTTTCACCGGTAAGGGCGCTGGTGTTCAGAGAAGAAGCGCCTTCCAGAATCACGCCGTCGATGGGAACCTTTTCTCCTGGCTGTACGATAATGGTACTGCCGATTTCCACTTCATCCGGGTCTACCTTTTCCAGAACCCCATCGGTCTCGATATTGGCGTAGTCAGGCCGGATATCCATCAAATCGCTGATATTGCGCCGACTTTTTCCCACCGCGTAACTCTGAAACAGTTCTCCCACCTGATAAAACAGCATAACCGCAATGGCTTCCGTGTAATCGCCGCTCTGTTCATAAAGAGCGAGGACAATCGCTCCGACGGTTGCTACGGCCATCAGAAAGTTTTCGTCGAATACCTGGCGGTTGCGGATTCCCTTCAGAGCTTTCAGCAGAATGTCGTATCCGATTATAAAATACGGAATCAAGTAAAGGATCAGTTTAACGATATTTTCTGCTGTCCGCTGCCTTGCGTCGAGGGCGGGCAGGGAAGCCACGGCCCCGGCGATGAGATCCGCCAGTCCAAGACTCAAAAGGATCAGAAGAATAGCAGCAAGGATAATGCGAACCAGCATTTTTTTCTGTTTTTTGTTCATGGAAACCACCTACTTTAAATAATTGCTTAATTGTTTATTTATACTTCCTGAAAAACCACCTTTCTGCTGGAAATTCACGGAATCAGCGTGAAAGCGAAAGGCGTTTTCACCTGCGGCAGGAGTCCATTGCTGTTTACAGATAAATCTCACAGTCGGACTCAACCTTTTTGCAGTTTTTGAGAACTTCCGGCATAACTGCTTTCGGATCCTGCCCTTCTTCGAACTCTACAATCATTTTCAGTGCCATAAAGTTTACAGTGGCATCCTTTACGCCATCGGTATTCTTAGCGGCGCCTTCCATTTTATTCGCGCAGTTTGCGCAGTCTACATCGATTTTATAAGTTTTTTTCATGGTATATCTCCTTCTTGATGATTCTCGATAATTAAACGTATGTTTAATTGTTAATTCGAGTATACACATCGTTACACAAAAAGTCAACCGGTTTTTCACGAATTTTTATATGGAGCGGGAATAGAGGAATGGTTTTTCAAAATTTGCGCCTTACATATGTCCTATAGTATGGTAAAATAACCATTAAAGAGTTTTTTAATAGAGAGAACGCAAAACAGGGAGGATTTTAATGCCAGACATACAATTACCCCATAATCACGGACAAAACATTGAAGAAAAGCTGCGAGACATGCCGACAGCGGATAAATTTCAGGTGGTGGCGGATGTATTCAAACAGCTGGGAGACGGCAGCCGTATCCGTATTTTCTGGATTCTCTGTCACTTTGAAGAATGTGTCATCAATATTTCTTCCCTTGTGGATATGAGTAGTCCCGCTGTATCCCATCATTTACGGCAGTTGAAAGGCGGCGGTCTGATTGTAAGCCGCAGGGAGGGAAAGGAAGTGTATTATAAGGCGGCGGATACGCCGCAGGCACAGTTGCTGCACCACATGATTGAGGAGCTGGTGGAGATTACCTGTCCGTCGGAGAGATAGGAGACGAGCGCTGTTTTTCTTGAAATACCCAGTCAGGTTGTATATAATTAAGTATTATCTTTTAGGAAGGGAACCATCAGAATGAAAGAGGTTTATATCGCGAATATCAGGACCGCGCAGGAAGTGACGGACTTTTTTATGGTAAAATCCATTGCTGTGAAAATCGGCGCCAATAAAAAACAGTATCTGGATCTGATGCTGGGCGACAAGACCGGTGAAATCTCCGGAAAAAAGTGGGATGTTTCCGACGAAGAGCTTCCGTCGCTGTCTAAGATTAAAGAGGGGGATATCATTAAGATCCGAGCGGCTGTAACAGAGTGGAACGGCCTCAAGCAGTTTCGCGTGATGCGAATCCGGCAGAGGGCGACCAATGATCCGGTGGACATCAGCGATTTTATTAAAGCGGCGCCGGAAAAGCCGGAGGAGATGTACGCGTATATTCTGGAAAAAGCAGAGAACTTCCAGGATGAAGATTTGAAAAAACTGTGCGTGAAAATGCTTACAGAGAATAAAGAAAAGCTCATGTACTATCCGGCGGCGCAGAAAAACCACCACGCGGAGATGGCGGGATTGCTATATCACATCAAGCGGATGCTGATGAACGGAGAGCGCATGTGCCAGGTATATACCATGTTGAATCAGGATCTTGTGCTGGCGGGCGTGATTCTTCATGATATGGAAAAGCTCAACGAAATCGAGTCCAATGAACTGGGAATTTCTTCCGGATACTCTTTTGAAGGGCAGATGCTGGGCCACCTGATTCAGGGGGTGAAAACTCTGGACCGTCTCACGACCGAACTGAACTTTCCAAAGGAAAAAGCCATTATGCTGGAGCATATGATTTTGTCCCATCATTATGAGCCGGAATTCGGAAGTCCCAAAAAACCGCTGTTTCCGGAAGCGGAAATTCTGCACTATCTGGATATTATTGATGCCAGAATGTACGATATGCAGGACGCCCTTGACAAGATCGATCCGGGCGAATTCAGCGAGCGGGTATGGACTCTGGATAACCGCAGATTATATAAACCCGGGAGCGTCGGGAAATGAAAGAGGAAAAACAGGGCGTCATCGCGGATATTATTTTTCACAATCAGGAAAACGGATATACCATCGCGGTATTTGAAACTGAAGATGAGCAGTTTACGGCGGTGGGAAACCTGCCCTCCTGTCATAAAGGAAGGAGCTATCTGCTCCGCGGACAGTGGAAGATTCATCCTACTTACGGCGAGCAGTTTGCCATCAGCAGTTTTGAAGAGGTGATGCCTTCCACGGAAGAAGGAATCGAAGAGTTTCTTTCTTCCGGCGTGCTGAAAGGAATTGGAAAAAAGACGGCTGCCGCAATTGTCGCCCGGTTTGGAAGTGAGACCTTCGCGGTCATCGAGAACCAGCCTCACCGGCTGACGGAAATTCCGGGAATCGGGGAAAAAAAGGCGGAGTCTGTGGCGGAAGCGTTTCGCAGCCACAGGGAATTCGCGGAGATTACGCTGTATCTGCAGCAGTTCGGAATAAACGCGGATTACGCGATGAAGCTGTACCGGGTTTACGGAGCGGACACCATCGCCGCGGTTCAGGAAAATCCCTACCGTCTGGCAGAGGACCTCTTTGGCGTGGGTTTTAAGAAAGCGGATAAAATCGCGGAAAAGATGGGAATCGCGAGAGATGATGAACATCGGATCAAGAGCGGAATCAAGTATACGCTGAACTACTTTGCCGGCGAGGGAAACACTTTCCTGCCTCAGAATGTCCTGTGCGAAAAAGCCGGCGGCATGCTGGAACTGGAACGGGAAAAGATAAGCGACTGCCTGGTGGAAATGGCGTTTCAGGGAGATGTCCATATTGAAAATCTGGAAAACCGGAATGTAGTCTTTCTGATGCCCTATTACCTGGCGGAGCAGAATGTATGCAAGTGTATGGCGGCCATTAACTCTGCCCGGCTGAGGCCTGTAGGATCGGATATGGACTCTCTGATCGCGGTGACGGAGCAGGATACGGGAATACGCCTTTCTGAAAATCAGAAATACGCGGTCAAGACCTCGCTGAACCAGGGGATTTCCGTAATTACCGGAGGACCCGGAACCGGGAAGACCACCATCATCAATACGATGATCCGCATTTTGCAGCACAGCGGACTGAAAACCGCCATCGCCGCGCCCACCGGGCGGGCGGCCAAACGGATTACCGAAACCTCCGGCTATGAAGCTTCCACGATACACAGGCTTTTGGAATATTATTACTCAGAGGGCGAAGACACCATGCGCTTTGGCAAGACCGCCGAGGACCCTCTGAAGCAGGACGCGGTGATTATTGATGAAGCTTCCATGATCGATCTGATGCTGATGAACGGGCTGGTCAGCGCGATCCGGCCGGGAACCCGGCTGATTTTAGTGGGGGACGCGGATCAGCTGCCTTCTGTGGGAGCGGGGAACGTGCTCCGCGATATTATTGACAGCGAATATGTTTACTGTGTAAAGCTGACGGAGATTTTCCGGCAGGCCAGGGAAAGCCTGATCGTCGTAAACGCCCACCGCATCAACCACGGTGAATATCCGGATTACAATGAAAAAGGGAAGGACTTTTTCATGATGCGGGAGAAAACCGAAAAGGATATGCTGCGGACGATCAAAGATCTGTGCGTGCGGCGGCTGCCGTCCTACTATACGCAGCTGCTGCCGGTACGGGATATCCAGATTCTGACCCCGGTAAGAAAGGGACTTCTGGGGAGCATGAATCTGAATAAAGAGCTTCAGGAAGCGCTGAATCCGCCACGCGAGCAGCTGGAAGAAAAGAAGTTCGGAGAGCGGATCTTTCGGGAGCATGATAAGGTGATGCAGATTCGCAATAATTATCAGATGAAGTGGAAGAACCAGGAGGACTTTACAGAAGGAGAGGGCGTCTTTAACGGGGATGTGGGTTTTATCAACCGCATTGACCGGGAATTTAACGAAGTGACGGTGGTATTCGATGAATGTAAATACGTAACCTATGATTTCAGCCAGCTGGATGAACTGGAACTGGCCTACGCGATTACAGTTCATAAAAGCCAGGGAAGCGAGTTTCCGGTTGTCATTATGCCCATGTCCTGGTTCCCGCCGGTGCTGGCCACAAGAAATCTGCTGTATACAGGCGTAACCAGGGGCAAACAGGCGGTGGTCCTGGTAGGTTCGGAAGACAAACTTCGGGGCATGATCGACAACAATCGGACAAAAGAGCGTTATTCGGGGCTGAAGGCGCGGCTGAAGGCGCTGCTTGATTTTTCTTTTTCAGCAAAAGAGGGGTAAAAAATGGGGGTTTTTGAAAAGGGATTTGAAAAAGCGATGGAGTGGATTTATCCATCGAATATTTACTGTATCTCCTGCGGGAGCATCATTGATAATTCACGGGATTACGCGCTCTGCGATTCCTGTATGCAGCGCTTTCACTGGCTGGGCGAAAAAACCTGTCAAAAGTGCGGGAAAATTTTAAGCCCGGATTACCGGAATCCGCTATGCTGGGACTGCAGAACCTTTGACCATGAGTTTGACAGGGGCTTTACCTGTGTGCAGTACGGACTGTATGAGAGGGGGCTCCTGATGGATTATAAATACAGGGGGAAAGCCTATATCGGAAGGAAACTGGGAGACGCGCTTTATGATCGCATGTCGTTGGAAGAGGAAACCTTTGATCTGCTGGTGCCGGTTCCCATGCATCGAAAAAAGCAGGCGCGGAGAGGCTATAACCAAGCGGATATTATGGCGCGGAGAATGAGCAGACGAAGCGGTATCCCCTGCGCGCCGGGTCTTTTGCAGAGGCGGCGGGAGACGCTGCCGATGAAGGGACTGGGACCTTTTGAGCGGTATGAAAATCTGCGGGGAGCATTTTCTGTTTCGCCGCAAAATCATTATCCTATCGAGGGAAAACGGATTCTTCTGATTGATGATATTTATACAACCGGGAGCACCGCCGATGCCTGCAGCCTGGCGCTGCGAGAGGCAGGAGCAGGACGCGTCTGCGTTGTCAGCTTTGCCTGCGGCGCGAATATCCCGCCAAAACAATAACTAATCCAAACCGGCATTTCGTGCCGGCTGTTCAGGTCTGTGGTTGAAAGGCCAGGCCAGCTACGGGCAAAAGGTCCCACGTAAGCTGATCCGCAAGGCGGCAGTGATCATGGCGTAGTTTAGAAGTAAGTCCTCTGACAAAGTCAGGTAAAGGCAGGTGTGGGGGCAAAGACCAGGTCAGCTGAACAGTCGGCAGGGAGTGTCGGTTTTTCATTCTAAATTCGTTGAATAATCTGTAATTTGTGTTATAATATAGGAACACTAATACAGGAGCCGGAGTTCCGGTTCCCAGCAAGGAGGTTTAAGGGTATGAAGATAGTTATCAACAGTAAAAACTATAATGCCAGTGAAAAGTTAAAAGAGACCATTGAAAAGAAGTTTGCGAAACTGGACAAATACTTTTCAAATGAAATTACTGCTAACGTTATGACCCTGAGGGAAAAAGGAAAGTATAAGGTTGAGGCTACCATCAATACGAAAGGAACCATTTTCCGTGCAGAGGTTCTGGCAGAGGACCCGTATGAAGGAGTTGATAAAGTTGTAGACAAGCTTTCTCGGCAGATGTCAAAATTCAAAACAAAGCTGCAGAGAAAATATAAAGATCACAAAGACTTTGCGTTTGCAGAGCTTCCGGAGATAGAGGACGAGCAGGAAGAAATCCATGTAGTAAGAAAAAAGAGATTTGATCTCGTACCGATGACCGTTGATGAGGCGGTTGTCCAGATGGAGCTGCTGGAGCATAATTTCTTCGTATTCCTCAACATGGAGACCGATTCAGTGGGAGTTGTTTACAAGAGAAACGACGACGACTATGGCCTTCTGGAAACAGCATATTAAAAACAGTCTGCTGCCGTATCCGCGATTTATCGCCGGTACGGCAGTCTTTTTTTCTCATTTTCGACATAATCGGCGTAGACAAATATGATTTTCCCTTTTTCTTTCTTCTGTATATTGAAAAAGGTACTGAATTTCTGTACAATAAAAAAGATAAAGCATAAGGGGATAGCGAATGCAGGATTTTTTAAAAAACGTCGTATCAGGGATCGGAGTTCTGGATATCCTGGATATTCTGATCGTCGCGTTTATTATTTATAAAATATTGGAATTTATAAAGGAAACAAGAGCAGAGCAGTTGATAAAAGGTCTGCTTGTTTTAGTGATCGCGACCTTTTTATCGGAACTGCTCAATTTATATACACTAAACTGGATTTTGAGAGGCGCTATGACGCTGGGGCTGGTAGCGCTGGTGGTCGTGTTCCAGCCGGAGCTGCGGCGGGGTCTGGAGTATCTGGGACGGACCAAAATTGTCCGTCCGGCATTCGGACAGCTGGATAAAGACCGGGCAAAGCATATCACCACGGAATTTATAAAAGCGATTGACACCTTCTCAAAAGAGCGGACCGGCGCGCTGATTGTGCTGGAGAGGGAAACCTCCCTGACCGATATGACGGAGTCGGGGACAATTGTGGACGCGGAGATCTCCGCGGAACTGCTGGGGAACATTTTCTACGAGGGATCTCCCCTGCATGATGGAGCGGTTATCGTCCGAGGCGATCGGATTTTCGCGGCAGGCTGCGTGCTTCCGCTTTCCCAGAATAAAACCATTGGAAAAGAACTCGGCACCCGACACAGGGCAGGGATTGGTATTACGGAACATTCAGACGCGGTGACGCTGATCGTTTCGGAAGAAACCGGTATCATCTCTATGGCGGTGGACGGAAAGCTTTCCAGATTCCTGGACACCAGAACCGTAGAGAAAACCCTCCTGAACCTGTATTTGAATAACGGCGCGTTGGACGGGAAGAAAGCGTTGTTTCCTGATATCTTTAAAAAGATAAGGAGGAAGAACAATGCTGAGAAATAATATGGTATTAAAGATTATTTCGCTTTTAATCGCGATTTTTCTATGGGTATATGTAATGGGGGAAGTCGATCCGACGGCCACACAGACGATTCGTGATATTCCGGTAAGCCTGCTTAATGAAGACTGGCTGGAGGATAACGAGCTGGCGATTAAAGGCAGCCGGGATTTTACTGTGGATATTATTGTGGAAGGCAGCCGGGCGGAACTCAACCGAATGGATCGCAGTGAAATTACGGCGGAAGCGGATCTGTTCGGGTATGCAAAGGGAAGGAATCGCGTCCCTGTACAGGTGGAGGTTCCAAGCGATCTGACTCTGAGAGAAATTACAACGCCGAATATCAATGTGACACTGGAAGACCTGATTTCAAAAGAAGAGAAAATTACAGTTACCTTCAGCGGAGAAACCGCCTCCGGAAGCGAACCCGGAGGGATCGTTTCCAGTCCGGCGGAGATTGAGGTACGGGGCGGACGATCGGCGGTCAGTTCCGTAGAAGCCGTTGAGGCGAGAATCCGGGCCGCTGAACTTTCTGATGAACTTCAGACGTTTACCGTTACGCCGATTGCGGTCGATAAGGACGGAGCGCAAGTTTCCAATGTAATTCTTTCCGCGGAAACGGTCGAAGTGCAGGGGATGCTGTATTATACAAAAACTCTGAAAATCCAGGGAAAGGACATCCGGCTGCAGGGACTGGAAAACGGTCTTGAAGCATCTGTGCGGACCGCAAATGTTTCCGCGCAGGTGACGGGCAGTAAAGAAGCAGTGGATGCTGTCAGCGCGGAGGATTTGCGGCTTTCCGCGAATCTGAGACGCAGGGGAACTGGCACACATACGGTTTCTTTAAAAGTGACAGGAGGAGAACAACTGGAAAATATAGATCTGACGCCTGAAAAGGTGGAAGTTGAGATAAGAACAAGTGATTAATCGTATTCTACAGGTAATTTGAAAAGGAGAAGGACAATGGGAAGACTTTTTGGAACAGACGGCGTGCGGGGAGTCGCCAATTCGGAGCTTACTCCGGAGCTCGCGTTTAAGCTGGGAAAAGCCGGCGCCCATGTACTCAGTAAGAAAAAAGGAAAGCCGGTCGTTCTGATCGGAAAGGACACGAGAATTTCCGGTGACATGCTGGAAGACGCGCTGAGCGCGGGAATTCTCGCTGTAGGCGGGAATGTGATTAAAGTCGGTGTTCTGCCGACACCCGCGGTAGCGTACCTGGTAAAGTATTATCAGGCTGATGTGGGGGTTGTGATTTCAGCGTCCCACAATCCGTTTGAGTACAATGGAATTAAGTTCTTCAACAGTGAAGGTTTTAAACTGGATGATGAGATTGAAGATGAAATTGAGGACCTGATTCTGCGGGATATTGATGTAAACAGCCATATTACCGGCGACAAGCTGGGCAAATGCCTGGAAGCGGATGATGACGCTCTGGGTATTTATGTCCGTTATCTCGCGGGCACCATCGACCGCAGGCTGGATGGGCTAAAACTGGTGTTGGACTGCGCCAACGGCGCGTCATATAAAGCCGCGGAACTCGTTTATCAGTCTTTGGGAGCGGAAGTTTCAGTCATTGGAAACCGGCCGGACGGATTGAACATCAACGATGGATGCGGTTCTACCCATCCGGAGCGTCTGCAGCAGGAAGTCATCCGCCAGGGTGCTTTTATGGGGCTTGCCTATGATGGAGACGCGGATCGACTGATCGCCATCGATGAAAAAGGAAGAATCATCGACGGCGATAAAGTGATCTGTATCTGCGCGAAGATGCTGAAAAATGCCGGGGAGCTTGTGGATGACAAGGTAACCGCTACCGTCATGAGCAACCTGGGATTCCATAAATACATTGAATCCATGGGGTGCAGCGTAGATGTGACCTCCGTGGGAGATCGGTATGTGTTGGAAAGTATGATAAACACGGGCTGTGTGATCGGCGGGGAACAGTCGGGACATATTATTTTCCTGAACCATTCCACTACCGGAGACGGGATTTTGTCTTCTCTGCAGCTTGTGAGAGCCGTACTGGAATCCGGGAAAAAACCGTCAGAACTGTCGGATGAAATTACGATTTATCCGCAGGTGCTGAAAAACGCGAAAGTAAAAAACGAAAACAAAACAAAATATGAGAAGGATCCGGAAATCCGCGCCGCGATTCAGAAAGTGGAGACTGAGATGGAAGGCCGCGGAAGGGTTCTGATCCGCCCCTCCGGCACCGAGCCGCTGGTTCGCGTGATGCTGGAAGGCGAGGATGTGGATCATATAACGGAACTGGCACAGGAACTGGCAAAGCTGCTGACAAAGCGGTTTGGCTGATTTAGTTAGGAGGTAGGTTATGTGCGGTATTGTTGGATACATCGGCACGGAGAATAATGCGAAAGAAGTTATTATAGAGGGGTTGAAACGGTTGGAGTACAGAGGCTATGACTCCGCGGGGATCGCCCTGTACCGGGATGGAAAGATTGAGACCAGAAAACATGTAGGTGAAATCAGCAATCTGGAGAAGATCATCGGCGATCCGGAGTTTGAAAGCACAATCGGTATCGGCCACACCAGATGGGCGACCCACGGAGCGCCTTCCGATATAAACGCTCATCCCCACAGCAACAGCGACAACACCATTACAGTCGTACATAATGGAATTATTGAAAATTATGTGGAACTGCGGGAGTGGCTGATCGACGAGTATGGGATCAAATTTAAATCCGATACAGATACAGAAGTCATCGCCCATCTGATCGGTATTTATTACGACGGAGATCTGCACAAAGCCGTAAACCGGGCAGTGGAACAGATGCGGGGAGCATACGCCATCGGCGTGGTTGCGGCGGGCGAACCTGACCGTCTGGTAGCGGTCAGAAAGGACGCGCCTCTGGTGGCAGGAATCGGCGAAGGCTGCAACTTTATCGCTTCGGATATCCCGGCGCTTCTCAAGTATGTGAGAAAAATCTATCTGATTGAAAATAATGAGACCGTCGTTCTGACGAAGGATGATATTAAAATTTACGATGAGAACCAGAAAGTCGTAAAAAGAGAAGTGTTCCACGTTACATGGGACGCGGACGCGGCCGAAAAGGGCGGATACGACCACTTTATGATGAAAGAGATCCATGAGCAGCCGAAAGGCCTTTATGAAACGCTCATGAGACGGCTGAACGATGATAATACCATTAAGCTGGATGGCATTACCATGACAAAAGAAGACATCGAAAGCTTTAACAAGGTGTATATCGTGGCCTGCGGAACCGCTTATCACGCCGGACTTGTAGGAAAAGCGGCGATTGAAAAGATGGCGCGTATTCCGGTTGAGGTGGACATTGCTTCCGAATTCCGCTACCGGGATCCGTTTGTAGACGATAAAACCTTATTTATTGCCATCAGCCAGTCCGGAGAAACCCTGGATACCCTGGCGGCTCTGCGGGAGGCCAAGCGTAAGGGAGCCAGAATTCTTTCCGTAGTCAATGTTGTGGGAAGCTCGGTAGCAAGGGAGTCGGACGATGTGTTCTACACCTGGGCGGGACCGGAAATCGCGGTAGCTTCCACGAAGGCTTATACCACCCAGCTGATGTGCATGTATCTGATTGCCCTCTATATGGGACATACCAAGGGGGTCATTGATCAGGATTATTATAATCGCTTTATTGAGGAGCTGAAGCAGATTCCGGATAAACTGGAGGAGCTGCTGAAAAAGGAAAAGGACGTAGAGGCCATTGCCAAAAAATATTGCAGAAAAGAGCAGGTATTCTTTATTGGAAGAGGCGTAGATTCCGGAGTTTCCTACGAGGGCTCGCTGAAGCTCAAAGAAATTTCCTATATTAATTCTTTCGCCATTGCGGCGGGAGAGCTGAAACACGGCACCATCGCCCTTATTGAAGAGGGTACGCTGGTCTTTGCCCTGGCGACGCAGGATTTCCTTTTTGAGAAAATGCTGTCCAATATTCAGGAAATCAAGGCCAGAGGCGCCAATGTTGTGGGAATTGCCAAGGAAGGCAACCGGGAAATCGAAAAACAGTCCAGTGAAGTCATTTATATTCCGTCCTGCATGGATGAAGTGACGCCGCTGCTGTCAGTTGTGCCGCTGCAGCTGTTTGCGTACTATGTGGCGAAATTCAGAGGATGCAACATTGATAAACCGAAGAACCTGGCAAAATCAGTAACAGTGGAGTAAATATATGGAACAGTATCAGATTCGAGATATTCATCTGGCTCCCTCCGGCCATCAGAAGATTCAGTGGGTAAAAAACAATATGCCCCTGCTTTCCGGGCTGGAAAAGGAGTTTGAAAAGACAAAGCCTTTCGAAGGCATTAAGATCAGCCTTTCCGTCCATCTGGAAGCGAAGACCGCGTATCTCTGCCTGGTGCTTGCGGTAGGCGGCGCGCAGATGTCGGTGACGGGGAGCAATTCTCTTTCCACTCAGGATGACGTGGCGGCGGCTCTGGCGGACGCGGGGTTGAAGGTGTTCGCGTGGCACGGGGCGACCGACGAGGAATACAACCGCCATATTGAGATGTGCCTTGCCCATAAGCCGAATATCATTATTGATGACGGAGGCGATCTGGTGGGGCTTCTCCATAATGAGCGGCCGGATCTGGCGGAAGAGGTCTGGGGCGGATGTGAAGAAACGACTACAGGGGTCATTCGTCTCAAGGCGATGGAGAAAGAAGGAATTCTCAAATTCCCGATGGTAGCGGTCAATGACGCCCAGTGCAAGCATCTGTTTGATAACCGTTACGGCACCGGACAGTCTGTATGGGACAGCATTATGCGCAATACGAACCTGATTGTCGCCAGCAAAACGGTTGTTGTTGTGGGATACGGCTGGTGCAGCCGGGGAATCGCCATGCGGGCGTCGGCTCTGGGAGCAAAAGTAATCGTTACGGAGATTGATCCGGTGAAAGCCATTGAGGCGAGAATGGACGGATATGACGTAATGAAGATGGAACAGGCGGCTCCGCTGGGAGACCTCTTTGTAACGGCTACCGGCTGTAATCATACGATTACGGTAGAGCATATGCGCAAGATGAAAGATCAGGCGATCCTGGCTAACGCGGGGCACTTTAATGTGGAAATTGATATGGAGGGCCTGGAGGCCGCGGCTGATGAAAAGCGAGAAAGCCGGAAAAATATTATGGGATACCGTCTGGGCCCGGATAAGTGGATTCATGTAATCGCTGAGGGCAAACTGGTAAACATCGCGGCTGCCGACGGGCATCCGGCGGAAATCATGGATATGAGCTTCGCGGTGCAGGCGATGTCGGCCATGTACATCAAAGAGCATTACAAGGATCTGGAGAAAAAGGTCATCGACGTATCCGCTGAAATTGACGATAAAATCGCAAGGCGCAAGCTGGAAAGCTGGGGAATCGAAATCGACGCTCTGACGCCGGAGCAAGAAACCTATCTGAACAGTTGGCAGATTTAAAAGATGAAAAAGAGACTTTGTCCGCGCAGGAAAAGTCTCTTTTTTGGTGGAAAGCTTACAGGCTCTCTGCCCGGAAGGCCTTCCCTTTCATTTCCCGTATATTGATTTTGATAATCGCGGTGCGGGCGATAGCGGCTTTTATGAATTTCATGCCGCCTTCCCGGAGCCCCGGTGAAAAACGATCTACGATGGTTTCCATAACCAACTGGCGCTCCGCTTCGTCTTCAATAAATTCCGCGTCCCCGGTGGCAACTACACTTTCATACCGGGTCGTATAAAGCTCCGGCGCGATTTTGGAACGGACGATGACAGAAAAGCAGACCTTCTGATTTGCCTTGAGGGCGTCGATTTTGTATCCGTAATCGGCAGTGTGAATATAGATGGCGCCGTTCAGATACACATAGTTCATAGGCAGCGCGTAAGGATAGCCGTCATCCCCATGCATGGCAAGGGTTCCTTCTGTCGCTTCCAGGAGCATTTCCTTTGCCCGTTCATCTGAGACCTGACGTTCCTTTTTATGCATTTCCCGATTCATAATAAATCCAGTCCTTTCTTTTGTATTCTTTTTATCTATTATAAATCAAATCAACGGGAAAGAAAACGGGAAAAAGAAACGAGCGTGCCAAGTAGCGCGGAGGCGGATCGTGTGGTACAATTTAGCCATAATACAAGGGCAAGGGGGCAGATAGCATGATCCTGCTGGAGAGAAACGGCGTGAAGCCGCTGTACATACAGATTTATGAGCATATCCGAGATGAAATTATTTCCGGACAGCTGCGGGAGGGGCATCGCCTGTCGGCGACAAGGGCGCAGGCTGAAAAGCTGGGAGTGAGCCGCAACACAGTGGAGCAGGCTTATCTGCAGCTTTGTTCCGAAGGATATCTGGAAAACAGAAGGGGAAGCGGTTATTATGTGCGCTATGTGGACGCCCTGCTGACGGATCGGGATTCTGCGGAGCGGAAAATGCAGAGCTTCCACAGGCAGAGTTCCTCCGGGGCGCAGAAGGTTTTATATGATATGAAATATGGGAACTGCCATATGGAGAGTTTCCCTTTGGCAAAGTGGCGGAAGGCGGTGGAAAAGGCGCTCATTTCGGAAGAAGGCAGAGGGACCTTCTCCTATGGGGAGAATTACGGGGATCCAGCTCTGCGCAGTTATCTGGCGGATTATCTGGAACGGGATCGGGGTGTGAAGTGTAGCCCGGAACAGATTATTATCGGTAGTGGAACCCAGTTCTTGGCGGGAATTCTGCTGCAGCTTCTGCGGCCCGGACGCTGCGCCATTGAAGAACCGGGCTATGACGGAATCCGCTATGTACTGCAGAATCATGGAGTTACGGTTATTCCGGTGGAAGCGGGAGGCTGTGAAGGTATTCGGCTGGATCGGCTCAGCGGCAAGCGTATACAGGCGGTGTATGTGACGCCTTCCCACCAGTTTCCAATGGGCGGCGTGATGCCGATACAGAATCGGATTGAACTCATCCGAATGGCGGAAGAAGAAGACTTTTTTATCATGGAGGACGATTATGACAGTGTTTTTCGCTATACCGCAAAAGCGATTCCGGCAATGCAGGGTCTGGATCAGTACGGCAGGGTGATTTACCTGGGAAGCCTTTCGAAAATCCTGTCCCCTTCTATCCGGCTGGCTTACATGGTGCTGCCTCCCGTATTGAAGAATCGGTTTGATATGAGCTTCAGCGAATACCATAACACGGTTTCCGGTACACTGCAGAAGGCGCTTCGAATTTTCATGGAAGAAGGGGAGTGGGAGAGGCATATCCGTAAAACCCGTCTGAACAGCAGGAAAAAGCATGATATTCTGGAGAGCGCTTTGGAATCCGGACTTGGAGACGGATTTCGCGTGACAGGGAAGGACGCGGGAGTACACATGATCATCGAGTCCTCCGAGCTGACGGCGGAGGAAATGATCGTCCGCTGCCGAAGAAAGGGCATAAACGTTTATTCTCTGGAAAAATATTTTGCCCTGGGAACCGGGAGAAATCGAATCATCGCCGGATTTGGCGGAATCGCTCTGGCGGATATGGAGGACGCTTCCCGGCGTCTTGTGGAAGCGCTGAAAATTGGCACTAAAAAATAGAGGGAAATTGGCACTTTTAATCAGTCCAAAAAAGGAGTACAGTGGTTAACAGAATGGAGACTGTGAGGTGAGAGAGATGGCAGGAAGGCCGAAAATTACCATAACCATGGTGGACAAAAAAGGGAACGGGGCGTGCCATTACGGACACAAGGTTGGCGATCGGTTTGACTTTGATCAGGAGCGGGGGAAAATGTGCCCGATGATGCTGCATACCGCTTTCCCGTATATCGACATTTTACGATATGGCGGGACGGTTCCGGGCGAGGACAGTGAAGATGAGTGCCTGTTCTGCTGTCCGGACGCGAGAGTGATCAATATATTTAAAATTGCGAGAACGAATAAATAGGGTCGAGTGACCGGTTTGAAGGGAGTAAAGTGATGCATATTGGCGTAAATATTAAAGAAAAGATTTTAAACGATGTAAAGATGGCGGTAAAAGAGTTTGAGCAGAGGCCGGATATCCGGACAAGGTTCGGGGAACCGATTGTTGGATACGCGGATTCCAGAAATGTTATTTTTGACATGTATTTTTCGAGAACCATCTGCGATCATCCTAAAAAAATTTATCGCCCCGGGAATACGGTTGTGGTGCATTTTGTGCCGTACGCTCCGGAAATAACGGAGAGCAACCGGGGAGGCGACGCTCCTTCCGAAGAGTGGAAACGGGCCTTTATTGAATCAATGTGGCTTTCCATGCGTCTGAACGGGGTAATCCGAAACGCGCTGGAGACCGTGGGAAGACTTTCCTCATGTACCAATACGCCGCTGGACTGGAATGAGGAACTCTGCAGAGAAACCTGGTCCCACAAGCTTGCGGCTTACGCGGCGGGTATGGGAACTTTCGGACCTACGGGCTGTCTGAAAACAAAGAATGGGTTTGCGGGAAGATTCAGTTCGATTATAACGGACGGTCAGTACGCGGACGCTTTCGAGCCGCTCAGCAATGAGCAGCTGGAAGAGATTTATCAGGAGATACAGCGGCAGTACCGCATCAAAGGGGTAAAAGGCGTGAGCTGCAGTCAGGAAATGATCAACGCCTGTCCGGCCGGAGCCATCAGTGAGGATGGAATTGACCGGAAAATTTGCCAGGCATACTGCAAAACCATTGATGAGGCGATTCCTTCGCCGGATATATGCGGTAAGTGCTTCTTTTACGAATAAACCGGAATCCGTTTTTACGGCTGCGGGGATGTTGGTGAAAATCCAGTGCTGAAATACAGCGTTTGGATTTTTCCTTCCCCGCGGTTTTTTTGTTGTAAAGATTTGTGAAACGAATGTCTTTCTGTTAGACGGAAAATTTTTCAAAAAATAATTGACAAATTATGGAAAATAGTGTATCTTGTGAATGTAAGATATTTCCAAAATAGAGAGGTAGAGACATGATGGATTATGAGGTTTTTCGAGAGGTTGTTTCAGAACGGATAAAAGATTTCCTGCCGCCGATTTTCAGCAGTTATAAAGTAAAAATCAACACAGTGCGGAAGGTAAACGAGGAAAAAGAGGCGCTGATTATGATGCCGGAAAAATCAGGTGAGCTTACGGCTATGCCCAATATTTATCTGGATGAAATGTATGAGGAATTTCAAAAAGTAGAAGATCTGGATGTGGTGCTTCGTTTGATGGCGGCAATGGTGATTCATTATACCGGGCGTTTTAAACCCAGTGAGGTGGATCTGGATTTTAAGCAGAAAAAGGACGCCATTGTTATGAATCTGATTAATACGGAGAAGAACAGGGCTTTATTGGAGCACGTCCCGCACAAGGATGTTTTGGACTTATCGATTGTTTATCGGATTATTATGGCCAGAGAAGATAACGGAATGGCGACGGTTCTTATTACATACGAAATGATGGAGGATATGGGAATGAGCCAGGAAGAACTGGAGCAGATCGCATATATAAATACAGGAAAGATGTTTCCTGTAGAGATTTTTAAACTTTCGGAATTTCTTTACGTGATGACCAATGAGGCCAAGGTGCACGGCGCGACTACGATGATGTACAAGGATGCGGTAAAAGCTCTGGCAGAAAAAATAGGAGGGGACTTTTATTTGATTCCCAGTTCCATTCATGAAGTGATGGCGATACCGGAGGGTACGCTTGACCCGAAGAAATTAATTCTTATGTTGGAAGAGGGCAATCGCACTTGTTGCGCGGAAAACGAGATTCTTTCCAACACGATTTACCATTACAGCGTGAAAAAGGATTGTTTTTCCATGGCGGCGTCTTATTGCACAAAGGAAGAAATGGACATATAACAAAAGAATCTTTTTTACAGGCAGGAACGTTTTGATTCTGAAAACCATAGTCTATACAGAAATGAAAAATTAAGAAAAGTAGGTGAAATAAATGGGTAACAACTGCGGACTTCTCCATGGAGAAGGGATTGATACCAGCTTATTATTCTTCTTCTTGCTGCTTGTGATTATCTTCTGTAACTGCTACAACTAGAAATGTTCATAATGAAAAGGAGCGCGGCGAAAGCTGCGCTCCGCGTTTCCCCACAGGGGAATACGATACAAAGGAAAAGAGGGAAGGGATTTACAATGAAACGATATGTACGAGCGATACTCATGACCGTTATTGTACTGGCGGCAATGCTCCCTGCGGGAAGCGCCGATTCTTTCGCGCTTGAAGAAAGTGAAATTACAGTACCGGAAACCATCCAGGCAGAGCCTAATCCACTGGTGGAAGAACCTTTGCCCAGAACAGAACTGGATGTGCAGCAGCCGGATGAAGCTTCCGGTCGGAGAGCGCTGCCTCCCAGGTATCATTCGAAAGATGAGGGACTGGTAACATCTGTTAAGGATCAGGGGAACTACGGGATCTGCTGGGCTATGGCCGCGATCTCCTGCGCGGAAACTTCGGTGCTTAAGAATTATGGAAAAAGGAAGATTGATTTATCGGAAGCGCATCTGGCGCATTTTATTTATAATCGGCCGTCAGATCCTCTGGGCAATACCCAAGGGGACAGGGTGATTTTGGATAGGAAGGAAGATTATCTGAATATGGGCGGCGATGATAAAAAGACGCTACTGGCGCTTGCGGGGTGGACAGGCGCGGCGCGCGAAAGCGTGTTGCCCATGAAAGACCTGACGGCAGGCGGGACAGGCCGTTTTGTACCCCGGGAAAAAGCATGGCAGAATTCCTACACTCTGAAAAATGGATTCATGCTGCCTGCTGACAGCGAAAGGGAAACGATCAAACGGATGATTCTCAAATACGGTAGCCTGAACGCGGCGATATATACCGATCCTTTTTATTTTGAGAGCGAACATATGGAAGCAAGTTACTGTGATGTGCCGGAAATCGCAAATCATGAAGTCTGTATTGTCGGGTGGGATGATACGTACAGCAGGGACAAGTTTAAAGACGGAACCGGGCCGCAACGGGACGGAGCGTGGATCGTCAAGAATTCCTGGGGAACCGGATACCATAAAGCGGGCTATTTTTATCTTTCTTATGAGGATAAAAGTCTGTGCGACCTGATTGCCTACGAATTTCAGCCGGCAGATACCTATGACCACAATTATCAGTACGATGGGAACATCTATCCAAGCTATCTGGAGGGGATTGAAAACGGAGGGAAATTTGCCAATGTGTATGAGGTAAAAGGAGAGTCTTCCGGCCGGGGCGAAATCCTAAAGGCCATGGGGCTTGTGACCTATACTCCGGGGATGAAATACAGCGTTCAGATTTATAAAGATTTGAAAGATAAAAGCGATCCGGAAAGTGGAACTCCGATGCTGGAGGAACCGGCAGCCGGCACTGCCGCCTTTGCCGGATTTATAACAAAGGAACTGCCGGAGGAACTGGTTCTGTCTCAGGGAACGCGGTTTTCGATCGTCATAACGGTAACCGACGCGGGCGATAACGGGACAATAGGAACGGAGACGGAAATGGATACCGGCGGAGCGGTATATCACGCCGAAGTCTCGCCGCGCCAGAGCTTTATGAAAGCGCCTTCAGGGGAGGGCGCCAAATGGGAGGATCTGTATGAATATGGGGCTTGTCTGAGGATTAAAGGCTTTACAGAAGCGGCGGAGATGGTTGGATTGTAAAACCAAAGTACGCCTTTTCTTATTTGAGGCCCCATAATTATGAGAGGCAGCCGAATCGGGAAGTACGGATTCGGCTGTCCCTGTGACATCTTGAGAATCAACTTTTAAAGGGGAAGTTCTCTTCCGTGAAAAATTACTTTCAGCACCCTGTTTTCACATAGACAGAGGGGATCCTGCTTGTAAAGATCCTGCTCTGTAATGATCAGATCCGCGTATTTCCCCGGCCGGATACTGCCTATTTGGTCTTCCATGCGCAGTGCGTAGGCTCCATTGATGGTCAGAGTTTTGAGCATTTCATGGACAGAAACACGTTCTTCTTTTCCTAAAAGCCCAGCTGGGTCATTGATATCAGTCATTCCATATTTTTTAATATCATGCGGATTGTTAAAATTTCTTGTAACTCCGGCTTGTATTGCGTAAAATGGATTGGGTTCCGGCGTGATCGGGTGATCTGCGGCAGTTGTTAGGATCATCCCCGCTTTCAAGAGAGAAGCCAGAGGATATTCTCTTTCTGCCCTATCCTTTCCGAGGAAGGGGAGTTCAACGGTGTCATAAAGATTTTTGTCTTTATACTGCCAATATGGATTTACACAACCGATAATCCTCGCGTCTGCCATTCTTTTTTTATCCTCCTCAGAAACAAGCTGCAGATGTGTAATGGTATTTCGCGGATCCGCCTGAGAGACTGCCTGCGCTTCTTCGAGAGCGTCCACCGCAAAACGGACAGCGCCATCGCCGATTGCGTGTACATGAATATCAAGCCCGTGGCGCATTGCTTCTTTTATGGCATAGGTCAGCGCGCCACGATCCCAGAGAACTTCTCCGGTATAGCCGGGGTTCTGCTTTGCCGCGGGTTCGTACGGGGAAAGCAGATAAGCGGTAGCGGCCTCTACTGTTCCATCAACAAAAAATTTTGCGATGTGGATGTTGAGCAAATTGCTGTCGTAGGTTTCTTTCTGCTTCAGAAGATCTTTGATTTGCGAGTCTGTATCATAACCTACTTTAATTTCCCGGCTTCCCGCAATGTTCATTGTTAGTTTTCCCTTCTTCTCCAGATCCGCGATCACTGGATACATAGGGAGGGGATCAGGGCTGGCAGAAGTGCGGAGTCCCATAATAGTTGTATAGCCAAATTTGTTGAGAAGAGACTGCATGAAGAGGAAGGCCTTCTTTTTTTCTTCATGGGTAAAAGAAGGGTCTGGGACTAGAAAACGGGCTTCTTCTTTGATTGTCCCCCAAAGTTGTCCGGTACGGGGATCTGTTTCAATCACTCCGCCTTCCACTTCTGTATCGGCAGTAATTCCATATTTCCGAAAAGCTTCGCTGTTCAGCCAGCGGATATGACCGCCAAAATCAGAGAGCGCAATGGGTTTGTCCCTACAGATTTCATCAAGACGTTCCTTCTTCGGGCCAAGAGATTTTTCTTCACCGGGAAAGAGAGACCCGTTAAATCCCTTGCCGAAATATTCCTTCTTGTCCGGATTGGCTTCAATAAAATGGCGAACCGCCTCCAGAATCTCATCTACAGTACCGGCAGCGGAAAGATCTAAATTATATAAGACATTATAAGCGTTGCCGGGGATGTGAACATGAGATTCTACAAATCCCGGATACATGGATTTCCCCTCCAGATACAGTATTCGGGTTGAGGGGTCGATATATTTCGAATCCGGTGTATGGGAGCCGGCGTAAATAATACGGTCCCCACTGATGGCAACGGCTTCAACTGTAGGAAAATCTTCTTCCATCGTATAAATCGTTCCTCCGTAAATGTAAAGTTCTGCAATCATGCTGTCACCTGTGCTCCTTTCTGTAAAATGATACTGTCCTTTTGTGCTGGGTAAAGCGGTGGGTAGATATAAGAATATTATAATTATTATAATGTTTTTTTAGAGCAGGGCATAATAGCATTTTTTTATAACAGAATAGTTTGAATTTATCGGCATATCTTTATAAAAACGCCCTTACCCGGAGAGGAGTTTATCCGGGCAGGGCGTTCTTTTGAGTGTGCTTAGGCGCCAATCCGTGCCTGAATTCTTGCCTTAGTCCGTTCTTCACCGAGAATCTGCTGGATTTCCCAGACATCCGGAGACTGGCTGCGGCCCATAACCGCGATGCGAATGACAGTGCTGACATCGCCTACATGGCCCTTGTATTGATCCGGATTTTTCTTATAATCCTTGGGTCTGGCGGCGTAGCCTAGTTCTTCCGCAATGGCGCGGATTTTATCGAACCACTGCCCTTGATCGTCGTTATGATCATAGGTTTCCAGATATTTGGAAAGAATTATTTTCGCGTCCTGAGCGGCGTTTTCCGGGTAAGCGTCTTCGATACGGAAATAATCATCAAAGAAATAACGGATGAATTCGAAAATCTGTTTCCCGTATACAAGATCTTTTCTTGGCTTCTTGCCGCTTCTTCCCAGATCGAGAATTTTTTCGATATAATCCTCATGCCCTTCAAACAGAGGAAGGATTTCCGGCTGAAATTCAGCGGACCAGGTTTTCATAAACTGGCAGAGCCGCGAAGCGGGAAGCTTTACCAGAACGTCTTTTGATACATCGTTGAGTTTATCTAAATCAAAGAGGGCGCCGGAGTTGCTCATTTTTTCCGCCTGGAAGGGGAAGTCATCGGCGGGAGCCTCCGGATTGGCCTGACGCCATTCCTCGTAATTAGAATTGAGGATGGTCAGCAGATATTCCCGCACCGCCTCCGGCAAATATCCTTCCTGGCGATAATAGTCGAGAGACAGTTCCGGGTCTTTTCTCTTTGACAGCTTGCGTTTATTTCCGTTGTCCAGCTTCATGAGCTGCGCGGTATGGCAGAATACGGGCATTTCAAATCCCAGCTTTTCAAAAAGCTCCACATGAATCGGCAGGGAAGAGATCCATTCTTCGCCGCGGATTACATGCGTCGTGCGCATAAGATGATCGTCCACCACATGAGCAAAGTGGTAAGTGGGGATCCCCGTTGCTTTCAGGATAACAACGTCCTGATAATTTTCCGGCATGGAAAGCGTGCCGCGGATTCCGTCTTCCACAGAAATTGTCCGGGCTTTTTCCGGATCCTGGTTTCCATCGGACCGCAGACGGATTACATAACTCTGTCCGGCGTCAATGCGGGACTGAATTTCCTCGAGCGATAAATTCCGGCAGGCCGCGTATTCTCCGTAAATTCCCGGATTCTGTTTTTCCTGTTCCTGTTTTGCCCGGATTTTCGCGATTTCCTCTTCACTCAGAAAGCAGGGGTAGGCCTGGCCCTTTTTTATGAGTTCTTTTACATAGCACTGATAAATTTCGCCCCGTTCACTTTGATGGTAAGGACCGTACTCGCCGACAGAACCGTCGACAGTCGCGCCTTCATCAAAATCAATGCCGAAAAAATCCAGAGAAGTTATAATGGTTTCCACCGCGCCTTCCACATACCGCTTGTCGTCGGTATCTTCAATCCGGAGGTAAAAGATGCCGCCGCTCTGGTGGGCGAGGCGCTCGTCCACAAACGCGCCGTAAAGGTTTCCAAGATGAATGAACCCGGTCGGGCTTGGCCCCAGCCTGGTTACTTTCGCGCCTTCCGGCAGATCGCGGGGAGGATAGATTGTTTCGTAATCCTCAGGTGTTCGGGTAATTTGCGGAAATAAAAGTTCCGCCAGTTTATTATAATCCATGGCAAACTTCCTTTCTTAATCTGACTGGTATTAGCAATACTTTATTATACGATGAAACCCCGCGTACTGCAAGGCTCAGGGCGTGAAACCGCCATCCTGCCCGGACTTTACAGCAGCTTTCTTTTTTTCATAATCAGCAGGACCAGGACGCAGATAACCGCGATTCCGCCGCAAATGATTCCAAAGCCGTGCTGTATCTGGGACAGAGGCATCCAGCGTCCGTCCACATTCATACCGTAGAGCCCGGAAATAATCGTGGGAATACCCATGACCAGCGTAACGGCTGTCAGCAGCTTCATGACGCGGTTCAGCTTGTCGTTGATGATATTGGAGATCAGTTCCCGGGAACCGTGTATGATGTTGATATAAATATCGGTCATCTCCACAGCCTGTTTGTTTTCGATGACCACATCGTCGAGAAGTTCCTTGTCTTCCGAATACTGCTTGATCCGTTCATAACGCACCAGACGGTCAATAACCAGCATATTGGATTTTAACGACGCGGTAAAGTATACCAAGTTGGATTCCAGCTCGTGAAGATCAATTAAGTCCGTATCCCGCGCCTGATTGTTGATGGCTCTGTTTTCAATTTCCTGTCTGCTCCGGTCGATATAACGCAGCAGACGCTGGTATTCAATAGCGACTGCGTAAAGCAGCTGATAGACGAAACGGGTTTGTTTTTTCGTGCTGAAGGACTGGGTGGTTCTCCGGACAAACGAGGAAAAAATATCGCTTTCATCCGCGCAGACGGTAATGATTGCTTTATCCGTGAGAAATACGCCCAGAGGGATTGTCGTATAGGCGATCCGCTCATGCCGGATTTCCTCACTGGGAATATCGACCAGGATGAAAGTGTAGCCGGTCTGCTGCTCGACTCGGGAAGTTTCCTCATCGTCTAAAATGGCGATGATATCATCGGCGTCAATCTGGTACTTCTCCGCGATCAGATGGATTTCTTCCATAGACGGGTGGGCCAGATCGATCCAGACGCCATCTTCAAATTCCTTTGTTTCCGAAAAAACTCCGCTGTGTGTCTTATAGATTGTCAGCATATTTCTCACCTCCTCTTTTAACCGTTACCAGTTTAACCGATAAAAAAGCCCGCGTCAATTTTTCCGAACAATTTCTTTCGGTTTCTCCTGTTATCGCATTTCCCGTCATAATTAGGACTTCCTTTCCGGGGAAAGGTGGGCTATACTAATAGTAAGTAGAACAACAAAGGAGGAGTTTTATGAGATTAGGAGAATTGCTCGACAGTCGGCAGCAGGTGAGCAGAGAACGGCTGATCGGTAGGGAAATAGAAGTAATGGAAAAAGAGGCGCTTATCCTTGCGCTGCAGGAGGTAGAGACAGTAGAAGATGGAGAGCTGGAAATGGCTGTGCGGCTGCTCATTCTCCATGAGGACGATGAATTTGCGGAAGACACAGCTCTGCGCGGGAGGTGGAGCGAAGATGACGACTGGGGTGAGGAAGAAGAGCGGGAACAGACGAACCGCCAGCAGCTGATTGAATCCATGGAGGAAAGTGAAGAAATTTCGATTTCCGATATTGACGCTTTTATCATCGGCGGAAACCGATATGAAACGCTGGCAATGTATCAGATCGGATTAGAAGAGCAGCCATATGAAGAAATTCTAATGCTGAAAGAGTTTGCGGAGGAAGGGATTATTGATGATGAATGGCTGGACAGAGATGTGGAATCCCTGGTGATCACCGAATACGAGGTAGAACCGGAAATGTTTGAAGTAGAGTGGGACGTGGATATTCTCTCAATGGAAGTGGAAATACAAGAACCTGCGGAGGAAGTGCTGGTGGGAAAAGTCCTGGAATGCAGCTGCGGTCATTATGACGTGCCAAAAGAGTTTTCCATAAAAGGGCGCCAGGGAGAAGCGATCACAGTAAAAATTTACGGCGTATATCCCCATAACATCTGGACGGACGCAGCCTGCCTGAATGAAGATTTCTCAGAACTGGAAGAAATCTGCAGACGTGATGAACGGCTGCTTCTGGTGGAATATTCAACCGAACCGCAGTTGCAGCTTAATTTTTATACAAAAGATTATCTGGACTCGCCGGCTTATGGGGAGGACCCGGCTCGGGGATTGCTGCTGTTCCCGGCTTCTGAGGATTCAGACCGGCTTTTGTGCGTGGTGGATGTGGTTCCTGAAGACTTTGATGGGGATGTTGAGCTGGAACTGCTGTCCTATTTGATTTAAGCTCGAATTCCCATAAAATGAAAAATGTGTACAATTTACAGGGTTCCTGTTTTGTACACATTTTTATTTTCAAAAGTGAAAGACCTACAGCTGTTCCAGATCCGCGGGACTGTCTGCCCCATCCAGGGAGTGTTTTACACGATCCCGTTCCTCGGCAGTCTTAGCGTCATTCCAATGATCCATGGTACCTACCAGATAGCCGGTAATTCTGCGGATGCGTTCAAATGGCACATGGGAGAATTTATAGTTCAGATCCGCGTACTCTCCGTCTAACTGAATATCCAGACTCTCCAGCTTTCTTCCGTATTTTTCTTCCAGATAATCCACGTAAGCCTGAGCTTCTTTTGGATCTGCGTTTCCTGTAATTTCTACGTTCAAAAAATTCACCTCCAATAATATTCGAGTTCTTTTATTTATATTCCCTGCATTGGGACTTTTAAACAGTATGTAAACTTCTTTCTTTTCGGATTGCGGGTCTCGATATTCAACCACAGATTGGTTTAAGACACTCTGCGGTTGTGTTTCTGCCTTGTAATATCTCCCCAGTAGTCTTTGTATTTCCGGTACTGGATAAAGGCGCTGAGACGAAACAGCGTGATCAGCTGGCGGAATCCGAAGGCTTCCAGAAAAGCAAACAGAAAAGCTTTTCCGATCTGGGAGGCAGTGATCTCCGTGTCGAGGAGATAGATCCGGGAGAGGAACGAGGCACTTGTCACCAGAGCGCTGAAAATAATAAACAATACAAAATACCAGATCATAAAATCCAGATAAATCATTTCCAGAAAGATTGCCGCGATGATATTCAGAAGCCCGATGATTTCGATCAGAGGACCAAGACACTCGACAATCAGATAATAGGTCATGGAAACCATGCTGATGACGCCGTAGGTGGGATTGAAGATAATGTCATGGTGCAGGGTGATACTCTGTATCAGACCCATATGCCACCTGCGGCGCTGCTTTTTCAGATCTCCAACGGATTCCGGCACCTGGGTCCAGCAGTTTCCGTCCGCGACATTTATGATTTTGTAGGGAATCCTGTGACACTTGCAGAAATGATGTAGCTTTACAACCAGCTCCATGTCTTCTCCGACAATGGAGGTATCATATCCGCCACAGGCAATAACCAGACTTTTCTGGAACAGTCCACAGGCTCCGGAAATGATCATATTTCCACTGAATCCGTTGAAGAACAGCCTGGAGCCGAGAAAGGATCGACTGTATTCCAGCATCTGGAGTAGTACCAGCTTTTTTTTGGGAAACGCCAGATGTTTGACTTCTCCATCTTCAATAACCGCCTGATTGGCGATCTGGATCATGCCGCCGCAGGCAATCACTCTCTCATCCTCCAGTATAGGCTCCATCAGATTTTTCAGCGCATCTTTCTGCAGGACAGAATCCGCGTCAATTTCCAGAAAATACGCGTATCTGGAAGCGTTGATACCCATGTTCAGCGCGTCGGCTTTTCCACCGTTTTCCTTGCAGATTAGCGTGATCGGAATACCCTGGCGGACGGTTTCCCATATAGAGAGGACATCCTTGCAGGGAACCTGGCGCCGAATCGGGCGTTTTATTTCCACTAGCTCAAACTGATTGATTACGGCACGGGCAGTATCGTCTTTTGAACCGTCATCAACAATAATGATCTCGTATTCCAGGTAATCGATTTTTTCCAGAGAACGGATGGTATCAAGGATGGTCAGGGATTCATTGTAAGCGGGGACGATGATGGATACCGGCACATACCCGGAAGCGTCCGACAGAGTGAATTCAGAGAGAAAGGTTTTCTTTCTGGACTTTTTTTCAAGAGCCAGCGCGCCAGCGATTGTCGAGACAAATAAAAATCCCGCGTACAGTAGCATGTAGAGAAAGAAAAAGACATTTATAAATTCCACAATAGTCCGAAGCATTGTTTTATCTCCTTTAAGAATGTTCCCTAGTTACGGTTTCTTTTCGGTTCAGCGCGTAATTCATGATTTCTCTGGCGTAGAGGTCAGGACTTTCCAGGACATCTTCCAGTTCCCCGCGGGTGCAGATCTGCGCCAGGGTCTGCGCGCAGTTGTATCGCACATGCCAGTTGCTGTCATTCAGACGTTGCTTGAGAGCTGCGGCTGTTTCGTCTCCGGGATAACTCCGCAGCGCCCCTGCGGAAATCGCAGCGTATTCCCATGTGTCCGACAGAGCGAAGCGGATCAGTATCGGGCGGGCCCGGGAATCGGGAACCGTTCCAAAGTACCGCATGAGTCGCAGGCGGACCTCCTTATGGGAAGTCTGATCGGAAAACATCTGCAACAGCTTGTCCCGCACAGCAGGGGCGTCATTGGAATAGAAAAAGGTGATGATTCCCAGCTTGATATCGTTGCTGCAGGAATCCAGCAGCAAAAGCAGCGCTTTGGAAAGCTCTGTGTGGGAACCTTCAAAATCCGAAAGTGTGTCGGAAATCAGTTTCGTGTTCACAGGCGCCTCAAAGGTATCCAGCTTCTGCAGAGCATGGATGAACAGATGGATATCCGCCAGCTTCGCGAGACTCCGCAGGACCTCCATCCTTGTCAGCGTAGATGGAATCTCCAGGCAATCAAGGAGGAACTGGGCGATTGCGGGGGACTCGGTATGGTGATAGCCGATTAAATAAATCAGGTAATTCTTTACAAGGATCTGCCGGTGGGTGCACAGGCGGATATACTGTTCAATGCGGGCGCAGGCAAGAGCGCGGAGAGACTCATCTTCCACCCGGTTTTTTGCCAGCATACAGAAAGCAGCGTGAAAGATCAGTAATTTTCGGGAGCGGAATCCGGACAGGCGGAAGGTAACGCGTCTGTCGGCTTTTATCTGAGCCAAATCTTTCCGCAGACACGCCAGTTCTTTTTGGACCTTGTGGCGAAATTGTTTTTTCCAGGAGTAGCGCCGCACGGTTTCATATAGGTTATACACGCACAAACACAGGCAGAAGAAGATAAAGAGATATAAAACGGCCGTATAGCTTTCTGTCAGTTCATGCATGATCAGTCCTCCTTTTCCAGACAGCGTCCGTAGATATCCTGTAGCCAGGTATAGGATTTTTTGAGGCGCTGGTGCCAGGTGGGAGTTTCTCCCCAACCTTCCAGTGCAAAGCGGTGAAAGCCAGTTTTTCGGACCGTGCCTTCCGAGCGGACACAGAGCGCCACGTTCAGATGGTCAATGGAGAGATTTTCCACACCGTAATGTTCATAATAATCGCCGTGAATCTTCATTGCGGAGGGATCGCTGAAATTCAGCAGCCCCCATGGTATCCGCAGCTCAATATCATCTCCATGGATGTAATAATCTGCCAGGGAATTATAATCCTCAGAATCCGGATTCCCGTTACCATGAATCAGTTTTCCGGAAGGAAAAACTTCTGCGGGGAGCGTTTCCTGACTGGAAAGCTGGATGCGGTACTGGAGAAACTGGCGGGCATCGTCAAATTCTCCGCTGTCCGGCGCAGGTGGATCCAGATAGGGATCGGTTTGATGGATGTTCTTTCCGTACAGGGTTTCAGTGGTATTGTAATATTCCTGGACAAGGAGATCCGCTTTATTTTTTCCCTCGATGAGGATGACGAAATCCACTCCTTTGTCGTAGGAGAGATGGTTAGTCGTATCCTTGTAAGCCCCGGATTTCGGCGTTGTATCAAGGGGGATATACAGCGTATCCTCAGCCGGTTCCAGGTTTTCCTTGTGTACACGCAGATAGAGATATCGTTCGTCGTACATCATGGAAAGGGACATACCACGGGCTTTGGCAATCGGATCTGTGTCTTTCCACTCGGAAAGATCCCCGTCGGGGTAAGAGAGGGTTGTTGTTTTTCCCGGTTCAAAAGCGAGAATTCCGAACATCTGATCAGCGGTCTGGACATCGCTCCAGTACGGGACGCGGGTAGTATCAACAGTCGCCAGTGTATTCCAGGTGCGGTTTGACCATTCGTCCTGCCAGGTAAACACCATACCGCCCGCGCAGCCGGACTCCATAATATCTTCAAACAGCATGCGGAGCCCCTTTCCCTGCGCCTCTTCTGTGAGATTCCCCTGATCCAGTCCGCGGATCTGATCGGTCTGCGCGATTCCGCGGGAGGTGGGCAGACCGTATTCGGCAATGACGACCGGCTTACCCCGATGATGGCAGTTTAGCGCTTTCAGATAGGTCCGATAAGAGTTTTCTTCTCCATTTTTCAGAAAACGGGTCTCATAATTCAGAAACGGCGGATAGTAAGGGTACACGTGGTAAGAGGCAAAGGTTCCTGATTTTACGGTATCCTCTAAAAGGATATGCTCAATATCCAGTCGGGTATGGTTATTCATGGCAGAGGCAGCCCAGGTCTGGTGCCTGAGGGGATCGGTTTCCGACCAGTTGGAAAAGGCGACCAGACGCTGGGCATTGTACTTACTTTCCTCATACTCCATCACCTCGTCTCCCACTTCCGCGAGGAAGCACTCAAAAGGCGTGGCGCCATTGGTTGTGGAAAAGTAGGTTCCGCGGTAGCTGGTGATGTGATCCTGTTTTTCATTGGTATAAATGATAAAGTCCGGATCCCATTCTGAACCAAGGATATATCCGATCACATAGGGAGAAATATCCCACTTGTAGGTGCCGGAACCGTAATTGCTGTTAAAGCGTATTCGTTTTTGGCCGTGAATAATATCGACCAGTTTTTTGCAGTCACTGATAAAGGTATCGTGTACCTCCGGCGAGAAAGCGTCCAGATGAGAGCGGAGGCTGTAATCATCGACCGGTACGCTGTGCATCAGGTAGAGGGGATTTTTCCTGCCTTCATTGTAATCGTAAAAGGCGTGGTAAAAGGTATCGCTCTGGATGGTATAGACGCGGAGAACATTTACGTTCATCTCCTGCATGAGGTCAAACCAGTTCATGTACGTATCATAATCAATGGCGAAATCCGAGGCAAAATGCCCGGGAATGGCAGAGCCGAGATTCATTCCGCAGATCGTGAGCTTTTCCCAGCCGCTATCTTTTTGGACATAAAGGTTTTTTCCGTCCGCGCGGGCCTGAACCCGCAGCGTATCTTCGGCCTGAAGGCTGAACGGGATGGTCGTATTATAGTAAATGTAATGAATGCCCATGTAGCCGATTACCAGACATGCACAAAGAATCAGAAACTTTCTCATAAATAAGCCTCATTAATTATAGGATTTTACCATGGATTCATGACAGTACTGATGCAGGACTTCGATGTTTTCGTCCATGAATTCCAGGCGGTCTTCAATAAAATCTTTTAATTGCGCTATCGCTTCCTGGTAGCTGCGTAGCTCGCGATTGGGATCGTCGAAAAAGACTAGGTTAAAGGAATACCCCCATTTATCAAAATTTCGATCAATGGCAGGACCAAGAAAGCGGATCGTTTCATCAATGTAGTTCATCAGATATTCCTCATCAAACCAGGTTTTTCGCAGCGACTGATAGCGAGAAATAAGCCGGTTCACAAAGGTTTCGTCTTTGTACAGCATAAAGAACCAGGGGGAGTCCTGCATGAAAAAGTCCTGCGGATCGATCTCGTAAAGTCCGAACGCATTGTTGAAATCCCAGACCGGACCCATGGTCAGCTTTCCACCCAGAGGCTTGTAGGCATAGGTGGACAGGCTGCCGGCATCCAGATTTGCGGAAACTTCGTTAATCAACGCGTAATCGACGAAAGAATCTACATCCAGAAAATTGTAATAGCCGTAATCCCACTCGTCGTAGTCATAGGAATAGAGGAGCTTTTCCATCTCATTGATATTGTCGATAATCCAGCGCCTGGTTTCACCGGTCATGTCCAGGGCTTTGGGATAAAGAATTCCCAGTTCGTACTCTGTATAACCTGCCTGCCCGCCAAAGGTGTTAATCGGATCATCGGTGCTGCCCACACGGTTCCGTTCGATGAGATAGGAGGTTTCTGTCTGGCGGTCATCGTACTCCCGCAGAGGAAGCCGATCTTCGTCCACTTCTATGGATTCGGTCATAACATAAAGACCCTGATACTCGCCGTTCAGAAAGACTTCACAGTAGCGTACATCCGGCGCCCATTCCATGATTTCTCCGGACAGATTATACATCATATAGTTGCGGAGCAGGGATTTGTCCAGCCACGGTCCGTACAGAATCCAGTCGCAGTCTGATTCCATCCCCATGATGCTGAGGTTCTTTTTTTCTGCCGGATTTTTATTCTCGCGGAATTCCAGCCGATAGGAGTGTTTGTCAAAATGGCGAGAGGAAGCGCCACGGATATTAATCTGTGAAGCAGTTTCAATATCCGGTGTATCCGTCAAATGGTGCCGCTTTCCTTCTTCATCCCAGATCCTGATATCACAGAAAATTTTGCTTTCCCGCTTCTCACTCAGCTGTCTGCCTCTCGTATCAATGGAGACAAGAGGCAGATGGGTGCAAATCCGGGATGATTTGTGGGAGCAGGCGGGAAGTTCCTCCGCGCTTTCCGCCTCCAGATGCTGGTGGACCCGCGTTTTCGTATTTTCCCTTGTATTATCCACATGCCAGTTCGCGATTATGGCAATCAGACAGGCGGCCAGTATCACGGTAACGCACAGCAGTTTTTTCTTCATCGCACAACCTCTGCTGTCCTAACGGGTCATGTCGTCCGTCTGCATTACCAGATTGGCGACAATCAGAGAATCCAGCTTGAACAGCCGGTCTGTCACTTCGTCCTCATTCTTTTTCCGCGCTTTTTTTATCGTACGTTCGCTGAGTTCATAAATAAACTCCACTTCGTTTTCGTGAATATTCTTGGAGCGCATCTGCAAGGTACGAAAATAGAGAAACATAATGGATTCCACTGCCTTTTCGTCCGCACGGCCGCAGCGGATAACATACAGATATTTTCCGTCAGAGTGGATTTGTCCCATGATAATCAGAAAAAGAAAGATAACCGCGCTGCCGATGGCGGCCAGGGCAAACTGCGCGACTCCGCAGCAGATCCCAATACCGATACACCAGAAAATGAAGGTGGTGTCGCGGGAATCTTTTACAGCAGTACGGAAACGTACAATGGAGAGGGCGCCGACCATACCAAGGGACAAGGCGATGTTGTTGCTGATTACGGCCATGACCATAGTTGTAATCAGCGTGAGCATTACAAGGGAAACGTTAAACCGTTTGCTGTAAGCCACACCGCTGTAGGTGATCCGGTACGCCAGAAAAATGACAAGACCCAGGACCAGCGCCACTAGCAGACTGATGAGAAAGTCGCTCAGTCCTTTATCATTCATATATGTAAAGTTTTGCAAATTATCAAGAATGTATTGTTTCATCGTTTTCTGCTTCCTTTTCTGATTTTGTAGTAGGATCCGGCCTGACAGCGTCTGTCAGTAACAACGCAGCCTGCCCAGGACATATTTGCTGTTGGCCTGGGGAAGCTGATCAATGCAGGCGAGGGCTTCCTTAATATAGCTCAGGAGGAAATGATCATATTTGACCTCCAAAACGCCCGTGTCATCGGGCATGAGCGGAGTGAAATTCGGATTGTTGGTAAACAGGTCAAAGTTGCAGTCGCTGCTCCGCACATGGGTATCGAAGGTAACGCGGATTTTATTGATGGCGCTGACATATGCGATGCGGTCATATTCAATCAGCACCGCAGGCCGGTAGATTCCAATCCGCATTTCCCGATAAATATACTGGGCGACAGACGTGTTCCAGCCGGCAAGAAAATCAATATTTCCCCGGGCCAGCTCCTGCGCCTGATCGCGGGAAACCGTCAGAGAATATTTCTGCTGATCAAGACCGTGCTTTACTTTGAGTTCCAGCTTCGCTTTTGTGTCCTTCGGAGAATAGATACGGAGCCGTATTTTTTTCTTGGAATAGTGCCCGTTCAGTACATCGTGAAGATCCTGGTTGTAGACAGAGTCGAAATAAAGGGAACGAACCGGGTAACCGTCTGGGCCGCTGAACGAATCCTTTTTCATGATCCTGGACAACTGACGCTCCAATTGGGCGTACTGGATGATGGAAACCCGATATTTTATTTCCTTGCGGAATACCTGCTGCATATTCTCTTCCTCCGGCGTATAACTCAACTCCCCGCTGCTTTCGTATAATGTATTTATTAATACCCTATATACAAATATTTTAACATAGTTTGACGTAATATTGAAAAAGAAAAAAGAAAATACGCGGCCATCTGGGACAAACTGCGTTTTTTTCTTGTTAGGAGGTGTCGGTTGGGATACAATAGGAAAAAAACAGGAGGAAACGGACACAAATGGGGCATTTTATCCGCTGGAGAGAGTACAGACGCAGAATTGCAGTTTTTCTTTGGGCAGGCATGCTTGTTTTTACCGGAGTTCTGGCAGGGGGATGCGGGGCGGAAGATGGCGCGAAGATGCTTTCCGGAACTGGAATTTTCAGCTGGTCGGAAACGTTGCCGGAAAAGAAGGAGGAGCAGAAGCAGTTGCAGGAGACTGCGGAGCTGCTGGAGATTGAACGGGTTTTTCAGGCTTTTCCGGAATCGATGGAGGAGGGAAGCGCCGGCGGCTTTATTTCCGATCTGGGGTTGCGGGGAATAGAATGTTATGGACTGATCGGCACTCCTGAATGGGGAACTGACAGCGGCATGGGGGAGGCCTGCCGCAGGATCGATGAGCTGGCGGATTATAACGGGCGTGTATCGGACGGCAGGCGGCTAGCAGGAGTGGTCGCGGATATTGAACCATATCTTCTTTCCCGCTGGGATACGCAGCCACGTCAGGTGATGGAAGAGTTTTGCGGGAGCATGAAAGAGATTTACCTTCATGCCAAAACGCGGGGGCTTTCTCTGACTTTATGTATCCCCTACTGGTATGATGAGGACTATCCGGAATTCTTGGAAGCGCTGGTACGGGATTGCTGCGATGAAATCGCGGTTATGAACTATTATGTAGGAAAAGAACGTAGCCATATGGAGACGGAACTGAAGCTGTGCAGGCAGTACGGAAAACCGATTATCTGCGTTTCGGAATTTCAGCCGCCGGGAGATCATGATTTGACGAATGACAATACTTATTATAATCGGGGACTTGCGGCAGCGGAAAAAACCTGGCGGCTGATTCAAAAGGACAGCGGTTATGGGAAACTGACATTTGCCTATCATTATCTGGAACCGGTGCGGGAGCTGGCGCTATCGCGATAATCCGCCCGGATCCGGATTTTGAACAGGGAAATCAATTTTTGAAAATGCAAAAATAGCAAAACAGGTGTATAATGCAAGAATGGAACAGAATCTCATTACAGAATACTTTGAAGAAGTAGAAACAACAAAAGAATAGGATGGTTATTTTTGCAGTGTTGCACAGGTGATGACGCTAGTGCTGCTGGGGAGTATTTGCGGGTTAAAAAATGTCAGCCAGATCCATCAATGGGCTACCAATCCCCGGATAAGCCGATTTCTGAAAGAATACTTTGGGATCAGCCGTGTACCTTGCTATTACTGGCTTCTATGCCTGCTGAAACTGATTGAGCCGGACTCGTTGCGGAAATGTTTTACGAAATGGGTAACCAGCCTGCTTCCGGAAGACTGGAGCGGGCAGACGCTGTCGATCGATGGAAAAAGGATTCGTTCCACCGAGCGAATGAGCCGCTGCGAGAGCTCGCTGCATATTGTCAGCGCCCAGCTCAGTGAGTGGGGAATGACCTTTGCGCAGAGAAGTGTGGATGAGAAAAGGAATGAAATTCCGGCGGTGCAGGAGCTGTTAAAGGAGTTGGAACTAAAGGGATGTATGGTGGTAGCGGATGCGCTGAACTGCCAGAAGGAAACGGCGGAACGAATTCTGGAGAAAAAAGGAGATTACTTATTGTGCGCGAAAGATAACCAGGCGAGCTTGAAAAAGGAAATAGAAGAATATGTACAGGACCCGGAGCTAAGGAAGCGGATGGAGACGGTGCGGAAGGTGGAGAACAACCGGGGGCGAATCGAAAGGCGAACCGCATATGTAACCGAAGAGATCGGATGGATGTCAGTGCGGGAAGAGTGGAAGCAGCTTGCGTGCATTGGGGCAATCCATACGGAATTGGAAAGAAAGAATCAGAAAACGGAAGAATGGCATTACTATATTTGCAGCAGAAAGCTAAGCGCAGAGGAGTTGCTGCATCATGCGCGAATGGGATGGTCAGTGGAAACAATGCACTGGCTTCTGGATGTTCACTTTGCCGAAGATTCCTGTAGAGTAGAAACCAGAGAGGTTCAGGAACAGCTCAATGTCTTTCGGAAGATGGCTTTGAATCTCATCAAACGGTACAAAGAAAAGGAGAAATCCAAACGTCCCATTTCCAAGATTATGATGGATTGTCTGCTCGATCCACTCTTGCTTGCGTCAGTATTTTCTGAAACTTGATTTCCCTGGATTTTGAATGAAAAGTGTTGAAATCCCCGATATATATATGGTATTATTAAAAAGTGCTTATTTTGTAATAAGCCTGTTGAGCCCCCGTAGCTCAGGGGATAGAGCGTCGGTTTCCTAAACCGTGCGTCGGATGTTCGAATCATCTCGGGGGTGCCAGATAAAACCGTTGGAACTGTTGAATTTTCGGGGTTTCAGCGGTTTCTCTGTTTTTTGAATTTCTTCCAATAACCTTTCCTGATGCCCTTTTTTCCTCAAAAACCGTGCCATTAGCGTGCCACCTCCCGGTACTTTTCCAGCAGCGGCGAAAGCGCGAACATTTTTGGGGATAAAGCTGTGGAAGGGCGCAAGGCGCGACCATTGGGGGGAAAGGGGGAATGGGAAGTGCGGATTTTAGCCGGAGCGCGGCTCATTTCTAAAAATTACGCAGAGTATGGAAGGAAAAGCGCAAATATTGCTTCTAAGCTCTGGGGTTTGTTCGCGTGCAGCGGCATGCGGGGACGATTTTTTGTGATTTGTTCGCGCGGTGGCGCGGTGGCGCGGTGGCGCGGCGGCATCCTCAATCCTCCGGACGATACCCTTGCGTTTCCTTTCCTGCCATTGAAAAGGTTTGGCAAAACGAATATAATAATATACAGTAAACGAAATCTGGGAGAGCATTGTGATGGAGTATATGACTGTGCGGGAAGCGGCGGGTAAATGGAAGATTTCAGAGCGAATGGTGCAGAAATACTGTGCGGAAGGGAAAATTGAGGGCGTCAGAAAATTCGGAGTGTCCTGGGGTATCCCTCAATGCGCGGAAAAGCCGGACATTTCTCAAAGCGTGAAAAAGAAGGAAAACCATACAAAAAGCGGATCGGAGATCCATTTTTGTATGGAGCTTATGCCCCTTATGAACACAGCCTTTAAACCGGGGAGTTGTGTGAAAATGATTGAAGCGATGGAAGACGGTCCGCGGAAAGACATTGCCCTTGCTGAATACCACTATTTCAGCGGACAGCCAGAGAGGGCGGTTATTGAGACAGGGAGATATCTGGCGCATCCGAATATGGAAATTCGTCTTTCGGGCTGCCTAATCTATTCTTATGCCAATCTTTCTCTCGGACAAATCTCACGAGCAAGATATGTACTGAATGAAATGAGACGTAATATGGAGGACATTGATTCGGAAGCGGTTCCGCAGATCGGGGCGGCTAAGGCCTTCTGCGCGGCCGCTGGAGCGGTCCTGCTGCATCTGCCCCTGCCGGAAAAACTGCCGCCGCTTCAAACTTATCTGCCACTGCTGCCGCCGGGACTTCAGGCGTTCGCTTTTTATGTGCAGGCCCATTATACTTATTTGAAGAAGGAATATGGGAAAAGCGTCGGTATTGTGGAAACAACCCTCGCTATGCAGCAGGAGAAGTATCCGATCCCCGCTATTTATTTGCACCTGGTAGCGGTAATGGATTACATGAGTCTCAAACAGCCCGAACAGGCGAGGGAGCATCTGTTGGCCGCATGGGATCTGGCGAGGCCCGATGATTTGATCGAAGGTTTTGGGGAGCATCATGGGCTTTTGGGTGGAATGCTGGAGGCGGTTATCAAAAAGAGATGGCCGGAAGATTTCAAGCGGATTATTGAGATAACATATCGGTTCTCCGCAGGCTGGAGAAAAGTGCATAATCCGGATACAGGGCATGATGTAGCTGATAATCTGACTACCAGTGAGTTTGCCGTAGCTATGCTCGCTGCCCGGGGATGGACGAATCAGGAGATTAGCGAGCATATGAGCATTTCGCCTAACACAGTGAAACATTACGTGTCTATGGCGTTACAGAAACTGCACATTAAACGGCGACAGGATTTGAAAAAATATATGCTTAGATAAGCAAGAATAAAAATGGTCGGTGAATTATTTCGGCAGCTTTGAGCGAAAGACGTGGAAGGCCGCGAGGCGTCGATCTTTTTGTCACGCTACAATGTCAATAGATCGATTTTTTTACCTCGTAAGCCACCAGCTTTACTTTTCTTCCGGTCATCTTTTCAATATTTTTTTCTGTTTCCGCCACAATATGCTCGATAACAAGGGTTGGATTCGCGCGGTTATCATTTTTAAAGTGTCCTATTAGCAAATGTATCACCTCTTGTGATTAGTTTCCCCTGAACGATCGTTTTTTATCACAATAAAAAGCGAATTATTTTGTGAAAAATAAATAAAAATATTGACAGGACAGGCGCGGTGCGTTAAAATACACAAAGAAAATTAAATACAGAACAAAGACTGTGACGAAGAGAGTAGGCGCCGCTTGAATGGAAAGCGAACCGGGGATGGTGCGAGCCCGGGGCAGGAGAGCGCGAACCGAAAATCACTTCTGAGTCGCAGAGCCGAAACCAAAGACGGCGGACGGGAGAGTCCCGGCAGCCGCCTCGAAAAAGGGGAGTAAGTTCTGACGGGTATTCCTCCGTTATCAGGAACGCGTATGTTAGTATGTTGTATTAGGTGGTATAGCGAAATCTACGGGTTTTCGTCCTTATACAAGGGTGAAAACCCTTTTTTATTGAGATAGAGGTAAACTGGAATATCGCTCTTTAATACAACGCAGTAAAAAGAAAGGATGTTCAAGAATGGAAAAGAAGACAAAGCGGAATGAAGCTGTGGAAATCAGATGGCACGGCCGGGGCGGGCAGGGCGCGAAAACAGCGTGTCTGCTGTTGGCGGACGTGGCCTTTAATTCGGGCAAGCATGTACAGGGGTTTCCGGAATACGGTCCGGAGCGAATGGGTGCCCCTATTACGGCTTATAACCGGATTACGGATGAACCGTGCAAAGTCCATTCAAATATTTACCATCCCGACTATGTGGTAGTGGTAGATGAAACTTTGCTGGGTACCGTTGATGTAACAAAAGGAATTAAGGAGAGTGGTGCGCTGATTATTAACAGCAAAAAGAGTCCGGAAGAAATTCGCAAGATGCTGCCGGATTATAATGGGAAGATCTGCGCTGTGGACGCGGAGAAAATTTCTATGGAAACTCTGGGGAAAAACTACCCTAACACTCCGATGCTGGCAGCGGCTGTAAAGGTCAGCCATGTTATTGATCAGGAGCAGTTTATCCGGGATATGGAAGAGTCATTCCGCCACAAATTCTCCCATAAGCCGGAAGTTGTGGAAGGCAACATGAAAGCACTGAAAAAATCAATGGAAGAGGTAAAGGTGAGCTGATGAAACGAAGAGCACAGGATATTAACGAACATTCCACATGGCAGGATATGACAGTGGGAGCGGAAATTTTTGAGCCAGCGACATCTCTGCTGGTGAATACAGGCGACTGGCGGATTATGAAACCGGTATTCAAAGAAGCAAAATGTAGACACTGTATGCTTTGCATTCCTTATTGCCCGGATAGCTCGATTCCGGTAAAGGATGGCAAGCGGCTGGATTTTGATTATATGCACTGCAAGGGCTGCGGGATCTGCGTCAAGGTCTGTCCCTTTGACGCGATTGATTTCGTGAAGGAGGTAAAATAATGGCAATCAGAGATAGAATGTCCGGAAACGAAGCCATCGCTATGGCCATGAAGCAGATTAATCCGGACGTAATGGGGGCGTTTCCAATTACCCCTTCTACAGAAATTCCGCAATATTTTTCCGAATATATCGCTAATGGGCTGGTGGATACAGATTTTGTAGCAGTTGAATCGGAGCACAGCGCCATGTCCGTCTGTATGGGAGCGTCGGCGGCCGGAGCACGGGCTGTTACAGCCACATCTTCCGCGGGGCTTGCGCTGATGTGGGAACTTTTGTATGTTGCCGCGTCCTCCAGGCTTCCCATTACGATGGCGGTTGTAAACCGTGCGCTGACCGGACCGATTAATATCAACAACGACCATTCCGATTCCATGGGAGCGCGGGATTCCGGATGGCTGCAGATGTATGCGGAAACCAACCAGGAAGCCTACGACAACTTCATTCAGGGAATTCTGATTTCCGAAGCCTGCAGACTTCCGATTATGATTTGCCAGGACGGATTTATCACCAGCCACGGAGTATCCAATATTGATCTGATCGAAGAAGAAAAAGTAAGAGAATTCGTTGGTGAATACAAGCCGGAAAACTACCTGCTGAAACACGAAAACCCTCTGGCTGTCGGACCATACGGAACCTCACCGTATTATATGGAAATCAAGCGGCAGCAGGCCCAGGCAATGAAAGACGCTATGCCGGTGATTCGCGATGTGGCAGAAAAGTTTGAGGAAATGACCGGGAGAAGCTATGGCTTTTTCGAGGAATATAGGATGGATGACGCGGAAGTGGCGCTGGTTGTGATCGGTTCCAGTGCAGGAACCGGAAAGGAAGCTGTGGATCGGTTGCGTGCGGAAGGCAAGAAGGTGGGTCTGATTAAACTGAGAGTGTTCCGCCCGTTCCCGAGAATCCCTCTGGCGGAGGCCATGTGTAAGGTAAAAGCCGTAGCGATTATGGACAAAGCGGAGAGTTTTTCCAACAGCGGCGGACCGTTGTTCAATGAAGCGAGAAATTCTTTATATGATCTGGAAGATAAACCATATGCGGTCAATTATATTTACGGTTTAGGCGGCAGAGATATCACTGTCGAGGACTTCTATGATATTTATCAGGATTTGTTTGTTATTTATGATAACGACGATCCGGGAGATGTTTATCGCTATATCGGTGTGAGAGATTCGAGGTTTATATAATGGCATATAATTTAAAAAAAGAAGTAGAAAAAAAAGAACGGCTGGTGGGCGGACACCGGCTCTGCGCCGGCTGCGGAGCAGGCGTCGCGGTACGGGGAGTCCTAAGGGCGTTAGAGCCGGAGGACAAGGCGGTAGTTGCCAACGCGACCAGCTGCCTGGAAGTTTCCACTTTTATGTATCCGTATACGGCCTATGAAGACAGCTATATCCATACTGCCTTTGAGAACGCGGCGGCAACTTTAAGCGGAGTGGAAGCGGCCTATAAAGTAATGAAGAAAAAGGGAAAAATCCAGGATAACTTTAAGTTTATCGCATTCGGCGGCGACGGCGGAACCTATGATATCGGTCTGCAATCTTTGTCCGGCGCGATGGAGCGGGGACATGACTTGGTTTATGTGTGCTATGATAACGAGGCATATATGAACACGGGAATCCAGCGCTCTTCATCTACTCCGCGCTACGCGGACGCAACGACATCTCCTGTCGGAAGCGTCAGCCCGGGAAAGGTTCAGAACAAGAAAAATCTGACGGAAATTATCGCGGCGCATAATATCCCGTATGCCGCCCAGACCACGTTTATCGGAAACTTCAAAGATCTGCATGAAAAAGCGCGTAAGGCAATTTATACAAAAGGCGCATGCTTTCTTAATGTATTGTCCCCTTGTCCGCGGGGCTGGAGGTATAACGCGGAGGATCTGGCGGAAATCTGTCAGCTGGCGGCGGATACCTGCGTGTGGCCGCTTTACGAAATCGAAGACGGCAAGTGGCGTCTGACCTATGAGCCAAAACGCAAAAAGCCAGTGGAGGAATTCCTCGCGAAGCAGGGGCGCTTTAAGCATATGTTCGAACCGGGAAACGAATGGATGATTGAAAATACCCAGGAATATGTAGATAAAGAATGGGAAAAACTTTTGAAAAAGTGCAAATAAAGCGCATATAAGCGGAATGATTAAAAACACCCGTAATTGGTATGGTAAGAAAACTGTTAAATTTCACCCGACCATAGTAGATTCGTAAAAATTTATTGGCTCCGGCAGTCATATAGACATAATACGGCTTGCCTTCGGATCGTTTTTTATCCAGGAACCAATATACCGCATCGTCCGGTTTGGTTTTGATCAGTACCTCCATGATCTGGAACAGAGTTTTTCTCAGTACTGGCAACCCACGTTTGGAAGCGCGTACGCTTTTCTGGGAATAATCTCCAGAATCGTTGACACCAGGATCGACACCGGCAAATGCCGTGATAGCGCCCTTGTGGGTGAAACGTGTGACATCTCCGATCTCGGCCATAAGCTGAGGCCCCAGAGACGGTCCTACGCCTTTCATCGCCATGACAACCGGATATTCCGGCAGCCTGGAGGCGGTCTCATTCATAAGGGTACGAAGCTGTTCAACGGTCTGCGACGCAGTGTTCAATTGGTCGATTGCCTGTTTGAGGATGCGTTTGGTAAAGTGGTCCTTTGGAAGTACGGGAATGAGTTCCTTTGCTTTCCCATAGATTTCTTCGGCTTTTGACTTGCTGAAGTTGTACTTCCTGCGGCTGCACCACTTCTGGTAATGGTTTGTAAACACCTCCAGAGACATCCTGCGGACACAATCCACATGCCAGTAAGTATCAATGAAATCCACCCATTTCTGACTGCCGTCCTTGCGGGCAGGGCTGTCAAAGTAGGTGTTGGCACCGGGATACGTCTGGTCGATGAGGCCAATCAGGTTATTCTTCATGGCGGTTTTGTGCTTCATGTAGAAATCAAACTGGCGGTTCATGGTTTTGAGTTGGGAACGTAATTCATCCATAAGACTATATTGTTTTAGATTTGCCCAACTGTCAAGAGTGTAACGTGCGATTTTTACGGAATCGGCCTTATCGGTTTTAACTTTACGGAGGGGATTGTCCTGACCCTGAAAGTTATGGATGATTTGAGGATTCACAGTGCTTACAAAAAAGCCGGCCTGGGATAGTTCACGCGCTACCGGTTCATAGTAGCGGCCGGTACACTCCATGACAATGCGGGTCTCACCATCCAGTTGCCTGATGAGCTTCTTAAGGGATTGGAAATCAGTGGACAGGTGTGGAACATCGAAGGGCTTTACAACCACCTTTCCACCAGGACGGAGGATTGCTACCGTGCTTTTTCGCTTGGAAACATCCATACCTACTGCGTTCATGTTCATAAAAATGTCACTCCTTGTTTGAGATTGCAATTGGTCCATACCAGTTTTACTCATTGCCCATTCTATCTACTGTGGTGTGACACGAACGCACCCGGAAGATGGTTCAACCTGCATAAAACGAATGCTGCGAATGAAGAGCTGGTTAGCAGACTGTCTTACGGGCGCGAAGCCCAGGGAGGTATCCGCTATACCGATTGCTCTTATCATTCTAACAGCTTAAGCAATAAGATGGGTAATTCCTTACTGGCTGTAAGGGAGATTAACCATAAATATATTGTAGTAGGAGGGAGAAAAAATGGCGATTATTAATACCCCCTTGGCAACGGGGAAAATAACTTTTAAAAACAGATTAATTTATCCGCCCATTACGATTGCGAAAGCATCACCGGATGGCAGAGTGACGGAGGAGTCGCTGGCCTATTATGAAGATAAAATGCGGGGAGGCAGTTTTTCTCTTGCGATTGTAGAGCATTGCTATATTATGCAGGAGGGAAAAGCTTCCGGCAGACAGGTTTCGATTGCGGATGATACCGCGATACAGGGGCTTGCGAAGCTTGCCCGGGTTATAAAGGGCGCGGGAACAAAAGCAGTAGTTCAGATGAACCATGCGGGAAGCTGCACGAGCACAGACGTAACAGGAATGCCGCTTAAAGGCGCATCCCCGATACAGAATCCGCGTCAGGGCGGTATCCCGGAGGAGATGACGAAGGCAGAGATCTCCAAAGTTGTAAATGCTTTTGCCGCTGCGGCGGAACGGGGGAAAAATGCGGGGTACGACGGTGTGGAGATTCATTCGGCGCATTCCTATCTTCTGAACCAGTTCTATTCGCCCCTGACAAATCAGAGAACGGACGAATATGGAGGAACCCTGGAGAACCGGCTGAAAATCCACCTGGAGGTGATCGAAGCGGTAAGAAAGGCGGTCGGCCGGGAGTATCCGATTTTTTTGAGACTGGGAGCCTGCGATCATTTGTCTGGCGGCAATACAGTAGAAGATGCGGTGAAGGCAGCTGTAATCCTGGAAGACGCGGGAATTGATGTTCTAGACGTATCCGGAGGCATGTGCGGCTATGTAAATCCGGAAAACAGTAATGCTGGTTACTTTGGAGAAGAATCTTCCGCAATTAAAAAAGCGGTGAGGATTCCGGTGATTACGACAGGAGGAGTGAAGAAACCGCGGGAGGTAGAGGAACTGCTGCAGGCTGGAGCCGGAGATCTGATAGGAGTTGGAAGAACTGTTATGCAGGATTCCGCGTGGGCGGGCCGTACAATCGGATTTTATAGAGATTAGGCACTTGCTGTTATAAAAAACTGCCGCTTTTTAAGCAGGCAGTTTTTTATTGCTAGACAAATTAGTTGTTTCATTTAAACAAAATAGTGCAGGAAAAACGGTTGACAAAGACAGAAAATTCAAAGTAATATAAAGGTGACAATGTGGAATACCAACTCCGATTTTCGTTTGACACCCTGTGCCGGCGAAAACGTCAGGGTAGCGGGAGCGATCCGGCTGCCTGCCAGTGTGCGAAGGAGAGGGATTGATTTGACAATTGGTCTCGCCTGCGCACTTTTTTTGTCCCTGAAAGCAGAAGGGGGCGCCGGGTCGGGACAAGATGGACTGTGCATTTGCAAGAGGAAAGGTGGAGGATAAGATGATAAAAGATGCACGAATCCTATACATTGACTTAAAGGAGAGGGTAATTGAAACCAGAACGCTGGAAGCGGAGACTTATCGGAAATATCCGGGCGGATCCGCGCTTGGCATGTATCTGATGCTGCGGGAAATGGATCCCGGAGTCGACCCGTTGTCTCCGGAAAATATGTTGATTTTTTCCGTCTCCCCGCTGACCGGGATTCCTATCAGCGGTCAGAGCCGGATGTGTGTAACGACCAAAAGTCCACTGACCGGAACTGCCGGGGATTCTCAGGTAGGAGGGTTTATTCCGGCCGCGGTCAAAGGAAATGGCTGGGACAGCATTGTCATAAAAGGGAAAGCGGATACCCCGGTATACCTGTATATCGAAAAGGACAAAGCGGAGATTCGGGACGCGTCAAAAATGTGGGGAATGCTTACAGGTGAAGCGGAAGAGGCTATTGCGGAAGATCTGGGACATCGTAAATTTGAGTCATCTATTATCGGTCCCGCGGGGGAAAATCAGATTCCTTACGCCGCTATCATGCACAGAAGGAGCCGCGCTAACGGACGGAACGGAGTGGGAGCTGTTATGGGCTCAAAGAACCTGAAGGCCTTGGTGGTAAAAAAGGCGCCGCCGGTTCTTCCGGAGGATCCGGATAATATGAAGAAATATCTGACTCTCAATGTGAAAGAGAAAATGGCGGCCAACGATACCATTGTGGATACGGCAGTAAACGGATCCGCGGGCTGTGTGGACGGTCACGCGGCGGAAGGCTTTCTGCCGTCCTACAACTGGGAGAAAGGTCTAATGGATGACTGGATTAAAACGGCCGGGACAACGATTACCAATACGGTGCTGAAAAAAAGGGAGACCTGCTTTGGCTGCGCGATTCGGTGCAAGGGCGTGGTAGACATACCGGGCAAAGCGGATCCGGAATACGGAGGACCGGAGTACGAGACCTGCGCCACCTTTGGCTCTTACTGCGGAAACACGGATTTGGGAGATATCTGCCACGCGAACCAGCTCTGTAATATGTTTGGGTTGGACACAATCACCTGCGGCGCGACTATCGCGTGGGCGATGGAATGTTTTGAAAAAGGAATTCTCACGGAAAAAGATACCGATGGATTGGAATTGAAGTTTGGAAACGGAGCGGTGTTCGATGCGTTGATTAAAAAAATCGCCCGCAGAGAAAAGGGAGTTGGCGAGCTTCTGGCGAAAGGCAGCGCCGCTGCGGCAAAAGAATTAGGCCCGGAAGCGGAAGAACTGGTGGTTGCCTGTAAAGGGCAGGAGTGGCCGGCTCACATGGTACAGTTTAAACCGAACCTGGCCCTGAACTATGCGGCGAACCCTTTTGGCGCGGATCATCAGTCCTCTGAGCATGATCCGGCGTTGATGGCTCCGGACGACGACCAGAACTGGATTTGGCCGAACATGCTGGATCATTTTGAAAAATGCGATCGATATGGTGTGCTGGATGATAACAAGGCCCGGTTTGCTTATGCGACTCAGAAGTTCTACGCTATGATGGACAGCTTGTGTCTGTGTCAGTTCGCGTGGGGACCGGCATGGCAGTTGTACGGCCCGCAAGATTTGGTGAATTTCTGTAAATATGGAATCGGATGGGAGACCTCTGTCGAGGAGCTTCAGGAAATCGGAGAGCGCCGTATCAATATGATGCGTCTCTTTAACCAGAAATTGGGATTCTCAAGAAAAGATGACACTCTGCCGAAGAAAGCCTTCCTTCCGGTGGAACTTGAAGATGGAGAGGTCGCGCAGATTACGCCGGAACAGTTCGAACACACACTGACAACCTATTATGAATATGCCGGGTGGGACGCGGAGACCGGAAACCCCACACAGGAAACCATCGAGCGTCTCGGCCTTGGATGGGTACGGGAGAAATTATGCTTGTAACACTTAATAAAAAAGGAATGATGCTGAAGGAAGGCATGACAGTATCAGAGCTAATCAAACAGCGAAAAATGCGCAAGGCAGCCGTCTGGATTAACGGGCGCCAGCTGCTTTCCGCGGAATACGAAACCTGTGTAATACAAGAAGGAGATGAGATACGCCTCCTTCGGATTATGGCAGGCGGGTAAAATTTATCTTCACGTTGAGCCGGCGGTATGTGTCCATACCGTCGGCTTTTAAATTTACAAATAATTAACATTGGTTTTACGAATAGAATTAACCGTTTTCTGATATTCTTTTGTTGGTTTTTCAGGAAAAAAAGAAAAATATAGAGGCTGACAGAGCCGCGGCATTTCCCGTACAATAGAATTAAAGCACAATCTGTTCCAGAACCTGATCCGGATTCTCCTTGCCAGTCATTCCTGCTGATTGTGCCAGTTATACAAGGAGGACAAAATAATGAAAAAGAAACTGACAGGAGTGCTGATTGCGGCACTGATTTTCGCGGTGGCAACCGGGCTGGTTTTTGCGGATTCTTCGGGTAGCCGGAACGCGGCGGAAGGCAATAGTCCCGAATCGGAAGTTGCCTTTGCGGCAGGACTGACTTTTTATTCACAAAAAGATGAACAGGCGATCCTGCGTCTGACGAACCTGGGGGAAACAGAGATGCGGATCGCGCCGCAGGCACGCTACATAGACAATATCGGATCGGCCGGTTCGATAGCGGGAAACGCGGGAACCCAGACTGTCCTGGAGCCGGGGGAGACTAAGCGGATTGAATTTCATCTGGCGGAACCCTGCTCTCATGGAGAAAATTCCATTCTGTCCTTTTTCTTTGAATATGACGGATACTGGTATTTGGGAAAGGTGGGACAGAAGAACGGAATTGAATATTTTTTAGACCATGATTAAACCGCCGAGACTTCCTTGCATAACCCCTGCCAAGCCTCTCATAAAAATTTGATTTTTCCATAAAAATGAGATAGAATATTCGTATTAGCGACTCGGGCGAAAAAGCTCGAAATCGGAGACAAATTCTAAGCAGAGAAGAGAGAAACAATGGAACATATTATTTGGAACAAAGAAATGGAGTGCGCGGACAAGGAGACCATACGGGAGATTCAGCTGGCGAGGCTGAAGAAGACTGTGGAAACCTGTTATGAACGGGTGCCTCTGTACAAGCGCAAATTTGATGAGATCGGGTTAAAACCGGAACATATTAAAACCCTGGCGGATGTAAAGCATCTTCCCTTTACGACCGCGGAGGATCTGAAAAACAGCTATCCTTTCGGGATGTTCGCGGTCGATAAAAGAGAAGTGGTGCGGATTCACGGCTCTTCAGGAACCACAGGAAAACCAAAGATCGTAGGATATACAAAACAGGATCTGGATAACTGGTCGGAAATTATGGCCAGAGTGATCTGCGCGGCGGGAGGCACGCCCGATGATATTGTGCAGATTGCCTTCGGATACGGGCTGTTTACCGGAGGATTCGGACTTCATTACGGCATGGAAAAAATCGGAGCTATGGTTGTTCCTCTTTCCAGTGGAAATACAGAGCGACAGCTTATGATTATGCAGGACTTTGGTTCGACTATTCTGATTGCTACGCCGTCGTACGCCCTGTATCTGGCTGATGAAATCGAAAAACGGGGAATCGATAAAGACAAGATTAAGCTCCGCCTTGCGCTTTTCGGAGGCGAAGGCCACACGGAAGAAATGCGGGCGAAGATCGAAAAGCAGCTGGGCATCCTGGCTACAGAAAACTATGGCCTTTCCGAGGTGGGAGGCCCGGGTTACGCCGGCGAATGCTATCTGAAGCAGGGCATGCATATCGCCGAAGACCAGTATTACACGGAAATCGTTGATCCGGACACATTAGAACCGCTGCCAATGGGAGAAAAGGGGGAAGTGGTCATCACATCTCTCGTAAAACAGGCATTCCCGGTTCTCAGATATCGGACCAGGGACATCAGCTGGCTGAATGACGAACCGTGCGAATGTGGAAGAACTTCTATGCGGATGGCTAAGATTCAGGGACGTACCGACGACATGATGGTGATCCGGGGAGTCAACGTATTTCCGTCCCAGATCGAGTCCGTTGTCATGGGAATGAAAGAGGTAGAACCGTTCTACGAAATTGTGCTGACGAGCGAAGGCTATATGGATCGAATCGAGGTTAAAGTGGAATTTTCCGACGCGTCACTGCTGGATGACTTCACAAAACTGGAAGCTCTCAGAGCTAAGATTAAACATAATCTGCGGGTCATCCTGAACATCGATGCCAAAGTTACGCTGGTTTCACCGGGAACCTTGCCGCGTTTTGAAGGAAAAGGAAGACGGGTAATCGATCATAGAAAGAATAAATAAAAAACACTGAGTAAAGAGGTTGGACATGGAAAAGAAAATAATGTTAGGAAATGAAGCCTTCGCGAGAGGCGCTTATGAAGCAGGAGTAAAGGTGATTTCCTCCTACCCGGGAACTCCAAGTACAGAAGTGACGGAAGCGGCGGCCCGGTATGATGAAATCCATGTGGAATGGGCGCCCAACGAAAAGGTAGGCACAGAAGTCGCGGTCGGCGCGTGTATCGGAGGAGCCAGAGCCCTTTCCTGTATGAAGCATGTAGGACTGAATGTGGCGGCGGATCCTTTTTACACGGCTGCTTACACAGGCGTTACCGGCGGTCTGGTTATCCTGGTAGCCGACGATAACGGATGCCACTCCAGCCAGAATGAGCAGGATTCCCGTTACCATGGAAAAGGCGCGGGCGTTCCGGTGCTGGAGCCTGCAAACGCGCAGGAATGCAAAGACTTTATGAAATACGCGTATGAACTGAGCGAAAAATACGATACGCCGGTTCTGATGCGTTCCAATACCCGGATTTCCCATTCCAGAGGAATCGTTACCGTTGGAGAGCGGGAAGAAAGAGAAAACAAACCTTACGAAAAAAATATACAAAAATATGTCGCTATGCCGGCTATGGCGAAAAAACTGCATATTGCGCAGGAAAAACGCCTGAATCAGATTGAAAAAGATTCCGGAGAATTCCCGATTAACCGGATCGAGATGAACGACAAAAAAATTGGTATTATTACCAGCGGGATCTGCTACCAGTATGTGAAAGAAGCTCTGCCTCAGGCCAGTGTGCTGAAAATGGGAATCATTAACCCTCTTCCAAAGGAGCTGATTCGGGAATTCGCGCGGCAGGTGGAAGAAGTCTATGTCATTGAGGAGGGAAATCCGTTCTTTGAAGAACAGATCCGCGCTATGGGAATCCCCGCCAAAGGAAAGGACATGTTTACGATCCAGGGGGAATATTCCGCGAATATGATTCGGGAAGCCTTTACCGGGGAGACTCCGGAGCATGTTCCCGCTCAGCAGGCGCCGGGAAGGCCGCCGCTCATGTGCGCGGGATGCCCGCACAGAGGATTGTTCTACATATTAGGAAAGCTGAAAAAGACGGTAATGGGCGATATCGGATGCTATACGCTGGGCGCGCTGCCTCCGACTTCAGCCATGGACGCCTGTCTTTGTATGGGCGCGTCTATCACAATGGCCCATGGATTTGAAAAAGCGAGAGGCGCGGGCGCGGCGAAGGATACCGTAGCGGTACTGGGAGACTCGACCTTTTTCCATTCCGGAATTACAGGTCTTATCAACATGAATTACAACCAGTCCACGGGAACGGTAATCGTTCTGGACAACCGGATTACGGGAATGACCGGGCATCAGGACAATCCGTCTACCGGAAAGAACGCCAAAGGAGAACCTGCTCCTGCCATTGATATCGCGGATATGGCCCGGGCCTGCGGCGTAAAACATATTGTGGAAGTAGATCCCTTCGACCTTCCTGCTGTGGAAAAAGCGGTTAAAGAGGAAACGGCGAGAGAGGAACTCTCTGTTATTATTACAAAGCGTCCGTGCGCGCTGATTGTAAAACAGCCGAATATTCCTCATGTAATCACAGATAGCTGCAAGAACTGCAAAAAGTGCATGGATATCGGATGCCCGGCTATTGAAATGGAAAACGGAAGACCTGTCATCGCGGCGGAACGCTGCGTAGGATGCGGCCTGTGCAAACGCGTATGCCCGTTTGGAGCGATTGAAGAGGAGGTAAAATAGGATGAAGGATATAAATATACTGATCGTAGGTGTCGGCGGACAGGGTACCCTCCTTGCCAGTGTTCTGCTGGGAAAGATCGCTCTGGAAGAAGGATATGACGTAAAACTCGCGGAAGTCCACGGAATGGCGCAGCGGGGCGGAAGCGTCGTGACCCATGTGAGAATCAGCGAGGGGGAAGTGAGATCTCCGCTTATCGAAGAAGGCGGCGCGGATGTGATCGTCGCTTTTGAGGAACTGGAAGCGTACCGCTGGATTTCCTATCTGAAAAAAGGCGGCGCGATCTTTGTGAATTCCCAGCAGATTAAACCGATGCCGGTCATTATGGGACAGGCGGAATACCCTGCGGATATCCTGGGCTTTTTAAGAGAAAACGCGGAGAAAGTGACGGCTCTGGACGCCCTTGGAATCGCTACGGAATGTGGAAGCGCGAAGGCGGTCAACACCGTGCTTTTAGGCGCGATGGCGAAAGAACTGCCATTCCCGAAAGAAACCTGGGTTCGGCAGATTGAAAGCACAGTAAAACCAAAGTTTGTCGAGCTGAATAAAGAAGCTTTTGAAAAAGGATACAATGCATAATGGAAAACAGGAGGAACCAGAAAGATTATGATTTGGAATGAAGCGATCGAATGTGCGGATCGGGAAACCATGCAAAAAATTCAGCTGGAACGGCTGAAAGAAACGGTGGACTATGTGTATGAGAACGTAGGTCCGTACAGAAAAAAGATGGAGGAAAAAGGTGTTGTGCCGGGAGATATCCGGACTCTGGCGGACATTACAAAGCTTCCGTTTATTACAAAAGAAGATTTGGCAAATAATTATCCGAACGGATTGTTCGCGGCAGATATGGAAGATATTGTCCGTATTCACGCGTCTTCCGGAACCACGGGAAAGCCTAAGATTGCGGGATATACCCGCGGCGATCTGGATATGTGGGGAGAATGTGTGGCAAGATGTCTGACCATGGCGGGAGCAACGAAGAAATCCGTCGTTCAGGTAGCTTACGGGTATGGACTGTTCACCGGAGGCCTGGGGGCGCATATCGGCGCGGAAACCATCGGTGCCACTGTCATTCCCATGAGCAGCGGAAATACACAGAAGCAGCTGATGTTCATGCAGGATTTGAAGAGTACCCACCTGTGCTGCACCCCGTCTTACGCGCTGACGATTGCGGAAGCAGCGGAAAAAGCGGGTCTGTCCCCGGAAGAGATTTCTCTGAAAGCAGGAGTCTTTGGAGCGGAGCCGTGGACCGAAGGCATGCGCAATGAAATCGAAAAGCGTCTGGGAATCCACGCTCATGATATTTACGGACTTTCGGAGGTTATGGGTCCGGGTGTTTCTACAAGCTGCAGTGAGAACGCGGGTATGCACATTATGGAAGACTATTTCTTCCCGGAAATCATTGATCCGGATACCCTGGAACCGCTTCCTGACGGAGAAAAGGGAGAGCTGGTAATCACAACCATCGGTAAAAAAGGCATGCCGCTGGTTCGTTACCGGACAAGGGATATCTGCTATCTGAATCATGAAAAGTGTGAATGTGGAAGAACTCTGGTGAGAATGAGCCGCGTATTCGGGCGTACGGACGATATGCTGATCATCCGCGGGGTCAATGTATTCCCGTCCCAGGTGGAGACTGTAATTTCCAGATTCTCTGAAACTTTGACGATGAACTATAAATTGTATGTCGGAAGAGAAGATAACAAAGACACCTTTGAACTGGCTGTGGAACTGGCGGAAGGTTTGGCAATCGATGATATTACATTTGTGGAGAACCTGAGAACCCGTGTCGATCACGAACTTCGCAGCATTTTGGGAATCGGATGTAAGATTCGTTTCCTGAACGCGGGAACCCTGCCGAGGAGCGAGGGAAAAGCGGTCAGAGTGGAAGATACAAGAAAGCTGTAACTGAAGATTAGGAGGAAACAAAGATGTTAATTAAACAGATGTCCGTATTTGTGGAAAACACGACTGGGAGACTGGCACAGCTGACAAGAGTACTGGGAAACGATGGAATTGATATTAAAGCTTCCTGTATCGCGGATACCGTGGATTTCGGAATCCTCAGATGTATTGTTGATGATCCGGAAGAGGCGACCAGAGTATTGAAGGAGCATGGATTTACCGCCAGCATCACGGAAGTGATCGCGGTGGAACTGGAAGACCGTCCGGGCGGATTCGCTGATGTGCTGGAAATCCTGGCAAAAGAAAATATTGGCGTAAATTATATTTATTCTACAATCCGTTCCAAAGAAGGCGCGGCGATTATTGTTCTGAAAGTGGAAGATCCGCAAAAAGCGATTGACGTCCTGCTGAGCAACAATGTAAAGCTGTACAAAGCGCATGAACTGGGGAATATTGGAAAATAAGGAAAGGTAAAGGCAATGGGGAACTGGTATGGATAATTATCCAAATCAGTTCCTTTTTTCGTGGGAGGATTTGCGGATCGAAGTCAAAAATAATTAAAGAAAATTTTGAAAAAATTATTCTTTGCTTCATTTTCTCTTGTGAGAATAAAGAAATCCAAGTATAATCAAGACATGAGAAGCGATTGTGTTATTAAAGAACAAGGAGGAAGAGATGAAAAGCAAGAAACGACATATTGCGCTGATCGCCGCGGCAGTGATGCTTTTAACTGTGGTACCGGCACTGGCGGCGGAACCGGCTGCCGCGGCCGGGAAGGAGATAAAGCTGGCGAGGGTAAAGCTGACTAATCACGCGGCCGGAAGCAGGAGCGTTAAGAATACTTGGAAAAAGGTGAAGGGCGCTGACGGATATGAGATATATCGTTCTGCACGATTAAAGGGAAAATATAAAAAAGTAAAGACTATAAAAAAAGCAAAACAGGTTTCTTGGACAAATAAAAAACTAAAAAAGGGAAAAAGCTATTATTATAAAGTGCGGGCGTATCGGATGAACCATGGCGAAAAGGAGTATGGGAAGTTCAGCTCCGCGCAGTGGGTCGTGCCGACCAGTTATCCGAACTGGACCTATAGTATCAGCAGAAAGACAAAGCATACCAGAACAATCCGGCTGACGATTACCAATAAGAGCAAAGCGCGTCTGACTTTCGAGAAAGACGGAGTCTATTTGAAAAACGCGGTAGCGGTTAAAACCTGGGATGCTATGACAGAAGATGAAAGAAACCGCTCTTCGAAAGAGGAGCTGAAGGCAAAGGGAATCTACCGGATGAGTATCGGAAAAAAACGAGTCGTCAAACCGGGAAGGCGCATTACGCTAAAATATAATACGGAAGATGCGGTTAAATACCGGCGAGGCGGATATGTGGAGAGCTCTTTCCGATATAATAAAAAAGATTATGGAGTACGCCATAGTTACACGCACGGAGAGTCCCTCTGGATATATCAGTAAATTGGGGAGCAGATCTGAAATTACAAAAACATCTGGATTTTTTCAGATGTTTTTGTAATTCTGTGATAAAATAGGGTACAAAGAAAAAAGAGGGGGATTACATGAGTTTAGGAAGGAAAATCATATTTGTGATCGCGCTGATCGTTTTTGTCGGCTCGCTTGGCGCGATTATCAACCATTATGTGACCGGATGGCGGGCGGAAAAAGCATTGACGGATCTGAACGAACTGAAAACAGAACAGGAAGATCTGGTTACAGATAAGGGGATTGTGATTGGAAAATATGTGAATCTATACAAGAAAAACCCGGACATCATAGGCTGGATTACGGTGGACGGAACCAATATTGACTACCCGGTTATGCAGACACAGGATGAACCCGAATTCTACCTTCGGCGAAATTTTAACAAAGAATACAGTATCTCGGGAGTTCCGTTCCTAGATGCGGCAAGTGATATTTTTGAACCTACGTCAAACTGGCTGCTTTACGGACATAATATGAAAGATGGAACGATGTTCCATGATCTGCTGGAGTATGCGGATGAAGACTTTTACGCGGCTCACCGGACAATCAAATTTGACACGATTTATAAAGGCGGGCAGGGCGAATACGAAGTGCTGGCAGCCTTCTACTCCCAAATTTATCCGAAAGATAAAGATGTATTCAAATATTACAATTATGCGGGGATTCACACGAAACAGGAATTTAACGAATATCTGGAGGGCGTTCGGGGGCTCTCCGAATATGATACCGGAGTTGAAGCTGAATACGGAGAGCAGCTGCTGACCCTTTCCACCTGCAGCTACCATGTCGGGGATCACCTGGGACGGTTTGCCGTCGTGGCAAAGAGAATCAAATGAAGAAAAAAGAAGCTTTCAGAGGGAAGCTTCTTTTTGATCCGGTCACTAGGTAAGGAAATCATTGATTACCAGAACCAGATAATTATTATCATAAAGCGTCCGCGCGAAACGCGAGGTCTCCAGGCTATTGAGCATCAGATCCGTACTGGCGGGAGAAATCAGATTCACAATAGGAAGAAGAAGCGCCAGGAACAGAAAGACAAAAATAACACCTCTCAGAAATCCGGCAAGAAGTCCCAGAACTCCGTCCAGAAATCCGGTAAATCCTTTTGTTCTCCGCTTAGACAGCCCTATCGTCAGAAAAAACAGGATTACTTTCGCTACAATCAGAATCATAAAAAAACATAAAATCAGCATGGTAAGCTCCGCGAGCCGCTCCGAAAGAACTGCCGCCGCATTTTCCGCCGCCGTGGATACCTGACCCATAATCAGTGGAAATGTATCTGTGGAAGCGCTCAGAGCGTCAGCGGAAACGGAAAGCTTGTTTAGGAACAGTCCATAGATACTATCGTAGAGTCCCGTCTTGTCCGAAAGCAGAGTACGGAGAGGTGATGCGAGAAAAAATGCCGCAATCATAGCTCCGAGCCAGCCCAGCGTATGCGAGAATGTGTAGACAAACCCCCGGCGAAAGCCAAAGACCATTGCGAGAATAATTATTGCGGCGACAATCACATCGAAAATCAAAATACACCTCCACTTATCTGAATAGGCAATAAAATATGTTCATATATTACTAGAAAAATGATGAAAAATCAAGGAGGTCGCAGCCCATGAAGGATATGCAGCATAAAAAAAGCTTTGTTATGCTTGAAGAACAAAACCATAATTTCGCGCAGGATAAAAAGAAGCCGATCAAAGGATACCTGAAAATCGAGGTCGGATCAGGGAGAGGCGCAGTCCGGGTCGGTGCCGATAATCTGCGCTATTTTGAGAGAGGAGGCTATGTCTACAAATTGATTCTTTTCGGAAAAAAGAACGAGAAGACAATTTATAAAGTGGCAGGAAGCCTGCTTTTGAGCAGCAGGGGGCGGGGAGAGACATACCTTCGTCTGAATCCTGAAGATGTAGACGGAAACGGAAATAGCCTTGAGCGCTTTACGATCGCGATTGTGGCCGCGGTATCTACAACGGACAGCAGAGAACCCCTCCATCCGATCCTGCGGGGCGATCTGGAGAGAAAAGAAACAGCTGTATGCAGAAAAGCGAGTACGGTTACATATAATCGGTATTATAATCAGTATATTCTTGAGTGTTGCGGGGGAATTGAAAACAAAAAGGAGCTTTACAGCAGAACGATTCCGTTTAAGGAGGATAGAACCGGCGCAAATTGGATACGAGTTGTGAATCTGGGGCGGTTTCCAATGGTATCGCCGGGATCCCGGATGCTGATTTCAAGATACCGGCATTTTATTTTCGGAAGTGATACGGGGTATTATTATATTGGTGTACCGGGCCGGTTTCTGGAAGAAGAGCAGCCGGATGAAGGGAGATCCGGATTTGTCCTATGGCAGCCGATTCTGGGCGCTGAAAGATACCGCGCGGATGAGAAAGGAGCATCCCTGAAAAACAGGCAGGTGGCTTATGGCTACTGGATTGCGGCGATCAATCGGACGACCGGAGAGATCGAGGAACTCTCCGGAAAAGAAATATGAGAACGGGCAGGAGCGCCTACGTATACAATTTTCAAAAGCCTGCAAGAAATCCGCTTGATAGAATACAGAAAATGTGATAACATTGAAAGGTATATGAGGAATTATATGATAGAAGCCCTGGAAGAAGCGCGGAAAGCCTATGATTGCGGCGAAGTGCCCATCGGAGCGGTTGTGGAAAAAAACGGCGTGATTATAGGGCGAGGACATAATCTGACGGAAACGTTAAAAGACCCCACTGCCCATGCGGAGATGCTTGCCATTCGGGAAGCGGCAGAATATTTGGGTGGATGGAGGCTTTTAGGCTGTAATCTGTATGTTACAGCCGAACCATGCGCAATGTGCGCGGGCGCGATTGTCTGGGCCCGTATTCACAGGCTGTACATCGGAACGATGGATCCAAAGGGCGGCGCGTGCGGATCTGTTTTCAATATACCACAGGAACCGAAGCTCAATCATTTTGTGGAAATTGAGACCGGAATTATGCAGCAGGAATGCCAGGAAATACTGAAAGCATTCTTCAGAGAACTGAGAAAGAAAAAGTCGGAGGAAGGAACACTATGAAAAGAACAGGCGCGATTTTATGCCTTTTACTTACGGTTGTGATCATGTCGGCATCGTTTTGCTTTGCGGAGGAAGGCGGTCTGAAAATCGAGGAGCAGTATCCTCAGAACGGAGCGACAGGAACCGCGGTAGAAAATGCCAGTTTAAAAATCTGGTTTAACCAGGATGTGAGACCTAAATCGGAAAAAATCCGTAAATCCAACGAAGAGGCGATTAAGCTGGTAGATGAAGACGGCAAGAATGTTCCGATTTATGTGGCTTACAGTCCGGACGAAGGAAGACTGATGATGGTTCTGAGCGATAATGATACGCAGATTAAAGGAGATACGAAATACACATTGACCATTGATCCTTCCTTCCAGTCAACCGACGGCGACACGCTGGAAGGGGGAGACAGGGTTTCTTTCACGACGCTGAATCAGTCACAGGCGACCACGGTCAATATGATTATGATGGGTGTTATGATGGTAGGTATGATTTTCTTTACTTCCCGCAGCATGAAAAAACAGCAGGAAAAAGAAAAAGCCGCCAAAGGAAAGACCGAGACGGTTAATCCGTATAAAGAAGCAAAACGTACGGGGAAATCCGTAGAGGAAATCGTAGAAAAAGACAAAAAGAATAAAGAAAAACAGGCAGCCGCGGCAGCGAAGAGAGCTTCCAAAAATCAGAGGGCGAAAGCGGAGAAGCCGAAAAAGGAAGAACGTTCAGATAAAAAGAGAGTGGCGGGGCCAAGACCGATTTCCGCGGCTGGAGGAAAATATAAAGCGCCGAAGAAAAAAGCGCAGCAGAAAAATAATGGTCAGCAAAAGAAGGGGACGACAAGACCAAAGAATCAGACCGGGAAACAGAAGAATAGCAAAAATAAATCCAGAAAAAAATAGAAAACCGATAAATAGAATGAATTGCAGAAAAGGAGCAGGGGAGTTTTCCCGCTCCTTTTTCTACAGGAATGCAGGAGCGGAACCATGAAAAGAATGCAGCTGAAAGCTTATGGAAAGATTAATTTGTGTCTGGATGTATTAAGGAAACTCGAAAACGGATACCACGAAGTGGAAATGATTATGCAGCAGATTCTGCTGCATGATGATGTAGATGTGAAATGGTACGAACAAAAGGAATGCGCGGTTTCTGAAGAGCAGAGGATCCAGATTGAAGTTTCAACAAATCGGCCATATCTTCCCAGGGATGAAAGAAATCTCGCTTATAAGGCGGCGGAGCAGATGTGTCAGGTTTATGGAAACGGCAGACAGGGCCGGATTCGGATTGATATCAAAAAAAGGATTCCTGTGGCGGCGGGACTTGCCGGAGGCAGCTGTAACGGAGCTGCTGTTCTGCATGCGCTGAATCGTTTATGGGACTTGAATCTGAGTGTGAAAGAACTTTGTCAAATGGGGGAGGAGCTCGGATCGGATGTGCCGTTTTCCTTAATGGGCCAGGCAAAGGCAAATACAGAACTGGGGCTTTCAGATGACCCGCTGGCTTCCCACTGTGCGGTGGCAAGAGGTACAGGCACGGAACTGGAACCGATAAAAGGCCTGAAAAGTCATCTGCTGTTGACGAAGCCTCCGATCGGCGTATCTACCGCTGAGGTGTACAAAGGTCTGGAGTTAGATAAGATTGCCGCACATCCGAATATTCCGGAAATGAAGAATGCGCTGGCAGAAAAAAATTATGAAAAGATTCGAAAAAATATGGTCAATGTCCTTGAAAATTTCACATTGACAAGGTATTCTAATGTTATGTATACAAAGAACAAAGTAGAACGACTGCTGGGAGAAGAGTCGGTTCTGATGAGCGGAAGCGGTCCCACGATCTTCGCGCTCTGCAAAACAAGAGACGAAGCTCAGCACGCTTGTGAAGAACTGAAAAAAGAAAACAGGGAAACGTTTTGGACCCGAACGACCTACTAAGAGGAGAGAATTAAATGCTGAACTTTGATATTCAGAATCACAGACCCTTGAGGGAAATTGTCTACGAGGAATTAAAAATGCAGATTCTGACGGGAAAGATTGTACCGGGAACCAGAATGATGGAGGTGGAACTGGCCGAAGACATGGGGGTGAGCCGGACTCCGATACGTGAGGCAATCCGAAAACTGGAAAAGGAAGGTCTGGTTACAATCGAGCCGAGAAGAGGAGCATATGCTTCGCAGATATCGGTAAAGGATATGGTGGATATTCTGGAGGTAAGGCAGGATATGGAAGGCCTGGCAGCCTATTTCGCGTCATCCCGCATGAAAGAAGAGCAGATGGAGGAACTGAAGAGAATCTCCGACGCCTACAATCAGGCGGTAGCGGAAGGCAACACTGCGAATATGATTGCCTATGACACCAGATTTCATCGGATTATTGTTGAATCGTGCAATAACAATATTCTGGTTCATATGATTGAACAGCTGCAGGAGCTGGTTCTGCGTTTTCGATATATCTACTATGATGATTTTAGAAGAGCTGAAAACATGCCGGAAGAGCATCGGCAGATCCTGGAGGCGATCCGCGACGGAAGGGCAGAGGATGCCCGGGCCGCGGCGGATATACATATTGATCGGCTGAAAGAAATGGTAATTCGGGATGGGATTCAGCAGAAGCCGCGTACATAGAAGGTTTGCGTGAAAAAACCGCTGTGATCAGAACGACTGATACAGCGGTTTTTTCTTTAAAAGAGAAATTGCTTTAGCGGCAGGCAACTGTTTCAATTTCAATCAGAACGTCTTTCGGCAGTCTCGCGACCTCTACGGCGGAGCGGGAAGGGTAGGAGCCTTCCGTAAAAAATTCCGCGTAGATTTCATTCATCCTGCCAAAATCATTCATATCCTTAAGAAAAACGGTGGTTTTCAGAACTTTGTCCAGAGAAGAGCCGGCAGCTTCCAGAATTGCGCTGATATTTCGGAACACCTGCCGCGTCTGCTCCTCAATCGTTGTGCCCGAAATTTCTCCGGTGGCCGGATCGAGAGGAATCTGTCCGGACGTGAAGATAAAGTCTCCGAAAATATTTGCCTGGGAGTAAGGCCCGAGTGCGGCGGGAGCCTTATCCGTCGATACTGTTTTTTTCATAGTTTTATCCCTCCTGAGTTCCGCATGGTAAAAGCGGAAGATTTGCCGGAATCCGGCATCTATCCTTATTATACAGGGAAATACGCGGTTCGTACATACTCTTTTAGAGGAAAGAAACCGGGCCTTTCCCGCGACAGATACTTGAAACGTGCGGGTGGTTATAATACAATAAAAATCAGCAGATGCAGAATGGGAGGAAATGCACATGGAAGCAGCGGATATGAGCGGGATAAAAGCAGATAGAAAAAAGCCAGTCCCGTATAATCTGTTTTTTATCGGATTTATGGGATGCGGGAAATCAACGATATCCGAAAAATTCTGCGAGCTTTTTTCTATGGAGCAGGTTGAAATGGATGAGCGGATTGAGGAACAGGCAGGGATGAAAATTTCGGAGATTTTCCGTGTTCATGGGGAAAAAGCCTTTCGGGATATGGAAACCGAATTTCTGCGCGGACTGTGCTGCCGCGGCGGGTTAGCTGTTTCCTGCGGGGGAGGCGTCCCTCTGCGAAAGGAAAACGTAGAGCTTATGAAAAACAGCGGCAAAGTTATTTTTCTGACGGCGTCACCGCAGACGATTTACGAGAGAGTAAAAGACAGTAGCGACCGGCCGCTGCTGGAAGGTAAGAAGAATACGGACGCAATCCGTGAGATGATCGAGATACGGCGCCCGATCTATGAAGCTGCCGCGGATTTTCGTATCTCTACAGATGGAAAGTCGGTCGAAGAAATCTGCAGGGAAGTGTATGAACAGGCGCGCCGTTGATAATAAGAAAAGTGGAAATGACGGAATCAAAGATTCCGATTTCCACATGCTGACCGCAAGGGTCAGTGTATTTTCTGAGGAGCTAGAAAGCCCTGCCGTTTTGCAGAAGGGCTTTTTTTTCTTGTGGCGTACAGACTATTGAATCCGGAACATAGATGAGCTGGCCTCTTTCCCGTCCCACCTGTTCGGCCAGGGAAGGATCGTCCAGACGAATAAAGGTCTTGTTGTGGGATTGGGCGGACTGACGCGCGCGGGCTTCGGAACCTCCAAAGCAGATCAGATTTTCAATCTGGCTCCGGAGCATTTTGATGATGCGTTCGTTTTCCGCCTGGAATCCATTCTCATCCAGAAAGAGTTCCGCTGCTGCCGTAGCCTGGGCAACCAGCATGGGGAGACCGTTGGAATGTGGAATTTTCAACTCTTCCGCCTGTTGGAGCAGCACGGTTTTAAAGGGGTTATAGATCACGTCAATGACACCGCCGCACGCGGGAAACTCTGAAAGCTCAATCAGATGTTTTCCATTGTCCGGATAAGTGCCTACCGGAGTTGTATTGATAATAACTTCCACGTCCCGATGGCTTTTCAAATCTTCATATGAGATACATCCCGATTCACCACGGCGGGAAGCAATCAGAATCTGCGCCGCGCCCTGATCGGAAATGGCCTTCCGCGCGGTGAGACTGGTGCCGCCGTTTCCTAAAATCAGGACTTTTTTTCCGGAAAAAGAAATGCCGGCGCTGGCAGCCGCGTAAAGAAACCCGGTGTAATCGGTATTGGTTCCGCAGAGCAGGCCGTTACGAAAATAAAGTGTGTTGATTGAGCCAATCTCCGATGCGAGTTCCGAAACCTGATCGCAGAACGAAAAAACCGCTTTTTTATAGGGAATGGTGATATTCAGGCCGGAAAACTCTCTTTTCTTGAGATAGATTTCTAATTCTTCCCGGCTCAGGCTGAGGAGGTCATAAGTGTACCTCCCCAGGCTTTCATGAATTTGTTTGGAGTAACTGTGCCCCAATTTTTCTCCGATGAGACCGTATGTCATACTTTGCTCCTTAAATCGTTTCCGAATAGCTGCCAAGGAATACGAATAATTCCGGCTGGTTCTCCAGCTGTCCCAGCAGGTTTACAAGCTCCGGCGAATAAACGGACGCTTCCATATCGAAATAGAACATAAATTCAAAATCGCTGCCCGGTACCGGACGGGATTCCAATTTTGTCAGGTTTACGCCCAGCGCGGCAAATTTGGCGATCATATGGTAGAGGGAGCTTGGCCTGTGCGGAAGCGTCAGCATCAGGCTGATCTTGTTGGCTCCAGGATAGATTTCCAGATTCTTAGAAATACAGATAAAACGGGTATAGTTGTTATCACTGACCTGGATATTGTTGTTTAAGGATTCCAAGCCGTACAGTTCCATACAGTCTCTGGAGCAGATGGCGGCAACATCGTCTCGCTCGGATTCCGCGACCATTTTCGCGGCGCGGGCGGTGTTCTCACAAATGGTGATTTTGACATCCTTGAGTGTTTTCAGGAATTCTCCGCACTGACCGATGGCCTGCTCGTGAGAGAAAATTTCTTTCACATCCTTGAGTTTTGTTCCCGGCTTTGCCAGCAGGCTGTGATTGATCCGCAGGCGGATACTTTTGACAATATGAAAGTTGTAATTGCGCATCAGGTCGTATACGGTTCCTACAGATCCGTAAGAGCTGTTCTCAATCGGAAGAATTCCATACTGACATAATCCTTTTTCAACCGCGTTGAATACGCCTTCAAAACTGTTGAAATACATCGTACTTGGGACTTCAAACAGTTTTTCGCAGGCGGCCTGGGAGTAAGAGCCTTCTACGCCCTGGCAGGCTACAACCGCTTTTTTTGGGAAAAGCTTCGGCGTCTCTTCCAATGCCTTCTCGATACGCTCGCCAATGTCAGAAACGCGGGAGAGGTAATTGTTCTGGTAAGAACGGCTCAGATCAAATAAGGTGTTGAAGAGGATACGGGCGTATCCGTCCAGAGGTTCGCCGACTTCATTGGAGATACGGTGGAGAATTTCTTTTTCCCTGGAAGCGTTTACAACCGGCAGATTACCTTCCTGCTTCGCCTTCGCGATATCCAGAGAAAGAGCCATTCTTTCCTTGAACAGATCCGCGATCTGAGAGTCTACTTTGTCGATGTCTTTTCTGATTTCTTCTAATTTCATTCTTTTTCCTCCATAATCATATTTAAAAGTCCAATAGCCATCGCGGCCCGGCATACCGGAACGGCCCGCACCGCGACGCAGGGGTCGTGCCGCCCCCGGATGGACAGAGTTTCATTTTCTTTCCTGCTCAGACTTACCGACTGCTGCGCTTTGGCAATGGAAGGCGTCGGCTTGAACGCGAGCCTTGCGATAATCGGCATGCCGGAGGTAATTCCTCCGAGGATGCCACCATGATGGTTGGTGCTGGTTCGCACCTGCCCGCCCTCCATACGGAAGGGATCGTTGTTTTCGGAACCCCTCATTCCGGAAGCGGCGAAACCCGCGCCAAATTCGATTCCTTTAACTGCGGGGATCCCAAAAAAGATTGGAGACAGTACGCTCTCCACGCCATCGTACATAGGTCCGCCTAGTCCGGCGGGGCAGTTTTTCGCGTAAACCTCCACAATTCCGCCGACAGAGTCGCCGTCCTTTCGGGCGGAGAGAATCTCTTCCTTCATTTTTTCGCCGGCTTCCCGCGAAATCGTCGGAAAACCAGAAGCCGTGGGAATATCCGGATTCAGTGGATTCAGAGCCGCGTCCCGAATACTGCCGACAGAATAAAGATGGGCGCCGATTTCAACGCCTTCTTTTCGAAGAAGCTGCAGGGCAATCCCGCCCGCAATACACAAGGGCGCGGTCATCCGCGCGGAAAAAGGGCCGCCGCCCGCCATGTTCAGGCGATTGCCGTATTTGATCCACGCGGTATAGTCGGCATGTCCCGGACGGGGAATATCCCGCAGATTTTTATAATCCTCAGAGCGGGTGTTTGTATTGGCAATCGTCAGTGTAACTACCGGTTCTGTAATTACGGCGAGATTATCAATAATACGCAGTCCGCTCTCCGGCCGAACCCGATCCGGTTCTTTCCTTGTAGTGGTAAAAGGGCTGTTCCCGGGGGCCCGTTCATCCAGGAATTCCTGCAGCTCCTTTAAATCAAAAGCGGTAAAAAGAGGGAGACCTTGGATATGAACGCCGATTTCCGGTTCGTGGGAACCGCCGAATATAGTAACTTTTAATTTCTCCCCGAAACTAGAGTTCATGGTATACACCTCCCAGATATTGAAAGTCATCAAAAAATCCCGGATAAGATTTATTAACCGCCTCCGAGCCTTCGATGATAATTGGGTTTTCAGAGACAATCGAGGCGATCGACATTGCCATAACAATACGGTGATCATTGTAGCCGCTGACGGTTCCGCCTTTAAGGGAATCAACGCCTTTGATGATCAACCCTCCGGGTTCTTCCGTGACATCCGCGCCAACCCGGGTCAGACAGTCGTGCATTGCCGCAAGCCGGTCGGATTCTTTGAGCCGTAGCCGCTCCGCGTGATGAATATGGGTCGTTCCCTTTGCGGTGGCAGCCATTACAGAAAGTACCGGTACCAGATCCGGAATTGCGGAAGCGTCAATATGAATTCCGCGCAGCGGCTTTGCCAGCGCCAGGAAGCTGTCCCTTTTTTCCTGGATTTCTCCGCCCATTCTGCGGGCGAGATTGAGGATGGCGCAATCCCCCTGGAGCGACTTTAAATTGACGCCCCTGCCAATGATCCCGGACTCTTTAGAGAGCACTCCGGCGGCAACCCAGAAGGCCATATTCGACCAGTCGCCTTCCGCTTCGAGGGTTTCCGGCGGAAGGTATTGCTGGCGCCCTTTGATTTTAAAGATAAGAAGGCCTTCTTTTTCTTCCGTGTAAATATCGATCTGAAAGTTTTTCAGCACATCCAGAGTCAAATCCACATAACTTCTGGACTCCAGAGGAGATGTAATCTGAATCCAGCTGTCCTTCTCCAGAAGAGGAAGGGCAAAAAGCAGTCCGGTAATATACTGGGAGCTGACATTTCCCGGAAGGGTAAAAAGTCCGCCCTGCAGCCTTCCTTTTATATGGCAGATTTCCTGTGCCGCTCCCTTTGTACGATGCTTATTGGAAAAGGAACAGCCATGTGCCTCCATTTCCTCTTTTAAAGGGGAAATGGGGCGCTGAGGAAGCCGTCCGGAACCCAGAAAAATCGCTTCCTCTTTCAGAGCCATGATGACGGGAAGCAGAAAGCGAAGCGTGGAGCCGCTTTCACCGCAGTCCAGAACCGGTATGCCTGCCTTGAGCTGCTTCAGGCAGGCGCGGGTGGCCTCGATATCCTGAGAAGTGGTGCGGATAGAAACCTCGGCAGGGCGTTTGGAAAGCGCCGCCGCGATCAGCAGCCGATGCGCGTGGGATTTTGACGCGACGGCGTTGACACTGCCGACGAGTGTTTGTGGTATAATTTCAATATTCATGACAGACCTGCCTTTATAAATTCTTCCAGACGGGAGACGGGAAGCTCTTTCAGCTGACAGTCTCCCTGTGCAACCGGGAACACCAGTGTAAGCCTATCGCCCTGGCGTTTTTTATCACTCAGCGCCGCCTGCGTGAGCTGGCTCGCGCTGTAGGGGCAGTCCAGCGGAAAGCCGAACTTTTTCAGAATTTCACTGAGCGGAGCGGCACAGTCTTCCCGGGACCAGCCAAATTGAAGCGCCGCGCGGGATTCGATTACCATCCCGATGGCGACCGCGTGTCCGTGGCTGACAGAAAATCCGCTGCACTTTTCAATGGCATGTCCGAGGGTGTGACCGAAATTTAAAAGCTGGCGCGCTCCGGTATCTCTTTCGTCCTCCTGAACCACCCGGCGTTTAATTTCAATGGCCCGGCCGCTGAGATGGGTGATGACCGCGGGATCTTTTAGATCCGGTTTCTCCCGGATATAGGAAAGCAGTTCTTTATCCGCGATCGCTCCGGCTTTAATCGCCTCCGCAGCGCCGTCCAGGAGCAGATCCTGGGACAGCGTCGCCATGGTATCCGTGTCAAAGAGAACCAGAGACGGCTGCCAGAAGGCTCCGGCCAGATTTTTGCCGGCTTCCAGATTGACACCGGTTTTTCCGCCGACTGAAGAGTCTACCGCGGCAAGCAGGGTTGTGGGAACCTGGACAAAAGGAATTCCCCGGAGATAGGAGGCGGCGGCGAAACCCGTCAGATCTCCGGTAACGCCTCCTCCGAGAGCAACAAGGGCATCCGAACGGGTCAGCTGCCGCTGTGCCAGAAATTCCAAGAGATCTGACAGCGTCCGCAGGTTTTTGGAAGCTTCCCCGGCGGCAAAGAGGAATTTTACCGCGACAAAACCGGATTCCTCCAGAGAGGAAATCAGTGCATCGCTGTAAAGAGGAGCGACATTGCTGTCTGTTACAACGCAAATTTTCCGGACCTTTTCGCCCAGAGCCTGCCGGATATAGGCCCCTGCCCGCGGCAGGAGTCCGGAGCCGGTCAGGACATCATATGTTTTCGAGGCTGTTATCGTTATCTTTTCCATTAAAATATTTCTCCATCAATGAAAGCTTTCTTTTCACGCCCGTCCCTTAACAGCGCGCGCAGAGTTTCGGCATCCCGATCCTTAATGGCGCGGCTGTATTCCTCCAGACGCCGGGCGATTCCGTCGATTTCCTCCGTGAGGAATTCCGGATTGTCTAGAAACAATTCTGTCCACATATCTTCATTCAGCTTGGCGACCCTGGTTAGATCCTTGTAGCTTCCGGCGGAAAAACCCTGGTGTTTCATGGCCGCGGGGCTTTTGATATACGCGCTGGAAACAACATGTGCAAGCTGGGAAGTGAAGGCAATCATCTGATCGTGTTCTTCCGGCGTCGCGATTTGGATATTCGTAAAGCCGATTGCGGTAAACAGATCTTTTACCTTTTCCACATCCTGAATGCTCCCTTTGGTAGGCGTCAGAATCATGGACGCGTCTTTAAAAAGCGCCTTTTTCGCGTGATCGAATCCTGAGTGCTCCAGGCCTGCCATGGGATGGCCGCCGATGAAGACAAATCCCTGTTTCAGCGCGATAGGTTCCACCTGTCTGCAAACGATCCGCTTGACTCCGCAGCAGTCCAACACGATGGAGCTTTTTTTGAAAATTTCCTGCTTTTTCCGGATAAAGTCTACTGCTGCCTGAGGATAGAGGGCTATCAGTGTCAGATCGCACTGACTGAGAATTTCGTCCGTAAGAACTTCATCGATCGCTCCGAGCAGCAGAGCCTTTTTTTCGACGGTATCATTTTTGTCATAGCCGTACACTGTATGGCTGGTGTTTTCCTTGATTGCTTTTGCCATGGAGCCGCCGATTAACCCCAGTCCGATAATGGCGATTTTCATTGTTCCCATGGTCACTGTCCTTTGTATGCGTGGGGGAGAATAGCGTTAACTGCCTTGACGACATCATCGAACTCTTCCGGTGTCAGGGATTGAGCTCCGTCGCACAGCGCGTGAGGCGGATCGTTGTGCACTTCGATCATCAGGCCGTCCGCGCCCGCTGCCGCCGCTGCCATGGCCATTGGTTTTACCAGAGAAGAAATTCCGGTGGCGTGGCTCGGATCGACAATAATCGGCAGATGGGTCATGGTCTTTAAAAGCGGAACAGCCGCCAGATCCAGAGTGTTTCTGGTCGCGGTCTCAAAAGTTCGGATCCCCCGTTCGCAGAGGATGATGTTTTCATTGCCGCCGGCCATGATGTACTCAGCGCTCATCAGCAACTCTTTCAGTGTGCTGGAAAGGCCGCGTTTTAAGAGGATCGGCTTGTTGACATGGCCGAGCTCTTTCAGAAGCTCGAAATTCTGCATATTTCTCGCTCCGACCTGAATGACGTCCACATCTTCAAAGAGCGGAAGATGGGAAAGATCCATAACTTCGGTAACAATAGGAAGTCCGGATTCTTTTTTTGCCTCCAACAGCAGATTGATTCCTTCCGCGCGCATTCCCTGGAACGCGTAAGGGGACGTTCTCGGTTTGAAAGCGCCGCCGCGGTACAGGCGCGCTCCGGATTTCTTTACATCTTTCGCGATCTGGCAGACCTGTTCTCTGGATTCAACGGAACAGGGGCCCGCGATGATCTGGAAGTTTCCTCCGCCGATTTTGGCGCCCGCGACATCCACAACCGTGTCTTTGGGATGAAATTTGCGGTTTACGTTCTTGTACGGCTCCTGGACTCTCTTTACGGTTTCCACAATATCCAGAGCGTTAATGAGATCAATGTCGACAGCGGACGTATCGCCGATCAGTCCAAGGATGGTAGTGTTTTCCCCCTTGCTGAAATGAATGTCCAGATCCATGCTCTTGAGCCAGGAAATCAGGTTTTCTAATTGTTTTTCTTCCGGATTGTCTTTTAAAATAATAATCATTTTTCCTCTCCTTAAATTAAAAACTCCGCAAGTGAATTTCACTTGCGGAGAATCTCTCAACTTTCGATTGGTCCTGTTGTTTCGAGTTATCTCATTGCAGCAAAATTCACCTTACCCTTAAAAAAGAAAGTAAAGTAAAAGTAAAAATATTCAGCTGCAAATGCGAAACTTTTCTTTAACATTTTTTGACCTCTCTCAATAATCTGTCTGCATTTTACCACGGAGAAAGCAGAATGTAAAGTGCTTTTTGTGAAAACAACTAAATTCCATTGTAAATTTTGTGTTAAGTAAATAAGTCGGAGCATCAGATTCGAATAATACGCCCCTCTTTTCGCTGCGGAGCCTGTGGAAGCGGGCCGTCCGCGTACCCCAGGGCCAGCGCTCCGATCCCGTTGAAATTTTCAGGAACACCCCATTTTTTCATCAGCGCTTTTCCCTCTGTCGTGGCGAACATTTCTTTTTCTCTGTGAATCCAGCAGGACGCGAGTCCGATGGAATGGGCCGCCAGCATCATCGTGTCTAAAACACAGCTCCCGTCTTCGATATAGGTGGTTCGATCCACAGGCGCGAAAACCAGAATAAGCGTCGGCGCGCCATAGTAAGGATCTGTATCGGTTCCCAGGATCTCCGCGTTCATTTTGATGAGGCGCTTCTTTGTTTCCGGGTCCTGTACGGCGACGAGGATCGGAGATTGAAGTCCCCTTCCGGAAGGCGCGTAAGTACCTGCCTCCAGCACGGTGTTCAGTTCATCCTCTGTAATCTGCGCTTCTTTATATTTGCGGAGGGAACGCCTTGTTCGGATGTTTTCTAAAATCGGATTGTTCATGTGTGTCTTCTCCTTTCCGTATATTGGGGAGCATGTGGCTGCTCCGTCGGTTTCCCACATTATAGCACCGGGATCGGCGCCGGGCAAGGGCGAGAGATATTTCAAAGACGTGGAAATCCGGGGCAGGTTCTGCTAGAATGGACAAAAGGAGGAATGTGGAATGTTTTATGAAGAGGAAATTTTCGAGAATCTTCAATATGAGGCGAAGACCTTTGAAGATTACCGGTTTTCCGATTGTGTGTTTCGGAACTGTGGAGTTTATGAGACCGAATTTCGCCATTGTACGTTCAGGCATTGCACTTTTGAGAACTGCACAGTTTTAAATAACCGATTTCAGTTTACCAATGCGGCGGACAACCGGTTTCACGACTGCTCCCTGGTGGGAATCGCGTGGAACGAGATAACAGAGGAAAATCAGATTTTATTGCCCTTTTCCTCGTTTGAAGACTGTACGTTAAAGTATAATCTTTTTGTGAATTTTAAGATGAGAAAATCCTGCTTTGAAAACTGTGATCTGACAGGAAGCAGCTTTCAGGGATGTGATCTGCGGGAAAGTTCCTTTCGCCGAGCTGTTCTGGAACAGACGGACTTTCAGCAAAATAACCTGACAGGCGCGGACTTTCGGGACGCGGCAGGGTACGGAATTTCATTGGAAAATAATAAGCTGAAAAAAGCGAAATTTTCCTTCCCGGAGGCTGTGCGCCTGCTGACGGCTTCGGGGATTATTGTGGAATAGCGCGCCGGAACATCGCCCTTTTCAGCAGGGTTGACGGCGTATCGTTTTTATCGTATACTCACGTTAGTAATGTTTTCTAGGGTTCCGCTGGTGATTCTGCGTTGCCGGGCTGGTCCGAGAGAAAACGGCCAAAAAACGGCTGCACGGAGGGATAAAAGCCCGGGAGAAGTAAAGTATGCTTTTTCCGGGTTCCTTTGTGCGGAAAAGGAGGATGTATGAAGAACGAACGAAAAATTGCTTGGGTCTGCCTTATCATAGCGGGCCTTATAGAGTTTGTATGGGGATATTTTCTGAAAGAGTCCCATGGATTTTCCGAAGTCGGTCCTGCGATCCTGGCGGTCATTTTTATCGCGGCCAGCTTTTTTCTGCTGGAACGGGCAGTGCGCGTGTTTGGAATCGGAATGTCCTACGGGGTCTTTACCGGCCTGGGAATCGCGGGCACCTCAATCATCGGGATTCTGGCCCTTGGAGAAAGTATCAGCGTTCTAAAAATCATTTCGCTGATTATTCTTATGACAGGGATTGTGGGAATTAAATTCTGCGACGGCAAAGAAGATGGGAAGGGGGCGGAAGAAAAATGATGTGGATCGTTTTGATTTGCGCTTCCTTTTGTGAACTGGGATTTACTGTGTTTATGAAGCTTTCAGACGGATTTAAGAACATAAAATACACAATTCTGACCATAATTACGGTATCAATGAGTATTTTTCTTTTATCGGTGGCCATCAAGACGCTGCCGTTGGGGATTGCCTATGCGGTGTGGACCGGCCTGGGAACTGTGTTTAACGTGCTTTTCGGTATTTTTGTGTTCAAAGAAAGCAGAGAATGGAAGAAGCTGATGTTCATGGGGCTGATTCTGGTAGGCGTGATTGGACTGCGGCTCAGCGCGTAAAAGAGGGCAAAGGAAGGAGAATCCATTGAGGACTTTATACATCTCAAAAGAAGACCGAACCGTTTAAAACCATAAAAATGTGTACAAAGGAAGGGAAAATTTTGGTTGTACACATTTTTTCGCAATCAAAGAGGTTGGATTCGGGAAAGAGCAGAATAATTATAAACATAAAGGTGTAACTATTCTTCCTTCGATTAAAATCGACAAATTTCGACCCGATCACAACAGGAATTCTCCGATGACAAGATAAGTGAATGTGTACAAATTTAGCTGATAGACAAAATTGTGCACATTTTCGTAATTTACGTCTGTCCCCCGGCTGGATAGTGTAAAATAATTGTGGAATTTTTGAGAGAGAAATAAAAAGAGACAGTTCCAAAATGATAAAATAGTTTTCACCACAAAAACTCACGAAAGGAACTGGTCTCTTATGGAAACAATTATACAACAAATCGCAAAAAAACTCATCAACAAAATATTGGAGAAAGCATATTCCGGAGGGATTTCTGATATCGATGCCCTGTCAAGCGCAGTCCTGGGTGACTGCAAAGAAGCTGCCGTGGAGATGATCGAGGAGATCACGGTTCAGTTGAACAGGCAGATCCGTAATGACAAGAGACGGAGAAAAGAGGAAGGCCTTGTCCTCAAGGAAAAGGAACGAGGTCGAAGTCTGCTGACAGAACTCGGGCGACTTGATATCTCAAGGGATTACTACTATGACAAAAAGAATGATGAGTATGTCTACTTGCTGGACCATGTAATAGGTTTGCGAGAATATGAGCGAGTATCGGACGGGGTGAGTGCAAAACTTGTAAGCCTTGCAACAGAAGTGTCGTACGCAAAAAGCGCTCAAATCGTAGCAGGAGGAGAAGTGAGTAGACAGAGCGTGAGAAACAGCATCCTACGTCTGGGGGGGATAGAAAAGGAGGCGGAGGTCGGAAAGCCGAAACGTAGAGTAAAGGAACTGCACATATTCGCCGATGAAGACCATGTACACATGCAGAAAGAAGGGAAGGAAAAAGGTAAGAAAAGCAAGATGGTGCCGCTAATTACGGTAACAGAGGGAGTAGAGGAAGAGAGCAAGGGAAGAAATCGGACGAAGGAAGCGGTGCATTTTGTAGATGAGAAATTTAGCACAAAGGAACTGTGGAAAAGCGTAGAGGGCTACATAGGGGCAAGCTATGAGCTGGATATAGTGGAGAATATATATGTGCACGGAGATGGAGGACAATGGATAAAGAATGGACTTGAGAATTTCTCGAATGTGAAAAGGCTGATGGATGGATTCCATCTGGAGAAGAGGCTGAAAGAAGCAGCCAGCCGCTTTCCAAACAGGAAGCTGAGGAGGCGGATCAAAGAAGCGATAGAAGAGGATGACAGGAAGAAGCTGGACAGGATCATACAGAGTCTCTGCGAAGCGAGCGAAGATGGGAAGGATAAGGAGTTCGTATCGGAACTGGGGAAATACCTGTTTGGAAATTATGAAGCAATAAGGAACAGGATGATATATGGAGAAGTTGGAAGCTGCACAGAGGGGCAGGTAAGCCATATACTTTCGGAGAGATTCAGCAGGGACCCGCTTGGATGGAGCGAAGAAGGGCTGGGGAAACTGACGAAGCAGAGGATATACATAAAGAACCGAGGAAAGATAGAAGCGAGGGATTTCAAGGACAAAGACAGAGGAAAAGGCAGCTATGGTGAATATGCAGAACGGATCATAGAGGAGGCCTGCGAGGGAGCGATTGATTTCAGCATATTTGAGAGGAGAGAGCCTGTTTTCGATGGAAGCAGCGGGACCCAGACACTGATCAGAAGCCTTAGCATGAACAGAGGCATACCGCTAAGCTAGATGATAATCATTTTGGATCTGTCAACCAAAAACTCCACAACAACTTGACACCGCC
>JAHZHL010000032.1 GCA_019420305.1 Bacillota bacterium | reverse complement strand
TTTTCTTTGCATACGAGATAAATTCCCGCCGTTGGGTCGATGGATTCTTCCTTGGTCATCCTTCCCGCTCCGGCGTGCTGGGACGCGATTCCCACAGTTTTCGCGCGCAGTTTTGTTACCACACCGGTTCGCGGAGCCCGTACTTCCATCTTGCAGGCAGGCCGCGGAAACAGGCTGCGGTCTTCCATCACCCTGGGATCGCCGCCCTGCCCCTCTATCAGCTGCCTCATTTTTTCAAGAGCGGACCCGTTTTGCAGCGCCTCCGCCGCCATATCAAATCCCTCCCGCAAAGAGCTTGCTCTGTCTCCGGCATACAGCATGAGTCCCGCCAGATTCAGGCCAAGATCGATGAGATCCTTCTCGCCCTGTCCTTTCCCCTTCAGCGTATCAATGGCTTCGATAACCTCCATACTGTTACCGACTGCCCTGCCGAGAGGCTGATTCATTGAGGAAATCAGACCGACTGTCTTTTTGCCGGCCGCGTTTCCGATTTCGATCATCAGGTTCCCCAGTTCTTCTGCCTCCTCCTGCGTCTGCATAAAGGCGCCGTCCCCGAACTTTACATCCAGTACAATTCCGTCACTGCCGGACGCCAGTTTTTTGCTCATGATGCTGGAGGTAATCAGGCTGATATTTTCAACGGTTCCCGTCACATCACGCAGCGCGTATATCTTTTTATCCGCCGGAGCGATTTCCCCGGTCTGTCCAATGACAGCAATTCCATGTTTATTGACCAGTTCCACAAAACGCTCTTCCGGAATCGTCGTCTGAAAACCCGGAACAGACTCCAGTTTATCCACAGTCCCTCCAGTGAACCCCAGGCCTCTTCCGCTCATTTTGGCAACCGGAACACCGCAGGCCGCCGCAATAGGCCCGGCAATCAGCGTCATCTTGTCTCCCACGCCTCCGGTGCTGTGTTTGTCCACCTTAATCCCCTGTATGGATGACAAATCCGCGATATCTCCCGAATCCCGCATTGCGGCTGTCAGAGAACAGGTTTCCTCCTTATTCATTCCTTTGAAAAAAATAGCCATCAGCAGCGCTGATATCTGGTAATCAGGGATTTTGTCCTGTGTGTAACCCTCTACAAAATATCGGATCTCTTCTTCCGTGAGGACACCTCCATCCCGCTTTTTGATGATCAAATCATTCATATTCATCGCTTGATTCCCCTTTCTGCCCGAATGAAGCCCCGCCTGCTATGCCGACTTATCATCCTCTTGCGTGGCAAAAACCGCGTTGGTCTCTTTTAATCGGATCTCCGTCCGCTTCTCTTCTCTGCTGAACTGCAGTTTCTCCGTTTCAATCCTATCCTCTGACATCAAATCACACAGTGCTCCCGCTTCTTCCAGAAGTTCGCCGAGCCGTTTCAGATACTGCTCCTGATTTCTCCGCTCCAGCATGCGGGCAACTTCCGTCAGTTCCGAAGGGGCATAGACCATCCGCCGGCATATCCGTTCTTCCTTGGGATAAACCTGTCCGCTGTATTTCTGTCTGAACGCGGAAGGCGCCATTTTAAAACATTCTTTAAAATGCTTCACAAAACACGCGTGTGTCGGGAAGCCCGCTTTCTTTCCTACCTGCTGAACCGGCATCTCTGTTCCCAGAAGAAGCAGTTCCGCCTGCTGCATCTGCTGGATCATCCCTCCTGTTTCAATCCGCAGGAAACGATCACATAGGGACGCGATCTTTCGCATGCTCTCTTCCGTTTCCTGTTTTTGCAGCTTCGTCGCAGACAGCAGATAACTGTCTATCATGTGTTCTTTGATCTCCTTTACTGCCTTTTGCTTACAGCTTTCATAAAAATACGGGTCATAGGCGAATTTTTTCCCTGTAAACAATCCCTGATCCATTTGAAGAAAAAGAATTTCTGCCGCATCTTTTCCCTTGACGCTGTGCGCCTCGTAGGAATTTACAAGAAAAAATTCTCCTGCTTTTAACTGATGTCGATGAAAGCTGATTTGAAGCTCCAATTCTCCTTTCAGAACATACATCAGTTCCGGACCATCGTGCATATGTATCGGAATAGATACGACTTCTCCGATAAACGCACTGCCTCTGAGGCCGTCGCGAAACCGAAACTGTTCCATGAATTTCATTGTTTCACAGACCCGTGCACTCATTGTTTCTTACCTCTTAATTTCGTTCCAAAAACTATCTCCTATAGCGGTTTTTCCGGCGCCAAGGATTTCACATATCGTTGCGCCGATATCCGCAAAAGAATCTCTTACTCCCAGATTCACCCCTTCCTTTATCGCTCTCCCGCAGATAACAACGGGCACATATTCTCTGGTGTGATCCCATCCGCTGTGAACCGGATCATTTCCATGATCCGCGCACAGAACCAGCACATCGCTTTCTTTCATGGCTCCTGTCAGTTCGGGCACCCGGCGGTCAAATGCTTCAATGGCCTTCCCGTATCCTACCGGATCTCTGCGGTGTCCGTACTGTGAATCAAAATCCACCAAATTTGTAAATATCAGCCCCGCACCCTTTTCTGACATAACCTGTATGGTTTTATCCACACCATCCATGTTATTTTCCGTATGGATCGCTCTCGTAACTCCCTGGCCGTTGAAGATATCCCTTATTTTACCTATGGCGCAGACTTCTTTCCCGCTTCGTTTCACCAGATCCAGCATGGTAACGTCTGAAGGGGATACCGCGTAATCTTTCCGATCCGACGTACGTATTCTTTTGCCATTCTCCCGGACGTAAGGCCGCGCAATCACTCTTCCGCAGGACCATTCACCGGTCAGCAGTTCTCTGGCAGTCTCACAGATTCGATATAATTCTTCAAGAGGAATGACTGAGGTATCCGCCGCGATCTGAAAAACGCTGTCCGCCGAAGTATAGACAATCGGTTTTCCCGTAGCTTCGTGCTCCGGACCCAGCTCTTCAATAATCACAGTCCCGGAAGCCGCATAATTCCCCAGCACCTTTCTGCCAATTTTTCGTTCAAATTTTTGGATGAACTCCTCAGGAAATCCATCCGGATAGGTTTTGAACGGCTGCTGTGTATAGATGCCGGCAATTTCCCAATGTCCGGTAATTGTATCCTTTCCCCGGGATTTCTCTTTCAGTTTCCCGAAACACCCTGCCGGATGTTCTACCGCGAATCGTCCTCCTGCCGCGCCCGGTACATTTCCGAAACCAAGCTCCTGCAGATTCGGAATATGAAGCTGCGGATATTCCCGCGCGATATGTCCCAGCGTATCCGCGCCTTCATCCCCGTAGTGCCCGGCATCCGGAAGTTCACCGACACCCAGACTGTCCAGAACCATTAAAATAACTCTTTCTACCATGACATCACTCCTTTATGCATACAGGCCGGCAGTCGAGATAGTCAAGAGAGACCAGTCTGTATTGAATCCCGTTGTGTATACCTTTCAATCCTTTTCTATACGCATCTTCTCCATGAAGATGCCCGTAGACTACCTGGCTGACACCTGCGGCTTCAAAGGTTCTTGTGAATTCCGAACCCAGATTCCCGGCCGCGGAGGGCGGGTAGTGGAGTACACCAATCAGCTGCTCCGCTCCCTGTTTTTTCGCGTCTTCCAGAGACATCTGAAGACGCAGGATTTCCCGCTTATAAATTTTTTCATCCTGCGCGGAAAAATCCTCGCTCCCCGGGCAGCTCCAACCTCTGCTGCCGCACAGAAACCAGCCTTCGGCCTCATAGGAAGTGTTCTGAATAAAATGAATAGACTCATACAGGCTATTCAGTTTGCCGATTCCATTCCACCATAAATCATGATTGCCTTTAAACACCACTTTTTCTCCGGGAAGAGCGTCAATCCAGTCCAGGTCATAAACAGCTTCTGAAAGCCTCAGCCCCCACGAAATGTCTCCTGCCAGAATCACGGTATCCTCCGGCCGTATAAGGGAGAGCCAGTTTTCCTTCAGCCGCTGCGCATGCCCCTTCCACGCGCTCCCGTAGATATCCATTGGTTTGTCAATTCCCGGCGCAAAGGACAGATGCAGATCCCCAATCGCATAAATGCTCATGTAAACTAATTCCTTTCGTGTGTGTCGTCTGTAAAGTTCAGCAGCTTCCTGCTTTCTTCCTCCTCCATACGCGAAACACTGCGGAGCTTCCTCTGAATACCCCTGGTTCTTGTTCCGATCAGTTTATCCAGTTCCGCGCCTGCCTGGCTAATCCGATTCTGCGTAGCCGCCAGCACATCTCCGAATTTATCGAATTCCGTTTTGACCGCTCCCAGAATATCCCATACCTCGCTGGAATGCTTCTGGATGGACAGTGTTTTAAAACCCATCTGCAGGCTGTTCAAAAGCGCCGCCATGGTCGTAGGCCCCGCAATATTAATTTTGTAATCCCGCTGCAGGACTTCAACAAGTCCTCTGCGTACAACCTCCGCGTAAAGACCTTCAAACGGAAGGAATAAAATCGCGAAATCCGTTGTCAGAGGCGGTTCCACATACTTATCGCGGATATCTTTCGCTGATTTCTTTACTGCCCGTTCCAGCAGCTTTCCAGTGTCCTGAATCCGCTCCGAATCCCCTGCGTCATAAGCATCCAGAAGGTTCCCATAAGCATCAGCCGGAAATTTCGCGTCAATAGGCAGATAAACGAAACCTTCTCCGTCTCCCGGCAGCCGGATCGCGAATTCAACCCGATCGCTTCCGGAAGCTTTTGTCCGGACATTTTCCTCATACTGCTCCGGAGACAGAATCTGTTCCAGAATGGAACCAAGCTGAATTTCCCCAAGAATCCCCCTTGTTTTTACATTTGAAAGCACCTTTTTCAGATCGCCCACTCCGGCAGCGAGAGTCTGCATCTCTCCCAGACCCTTGTATACCTGTTCCAGCCTCTCGCTCACCAGGCGAAACGATTGACTGATTCTGGTTTCCAGTGTTTTCTGGAGTTTTTCATCGACTGTCGCGCGCATCTGTTCCAGTTGCCTGCTGTTATCTTCACGCAGGAATTCCAGTCTCTTTTCCATCGTCTGACGCATCTGTTCCAGTTTCTGTTCATTCTGCATTGCCACGGAAGAAAACTGCCGTGAAAGCTCCGCGAGGCGCCGATCCTGCATCTGCGCGGACTGTCTCTGACTTTCCGCCAACATCTGTCCGAGATTATTTACGCTGCTCTGCACCAACTGCAGCGTTTCCTGGCGAGACGCGCTGATTTCCTGCTGAATCTGTCTGTGGACTTCTTTCAGATATTTTCCCTGACCTCCGCTTTTCTTCAGAGAAGACAGCTGCAGGAGAATCATCACCATTAAAACCAGCACTGCCAGCACCGCGGTCAATATTATATATTCCATAAGCTGTTCATCCTTCACCTGTATCTGCCATTACTGTTCGGCGCCTTCTCCGTAGTAATCGTATTTTTCCGTATAATCAGTATAAACAATATCCAGATCGTGCAGAGCGCTGTTGGCTTCCTGCCTTTTTTGATTCATTTTATCGAAAAGCGCTCTATACTCAAAGAAACCGATCTTTTCCTTCATCGCTTTTCGTTTAAGCAGCATCTGAAGTTCCACATGCGTGTCACACAATTCCTCAAAGCAGCGAACCGCCCGTTCAAACCGCTTTAGAACGTCTTTCGCTTCTGTATCCTTTTTATCCACCGAAAAGGTTTTCATTTCGATCTTCTGCTCGATCTTCTGCGCCGCGATTCTGCACTGATTCAGCTGTTCGATATTTCCTTCATAATTCTTTTTCCGGAACATGCTCCGAAACTGAGAATCATTGATAATCTGCTGCTCCGCTTCCCGGAATTCTTCCACAACGTCAATGTAAAAATATTCAATTATCTGAATCAGCGCTTTATAATCTGTCATTTCCTCCTCCGTCTTTTTCAGTTCCCGCTCTTTTCTTCTATTCGCTTTTCATAGCGAAGTCTGTCGGCGTCGCTGAACGCGACCAGAATAATATCCATTTCATAAGATTTTAAAAACTTCCACGCCGTATCCACCGCGATGTCTGCCGCTTCCTCTTTCGGATATCCGTACACGCCTGTGGAGATAGCCGGAAAAGCAATCGATTTCAGGCCTTTTTCCCTGGCAAGCTTCAGACTGTTTTCATAAGCGCCGCGAAGGAGTCCGGCTTCACCCTTCCCGCCTCCGTGCCATATCGGCCCTACAGTATGAATCACATACTTCGCCGGCAGCCGATAGCCTCCGGTGATTTTCGCTTCTCCGGTCTCACATCCTCCAAGGGTTCTGCATTCGTCAAGCAGCTCTTTCCCCGCCGCTCTGTGAATCGCTCCGTCTACCCCACCGCCGCCGAGCAGTGTCTTGTTTGCGGCATTTACAATCGCGTCAACTTCAAGGGTTGTAATATCTCCCTTAAATACTCTAAGCCCCATCTGAATCGCTCCTTTCTTTTATCAGATCTTTTATCACTTCTCCCGCCAGGATCATACCTGCGACCGGCGGCACGAAAGATACACTGGCCGGAACGCCCCTCTGCGCCTGGCGAACCGGCTCTTCTTTTGAATATACGGCTTTGACGCCGGTAATGCCCCGCTTTTTCAGTTCCCTTCGCATCACCTTCGCCAAGGGGCATACAGAAGTATGTTCAATCAGGGCGACCTCAAATGCTGACGGATCCAGTTTGTTTCCGGTTCCCATTGAGGAAATAATCGGAATCCCCGCTTTTTTCGCCCTTACAATCAGCTCGATTTTGGCGCTCACCGTGTCGATCGCGTCGACGATATAGTCATACGGACTCAAATCAAACTCCGTCTCCGGCAGAAAAAAGCATGTGTGCGCAGTCACCCTCACTTCCGGATCAATGTCGGAAATCCGTTCTTTCATGACTTCTGTTTTTTTTCTTCCAATGGTGCTTCGGCAGGCAATCAGTTGACGGTTCAGATTCGTTATATCCACTACATCCCGATCGATCAGATCCAGGGCGCCGATTCCTCCTCTTGCCAGAGCTTCCGCCGCATAGCTTCCCACTCCTCCGATTCCAAAAACCGCGACCCGGCTGTTCCATAATCGTTTCAGATTTTCTTTTCCCAGTATTCGTTCTGTTCTAGACAATCGGTCATTCATTCGGATCTCCCATATACATTCCAACAATCCGGTAAATCAGTTCCGAGCTATATCCGAGAGCAGAAAGCCGCCTGCCAATCCGTCCCGCCAATTTCCGATCCGCCGGCTTCCCGGACGCGATCTTTTCCGCCTGTTTTTTCGCCCGTTCAAATTCGGACTCCTCAGGCTCATAGTCCTCGTAAGCGATTTGAATCACACTGCTGTCAACACCCTTTTCTTCCAGCTCTCTTTTGACACGGAAAAATCCCTTCCCCTTGCCGAAGGCATAATCAAAATACTGCGTGCAGTAGTCCGAATCATCCAGATAGTTTCGCTCCCGCAGTCTCTCGATCACATCTTCCGTCTCCTCTGCCTCAAACCCCTTTTCTCTCAGATAGTCCCGCACTTCCCCGCAGGTCCGCGGTCTCGCGGTCAGATAGTTTAACGCTGTGTTCTTAATATCCATATCCGCTCCCTGCCGCAGCGGCCATACATTTCTCTCCCAACGCATTCTTCAGATCGCAGATCGCGTCAATCCCGGTACAATGTACCGGCACCACCAGATCCATCTCCTCGGAAAGGATCTGCGCGATCACTTTTTCCCTCATCGCTTTTTCCGCGCTGTACAGATGCATCCCCGCGATCAGTGCCGCAATCCGTTCTCCGCCAAACAATTCCCTGGCATAGCGGACTGCGGGCACCACGCCTCTGTGGCTGCATCCGGAAAACACATACAATCCCTCCGGCTCCCGAATGACCAGGATCTGTTCGTGATCCATGGGATCTGGCTCATACCTGCCATTTTCCAGTCTGCGGTAAAAAGTTTCGGTCGGTTCGTACCCCCTGATTTCCGGAATGGTTCCGGAAATCAGAATTTCCTCTGACAGCCTTGTCACCCCGTCTGTTCTGACAAGCCTTGATTCAACCGCTTCTTTCTGCTCCTCTGTCCAGCGGATCCCGCAGGTTTCTTTTTCCCATTCTCCATTTTCCAGACCATAGGTTTCATAAAAAGCGTTTTTATGAATATACACAGGCGCGGATCGGTTGATTTCGCAGAAAGCCGGAACTCCCCCGGTGTGGTCATAATGACCGTGGCTGATGATCACCGCATCTACCTGCTTTAAATCAACCCCCAGGTGTTTCGCGTTTTCCACAAAACGCTCGGAGGGTCCGGCGTCGAACAAAAGTTTTCTGCCTTTGGCCTCGATATAAACGGACAGTCCGTGTTCCGCGACACATCCGGGTCCGTCTGTTTTATTTTCCATCAGAAATCGAAATTTCATGTTCTTCCTCCCTGTTTCTGGCTTTCTTCTCTTCTTTTCCGCTCTTTTTGTCTCCGGAAAGGGAAAGTCCAATCACTCCGACGATAATCAGTACCGTACAAATGATATGGTAGGCGCGCAGCGGTTCTCCCAGAACCACAACACCTGCCACAATCGAGATCGCGGTGGACACATTTCCAAAAATGGTGGCCTTTACAGCCGCCATCTTACTCAGAAGATAGCTCATCAGCTGTGCGGATAAAAGAATGCAGCCAACTCCCAGATAGGCGGTCGCGACAATAAATTCTGTATGTCGGAAAGGTTCAAAATAGGTGTTCAGACTGTCGCTGGCGATCCCATATATAAGAAACGCCAGGTTAAATACCGCACAGCCTCCAATAATAATTGCCGCGGAAATCTCAACAGGTTTATACTGCTCCCGCACATAGCGCATAAACACGTTGCTGATTGCCATAGAAACACTGGACAAAAGCAGCAGGATAATTCCACCGATGTGGAATTCCACACTGGAACTTCCCAGAATAACCATGATAATCAGGGAAACCACGCTGAGACAGACAAAGATGTTTTGCCGCAGAGTGGCCTTTTCTCCCAGAAAAACTGAAGCGATAATCTGTGCGATAATCGGTACAACCGCAAAGATAATCGACCCTTCAATCGAGGAAGAAAAGTATAGACCGATTACCTGTAATACCATAAAGCCCACATAAAATGCCGCCGTTAGAAAAAGGTTTTTTTTCGGCTTTCCCCTAAGATCGATCCTCGCAACCCGAAACACAAGTAAAATCAGCAGCGCCAGCAGCGCAAAATTATAACGGTGCACTAAAATCTGAAGGCTGTCTGCCAGCGGTACGCAGGTCTTCACTCCCAGAAAGGAAAACCCTACCAGAACCGAAAAAAAGATAGCCGCGCTGTAAGCTTTTATTTTAGTTGTCTTATCCATAACTCTCTCTTCTCTCTCATACAGCAGGCGCCTTTCACGCCCTCCTGTATATCAAAATCTACAAACTCCGCGCCCCTGCCCCGCAAAGTAGAGAAATTCTTCATACTTTCGTTAATCCCTTCTCCCGTAAATTTCACATAGGCTTCTTTCCTTGTCCAGATCCGAAAAAATCCCGATTCACCCATAGCCTCCATATATTCCCGCTCGTCCGGCGTATAGTAGCGGCCGGCAATTTTCTCACTTCGGCATTTCCGCATCTGTTGAATATCCACCCCTACGGGATCCTCATCCATCAGGCATACCCACAAGCTGCCCGTATGGCTCACTGAAAACTGAATCGGGACTTCCTTAAAATAAGGTTTCCCATTCTCCGTACGCAGAATGGTACCGGAAACGGTTCCGAGATTCAGCCTTTCCTCCCGAATGTACTGCTCCGCGGCCCGCCGTACCAGCGCTTCCGTACGCCGGCGACCTTCCGCTCCTCCCTGATAACCATGATACACATACAAATACATTTTCTTTCTACTCCAAAAATAGCGGAACTTAGTCAGTTCCGCTTTTTCTGCTTTGCTTTCTGCGTTTCCTCAATACTTGGAATCCGCCATTCTCTTCAAAATTCTCTGATAACCATCCGCCCCGTAAACCAGGCATTTATTAATCCGGCTGATCGTCGCGGTCGACGCGTTTGTCATATCTTCAATCTCTGTGTAGGTCTTCTTTTCCGAAAGTAATTTCGCGACCTGGAGTCTCTGTGCGATTGCATGGATCTCATTAATTGTGCAGATATCTTCAAAAAAACGGTAGCAGTCTTCTTCATCTTTCAGCAACAGGATCGCTTGAAACAGCTCGTCAATATCGGCGCGCTTGAATTTCGATTCATAGGCCATAAAACAGCTCCTTTCCAATTATGCGAAAGCACATTGTATTAAATATTATATCATCGGCGTCATACAGCGTCAACCGTTTTTACTTTCACACCCTAAAGCGTCAATGCGCCTGTCTACTCTTTTTTCAGCAGCTCCACTGCTTTTTCAAGCTGTTTATCCGTTTTTCCGTTTTTGCTGTTTTTCACGGTATAATCCGGCTTAACACCTTTGCCGTTAATCTGGTTTCCTTTTGGCGAAAAGTACTGCATCGTTGTGATTTTCAGCGCGCTTCCATCGCTCAGTTCACCGGAAGTCTGCACAATTCCCTTGCCAAATGTCGTCGTGCCTACAAGCGGGTTTGTTCCGTCATCCTTTACTGCCGCTGCCAGAATCTCCGATGTGCTGGCGGTATTCTCATTCACAAGCAGAACATACGGCAGTTTCGTCGCGTTTTTATCCGATTTCACATACTGCTTTTCACCCGCCTGATCCTGCAGATACGTAATGGTTCCCTCTCCCAGGAGCTCATCCGCGATTTCAAATCCGGCATCCACAATTCCGCCGCCGTTTTCCCGCAAATCAATTACCAGACCGGCCACGTTTCTTTTTTCCATCTGATCCAGTTCTTCTTTAAATTCTTCGGAAGTATGTTCCTCGAAAGAAGAAATTTTAATATATCCGATCTTGTTTTCCAGCATTTCGCTTTCTACCGTATCGTTAATGATGGTGGCGCGCTCCATTGTCACATCCTTCTGTTTGCCGTCTCTTTCATACGTAATTGTGACTTTTGTTCCCGCTTTTCCCTTCACGGCCGCACTGACCGAATCCATATTGTCATAAGTCTTTCCATCCACTGCGATAATCTTATCGCCTGCCTTCAGTCCCGCCTGATCCGCAGGAGTCCCTGAAATTGTGCTGACAATTACATACTCCCCATCCTCATTGGTGGAAAACGTAATTCCGATTCCGTCAAATTCACCCAGCGTTGTATCTGTCCATGCCTGATATTCTTCCTTCGTCATATAAGCCGAATACGGATCGCCCAGTCCGGCAATCAACCCTTTATACATTCCCGTCGCCAGATCCGCCTCATCCGGTTTTTTATAAAAATTGTCCATCACTTCGTCATAGAGCTGGTTCAGCTTGGCGTAACGTTCATCCAGCTGCTGATAGTAAGCATACTCGTTTTTTGACAGCTTCACCGTTCCGCCTATAATTCCATTTGTAACCAGCAAGGTGCCGCCCATTGCAGCCGCCATTCCCACTAAAAAAACAATCACAAAAATAAGCGCCAGAGTCTTTTTTCGGATTGTTACCGTTCCTTTTCCCGTATCCCCGTTCATATCCATTCCTCCCAATCGCTGTTACAGCATTTTCCTTCAAAAATTTATTATATCACAGCTTCTACAGTGAATTGTACCCTTTTCTCTCCCTTCCATTCCTGAAAATCGACGGTACCTGCTAAATCCACCGTCTGTCCTCCATAAAGGATCGGCTCCAGTTCTTTCGCCCGATTAAAAAGCACACATTCAATCTGAGCTCCGTCCCCACACTCTGCGAAAAAACGAATATGCCTTCCATCCCCCATAGGCCGCTGTCTGCTGACGCGGACGCCCTCCAGCAGAAATAAAGGTTTCGGATTCTTGCTGCCAAAAGGACCTATGCGTTCCAGTTCTTCCGCAAGCTGCAGAGTAACCTGTCTGCCTTGCAGCGGCATATCCGCCTCAATTTCCTGTGAAAACAACCGGGGATCTTTTTCCAGAAGCTGCTCCATGTCTTCTTCCAGCAGTCGCTCCAGTTCAGAAAGACGTTCCCTTTCCATCGAAAATCCACAGGCTCCTTCATGTCCGCCAAAACGCAGGAAGAGATCCTCGTGGGATTTCAGCAGGTTGTACAGATGCACTCCCTTTATGCTTCTCCCTGTTCCTTTCAGGTGTCCTCCGGAAGGTGTCACCAGAATTACCGGCCGCTCGTACTGTTCCTTCAGCTTTCCTGCCACGATTCCCGCAACACCTTCATGAATCTCTTCCGCGTATATAACAAGAAATTTCCTTTCTTTCAAATGCTCCTCGATTATCAGGGAACATTGTTCAAACGCTTCGTCCTGAAGTTTTTTTCTCTGCTGATTATAAAGGATTAGCTGCTCCACCGCTTTTCGCAATTCCGACACGTTCTTTTCCAGCATCAGACGCACAGCAATCTTCGCGTCCTCTATCCTGCCCGCCGCGTTCAGATGCGGCGCTACACCGAACGCAATCTGCTCCGCGCGAATGGATTCTCTGTGCAGAGAAATTCCCTCAATCAGACCGCGAAGACCCGGACGGATTCCACTGGAAACAATACGCAGGCCATGTTTGACCAGCGTACGATTCTCATCCAGCAATGGAACCACATCGGCAATCGTCCCTACTGCCACCAGATCCAGTGTACGGTTAAGAGCCGATTTCGGCAGCCCCGTCCTCCGCTGGAGAGCCTGCGCGAGCTTAAAGGCTACGCCGCAGCCTGCCAGGTCACGGAACGGATACCAGCAGTCTTTCCGCTTTGGATTGATTAAAAGGCAATCCGCCTGAACATCCGTAATACTGTGATGATCTGTTACAAGAACCTGCATTCCAAGCTCCTTCGCCAGCTCTACTTCCTCATAGGAAACACTTCCGCAGTCTACCGTAATCAGAACATCCGCGCCCTTTTTACGGATTTCGCGGATCGCTCCGGCATTGAGGCCGTAACCTTCATCAAAACGGGAAGGAATATAATACTCCAGATTCTCCGTTAAGGTCTGTAAAAATTCCATGAGAATGCTGACAGAGGTAATTCCGTCAGCATCATAGTCTCCATATATACATATCTTTCTCTTTTCGTGAATTGCCTGTAATAGGAAATCCACCCCCGCCTCCATATCTGGAAGCAGGAATGGATCATATGTTTTCTGTGGTTTTTCAGATAAAAATTCTTCTATCTCCGCCTGACCGCAGATTCCCCGTTTTTCAAGCAATTCAATGATAATCGGGTTTATTTGATTCATCTGCCGCCGCTCCTATCTCAGATAAGGCCATGGACTTACATTATTGCCGTGGCTGTTTCCTCCTTTACGGACTTCAAAATGAGAGTGGTTGCCCGTGGAGCTTCCTGTGCTTCCGACTCTGGCAATCTTCTGCCCTCTGGAAACTTTAGCTCCATAGCTTACTACAAGGCTGCTGTTATGGGCATACAGCGTGTAAAGACTATTGCCGTGGCTGATAATCACCGCGTTTCCATAGCTTCCCAGCCAGCCGGAGTAAATAACCTTACCGTCATCTGCGGCTAATACCGCGGTTCCATATGGTGCCGCAAGGTCAATCCCCGAATGTTTTTCCCGTCCATGGAACGGACAGATTCTCCATCCGTAATCACACGATAGACGCGTATACCCAGGTACCGGCCAAGTAAACCGCGCGTCTGAATCTGAATCCGAATTGGAATTACTGTTTCCCTTATTTCCGCTGCCCTTGTTGCTATTGTTTTTATTACTTCCGCTGTTGCCTTTTTTGTTGCTCTTCTTACTGTCTGACTGGCTTGCCTGTTCCTGCTGTTCTTCCGCTTCAGCAGCCGCAATAATCGCCTCAATCCGATCCGCTTCCGCGTTCAGATCCTCAATATTGTCTTCCAATGCTTCATTGCTGGCTACCACATTTGCTTTTTTCTTTGTTACTTCATCCTTATTCGCAGTCAGCTCCGCCTGTTTTTTCGCCTGCTGTTCTTTTTTGGTTTCAAGCTGTGAGTTCAGCTCTTCCAGAGTCTTCTTCTTTTCCTCAATTAAATCATAATCCTCTTCCAGATCGGAAAGTACATCCTGATCACTGGTATAAACCTTTTTCAGCATATCCACATTACTGAGAAATTCTGAAAGGCTTCCCGAACCCAGCAACACATCAAGGAAACCGATACTGCCGTTTTTATACATTGTCCGCAGCCGCGAATTAAGATTGTCGCTCTGCGTATTGACGTTCTCCTGCGCTTCTTTCAGATCCGCTTCCGCTTCGGCAACCTTCGTCTGTGTCTCCGCAATATCTTCGTTAATGGATGCCAACTCATTTTCCGCTGCTCCAATCGCAACTTCCAGGTTCTCGATCTCTTTGGAAAGTTCCTGCTCCTCATTCTGGCCTTCTGCCAGTGCGGCTTTGTTCTGTTTAATTTCATTGCTGATTTCCGTCAGGCTTTGCGCGTAGACAGAACCGGTACCGCAAGCCAGTGTGAAAACCAGCAGGAAAGCTGTCATTAATGTAACCTTTTTCTTCTTCATAGTTCGCCTCCTTTAAATTAAGCATCCAGGAATTTTCTCATGGAAATAATACTTCCGCATGCTCCGATACTCACACCCAGAGCAGCAAATATCCAAACAAGATTTCGAATCAGGAATTCAACCGGCACCATCGGAGTAGACAGCATCACAAAGATATCCTGTCCGATTAAATCCACGATTTCTTTATATACGAGCCCGGCAATCCCTACGGATATGCCGGCTGAAAACAAGCCGATAATAATGCCCTCTGCCAGAAATGGTCCCCGTATGAACCAGTTCGTCGCTCCGACATATTTCATTATGCTGATTTCCCTTGCTCTATTGAACACCGTCAGTTTGATCGTGTTGGAAACCACGACGACCGACACAATAATCAGGAATACCATGATAACAACCGCCGCCAGCTGGACAAACCTCGTCGCGTCCATCAGCTTGTCCACAGTTTCCTTATAATACTTGACATCTTCAATCCCAGACAGCGAAGATGCCGTCTCCGCCACATGATCCGCTGCCTCCAGGCTGTTTATCTTTATGATAATTGAATTCGGCAGAGGGTTTTCCGCGAGGGAATCCAGAAGATATCCGCTGTCTCCCCACCTGCTCTTCAATTCATTGAGCGCCTCATCCTTTGTCCGGTATGTTACGGACTCTACGCCGGTTTCCTGCTCCAGAGAAACTATCATGGCGTCGGCCTGTTCTTTCGTTGTTGTATCCAACAGGAAGACCTCAATGGAATCATAGTCCTGGCGGATCATAGCCGCTGCCGTATTGATATTGACAACAACGACGAAAAACAATCCCAAAATCAGAAGCATAGCCGTAATCGCGAAAATAGACGCCATCGTCATTGCCCGATTTCGAACAAGCTGAACAAAGGCCTGCTTCAGCGTATAGAAAAAACGTCTAATCATTTCGTCTGTGTCCCCCGTTTCAAGTTGGCATTAAGCTGTCTTCTATGCTGAAGTGTGTCCATCGTTACCTCCATATTTGCCAGAGCCTCTTCAAATCCATATGTACCCACATCATCTCGTACAATCCTGCCCTTTTCGATGGCAATCACCCGTTTGTTCATTTTATCCACGATATCCTTTGCATGGGTTACCATCAGCACGGTTGTGCCCCGCTGATTGATCAGTTCCAGAATCTGCATGATTTCCCAGGCAGTCTCCGGGTCAAGATTTCCGGTTGGCTCATCCGCGATCAAAATCTGCGGATTATTGGCAATCGCCCGCGCAATCGCCACTCTCTGCTGTTCACCGGCCGAAAGCTCGTCCGGATACTTTCTCGCCTTTGTACCAATCCCAACCAGCTCCAGAAGCTGAGGCACTTGTTTCCGGATCGTCCGCCGCTTTTTATGAATGATTTCCATTGCAAAGGCAACATTTTCAAAAACCGTTTTTTTCGGAAGCAGCCGGAAATCCTGAAACACGATTCCCACATCTCTTCTCAGTTTCGGAATCTGCCGATTGGAAAATCGGGTTACATCCTGATCGTTTACTTTAATTTTTCCTTTATCCGCATCGATTTCTTTCAGCATCAGTCTGACAAAGGTTGTCTTTCCGGCTCCGCTGGGACCTACCAGAAAAACGAACTCGCCCTTGCCGATCCGCACGCTTACATCATCGAGTCCAATATTCGTTTTGTAATGCTTTGTCACATGATCGAAAACAATCATACTGTTTTCCAAGCCCCTTTCAGTATGCCGAGTATAACTTTCTTAAGTTTACTATAAAATTAGTTTTTTTTCAAATATTTCTCGGCATTATTCTCCAAAGTGTTACAATATTATCATTTTCACGTGAAAAGTATGTGAAGTTCTGCCAGTTGCCTGGCTTCTTTTTCCTTTTTTTTACATATTCATTATAAACAATTTTACATTTTTTGTCAATCTTTTTTATAAAAGATCATATCTGCCCAGTCGCAAAAGAACTCTGCCTTTTTAAAAGACAGAGTTCTTCCCCGAAGATTTATGTGAAGCCCCACATCTTTATCGGGACTGCGGAACTGTCATTTGGTCGTCCGAAACATCAATCTTTTTAACGCGCTCCACTTAAATGGAATTACCGGATACAGATAGCTGCTTCCGCCGATGGTCTTTGTCGTCACCAGCCAGAAAACGCTGATCGCAAGGCCGATTGCCGCGCCCCAGATACCCCAGACTGCCGCCCCGATCAGAATCAGTATCCGCATAAACTTCACACCATATCCCAGTTCGATACTCGGCTGTGTAAAACTGGCCAGCGCCACAATCGCCATACATAGAATTGTCTGAGGGATAAACCATCCTGATGAAATCGAAAATTCGCCCAGAATCAGCGCACCAATCACCGACAGAGACATTCCCAGAGAGTCCGGCGTATTCAAAGATGCCAGTTTAAGGCCATCAATAGCCACTTCCAGCAGAACAAACTGCCAGAATAAAGAAATCGCGAAATTTTCATCCGGCACAAAGAAGTCAATATTAATGGGAATCGGAATATCTCCCTGTCCAATCAGAAGATAAACCGGTGTCAGGAACAGAATTACAATCGCATTGACAATCCTCAGCAGGCGGAAATAATTTCCTGTAATAAACGGGAAGTAATAATCATCCACATCCTGTACAAAATCAAAAATCCCTGCGGGCAGAATAAGAACCGTCGGAGAATTATCTATGATAATCGCGATTTTTCCTTCTGCGATATGAGCGGAAACCACATCCGGCCGCTGCGTATAACGAACCTTTGGAAAGGGATTCAGCCAGTTTTTCCATTTCTGGAGCCGTCCCATCGCTTCCACGATGGTCTGCTCCCCTACCGTAGTTGTCTCCAGTTTCAAACTTTTCAGGTAAGTGGCCAGCTTTTGTGCCAGTTTTTCATCTGCCTTTCCCTTCAGATACGCGATGGAAACATCCGTCTTACTGGTATTTCCCACCACAAACGCTTTGAAAATCAGATTGTTATCTCTGAGCCTTCTCCGAATCAGCGCGATGTTCGTCATCATCGTTTCCGTAAATCCGTCCTTGGCGCCCCGCAGAGATTTTTCTTTCGATGGTTCCTCAACGGATCTTGACGGATAGTCCCGGATATCAACAATAATTACTTCATCATATCCGTCGATGAGTACCGGAAGCAACCCCGAGTAGAGATGTTTAATCGCCGTATCCACATCAGCCTCTGTCAGGGTATCCAGATACGGCATATTATATTTTATAAACTCCTTCGCTGTTTTCGCCCGCTCCATGGCCTGAGGGGGAATGGCCAGCAGAAAAGACATGACTAGCTGTACCACGGACCCTTTTGTCAGACCATCTACAAAAAACATCGTTGTATTTTTGTCCCCAATGGAAAGGTCTCTCTCCATGACATCAAAACTTTCACCCAGAGGAATCTTTCTCCGGATCTCCTCCAGCAGCTGATTATATCGGTTCATATTCCATCACTCCTAACAAATCTACTTTTAGTTTGCCAGAAGCGGGAAATATCATTCATTTTTCTGAACTGCAAATCATCTGATGGATTCCGATTTGTGATATACTAAATCATAAAGGAGGAGTGTTTATCATGTTTCAAATTGAACGGATCGTCGGCAGCAGCCATCTTGATACAAACGGGGAAATGCGCCTTTCGGCCGCGGTGGACTTTATGCAGGACTGCTGCTGTTTTCAGCTGGACAGCGAAAAAGAACTGACGGAGTATTTTTCATCTCATCATATCACAATGTTTCTTATTTCCAGACAGATTAATCGGCTCCGGCCTGCCCACTACGGGGACAGGCTTTTCATACGAACGTCCATTTATCAGCTGCGTTCCTCTTATGGATTTCGAAATACCATGATCTACAATGATAAAGAAGAACTTTTAATTTCCAGTTACGCAGGCGGAGCTTTTGTGAATATGGACAAAGGAGGTTCCACCGTCATGCCTCGGGAAATCCTGCAGACCGTTACAATGGATGACAAATTTGAGGGAATGCGTTATCTTCCCCGGAAGGTTCCGTTGCCAAAAGAAGCCGTGGAGAAAAAATTCCCCGCGGCTCCGGTATTACATTTTTATATTGACCACAATCATCATATGAACAATGCCCGTTATCTGGACGTTGCCCAGGAATATCTGCCGGAAGGCTTTTCCTTTCAGACCTGCCGCGTTGAATACAAAACAGGCGCCCGTTACGGAGACTCCATTATCCCTGTCCGGTATCACGCCGCTCCGGGGGTTTGGCTGCTTTCTCTGCAGAACCCGGATGGCCGGATTTTCGCAAATGTGGAGTTTCACGCTGACTCACAAAGCACAGTCCCTCTTGAATAACCGGAAGAAATACACTGCCGCGAAGCACATAGGAGCTGTGAGTCTCCTTCCGTACAATCCGCAGACCGCTCACCGGAATCGCCGCCGCAATCTGCTCGGTATGGTTTTTGCGAATCACATCGTGTTCCCCGGCAGTCACCCAGACCGGAATCGGTATCCGAGCCAGCTCCGAATTCCGGATATCCGGTTCTGTCAGCATAAGTCGGAGTTTCGGATTCCGGCTGAAAAACCAAGCGGCACAGTACAGCCAGAAGGGAAATCGTTTCATTCCGCGTGGATTCAGATTGGCGCCACTGATAATAAGGCCTGACAGAAGTTCTGGCCGCTTTATCGCGATGAGCAGTCCGATAATTCCTCCGTCACTGAATCCGTACAGGCAGGGTTCTTTAATTCGGAGTTCTTCTATCATCCCGATGATATCCTCTGCCATATCCCGGTAATGGAATTCCCTTATCCGGCTGCTGTTTCCATGTCCCCTGGAATCCGGAAGGAACACAGTCCATTTTTTTGCCAGCCTATCAGCGCTTTCATCAAAAATGTGATGATCTTCCCCGTTTCCATGGAGCAGAATCAGCGGAGGCCCCTGCCCCTTCGTTTCATAAAACAGCTGAATCCCGTTTACCTCAACCTTCATTTCTTACCGCCTTTCCAGATTGCTCTCTTCCTACATGGCTCGCGGATGTTTTTACTCCACTTTCTGTTCAATGGGCAGACTGACAGAAAATACAGTCTTCTGTTCGTCACTTTTTACAGAAATCGTTCCTCCATGCGCGTCTACAATCTCCTTCGCGATCGCAAGTCCGAGTCCCGCTCCTCCTGTTTTCGTGGAACGGGAAGAATCCAGCCGGAAAAACTTTTCGAAAATCTGGTTCTGCTGGTGTTCCGGAATCGGATCACCATGGCTGCTCACTTCTACCAGAATTCTGCGGTCTTCCCGTCTGGCTTTTATCAGAATTTCTGTATCCGGATAACTATAGGACACCGCGTTTTTGATGATATTATTGAAAACACGGGCCAGCTTGTCTCCATCTCCTTTATACAAAAGGGATTCTGGTATCTCTACCCGGATATTCTTCCCGTCCGGCTCTACAAGGGGATAGAATTCATCTGCCATCTGCTGCAGCAGCAAGCCAAGATCCAGCTTCTGTTTATTAATGACAATCGTCTGGAGATTGAACCTGGTAATTTCAAAAAACTCTTCAATCAGCTGTTCCAGCCGATATGCTTTATCCAAAGTGATCCCCACATATTTTGCCCTCTGATCAGCCGGCATTTCCGGAACCTCATCCAGCAGGCTCAGATATCCGATGATGGATGCCAGGGGCGTACGCATGTCGTGAGCCAGATAGGTAATCAGATCGCTCTTGCGCTGAGATTCCATCTGCAGCAGCTGTTCATGACGCTGCGCCCTCAGTCGCTGCGCTTCAATGGTATTTTTCATTTCCTGGGATTTCCGACTGTTGGTATAATTCATAATCAGTACAATAATCGCGCTGACGATCACCAGAACAGCGATCATAACGCCGATAATAAAATTTTTAAAATCCGCCCAGTTATAAAAGACCGGATATTCCGTGCCATCCGCCGGGATACGTTTGATAAAGCGGCTGTAAAACCACTCTCTGAAAATTCCGTTTCCGAACAGATCAATAAAATGCGCCAGAAAAATTCCCGCGAAAGCAATTACAACACCAATAATCACGATCTTTACAATTACGATATTTTTATTTCTCAATTTTATATCCCACTCCCCAGATCGTCTTGATATACTTCGGGCGCTCCGCGGAATCCTTCAGTTTCTGGCGGATATGCCGCACATGCACCATCACTGTATTATTGCTGTTCTCAAAATATTTTTCCTGCCATACCTGATTAAAAAGCTCCTCTGATGTAATCACTCTGCCTTGATTTTCCGCCAGAGTCCATAAAATCGCGAATTCTGTCGGCGTCAGATCCACCGGTTCCTCGTTGAGCATGCACTCATGAGTATCCTTATTTAAAAATAAGCCCCGGATCGTAAGAACATTCTCCTCCTGTCCTCCTGTATTGTACTGTGTGGAACGGCGAAGCTGCGCCTTTACCCGCGCCACCACCTCCAGAGGGGTGAATGGTTTTGTAATGTAATCATCCGCGCCCATGGCAAGACCGGTCACCTTGTCCAGCTCTTCTCCTTTCGCAGTCAGCATAATGATTGGGAACGTATGGCTTTCCCGAATCTTTCTGCAAATTTCCAGTCCATCTATATCCGGAAGCATAATATCCAGAATTGCCAGATCCACCTTCTCAGATTCCACACACTCCAGGGCGGGTTTTCCCCGATAAAACTTAAAAACCTGATAACCGTCATTTTTCAGATACAGTTCCAGCAAATCCGCGATTTCTTTTTCATCATCCACAACTAATAAGTTCATTTCCTTATCCATTTATTTTCACCTCTGATCCCATTTTACAGGCCGCACCGCGGCTTTTCACCCGATTTTAAGAAAGATTAATCAAAACTTAAGAACTTGCGTCTATCTGTATTATACGAAAAGCCCCGCTTTCTGACAAGAGAAAGCAGGGCTTCTGTTACGGGGTTCCTGATAAATCGGAAAAATCAGTCACCCAGATAATACCTTCCCAGCGCGTCCGCGCCCAGAATCGCCGCGTACACATCTTCCGGCGTTACATCAAAAGGCATATTTCCAAGAGTATCGTTTTCCGCCGCCGCGAGTCTGGCGACTTCCATAAGCCGTTCCGGTTCCGCGTCGCTGATATTCAGCTCTTTTAAGGTTACCGGCAGTCCGACTTCCGTACAGAAGTCCAAAACCTCTCCGATTTCATCCTCCGGAGCATTTTCCAGAACCAGCTGCACCAATGTGCCGAACGCGACTTTTTCCCCATGATACAATTCATGAGTTTCCTCTATGGCGGTCAGACCGTTGTGTATCGCGTGCGCGCCCGCAAGACCGCCGCTTTCAAAGCCAATGCCGGAAAGATAGGTATTGGCTTCGATAATGTTTTCAACTGCCTTTGTGCAGACTTTCTCTTTTACTGCCAGCATCGCGTTTACCCCATCCGCGAGCAAGGTATCATAACACAGCCTTGCCAGGCTTATGGCCGCCATAGTTGATTTTCCGCCAACGCAGTTAGCGGCGTCGGATCTCTGGCAGGCTCTCGCTTCAAAATAAGTCGCCAGGGCGTCCCCCATACCGGAAATCAGAAGGCGAACAGGCGCTTTGCTCACAATATCGGTGTCTACAAGAACCATATTCGGACTGGCTGGAAGGAACAGATATTCCTCAAATACGCCGTCATCGGTATAGATAACCGAAAGGGCGCTGCATGGAGCGTCCGTGGAAGCAATCGTAGGCACAATCACAACCGGCAGGCCCAGATAATGAGCCGCCGCTTTCGCTGTATCGTGAATCTTTCCTCCCCCGATTCCGACGATTACATTACAGCCCGCGGTTTTACATGCCTCCATAACTCGATGGATTTCCGTCTTGCTGCATTCACCGCCAAACACCTCATAAACCAGCTGAGCATCCCCTTTTCCCTCTGTAATGGCAGGTTCCACCCGTTTCCTACCGGAAGCGCTGGTCAGAACAAAAAACTTATCGCCAAAAGCAGACGCGTGACTGCACAAGTTCCTCATCTCTCCTTTGCCCTGCACATATCTGCTGGGACTTCCTATAATCTTCGCCATAGTTTTAACCTCACTTTCTCTTTTCTTTAGCTTCGCCGCGAAGCCAGTCAAACCAACGCGCAAGCCCATCTCCTCGGAAGGCCGCTGTCTGCAGGATTGGCACATCCGGATTCAGTCCACGAATATCCCGGATTGCGGTTTCCATATTAAAATTCGTATAAGGCAGCAGATCACATTTATTCAGTATCACGATGCCGGATTTCTGAAACAGCAGCGGATATTTCGACGGTTTGTCATCTCCCTCCGCTACACTGAGAACCGCCGCTTTGCAGTCTTCTCCCAAATCAAACTCTGCCGGACATACCAGGTTCCCGACATTTTCAATAAAAAGGATATCCAAATTCGCGAGATTCAAATCCGACGCGGCCTTTGCCGTAATCTCCGCGCTCAGATGACAGCCACCCGCCGTGTTGATCTGCACCACCGGCACGCCGCGATCCTGAATCCGCTGCGCGTCCTTTGTTGTATAAATATCCCCCTCAATAACCGCCATTCGAAATTCTCCAGCAAGCGCTTCCAGAGTTTTCTCCAAAAGCGTCGTTTTTCCGCATCCCGGAGAGCCGATCAGATTCACCGTCAGAATCCTCCGGAACAGTCTGCGATTTTCCTCCGCCTGATGCGCATTTTCCTGCAGGATTTCCTGTTCCATCCTTACTTTCATAAATCTTATTCTCCTTTATTTATTCTTTACATGATGGATCTACGGCGCTTCGTATAGAAGGCTCTCCCTACAGATAGGGTCTGTCCAGTTTTTCCTGGACAACTCGCTCCGCGGCTCCCGTCCTGGTAACCATCTTCAGTACGCCCTTTGGGCACTTGCTGACGCATAGCCCGCATCCGATACATTTGCCTCCATTGAGCTGCAGGTTTCCCCCTTCCAGAGAAACCGCCTCCATCGGGCAGATCTTCTCGCAGGCTCCGCATCCGATACAATTTTCCCTGTGAGCCGCGTCTGCCGCGTATCGTGAAACCTCCGCCATCGTGTCTTCATATCTGCGTATAGAACGCATACACAGGCAGCAGCATTCGCAGCAGTTGCAGACGCTTAACGGGTGCGCCGCATTGCTGATCATCTGAACCAGTCCCATATCTCTGCAGCGGCGGATAATTTGCTCTGCTTCCTCACGGTCGATTTCTCTTGCCTCCCCTGACTCAATCAGGACATCTGCAAGCTGGTCGATCAGAATACAGACATCCTCAACCGGATAATCACAGGCACGGCTGTGAGTCTGCTCTTTCGCGGTTCTGCACAGACACCGCATTACCGCAAATCTGCGGCAGGATCGCAGCACGGTTTCCATCCGATCCATATCCGGGATCACCTCTCGTGTATCCGGAATTTCCAGATTCATAGGGATTCGTCCATATTTCTGTTCTCCGGTAATCGTTCCTTCATGGGGCATCACTCTGCAAGTGGGATACGGCTCCCTCAGATACGCGCTGTCTCCTCTGTCTACCAGATCGTTCCACCAGTGAAGAATCGCGTCCGACAGCGGACTATTGTCCGGATGATAGATATATGAGCTCGCGATCCAGAACAGATAGGTCCGAGTATAAGAAATATTTCCGGTTTCGTCATGAGAAGCAATCAAAAACTTTTTCCGAGCCAAGGATTCAGACAGTGCTTCTACATGCGGGCGCAACGCTTCTCTTACCGCTGTCCGTACCTCATCCGGCGTCCGTGAAACCATATCAAGCGCGTAATCCGGATAAATGCTCCACACCTCTGCTTCCTCCGCCGTAATCTGCCCTCGCAGAGCCGAAAGAAACTCTTCGTAATTGCGCAGCTCATTATATGGCGCCTGCAGTGTCTCCAGCATCCTCTCATGCGGATCCGCGCTCTGCTCTCTTTCATAACGGCGGATGTTATCCGCGATCCCCTGATACATTCCATAATAATTTACCGCCATCTTCTTCCTGCCACCTCCCGACTTTATTCAAACCTTGCCAAAATGCTTTAAATTCTATTCTCCTTCAAACGAATCAAGATACAGTTCATTTCCTTTCACAAGGTGGTAGCCGCCGGATCCGCAGTCCGGACATTCCACCGCGTGAAAATCATCAACATGAAATCGTCTGCCGCACTGTTTGCATTCCAGCTGAATTTCTCTTGTTTCGATCTCCAGAACCGCGCCGGAAAAAAGCGGCCGGTTCCGGCACAAAATCTGAAACCCGTACTGCATGAGCTCCGGAACCGCGCCCCGCATATCCCCTACAACAATACGGATGCTCCGCACATGGTGCAGACGCATCCGTATTGCCTGAGCTTCTACCGCATCCAGAGTATACCGGATCAGTGATGTTTCGTGCATATTCCTCAACCCTTACTCAACATTTCATTAAAAAGGCGTTACTTTTCCTAAAATCGTCTCAATATCCGCGGCATCCGCCTTCCGCGGATTCGTAGCCGTGCAGGTATCAGCCAGCGCCGCCTGAATCATATCATCCTTTACCGCGAGAACGTCTTCCGCGCTGATATCCAGTTTTTTCAGACTGTCCGGAATGCCAAAAACATTTTCCATCTCCCGGATTCTGCGGATCAGGCTGTTTACAGCTGTCTGTGTATTCGCGTAAGGCAGCCCCACAAGCTTTGCCATACGCTGATATTTCCGCGCGCACACGGTCTTTTCGGAAGCGTCTGTATTCGCGTTAAACTCCATTACATAAGGCAGGACCAGGGCGTTGCTTCTGCCATGGGAAATATGGAATTTTCCTCCGATGGTATGGGCGATACTGTGGCAGATTCCAAGACCTGCCGTATTAAACGCCATTCCTGCCAGGCAGGCGGCGTTGTGTACCTTTTCCCTCGCTGTCAGATCCGCTCCGTCTTTGTATGCCTGCGGAAGGAAGCGGAACAGGAGCGTCGCCGCTTTTTCCGCCAGAGCGTCCGTAAAGTCTGTCGCCTCCGTAGACACATAGGCTTCCAGCGCGTGGGTCAGCGCGTCCATTCCGGTATCCGCCGTAATGGCGGGTGGCACCGTTTCTACCAGTTCCGGATCCAGGATTGCCACCATCGGCTGCAGAGACTGGCTGACAAGAGGATACTTCACCCCCTCCTGCGCATTGGTAATGACCGAGAACTTTGTTACTTCCGATCCGGTTCCGCTGGTGGTCGGAATCGCGTAACATTCATCAACGTCCACATAATTCATCTGGCGCGCCAGTTCCCGGATCGCCTTCGCCGCGTCAATGGCAGAGCCTCCTCCTATGGCAATCATGACTTCCGCCTTACATTCCGCAAGGCATTTAATACCATCCGCTACAACTTCAACCGGCGGATCCGGAACAATATCGCTGAAAATAAAGACCTGGCAGGAGGCGAGCCGCGCTTTGATTTTATCCGCGACTCCTGATTCCACAATAAATTTGTCGCATACAATCAGCACACTCTTATTCCGGATTTCCTCAAGCCTTCCCAGCGCGTTTTCTCCAAAAAATACGTGTGTTTGAATACTGAATTCTCTCATGTTACCTTCTCCCCTTAGTGTGACGTACCGAAAATATTCAAAATTACAACTCCAGCCAGAATGAGAACAATTCCCACAACAGCGCCCGGCGTAATCCCCTCTTTAAAAACAAAGACGGAAATCAGCGTAGAGACTACGATTCCGAGACCGGACCACAATGCGTAAGCAAAACTCAGATTGATGTGCTCCAGCGCCTTGGCAAAGCTGTAAAAACAGATTGCGTAAGATAGAATCGTAATCACAGAGGGCCATAGTTTCGTAAAGCCCTCTGTCGCCTTTATAAACGATGTTCCCAACAGCTCCCCTGCGATTGCGATTGCTAAATATAAGTTGTACATTACGGGTACCTCTCCTCCTCTGTTTTATTCTAGCGTTTATGATAAACGGTATGCAAGAGCTTCTCTGACAGCTCGCCCAGCGGCTTCTGATAAAATTCCTGATAAACCCGCTGGATCTCCGGATTGTCCATGGAGTTGCGAAGCGTCATCTTCTCATCTTCCGCATACATGCTGCCAATCCGGCTCACGCGTATCGGATCAACGACCGGAATACAGTTCATCTGCGGCTGCCCGGCTCCGCTGATGCATCCGCCCGGACAGGTCATAACTTCCACAAAGTGATAACGGGAGATATCGCCCTCTAAAAATTTCGCGGCATTGGCGGTTCCGTAAATAACCGCGACGCGAATGGTTGCGTCCCCGATTTCAACAGAAGCTTCCTTGATGCCCTTCATTCCTCTTACACCCTCAAAACGCAGGAGTTTTCCGTCCGCTTCCCTACCGGTCAGACTGCGGTACGCCATACGAAGCGCCGCTTCCATAACGCCGCCTGTATTTCCGAAAATCACGCCCGCTCCGCTTCCCTTGCCGAGCAGAGAATCAAAGTCCTGATCCTTAAGACTTTCAAAATCAACCTGTTCTTCCCGCATCCACTGCGCCAGTTCTTTCGTGGTGATTACATAGTCGTTATCCCGCATTTCCGGGCACCCCAGAAGTTCTCCGGCGTCATTCAGTTCCGGTCTGCGGATTTCCGCTTTTTTTGCCGTACAGGGCGTTACATTGACCGTCACGATGCGTCTCGGATCCAGCCCCTGTTTCGCGGCGAAATAAGTCTTAATCGTCGCTCCCTGCATGCCGATCGGACTTTTCGCGGAAGAAATATGCGGAAGCTTGTCCGGATAATAGGTTTCCACAAACTTCACCCACGCCGGACAGCAGCTTGTAAACTGCGGAAGCGGCCCGCTGTTTGTCAGAATCCGCTGCAAAAGCTCGCAGCCTTCTTCAATAATCGTCAGATCCGCGGAAAACGTAACGTCAAACACATAATCGGCTCCCAGCGCTTTCAGCGCCGCTACCATCTTGCCTTCCACATAGGTGCCCGGCTTATCCGTAAAGGCATCGCCAAGTCCCACACGAACGGACGGTGAAGTGGAAAATACAACCACTTTTTCCGGATCCCGAATTGCGGCCTTTACCAGTTCCACTTCTGATTTCACCTGTAGCGACTGCTCCGGACAGCTGGCGCTGCACTGGCCGCAGTTAATGCAGGACTGCGCGGTTTCTCCTCCCGGAGGGACCATACGCCTTCCCGCGACTCCGATCTCTTCCTGGCATACAGCAAGGCAGTGCCCGCACTCTACACAAAGCTGCGCGTCTTTGACAATCGCAGGATTGCTTTCTGACACGGAAATACAGCGCTCATAGTTTTCCATTTGCATTGCAATGCACTCCTTTCCGTTTAAAGTCCAAGGCCTTTCCGCTTTTCTATAATCACCTGTTCCAGTGCCTTAGCTGAAGATTCCACATCCGTATCTACCATCAGGCATCCGCCGGTCAGGTCTTTCATCTGCTTCGTCAGAACATCCAGAATCACCGGACTTCCAGTTACAAACGGCGGCAGTCCCAGATGAAGGGTAAATCCTAACGCCAAGGCAAATGCTCCGTCAGCAAGCGCCTGTTCTTCCAGCCACTGCGGCGCGGAAATCACAACCGGAAGCTGTGGGATATCCACTCCCAATTCACGCGCAATATCTCCTGCCACCAGTTCCATACGGCCAATCGCAAGACATGGGCCGAAATTCAGCACAGGCGGAATTCCCAGCGCTTTGCAGACCTCTTTCAGTCCCGGGCCCGCCAGCTCCGCTGCCTCTCTGCTCATAAGTCCGCAATTTTCCAGACCGCCGCAGGTACAGCCCGCGGAAAGAACCAGAATGTCCCTCTTAATCATTTCCTTCGCAAGTTCCACCGTGTAAACGTCATGACCCTTGGCACGAAGGTTCGAGCATCCGACAATCCCCGCGATACCTTTGATTTTTCCCTCTTTGATCAGATTGATCAGTGCGGAATAATTACCGCCTAAAAATCTCTTCAGCGTTACTTCCGTCACACCGGTAATTGCCTCCATGTGTCCATGCTGCGCCATCGGGTTGCTCCGTCCGCCCTGCGGGGCAATCAGAGACTCCAGCGCGTTCTGCAGATCGGAAGGCTCCATCCGGGCAGATGATAATCCGCTGAAGGCATTGCTGAAACGCTTCAGCAAATCCTGCCCCTGTCCTCTTGTACCGCGAATCCGATAAGAGGCCAGCGCCTTAGATACAATGTTCTGGCTGATCTCACGCCGTCTTTCATACTGATACGGATCATACTCCGCGTTTGCCTTCTTTGCCACATCGTCAATGCAAACCTGCGGAATCTGCAGGCTGTCGCAGATGGGTTCAATTCCCGGAAGCGTACAGTTAAATTCGGAAACCACCAGATCGATGCAGCCTGTCGCAAGAACCGCTTCACTGGTATAGTTGTTTCCCGCGTGGCCGCAGAATACATCACAGCCTGACGCTTTTCTCAGCTGGAAGTCCTGACCTACGCAGGTACAGCCTACAATCTTTACCGCCTTTGCTCCGGCTTCCTCCGCCATTTTCCGCACTTCGTCCGATGCCAGATATGCTTCCAGATCACTGAACAGCGCGTGCTGATGGCCGGTAACCATAATATTAACACACTCCGGATCGATTACGTTCAGTCCGACCGGATCAAACCCGATTTCCCCTTCTCCCATGAGAATGTCGTTAATCAGATTCGTCAGAACTAGCCCGTATACTCCGGTGGAAATCCCAAGCCGCAGACACTGCATCAGCATGTTTACCGGATCCGAATTCAGGTTGGTGGATGTTTTCACAACCGCGTTGAAAATCTCATCCTTGGCCCCTCCCGGAAGAATGCCGAGCTTTTTCCAGGTTTCCACTCTCGCCGGATAACCGATTTTTTCAACCAGTTCCATCTTTTCATCAACCGGGCGATACAGATCCTGCTTTACCGCCTGGGCAATCTTCTCCGCTTTTTCCCAGTCGTCTCTTCCTGTAATCTGCAGCGCCTCTGCCAGCCTGGAGAGCGCCGCGCTGCTTTTCAGCGGCGCTTTTTCTTTCGCCGCCTTCTCCAGCTGCTTTACCGCGTTTTCCACAACATGGATGTAACAGCCTGAACCAGCCGCTACGCTGCGCAGAAAATTCCTTGCCGCAATGGTATCCGCGTCCGCTCCGCATACCCCTTTTGGTCTTGCGGGAGAAAGGCGGCACGGTCCGTTGGAGCACAGCCTGCAGCAGACACCCTGAAGTCCATATCCGCATTTATTCTGCTGATTTACCATCCTGTGATGCGAAGTATCCACATCCAAACCTTCGATAAAGGATGCCAGCACCGGATCCGCGTCCGGACAGATCATTTTTCTGTTTTCCATTCTTTGACCTCCCTGTTCCCTCAAGGATCCGAAAATGCAAAGGGTGGATCTTGCAATCCACCCCGCACTCTCGTTTACATCAATCCCTTATTTTTCTTCGCTTTTATGAGGAAGGATATCTTCCACTTCCGCATGAGGACGAGGGATTACGTGAACAGAAATCAGTTCGCCGACTCTCTGAGCAGCAGCAGCGCCTGCGTCTGTCGCAGCCTTAACAGCTCCAACGTCTCCTCTTACCATTACAGTTACCAGTCCGCCGCCTACATGTTCTTTACCAATCAGGTAAACATTCGCAGCCTTTACCATAGCATCGGCAGCCTCGATAGAACCTACTAAACCTTTTGTTTCGATCATTCCCAGTGCATCATACTTAGTCATCTTTTTTTCCTCCTAAAGAAATTTTAAATTTTAACTTTATTTTTTAATTTTAATTTTTGATAACGAATTAATACTCATAGCGTTGGCTTCTTCCGTGTCTACGTGACATTCCAAAGCTGACGCGTCGTTTGCCCGGATAGCCACATTCGCGTAAGTACCGCCTCTCGGACCTTCTACAATTATATCAACAATCTGTCCGTCATGCACGCCGTAATTCGCGGCATCCTGCGGTGTCATATGAATGTGTCTCTGAGCCACGATCAGGCCTTCGCTGGTCTGTACGGATCCTTTCGGGCCTACAATCGTAATTCCCGGTGTTCCCGCCAGATCTCCGGATAATCTCGCCGGCGCGGTAACTCCCAGTTTGTAACCGTCACCTGTCAGGATTTCCACCTGGGTCTTGCTGCGAACCGGTCCCAGAACACGAACCTTTTCAATCGCGCCTTTCGGACCGCAGATGGTAACAGTCTCTTTACAGGCGAACTGTCCCGGCTGTGATAAATCTTTAATCGGGGTCAGCTGATAGCCTGCGCCAAACAGCGTATCCAAATCTGCCTGCGAAAGGTGCAGGTGCCGGTTTGAAACTCCTACCGGAATTCCATCCGGCTGGCCAGCGGGCTGTGCTGTCTGGTTCCCTGACTGGACTGCTTCTAAGAGCAGTTTCAAAACAGCCTCATAGTTTGGATTTGCCATCTTATTCTCCCTTCATCGCTTTTACCAGCTCATTAATCATATCTGTAAGCGCTGCCTTGTCAATCGGCTGGTCACTTGCGACCGGAGCCTGTGCCGCCGCTGTGCTGCCTCCGCAGCACGCGCTGTAAGTAATGCCGCTGTTGTTTCCGTTCTGATATTCAGCAGGTGACAAATATTTTGCCGTGCTGCCGCAGTTCGGAGCAGAAGTCGGCGCTGCCGGGGGAACCGGTACCGGTCTTCCGCAGCTTGATGTCGCTGTCGCCGGTGCGCATCCGCCTGTCGCGCATCCTGCCAGTTCCGGATGATTGAAAGTCGGATCGTCTGCCGCCAGTGTGGAGCAATTCTTAATTCCGTAAGCAACCTTCTTCATATTGATCAGATGCAGCGGGCTTACATTTTCGGAAACTGAGCTGCCGCCCCATGTTCCGCATCCCAGTGTAAAGGATGGCAGAAGTCCGGTGCTCGCTCCTGTACCGCCCATGCTGCTTCCGGTATTTACCAGGATTCTGGAAGCCGGTTTTCTTGTAAATTCCATCACAACGTTTCTGTCTTCCGTATGCAGACTCATCGTATGTCCGATTCCGTTCTGCAGAAGCTCGATGCTCAGTTCGCAAGCTTCGTGCCAGTCTTTTACTACATAGAATGCCAGAACGGTTGTCAGTTTTTCATAGGAAAGCGGATAACCGTCGCCGACTCCGCCCTGAGGTCCGATGAGCACTTTCGTGTCTTCCGGAATCGTAATTCCTGCCGCAGTGGCAATCCGGAACGGAGATCTTCCTACAAACTTGGCATTCATGCTGTGTCCGCCGTTTTTGAAGAGCAGCTTGCAGACTTTGTCTGTTTCTTCCGGCGTCATGAAGTATCCGCCCTGTCTCTTCAGTTCCGCGATAACCGCGTCTTTATTACATTCTTCACAGATGATGGACTGTTCGGAAGCACAGATTGTGCCGTAGTCGAACGTCTTACTTGCGATAATATTGGTAACCGCCTGCTGAACATTCGCGGTCCGTTCAATGTAAGCAGGGGAGTTTCCCGCACCTACACCCAGAGCCGGTTTTCCCGCACTGTAGGAAGCTTTTACCATTCCCGGGCCGCCGGTGGCGATAATCATTTTTACTTCTTTACTGTGCATCAGTTCATTTGTCGCAGGCATGGACGGCATGGAAATGCATCCGATGATGTTTGCCGGAGCACCTGCTTCTACCGCTGCCTCGTACATCAGCTCCGCTGCCTTCTGCGTACATTTCGCAGCGGAAGGATGCGGTGAAAATACAATCGCGTTTCTCGCCTTAAGCGCGATAATCGATTTAAAAATTGTTGTGGAAGTCGGATTTGTGGAAGGCACAATTCCCATCAGGAGTCCGACCGGATCCGCGACATCCATCGTTCTTGCCACCGGATCTTCGTTCACAATTCCGATCGTTTTCATATCTTTAATAGAATCGTACAGCAGTGTAGAAGCCATATGGTTCTTGTATGTCTTGTCCTCAACCTTACCAAATCCCGTTTCCTCTACTGCCATCTGAGCCAGCATGACCGCGTTTGCTTCTGCCACCCGAACCATGTTGCGGATAATTTTGTCAATCTGTTCTTCATTGTAGTTTGCAATCTGTTCGGTCGCGATCTGTCCCAGCCGGGCCAGATTTCTGACTTCCTGCACAGACCGCAGATCATAATCCATATTTTCCATATGTGGCACCTCCTTTTTTTATTGTTTCTCTTTATTTTTGACTGTAGTACTTTCTGAACTCCTCCAGCAATTCCATTTTGTTGGCCTTCGATACCATTCTGCCTGTGATACCAAAGTCGTCATACTCTCTTGCCAGATTCCTCAGTTTTACTACTCTGCATTTTTCAATGGTTTCTATTGCTTTATCAAGTCCTGCTTTTTCTACCAGGCGATCCATATCTTCTTTGTGCATTTCCGCGACATCTGTTTTCAGATCCGGCTCATTATCGGCCGGCGCTGTTTCTTCCTCTGACTTCGCGGTCTCCTCCGGCTCCGGCTGTTCAGCCTCTTCTCTGAGCTCTACATCCGGTTCCGGCTCTTCTTCCGGTTCCGGCATTTCTTTTCTGCGCTCTGAAATCGGAGTCGGCGGCAGGATCGTCTCTCCCAGTTCACTGTGAGGTCTTGGAATTACATGCTGGGAAACAAGAAGTTCTTCCCCGATTCTCGTAACCGCCGCCGCGCCTGCGTCTACCGACGCTTTTACAGCCGCTACATCGCCGGTCACGGTAATTGTTACAAGTCCTCCTCCTACGAAGGTTCGTTCGAGAAGCCTCACTTCCGCTGCTTTCAGCATGGCATCCGCACTCTCGATAGACGCCAGCAGACCTTTTGTTTCAATCATTCCGAGTGCTTCCATCGGTTATCCTCCTTGTCTTAATGTGTCGCGTAGAACACTTTTACTTTATCAGGAGATCCGAAGGTCAGCTTCGCGCCATTCTGGAAGAAGAGCGCGTCTCCCGGATGAGCGGTATAAACTTTTCCGTCTTTTTCTACCGTCAGCGTACCGTCTACCACATAGTAGATTTCCTCACACGCTACATCCCATGGGAAGCTGCAGTTTTCAATCGTCATAAAGCCCGCGTTCATGGAGGAACCGTCATCCGCGCCAATCAGTTCATTGTAGAATACCTTGTCCGCAGGATTTCCTGTGTCCAGAACATCCCATTTTGCAGTGTTTCCGCGTACCAGCTTTACAAGGCCGTCCGGATCTTTTTCCGCAATGTAGGGCTGTTCGCAGCCAATCTGCTGCAGCACGTCACCAAGCGCTCCTTTTTCCATCAGAGCGGTCAGCGCTTTGTAAATCAACTCGCTGTCAATTCCGTTCTGAGCCGGAGCTGCCGGAGCCGCAGCCGGTGCAGCCGCACTGTTACAGGCTTGAGGTGTCGGTGCCGGCGGAGCTTCTGTTGAAAATTCGATTCCGCACGCAGCAGCCGCATCTTTGGCAGACGGAGTGATCAGCGTATTGTCATCAATATACATGACCTTCTGACCCTGCTTTTCCAAAGCCTCGACTTCTTTTGCACAAATCAGTTTTTTCATGGCTTCACATCCTTTCATCTATTTGTTCAATCCTGAAATAATCTTCTATATATAAATGCTTTCGCCTTCTGCTGTTACAGCAGAGACGGCACAAGCCTGTCGGATGGAGAAGGAATTACTTCCGCGTTTACGAGAAGCCCTTTTTCTTCCGCAATCGCCTGACCTGCGGCAGTACCGGACTGAACAGCTGCCACATCGCCGGTATAGGTGAAGTAAGCTTTTCCGCCGAGCCCGTTACCCAGCCTCAGTTCAATCGGTTCAATCTCTGCGGCTTTCAGAATCTGATCCGCGCAGATAATCATCGTTGCCAGGGAGAAGGATTCCATAATTCCTACAGCCTGAATCCGTTCCGGCATCGTAGCTCCGGTAATCGCCGGGAACACCCCCGGATCGACATTTGGAATCACGATAGAGTCAACGAAGAACTCTTCTGCCATACGTTCTCCGATTTGAACGGAATCTTCTACAGCTGCCACATCTCCATGGACAATGGCGATATATTTTCCCGGACAAGTGCTCGCCGCAGTTACGATTTCAACTTCCGAAATCTTTACCATCTGGTCTGCTGCGTAAATGCCACGGGCAATACTGTTAAATTCAACCATTCCTATTGCTCTCTGCATCTCAGTTCCTCCTTATCTCAATATAGTCCGCCGTCACTTCAGACACGGTTCCGGAAATGCTGGCATGAATCGCGGCGCCCAGACTTCCCTCCGGAATTCTGCCGATCATCTGCCCTGCCTGAACCTGTGCCCCCGCGGAAACAATCGGTTCAGCCGGAGCGCCGACATGCTGTCTTGTCGCAATCCGGATGGTCTGAGGAACCAGGCCTGATTCGGTCATAGGAGCCGGGAGATCAAAGGATCTCAGTCCCAGTCTCGCAATCAGACGTTTGCTCGGAACCAGACGGAGCGGTCTCACGCTTCTGGCCTCAAATTCCGTTTTTTCCGGTTTATAGCGGATGTTCTGCTCTGCCAGCTTTTCTTTGAAATAAAGATTTGCCATCTTCGGATGAAGTCCTGCCGGACACGCAAACAGTTCACACATATTGCACTGGCAGCAGAGCTGCGCGATTTTCTGTCCTTCCAGGTCATCAATGGAATAGTTCATAACTCGCATCATCTTATGCGGCTGCATATTATGACCCAGAAGATATCTCGGGCACATATCCGTACACATGCGGCACTGTTCGCAGGTCGCTTTGTTTACTCTCTTTGCCTGTTCCATCGTAACCGATTTTTTTCGAATCAGGAAATGATCTTTTTTCAGAATAACAAACCCTTTGTTTTTCTTCGTTACAAACCCGCCGATATCCGCCATCACAGGTCCCATCATCGGGCCTCCGTCGATCACCGCGTAATCTGAAAAATCTTCAATTCCGGAAAGCTTTAATACATCCATAATCGGAGTTCCCACCGGAACTTTTACCGTCACTCTGTTCGGGATATCGCCTGCTACGGTAATGTATTTTTCCGTAACCGGTTGTCCCTGAGATGCTTTGTAAATATTCAGCGCGGTTTCGGAATTGACAACCACGCATCCGACCTGAATCGGAATGCCTGTCTCCGGAACCACTCTGCCGGTCAATTCATATACCAACACCTGCTCGTCACCCGCAGGATAGATATCCGGAAGTTCATGCACTCCTACATAGTCTCCCACCGACAGAGCCTGAATTCTCTCTTTTAATAGCTCAATGACTTCCTTATGTTTCTTTTTTATGCCAATCAGCGCCTTCTTTGCGCCCACCAGCCTGCCGGCCGCTTCAAATCCTCTGATAATCTCATCCGGATACATGGCCATCAGCTGCTGGTCTACCCGCAGCAGGGGTTCACACTCCGCTCCGTTGAGAAGGATGTATTCTGCTTCCGATGTAAGCTTTGCGTGAGTAGGAAATCCCGCGCCGCCCGCACCGATAATGCCGGCATCTTTTATCTGTTCAAGAAGACCCATCTTCGCACCTCCTTTACTCAAACTCGCAGTCTTCGTCAATAATTCCAACTACAACCGCGTCCACAGGGATATCATCGTTTCCCAGCATGCGCCGGGCTGAAGAACCCGTTGTAACGATGACCCTGTCACCGATTCCGGCGCTTATAATGTCCACCACGATGATTCTGCGCCCCGCTTCGCTGCCTCCGCCGATGATTTCCGCCTGCATCAGCTTCAATCCGTTCAGGGATTCGGCTTTTCTCGTAGACCAGATATGATCCACCAGTCTTGCTGTTAACATATGTCCATACCCTCTTCCGCTTTATTCTTGATATCCCGGAGCGCCGACTCCACCGAAGCCGTATCTCCGAAAATCGCGAGCAGAATCATATTCTGCGGGCAGCTCCCCCGAATATCTTCCACTGTAACGCCTACGGCTTTTTCCGCAATGTCCGCAGCCACAACCATTTCGATCATTCTTCCCTGTACCAGACCGACTGCTTCCATACATGGCGGAGTCTCGGTTCTCGCGGAACCTTTTCTCCGCATCAGGATATCAATCGCCCCCTGGGAAGGTGCCTTAATGATTCTGAATTCCATATCAGGCCTCCTGCATTTCTTCCTGTCCGCAGCTCAAAGCGATTCCCAGAGGTGTCACAAACATCGGATTTTTCGGCTTGTGCGTAAACACTCCGGTCCGTTTTTGAATAATGTCCTCAATGCCCGTCAAACAACAGGTTCCACCTACCAGAGAAAGCTCCTGAACGTCATAGTCTTTGATATGCTGGCTGATAATAGAAGACACTTTCTCAATCACCGGCTGGAGAACCGGCATCAGTTCTCTGTGATTTTTCTCTTCCCGCTTGTAAAGTTCCGCTTCTTCAAAGCTTTTCCCATATGCTCCGGAGATTACCAGAGAGAAATGCGTTCCTCCTGTCGGTTCGTCCGCAATGTACACGACTTTTCCATCTTTCAAAACGGAAATTCCTGTCGTGCCGCCGCCGATATCGACAACTGCTCCGTTTTTCATTTTCAGCACTTCATTTGCTGCTGTCGATTCATCCAACAGGTTTGTCAGTTCAAAACCCGCTCCCTGAATGACATTTTTAACTGCCCCTGAATCCAGCAGGTCCGTTCCCGGCGGAATCGCTCCCGCTGCGTAAATAAGCTCTGTCCCAAGTTTTTCCTCTATTTCTTCTTTCAGTTCTCTTACGATCTGAACCGCCCCGATATAATCGACTACCATACCGTCCCGTACGACATCCGCATAGCGGTAGGCTCCCGCTACCGGACGCCTGTTTTCATCCAGCACCGCGATTACCACACAGGCGGTTCCCAAATCCACACCTGTATAATATACCGAAGATTTTTCACGAATGGGATGTTCTATCGCTTTCTCAAAATCCGCGACCATTTGATCACAATATTCAAAGGTTACATGTTTCTCTGACATTCTTTTCCTCCTAATGCGCCGCAAATCATTTGAGACAACGTATTGATAATCTGATTCAGGGCACCTGCCACCTGTCCGCGCAGACCCTCATCCTCCAGGAAATCTTCCAGATCGAGCTCCAGTTCTTCCAGTTCACTGCGCAGTCTGGCAAGCAGCAACATTTCTCTGCCTTTCTCCATCTGCATATGGAACTCGGTTATTTCAAAACACTCCCCGAGGTTTTCCGCAAAATTATCACTGTTGATTCCGCTGCACGCGTTACAGGTCAGGTTTCCAGCGCTGCAGGTTCCTTCCGGAACTTTTCCGAAGCTTGAAAACTGCCGGTAAAGCTCTGTCACCTGCTGCGCCATGCACACATCCCTTTGGAGGAGTTCCTCCGCGGTGAGCAGAAACAGCGCCTGCAACGATTTCACTCTGCTGCAGAATTTTTTCTTTTTCCGTTCTCCCAATGGAGCCGGAGTGGGTTCTTCCGTTTTTACAGCGGATTCTTTTTTGCCTGTGAAAGGATCATTTCGGTCATACATGTCGATTCCCCGATCAACCAGAAACTGTCTGGCTCCCGGAGTCAACCTTTCGCCAGGCTGCAGATCGTAGTTTGTAAAGGGCTGTCTTTTATACAGGTCTCGTAAGTCTTCTTCTGTTATGAATTTCATCTTAGCCCCCTTACCTTCCTTTCAATTCAAACAAATAACGTTTTAGTTCCTCAACGCCAATGCCGTTCGGGACACTGATTTTAAAATAAGGCTCCCGCACACCAATCTTTGTTAACTGCCGGATGCACGTTGATTCATTTTCCGGCGATAAATCACATTTGCTGATGACTCCCACCGCCGGACAGCGAAACGCTCTGACAAATCCATGGGAATAGATTTCCGGGCATCTCGACTGATCCACCATTACTACGATGCACCACGCATCCTGCGCCAGCGCGATCATATGCTTGTACATATCGGTATTTTCGATATACGCACTGGGTACATCAATGGTATACGGTCCATATATCGTATCCTGCGTCCTCCGGAGAGGTCCGTCATAATCGTTAATGGCATTGACAAGTGTTGTCTTTCCGCACCCACGGGGCCCAACTACTGCAATTCTTTTTTTTCTCATGTCCTTGTTATTGGAACAGTGGTAAAGTCCAGCAGACTGCAGAGTGTATCCGTTACCGCCTTGAGGGCAGTCTCCACGCTCTGCACGTCCCCTGAAATCACCACGGACCCGGTAAAGCGGTCCAGGAATCCGATTTCCACATCCGCAGTCTTCGTAGCAATATCCGCGGCAATAATGGCAGTCTCGTAAGGGGATAAAGTTAAAATTCCGATGGCACCCTTGTCGTCGATCCCAAGCCGTTCATAAATGTCCGACATGGGGGAGGCGATGACATGGGCGATTGTAACCTGTTTTCCAGGTACAGATTCCTGTATGATGCGATCCATCGTTTTTTCATTCATAACTCCCATAGCTGTCACCTTTCTGCCTGGTTTCTAGTGTCGTATAACGGAAACCGGGAAATCGTATTCCTTGATCCAACCTTCTATTCTGTCCAAATCCTCATCACTCAGGCTCGGATCTCCTTCAATCGGGTAATCCATGCCCAGCTGGATATATTTATTAACACCCAGCTTATGATAAGGTAAAAGGTCGATTCCTTCAAAATTTTTATAGTCTTTATATGGCATCAAAAATTCGATCACGCCGCGGATTTCCGCTTCGCTGTCGTTGATGTCCTTTAACATCGGCATTCGGATTTTCACATGCTTTCTGCGATGGAGAAGCTCTTTCAGATTTTCCAGAATCATCTCGTTTCGCACGCCGGTCAGTTCGAAATGCCGGTCAGGGTCAATATGTTTAATATCAAAGAGGAACAGATCAACAAACTCCGCAAACTTCAGAATTGTATCCTTCTTCGTATATCCGCAGGTTTCGATTGCCGTATGGAACCCTTCCTGTTTACATGCCATCAGCAGGTTAATCGCCGCTTCCGGCTGAGATGTTACTTCACCTCCGCCCAGCGTAACGCCTCCTCCCGATTGCTCATAAAAGGCTCTGTCCTCTTCCACATATTCCAGAAGCTCAGAAATGCTGCACTGTTCTCCGGCGACTTCCAGTGCCGAATACAGACATGCCTCCGTGCATTTATGGCAACCCAGACAATCCTTGCTGCGGTCGATCCGATGTTCGCCTTCTGCCGAAATGCTGTGCAGACCCGCAGGGCATACCGGAACGCATGCGCCGCATCCCACACAGAACGTCGGCTTGAGCATAATCTGATACTTCCGCTGCAGACCCTCCGGATTGGAGCACCATTTGCAGCGGAGAGGACACCCTTTAAAGAAAATGAGCGTCCGGACTCCTGGCCCGTCATATATGTTATATTTCTGTCTGTTGAAAATGAATGCCTTTCTTTCGATTACATTCATATTGTTGTCGCTAGCCATGAATCTGTCTCCTGCTTCTGATTCGCATTATTTTTTATCTGCCGGCCGCAGGAATTTTCTCCCACAGCCAGCAATCTATAATAGGTTAATGCCCAGCTTTTTAGAATTTCGTCAGCATGGTTCTGCTGATGATTTCATCCTGTACATCCTTGCACAGTTCATTGAAGAACGCACTGTATCCGGCTACGCGGACAACCAGATCCTTGTACTGTTCCGGATGCTTCTGCGCATCGATAAGCGTCTTGTTGTCCATGTAGTTGAACTGCATTTCGCCGTTTCCGAAGGCGCATGCGGTACGCAGCAGCGTAATCAGGCCGTTTTCTCCCTCCGGAGTATCCAGAAGTCCTGCCATCAGCTTGAAGTTGTGTACCAGTCCGATGTTCATGTTGTCGTTGGACAGTTTGGAAACGGATTTGATAATCGCGGTCGGGCCCTTGAAGTCCGCACCCTGAGTCGGACTGATACCATCGGACAGCGGGCTCCATGCCGCACGTCCATTGGCGGACGCGCCTGTCATCTGACCAAACGGAGTGTTGTTGGAGATGGACAGAGTTCCGTGGCTCAGTGTGGAGTAGAGTGTCTTGTACTTTCTGTGTTCCATTTCTGTAAAGTTGATCAGGTCTGCCGCAATCAGATCCGCGTAATCATCGTCATTACCATACTTCGGTGCCGCAAGGCAGTCCGCCTTCACCTGTTCATATCCTACGAAGTCCGCTTTCAGCGCTTCGTTCAACTGTTTTAATGTATATTTCTTGTCGTCAAATACCAGCTTTTTAATCGCCGCCATGGAGTCTGCGTAAGTCGCGAGTCCAGACCATACAACTCCAGGTCCGAAGTTATACATTGCTCCGCCCGCGGAAACGTCCTTTCCTTTCTCCATACATCCTTCATACATGATGGACATCAGAGGCTTCGGCGCCAGATCTCTGTGAACGCGCTGGGAAATAACAGTCGCAACATCCGTCCACTTCGTGACGTATTTAATCTGTTCTTTTACAGCCGCATCAAACTCTTCATAAGTCTTATACTGATCCAGATCTCCCATATCCGGCGTTACCTGCTTGCCATACCAGAGCGGAACACCATGGTTCAGAACCAGTTCGATGCAGATCGGCCACTGTGTATAAGCTGTAGAAGTCCACTGATACAGTCTTCCTGCTTTCTGCGGTTCTACGCATCCCATCAGGCAGTAGTCTCTCGCGTCTTCAATGGATACGCCCTTCGCCAGCATCATCTTGATATGAGTATCATCAAAGTGACACGCCGGGAATCCCATTCCGGAACGTACTACATCGACGATCTTCTTCATATATTTCTGTGGTGACTTGTTATGAATACGGCACGCCAGAGACGGCTGATAAATTTTTACGTGTCTTACCGCGTCCATCAGCAGATAAGTCAGTTCGTTTGTCGCGTCCTGTCCGGATCTTGTCACACCGCCGACACACATATTTACGAAAGGCTGATATCCCGCGAAGAACTTGGAGCCGCCTTCACTGGTGATCCACATCATTTCGGACATCTTAATCAGCATGCAGCCTGCCAGTTCAAAGGCAAGGAAATTATCCATGCGTCCGGAATCAATATCCGCCTTGTAGTACGGATACATGTACTGATCCACACGTCCGATGGACATACCTGTCTGGTTTTCTTCTACCGGAAGCAGGGATTCAATCGTAAATACAGACTGAATGGCTTCCCAGAATGTTTCCGGTTTATGAGCCGGAACTTTCGCGTTTATTTCCGAAATCTTCTGCAGTTCTGCCTTTCTCTTCGGATCGCTTTCCTTCGCCGCCAGTTCCGCCGCGTATTGAGACATTCTTCTGGCGTAAGCCATAACGCCTTCTGTCGTCTCAATAACGGATTTATAGAAGTAGATCTTATCCAGATCTTCCGGATTTTCATAATCCAGCTGAGCCAGATGATCTCTCGCTTCCTGCTGAATATCCAGCATACCCTTCTTCATCAGGATTACATCATATCCCGGATTGGAGTCTCCGCCGCCGTTAACGGCATGATAGGAACAGTCGGAAACAAACGATTCACCGGACAGTTCCCATACGCCCGCTTCGCGATACTGGCTTTCACAGTATTCGTCAACGGACTTGCCTTCCCAGAACGGGAACAGCTCTTCTCTCATGATCTTTTTGTCTTCTTCGGCAATATAGAACGGATCCTGGGCACGATTACCGATGGTGTCAATTTCATCCACCATCCATCTCCACGCGATATCCGGCGAGAAAGCTCCCGCACGAGGCGCTCCGTTCGGCGCGCCGACAATCAGTTCGTTGTCCTGAATAACCAGCGGAGCTGTTTCACAGCAGTAGCGGAAACATTTCGCGCGAAGCAGGATTTTCGGCATACCCGGATTTTCCTTTGTAATCTTCGTTACCGCTCTCGCGCGGTAAGTCGTAATCGACGGTACCTGCTTGAGGAAGTTTTCTTTCAGTTTTACGAGTCTTTCGGTAGGTCCTACCGGAACTCCGTCTTCATCCACCTGGGTTGTCGCCGCCGCGATGGAGGAATAATATTTCGGGTGATCCCCGGAAGGCTGAGCCTGTGGAGCCGCCTCCGCCTGCTGCGGTGTTACTTTCGCAACATCATCCGCTACGGTTTCAAACATCTTCATCAGAGATGCGCGTTCTTCTTCGGACATGTTTTTAGTCGCTTCTGCGAGCTTATTTGAAAATTCACGAATATCCAAAACTCTTACCTCTCTTCTTTCTTAAACATTTTGAAATAACGATTTATATTGAGCATCCGCCGCCGCTACTTTTAAGTAAGGCTCTTAAGCGCCTTTTCCAAAAGCTGCTGCAGTGTCTGCAGATTTTCATTTTCACGATACTGATTATCGGCGATGCCTTCTGCGCTTCCTGAGTCCTGCTTCATCTGGCTGCTTTGCGGAATCCCCATTCCGATGTCTTCAATTCGTCTGACTCCATATCCAACCTTACGGATATAAATCAGGTTCATTGGCGAAACATTATCAGAAGTAATTCCATCCCCCGCCGATCCGCTGCCCAGTGTCATTGCCGGGAAAAGATTCGTGGTTGCCCCCATACTTCCGAAGACGGCCGGTGTGTTGACCAGCATCCTTCCTACCGGCTTTTTCAGCGCGAACTGCCGGATTACTTCCGGATCATTCGAATGAATGACCAGAGTGTGCCCATGCCGCTCGGAAAGAAGTAATTCAATACATTTTTCACATGCGTGCATCCAATCATCTTCAATATAATAAGCCAATACCGGACATAGCTTCTCTCTGGAATACGGATTCGTTTCCGATACATATTTCTGCCGGGAAATCAGAACCCGCGTTTTCTCCGGAACAGAAAATCCTGCTCTCTTTGCCAGCTCCTCCGCTGTTTTTCCCGCCATTTCCGGATTTGCGCTGCCATCCGGATAATAGAACATGCGTCCCAAGGCATCCGCTTCATCCTCTTCCATGAAATAGCCTCCTGCCGCTTCCAGTTCCGCCTGCACTTCTGTCGCGATACAGCTGTCTACCACAATCGACTGTTCCGCCGCAGATACGACTCCGTTGTCGAAGGTCTTGCTTGCGATGATATCCTGCACGGCCTGCCGGATATTCGCGGTCCGCTCAATAAAGGCCGGACCATTTCCTGTCCCCCCATAGATGACCGGTTTGCCGGAATGATACGCCGCGTCCAACATTCCCGGGACACCCGTATTTATAATCAGAGAAGTCGCACTGTGATTCATTAGTTCAATCGTTCCCGCCGGGGTCACTGTATGAAGATACGTCAGTGCTCCCTCCGGAAGCCCGTAGCCTTCTGCCGCCTGAATCATAATGTCCAGCGTCTTGGCAATGGATTCCTTCGCCCTCGGATGCGGGGAAAAGATTGCCGCGTTTCCCGCCTTAATCGCGATCAGCGCATTATAAATCGTAGTCGATACCGGACTCGTAGCCGGGCATAACCCTACGATCACCCCCACTGGCACGCCGACATCCATAATCTGTTTTTCCTGATCTGTATGGATGATACCCACACATCGCATTCCTCTCAGGTTTGCCGGAAGATACTCGCAGGCAAATCGATTTTTTATGTACTTGTCCTGCCAGTTCCCGTAATCCGTCTCCTCGCAGGACATAACCGCAAGTTCTTTGGAATGTTTGGATATTTCCTCTGCCATTCGTTCTACGATCTCGTCCAGCTTTTCCTGCGGGAAGGTCGCCAGCGTCCTCTGCGCTTCCAGAGCGTTTTCCGCCAGAATGCGCGCTTCTTGGATGGAGAGCAAATCATGATCGATAATATTCATTCTCATTTGCATCTCTCCTTTTCTCTCATTGTCCGAAACAAATTAGATATTCTCATAAGGGAGCAGCTTATCCAGTTCGTACAACGCTGTAATCTTTTTCAGATCCTCGTGCGGTCTTGCGATTACAACCGAACTGTACACTTCTGCGCCCATCTCTGCTACTGCCTTTACCCCTGCGTCCACTGCCGTTTTGCAGGCGCCTACATCGCCTTCCACCAGTACGGAAATATATCCGGACGCGGTGTTTTCAAAACCAATCAGTTCGACGTCAGCCGCCTTGCACATAGCGTCGGCCGCTTCAATTACAAATACGATCCCGAAGGTCTCGATCAGTCCTAATGCTTCTGTTCTTACTGCCATTTCCGCTCCTCCTTACTGTTCATCAATATCGTAGATCGATACGATATCGCCAATCGGCCGGATCGGACGCGGTATCACTTTTGTCGCTGTCAGCTTTCCGATCGCAGAAGCCGCTTCCGCCCCCGCTTTTATCGCCGCTTTTACCGCCGCGACATCTCCCTTGATCATGATCGTTACCAGCGTTGATCCTACGTTTTCATAGGAGATCAGTTCCACTTCCGCCGCCTTAAGCATCTTGTCACATGCGTCAAGAGCGGGAACCATGCCAACCGTCTCCAAGAGTCCCAATGCCTCATCCGCATAATACCTTGCCATAAAAGATTCTCCTTTCCAGTTACAGCAAATTCTGCGCAGCAGCCCGCCAGGTGGGCCGCCGCACAGGATAATTATTTATTTTCAAAGAACTAGTCTTTGATATAATTATTAATTGTAGCCGCGCTCTCTTCCGTTGTATGATAAAAGATTCTGAGGTCACCATTGTTATCCAAATCAAATCTTGATTCCTCAATCAGTCCATTCTGTTCTGCTGTCATCAACGCTTCAATAACAGACTTTTTTTTCAACATTCTAAAGTTACCATATTCCGGTTTCAGCGCCTCTATTACATCATCGGCACAAGCTTCATCAACTTTTGTAAAATATTTTAAAATAGCAAAATTCAATGGCTTCATTACGCTTACCCCCTTTACTTTCCTGCGAGTTCTTTTTCAGCATCTGCTTTCGCTGCCGCATTCTGAGCGAACCCGAGTACAAAGATACCAATAATCATAATGACAGCTCCAACCCAGCCTTGCCATGGAATCGCATATCCATCTTTTCCGAAGAACAGTCCGATAATTAAGAAACATGCCAAAGGACCCCAGAACGCATACATACCATTGCACGCCATTCCTAAAGCTGCTCCGCACATACTATTTCCTTTGTACCAGAAACTAAATGCCGGAACCGCACAAAGCCCTGAAATAATAAAGAAGATAATGCTTCCTCCATCTGTAAATGCCTGCCCGATCAGTGAAAATGCCGATCCAACTCCATCTCCGCCAATCAGACTTAATAAAGGAACCAAAATGATTACATTTGTAACACCTGATGTACACTGACGAATTGTAATTCCAATTTCATAATCAATCATAGCAGTTCCATATCCTGCTACGGCACCTTCAACACCCCAGCCAATCGCTGCAAACAGTCCTGCGAACATACCCAGAACCGCACCGCCGCTGAAATCAAAGCCATCTGCAAAAGCAGTGCTACCAATCAAAACGGCTGCAGCAAAACAAATCACAATACCCAGGATCATTTTTCCAGTCAATTTCTGTTTAAAGAGAACTTTTCCTAAAATTGCGCCAATCGCTGCATTAAGCGCTGCGATAGGAACAATAATGGAACCACCCATCTGCAGTCCCAACACATAACATGTCGATGCAAACGGTCCTCCTATTACTGCCGCAAGTATCATAACTGCACCTGGTTTTGTCCTGATACTTCTTCCAAAATCCCCAAGCTTCCCTTTCAAAGCTGCAATAATCAACGCCCAAATAGCTGAACATACATCGTTCACTGCCGCTCCCAATGCGCTCAGTGTATAAAAAGTTGCAAATACAGAAACCGCGCCTCCATACCAATTCAGCCAAATACCAGCACCCATCCCCTGCGTCATAAATGCAGTATACAGACCATAGAACATTCCTGATGCAACCGCAAACATAATGCCTTTCTTCTTAAAAGCTTTTGTCTGTGCATTTTTCGCTTCCAACGCACCGGCCGGCGCGCTCATAGCTCTCTCACTCATAAAAGTTACTCCTTTCTTTGCCTTAAAACTTTTTAGATAATTGCCGCATATATTCAATTGGAATATTGCCGAAATGCTACAATCTCTAATCCCCAAATCAACAAAGTTTTGAAGTCTTTGCAGTGTTCCCCATTTCGGTTTAAGTATACCCTATCCTCTATAGTGGAATGTCAATAGCGATTTTTTTAACAATCTATTCACAGGCTTACGCGCTCCTGTCTGCTCCCCTATGTAAAATCATTCGTTATTTATGTTTTTTTATTTTTTTCTGACACTTCTACTCAAATGCTCCCGAAGCCTGATTCCTTCAAAAAAATAAGGCACCGGTAAAGAGTAAAACTCTTCCGGTTCCTTATTTGGTCTTTAAATTTATACAATTCATCTTAAATTTAAGGTTCCGCAAACATTCCCCTTAAGGGAACACCTTGTTTCAATATGCCTGCGCGTCCTTCTCCTTGGCTTCTTCCCATGGGAGCACGTCTCCGTCTTCTTTCAGATATTCCAGAAGCTCAGCCAGCCCTTCTCCCGTATAGGCGCTTACAAAAAAAATTTTTTCACAGCCGGCAAGACGCAGCCACTCCGCGGCTTGCTCAGGGTCCCCCAAGGGATGTTCAATTTTGGTTACAATTCCAATTACTTCCCGATTGCACAGAGTCGTAATATTAGGCGGATACAGGGAGAAAGGCTCAATCGAACTTAAAAGCAACCCTACCACATCTGCTTCGTAAGAGTAAACTGCCAGTGCTCCGCCCAAAGTCTTTGTTTCAGCGTACTCTCCCGGCGTATCGATAATAACGTCATAATTATTCACATACTGGGTCTTGTGGTAAGTAATCGTCTCCCCTTTTAATGCCTGGGTAAGCGTTGTTTTTCCCGCTTCACTGCGTCCGATAAATATGATCTTTCGCATCGCGGGCGCCTACCTTCTTGTAATGTCGCAGGTCGTATAACCCAGTTCATTTTTGAAATATTCAACGATTTCATTCATAGCGGTTTCTACCTCGGACAATCTCCCTGTTATGATTAGCGTTCCGCTGAATCGATCCACAAATCCAAGGTATACATCCCCCGCCTTGATGGCTATATCACTGGCAATAACAGCCGATTCCTGAGGACTCACATTGAGAATTCCGATTGCCGAATTCTGATAATCAATTTCCGGATTCAATCCCAGTTTTTTATATACAATCGGTCTCGGTCCGCCGATGACATGGGCCAGAGTGATCTGCTTACCCGGCACCAGCTCCTGTATAATTCTAAGCTGTCCCTTCTCATCCTGAGGGATCAAATCTTTTATATCCATAAAAATCTCCTTTCCTGTTTGATTTCCTTTCTTAATTTCTTGTTACCTTAATAATTACTTCCGTAACAAAATTCTCGCTCTTTCGGGTTGTCCAGTAATCAGTCACATATCGCTCAGTCGAATCTTCTCCACACCGATATCCGTGCTCCTGTGTCCATCTGAAAACTTTATCATATGTTTCACGGATCGTTTCATGGGGTCCAATATGATAGCAGGACGCCACCATACAGCCGCCCAGAGTCATAACCGGATTATTTCCGCAGTCGGAAATAATTTTCTGCAGGATCCTCGCTTTTGTCGGTTTCCCCTGCATTTTTTCTCTGCAATTAGGAAACCATAAAATAACCGGTCCGGTAATAGCCTTCCCGATTTCCTCCAGGTAGTTCGTCCAGTTAATATTGATGATAGAATCCATATAATTATAATTGAAGTCCTGTTCCAGATAACAGGTAGTTAACGCGTCGCTGTATTTGACGGAAACCTCTGTAACCTGATTTTCGATCACACTTTCTGCCTCTACAATCAGATCATACCAGTCCTGAACGGAGGTATACGCGGTATGAATTTCTTCTTCCTGTTTTTTCAGTTCCGCGATTTTTTCCCGAAACCCCTTTTCATGAGCAGAGTAGGAGCTGCCCTTCAGAAATTCCCTCATTTCCTCCAACTTGAAGCCCATCTGTTTAAAATACTTAATAACCGGCACAAACAGCACCGTTTCTCTGCTGTAAAACCGGTAACCGTTTTCCTCGGAGATTTTATCCGGGCGGATAATGCCAATCTTGTCATAAAAGCGCAGCGCTTTTCTGGAAACATTACAAATTTTACTTACTTCACCAATCGTATAGAGCTGCTCATCATTCATCAAACGCCCTCCCTCAATTTTTGCTCATTCTCATCTGGTTCTCAGTTTTTGTTCCGCATCGTCTAAATTTTTGTATCCATAAAACTCCGCCGTTGTCCTGTGAATCACAAAAGAAGGATTCCTCTCTTTATGTATATCCTGAAGGTACAAAAGCAGGGTTCTTACGGAATAGGTTTTCAGTTCTCCAATCGCGTAGATATGAAAAGACACATCTTGTTCCCCGGTTCCGAAAAGAGGCCGTCCTGTACCGCTGAAAATCGGATACTGTTCCGCGAATTCTTTTTCTCCCCGAATCAGAAGGTTTGCGATCTGATCCACCAATTCCGCTTTTTCCGGCGAAATCCGCGGCAGATGATCTCTCAGATTCTGATCAAAATAATCGGGATCTGTAAATTCCATCATATAGGCGTATTTTTCAGTCAGAAGGTTCCGCCCCTCCCGAATTGCCTGCAGGAGATCTTGCTCATAGCTTTTCAGGGTATCGGCGCTAAACGCGTTATGCTGGCTGTACCTCATTGTATAAAAAGTCCATTCGTCATCCTGACATGGAGCACGCCCCCCCGCGTTGTGAACATGATCGAACATCTCCCACTCCATCTCAATGATCTGATTGATCAATTCATCTTTCTGGCTGTTTTTTCGTTTTATTTCTTCTCGCATAATCTCCCTCCTTTTTACGGTATTCCTTCTTTCATTTTTGAGATGTTTGTTTTATCTACAATCCACCATAATCGGAAGACTGCTGAGCCTCTGGTCGCGAATGCTCCTCATCAGTTCCTCGCCATGACTTTGCAGAAACGCATCTGTTGTACGTGTAAAGCCCTTCCGGTTCAGTTCCCTTCCTACTTCAATACATATATCTTCTATTAACCATTCCTTCCGGCTCCGGTTTTCCATTTCGTCACTGAGCAGTACTAATTCCTTCAGTTCATGGACCGTTCCAGAAAGGATCTTCAACTCATCTGCACCCCGAAACGCCCATTTATAAAAGGGCATGTAGCGTTCATTCAGCAGATAAATCGCGGAAAGCGCCGCTCGCACAAATTCTCCGCAGGCCAGATACGCCGCGTAGCTGTCGCCCCGTTTCATACAGCGGGGATAATTGTACTGTCCCGCCTGTGCCATAACAGCAGCCCTCGCCGCCAGCTTTTTTTTCATAACATCCAAAGGATAAAAATCTTTCAGAATACTCCGTATCTGCGAAAAAGTTCCCATTGGGTCACGGAAAACCTGTCCATTTACTGCAGTAGCAAGAAAGCTCTCTGGTATACGAAACCATTCCAAATTATCCTTAGGAGCATGGGTAAGACCTGTATATTTCTGATAAAATCGTTCCAACGAAAATATTCCGACACGCTTGTCCGCCTGCGCCGACTGAATTCGCGTAAAACCGCGATAAGTTTTCGGCAGGCTGTCATAAGCCGCCTGCATGGCATTGCCGATTTCCCGGTAAACATCTTCTGGAATCCAGACGCAAAACCCCGGTCCAAAATCGTGATCCTGAGAAAATTCATCGTCGTATCCCAGACATTCCGATCCTTCTCCCACAAGCCCTGCCGCAATCTGGCCCTGATACTGGGAAAAGCTTGTCTCAATCATCGGAATTCCATACTCTTCAAAATACGCTTTCGCAAGCTCCATTCCTTTCATAGTCTGCTACCTCCGTCCCTGGCTACCGCTTTTGCCGGCTCTGGCGGACCTTTTGCAGATTTTCCGCCATCATACTGTAATACGGAGTCTTTCCGAAATCACGCTCGATCAGCCGCATCGCCTTCTCATAATATTTTTCGGATTCCTCCAGTCTTCCCGTAAGAAAAAAGACTTCACCCAGTCCGGCACAAGCCGCGGAATAATGAACGTCCTGACCTCCGGTATCCTCTTCAAAAATCCGAATCGCTTCTTCAAAGCTTTCTCTTGCCATTTCCAGTTTGTTCTGCCGCACCTGCAGTTCGCCCAGATTAATATAGGTTGTGGCCAATTCCCCCCTGTATTGGGGAAGCCCTCGTATAATCCGGAAGGCGATATCCAGATCCTGCTCCGCTTCCGCGAACTGACCGGTATCTCGGTAGATCGCGCTGATATTATTGCACAGCGCCGCCATACGGTAATCCCCGGTCAGGCCGCATTTTTCCAGCAGTGTTCTTGCCTTTAGAAACAGCTCCAGCGCCTGTTGCGGTTCCTTTCCATTGATATAGACATCTCCCATATTGATCAGCGCTGTCGCGTAATGCTCTGTGCTCGAAAGTCCCATCTGCTCCAGATTTTCCAGTACTCTGCGGTAAAGCTCCTTAGCCCGTTCAATCTGTCCGGTCACACGGCACAAACCTCCCAGCTCGTTGCAGACTGCCACAATCCCAGAGCGATCTGCTTTTTCTTCTGCCGTTTTCAGCCAGCTATCCAGATACCGCATGGTTTCTTTGCTGTCTTTTTTCTGGAACATAATGTCCAAACCTTTATAAAATTCCTGTATATCAATTCTGTCGTCCATCCTTCTTCCCCCTTTCTATGATTGTAACCGTTTTCATTTTATACTCAAGTATATCCCCTTTGGATCAGAGAAGTCAAGGGAAAAGGCCTTAGACAAGCATAAAATCTATGTTCAAGAAAACACCCATAAATTATGGATAATTTTATCGATTGCAAAAATTATAAAAGGCCCCTTTTCAAATATAGTTTTCTGTTTCTACATCTGAAAAGGGGACACATTTTCACTTGCCTTTCCTGGTGGTGCTTCCAGTGTCTACACGTATTTGCGCATGTATTTAAGCGCGTTTTTTTCCAATCTGGATACCTGCGCCTGGCTGATGGAAATTTCCTGGGCCACTTCCATCTGGGTCTTTCCCTCAAAGAAACGCATCGTAAGAATATTTCGTTCCCTGGGGGAAAGCTTTTTCATCGCTTCAGACAGGGAGATATTCTCAATCCACTTAGCGTCTGTATTCTTCATATCTTTGACCTGATCCATCACATAGACCGCATCTCCGTTATCGTGAAAAACCGGTTCAAATAGTGAAATCGGATCCTGGATGGAATCCAACGCCAACACGATATCTTCCCGCTTCATATCCAGTTCTTTGGCAATTTCCGTCACGTTAGGCTCCCGCTGCAGCAGACGCTCCAGCTTTTCCTTCGCCTGCAGCGCTTTGTATGCCGTATCCCGAAGAGAACGGGATACACGGATACTATTGTTATCCCGAAGATACCTCCGCACTTCCCCGATAATCATTGGCACCGCATAGGTGCTGAATTTTACGCCATGGGATGTGTCGAAATTATCCAGGGCTTTAATCAGTCCGATGCATCCCACCTGGAACAGATCATCGGGATTTTCTCCCCGATTGTTAAATCTCTGAATTACGCTTAACACAAGACGCAGATTCCCTTTTATAAATTCCTCTCTTACCTCTTCATCTCCCGCCTTGACCTTTTCGATCATTTCCATCATCTCTTTGTCCCTATAGCGGGGCAGTTTTGCCGTATTCACCCCACAGATTTCAACCTTGTTAGCCATAAATAAGGTCCTCGCATCCTCGCTTTGCTCCCCTTAAGCGCGGGCGTTTCTTCCCTATCTTATTTATGTGCAGACCGAAGGCTTTTTATTCTATAGGCGTAAAGCTATTTTAAGACATCTTCTAAGATTTTCAGACCTTTGTCGATCTCTTCATAGGTAATTGTAAGGGGCGGCAGAAGCCGGATTTTTTCCTTTGCTGTCAGGATCATCAGGCCTTTTTCCAATGCTTCGTTCACCGTGTCTTTGGCATTCTTTTTCTTCAATTCAACACCTATCATCAGACCCATGCCGGAAACAGATGCCACTTCCGGAATTGCCAGCAGTTTTTCTTTCAAATAGGCGCCTTTTTCTTCCACATCTTTGAGAAACGCGTCGTCCATACGGTTTAACACTTCCAGCGCCCCGGCGCAGGCCACAGGATTCCCTCCGTAGGTTGTGCCATGATTTCCCGGCTTCAGCACATCACAGGCCCGCTCGCCGAACAGGGCTCCTCCAATCGGAAGTCCTCCGCCGATACCCTTGGCAAACGTCACAATATCCGGCTTCACGTCAAAGTATTCATAGGCGAACAGTTTTCCCGTTCTGCCGATCCCGGTCTGAACCTCATCGATAATCAGCAGCATATCCTTTCTCTGGCACAATTCTTCCGCGGCCTTGACAAACTCCTTACTGAGATTGACAACGCCTCCCTCTCCCTGCACCATTTCCATCATAATGGCACAGGTCTGATCCGTTACTTTCTCATAAAGATCGTCAATATCATCCGGCCTGCAGTAAGCGAAATGTCCCAAAAATGGATAAAAATCCTTATGATAGGCATCCTGGCCGGTAGCGGTAATCGTGCCCATGGTTCTCCCGTGAAAAGAGTTTTCCAGCGTCACAATCCAGTTGATATCATTTCCGTACTTGTTGTTACTGTATTTGCGGGCTGTTTTAATAGCTACTTCATTTGCTTCCGCGCCGGAATTGGCGAAAAAGACTTTTTTCATACCGGTTCTTTGAGTCAGAATATCCGCGACCCGCACCTGCGGTTCTGTATAGAAAAGGTTGGAAACGTGCTGCAGTTTTTTGAGCTGTTTCGTGACCGCCTTTACCCATTCATCGTCACAGAATCCCAGGGAGTTCACGCCGATCCCCGCGGTAAAGTCGATATATTCCTTTCCTTCCTCATCGACGCATACGGCGCCCTTTCCATGATCCGCCACCAGATCAAAACGCCCGTAGGTGCCTACGATTTTCTCCCGGTCCATCTTTTTGACATCAATCTTCTTCATTGTAGTATTTCGCCTCTCTTTCGCATAAAATCGCCGTTCCGGCTCCCTTGTCCGTAAAAATTTCAAGCAGCATACTGTGAGGGATTCGCCCGTCAAGGATATGGACTCTGGAGACGCCGCAGCGGATCGCGTCAATACAGTTGTTGAGTTTCGGAAGCATTCCCCCTCCGATATATCCATCCTCAATCAGCTGCTCCGCCTCATTTACATAAAGTTCCGGGATCAGAGTTTTCGGATCATCCGGATCTTTATATACACCGTCAATGTCTGTCAGGAACGCCAGCTTTTCCGCGTTGACCGATTTCGCGATGGCGCAGGCCGCGTCATCAGCGTTAATGTTGTAGGTATGAAAATGTTCGTCCAGTCCCACCGGGAATACAATCGGCAGAAAGTCCTTTTCCAGCAGATCATACAGAACCTTTGGGTTTACTTCCTCAATCCGCCCTACATAACCGATATCTCCGCCTTCCACCTGCTTTTTGGACACCCGGAGCATCCCGCCGTCTTTTCCGCTGACGCCGACGGCTTTTACTCCCAGAGACTGAACCAGGGTCACCAGTTCTTTATTGACTTTGCCCAGAACCATTTCCACCAGTTCCATCGTATCCTCATCTGTTACCCGCAGGCCCTTTATGAAACGGGGTTCCATCCCCACTTTTTCCACCCACCGGCTGATTTCTTTTCCTCCGCCGTGAACAATAATCGGCTTAAAGCCGACCAGCTTTAAAAGTACAACGTCTTCAATGACTTTTTTCTTCAGATCTTCGTCCAGCATCGCGCTGCCGCCGTATTTAATGACGATAATTTTACGGTTGAACCGCTGAATGTACGGCAGGGCTTCGACTAAGACTTCCGCTTTATCTAAATACTTTTGATTTACCACCGCTTAGCCCTCCTTATGAACGATAATCCCCGTTTATTTTAACATAATCGTAGGTTAAATCACAGCCCCAGGCTTTTGCCTCGCCCTTGCCCTGATGCAAATCCACATAAATTGTAATCTCTTCTTCCGCCAGAATTTCCGCCGCCTCTTCTTCGCTGTGAGGATACAGCGCCGAATGTTCACAGACTTTTATCACGCCTTTCCCAGAACCCATTTCTACCTGAATATCGCTGGCGTCAAAGTCAGCTCTCGCATAGCCCAGGGAGCAGAGGACTCTTCCCCAGTTGGCATCCTCCCCGAACATAGCGGACTTAAACAAATCCGAAGAAATTACAGATTTTGAGAGGATTCTCGCGGCATCTGCATCCGGAGCGCCTTTCACCTGGCATTCGATGAGTTTTGTGGCGCCTTCTCCGTCTCTGGCAAGTTTTTTTGTCAGTACCTCGGTTACCATTCTCAGGGCGCGGCAGAAGGTCTCAAATTCCGCTCCTTCTTCTGTAATCTCTTTGTTTCCCGCCGCTCCGTTGGCCATAATCGCCACTGTATCGTTGGTGGAGGTATCTCCGTCCACGCTGAGCTGGTTGTATGTATCTTTAATGTCTTCCGACAAGGCTTTTTGCAGCATTTCCGGGGAAACAGCCGCGTCCGTGGCAATAAAGGAAAGCATAGTTGCCATATTGGGGTTAATCATACCGCTTCCCTTTGCCGTCGCGCCAATATGGCAGGTTTTGCCGCCCAGTTCAAATTCTACGGCACATTCCTTGGAAACCGTATCCGTCGTCATAATGGCTTCCGCCGCCATCGTTCCCCCGTCCGCGCTCAGAGCCTGGACAAGTGGACCCATGCCGCGTTCAAAAGGCTCCATGCTGAGAGGTTCCCCGATGACTCCGGTGGAGCAAACGATAATATCCTCTGCCGGTATGCCGGTATATTCGGCGGTCAGCTGGCAGGTTTTCTCCGCAATTTCCCGTCCGTTGGGCGCGCAAGTGTTGGCATTTCCGCTGTTGCAGATTACTGCCTGGGCTTTTCCATTTTCCAGATGGGCTTTCGTCACCGCGATGGGCGCGCCCTTTACTTTATTCGTCGTATATACAGCCGCCGCGCTGCACAATCTGTCACTGACGATCAGCGCCAGATCCTTTTTCTCTGTGTTTTTGCTTCTGATTCCGCAATGCACGCCGGCCGCCTGAAAACCTGCCGGAGCGCACACCCCTCCGTCAATATAATTCATCTTTTCCTTATCCTTTCTGTCCTCAATGTTTGTTTTTTTGAATTTTGTATCCCCTGCCTGAGAAAGGCCCCAGGTGGATACAAAAGTAATGGGTTTGCGGATTCATTCTTATGAAAATCCGCTTCAGTTCCGCTTTTCTCAAAATCGTAAGCTTCCAAAAGGGAAACTTTTGTATCCATCTGGCTTGAATTGCCGCCGCAGGATACAACTCACCGCTTCGTTCTAAAGCAATCCGGTGGTTTCATCAATCCCCATCATAATATTCATGCACTGCACCGCCGCGCCGGAAGCGCCTTTCCCCAGATTATCGAGACGGGAAGCGATCAGAATCTGCTCTTCGTTTCCGCAGACGAAAATTTGCATCAGATTGGTGTCCGCCAGTGTATTCGCCGGAAGGAATCCGTCTTTTAAGGTTTCCGTCCCGCCCGGTTCCATCACCTTGACAAAGGTCTGTCCCGCATAGTGTTCGCTGAGAATCCGGTGAATTTCTTCCACTGTGTATGGTTTCGTAAGGCACCGTACATGCAGGGGCACCGATACCACCATTCCGCTGTAATAATCATCCACAATCGGATTGAACATCGGCTTGTAAGAAAGCCCGCAGATCTTCTGCATCTCCGGAAGATGTTTGTGGCTCTGCCCCAGAGCGTACTGTCTGGGAGACTCACATTCCCTGGGCTTATCGCCGCCTTCCATAACCGCGATCATCTTCTTTCCCGCTCCGCTGTATCCGGAAATGCCATGGCAGGTGACCGGATAATCCCTTGGCATCACGCCTGCTTGCACAAGAGGGTATACACAGGAAATAAATCCGCTGGCATAACAGCCCGGCACCGCCACCCGGCTGGAAGTCCGGATTCGCTCTCTGTGCTCCCCTGAAAGCTCAGGGAACCCATATGCCCAGTCCGGAGAGATCCGGTGCGCTGTGGAAGCATCGATAATTTTCGTATGGTCGTTATCTTTCTCTATCATAGAAACCGCTTCTCTGGCCGCCGCGTCGGGCAGACAGAGAAAGGTGATGTCCGATTCATTGATTCGCCGCCGCCTTTGCTCAGGGTCTTTTCGCTTTTCTTCCTCAATCTGTAAAAGCTCCAGATCCTGCCTTCCTCGGAACCGTTCGTGGATCTTCAGACCAGTTGTTCCTTCGCCGCCGTCAATAAAAATTTTAAAAGGTTTCTTCATTTGCTGTCTCCTTTATCACCTTAGCAAGGTAAATGAAAAATATACACACTATCATACCTTTATTTTTCCGAAAAATCAATAGCTTTTAGCATTTTTATTATACTATTCGTATATTTATTCAGCATCATTCATCTCACGCTATGGACACCGGATAAACCCCTGCCCCCACAGACAGGCGCCGCAGGTGGGAGCCGGACTGCCCACACAATCCGTCTGATTTTCCTCCCGCAGATCACAGCCGCCACAGTTGATACACGGAGAAAAGTCGAATTCCATCACCCGCTTACGAAAAGCACGGTACTCTTCACTATTCCAAATTGCATGCAATGGCTGTTCTTTCAAATTGCCAAAAGCGTGATGCCAGACCATCCGTTTTTCGTGATCCAGATAGGTTTCCGCGCTGTGCAAAAGTCCCATACAGGAAGTAACCGCTCCGTCCCATCTGATAAAACAATTCCCTTCCGCCACAAACCGGCACCGATCTTTTTCCCGCTCCGGCACCTTTCCGCGCCATAAAAGCTCCATTTTTTCATTCATCATGGACACAATGGGATTTTGCCCGTAAAGTTTATCAAAATCGGTCGTCTGAAAGCGGAACCGGGCGACAATCGGCTTACTGAATTCATCCAGAGTCTGCGCATTTTCGGTAAACTGCCACAGCGTATCTTCCACCACATCTTCTGTATTGGGAATCATATGGCTCAGATTTACATCGTCCGCGCCAATTTCACAGCAATATCGCTGCATATGCATTAACTGGGGAAGGTTACTTTTCATAAGGACAAAACTGATTCCCAGTTCCGTCTCCGTATTCTGTCGAACACGGCTGAACTCCCGGATCTGCCGGGTGATAAGGGCAAATTTACTGCCGCGCTGAAGCTGCTCATACTGCTCCGCTTCAAAGCTGTCGATGGAAACCCAGAGTTTGTCCAGTCCCGCCGCAACCAGTTTGCGGGATACCTCCGGGGTAAGCATTGTACCATTTGTAATCAGTTCCACCCGCTTCCCCTGTTCTTTACTACATCGGATCATTTCGAAAATACAGGGGTGCACAAGTGGCTCTCCCATTCCCCCGAGGAAAATGGTATGGGTGTCACGCAGAGCCTCTTCATCCTTTAGCGCTTTATAAAAAAGACGCATCTCCAAATCACCGTGGGTTTCCCCAATCCATGAGTTTCGAAAACACATAGCGCAATTTAAGTTGCATCTGGAAGATGGTTCAAAATATAACTTTTTTATCGTACGATACATCATCTATTTCCCCCCCTGCTGTTCATTCTATCCGAATAATGCTCTCTTTTTTCTATCATACCACAAAACGCGAAAAAAGAAAGTTTGTCACAAATAGCAGAGACTCTATCACGTTTTCCAAAAAAGCCAAGAGGCAGCTGGCATTCCGCCTTAGTCTTCTCGAAAGCCAGCTGCCTGTTTTTACAGGAGATCGTTTGTCAGAACTTCTTTATAAAGTTCCATGATTCTGGGATAATACGATTTGCTGATTTCACAGTGAAAGATCGTTTCCACCGGAAAAACGGGTGACCAGATATTTCTCCGCAGTTTCTGAATATCGATCACGTTCTTCAAATTGACCGCATAGGATCTGTGGCATCGCACGCAATAGGGTTCGCCGATTTCTTTAAGGGCGGTCTCCATATTTTTATACAGCAAAGGATAGCTGCGTTTCCCCGCATAAACATAACAGTTCCTCCCCAGGACTTCCACTCCCAATATCGCGTTCGCGTCTACATATTTAAGGTCATCTCCAATGATAAGAGGAATCACCCGTTTCATTTTTCTACGCGCCTGCTGCTGATCCAGATTCTGCAGCAGAGAGCCGATGCTGCGTTCTACCGATTCTTTTGTCAGAGGTTTTACCAGATAGCTGTAGCAGTGATATTCGTGAAACGCGTCCAGCTGTCCCATGGAATATCCGGTTACAAAGACAATCGGTGTCAGAGTGTAGCCGGGAATCTCTCGGATCTTTGAAGCCAGTGTAAATCCATCCATCTGCGGAAGCTTCCGGTCAATAAAGAAAATGTCGATCGGTTCCTGCTGCCGGCGTATACACCGCAGGGCCATCTCGCCATCACGGAATACTCTGCAGGAAAGTTCCGGCTGAAGAACCTTCAGCAGTTCCTCCAGCTCTTCCGCGTCCGCCTTTTCATCTTCAACAATCAGTCCTTTCATTTGCTGCACCTCCTGTCTGTGCCCATACTTTGAACATTTTTATGACGTATTCTGTAACTTCGTGCCGCAACGCTTGCGCTGCCGATCATTCCCTCTTATATTCAGCAGTGTGATGTTTGCAGATAAATGCGCATGCGGGAAAGCAGGTGATTATATTGGCAAAATTCAGCAAAGTGCTCTTATCGCAGCCCGGACTCAGCGAAGCGGATCGGCTGAAAATTTCCTACGCGTCCGAACTTCTGCGGAACGAGTCCATCAAAACCGTTCTTTACGGGGTTCTTTTTTTTCTGCTCGGTTATTTTCCGGAGTTTCTTCTGTGTCTGGCCATGTCCTGCACAGTCCGGACCTTCTCCGGCGGAATTCATGTCAGAACCAACATCGGCTGCTTTTGTATGGGGCTTGTTACGATGGGAGCGGAAATCCTGCTCCTTCCCAGACTTTCGCTTTTGCAGTCCGGCTATCTGGTCGTTCTGTGGGTCAGCGCGGTTCTCATCTGTCTGCTGTCCCCGATTGCATCTTACAAACGTCCGTTTAAAACGAAAGAGCGGTACCGGCTCTGCAAGCGCTTGTCGGTGCTTTTAACGCTCGGATGGAGCCTGGTTCTTACATTCGTTCTGGCTCCGTCTTATTTACAACACTGCGGGATATGGTACCTAGTCATGCAGGCTGCCCAGTTGATTATGCAGTCTGTTTACCGTTATTTCAAACGAACAAAGTGAATGGGAGGACAACACAATGTTTAAAAAAATGGTTTACAAAGTTCTGCCGGTTTTCACACTGGCACTGGTATTTTTCGCAGACGCCGCTACAAGCACTTCGACACTTTTCCATCATGGAGAACCGGACTGTCCGGAAGAATTACTGAAATAGCACGCGGATAACAACGATCTCTTCATTTTTTTGAATCTCAACGCGTCCGCCGTGTTCTTCGGCAACGCGCTTTATATTGGAAAGGCCGTATCCCCGCAGCTTTCCTTTTTTGGTGGACACACCTGTTTTCAGCATCTGTTCGGATTCCAGAGAGTCTTCCGGCAGACTGTTGATCGTCTGAAAAAACACGCCGCTCTTCTGCTCCCCTGTTTCAAAGAGTACTTTTCGCCTGTCCGGCTCCATGCCTTCGACGGCTTCAAAGGCATTATCCAGGAGATTGCCCGCCAGCTCCACCATCTCGATTTGAGAAAGAGGCATCCGGGCGTTTGTGTCTCTCGCCAGCACACTGAAGGAAATTCCCTTTTGCTCCGCCTCCCGCTGTTTGTCCTGCAGAACCGCCGACAGCACGCTGTCTCCCGTATACACGGTTCCTTTCCGCTCGTTTCTGGAAGCGATCAGTTCTTCTACATACGCTGCTGCCTCCGAAACATTTCCCGTTCCTTCCCCGTCTTTGAGAATCAGCGCTCGGATTGTCCGCAGATGCTTTGCGAAATCGTGCTGTTCCGCCGCCATCTGCCGCAGGAATCCCTCTTTCAGTTCCATCAGTTCCTTCTGCCTATTCAGCTCTTCTTTCTGCTGCTGATTTTTAATCAGCTTGAATGCCAGAAGCATATTAGACGTAACCGCTGCCAGGACAAGTATTATAATGCTGATATCGATTGTGTCTGTTTGGTTCCAGTTATACATTTCTGCCAATTGAATTAATATGAAATTAAGACAAATGAGCCAAATCCCATTTTGATACTTTGCGTAATATGACTGTACAAACTTCTGCTCCCTTGTAAGCTTATAAAGCAGAAAAAAGCCAATATCCAGCCCCGATAAGTAAATAATCATCCCTTTTCGATTTTCTGTGAACTGTGGTTCTATCTGACACAGACACGCTGTAATAAGCATCTCTATCGTGATAAACATCATCGCGCTGCAAACGGTATCGAATATGGAATCAACTATTTTCCTGCGATAGAAAATTTTTATCAAAGCGGCAATCATCACCAGATTGATCCCTATATTGATTTCAATATTCCATTCATCCAGAATTGTGGCTGAGCCAGCAAGAATAATAACGATTGGTACGATCTTTTTTATATCCCAATACGACTCCCGCAAGATACTTAAAATACAGCAAATGGCAAATCCCTCCAGCGCAGATGCCGTGAAATGATACAGATACGTCATCCTTCTTCCTTTGCACTGTCATAACTGCGCAGCAGTGTCTTGAGGATCATCAGGCACCCGCTGAAAAACTGCAGCTCTCTCGCGGAGCAATCTTCGAGGATGCCGGCAATTTCCTTTTTCAGCGGTATATTGGCGCTGGTATTATTAATATAGCCACAAATCAACTCATCCGGCGTGACTCCCAGCGCGTTCATAATATTAACCACCAGCGCAAAGCTCGGCACAGCTTTTCCTGTTTCCACATGGCTGATATGGCTGTTTCCCACACCAACCTTCTCTGCCAGCTGTTCCTGCGTCAGTCCCCTTTCTTTCCTTGCGCTCTGTATTCTCTTTCCTAAATCGTAAAACTTGATCTCCATCGTCTCCATTGCACTACCCCTTTTTTTCTTTCTATTTTATGTACAATGAATCCATATTAAAATGATCTAAAAATACAATTCGCTGTTATAATACATTTTTTTGTATATTTTTTCCTAATATTTGTGCTTTTAAAACAAATATTCTAATCCGATCGGCTGCAAAAAAAGAGCGCTCCCTGTATGTTCAGGAAACGCTCCACGTTTTTTTACTTCAGGAATCCGGATATAATCCGTTCTTCCGCCTCTTCTTCGGTCAATCCCAGAGTACGCAGTTTGAGAATCTGTTCACCCGCGATTTTTCCGATCGCCGCTTCGTGAATCAGCTCCGCGTCCACATGAGAGGCTTCCAGCGCCGGCGCCGCGGAAACGGTGCCTTCATCGGCTAAAATAGCGTCGCATTCGGAATGTCCGGTACAGCGGTTCTCTCCCCGGATACAGGAGTTGAAAATCTGATGGGAGTGTCCCCTCGCTACAGATCTGGAAACCAAATCCGCGCCGGAATCCTCCCCTGCCAGCGTTACATCAAAATCGGTCTGCGCAGTTTCATAACCATCGGTCATAATCCGTTCCCTCACAACCAGCTTTGCCCGGGCGGCCAGAGTTCCCGTTGTCTTCCGCACCGTGCTGTCCACGCCCCGAATCTGAACCGTATCCATTTCCAGGCTGGCGTCTTCCGCCAGGTTCACTTCCGTTACCGGATCAATTCGCTTTGCTCCCGTACCGGATCCCGTTCCCACATGTTTTTCCGTATACAGCACATGGGCGCCCTTCTCCAGGAAGAAGCGATGAATTCCGTTGTGGCGCGCCTCTTCCTCATCGTCAGAGTGAACGCCGCAGCCCGCAATGATCGTTACATCCGCGCCTTCTCCCACGAAAAAGTCGTTATAGACCAGATCGTCGATATTTCCTCTGGTTACGCAGGCCGGAATAAATACTTTTTCTCCTTTGGTTCCCGGTTTAATATGGATTTCAAGCCCCGGCTTGTCCTTTTTCGATTCAATCTTTATATTATCCGTGGACTGGCGCCCCGCGCACAGTCCGTCCTCTCTGATATTGAACGCTCCTTTAAAATCTCCGTCATATTCGGAAACAATTTTGAGCAGTGTTTCGGTTATCTTATTCACGGCAGATATCCTCCTTTCCCTGCGGACACCGCACGGTCCGCTCTTCCGAAAGCAGGGTCGGGAGAACCTCGTCTCTCGGTCCCGCGGCTCTGACCTTTCCGTCGGCAATTACAATAATTTCATCGGCAATGGACAAAATCCTCTCCTGATGGGAAATCACAAGGAGCGTGCCCTTCTTCTCCCTCTGCAGTTCCTGGAAAGTTTCCACCAGACGGGTAAAACTCCATAGATCGATACCCGCCTCCGGCTCATCGAAGATGGAAAGCTTGGCATTCCGCGCCAGAACCGTCGCGATTTCAATCCGCTTGCTTTCCCCGCCAGACAGAGCCGCGCTCATTTCCCGATCAATATATTCGTCCGCGCACAAGCCCACATTTCCAAGAAGCTGGCAGATTCCATCATGATCCAGCGCTCCGCCGGAAGACAGTTCCAGAAGATCCCGTACCGTCAGACCCTTGAATTTGACCGGCTGCTGAAACGCGTAAGCAATTCCTTTTTTCGCCCGCTCGGTTACATTAGCGCCGGTAATATCCTCTCCGTCCAGCAGAATTCTTCCGGATGCCGGCTTTACAATTCCGGCGATCAGCTTTGCCAGAGTTGTCTTTCCCCCTCCGTTGGGGCCGGTTACAACTACCATTTTCTGGTTTCCAACTGTAATATCAATATCCCGGATGATTTCCTCTCCATCCGGAAGATCCCAGGCAATATGTTCTAATTTCAGCATATCCTTCCTCCTTTACAAGTTCTTCAAATACTCAATCTCGCTCCTCGTCAGTTTTCGGTAATGACCTTCCTTGAGTCTGCCCAGGTACAGTTCTCCAATGGCTGTCCTCTGCAGCTCCTGAACCGGATTGCCGACTGCGGCGAACATTTTTCTTACCTGCCTGTTTTTTCCCTCATGTATCGTTATATCCACGACCGCGGAGCGCTCCGCCTGCCGGATGACTTTCACCTGAGCCGGTGAAGTTACAAATCCGCCGATATCCACGCCCTTTCGCAGCCGGAACAGCTTTTCCTTTGACAGCACGCCCGACACCAGTGCCCGGTAAGTTTTCGTTACCTGATGCCTGGGATGGGTCAGCCGATAGGTCAGATCCCCATCGTTTGTGAGAATCAGCATTCCTGACGTATTGTAGTCCAGCCTTCCCACCGGAAACAGCCGCGCGTCCACATCCGCCACCAGTTCGGTTACAACCGGCCTTCCCTTTTCATCCTGCATGGAAGTAATATATCCTTTCGGCTTATTAAGCAGGACATATTCCATCTTTTCCTGTCCGCTGATCCGCTGTCCGTTTACTTCTACAACATCCCCAGGTTTCACATTATACCCGGGTTCACGCATTGTCAAACCATTTATTTTAACATTTCCGTTTATCGTAAGCTCGTCCGCTTTCCGCCTGCTGGCGATGCCGGCGTGAGCGATGTATTTGTTCAGCCGCATGGCTTCCTCCCTCCCGAAATTTATCCCGATCGATTTTACCACATTTGCGCGCAAATGAAAAGGTTATGATTCATTGTATTTTCAGCAAGTTTTAAGTGTTTCTTTATTTACTCCCCTGCCGAAAATTTGTTATAATGGGGCAGGATTTGCTTATAGAAAGAAAAATGTTGGAGAAAGGTGTTTCAGTATGATTAATCCTCTTCATAAAAAAGTATTGATCCTGGCGGTCAGAGCCGGGGAAATTATGATGAAAAGCGGCGCGGAGATCTACCGCGTGGAAGATACGATTGAACGTATCTGCAAGGCCTGTAAAATTCCGTATGTGGAAGTGTTCGCCATGCAGACCGGTATTTTTGTGTCACTGGATTCCGGCGACGACAACAGTGATATGTACACCTATATCAAACGCATCCGCGGAGGCGGGGACACGGATCTTACAAAAATTTCCGAGATCAATCGCTTTTCCAGGGAATTTACGACTACGGATCTTTCGGTGGACGCCGGCATGAAACGGCTGAAGGAAATTGATCATATCAAACGGCTTCCCGTTACCGTGCGCCTTCTCGGAGCGGCGCTGGTCGCTTCCTTTTTCTCCCTGATCTTTGGCGGAAATATGCTCGACTTTCTCTGCGCCTTTCTGTTCGGCGGGATCAGTTATCTTGTATCTCTGCTGCTGAACCGTTATGAGATCAATTACTTTATTCGGGGATTCTGCTGCTGCGCGGTGGCGACCTTCCTCGCCCGGACCGCGACAGCGTTTATTCCCGATACCAATTATAACGCGATTATCATCGGGGCGGTCATGATCTTTGTCCCCGGTGTCGCCATTACCAACTCCATTCGGGATTTTCTCTCCGGCGACATGCTCTCCGGAGTGGCCAGAGCGGTAGAAGCCTTTATCATCGCCATTTCCCTCGCCGCGGGCGCGGGTATGATTCTCAAACTCTGGAATACGCTGGGAGGTGCGATTTTATGACTTCCCTTCTGCTGGCGTTTGTATGTGCCCTGTTTGCGACTCTGGGATTCTGCATCATCTTTCATGTACCCGCCAGACATATCCCTATCGCTTCCGCAATCGGCGGTCTGGGCTGGACCTTTTATCAGATGTGCCTGTTTTTTGAAGCTTCCACGGTAATCGCCTGTTTTTTCGCGGCATGCTTTGTAGGACTGCTCAGCGATCTGGCAGCAAGACTTTTTAAAGACGCGGCGACGGTCTTTATTATTCCCGGAATTCTCTGCCTGGTTCCCGGATCGGGGATGTACAATACCATGGCGGAGCTGGTGAACGGAGATCTGGATGCCGCCGCCTCCACCTGCAGCCAGACAGTCGCCATGGCGGGCGCTATCGCTCTTGGGCTTCTGGCTGTAGGCGCGGTAACGAAAATCATCGTTTCCATTGCCCGCCGAGCGGTAGATATCGCAAACAAGTTATAGATAAATAAAGAAGCAGTTCCATGCGGAAACGGCTCTCGCTCCGGCAGACTGCTTCTTTTTCATACTTTTATTTTCTTTTATTTTTGCGCCTCGTCTGAAGGCTGACCAGGACAAGTACAACAGCGATTATTCCCGCCATTGCCCAGGGGACCCAGTAATTTCCCTGTAAATTCATATTTCTTCTCCTCTTTATTTCATGTTTTCCAGTTTATGGGCCAGTTCCTCCAGCCATTCTCCCTCAAACAGCTCGATCATGCCTTTGTCGCAGGCCGCCGCCAGTTTCGGATCGATTGGAATTCTTCCCAGAATATCCAGTCCGTGTTTTGCCGCTACTTCTTCGATATGGCTGTCGCCGAAAATCTGATAGTCCTTTCCGTTGTCCGGGCAGGTAAAGTAGGACATGTTTTCCACAAGACCTACAATCGGAATGTTCATCAGTTCCGCCATTTTTACCGCTTTCGTAACGATCATGGACACCAGCTCCTGCGGTGAGGTCACGATAACAATACCGTCCACCGGGATGGACTGAAAGACCGTAAGCGGCACATCTCCGGTTCCCGGAGGCATGTCGATAAACATATAGTCGATATCTCCCCACAGCACGTCCGTCCAGAACTGCTTGACGGTTCCCGCGATGACCGGGCCTCTCCACACAACCGGATCCGTGTCGTTTTCCAGAATGGAATTAACGGACATGGTCTCGATTCCGGTTTTGGTCTTTACCGGGAAAATTCCCAGCTCATTGGCGACCGCTTTTTCCTCCAGCTTGAACGTCTTTGGAATGGACGGGCCTGTAATATCCGCGTCCAGAATCGCTGTTTTATAGCCGGCTCTCTGCATGGTTACCGCGAGCAATGAAGTAACCAGGGATTTTCCTACGCCGCCTTTTCCGCTGACAACGCCGATAATTTTTTTGATATCATTATATTCGTTCGTCGGTTCGATCAAGCTGTCAGGCTGCTGTCCTCCGCACGCATGTTCACATCCGCTGCAGCATTCTTCCGTGCAGCTGGTATCGCCGCATTCTCTTTTGTTTTCTTCCATCTTCTCAAATTCCTCTTTTCTGTTTTTGACATATGTTGTTTATATTATATCGTCCGCAGGCCCGGCGGTCAACCGGGCAGAGAGGAAAAGTCCCTATTTGTATGCGGATTTTTATTCTGCCTGATGTGCTTCCTTCTTCATATCAAAGGCGTTGGCGACGTTTTCCAACTCTTTTCGAATCTCGATATGCTGCGGACAGGCCTGTTCGCATTTTCCGCACCGGATACAGTCTATGGCGCGTTTTTTTCCGTGTCCGCCCACCAGCCAGTTTTCCTGATGCAGCGCCATCGCGTGATTTTGATAAAGGGTCAGATAATTCAGCGCTGTAAAGGATCCGGAGATCCCGATATTTTCCGGGCAGACCTTGGAACAGTAATTGCAAGTGGTACATGGAATCAGCGGGATGCGGCTCATCTCTTCCTGGGCAGCTTTCAGAACCTCTTTCTCCCCATCCGAAAGTCCTTTAAATTCCTTCATAAAGGAGAGATTGTCTTCCATCTGCTGCAGATTACTCATACCGGAAAGTACGGTTATGATTCCGTCCAGATCCGCCGCGAACCGAATCGCCCAGGAAGCGCAGGAGGCGTCCGGATCTGCTTTCTTAAAAATTTCCTGCACCGAGTCCGGCGGAGTCGCCAGCATTCCGCCCTTGACCGGTTCCATAATAATGACCGGCTTTCCGTGCTTTCTCGCCACTTCGTAGCAGGCTCCGGACTGGACTGCCGGGTTGTCCCAGTCCGCGTAGTTGATCTGCAGCTGCACAAACTCCATTTCCGGATGCTGATTCAGAATTTCATCCAGCTCTTCCGCCGTGGAATGGAAAGAAAATCCCGCGTGTTTAATAAGGCCTTCCTTCTTCTTTTCCTGAATCCAGCTCCACATATCAAAATCATCAAAAAACTGTGTCCGCCTTTCTCCCAGATTGTGAAGCAGATAATAGTCAAAATACCCCGCTCCTGTCTGCTTCAGCGAAGTCTCAAACTGGTTCACCGCTTCTTCCCGGGTTTTACACTTAATCCAGGCTGCATTTTTGGTCGCCAGCTGGTACGCTTCTCTCGGATACCGTTCTACCAGCGCCTGCCGGATGGCGTCCTCGCTGCCCTCATAAGCCCATGCTGTATCAAAATAGGTAAACCCCGCTTCCAGAAAGCGATCCACCATTTCTTTCACCTGTTCCACATCAATCTTTTCGTCTTTCTGCGGCAGACGCATCAGCCCGAATCCCAGTTTTCTTATTTCTTCTCCTAAATATGCCATTGTTCTCCTCCCTTTACTCTTTTCTTGACAGAATTTCCTGCCTGTACTATGATTAGTTTAACACCTTCGAGCAACTCGAAGTCAATCTTTTTTGAGGAGTTTTTTATGTATACAGTCAAGGAAGTTTCCCGCCTGCTCGGACTTTCGGAACATACGATTCGGTTTTATTCGGACAAAGGACTGGTTCCCTCTCTTAGGCGGGATAAAAATAACAACCGTATTTTCGATGAAGAAGCAATAAATTGGCTGACCGGAGTCAAGTATCTGCGTGACTGCGGGATGCCTCTCCACGCGATCCGGCACTATATTGAACTTTGCCTGGAAGGCGATGAGACGATCCCGCAGCGCTATCAGATCATTTTAGAACAGAAGGAAGCGGCTCAGGCGCAGCTGGCGGAAGCCCAAAAGCGACTTTCCTATCTGGAAAAGAAAGCCGCCCTCTACGAGGAAACGATGGAGAAACACATTCCTGATCCCATGAACCCCGCAACGTGGCCTTCCAAATCCGTGGTCTGATTTTCAGCGGCCCGTCAGAGCATACGCTCGCTGTAAATATCCTCCAGCCCGTACCGTCTGACGCGCTCCCGGATTGCTGCCGGATCGGTGGAATAGAGGCCTTTTTCTTTCATTCGCTTGAAATATTCGGCCCCCGCGAATGTGTATCTGGTCATGAGTCCGTCTTCGTGCCGCAGGTTTTCGTTGGCAAAGGAAATCAGATCACCGATCGCAAGGCCGGTGGGAAGTTCCAGAAGTTTCATGCCTTTTAAGTAGCGCACCGCGTTATGTCCCGCCAGACTGCCGGTGGAAATGGCTTCTGTGTGGCCGACGAACAGTCCGGATTTTTCTCCGCCGCAGAAGATATTCTCTATGCCCGATGCCTTCATGGTATTTTCCCGTTCCGCCACGGACAGATAGCGTATGGAGTTTCCTTTTCCGCCCGCGTAGGGGTCCACATACCGGGCATTTTCAAATCCCGGCACGCGTCTCAGGCTCTCCAGAGGAAAGAACGGGGTCATAATTTTGGCGTAGCCTGTGTCCAGCAGAATAATATTTTCCGCGTACTCATTGAGCGCGTACTGCTGGCAGACTTTCAGATCCAGTTTTTCTTTTACAATCTCTTCTTTTGGCACCGGAATTACGGCTACGCCGGTTTCCTCCAGTTTTTTCCGGATTTCATCCGACAGAGAGCTTTTTTCCAGTTTTCCGGAACCGCTGAACGCTCCGAACGCCCCGTCCTTGCGCTTTCCCATAATGTCGCTTTTTCCGGCTTTCTGGGTGATGCTGACCCGCGGGCCGAAGGCCGGGCAGCGCAGAATGCACATGCAGCAGCCGTTTCCGTAAGTAAGACAGTTTCCCATTGGACCGGTTGAGCCTGTCGTTTCAATAAAGACATCGCCTTCTACCTTCTCGCCGTCAGCCAGAAGGATCCGATCCACGACAATCGGCTCCTCCCGGCGCTTTTCCACGTCAATAGCTCTGCTCATGAGGCGAATCTCCACGCCCATGTCTTTGAGCAGGCTTCTCACCTGCGGTTCCACCTTCACCACATCATAAAGGCTGGCGTGCCTGTGTCCCGGGAAATTCACATTCGTATGCCTCGCGCAGCGATCCGTAATGTCAAAAAGTTCGCGCGCTCCCAGAGCGATATTTTCTTCCGCCGCTGTAAATCTGCCGTTATTGCGCATAATGCCGCCTACGTTGCCGAGACCCAGCAGAAGGTCGGTTTTCTCAAGAAGAGTCACTTCCGCTCCGGCTTTTCGCGCGGATACCGCGGCGGCGCAGCCGGACCAGCCTCCTCCGATGATTACTACTTTATACAAAAAAATTACCCCCAATCGTTTTAATATATGATCGATTGGGAGTTTTGGTTATCTGTCAGAATGTTTTTCAAATCTGCGCAGTCCCTGGTACAGCGGCTCAAACCTCTTTTTATCTTTCTTCGCGCATACGCAGTAATACGTCACATTGGCCTCTTCATCCAGAATCGGAATTGCCTTCCGCCCTTCGGGAAGTTCCCCTCCCGCCGCTGCCTCTGTTACAAAGGAGGGAAACGCCCCGGCTCCGGCGACTTCTCCAAAGGCGTCAAATTCGTTCATCATAAGGAAATGCGCGTTGGGGAGCTTCTGGCGGCATAACTCGTACCAGAATCCGATCTTGGTATACAGCAGCAGGTTCTGCCCGTCAATTTCCTGAAGATACAGCTGCTCTTTCGCGGAAAGGGGATGGTTTTCCGGCAGCTGCAGCATCAGATGTTCCTCTCGGTAAGCTTCAAAATACAGCTCTTCTCCCTCCGGCTTTTCATGGAGGACAAGGATCTGATACTGATTCTTCTCCAATCCCGCAAGAAGCTCCTCATCGCTGTTTCGAATTTCGGAGGCTATGGTCATGCCGCTGTAGACTCGCGAAAGAATCGGCACCAGATCCGCCACGGGAACCGGAGCGCAGGCTCCCAGGGTAATGGTTCTGCGGCTCTGATCCAGCAGACGCACCCGCTCGATCATCTCCCTCTCCTGTTCTAAAATTTTAGCCGCGCAGTCGGCCGTCAGCTTTCCGTTCTCATTCAGGGCGATCCGGTTTTTCGTACGTTCAAACAGTGGGACACCCATGAGTTCTTCCAGCTTCTGCATGGAATGGCTGAGGGCGGGCTGGGAAACATGCAGCTTTTCCGACGCCGCGGAAAGGGTGCCACACTCAGAAAAAGCCAGCAGCTGTTCCAATAAGTACATCTCGATCATAGATTACCTCCTGATTTCACTATTCATTTCAATTATAGCACGTTTTTCAATCCGTATTGTACTTTTTTATCGGCAGGCGGTAAAATAAGGGCAGAAAACAGGAATAATAAACTTAGGGAGGTATTGAAAATGGAATATGTAACACTGAATAATGGAATAAAAATGCCGCAGGAAGGATTCGGAGTTTTTCAGGTTCCGGACCCCAAGCAATGTGAAGAAGCGGTGCTGGACGCGATAAACAGCGGTTACCGTCTCATCGATACAGCCGCTGCCTACATGAACGAAGCCGCTGTCGGGCAGGCGATTGCCAAATGCGGCATTCCCCGGGAGGAACTGTTCATTACTACCAAACTGTGGGTGCAGGACGCCAGCTATGAAGGCGCGAAGCAGGCAATCGAGACTTCTTTGAAAAATCTGGGACTGGATTATCTGGATCTGTATCTGATTCATCAGCCTATGAAGGATTATATCGGTGCTTACCGCGCTATGGAAGAAGCCTATAAAGACGGAAAGCTGAAAGCCATCGGTGTCTGCAATTTCTATCCCAACCGCTTAGCGGATCTGTGTGAAACTGTAGAGGTTATCCCGGCAGTCAATCAGGTAGAGCTTCATCCTTTCTTCCAGCAGGAAAACGCCCTGGCTCTGATGAAGGAATACGGCGTACAGCCGCAGGCCTGGGGTCCTTTCGCGGAAGGGAACCACGGAATCTTCACCCACCCGGTTCTGACGAAAATCGGTGAAAAGTACGGAAAAAGCGCCGCTCAGGTGGCTCTCCGCTGGAATACGCAGCGCGGCGTTGTCGTTATTCCGAAATCGGTCCATAAAAACCGCATGGAGCAGAACATCGACATCTGGGATTTCTCCCTCAGCGATGAGGATATGCGGGAAATCGCCAAGCTGGATCTGGGTCACAGCGAAATCGTAGACCACAGCGATCCGGGCTTTGTAAAAATGCTGCACGGCATGAAAGTCCACGACTAAAAGCGCCCCGCGCTGCCGCAAATTCCGGCAGGCAGGAATGCAGGCTGTATCTCCTGCCTGCTGTTTCTTTGTCATCAGCAGTACGGATGCTCCGGCGGCCTGCGCACTGCACAAACACATGGATTGGAAAAAATCACATGATCCTTACCCGTTTTTTCAGGTGAAAATGGAAAAATCCCTTGAAAAAAGGGATCTTTTCGAGTTTTATTCGATCTGATTCGATTAATTTTGACAAGGTTCGACAATTTTACCGCATAGCCAACGTCACAAGGCCGGTAGTGGAAACTTCCCCATTATTGTAAACAACCGCTTCGCAGGTCACAACTGCCTTGGCCTCATTGACCTTCGCCACCTTAGCCTCAATGATAATCCGATCTCCCGGTTCGATTTTTCTCTTGAATTTCACCTGATCGATTCCGATGAAATAGGGAATGGTTCCCGCGTATTTTTCCGAAGAAAGCAGCAGGACGTCCGCGGTCTGTGCCATGGCTTCCACAGTCAGCACCCCCGGCATTACCGGTGCCCCCGGGAAATGTCCTTTGAAATAATTCCGTTCCGGATCCACATAAGCTGCGGATTTTATAAATTCTCCCGGCTTCATTTCCAGAATCTCGTCGATCATCAGCATCGGCTCTCTGTGGGGAATGACCTCTTTGATGGCTTCTTTGTTCATCCGTATCTGTTCCATTTGTTCACCTCTCTGCTTGCGCAAAACCTCTCTCCTGCTTTCTGTCTTTTCCTACTGCAGTTCCAAAGTTTTCCCGCCCTCCGGCATCTTCTTTTCCACATGATGCTCATAGTCGGTAATTCCCTTTCCGCTATTGGGTGACATGATAGAGTAAACGGTATCGGCAATAAATATGACAATCAGAGCCACACAGAGTACGGTCATAATCCTTTTGGGAATCCTCTTGAAAATTTCATCAAAGAGCGGAGCCAGCAGGTAAATCATCGCGCATCCGCCCAGGCCGAATACAATCATGCCTTCCGCGCAAATCCTGCCCTGGAGATTAAGGAAATAGCCGGTGTAATTCCACCAGTACATGTGCTGCGTCTCCCACAGGAACCAGGCTACCATGTATTCGACAAAACCGCAGACCCCTACTGCCGCCAGGAATAAAAGCAGCGGCTTGTCCGCCAAGCGTTTCAGCAGCACCAGCACCAGAACGCCTCCCGCTCCGTAAATCGGCAGCCACGGGCCGTGAAAAAAACCGCGATTTACAAACTCACCGTCGCCGAACAGATGCAGAGATACTTCCCAGAGCCATCCGACAAAGGAGAATGAGAAAAACATTAAAATGATAGATGATACCGAATAGGTTCTGTGATAATCCAGCTTCAGCCATCTCTTCGTCTGCTCCCTGTACAGCGGATAGGTTTCAACCGGATACTCAGAAGATACCGCCTGCGCGGGTTCCACATACAAGGATGGATCATTGAGAAACGATGCCAACGGCATTTTTTGTTCAATCGCTTCTTTTCTCAGCCTGTAGTACAACTCTCCATATATCATATCCACATAAGGGTTGATAAACAGCCATCTCAGCATTCCCAAAGTCAGAACGTTCAGCAGACGCCATCCGATCAATGACAGATCCAGCAAAAACGTTCTGAATTTGTTTCCATTCATCATCTGCCGGGAAAGCAGGAATGCGGATTTATGATCAATATCCGGATTTTCCGCCAGAATATACGGAATCATTTTATAGGAGTAATTTTTTATAAAGCCGCCGATAATCGTCAGATCCCAAAGGAACTGGAACACCGATTTTTTGAACATAACGAAGGAAACCCGCCGCCATCTGCGGACACGCCACGGAAACATCAGCCTCCCGAAGCGGCTGTCCGGATAACAGCGGTTTTCCATAACAAAACGACACTGCCCTACCAGCAGAACATTTACGATTAGAACATAAAAAAACGCCATCAGCACCACGCCTGCCAGAATAATCATTCCCTGTCCAAATCGGTCTTTAAACGCCATGTTATTGATACTGTTCAGAATCCCGTAAAAAACGGATCGATCCTCTGTCACCCGATTATATACTTTGGCCAACACTCCCTTTTTGGGCGTATAGCGATTTCCAAAAAAGGTAAGTACCTTTGCCTCTCCATCCTCAACAACAACGCTTCCCGTGCTAAATACCCAGTCATTGATTACATCGGAGTTGGTGGTCGCGTAGAGCCGTCCGCCCATGGTATCGCCCGCGAAATGAACCACCGCACGATCCAAATGGGAATCAACCTTCATGCCGCCCACGATAAAGGCAATCAGTAAGCTGATTCCCAAAATACGCCAGTAATTCTTCTTCATTGTCCGGAAAGCATTCTTTTTTACATCTTTTCTCTGCCACATTGTCTGCTGTCTCCTTTATTAAATACACTTGCAATTTAGATGCGTCTTCCTCAACGCCTTTCATATTCAAAGCTGGATATCCGCCTGATCATTATAGCATATCTATTGGTTTATGAGTGAATTCTTTTAAAACTTTTGTTCTAAACTATTTTCCGGAAAGCATCATCCCAGAGGTGCCCATTACGCTGTAGCTCCGTGTTCATACAAAAAATCCCCCCGCCGACACAGCCATCCTGTCATTGGGGAGATTTTGTATCATCTTTTTTTCTTTTTATGATTGTGGTTCGGTTTCGGTCTGCTATTTTTCATTGCCGCCTGTTTTTCCGCTTCCCTCTGGGCTGCCTTTTTCTTGCCCTTCGCCCGCAGGAGATTCCAGCCCACATAGATGCAGGCCATGGAAACGCTCAGCACCGCCATATTCGAGGCGGTATCGGCAATCCCCAGAATCCTGGCCATGAAAAGACCGCCGATCAGGAAGATCCAGAAATAGATAAATTTCGCAATGATGCCATCGCCCATAACAAACTCCTTTTCTTAAAACCTGCCCAAAAGCCGCGCGTTTACTTCAGCTTGGCAACCAATTCGCCCGCTTTCACCTGCTGGCCTTCTTTTACGTAGATCTTATCGACCTCGCCGGCCATCGGTGACAGAATATTGGTTTCCATCTTCATAGCCTCAATCACCGCAATCGGCTGTTTTTCCTCTACCTTTTCGCCTTCTTTTACCAGCACCTTCAGGATGTTGCCCGGGATATTAGCGCCGATTTCAGACGGATCTTCCGCGTTGGCATAGAGAATCTGAGAAGATGTAGCGACGATGCTCGCGTCCTTATCCTTGATCCGTACCGCGCTGCGGTTTCCGTTTACTTCAAACACAACATCGCGGAAGCCTTCTTCATCCGTGTCTCTGGCGTTAATCAGCTTGATCACCAGTTCTTTTCCTTCGGCGATCTTCACTTCACAGGTCTCGCCTTCCGACAGGCCATGGAAGAAGATGTCGCTTCCCATGAGGCGGAAGTTTCCTTCCTTCTTCAGGCTCTTTACATAATCCTCGAATACTTTCGGATAGAGAGCATAGCTGAGCGCCTCTCTTTCGGTTCCTTCCAGTCCCAGTTCATCCTGCAGCTTTTTCTTGATTCCATCGAAGTCTTCCGGCGGAAGCAGTTCTCCAGGTCTGCAGGTAATCGGATCTTTTCCGTGAAGCACCAGCTTCTGCAGTTTTTCCGGGAAACCGCCCTCCGGCTGTCCCATCATTCCTTCAAAGTAGGATACGATGGAATCCGGGAAGTCAATGTCCTTCGCCTTTTCGTAAATGTTTTCCGGCGTCAGGTCGTTCTGCACCATGAAGATGGCCATATCGCCCACTGCCTTGGAAGACGGCGTTACTTTGACGATATCGCCCAGCATTTCGTTAACCGTCTTATACATGTCTTTCACTTCTTCAAATTTATGTCCCAGACCAAAGCTTTCCACCTGCGGTTTGAGGTTGGAATACTGGCCTCCCGGAATTTCATATTTGTAAATTTCCGCGGAGCTTGCCAGCAGTTCGGACTCAAAGCTCTTGTAAACCGGTCTTACCGCTGCCCAGTAATCGGAAATCTTCTGGATTCCGTCCGGATCAATTCCCGTTTCACGCTCTGTATTTTCAAGAGCCGCGACTACGGAGTTCAGCGCCGGCTGGCTGGTCAGACCGGACATGCTGTTAAACGCGGCGTCCACAACATCTACTCCCGCGCTGGCTGCCATCAGAATCGTCGCGATTCCGTTGCCGCTGGTATCGTGGGTATGCAGATGGATCGGAATACTGATTTCCTGTTTCAGCGCGTCGATCAGCTTTCTCGCCGCCATCGGCTTGATCAGGCCGGACATGTCTTTAATGCCCAGAATATGAGAGCCTCTCTTTTCCAGCTCTTTCGCCATCTTCACATAGTAGCTGAGGTTATATTTTTCTCTGCTGTCATCCAGAATATCTCCGGTGTAGCACAGGCACGCTTCCGCGACCTTGCCCTGGTTGAGGACTTCATCCAGAGCCACTTCCATGCCTTCGATCCAGTTGAGGGAGTCAAAGATACGGAAGATATCGATTCCGGAATTGGCCGATTCCTTGACAAATCTGCGGATGACATTATCCGGATAGTTCTTGTAGCCTACGCCGTTGGCGCCGCGGATCAGCATCTGGAACAGGATATTCGGCATCTTCTTGCGCAGCGTATCCAGCCGTTCCCACGGAGATTCTTTCAGGAAACGGTAGGATGTGTCAAAAGTGGCTCCTCCCCACATTTCCAGGGAAAAGAGATCTTTTCCGTAGTACGCGACCGCCGGCGCGATTTTTTCCATGTCCACGGTTCTCACTCTGGTAGCCATCAGGGACTGCTGCGCGTCACGCATGGTTGTATCGGTCAGCAGCAGTTTTTTCTGTTCCAGAATCCATTTCGCCAGTCCTTCCGGTCCCTTCTCATCCAGGATCTGCTTTGTTCCGGTCAGGCCGTCAATCACATCCTGTTTGATTCTCGGGAACACCGGCACGTCGAATTCCGGCTTGATTCCTTTATTTTCATTGACAAATTTTTCTCCCAGGAAATTCAACACCTTCAGTTCCTTATCTTCCCTGGCGCGAATATTGAGAAGTTCCGGATTATCCGCGATAAAGCCCGTATCACACTGTCCTGCACGGAATGTCGGGTGGTTCAGCACGTTAAGCAAGAACGCCGCGTTGGTCTTTACACCTGTAATTTTCATCTCACGAAGAGCGCGGATGGCCTTATTGGTAGCATCCTGAAAGGAACGCGCCCAGGAGGTTACTTTTACCAGCAGGCTGTCATAGTACGGCGAAATCGTCGAGTCCGTAAAAGCGTTGCCTCCGTCCAGACGGATTCCAAATCCGGAAGCGCTGCGGTACATGGTAATCACACCGGTATCCGGCGCGAATCCGTTAATCGGGTCTTCGGTTGTAACACGGCACTGAATCGCGTAACCTCTCGGCCGGATGGTATCCTGACCCTTGATATTTACTTCGTCGGAATCCAGCTTATATCCCTGCGCAATCAGAATCTGCGACTGAACGATATCAATTCCTGTCGTCATTTCCGTTACGGTATGTTCTACCTGGATTCGCGGGTTCATTTCAATAAAGTAGTGATCTCCATTTTTATCAACCAGGAATTCCACTGTTCCCGCGCTCCGGTAATTTACCGCGCTGGCGATTTTCAGCGCGTCCGCGCAGATCTTTTCTCTCTGTTCATCGGAAATGCAGATCGCCGGAGTGAACTCTACGACTTTCTGATGTCTTCTCTGAATGGAGCAGTCTCTTTCATATAAGTGAACCAGATTTCCATAATTATCTCCCAGCACCTGTACTTCAATGTGCTTTGGACGTTCCAGGTATTTCTCTATGAAAATATCGTCAATGCCGAAGGCTTTTTTGGCTTCGCTTTTCGCGCTGCGGAACTGTGGCAGCAGTTCTTCCGGCGTCCTTACAATCCTCATTCCTCTTCCGCCGCCGCCTGCCGCCGCTTTGAGCATAACCGGATATCCGCAGAATTCCGCATATTTTACCGCTTCCTCTTCTGTCCGGATCGCCTCTTCCACGCCCGGAATCGTTGGAACACCTACTTTGTTGGCTACAATCTTGGACTGAATCTTGTCCCCCAGATGCTCCATCATCTGATAAGTAGGTCCGATGAACACGATTCCCGCTTCTTCACAGGCTCTGGCGAAAGCCACGTTTTCGGAAAGGAATCCATATCCCGGGTGAATCGCGTCTACGCCTTTCGCTTTCGCCAGCTCAATGATTTCATCAATCGCCAGATAAGCGTCTACCGGTGATTTTCCCTTTCCTACTCGATAGGATTCATCTGCTTTTGTCCGGAAAAGCGTATTTTTATCTTCTTCGGAATAAATCGCTACGCTTCTGATACCAAGTTCTTTGCAGGCTCTGAATATTCGGATGGCGATTTCTCCTCGATTCGCCACCAGTACTCTTTTAAACTTTCTGTTTTCCATATTCGGAGTCTCCTTTCTTTATCCTCATATTTTATTTTTATCATTTCTCGCGGATTTCCGCTACAATTAACACAGTTTCACTCTTTTTCCCGGATATGCACGTCCATCTGGGGGAAGGGAATGGTAATGCCCGCTTTATCAAAAGCCAGCTTTACATTTTCTTCTAAGAAGTACTTTACATCCCAGTAATCATCGGTTTCGCACCAGACTTTCAGATCAATGGACACGCAGTTGTCATTCTGTCCCGCCACGCCGATAATCGGAGGCGGATCGGTATGAATCAGCGGGTTCGCTTCCGCGATAGACGCCAGAATATCTTTTGCCTGCTGAATGTCGTCATTATACCCGATGCCAAAACAGCAGTCCACCCGCCTTTTGTTCTCCTTCGTATAATTGATCAGTACGGAAGTATTCACCATGCCGTTGGGGATAGTAATGACTTTGTTGTCATAGGTCTTCAGATGGGTCACAAACAGGTCGATATCCCGTACTTTGCCTGTAGTTCCGTTGATATCAATAAAATCATCCTGGGCAAAGGGCTTATTGATCAAAATCATAATGCCCCCGGCTACATTCGCCAGGCTGTCTTTCAGCGCCAGTGCGATAGCCGCTCCGGCTGCCGCCAGAACCGTAATCAGGCTGCTCATTTTGAAACCGAACCGTTCCATAATGGTGAGAGCCAGAATGATCCACATCACGATTCTCAAAATTTTTAAAATAAATCGGTACAGCACCGGATCCAGGGAAGTTCGGTCCAATGCTTTGCGCGCGATGCGTATGATAAATTTTATTACAATCCATCCTACCGCCAGAATCACAATCGACAGCCCCAGGTTTATCAGCTGATCGATTGTCTTCTCGGTAATACCAAGCTCGTTCAGCATAAGACCTCCTAATCAATCCTTCTTCCGCTTCTTCTACGATCCAGTTCTTTCAGTAGTTTCTTACGGAGACGGATATCATCAGGAACAATTTCCACCAGCTCGTCATCGGCGATGAACTCCAGAGCTTCCTCCAGAGTAAAGGTTCTCGCCGGCGCCAGTTTGATGTTTTCGTCGCTTCCCGCGGCCCTCATATTAGTTGCCTTCTTTGCCTTGCATGGGTTTACTACCATGTCATCGCCGCGGCTGTTCATACCTACAATCATGCCTTCATAAACCTTTGTCCCCGGCTCGATGAACATCTGCACCCGCTCGCTGATATTAAACAGCGCGTACGGGGTCGCCACTCCTTCTTCCTGGGCGATAGCTACACCGTTGGTTCTGTGGGGGATCTCCCCTTTATATTCATCAAAGCTGTCAAAACGGCGCACCATGGTTCCCTCGCCTCTGGTATCGTTAATAAATTCTGTCCGATATCCCAAAAGGCCTCTGGTCGGAACCAGGTATTCCAGTCTGGTAAACCCGTTTTCCGCGGCCATTTCTTTCATGATGCCCTTTCTCAGGTTCAATTTGGAGATGACCGATCCGGAATACTCGTCCGGCACGGAAATCACCACTTCCTCAATGGGTTCCAGTACTTTGCCTCTTTCATCTCTGTGCATAATGACTTCCGGCTTGGAAACCGCCAGTTCGTAGCCTTCCCTTCTCATGTTTTCAATGAGGATGGAAAGGTGCAGTTCCCCTCGCCCGGATACTTTGAAGCTGTCTGTGGAGTCGGTTTCTTCCACCATCAGTCCCACATTGACCTCCAGTTCCCGGTTCAGCCGTTCTTTGATATGGCGGGAGGTTACAAACTTTCCTACTTTCCCCGCGAACGGACTCTTGTTTACCATGAAATTCATGGACAGCGTCGGCTCCTCAATATGAATCATCTCCATCGGCTGAGGATCGGTTTCGTCGCAGATGGTTTCTCCGATGGAAATATCCGCGATTCCGGAAACCACCACAATATCGCCGGCCTGGGCTTCGTCTACCGCGACCCGCTTCAGTCCCCGATAGATGAATACCTGATTGATTTTTCTCTGTACCAGCTGCCCGTCGCCTTTTGCCACAACCACGTTCTGGGCGGATTTCAGGGTACCTTTTGTGATTCTTCCGATTCCCAGCCTTCCGATGTAATCATCGTAACCCAGGGTGGAAATCTGAAGCTGCAGCGGTTCTTCCGTCCGATCCGGATAAGGCTGCACGTGATTGATAATGGTATCAAACAGCGGCGTGATATCCAGACCGTTCATACCTTTGGCGCTCTTTTTCGCCTTTTTATCCTCCGGGCCGATATCGATTCCCTCCGCGTCTTTTGGATCATAAACAACGATTCCCTGTCTCGCGATTCCGTAAAGAATCGGGAAGTCCAGCTGTTCGTCATTTGCTTCCAGATCCATAAACAGCTCGTAGACCTCGTCTACGACTTCTTCGATTCTCGCGTCTTTTTTATCAATTTTATTAATTAAAAGGATCGGGTTGATTCCCTGCTCCAGAGATTTTTTCAGTACAAAACGCGTCTGGGGCATCGGCCCTTCGCTGGAATCTACCAAAAGGATCACTGTATCGACGGTTTTCATGATTCGTTCCACTTCGGAAGAAAAATCCGCGTGTCCCGGGGTGTCTACAATATTAATTTTTACATCTCCGTGCATAACTGAACAGTTTTTTGAATAAATAGTTATTCCCCGCTCACGTTCGATGTCATCGCTGTCCATGACACAGTCCACGACTTCCTCGTTGTCCCTGAAAACGCCGCTCTGGTTGAGAAATGCGTCTACCAGTGTGGATTTTCCCGCGTCAACGTGAGCGATCACCGCGATGTTGATAATTTTCTGTCTTTCTGCCATTTCTGTATTCCCTGCTTCCCTTTATCCATGTTTCATTTATAATCATACATAAAATTGTAACCGTATAATTTTATCATATATTTTTTAATTTGGCAAGCTTCCGGACTTTTTTGACAGAAGCTCCTCCTGCGCATGCGCTATTCTTCTGGTTGGCAGAAAATATGTCATATCAAAGGAATAGGCCGGTACAGATAAGCCCCGGCCCTTTCCATAGCAACGGCAAAAATTTCATCTATTATGGATAGCTGCCTGCGCAGCCGCTAATCTCGCGATCGGTACTCTGAACGGCGAGCAGGATACATAATCCAGTCCTATTCTGTCAAAGAATTCAATCGAGTTGGAATCTCCGCCGTGTTCCCCGCAGATCCCCAGATGAATATCCGACCGGACGGCTCTCCCCTTTTTTACACCAGTCTCTACAAGCCATCCCACACCAGTCTGGTCAATGGACTGAAACGGATCTTCTTCCAGTATTCCCTTGCTTCTGTATTCCTGTATCATACTCCCTGCGTCATCTCTGGAGAAACCAAAGGTCATCTGTGTCAGGTCGTTGGTTCCGAAGGAGAAGAATTCCGCTTCCTCCGCGATTTCATCCGCAGTCAGCG
>JAHZHL010000031.1 GCA_019420305.1 Bacillota bacterium | reverse complement strand
TGTTATTTCAATATGTCTGGTTTTTGCAATTGAAAATGATGTGTCAAACTCCCGGCCGTTACAGTGAGGACACAGGACAGTTCTTTTTCTTTTTGCAGGCGAGGAGAAAAAATTCTATATTTTTTTGTTTGCAATATACCCTTATGGGGTATATAATGAGCATGGAAAGAGAAGAAACTGAGTGAGGGAGTTAAAAATATGGAAGATAAAAAGAGTTGCTGTCACAGCGCGCGCAGAACAAAGGAGCGCTCGGAAAAAGAGTACCGGGATCTGATTAACCGGTTGAACCGCATTGAAGGACAGGTGCGGGGAATCCGCAAGATGGTGGAAAGCGACGCATACTGCCCGGATATTCTGATTCAGGTGTCCGCGGTAAACGCCGCGCTGAACAGCTTTAACAAGGTATTGCTCGGAAATCATATCCGGACCTGCGTGGCGGAAGATATCCGCGCGGGAAAGGATGAGACGATTGACGAGCTGGTAAAAACCCTGCAGAAACTGATGAGATAGTTCCAAAATTCAGCAGAGACAGGAGGCAAATCATGGAACAGTTTAATGTAACAGGAATGAGCTGCGCCGCCTGCAGCGCGCGGGTGGAAAAGGCAGTTTCCAAGGTGCCGGGTGTCACGTCCTGCTCGGTCAGCCTTTTAACCAATTCTATGGGTGTGGAGGGAACCGCCGCTCCCTCAGAGATCATTGCGGCGGTGGAAGAAGCGGGATATGGGGCGTCGGAAAAAGGCGCTGCCGGATCCGGATCATCCGCGGCAGCAGCGGCAGCGGATAGGGAAGAGTTTTTAAAGGATCATGATACTCCGGTTCTGAAAAGGAGACTGATCTGGTCTCTCTGTTTTCTGATTCCCCTGATGTATGTTTCCATGGGGCATATGATGTGGGACTGGCCCCTTCCGGAATTTTTCGCGCGGAATCATGTGGCTCAGGGAATCTACCAGCTGCTTTTTACAACCGCGGTTATGGTCATTAACCAGAAGTTTTTTATCAACGGATTCCGTAGCCTCTGGCACAGAGCGCCGAATATGGATACCCTGGTGGCGCTGGGAGCGGGAGCTTCTTACGGATACAGCCTTTACGCGCTGTTTGCTATGACCGGTGCGCAGATGCGGGGCGATATGGCGGGCGTAATGACCTATATGCATGAATTTTACTTTGAATCCGCGGCAATGATCCTGACCCTGATTACCGTTGGGAAAATGCTGGAAGCCCGTTCCAAGGGAAGGACAACCGACGCTCTCAAAGGCCTGATGAAGCTGGCGCCAAAAACCGCGACTGTGTTACGGGACGGAGCGGAAACCGAAGTGTCCGTTGATCAGGTGCGGAAAGGCGATATCTTTGTCGTGCGGCCGGGAGAGAATATTCCGGTTGATGGGATTATCCTCGAAGGTTCCAGCGCGGTAAATGAATCCGCGCTGACCGGAGAGAGTATTCCGGTGGATAAAAATGCAGGAGATACCGTCTCTGCAGCGACACTGAACCATTCCGGATTTATTAAATGTGAAGCCACAAGAGTTGGAGAAGATACAACCCTTTCCCAGATTATCCAGATGGTAAGCGACGCGGCTGCCACAAAAGCGCCCATTGCCAAGGTAGCGGATCGGGTGTCCGGTATTTTCGTTCCGACGGTAATCGGAATCGCCGCCCTTACGATTCTGATCTGGCTGATTGCCGGACAGGACGCGGGAACAGCTCTGGCAAGAGGAATTTCTGTGCTGGTGATCAGCTGTCCGTGCGCGCTGGGACTTGCCACTCCCGTGGCCATTATGGTCGGAAACGGTATGGGGGCCAAAAACGGAATTATGTTTAAAACCGCGGTTTCCCTGGAAGAGACCGGAAAGACACAGATCGTGGCGCTGGATAAGACGGGGACCATTACAAGCGGTGAACCTGAGGTGACGGATATGATTCCGGCGGCCGGTGTTTCTGAGGAGGAACTTCTCTCCATGGCATATGCTCTGGAAAAGAAGAGCGAGCATCCGCTGGCCCGGGCGATCCTGGCGCGGGCACAGGAAGAAGGTCTGCAGGAAGGCGCTGAAGTCGCGGACTTTACGGCGGTTCCGGGAAACGGGTTGACAGGTACATTGGAAGGCGATGCTCTCTGCGGCGGTAACCTGAAGTTTATCCGCCAGCACGCGGAGGTTTCCGATCTTCTGAAAAAACAGGCGGAAAAACTTTCCGAAGAAGGCAAGACGCCGCTGTTTTTCAGCAGGAACGGTATGCTGATCGGTATTATCGCGGTTGCGGATGTCATTAAGGAAGACAGTCCGCAGGCGGTCAGAGAACTGCAGAATATGGGAATTCATGTGGTAATGCTTACCGGCGACAATGAGAGGACTGCCAAAGCCATCGGCAGACAGGCCGGTGTCGACGAAGTCATCGCGGGCGTGCTGCCGGAAGGGAAGGAAAGTGTCATTCGTGCCCTTTCCAGAAAAGGGAAAGTCGCCATGGTAGGTGACGGAATTAACGACGCGCCGGCTCTTACAAGAGCGGACATCGGAATTGCCATCGGAGCAGGTACCGATATTGCCATTGACGCGGCGGATGTGGTACTGATGAAAAGCAGGCTCAGCGATGTGCCGGCAGCCATCCGGCTGAGCAGAGCGACCTTGCGGAATATTCATCAGAACCTGTTCTGGGCCTTTATCTATAATGTGATCGGAATTCCGCTGGCCGCGGGAGTGTGGTATCCGCTGCTGGGATGGAAGCTGAATCCGATGTTCGGAGCGGCGGCCATGAGCCTGTCCAGCTTCTGCGTAGTGACCAACGCCCTCAGGTTGAACTTTTTCAACATGAGAGACGCGAAAAAAGATAAAAAAATTAAGCAAAAAGAAAAACAGGAGGAACAGACAATGGAAAAAACAATCAAAATTGAAGGCATGATGTGCGGCCACTGTGAGGCGACGGTAAAGAAAAGCCTGGAGGCCCTGGAGGGAGTGGACGCGGCGGATGTCAGCCACGAAAAAGGAACCGCGGTTGTTACCATGAACCAGGAGATCGCGGACGATGTGCTGAAGAAGACAGTGGAGGATAAAGACTATAAAGTGTTGGAAATTAAATAAAAATCGAATTTTGCGTTCCGGCGGAATTTCTACCGGAGCGCTTTTTTTTTTGCTGAGATCCGGGTGCTTTTCCGGTTTATTGCGGTACTAATTTGCGGAATTAACCCTAGATATAGAAATTTGTATAAAAATACTAAAAACTGAAAACTTTTTACGCTATAATAGAAAGCGTGCAATTTATTTATTCAATGAAAGGAGAAATTAAAATGGATGACAAAGGCAAGGAACCAAAAATAAGCAGTACCGCCGAAGCCATCAAAAAAACAAACGAGGACAAAATGGGCCTCCCGGAAGAGATCCGGGCTCCTCATATGTATGAAGCAATTTTATCGTTTTTAGGGATTATCATAGTTATGGCCATCGGTATTGTTGTGTTCGGCGTGGATCCGCACATTCCAATGTTTATCGGCGTTATTATCGCCGCGCTTATCTCACTTAAAATCGGTTATAAATGGAATGATATTGAAGGAATGATGATCCACGGCATTTCCATGGCCATGCAGGCAATCCTCATATTATGTATTGTTGGCATGATGATCGGCGTATGGCTTCTTTCCGGGACAATTCCTACGATGATTTACTATGGACTGAAGCTGCTTTCGCCCTCGATCTTTCTGATTGCGGCAGTTCTGATCTGCTCTATTACGTCCCTGGCAACCGGAACCTCCTGGGGAACCATGGGCACCATGGGGCTGGCGCTGATTGGAATCGCTCACGGAATGGGAATGCCTATCGGGCCCACCGCAGGAGCGATTCTGAGCGGTTCTTATTTTGGCGATAAATTATCGCCTCTCTCTGATACGACGAATCTGGCTCCGGCCATGGCGGGAACGGATGTATTTACTCACGTGAAATACATGATCAAAGCGACGGTCATTTCCTACGGAATCGCGCTGATTTTCTTCGCGGTATATGGATTTATGCATGTTTCTTCAGGAAATGTAGATACCTCCCAGGCAACAGCGATTATGGAAGGTCTGGACAGCATGTTCAATATTAACCCGGTGCTGCTGCTTCCGCCGCTGATTGTAATTCTGGCGATCGCTTTTAAAATTCCGGCGATTCCGGGCATCACGCTGGGGGTTATCGCGGGAGCGATCCTGGCTCCGATTTTTCAGGGGGATCTTCCCATTTTCAACGCGGACTCTCTGGAGGTGGAACATATCGGAGTAACCTTCGGGGATATCTTGGTATGCGCGAGGAATGGATTCGTCTGCAACACCGATGTGGAGGCGATTAACAGTCTGCTTTCCACAGGAGGTCTGATGAATATGGCTTCTTCGATTCTGATGACCGTGCTCGCTATGATGTTCGGCGGAATTATGGAAGGGACAAGACAGCTGGAAACCATCGTCAACCGGCTTCTGAGGTACATAAAGAGCGGACCTGCCATGATTGGCGCTACGGAAATCACTTGCATCGCGTCTAACGCGATCATGCCGGAACAATATATTTCGATCCTTGTCCCGGGAAGAATGTTCGCGCCGGCTTATCGGAAAGCGGGACTGCATCCAAAGAGTCTTTCCAACGCGTTGGAATCGGCGGGAACCGTTACATCCTGTCTGATTCCCTGGAATACCTGTGGCGTTTATATTGCGACGACCTTAGGAATTTCCGCGGGTACATGGATTCCATGGGCAGTCTTTAACTATGTGACGCCGGTGGTAACATTCCTGCTGGCTTTTGCCGGGATTACCGCTACAAAAATGACAAGAGAAGAACAGAAAAAAGCAGACGCCGGGGAACTGGTATAAAGTAAACAGAATAAATAAAGACGCGCGAAAAAGGCCTGCGGGGACAGAAACGTCTTCGCGGGTTTTTGTTTTTTGAGGTGACTTTCGGATACCTGCTAAATTAGCAGGGTATGCTGGAAGCAGAAGTCCTATCTTAATGGCATCGGCAGAGAAAAGTAAATTTCATACGCTGTTTCTCAAATCAATAAAAATGGATTACTGCTGCACGATGACGATTAAAACAGAAGGGCTCCTGATTTCGGAGATTGGAGATATGGGGGAAGAATCTTAATCTGCCTGTGATTCGGAGCGTTGAATATTCATATACATTTGCATCAATGATTGAATATGCACAAGCGTCTTCCAGTTGCTTCCCCAAAATGTCCAAATTGAAAATTTTATAAAGTTTGGACACGTTTTTCCGGAGTTTCAGTACGGCTGTCCGAACTTTTCCGAGGCAGAATGCCGGGAACCGTTGAAAAACGGAGAGAATCGCAGTGCATGAATATACTGGAGGTGAAAAACGTGTCCAAAAACGGATTTTTTATCAAATTGGACAATTTTTGCAGCGGTCCGACCTTGGATTCGCCGCCCCATTTATCCGCTGGTTAATAGCGTTGGTATGAGTAATAGTTTCTGCCCCATGACTTCGACAGAATAAAGCGCGATTGTATCCCGCACGTGAAGATTGGCGCCAGTGGATACAAAATTTTCCCATTAGCGGGATCGGATTTCGGAAAAAATTTCGATTTTCTCCGGTTTCGCAAAAAGTGAAGCCGCAACCCTATAAGTTTTGTATCCACTTGCGGAAGATCGGGCTTTCAGGATACAAAATCGATCTGGTGGATGGCGACAGAACCCGGACAGGGCGGCGCTTCTTTCCCATACCGGGCCAGCAGTTTGATGATCGCCGAGCTACATCAGTTTTGTGCTTTCCAGCTTTTCCATAAAGCGATCGTTTAAACGGATGACCGGTTTGCGCAGGACAAGTCCCAGGAGGAGGGAAGGAACCAGGAAGAGGAGCAGGAAGCCTAATTCCATCCAGTAGGTGTTCTGATAAAAACCGGCGATGCATTCCCGCATGGCAGCCATGCTGTGCGTGAAAGGCAGCAGCGGATAGACGGCCTGGAAGAATCCGGGAGCGACCTCAATGGGAAAGGTGCCGCCGGAACCGGCTACCTGGATTACCAGAAGAATCACGCTGACGGCCTTTCCAATATCCCCGAAGGAGATGGTCAGGGTATAGATGATATTCACATATACGATAGACGAGATCCATCCTGCCAGAAGAAAATAAAAGGGGTGCTCGCACTGGATCCCCAGATAATACAGATCTCCCAGGCAGATCAGCGTGCTCTGAATCAGTCCGATCAGGAGAAAGATCAGCTGTCGGCCGAAGTAAAGCTGGTAATTCTTCAGATCAGTCAGTTTTTTCCTGGCGCGCCTGGAAACTGCAACTTTCAACATGGCCGCGAGGACGATTCCGCCCACCCATATGGCAAGGGTGGAATAAAAGGGCGCCATGGCGGAGCCGTAGTTTTCTACCGGATACAGCTTGTTGGTTTCCAGCTGCACGGGAGCCGCGAGAAACGCGCTGACCGTTTCCGGATCTTTTCCGAGGATCTCCTGCAGCGCTCCGACATCTCCGCTTTTCGCCGCATGGCGCATCTGCCGCAGCATGGACTCCACATGAGAAGAAGACTCGTCAAGAAGCGCGGCGGAAGTGTCAAGAGCGGCTTTTAATTCTCTGAGATCGGAGACCGCGGTACCGGTTGTTTCCGACAGGCCGGTGATTCCGCTGTCCATTTTTTTAAGAAGATTTACAGCGGAATCGCTGGTATCGCCCAGTGTTCCAAACAGTTTGCGGATCTGTTTTTGAATATCCTGATGATAATCGGACTGTAGAGCAGAAAACTCCCTGGAACTTTGCGCTGCCAGCTTTTTTAATTCTTTTCGGTAAGCGGCGCTGTTTTTTCCTGCGGTTCCAATCTTTTTTTGCGTATCTTTCAATTTGTCGCGAACCGCTTCCTGAGAAACGATAGACTCGTTGAGACCTCCAATAATTGGCCCCAGAAGTTCCGCGGTTTCGGGTACGGATTTTGTGAGATCCTGGAGGCTGTTTCGGACGCCGGTATAGCGGTCGATGATGGACTGTACTTCGGTTTCCAGACCGCCGAGGGAATCGGAGATAGAAGCGGTATCTTTGGAAGCGGAAGAAAAGGCGCTGTCGATTTCTTTGGAAACCGCCTCATAGCATGTTTTTCCCTGTGAAAGAACCGTTTTGAACGTATTCGCTGAAGAGGAGAAAGCTTTGGACAGACTGGCCGCCGAATCCCGCGCGCTTTCCAGTGTATCCAGGTTTTCTTCAGTATGCTCCCCGGACTGTTTTAAAAATTCCGAAGTTGTATCCAGTGTTTTCTGTATCGCTCCGGTCATGTTGGAAAAAGCAGTTACCGTACTGGCGGCGGCACGCAGATCCTGCGCAGTGCGCTCTACATTTTCCGTCAGCGCGGAAGCGATGGAACGAACGTCTCCCCGATCCGCAATAGCGGAAACGGTATCCAGAAGATCAATTCCAGCCTGCGTAATAGTTTCCGCGAAGATCTGATCGACCTGGCGGCGGACCGCGCTGGAGCCTTTGTCCGTAATTTTCGGCGCGATGGCGTTTTCCTTTTCGTTGAGATAGTAACGGAGAGAAGCTTTTTCTGTATGGCTGGAAAACAGGCTCATCATATCCCGGCTGAAGCTTTCAGGGATGACAATAGCGGCATAATAGTCTCCCGATTTTACGCCCTCCACAGCGCGATCCGGGCGTACAAACCGCCAGTCCAGCTGTCGGTTTGTACGCAGAGTGGAAAGGATGGTGTCTCCGAAATTCAAGGTGACGGGAATCAGTTCTCCTTTGTAGCCTGCGTCTTCTGTCGCCACGGCAACTTTCAGATTTCCGGTATTGCTATAAGGATCCCAGCTGGCCGCGATGTTGAACCAGGCGTAGAGACAGGGGACAACGCTAAGACCCAGCACGACGATCATCGCGATTACGTTTTTCCGAATATTGCGGGCGTCAGCCGAAAAAATCTTCCAGATATTCTTCATTTGGATCCTCCTTTCGTTTTTTCATCGGGTCTCCGCTTTTGTTTCATGGACTCCATGAGACTGCGGCTGGACATACCGGCAATGTGGCGGTGCCGCTTCAGTCGGTCGTGAATATACTCCAGACAGATTAGATACAGCGCGATGCCGATGATGGAAGCGATCCAGAGTACCAGAAAGACCAGACGCGAGTCGATGCTGAACATCAGAACCAGGAAAATCAGCGGAATTACAAGAATGCAGAAAAATCCCCGCCGTACGCGCGTTTTGTATTTCGATTCAAAGCGATCGGTTCGCTGTTTGAGTTTTTTTCGAAAATCCTCCTGATCCGACAAGACCTTTACAATGGTGGCCAGGCGGATATTGGAACGCCCGATCCCGCCGCTTTCTTCGCAGATCATCAGATCCGTTGCCGCCAGCTTTTTGTCGAACATCAGATTGAGGTTTAAAAACAGCGGGCGTATGGCGATGCCGATCAGCAGAGCCAGAGGTACATAGAGCGCCAGGCAGAGCAGGCTGACCGCGTAATGGCTGCCGTAGATTCCGGCAAGAGCTTCCCGCATGGCGCCAATTCCATAGGTGAAAGGAAGCAGGGGATGGAGCCCTTGGAAAAATCCAGGCGTCATTTCAATGGGGTAGGTTCCGGCAGAACCGGGAATCTGCACAATGACCAGGATGACGCTCAGGGCTTTTCCGATGTGCTTAAAGGTGATGGAAAGCGCGTATATGAGGTTGACATATACAAAAGAAGCCAACATTCCCGCAAAGAGAAAAGCGGGCGGTGAAACGCACTGCACCCCCAGCAGCAGAAGGTCGCCAACGCAGATGATCAGAGCCTGGATCTGACCGATGACAATATAAAGGAGCCATCTGCCGAAATAGGCCTGCACCGGCGTGAAACGGGGAATCCGATTGTCCCGATCCACTTCCAGCCGGAAAATCGCGATCAGAACAATTCCGCCTACCCATATGGCGAGGTTGGTGTAAAAAGGAGCCATGGCGGAACCGTAGTTCTTCACCGGATAGAACGTCTCGGTGTCCAGATTTACCGGCGCGGAGATGAAGTCCGCGGCAGATTCGCTGTTGATGTCGGTAAGTTTGAGGAAATCCTGATAGGCTTTTGAGTCTGAAAGCGCGTTGAGATCCGCAGTGACCTGAGAGAGGCGGGTCTGAACGGATTCCACGGCGCGTTTTGTGCCGGATACGGCGGACTTTGTTTCGCGGAAACTCTGATCCAGACTTCCGACGATTTCCTTCATTTGTTCCGCGGAAGGGGAAACGCCGGAGAGAATTCCGGAAAGCAGGCCGGAAGTGTGGGACACCGAATCCAGGGAATGGTTTAAAGAAGGAAGCCCTTCCTTTTCAAAGGAACGTCTGGCCTTTTTGAGAGCCGCGCGGTTTTCTTTCAGCGAAGAAGCGATGCCGGAGGAAGCGGTTTCGGTGGAATTCAAAAGGTTTCCGATTCCTTTGTTTCCGGACTGAAGCTGCTTGAGCAGAGTTTGGTGACGTTGATTGTCCGCCTGCAGAGTACGGATTGCTTCGGATATCTTTGAGGACGCGCTGCCTGGGAGCAATTCGTCCAGAGCTTTCAACTGTTCGATGATCTTCTGGTTCTGCTGCAGGAGGCTCTGCAGCGAACGGATCATCTGATCGACATTTGTATTGACCGTCTGCGCCGTGGTGTTCAGACTGCTGATGTTGGAAACAGCCGTATTTCCGAGGCTTTGCAGCAGAGCGTCTCCATCGCTGAGGGTTCCGCCGAAGGAAAGAGAAAAGGCAGAAACATTCTTCCGGATGGAGGAGAGCAGATCCGACGCGTTGTCCAGGGATTCCGCGCCGGATTCGGCAGTTGTTTTTACATCGTCGAGCAGCGCGTTCGCGTCCTTTGTTCCATCGATCCCCTTGTCAAGAGCTGTCAGAAGGTTTCCAAGAACCTTCTGATAATGATCCAGATTTTGATTGACGCGATCTAATTTGGAAAGAGCGCTTTCTTTGGCCGCGGAAAACTCCCCGGTCAGCAGAGACGCGGAATCTTCGATCAGTCCGGACACCGTTTCCGCCGCGATCGCAACGAAGGTCGTATTGATTTCCTCCTGAATGGTCGAAGCGCCGGTATCCGTAATTTTCGGCGCGATGGCATTTTTCTTTTCGTTTAGATAGTACAGGATTTGAGGCCGTTCGATCTTACCGGAAAAAACGCTGACAAGGGAGCGGCTGAAATCTTTCGGAATTACAATGGCAGCGTAATAGTCGCCGGAACGGACGCCCTTTACCGCTTCTGTTTCCGTCACAAAGCGCCAGCCCAGTTCCCGGTTTTTTCGCAGGTTCTTTACAATTTCAGTTCCTGCGTCCAGCGTTCCCGCCGGCCCGCCGGATACGCCTTGATCCAGGTTGGCGACCGCGATGCGGATGTTCTGCGTATTGCTGTACGGATCGTAGTTCGCCGCAATATTGAACCACGCGTATAAAGACGGAATCAGGCAGATTCCGATTACGACAAGGAGCGCAACCCAGTTGCGCGTAATTCGCCGGATATCCCGTTTAAAAATTTGAACGATCGTCTTCATTTACTACCCCTTTTATCTGTAAACCGTATGCCCCTGACGGGACAACTTGAAGGTATTATAACAGAGAATTCAGGTAGAGTCACTATTCTAAAAGGGGAAATGTGTCTTTGGGGAAAAGGCGGAAAATTCGGAAAGAGAGGAGGGGAAAAAATTGAGAAAAAATCAACTATTTTCTATATTGACAAAAATGAAAATAGATCATATTATAAAAGTATCAATTGATACTTTCGGAGGAGGTTAAATTGGAGAATGGGATTAAAGCACGAATTGAAAGTGAAATAGATGTTAAAGCATATATACAAAATTTGCAGTTTTCCTTAAATAATGGAGCAAAAATAGAATTTCAAGGAAAGCGATTTGTAGATGAAGATAGAGATGAAAGATATACAAATCAGTATACTGTAAATGTTTTATTTCCAAATGAAAATCCTGTAGATGTATTGAGAAGGGAGTTATTGAAACTTTCTGTATCAGATTATATGCGGACAGTAAAGGATACTCGTTTCCCCAAGAGAAGTGAAATGCGTGAATTTGGGAAAGTCTATAATGGAAAAGATGAAGTATATATTAAAATAAGAGTAGAACTTTTAGGAATGTATGGAAATGCTACAACATTTGTTATGTCATTTCATTTTGCAGAGAAACCGTTTGCACCGGACGTATTCCCTTATAGAAAGAATTAGGAGATGTTTTCATGAACATGAAAGTTATAAAAAGTGAAAATTGTTTATGCTCCTGCTGTATGGAAGAGCACGAAGTAAAAACAGTCCTTGTGACTGAAAAGGCGACTTTTAAGAATGTGAAAGTGGAATATATAGCCTCTTATTTATATTGTGATGTGGCAGAAGAGTTATATATGAATGAGAAGCAGATGCAAGAAAACGATATACATCTTAAGGACACATACAGAAAAAAAGAAGGGCTCTTAACATCTGACGAAATCAGTGCAATTCGTGCAAAGTATGATATCAGTCAGAAAGATTTATGTATTATACTTGGCTGGGGGGAAAAAACGATTACCAGGTATGAGAGCCATCAGGTACAAGATAAGGCGCATGATACAATTTTGAAAAAACTTGCTCAGGATCCGGCATGGTTTTTATCACTGTTGAATGATGCGAAAGAAAGTTTGTCAGAAGAGTCTTACCGAAAATCTTTAGAGGCAGCAACGGCTCTTTACGAGAAAGATCAGGATTCTTATTTGCGTAAGACGATAGAGGCATATTATGCAAAATTCCATGGGAATCGGTTGCTTCATGGAAATGCAAGTCTCGCATTGGATAAAGTTGTAGATGTCATACGTTATTTTGCTGCTTCTGATCAGATTACGAGTCTTTATAAGGTAAAACTAATGAAACTCATGTGGTATGCAGATGCACTTGCTTATAAGAAAAGAGGTTTTTCTATAACGGGATTAGTCTATCAGGCACTTCCGATGGGGGCAGTGCCGATAGCGCATAATCTTATTATTGATCTTGAAGGTGTTCCTTGTGAAGAAGTGGAAATTGCGGAAATAAATGCGTATCATTTTTCTTTAAATGAAAAAATCTCCTTCCCATCGCTTTCAGATGCTGATAAAAGTATTTTGGATATTGTTATTAGGAAACTTGGAAAAATGACCAAAAATGAAATTGTCGAATTTATGCACAAGGAACAAGCTTACATCTGTACTCATCTTAGAGATGAAATTTCGTTTGAATACGCAGAAAAATTGCAGATTTGATTAAAAAATTTTTTTCTTATCATCAGAAGTGCTGCCGGATAAAGATCCGAGCAATATTACCGCGATTGCGGGAGCGGCTCTGACCCAGGATATTTTGTATCTGATGTATGAAAGTAAAAGAAATAGGTAAATTGATAGGAATCGGAGAAAGAGCCGGAAGCGGAGTTCCCGATATATACAGCGTATGGGACCAGCAAGGGTAGGAGCCTCTGGAAGTGATAGAAGAATATGGACCGGACAGAACGATCTTAAAATTATCCTTTATCAAAAAAGTGGCGATAATAGAAAACGAACAAAGAAGACCGAACAGCAGCTGAAACGCATTCTGGACTATATGCTTTCTGATAGAGAATATAAAACAAATGAGATTGCAGGTATTGTTGGGGTAAAAGAATCAAGAGCAAGAGTTCTTTTAGCTGAACTTGTGAGCGCAGGGGAGATCGAAGCAACAGGAAAGAATAAAGGACGCAGATATAAGCGCAGATAGAACGATTACAGGCATGGTAGTTCCTATCTTCCAATCGGAACCTGCGGGACGGCTGCCCGCAGGCTCTATCTTATGCGGGTCTGAAAGTTGAATCCGCTCCTCAGATTTCACTGCAAGTTTCCCGCAGCGCCTCTTTCATCTCCCTTACATATTCGCCGATATAAGGCGGCGCGTCCTTTCCGTACTGTTCTAACAGTTTGATAATGGCCGATCCGACGATAGCGCCGTCGGAGAGAGCCGCCATGGCTTTTGCCTGCTGCGGTGTAGAGATTCCGAAGCCGATGGCGCAGGGAATATCCGTGTTTTGGCGGACAATGGAAAGGATGGAAGCGAGATCTGTCTTGATTTCCGTCCGGGTTCCGGTCACGCCCATGCTGGAAACGATGTAGAGAAAGCCTTCCGCCTCCCCGGCGATTTTCGCCGTGCGATCTTCGGAAGTCGGGGCGATGAGAGAGATTAAATCAACTCCGTACTTATGACAGTCAGGCAGAAACTCTTCTTTTTCTTCATAGGGCAGATCCGGCAGGATCAGTCCGTCGATTCCGATTTCTCCGCAGATGCGGATAAATCGCTCCGTGCCGTAGGAAAACACCACATTGGCGTAAGTCATAAATACCAACGGGATTTTCACATCACGGCGTAGTTCCCGTACAAGCTGAAAGATATCGTCTGTCGTTACGCCTCCCTGGAGCGCCCGCAGATTGGCGCCCTGGATAACAGGACCTTCAGCGGTGGGATCGGAAAAAGGGATCCCCAGTTCAATGAGATCGGCTCCATTTTCTACGGCAGCCCGTACCGCCGCGGCGGTAGTTTCCAAATCCGGATCGCCACAGGTAATAAAAGGAATAAACGCTTTACCGTTTTCAAATGCTGCTTTGATATTACTCATGAAGATCCTCCCCTCTGTATCTTGCGATGGCCGCGCAGTCCTTGTCTCCCCGGCCGGATATGGTGATAACGAGAATCTGATTCCGGCTCATATCCGGCGCGATTTTCATGGCGTGAGCTACTGCGTGAGCCGATTCAATGGCGGGAATGATTCCTTCGGTCTTTGCCAGATATTCAAAGGCGCAGACCGCTTCCTCATCGGTGACGGGCACATATAGAGCGCGGCCGATGTCGTGAAGATGGGCGTGCTCCGGTCCAATCCCCGGATAGTCCAGTCCCGCGGAAATCGAGTAGACCGGAGCGATCTGTCCGTATGCATCCTGGCAGAAATAGGATTTCATTCCGTGAAAGATGCCGACTCTGCCCGTATTGATGGTGGCCGCGGTTTCAAATCCGTCGATTCCCCGGCCGGCGGCTTCACAGCCGATGAGAGCCACGTCTTCATCTTCGATGAAGTGATAAAAGCTTCCAATAGCGTTAGAACCACCGCCGACACAGGCAATCACCGCGTCAGGAAGCCGTCCTTCTTTTTCCAGGAGCTGCTGACGGATTTCTTTGGAAATGACCGCCTGAAAATCCCGCACAATCATTGGAAAGGGGTGAGGACCCATGACGGATCCCAAGCAGTAGTGAGTGTCGTCGATGCGGCTGGTCCATTCCCGCATGGCTTCGGAAACCGCGTCCTTCAGGGTAGCGGTCCCCGTTGTTACCGGAACAACCTTCGCCCCCAAAAGGCGCATGCGGTACACATTGAGAGCCTGCCGGATCGTATCTTCTTCTCCCATGAATACAACGCACTCCATATCCATCAGAGCGGCGGCAGTTGCTGTGGCGACTCCGTGCTGGCCGGCTCCGGTTTCGGCGATCAGACGGGTTTTTCCCATTTTTTTCGCCAGCAGCGCCTGGCCGAGCACATTGTTGATCTTATGGGCGCCGGTGTGATTCAAATCCTCCCGCTTCAGATAGATCCTGGCGCCGCCCAGATCCTCGGTCATGCGTTTGGCGTAATACAGCCGGGAGGGACGGCCCGCGTATTCGCACAGCAATTCGTTCAGTTCCCGATTGAATTCCGGATCATTTTTGTAGAATTCGTAGGCATCTTCCAGTTCAATAACAGCGTTCATCAGGGTCTCCGGGATGTACTGCCCACCGTGGATGCCAAAGCGTCCTTTTTGATTTATCATTTCACAACTTCCTTTCCGCCGCGCCGCGGACAGCGCGGACAAAATCGTTCATTTTCTGTATATCTTTTACTCCATCCGTTTCAATACCGGAACTGACGTCCACCCCATAAGGGGCAAGACGCCGGATCGCGCCTGCCGCGTTTTCGGGAGAGAGACCGCCGGCGAGAAACCATGGCCTCCGGATCGGTTCCAGCAGATCCCAGTCAAAAACCGTTCCTGTTCCTCCGCCTCCGGAATCCAGGAGGATAAGGTCAGCGGAGCTTTCGCAGGCAATCCGGACATCCTGAGGCGTTTTTACGGAGAAGGCTTTGATAATGGGACAGGAAGCAAGTTCCCGCAGCTTTCGGAGAAAGTCTTCGTCTTCGGAACCATGCAGTTGGACAACATCGATGATGCCGGAGCGAACCAGATCGGCAATCGCTTCCGGAGATTCATTTACAAAGACGCCGACGGGGGAAATCCCTTTGTTCAGTCTGGCGCGAAGTTCCCGAGCCTGTGCAGGGTCGACATACCGCCTGCTTTTTTTCGCGAAAACAAAACCAATATATTCCGGATTTAAGCGGTTCACGGCCTCAATATCGCAGATTCTTACAAGGCCGCAGAGCTTCAGCTTTGTCATACTTCCCTCCTCAGTTCCGCCAGTTTGGAAGACTTATCCGGCGCGCGCATCAGGGCTTCTCCGACGAGGACCGCGTCCGCTCCGATTTCTCGCAGCCGTCGGACATCCTCGCCATCCTTCACGCCGCTTTCCGATACAAAGAGTACATTTGGCGGAATCAGTTCCCGGAGTCTGCGGCTGTTTTCCGTATCTACGGAAAAGTCTCGAAGATTTCGGTTGTTAACGCCGATGAGCCGGGCGCCGCAGGAAAGGGCAGTTTTCACTTCCTGCTCGTCGTGCGCTTCGACAAGGGCGGAAAGCCCCAACCGGTCGCAGATTTGCAGAAAACGCCCGATTTCCTCACGGCTGAGAATCGAAACGATGAGGAGCACTGCCGATGCTCCCAGCAGTTTTGCTTCATAGATCATATATTCATCCACGGTAAAGTCCTTTCTCAGACAGGGAATGGATACGGAGCCGGCGATTTCTTTCAGATAATCGTCTTTCCCCAGAAACCATTTCGGTTCTGTGAGGACCGAGATACAGTCGGCGCCGGCGTCTTCGTACTCTTTCGCAATCTGCAGATAAGGAAACTCCGGAGCAATCAGTCCTTTGGAAGGAGAAGCCTTCTTGCATTCGCAGATAAATGCGATGTCCGGTTTTTTCAACGCGTTTTCAAACGCGAAGTTCCCCTGGGGGAACGTGTCCGCCAGGTATTTGATTTGATCCGGCGGCAGGATCTCTTTGGCGTTTCGGACGCGAAGCCGGGCGTAATCCGCCAGCTGATCGAGAATGTTCATGGGTCTATCCCTCCCTCTGGTTGCTGATGGTTCTTACTTTTTCAAGGGTTTCGAGAGCCGCGCCCGAATCAATCAGCTGGGCGGCCAGGGCGATGCCCTCTTTGAACGTGTCCGCCTTTCCCCCGATATAAAGGGAGGCTCCGGCATTCATCAGCACCGCGTTCCGTCTGTGGCCCTGCTCCCCTTTGAGGATGCTTGTGGTGATTTCCGCGTTTTCCTGAGGCGTGCCTCCACGAAGATCGGCTTTTTCGCATCGGGAAAGACCGAAATCTTCCGGCGCGATGGTGTAGGTTTTGTACCAGCCGTCCTTGCATTCGCAGATTGTAGTGGGAGCACTGAGGGAGATTTCATCCAGTTTGTCCTGGCCGTAAACCACCATGCCACGCCGCACGCCCAGGTTCATCAGCACCTGAGCCAGTGGCTCCACCAGGTATTCGTCATATACGCCCAGCAGCTGCATGGAAGGGCTTCCCGGATTGGTGAGGGGACCCAGAATATTAAAGACCGTGCGAAATCCCAGCTCTTTGCGAATCGCGCCTACATATTTCATGGATGTATGGTATTTCTGGGCGAAGAAAAAGCACAGGCCCGCTTCTTTGAGCAGTTTTCGGCACAATTCCGGGCTCTGCTGGATGTTGACGCCAAGAGCTTCCAGGCAGTCCGCCGTACCGCACTGAGAGGAAGCCGCCCGGTTCCCATGTTTGGCGACCTTCATGCCTCCCGCGGCAGCCACCAGGGCGGAAGTGGTGGAAATGTTGAAGCTGTGGGCTCCGTCCCCGCCGGTTCCGACGATTTCAAAGAGATCGTCTCCAGCCTCCACTTTGGTGGCGCTGTCCCGCATGGCCGCGGCACAGCCCGCGATTTCCACAATGGTTTCAGCTTTGGTGCTTTTTGTGGAAAGGGCGGCCAGGAACGCCGCGTTCTGGGTGGCGGTAGTCTGTCCGGTCATAATTTCACTCATGACGCTGTAAGCTTCCTCATAGGTAAGGTCTTCTTTATTTACAATTTTTACGATTGCTTCTTTAATCATGGGAGCCTCCTCCGGTATATTTGATAAAATTTTCCAACATGGTTTTTCCATCCGGCGTCATAATGGATTCCGGATGGAACTGAACGCCGTAGATGGGGTATTCCGTATGCTGCACAGCCATTACTTCCCCGTCCTCCGTTTCCGCGGTAATATTCAGGCAGGATGGAAGGGTCTCAGGGTCTACGGCAAGGGAATGATAACGGGCCACGGGAGCTGTTTTGGGACACCGCTGAAACAGCGGGCTGGTTTTGTCAAAGCGGACTTTGGACTGCTTGCCGTGCATCAGGGTACAGGCGTAGGTGATATCGGCTCCAAAGGCGGCGCAAATGGCCTGATGGCCGAGACAGACTCCCAGCATGGGAATTTCCGGTCCCAGAGCTGTTACCGCTTCCATGAGAATTCCAGCGTCCTCCGGCCTGCCCGGACCGGGGGAGAGAATGACACGATCCGGCCTCAGGGTCTTTATCTGATCGGTTGTCATTTCGTCGTTTCGGATGACCCGGATATCCGGATCGATGCTCCCGATCAGCTGGTACAGGTTATAAGAAAAACTGTCGTAATTATCAATGAGTAAAATCATAAGTCCGCCTCCTCCGCGAGTTTCAGCGCGTTTACAACGGCTTTCGCTTTATTGATACATTCCTCAAATTCGGTTTCCGGCACCGAATCCGCCACGATTCCGGCGCCGCTTCTCACAAACACCTGACCGTTTTTCTTATAGGCGATGCGGATAGCAATGCAGGTGTCCATGTTTCCGGTAAAGTCGATATATCCGATGGCGCCGCCGTAGATGCCCCGTTTGTTGTTTTCCAGTTCTCCGATGAGCTGGCAGGCCCGGATTTTTGGAGCGCCGGAAAGGGTACCCGCGGGAAGTACCGCGCTGACAGCGTCCAGAGCGTCACAGTCTTCCCGGATTTCGCCTCTTACCGTCGAGCCGATGTGCATGACGTGGGAATAGCGTTCGATGGTATGAAAGCTTTCCACCTCCACGGTTCCAAAGCGGGAGACTTTTCCCAGGTCGTTGCGGCCCAGATCCACCAGCATGTTGTGTTCGGCGATTTCCTTGGGGTCGATGAGAAGATCTGCTTCCAGAGCTTTGTCTTCTTCCTCGGTCTTTCCTCTGGGACGGGTTCCGGCAAGGGGAAAGGTATGGAGCACACCATTTTCCAGTTTTACCAGCGTCTCCGGGGACGCGCCGGCGACTTCCACGTCGGTTCCGGAAAAATAGAACATGTACGGGGAAGGGTTCATGGTCCGCAGGATCCGGTAGGTATTGAGCAGGCTTCCCTCAAAAGGCGCGCTGAGCCGGTTGGACAGCACAATCTGGAAAATGTCTCCCTCATAGATGTGCTGCTTTGCTTTTTCCACCATTCGGCAATAAGCGTCCCGGTCAAAGAGGGGCGTCACCTCGCCCAGCAGCCGACCGGCGGGTTCTTCTTTCTTTTCTCCGGTACGCAGCAGCCGACAGAGCTGTTTTAATTCCATAACCGCCTTGTTGTAGCCGGTTCGCGGGTCGGACAGGGACATGTTGACGATGAGGATGATTTTCTGGCGGAAGTTATCAAAGGCGATGACTTTGTCAAAGAGCATCAGATCCACATCTTTAAAATTCTCACTGTCCTCGGTTTCCACCCGCACCGCCGGCTCACTGTAGCCCAGGTAGTCGTAAGAGAAATAACCGACAAGCCCGCCGGTGAAAGAAGGAAGATAATCGAAGCGGGGGCTTTTGTAGTCCGCCAGGATCTGGCGCAGGAAGGCGGAAGGGTCTTCCGTTTTTAGATGGATATTGCCTGCTTTCAGATCGCCGTCCGCGCAGGTGATTTCCAGCTTGGGGTCAAAGCCCAGGAACGTGTAGCGGCCCCATTTTTCCTTTTCGGTTACCGATTCCAGCATGTAACAGTGGGTGGATACGTTTTTCAGAATTCGGAGAGCTTCGATAGGCGTGCAGATATCCGACAGAATTTCACAGCTTACGGGAACCACGTTGTACTCCCTGCTTTCCGCGATTTTTTCCACGTCCTTTAAGCTCGGTAAAATGTTCATAAAGCAAACCTCCTGAATCATATAGTGTGTTACTGGAGTTCTGCCAGAGCAATAAAAAAGTCCCTGACAGATGTTTTCTGTCAAGGACGAATAAAGCAATTTTTCAGCAGCTTATCCGCGATGCCACCTTGATTCGCAAGCCTATTACAGACTGCGCCCTCAGCAGGATACCAGCATATCCCCGGCAACTGACGTATGCCCTCACGTTGCAGAATACTCTGCGCGAACTTTGCGCATTTGACTGCACCCTCAGCGGTCCATTTGGAAGATCTGTGTTTCACCCGACTCTCAGCAACACGGGCTCTCTGTAGAAGCATAATCAGCGTTATCTCCGCCTCATCGGTTTATTGTAATGAAGTGTAGCACAGATTGGGAATGGTGTCAAGAGGGGAATTTGAAAAACAGAGAAGACAGACAGGCGGATGTCGGCTTCGTGATGGAATCATATTATGAAAAAGACAAATTGCTTATAAGAATTACAGGGTTACGGAGTGTGGAGCGGGGGAGAATGCGAAATGTATAAATAGTTAAATAGAAGAACATTGGAATCAGATAGGAAATGTCAGAGCCTTTTCTGCGGCTGTCCCCGGGAGGCTTCTTATTTACAGGCAGAGGGCGGCGCGGTATAATTAAGAAAAAAAGGATGCGGGTGATTGTTATGAAAATCAAAGTCGAATATTCCACCATGATCGTCAGGAACATGGAAGAATCCGTTACATTTTACAGGGATGTGCTGGGCTTTCAGGAAGGGTATCATGTGGATACACCGGACGGAGGCCATATTACGATTATGGAAAGCGAAGGCGGAGCCAGTGTGGAGCTGATTGAAAACCCCAACTTTGAAGTGGGCTTGTACTCTGTGGGAACGGATGTGGAAGACCTGGATGAAACCATCCGCCATTTAGAAGAAAAAGGGTACAAACCTACAGGGCCTGTGGTTCCAACGACCGTGGGACGGATGACTTTTGTGCTGGATCCCAATGGTGTACGGATCTGTCTGATCGAACATTCCAGAGAATATAAGGACAAATACAGGTAACGCGAACGGCTGTCTATTGAAAGAAGCCGGAAAATTTTCTGAAAAAATTAGCACTCACCTCTTGACAGTGCTAACAAAAGTGCTATAATAAAGATGTGGAAAGGGAAAGGGATCGAAAGGAGATTCCGATGACCACATAAAAACGTAAAAAATAGATTGTAATAGATGAGGGGAGAGATGAAGTATGACACCGAGTATTTTTGGAAAAGATTTATTTGATGACTTTTGGGGTTTTCCGTTTTACGATGATAAGGATTGGAAACGGATGGAGAAAAAGCTGTACGGACACAGGGGGAAGAATCTGATGAAAACGGATATCAGGGAATCCGATGAAGGCTACAAGGTTGAAATTGATCTGCCGGGATTCAAAAAGGATGAAATTCAGGTTTCTCTGGAAAACGGATATCTGACCGTCAGCGCGGAAAAAGGGATTGAAAAAGATGAGAAAGAGGATAAGAAAGAATCTTATATCCATAGAGAACGGTATTCCGGAGCCTGCAGCAGAAGCTTTTATGTAGGAGATATTGTGACAGAAGAGGATATCAAGGGAGAGTTTAAGCACGGAGTTTTGGAACTCTTTATTCCGAAGAAGGAGGCAAAACCGAAAGAAGAGACTAAGAAACTGATTCAGATTGAAGGGTAAGAAGTTGCCCATGCAGATGAATAAAATGGGATTGGGATAGAGCGGTCGCTGCGGCGGCCGCTTTTTTTCTGAAAATTTATAACCGAACTGATACAGGAAACATAGAAATTCAGGCATTAGACACTTATAAAAAAGAAAACGATCCTGCGGAACAAGACGCTTCCCGATGATCGTTTTCTTTTATTTTGCCTTTTCCAGAGTATTATCCACACATTTCAGCAACGCCACCCGGTTGTTCAGCTTCATTTTCTGATAGATATGATTGACGTGCTTTTTAAAAGTGGACTTGGAAATAAACAGCTTCTGGCAAATTTCCGCGTCGGAAAATCCCTGATAGAAGTAATAAACCACTTCAATTTCTTTTTTGGATAAGTCGTAGGGCTGAAACAAGGTTTCCCATACCGGCAGTACTGTTTCCGTTTCGGCGGAAGGCTTCTGAGAAAGAAGTTTGGAAAGCTGCAGGGAGATATGAGCGTGAAGTTCTTCCAGTACGCACATGTCTCTGCGGATGAATTCACTTTCCCGGTTTTCCCGGAGCAGGATCAGATAGCCGAGAACATCCTCTTTATACTGCAGGATCATGGTCAGCGCGTGCTGCACGCTGTCAGGAAAGAATCCGATCCCCGCAATGTTTTTGTGATTCAGCTCAGTCAGGGAAGGACCCCGTGAAACCTTCGCGGAAAAATCGAAATACAGGCTCTGCAGAAAAAAATTACTGTTTAACTCCTGTTCGGTAATTTCCTCTAATTCCTTTTCCGGAAAATGGAAACCACAGAGGCGACTCGCGGCAGTCGTGTCCTCTTTTTTCTGAAGAAGATTAAAAATCCCTCGTGAAAAAGGAACCATAGGTTTTAAAAGTCGCAGCACCTCACCGGGATAGTCCTCAATCGCATCAATACAGTTGATGCGGTAGATCAGTCTTGTGACCATCATCCAGTCGGAAGTTGTCAGTGATAAGCTCAAAATGCACCTCCAGCTATGAAAAAGTTCTATTGATAGAACTCGCGATGTATGAAAATGGATACGCGCGCCCATTTCTTAAAAAAAGGCGGTATGGTATAACAGATATAACAACAGCGGCCGACAAGGCAGCGCTGAAGAAAACGAATTCCCTTCAGCGCTGAAAGCCGCAAAATGCTATTTGTTATAAGTATATTGGCACGTTTAAAACAACTTGTCAAGCGGAGAATTTATCAATTAAGGAGTGTGTGAAAAATGACAATCGAACGTAAAAAGTATTGTGTGAACGGTGAGTGGCTGGAATCCAGGACTTCCAAATATATGCCCGTTACAGATTCAAGTACCGGTGAGGTAATCGCGGAAGTTCCGTGCTGTACAAAGGATGAAGTGGAGTCGGCAATCGCGGCTGCGCAGGCTGCGTTTCCGGAATGGTCGCAAAAATCCCTGAGCGCCCGTACACAGATGATGTTCAAGTGGAGGAACGTTCTGCTGGAACACCTGGAAGAACTGACGGTTCTGTGTTCCAAAGAGCTGGGTAAGAATCTGGATGAGGCCAGAGGCGATATTCTGAAAGCCATCGAGCCAACGGAGTTTTCCTGCGCGCTCCCTTCCATTATCCAGGGGGAAGCGGCTCTGCAGGTAACGACAGGGTTTGACACGGCAAGCTATCGGATGCCCCTTGGCGTGGTGGCGGGAATTGTACCTTTTAACTTCCCGGCTATGATCCCGTGGGGCTGGATGGTGCCGCTGGCGATTGCCACCGGAAACACCGTTGTCCTCAAAGCCGCCAGTCTGACGCCCCTTACTTCCATGCGGATCCTGGAACTGTTCTACGAAGAAGCGGGATTCCCGAAGGGAGTTGTGAACCTGGTAACCTGCAGCAGAGTCGAATCGGAGATCTTCCTGAATGACCCGAGAGTAAAGGCGGTCACCTTTGTCGGCACTACCGGGGTAGGAAAGCATATCTATTCCGTCGCTTCCGCCAACGGCAAGCGGGTGCAGGCACAGTGCGAGGCGAAAAATCACGCGCTGGTTCTGGAAGACGCGGATCTGGAAAGCGCGACAAACGCGATTATCAATTCTACATACGGCTGCGCCGGCATGCGCTGCATGGCTCTTCCGGTCATTGTCGTGCAGGAAAGTATTGCTGATAAGTTTGTAGCCATGCTGAAAGAAAAAGCAGAGGCTCTGAAGGTGGGATGCGCTTATGATCCGGAAACAAAGCTGGGACCGGTTGTTTCCGCGGCTCACAAGGAAAAAGTATGCGACTGGATTCAGAAAGGCGTGGACGAAGGCGCTGAGCTGGTTCTGGACGGACGGGATATTGTCGTGCCGGGATATGAAAAAGGATTCTTTGTAGGACCGACCATTCTGGATCACGTAAAACCGGGAATGTCAGTGGGCGACCGCGAAATCTTCGGGCCGGTTACGCTGATCAAGAGAGTTAAGGACTTTGACGAAGGGCTGGAAATCATGAACGCCAATCCGTTTGCCAACGGTTCGGTGATCTTTACACAAAGCGGATATTACGCCCGCAAGTTCGAGTTCCTGACAGACGGCGGCATGGTTGGGATTAACGTGGGAATCCCGGTGCCGACCGCTTACTTCCCGTTTTCAGGGAATAAAGATTCCTTCTTCGGCGACCTGCATGTTCTGGGGAAGGACGGCGTCCGCTTCTACACCCGCGCCAAAACTGTCACCAAGCACTGGTATGATGAAACTTCAAAGGCGAAGGCGATCAGCACCTGGGAAGGCACGGTAGAACGGGTTTAAGAAAAACGGAATAAAACGTATTAAATCGAGAAAATCCCCGCGATGAACATTGAGATCGCGGGGATTTTCCCGTATACTGAAAAAAAGAGATCAGGAGGAGATGCTGGAAATGGATATGAAACTTATCTGCTTCACTTCATCCGGCGCGAAGATCTGCGGGCGTGTGATGAAGATTCTTTCAGAACGGGGGCATAACTGCCGCGGATATAAAAAAGGAAGCTTTCAGGGAGGGGCAGAGCTGGAGACTGCGCATGGATCTCTGAAAGAGTGGACGGGAGCCGCGTTTTCTTCACAGGACGCGATTCTGTTTATCGGAGCGGTCGGGATTGCCGTGCGGGCGATTGCGCCATTTGTAAAGAGCAAAGCGGCAGATCCGGCCTGTATTGTAATCGATGAGCAGGGGAACTATGTAATCCCGATTCTTTCCGGACATATCGGAGGCGCCAATAGAATGGCGGAAGAAATTGCCGCAGGACTCAACGCGCTTGCGATCATTACAACCGCGACGGATTTAAACGGTCTTTTCGCGGTAGACGAATGGGCCGGAGAACATCGTCTGCGGATTGGAGACATGGGACTGGCAAAGCAGATGTCCGCGGATCTTCTGGAAGGGAAAAATATCGGATACTTTACCTCTTTTCCCATACAGGGAACGCCGCCGAAGGGATTGGCGGAAGGATCGGGAAGCGGCACGGAGCTGGAAATTTCTATCGCGGCAAGCCCCAGGAGCAGAAAGGCGCTGCAGCTGATTCCACGCTGCGTTGTCCTGGGAATCGGATGCAGGAAGGGGACATCTGCGGAAGCCATTGAATGGATGGTGCAGGAGGTATTGCGGGATGGTGGGATTTCTCCATATGCTATGTGCGCGGTAGCGTCTATTGATTTGAAAGCGCAGGAAAAGGGACTTTTGGAATTCTGTGAAACCTGGAGGCTTCCCTTTGAAGTGTACAGCGCCCGGGAACTGGAAGCGGTAAGCGGCGACTTCAGCGTCTCTGAGTTTGTAAGCTCCATTACCGGGGTGGATAATGTCTGCGAGCGGGCGGCAGTGCTGGCCAGCGGAAACGGACGGCTGATTGTGAAAAAGCACGCGGGAAACGGCGTGACCGTGGCAGCGGCGGTTCGGGATCCGGAGCTTGTGTGGCCGGAGGAAAGGTGAGCGATGTTTTTATCTAATCAGGCATATCTTCAAAACCATTAAAGTGGCCGGAGTCACTAAACTCGTCAAAGGCATCACTATCCGTAAATTCCGCATCTAGGGAATCGGTCGAGTCATTATCCCAATCACCACCGAGCTCTTCATCAAAGCTTTCCTCGTCCGATTCCCATTCGTTTTCATCGAATTCATCAAAATCTAATTCTTCCATATCCTCTGATTCCAGCTCTTCGAAGTCCTCCATATCCTCAAGCTCTTCCATGCCTTCCTCATTCCATTCTTCTGTATAGGGCTCTTCATATCCATGCGATTCCGAAACGGCAGTTTCAAAAATATCGGATTCATTACTGTCTTCAAACAGATGCTGGGCAAGAAGATAACCCAGGATAAAGCTAAAGAAATCCCTGTCGATCCAGTTTATTTTGGGGCGGTAGTATACTCGTCTTGCCCCTTTCGGATGCGTTTTCGCGTAAGAGTAATGAAGGGATTTCATATCAAGAGACTGTACCGCATCGCGGGGAAGAGGTTTCCCAACCGCTTTTTCTGCCTGCAGCCGGATATATTCGGGAAATTCTGTGTTATGTTCAGAAAGAGGGAATTTGCCCGGGGATTTCGGAGAGGAATTTCCTGCAGAAAGTTTTAAAACCTGGGATGTGGCAAGATCGCTTTCATAAGAGCGAGCCGTAAGGGTAACATCACTGAAGTCGGTAAGTTTATAAGGGGCAGCAATGGTCATGGAATAGCCAGTCAGAATGGATTTGTGAAAGTTCAGACAAGGGATATCTTTTTCGATGTAGATACCATCCAGTTCGATGCCATGCTGAAAAGCGAGTAACTCTATGCTATTAAAAAGTCTTGCGGTTTTTCCGCTTTTATTTTCAAATTGAAAGTAAATCAAAATTACGGATTCTCCTTCATCGCTCTTCGTTACAACGTAGCGCAAATAGTCCAGCGAAAAAAAGCTATCGGAAAGTGTTATCTTATCCATTTCGTTTCTCCTTATAATAACCGGGTAATTGGTAATATTGTTTTCTTTCTCTTAAAGTATACTGTGGAGCGGGTGGAAGGGAAATAGATATTTGACCAAAACCGCCAAAAGGGTTGAAGCTTCGCTGTGTTTTTCATATACTGTAAGAAATAAGAGCGGTTGTTCTAATATAAAGATATAGAAGGGATGTATCAGAATTTATGTTAAGCCGTGTTATGATAACATTGAAAAAAAGTGATACTGATTTCACTCATAATATTTCCTCTTTATTTCAGGGAGCGCTGATGGAGGTAGTACCGGAAACGTATGGAAACCTGCTCCATGAAGATGGGATAAAACCGTACAGCCAAGCGATCTTTAGCGAAAAGGAGCATCTTATTTGGACAGTAAATACACTAGATGAGGACAGCAGTAGATATTTGCTGGAGCCATTGCTTTCTAAAGAATTTGATCACATTTATCTGAAACAGAAGCAGTTAAAATTAGAGATTCTGAAAAAGGAAAAGCTACAGTTGAAATATGAAACATTACTTATGAATACCTTTTTCTCTAAGTGCGGCAGATACGTTACAGTTAAATTTAAAACACCAACCGCGTTTAAAAGTGAAGGAAGATACCAGTTTTACCCAACGGTATGGCATATTTTTCGAAGTCTGACCAGTAAGTTTGATCGGTATTCGATGGAATCTGAAATTGGATTTAAAGAAAATCTGGATGATATTGATAAGTATGTAAATGTTGTAAGATATTCTTTGCACAGTACATATTTTCACATGGAAGGAATCAGAATCCCTGCATTTTTGGGAACAGTTACTTTGAAAATTGACGGACCTCAACAGATGGTGAATTTGATCCATTTACTGCTGCGGTTTGGGGAATTCTCCGGCGTCGGCATAAAATGCGCTATGGGGATGGGAGCAATTGAACTGTTAGAAAAAAAGGAGCAAAAGAAGGATGGATAAAAGGAAACTTGAGATCGTAGTAGGAGGGTTATTTCATGATATTGGAAAGCCCCTTTATCGTTATCTTGATCAGAGAAATCATAGCCTGTCGGGTTATGATTGGCTGAAAGAAATTGGGATAGAAGATGAAGAAATTTTGCGGCAGGTTCGGTATCATCATGCGACCTATTTAAAAAAAGCTGAAATACCAGACGATTCTTTGGCCTATATTACATATTGGGCTGACAACGTTGCTGCGGGAGTAGATCGCAGAGAAGAGGCGTTATCAGAGAATGCCACGCCGTATGCAAGGGACCTCCCGTTGAGCAGTATTTTTAATATCCTAAATGGAAATCACCAAAACTATGTCTATTCAACGGTACTTCCTTCTGATGAAAGGGAGATTATCTATCCTGAGGAAAAGATAAATGCGTTGGAAGAGTCCGATTACGGAAAGATTATAGAAAACATCAGGAATGTATTAAAAGGAATGGAATGGAAAGACGAATATATTAATTCTCTTCTTGAGGTCATGGAAGCGAATTTATCCTATATTCCATCCTCAACATCGACTACACAAATCGCAGATGTTTCACTGTATGATCATGTGAAGATTACCGCGGCAGTCGGTTCTTGTATTTTAGATTATACAAAAGAAAAACAAATTACGGATTTTCGGAAGGCTCTATTTAAAGAAGGAAAGGTGTTTTATGATGAAGAGGCCTTCCTCCTCTGTAGTATGGATATTTCAGGAATTCAGAATTTTATTTATACAATTACGGCATCAAGGGCGCTGAAAAATCTCAGAGCAAGATCCTTTTATCTTGAGATTATGATGGAGCATATTGTGGATCAATTGTTAAGTAAATTAGAACTGTCGAGAGCAAACCTGATCTATACTGGAGGGGGACATGCCTATCTGTTACTTCCAAATACGAAAACGTGCCGGGCAAATGTAAATGAGTTTGAAAAACATCTGAACGAATGGCTGCGGGATAATTTTGATACGGCTCTTTATATGGCAATCGGATATGTTCCCTGTTCTGCCAATCAATTAATGAATGAGCCAAAAGGCGAAGGAACTTACAGAGGAATTTTTCATAAGGTTTCGTCCATCTTATCAGAAAAAAAGGCTCATCGATATAACGGTGATGATATTCGGATACTGAATGGTCAAACGCAGGGTGAGCATGAACGTGAGTGTAAGGTCTGCGGACGAAGCGATCGGCTGGTGAATGATGACCGGTGTGAGATTTGTTATGGCCTGGAGACTCTGGCAAATGATATTATGGAGAAGGATTTTGTCGTGATTCTTTCCCAAAAACCGGAAACATCAGCGATGATTCTTCCTGGAGGTTGCTATATGATTATGGAAGATGAAAAACAGCTGACCGATCGGATGAAAAACGATCCATATTATGTTAGAACATATGGGAAGAACAGAATGTTCACAGGGGTACATATTGCGACCAAGTTATGGACAGGAGATTATAAATCGGCAAAAGAGTTTTCAGAGTTGGCAGGTGCGGCTACTGGTGTAAGGCGGCTGGGAGTGCTGCGAGCGGATGTGGATAATCTCGGACAGGCTTTTGTTGCGGGATTTGATGAAGACCATGTGAGCCTTTCCAGAACAGCTGCTTTTTCCAGAAAGCTATCCGTCTTTTTTAAACTATATATCAATACTGTTTTGCGAAACCCACAGTTTGTATTAGGAGATAAGCAATCGGAATACAGAAACGCTTTGATTGTATACTCTGGAGGCGATGATGTTTTTGTAGTTGGTTCCTGGGATGATATGATAGGATTTGCTATCGATTTAAATGACAGCTTGAAACGGTTCAGCCAGGGTACATTGAAGATTTCTGCGGGAATTGGTATGTTCCATGAGAAATATCCGATCTCCGCAATGGCTTATGAAACCGGAAGGCTGGAAGAGTGTTCAAAATCAAAGGATGAAAAAAACAGCATAACTTTGTTTTATCCGGAAGAGCAGAGAATGGGAGAAAGCAGCACATATGGCTGGGATGAATTGAAAGAACAGGTAATCGGGGAAAAGCTGACTTTGCTTCAGAACTATTTCAAAAAGATTCCGGAAAAAGGAAACAGTATGTTGTATAAAATGCTGGGATTTATTCGCAATAAAGATAAAGATCGGATTAATCTTGCGCGTTATGCGTATCTGCTGGCGCGGATAGAACCTGAGAAAGACGATACTCCGGAACGAAAAGAATTATATCAGGAATTCTCCCAGAAAATGTACAAATGGATTCAGAATGAAGAAGATACAAAACAATTGATCACAGCAATTTACTTGTTTGTGTACCTCAATCGCAAAAAGGAGGAGAAATAATGGAGAAACTTACAGCAACGAATTATGTAGACATTGCAGAGAGCGTGATTAATAGCCTGAAAACAGATAAAGAAGTGACAACATCGCAACTTCGAAATCTTTTGTCCCTTGTAAATAACTTGTATAGTGAAGTGGTGCATAGCAGAAGTGAGAAATTAAGTGAATCTATTCAGGGAAAAGTACAATATCTCAGATTGCGCTTTGTTTATGCAGCAGGAAAAGATAATAAAGTAAAGGATTTTCTGGAAAAAGCAAATATTATTCCTTATTTGAAAGCGATTGGCGACAATAAAGAGAGTTTGTTGCTTTTCTGCAAATACATGGAAGCGTTAGTTGCATATCATAAATATTATGGCGGACGGGATTAAAAGGAGGAGAGAAAAATGTTCAGTAAAATTGAAATTAGAGGAGTTATTAAAGTTATCACCGGAATGCATATTGGCGCGTCTGACAGTTTCTCCGCAATCGGAGCGATTGACACACCCGTTGTGCGGGACCCGGTAAGCCATCTGCCGATTATTCCGGGCAGCAGCTTGAAAGGAAAAATGAGATCGCTCCTTGCGAAAGCCTACAATGAAAGCATTCTGAGTGAGCATAATAATGATGACGCAAGGATTATTCGCCTTTTTGGAGCAAGTAAGGGAAAAGAAGATGGGAATCCGCAGAGGAGCCGTCTGATCTTTTCAGACGCAATACTGGATAATAAAAAGGAATTGGAAGAACTGGGGGTTGATTCTGTAACGGAAGTGAAAGAAGAAAACAGTATTAACAGAATTTCCGGAGTGGCAGACCCAAGAAAGTTGGAACGGACAATCCGCGGCGCGAAATTTCCGCTTTCCATTATTTATGATGCAGATGATCCGGAAAAAGTTGTGGAGGATTTCAAAGTGATTGCAGACGGACTGAAACTTCTCCAGTATGACTATATTGGAGGGCATGGCTCCAGGGGATATGGAAAAATTCAATTTAAAAATCTGGAAGCAGATGTTGTAATAGGTGGAGACGAGGTAAGTGATGCGACGATAGAAGCATGTGAAATGCTGTTAAAGGAAGTGGAAGTGCAGGGATGAATTATCGTATATACAAACTTCAATTTAAAACAGGTCTCCATGTAGGACGCGGAAAACTGACAGATGGAGCAGCGTCTTTTTATGCGGACACCTTATTTTCCGCGTTATGTAAGGAAGCATTAAAGCTAGGTGGGGAGAAAATGCTTACCCAACTGGTGGAACGGGTGCAAGAGGGACAAATCCGCCTGTCAGATGGATTTCCATATATTGAAAAACGACTCTATATTCCAAAACCGATGTTGTTAATTAAAGGCGCAGAAGAGAGTGACTCAAAAGAAAAGAAAGCTTATAAAAAACTGGAATACATTCCCTTGGATCAATTTGAAATCTATCTGCAGGGAAAGATGGATGTCAGAAAAGAAATCGACTATTTTGGAGAAAATTTTGGAACGTATGACGTGCGCATGATGGCAAAGGTAGAAGAGGGAAAGGATACAGAGCCTTATTCGGTTGGAGTCTATTTTTTCAAAGAAGGCGCAGGCTTATATGTAATTGTAGGGTTTGAAGAAGAGGAAGATTCCTGGCTCTTGGGCGACATTTTTGAGAGTCTGTCTTATACAGGAATCGGCGGAAAACGTTCTTCCGGTTTGGGGAAATTTGTTCTAAACGTATCAAGCATGGATGATAAATTGGAGGCTGGACTAGACCATACCTCCGAAGGAGCCTGCTATATGGCGCTTTCTCTGTGCTTGCCATCTGAGAAAGAATTAGATAAGGTTATAGAGAGTGCGCGATATGGGATGTTAAAAAGGAGCGGCTTTGTCAGTTCTGAATCTTATGCGGCGACCTTTCGTAAGAAGAAGACTCTTTTTACATTCAAAGCGGGGTCCTGTTTTAAAAAAACATTTGATGGTATTGTAGCAGATGTATCAGAAGGCGGAAACCATCCGGTATATTGCTACGCGAAAGCAATGTTAATGGAGATTGGTTAAAATGAAACATTTTTTAGAGACGCATCAGGTGAAACTTACTACAATCGGGCCAGTATTTATTGGTTCCGGTGAATCACTGATGAAAAAAGAATATATTTTGGATCGAAAGAAACGGCGAGTTTCGATCGTTAATCCGAATAAATTTTTTCAGTTCTTAAAAAAGCAACATAAGCTGGATAGCTATGAACAATTTATTTTGAAAGAAAATGCTCCGCTTCACGTTTGGCTGAAAAAGCAAAATATTTCAGATAGTGAAATAAAACAGTTTTTGGCATATGAATTGGATAGTGGTGATATAGCGGAGTTGAATAGGCCTAAACCTGTGGAGTTGTTTCAGAAAGATTTATACGGAAAACCATATATTCCGGGAAGCAGTTTAAAAGGTGCTATTCGGACCGCTTTGCTTGGAGCGGAAATCTACCATAAACCTGAGCAATATGAAACAGAAGGTCAGAATATTCGGAATACAGGCCCCCGAAACAGGAGGTCCTATCTGAAAGAAGAAGTGAATCACGTAGAACAAAAGTTCTTTTTTACGAAAAACAGACGGGAAACCAGACGCGGAGACGCTGTAAATGATGTAATGAGTGGACTACGTATCAGTGACAGCAAACCACTATCTGTAAAAGATCTTACTTTATGTCAGAAGATCGATGTACATGTGAAAGGAAATAAAAAAAAATTGCAAGTTGTACGCGAATGTTTAAAGCCAGGAACTGAAGTGCGATTTATTATGACGATTGATCGAACAGAGTGCAAGTATACGATTGAGCAAATACGTCAAAGCATTAATGGGTTTCTTAAGTCTTATAATGAATTATTTCTTAAAAGCTTTTCGGATGAAACTTTATTTGAAAAAGATGTGATTTATCTTGGCGGCGGGGTTGGATTTGCCTCCAAAACAGTGACACATCCATTATTGAAAGATAATCCCAAACGAATCCAAGTGGTCAGCGAAGTGATTAACAATACGTTAAACAAAAAGGCAAAAATTGAGCATAAACATAACCAAGATCGAATTCTTGGTGTCTCGCCGCACACATGTAAATTGACTCAATTTGATGGAGGACTATATCAGATGGGAGCGTGTGAAATTGAAATTATGTAGTTTGAGCCGAAGTTGGAATTTCAATAGATTTCGGGATTTTAAAAGCGATCCCCCTGAGAGAAGCAGGCGAACTTTGGTTTTAGCCGCAAAGCGGAGCAGATATGATTGGAAATGCTGAGGTTGTGGCGGCAGGATTAGAAGAGATAGATCCCCTGAAGGGGACGGAAACCCGGTCATCTGCGATACGTTTCTTAGCCCTCCGACTCGATTAGAAGAGATAGATCCCCTGAAGGGGACGGAAACAAGAACTGCCGGAGCCGGCAAGCCATTTATGCACACAATTAGAAGAGATAGATCCCCTGAAGGGGACGGAAACCCTTCTGCTGTAATTTCTCCGCTGATATTCGTTCCTTATTAGAAGAGATAGATCCCCTGAAGGGGACGGAAACTTTTTTCCGAAAACTGAATGAAGGTATGCAGAAGGCGATTAGAAGAGATAGATCCCCTGAAGGGGACGGAAACTGATTGTCGAAAATGACGATCGATTGTCCTTCTTTTCTATTAGAAGAGATAGATCCCCTGAAGGGGACGGAAACGCTTTTGATATCGTCAATCAGACATTGCCGGCGATCAAATTAGAAGAGATAGATCCCCTGAAGGGGACGGAAACGCGGTTTGTCGTAACGGGGGTCAGGTGGGCAGAATCATTAGAAGAGATAGATCCCCTGAAGGGGACGGAAACACGGTTATTATTTTTCTTATCCGTGTAAGTTGCAACATTAGAAGAGATAGATCCCCTGAAGGGGACGGAAACAACTTGGAAGTTCTGTCAATATATTCAGCGTACTTTTATTAGAAGAGATAGATCCCCTGAAGGGGACGGAAACCTTTTTTAGGTTTACTTCCTGTACAGGTAGAAAGCGGATATTAGAAGAGATAGATCCCCTGAAGGGGACGGAAACTCCATCTTCTCTGAGGTCAGTCACATCCAGATAAAATTAGAAGAGATAGATCCCCTGAAGGGGACGGAAACCCTTTTTTAAGGCTTTCGATCTGTTCTGCCGTTGCAATTAGAAGAGATAGATCCCCTGAAGGGGACGGAAACTCGATTGTGAGCTGAGCATCGTGCCTCGGCTTTCCTATTAGAAGAGATAGATCCCCTGAAGGGGACGGAAACGTATCTGCATCTCTTACCTCTTGTA
>JAHZHL010000030.1 GCA_019420305.1 Bacillota bacterium | reverse complement strand
ATAGCATACAGACCTTGGAGAGGGTCTATAAACACTACTACTTTATAATACGAGGAGGGTGAAAATGAAAGCTGATTTGATCATTGTAAGTGATGCTGTTTTTGACAGCATTGCGGAAGAACCCTTTCCCGGCTTTGTCGCGACAAAAGGAAATCGAATTCTTGAAGTTGGAAAGGGAATGGATTTTGAAGAATGGAAATCAGAAGAGACTATAGTGAGGAAGTTTGAAGACAAGCTGGTTATGGCCGGATTTCACGATAGCCATACCCATCTTTTGATGGCGGGAATGTTTAAAACTTATGTGAATCTGGCAGATGCTAAATCAGAAGAAGAAGCGGCTTATATGGTGAAAGAGGCAGCGGATGCAGCTCCGGACAAGGATGGATGGGTTCGGGGATTCAGTTGGTATCACGTCTTTTGGGAAAATAAGAAACTTCCTACAAAAGAATCTCTGGATCTATATTTTCCAGATCGCCCGGTGTGTCTTGTCAATGCGGAAGCGCACGGAGTATGGGCAAATAGTCGGGCATTAGAAATTGCAGGAGTTACCAGAGATACGCCGGATCCATTCGGTGGAGAGATCGCAAGAGACGAAAACGGAGAGCCGACGGGATTTTTTTACGAATCTGCCTCTGGACTGATTACAAAACATGCTTTTGTTTTTTCTCCAGAAGAAGAAAAAACAATTATCCGTGAGTATATGAAAGGCGCAGCACAGTATGGAATTACTTCGACAAATGACGTTCAGCCCTACTTCCATGGGAATATGGGAAACCTCGAAGTGTACAGCGATATGGATCAAAATAATGAGCTGACTGTTCGTATTCACGCGGCGCCCGATCTTTTAGGCGATCTGGATCAAATCGAAGAATGGAGGGAGAAATATCGCTCAGAGAAACTTCGCGTAGAACATTTAAAACAGTTTCTGGATGGAGTCAGTACAACTCATACGGCGCTGGTGCTGGAAGAATATGCGGATGCTCCCGGGAACTATGGGATCTCTTTAAATGATACCGAAGCGATTCGCAAGGCGATACCGGAAGCGCACCGCAGAGGATTTTCTGTCAAACTGCATTCCTGCGGGGATAAATCCGCAAGAATGGGGCTGGATTACTATGAAGAGGCAATAACTCGCTACGGCAAAAACAACTGTCGACACGCTATTGAGCATGTAGAAATGCTTTCGCCGGAAGATCTTCCGCGTTTTCGGACACTGGGAATTATTCCATCTGTACAGCCGGAGCATATTGCGCTGACACAAAAATTTTCAGAGAACCCGTACCCCATTACTCTGGGGAAAGAACGTGCGGATAAAACCTGGCCGTTGAAATCCTTGTACGATACCGCGGGAGTTCTTGCGATTGGAAGTGACTGTCCAGTTGTAGACAATAACCCATTCTTGGAAATTTACAGAGGCGTAACCAGGCTTCATAACGACGGGGAACCCGAAGGAGGATGGAATCCGACGGAAAAGTTATCTGTTTATGAAGTGCTGAGAAGCTATACCTACGGTTCAGCATACGGAGTTGGAAGAGAAAAAGAACTTGGGACTTTAGAAGAAGGAAAATTTGCGGATATTGTAGTAATTGATCGCAATCTGTTTACGGTAGATCCTTCTGAAATTATTTCCGCAAACGTATTGCTGACCGTAATGGATGGATCAATTATATATGAACGATAAGATGAGAAGGAGAGAAAAATGAGTAAAGTTGAGTTTTGTCCATGTACGGACACCGGATGTCAGTTCAATCCCGCCAATCATGATCAGGGCTGCAATTTGTGCGTAGAAGACAGCCTGAAATGCGGAGAGATTCCAAAATGCTTTTTCCTGAAAGTCGTGGACAGTGTAGAAGGCTTTGAAGACTGGAGTTTTGAGCATTTCGCGAAACTGGTTCTCAACAAAAATTCGTAAAAGCTTTGTGATATGCAAAAGGGAAAGAAAAAATGATGTGAGTACAAAAAGACAGTGTGACTTTAAAATAACACTGTCTTTTTGTTTGCAAATAATGAAATTATCAAAATTTTTCTTTAAAAGTGTAAGTCTAAAAAGACACCAGCACAATTTCAAAGATCGGCAGAACCTGCGAATTTCAGACATTTTAAAAAGTTTTTAAGTTGGCATGATGTTTGCGTTTTGAATAAAGCGTTATATAAGTTTTATTGAAAAGAAAGGAGAGAAGTTGCTATGGATGGAGCTTCTACATACGGGATCCTTAGTCTGATACCCGTACTGGTGGTAATTGTAAGTGCCATAATTACAAAGAGAGCGCTGGAGCCTCTTATCTTAGGTACTCTGGTGGGATTTGTCATTTTGGCAAAACAGAATTTTATTGTTGCTTATTTGGATTCACTCTACGGAGAACTAGGGGAATCGGCGTATTATGTAGTCGTATTTGGACTTTTTGGAATTTATATTCATTTGCTTGAAAGAGCCAACGCGATTTCCGGTTTCACAAAGCTAGGGTTAAAATTCGCAACGAATAAGAAAAAGACAGGTCTTCTTGCCTGGATCATGGGAATTATCTTTTTCCTGGACAATTATTTCAGTATTCTGGGAGCGGGTGTATCAAACCGCAAAATCGCGGATGAAAACAAAATGTCCAGAGAGATGTTCGCGTTTGAAATTAATTCCGTGGCCTGCTGTACCTGTATTCTCATCCCGCTGTCACTGTGGGGCGTATTTATGAGCGGACAGCTGGAAACGACTCTGGGGCTGGAAGCCGGGCAAGGGCTGCAGGAAGTGATTAAAGCGATTCCGTTTATGTTCTTTGCCTTTGTCCTTCTGATTTTTGTGCTGCTTTATCAGTTCCGGATTATCAAACCGTTTGGATTGATGAAGAAGGCGGAATTGAGAGCGGAGCAGACCGGAAAGCTGTTGCCGGAAGATCTGGAAGAAGAAGCGGATGAGAATGAAAACAAAAAAGACGTTAATATCCTGAACTTCCTGATCCCAATGGTAGCGCTGATTGTTGTAACTCTTGTTTTCCAGGAATTGCTTTACGGCCTGATTGTAGGTATTGTTATCTGTTTCCTGATGTATATTCCGCAGAAACTGGTCGGATTTACAGAAGCCTTTGATTCTATCGCGAAAGGATTTGAGGAAATGTTCGGAGTAACAGCGATTGTAATCAGTGCTTTTGTCCTCCAGAACGCCAACGATGAACTGGGCCTGGCGCCGTTTGTTGTAAACAGCGTAGTAGATATTATCACCGCGCCGCTGCTGCCGGTAATCGCGTTTATTATTCTGATGATTCTGGGTTTTGTAACCGGAAGCTTCTGGGGCATGGCTGCTGTATGTTTCCCGATTATGCTGCCGCTGGCACAGGCGCTGGACGCGAATCTCTATCTGGTAATCGGCGCGGTAATCGCGGGATGCGCGGCAGGAAGCGCTACCTGCTTCTACGGAGACTCTGTAACGCTGACTTGCGGAAGTATCGCGAAGATCCGAAACATTGACTATCTGAGAACTTCGCTGCCAATGTTGGTTCCACCGATTATTGTAACGATCATTTTTTATCTGATCGCAGGATTTATATTCTAAGAAATGAGGTGACGAAATGAGTGCGGATTTAGTAATCAAAAGCAACGCTATTTTCGACAGTGTGAGTGACGAGCCTTTTTCCGGTTTTGTGGCAATAAAGGGAAACAAGATTGCCGCGGTTGGAAAAAACATGGAAGACGCGGCGCAGTATATCGGGCCGGACACAAAGGTGTATGATTACAAGGACAAGCTGGTTACGGCAGGTCTTGTTGACGGACACGATCATCTGTGGTGGGGCGCGGTTGCGGATAGCGATCATACTGTTGATCTGACGGCCTCCACTTCCGAAGAAGAAGCTATTGAAATGATTAAAAAGTACGCGGCGGAACATCCGGAGGAACCGAGAATCCGAGGTTTCGGATGGTTCCCCGCGAACTGGAACGACGCGCCGCTGCCGACCAAAGAATCGCTGGACAAAGCGGTGCCGGATCGGCCGGCGTATATGAATTGCGCGGACGCGCACACAATATGGATGAATACGAAAGCGCTGGAGGAATCCGGGTATACTCCGGATATGGAACTGGTAGCGGGTTCTGTCGGCGTCGATGAAAACGGCGAACTGGACGGATTGGTTTATGAACCGGATGCGATGGCTTATGCCTGGAACAAGTATTATGACTTCCCGGATGATCAGATGAAGGCGATTATGCGGCACTTTATGAAAGGGCTGGCCGCTCATGGCGTTACTTCATTGAGTGAAATGAGCGCGGATGATTATGAGGAAATGTTCCATCATCGCTACGAAGTATTCAAAGAAATGGCGGAAGCCGGCGAATTTACAAGCAGAGTTCACGCATATACCGCTTTTATGAGAAGGACAGATTTTTCCGACGCGGTGAAGTGGGCAAAAGAGTTTAATTCTCCGACTTTCAAAGTTACGGGTGTGAAAGGATTCCTGGACGGCGTGACATCAACCTATACCGGACTGCTGCTGGAACCGTACGCGGATCGGCCGGATACCATCGGAGAGGGCGCTCCTTTGGACAGTCAGGAATCTCTCAATGCCAGCGTAATCGCGGCTAACGCGGCAGGTCTTCCGGTGAGAATTCACTGTATCGCGGAAGGTTCTGTCAGAATGGCGCTGGACGCTTTTGAAGAATCCTTGAAAGTAAATGGAAAGCACGGCCTTGTGAATACCATCGAACATATCGAAACCATTCATCCGGATGATATTCCGAGATTTAAAGAGCTGGGAGTTGTCGCTTCCATGCAGGGGGAACACCTGCCGCTGGAGATGAATGAAAAAATTATTCGTCTGGGCGAGGAGCGTTGCCGATATGAGTGGGCGTTCCGCTCTTTCCTGGACTCGGGCGCGGTTCTCGCTCTGGGTACGGATTTCCCTGTGGTTCATTATAACCCGTTCCCTGGCATCTACGCGACAGTGGCTCGGAAAAACCATGACGGATCTATGGCTGGCGTAGATAACGGAGAATACCTGACAGTAGCAGAGGCGCTAAAAGCCAATACAATGGGGTCGGCCTTTGTTTACGGAAGGGATCATGAGCTGGGTTCTCTGGAAGAGGGCAAACTCGCGGACGTGGTTGTGATGGATCGTAACCTTTTTGAAGTCCCGGCAGATGATATTAAGGATACGAAAATCCTGCTCACCGTTATGGATGGAAACGTGGTATATGAACAATAAAGAAGCATAAAAAAAGGGGTTCTGCTGGTCAGATCCCTTTTTTATAATGTAGGAAATATCGTTAAAACGATATTTCCGGAATTTCAAAGAAAGTACCTTAAATGCGCTGACCCTTGCGGTCAGCATGTGGAAATAGGAATCTTTGATTCCGTCATTTCCACTTTTTTTACAGTCTCTGTTTAGAAATAACGGAATACGCCTTTTACCTTTCCGAGAATCCGCACATCCTGGACAATAATTGGACTCATGGACGCGTTTTCCGGCTGAAGGCGGATATGGCCGTCTTCTTTATAAAAGGTCTTTACGGTAGCTTCACTTTCGAAACCGTCAACCATAGCTACGACAATGTCCCCATTTCTGGCTGTTTGCTGTTGCTGAACCAGTATATAATCACCGTCCATGATTCCCGCTTCGATCATACTTTCTCCCTTTACAACCAGCATGAAGTTCGTGCTGCTGCCTAAAAAACGGGAAGGTATGGGAAAGGAATCCTCGATATTCTGCTCGGCCAAGATTGGCGTTCCGGCAGCGATGCGCCCGACAACCGGGATATCTACAATATCCGTGCGCTGCGCATTGTCAATGTGGGGTTCGGGAGTTAGGTTGGGTTCGTCCTGATCGACTAGCATCAAAGCGCGGGGCTTGGAAGGATCCTTTACGATGAATCCCTTTTTTACCAGACTGTCAATGTCCTTATGGGCAGTGGAAGTGGACTTTATATGAAGCGCGCTGCATATTTCGCGTACCGTTGGGGGATATCCCTTTTCCCTGATTTCCTCTTTCATATAATCCAGAATTTTCTGTTCGCGTTCTTTTAACATAACGGCGCCTCCAAAGTTCATTTATTTTTAATAGAATACCATAAAAAGAACAAAATGTAAACAAACGTTCCTTTTGAATTATGAAAATGTTAGAATTTTTAGTTTCAATTAATATGGAAATGATGTACAATGAAGTACAAGGCATTAACTGCATTGTAACTAAAAAGAGACAATGTTCAAAAAAAGATACACAAGCAAAGCAGGAATTTTAGGGGTTTTGTGAAAAGTGTTGCGTATAGGTAACGTTTTTTGGCGGCGGATAAGGAAAGAGCATTGAAAAAACGGCTAAATTCCAACATTTTTCAAAAATTCAAAATTGGCACATTATTTGCGATAAAGTATTAACGTAATTGTTACTACTTTATTGTCTCGGAAAGGAGTGTGCTATGGAAGGGACATATGGAATTCTTAGTTTACTTCCAGTGTTTGTAGTTATCGTTACCGCGATCATTACAAAGAGAGCGGTAGAACCGCTGATACTGGGAACTCTCGTGGGATATGCCATTATCGCGAAGGAAGGCTTCATTGTGGCGTATCTGGATTCACTTTATACGGAACTTGGTGAATCCGCGTATTATGTAGTTATTTTCGGGCTGTTCGGCATCTTTATCCACATGCTTGATAAAGCCAACGCGGTATCCGGTTTTACAAGACTGGGACTGAAATTTGCCAACACAAAAAAGAAAGCAGGTTTTCTGACCTGGGTTATGGGAATCATATTTTTCTTGGACAATTATTTCAGCGTGTTGGCCGCGGGTGTTTCAAACAGAGCGATTGCTGATAAAAACAAGATGTCCAGAGAGATGTTCGCCTTTTCTATTAACAGTGTGGCCTGCGCGACTTGCGTGTTGGTTCCCCTTTCACTCTGGGGAGTATTCATGAGCGGACAGGTTGAAATGTCTCTTGGTCTTGAAGCAGGAGAAGGCCTGGCGGAAATCATCAAGGCTCTTCCGTTTACTCTGTTTGCCTGGGTGCTGCTGATCTTTGTACTGCTGTATCAGTTCCGGATCATAAAACCGTTTGGCAATATGAAAAAGTCAGAACTGAGAGCGGAGCAGGAAGGCATGGTTCTTCCTCCGGATCTTGCGGCAGAACATGAAGAAGAAGAGGAAAAGAAACCAACAAGCGTATGGAATTTCCTGATTCCGATGGTTTGCCTGATCGCGGTGACGCTGATTACGCAGGAACTGATGTATGGTCTGATTGTAGGTATCGTACTTTGCTACATTCTTTACATACCGCAGAAGCTGATTAAATTCGGCGAAGCTTTTGACGCGATATTCAGAGGATTTGAGGAGATGTTTGTCGTTACGGCGATCGTTATCAGCGCGTTTGTTCTTCAGAACTGTAATGATGAGCTGGGACTGGCGCCTTACGTTGTAAACAGCGTAGTAGACATTATCAGCGGAGGATCGCTTCCGGTTATCGCCTTTATCATCATGATGATTCTAGGATTTGTAACAGGAAGTTTCTGGGGAATGGCAGCTGTATGCTTCCCGATTATGCTTCCACTGGCAGAGTCGCTGGATGCCAACCTGTACGTGACCATCGGAGCGGTTATCGCCGGAGCCGCGGCAGGAAGCTCTACCTGTTTCTTTGGTGACTCGGTTACACTTTCGTGCAGCATTTCGCAGATACGAAACAATGACTTCCTCAGAACCGGTCTGCCAATGGTGGTTCCGCCGATTATTGTCACAATTATACTGTATCTCATTTTCGGCTTCGTATTGTAGTGAAACAAAGAGAGGGATGATATGGATGGGATAGACTGCAGGAAATTACAGGAATATTTCAATCAGATCCCAGGACTTATCATGATCGATATGGAAGGCACTGTATTCTACATTAACGATCAGTGCGCCAGGTACTTTCAGACCAGGAAGGAAGATTTTCTGGGGAAACACATCAAGGATGTTTTTCCGGAGACAAAGATGATGGAGAATCTTGAAATAGAAGAACCCACGCTTGTGTTTTACAATTCCTTTTTAGGGATCGGGATCTCCATGCATGTCCCTCTTTATGAAGATGGAAAAAAAGTGGGTCTGGCGGAATACGACATGGTTCAGCATTCCGAACGTCTGTATGAACTATCGGACAGCTACAAGGAATTTCTGGATCAGGAGCTGAAGCAGCTTGCCGGCGAACTGATGACATTTGAGGGAACGAAATATACGATCAATAATCTGGTCGGGACATCGGAACCTATGACCGAGCTGAAAGAAAAAATTATCTCAACAGCGAAAACATCATCGACCGTTCTGATTACAGGAGAAACCGGCACAGGAAAAGAACTGGTCGCGCACGCGATTCACAATCTCAGCAGCCGGAGAAAAGAGCGGTTCATCAAGGTCAACGCGTCATCCTTTCCCGAAAGCCTGATCGAATCGGAGCTGTTCGGATACGAAAGAGGCGCCTTTACAGGCGCTAACAGGGAAGGCAGAAAAGGAAAATTTGAACTGGCGGACAAGGGAACTCTGTTTATTGACGAAATTAATCAGATGCCAATGGCCGTGCAGCCGAAACTGCTGCGGGCGCTTCAGGAAAAAGAAATCGACAGGATCGGCGGTGAGAGGCCGATCCCTGTCGATGTACGGATTATTGCCGCGTCCAATGAAAATCTCGAAAACCTCATTAAAGAGGGGCAGTTCCGAAAGGATCTATACTACAGGCTTAATGTAATAAGCCTGTATATTCCGCCTCTCAGGGAGAGAATCGGGGATCTGGAAAGTATATCGAGATCGATCATTGATGAATTGAACGCGCAGCTGGGAAAATCTGTGAATGATATTGATGACAAGGCGCTGGAAATGCTTAAGCAGAAAAAATAGCAGGGAAATGTAAGAGAGCTGAGGAATAATATCGAGCGCGCCATGAATTTCGCTACCGGAAATGTCCTTCGGAGCGAAGATTTTCAATGGGATCAAAGCACAGAAACCCTGAATATCAATCTGCCGGATTTATCAAAGACGAAAGGGGCTGGTCTTATAGACAGAGCGAGGGATGACGCGGAACGGGAAGTCGTCATGAAAGTTTTGGAGTATTTTGACAATAACAAAAGCAAAGCCGCCGAATATCTTGATATCGCGCGGCCATCACTTTATAGAAAACTAAAACGATTAGGCATTGATTAGGATACGGGAGGAGTTTTATGAAACTAACATTAAAAGAGCAGGAACGCCTGCTCATGTTCAATGTGGCGGAAATGTCCAGAAGAAGATGGAAACGCGGCATTAAACTGAATTACATTGAAGCGATGTCCATTATATGCGATGAAGTCCTGGAGCGGGCGAGAGAAGGAAAAAGCTCCATATCCGATCTGATCGAGATCGGTTCCAGAATTATTACAGAAGAAGATGTTATGGAAGGCACTCCGGCGTTGGTGCCGATTATCCAGCTGGAAGTTATGCTTCCGGACGGAAATAAACTTGTTTCCATCCAGGATCCGATCAGGCTGGAGACAAGGGAAGAAGCAGTTCCTGTATCAGAACTGATAACAATGAATTATTAAGGAGGGTGTCATGAACTATCAAATAGGACAGATTATATTTGCCGATGACCCCGTCATTGTCAACGAGGGTCTGGATACGATTGAACTTGTGGTAACCAATTCAGGAGACAGAACCATACAGGTATGCTCCCACTATCATTTTTTTGAAGCGAATACCGCGCTGAAATTTGACCGCGAGAAAGCCTTCGGTTACAGACTGGATATCCCCGCGGGCAACGCGATCCGCTTTGAACCCGGTGAAGAGAAAAAAGTAACGCTGGTAACCTATAAGGGTAATAAAAACCTGTACGGGTTCATGGGCGTGACGATGGGAAACATAGAGGATCCGCAGGTAAAGAAAGCAGCGGTTGAAAAGATGAATGCGATCTTAAAGGAGTGTGAATAATATGGCAGTCAAGTTATCCAGACAGGAATATTGTGAAATGTTCGGACCGACCGTCGGTGACAAGATCCACCTTGCGGATACCGGCCTGATTGCGGAGATAGAAAAAGATTACGCGGCGGATTGTTACGGAGACGAAATTCTGTTCGGCGGCGGAAAAACCGACCGGGACGGAATGGGAAATATGTCCGGCAAAACCACGGAAGACGGGGTGCTGGATGTCTGTGTGACAAATGCCATCATTATCGATCCGATGCTGGGTGTCATCAAAGGAGACATCGGGATTAAAGACGGAAAGGTTGTTGGTGTCGGAAAGGCGGGAAACCCGGACACTATGAATATTACGCCGGGTCTGATTATCGGATGTGCTACAGAAGTCGTGTCCGCGGAAGGGCTTATGGTTACGCCGGGAGGCATTGATGTACACGTTCATTTTGAATCCCCTGCTCAGGCCTGGGAAGCGATGAGTAACGGGCTTACCACCATGCTTGGAGGCGGTACGGGAGCCAAAACCACCAGCGTGGAAACGCCGGGGCCGGAGCATCTTTTGATGATGATCGAGGCCCATGAGGAACTTCCGGTTAACGCGGGATTTTTGGGAAGAGGAAATTCCAGTCTGCCGGAAGCCATTGAAGAGCAGGCGTTAAACGGTGCCATCGGCATGAAAATTCACGAAGATTTCGGCGCCACGCCGCAGGTAATCAAATGTTGCTTAGATGTAGCGGATAAGATGGATTTCCAGGTTCAGATCCATACCGACACCCTGAACGAAGGTGGATTCGTGGAGACGACCATCGACGCTTTTGGCGGAAGAACCATTCATACCTATCACTCCGAGGGGGCCGGCGGCGGTCATGCCCCGGATATTATGAGAGTAGTTGGCGAGCCGAACGTTATTCCGTCCTCTACGAACTGTACGAACCCATATACCGTAAACACTGTCGCGGAACATCTGGATATGATCATGGCGGTGCATCATCTGAATCCGAAAGTTCCGGAAGACGTAGCCTTTGCTGATTCCAGAGTAAGAGGCGAAACCATCGCGGCGGAAGATGTGCTTCATGATATGGGAGCGATTTCCATACACGGTTCGGACTCTCAGGGCATGGGAAGAGTCGGAGAAACGATCCTGAGAACCTGGCAGATGGCGGCGAAGATGAAAAAGCAGAGAGGGCCTCTGCCGGAAGAAAAAGGCGACAACGATAACGAGCGGATTCTGCGGTACATGGCAAAATATACGATCAATGCGGCGAAAGTTTTTGGAATCGACGAATACGTAGGTTCTCTGCTTCCGGGAAGACTGGCGGACTTCTGCGTATGGGATCCGGCATTTTTCGGAGCAAAGCCGTGGCTGGTGTTTAAATGCGGACAGGTGGCATATTCGTCCTCCGGCGATGTAAACGCTGCGATTGAGGTCGCTCAGCCGATGATTTACAGAAAACAGTATTCCGCGTGCGGAAGCGCTTTGAACCGGTACAGTAAGATTTTCGTAACCCAGGCAGCCATCGACGCGGGGCTAGGCGATAAAGTTCCGAACTCAAAAGACAAGCTTTTGCCGGTAAAAAATACGCGGAACCTGACAAAAGCGGATATGGTAAGGAATAATTGCTGTCCGAAGATCGAAATCGATCCGGAAACGTATAAAGTATATATTGACGGGGAATACATAACCTGCGAACCGGAAGAAGTGGTTTGCCTGAATCATAAGTATTTCTTCAGATAAAAGAACTGGGAGTTAGTATGATTGTCGAAAAAATTATTGGTGATGCGCGTGACTTTCAGGGAGAGGACCTGAAGATTGACAAAGTGTATCTGGACTATCTGGGCATGGGAAAACCTCATCAGAAGCTTACCGCCGAGAGCGGGGAAAAAATCGCTATATCGCTGGATCATGGAGAACATCTCTTTTGCGGAGCAGTGCTTTATAAGGACAGCGAACGGATGATCGTTGTGGATATGCTTCCTGAGGATGTTCTTGAAATCAGACCGGAGGGAAATCGGCAGTGGGCGAAAACCGCTTTTAACATAGGGAACATGCACCATCCGGCATATCTCTATGACGACTGTATCCGGATTCCATATGACGGGATTCTGGAAAATCTTATGAAATCCATCGGCGTAGCGTATACCCGGTGTGAAAGAAAACTGGATGGAGAAAAGGCGGCTCAGACTGTGGGAAACCACCAGCACCATCACCACCATCATCATCACAATGAGGAATAGATGTCATGACAAATAAGAATCAGTTGTTTTATTTGATGCAGATCGCCGGAGGAACTTTTCCCTCCGGCGGTTTCAGCCAGTCCTGGGGTCTGGAAACCTATGTTTCCTGCGGGAAAGTAGCGGATGAACAAAGTTTTGTGGAGTTCGCGGAAACGTATCTGGAAAGCACCCTGGCTTTGTGCGAAGGTCCGATTATGTGCCGAGCGTATGAGCTTTCCAGAGACTGGGACAGTGAGAAAATCAAAGAACTGGAGGAATTAAGCTGCGCGGTCAAGGTGACGAAAGAGAGCAGAGAATCCAGCGTTCGAATGGGAAAAGCTTTCATGCGGATTATGGCGGATATTACGGAGGATGAAAAGCTTCCGCAGGTAAAAAAATTGTGCGGACCGGAAGGAATCACATATCCGGTAATATATGGCCTTGTATGCGGGCGGGTTGGCCTGGATATGGAAAACGCGATGGAAAGCTTTGTTTTCAGTACCGTAAACGCGCTGGTACAGAGCGCGGTCAAACTGATTCCTCTGGGAAATAAGCAGGCGCAGAAGATCCTGCTGGAGTTGTACCCTGCCATGGAAAAAACCGTGAGAAAGGGTCTGGAAACGCCTGTGAGCGAAATTTCCAACTTCTGTCCGGGAATTGATATTGCCAGCATTGCCCATGAGTCTTTACCGACACGACTATATATGTCTTAACAGCATTGGAGGGAGATTATGAGAAAACCTGTAAGAATTGGCGTCGGAGGCCCGGTAGGGTCGGGAAAGACAGCCTTGATCGAAAAATTATGCAAACGTCTGAGAGATGACTATCAGATTGCGGTCGTCACCAACGATATTTTTACAAAGGAGGACGCTCTGATTCTTACCAGAGCGGAAGCTTTGCCGGAAGATCGGATTATCGGAGTAGAAACAGGAGGATGTCCCCATACGGCGGTTCGGGAAGATATTTCCATGAATCTGGACGCGATTGATGTCCTGCTGAGTCGCTTTGACGATCTGGATCTGATCTTTGTGGAAAGCGGCGGCGACAATCTGGCGGCGACCTTCAGCCCGGAACTTGTAGATGGACTTATCTTTGTAATTGATGTGGGTGAAGGAGAAAAAATTCCGAGAAAGGGAGGACCGGGAATCACAAAATCAGATCTGCTGGTGATCAATAAAATTGATATCGCCCCTTATGTTCACAGTAACCTGGATGTAATGGATCGGGATACAAAGGCGCAGAGAGGGGAGCGGCCTTATGTATTTACCAACTTATTTGACGGAACCGGCCTTGATGAAGTGATAAGATGGGTCAAAGAAGATATGCTGTTTGAGGAATAGGGAGTTTTAATATGGAAAAACCAACAGGCGCATTATCACTGGTATTCAGACAGAAAAAAGACGGACAGACATACCCGGCGAAGCAGTACTACAAGCTTCCTCTCCAGGTAATGCGAACCCATTATCAGGAGGATGACGGTACGGCATACACTTATCTTCTGAACCCCAGCGGCGGGGTCCTGCAGCATGACCGGCTTTATACGGAAATTGTTTTGGAAGAAAACAGCAAGGTATATATTACCACGCCGTCCAGTACCAAGTTTTATAAAATGGATGACGGACACGCGGAAGTGGTGAATAAAATTACCGTAGGAGCGGGCGCGGTTTTAGAGTATCTGCCGGAGCACAACACTCCCTTTGCCATGGCGGAGGCCTATCAGGAAAATGAATTCTATCTTCATAAGGATGCCATACTGATCGCTTCAGATATGGTTACGGCGGGAAGAGTTTCCCGAGGGGAGATCTTTGACTATGATCTGTATTCCTCAAAGACGAAAATCTATGTGGACGGACATCTTAGACTGTATGATCACAGCCATATGGACGCAAGAAAGATTGATATGAAAAAGCTGGGATATATGGAGGGATACTTAACGAACGGCACAGTCTATGTATATGCCGGACACATAAATGATCAGCTGCCGGAAACACTCAATCGGATGAAACCGGAAGGGGTACTGCTGGCAGCAGGGAAAATTGATGACAGTATAATGATCGTCCGTTTTCTCGGAAACAGTATGATAGAACTTAAAGAGGCCGTAGATGCCATCTGGGGGCAGATTCGGCGAGATGTAATAGGAAAAGAACCGATACGAGTCAGAAAATATTGAGAAAAAGAGACCTCGAAGAATTTGAGGTCTCTTTTTAAAAGGAGTACTGCACATGATTAAAAAATTATTTAATCATATTGTCGACTGAATCCATAACCCTATCCAGGATCCCCATTGCTTCTCTCAACTCGTCTTCTGTGATGATGAGAGGAGGCGCAACGATGATCATATTTTCATGAGAATATGTGTAGAAGCCTTCTTTTTTTAACATTCCTACAATTTTATTCATCAATCCTTGTGGATCTTCATTAAAGGAAACGATTGGTTCTCTGGTTGCCTTATCCTTAACAAGTTCAAAAGCAGAAAACAGACCGATGTATCTTACTTCGCCGACGCATGCGTGCTTGGCATGCAGATCTTCCAGCAGTTCGCCTAAGACTTTACCCTGTTTTGCGACATTTTCCGCGATATTCAGATTTTTATACTCATTCAGAGTAGCCACAGCAGCCGCGCAGCCGATAGGGTGCGCGCTATAGGTCAGACCACACATCATTTTGTGATCATCAAAATATTTCGCGATTTTTTCACACGCGATAACTCCTCCAAGAGGCACATAGCCGCAGGTGCAGCCCTTCGCAAAGGTAATCAGATCCGGCTCGATTCCAAATTGCTGGAAAGCAAAGCAGGTTCCGGTACGGTACCATCCGGCCATGACCTCATCACAGACGAGCAGAATGCCGTATTTTGTGCAAAGTTCTCTGACTCCCTTTACATATTTTGCGGGAGGGATCAAAATACCGTTAGAGCCGACAACTGACTCCATGAAGATTGCGGCGATGCTGTCAGGTCCTTCATATTTTACTTGGTTGGTCAGTAGTTCCAGATAGAAATCTGCGACATCATCCTCGTTCTCAAAGTTGCAAGCTTTTGGCGCGCGGTAAGCATACGGTCCATCATATTTCACAAAACCGGCAGGTCCCGGCTCATTGGCGAAATGCCTTGGTTCGCCTGTCAACATCCCGGCACCGGCGGAAGAACCATGGTAGCAGCGGTACATGGAGAAAATCTTCCATCTTCCGGTGTACTGCTTTGCCATTTTTATCGCGTTTTCATTGGATTCCGCGCCGGCATTTGTAAAGAACACTTTTGCCCCTTTTAGTCCGGATGCCTCAACAATCGCCTCGGCCGCGTCAGAACGTACATCAATAGAAAATCCCGGTCCAATAAAAGGAATTTTATCCGCCTGTTCCTTGATGGCGTTCACGATCGCTTTGTTTCCGTGACCCAGGTTGGAGTTTACCAACTGAGCGGACATATCATAGTATTTCTTACCATCTTCATCCCAGAAATAGATCCCTTCAGCCTTTGTGATAACGGTCGGATCAATCGCACCCTGCGCACTCCAAGAATGCAGGTTGTATTTTAAACTCTTTTCTTTAATTGCTGACATTTTAATCTCCTTTTTATGGGAGGAGGAAGGCTGCCTCCTCCCGAAACACTCAAACTATTTTCGCCAGAGGACGTGCTTATTTGTCCACTTTCTCCCTGAGTTCTGCAGGGAACAGTTCGTTTGGATCCGGTCTCCAGTTCAGAATCTGTCTGGATACATATGTGAAGTTCAGCAGATCTTTCCAAGTCGCGTTGTGGGATACGCTGTTTCCGCCCCAGGTTCCGCAGCCCAGAGTCATGGATACCGGATATCCGCAATTCCAGCCGCCGGAGTTCGTCAGGCACTGAGGCTGGTTTACAACAACCTTTGTAACCGGAACGACAGCGGCAAGTTTTGCTACCAGCTCGTTATTGGTTGTATGGATGCCGCAGGAATGGCCCTTGCCCATATAATCCAGAGTCTTCATTAATTTGTCGACAGCGTCATCAAAGTCTTTTGCTTTCTGGATACCGGATACAGGCGACAATTTTTCTCCGGTGAAAGGATGTTCAAGGCCAAAGCCGTTGAGTTCCTCTGCCATCAGAACTTTGGTGCCCGCAGGGACATCAATTTCCGCGAGTCTGGCGATAGATTCCGCGTTCTGAGCGACGATGGCTCTGTTCAGAACGTGATCGTTTGGGGTATTCGGCCACATTGTTTTTTGCAGTTTCGCCTTTTCTTCAGAGCCTTCTTTAAAGAGTACCGCGCCGTGTTTTTCCATCTCTTCTACGAATTCGTCATAGCAGCTTTCGAAAACAATAATGTTATTTTCCGTGGAACAGGAAGTCGCGTTGTCGTAAGCTTTGGATCTTACAATCATTTCCGCCACTTTCGCCATATCGGTTGTTCCGTCGACAATAGACACGGTATTCCCCACGCCGACTCCGATTGCCGGTGTACCAGAGGAATAAGCGGATTCTACCAACGCTTCACCGCCGGTCGCCAGAATAAAGTCGCACTGTGCCATCAGCTCTTTGGATGTTTCAATTTTTACCCATTCCGGAGCGACAGTTTGTACCAGATCCTCCGGATAACCCAGCTTTTTAATCGTAGCTCGAATATCTTCTACAATTTCCCAGTTGGTTTTCTTCGCTTTCGGATGAGGAGCGAGGATAATCGCGTTCCTTGTTTTCAACGCCATATTGGCCTTTACAACCGGTGTGGCTTCACCGTTTGTTACAGGCATAATCCCTGCGACAACGCCCATCGGTTTTGCCCATTTTTCAATTCCCATCGCCCTGTTTTCTTCCACGAGGCCGACAGATTTTTCATCTTTCATCTGAATGTAGGCACCCCAGATTTTTCCGTACATTTTTTGTTCTTTGTCCTCTGCGATGCCCATTCCGGATTCTTCCACCAACATTTCACCGTACTTTAATGCTTTGCCTTCTTTTGTCAGGTTGTAAGCGACAGCCGCGGTCAGAAGATCGACATCTTCCTGTGTAAAGTCGTTTGCCACAGCCTGCGCTTTTTTTCCTTTTTCAACCAGCTCCGCTACGTAATCATGTGCGTTCATTGACATTGTTTTGTCCTCCTTATAAATTATTTATTAACCGATACCAATGGCGGCAGAACCAATTACTGCCATTAAAAAAAAGAGCAAGCTTTGTGCCAAAAAGTTTGAATTTTCCGGCGAAATGGGAGCTGGGGGATGAAGGGAAAATAAAACATTGAAAAATCAACGAGCTTGAGGAGAATTTGCGAAAAAATATAATGTATACATAAGGGGGAGGGGAGGGTACGTGAAAAAAAGGGGAGAAGATGTAAATTGATTCGATTTAAAAATGTATCGAAAGAAGAGAGGGGAAAATAAAAATGCGAAATACGTTGAAATTTAAAAGGGTATACGACTGATACAAAAAAGTATCATCGATACAAAAAAGTATCGATGATCGGAAGCGCGAGTCAGGAGCTTCCTTTTTGTACCAGTCCGTATTTATGAAGCTTTCGCACAATGGTTGGCTGACTGACTTGTAAGGCTCTGGCCATTGCCCGGGTGGACTTGTATTCGGCAAGTGCTCTGGTTAGAATTTCTTTTTCCGCGTGTTCCATTGAGGCACGCAGAGATCGATCTTCTACGCTCTGGGCAGGCTGAGTTTCTGCCGACGTTCGAAGGAAGAACGGCAGGTTTTCCTCTGTAATCAGATCCTCTTTCGTTGTAAGAATCAGGCGCTCTACGATGTTCTGCAGTTCTCGGATATTTCCGGGCCAGGAGTAATGCAGGAGAACTGTCAAAGCAGTCGGATCCAGAGCTTTGTTTTCGCCCAGTTTCTTGTTGTAACCTTCCAGATTGGACTGAATCAGCGGCAGAATATCCTCAGGGCGTTCCCGCAGGGGAGGGACGTTGATTGGCACCACGTTCAGACGGTAATACAGATCTTCGCGAAATTTTCCATTTTTGACGAGGAGATGGAGATTTTTATTGGTTGCGGAAATAATACGCACATCTACCGGAATCCTGGTTACCCCGCCCACCCGTGTGAATTCCCGATCCTGAATAACCTGAAGGAGTTTGACCTGCAGATTCAGCGGGAGTTCGGAAATCTCGTCTAAAAAAATAGTTCCTTTCTGAGCGGCCTCGAAGAGTCCCTTTTTGCCCTCGGCGCGGGAACCGGTAAAAGCTCCGTGCTCATAGCCGAACAATTCCGACTCAATAAGATTTTCAGGAATTGCTCCGCAATTTACCGTAATAAAGGGAAATTCTCTGCGAGAGCCGTTTTCATGAAGGAGTTTTGCGATAACTCCTTTTCCTACGCCGGATTCACCAGTGATCAGAACTGTGGAATCCACAGATGCCAGACGGGTAGCAAGCTGCATGACGTTCCGCATAGCGCGGCTGCTGGCGATAATTGTCTCGCTTCCGGAGAACTCCGCTGTTTCGATCTGCTTCAGGGTGTTCTGGACGAACTCCAGCTGATTTTGAAGGCTGGTCAGTTCGGTGATATCGCGGGAGGTAGTAATGATTTTCGACATTTGGCCGACGGGATCGAAGATTGGAGTTCCGGTGGAGAGCAGCTTCTTGCCGTCTTTGTTTTCGTGAATGATTGTGACTTCTTCCTGTTTCTCCATTACCAGTTTTGCGACGGAAGGCGTAAAAACTCCGCTTTTCTCCAATTCAGAGATATGCATGCCGTAAATTTCATCCGGATTTATTTTGTAAAGCTCTTTGCAGGCGTTGTTGCACCACAGAGCATAGCCGTCGCTGCTGTCAATAAATACGGCATCTTTGATGCTGTTTAAAATCGGTATCAGTTCATTGACTGAAAGGGTTTTTAAAAATCGATCCATGCCCCGGATTCCTGTCCTTTCCTGAGTGTTTGTTTCATAGTAAGTACTTTTATTATAGTATGTGTGTTTTTTTTTCGCAAGAATAGAAAAAACAGCTTGATTAGGACCCCGATATGTGGGTATTATAGATAATAAAGAAAGACAAGGAGGGCAGAGGAATGGAAGTTATAACAATTACGAATGATAATTTTGAACAGGAAGTTCTGAATTCGGACAAGCCCGTACTGATTGACTTCTGGGCGGCATGGTGCGGTCCCTGTAAAATGATGGGGCCTGTATTTGAACAGGTTGCGGCAGAGCATCCGGAAATAAAAACGGGAAAGATCAACATTGATGAGCAGCAGCAGCTTGCGCAGAAATATGGAGTGATGAGTATTCCTACGCTGATTCTCTTTGAAAAGGGACAGGTGAAGGATACCTCGATCGGACTGGTTCCGAAAGAAAAGATCGAAACGATGTTAAAATAAAAATGCTGAGAAAAATGGAGGAGTAAAAATGAAAGTGAAGTTTTTCAGATGTAATCATTGCGGAAACATTATTACAATGGTGATCGACAAAGGCGTTCCTGTTATGTGCTGCGGGGAAGCGATGGAAGAGCTGAAGGCCAATACCACGGATGCTGCGACGGAAAAGCATGTTCCGGTTGTTAAGACAGAAGGACATAAAGTTTTTGCAGAAGTGGGTTCTACCTTGCATCCGATGACGGAAGAACATCTGATCCAGTGGATTTATCTGGAAACAGAAAAAGGCGGACAGCTGAAAAAGCTGACAGCGGCAGATGAGCCGAAGGCAATTTTCTGTCTGGGAGAGGACAAAGCGACGGCGGTATATGAATATTGCAATCTGCATGGGCTGTGGAAAAAAGAGCTGTAAGGATGAAATCGGATCATAGTTGATAAATTTGCTTTTTTTTAAGTACAATTTATAGAAGAGTCGCACCTCGCATTCGCGAAGGTGCGATTTTTTTGATTTTCAAGAAAATGCGAAAACAATCTTAATTATGTGAATAATTTCTCAGCATTAATATTTTGTCGAAAAATCTTGAAAATTTTACTCAAATATGAGACAATGAACGAGTTTGGCAGGGGTCTGAGCCTTGAAACCCATATGTCACAATTAAAAAACATGCCCACGCCACTCGAAGCTGTGCATGGTTAATAAGAGAAAGGAGTTTTGTGTATGCAATTCTTAGATTATTCATTCTGGTCCATTATTCCACCTTTATTGACCATCTTTTTAGTTATCAAAACCAGAGAGGTTATCCTCTCCATGTCGATCGGCATCGCGCTGGGATGCTTTCTCCTCGCGGATCTGAATCCTCTGGGCGCCCTCGAGACGTTTGTTGAGATGCTGATTGGAGCGCCGGGCGGAGACGGTACTCTGACGCCGGGAGCGATTACGGAAACGGATAACATGCTGGTATTGTTGTCTATGGTTATGATTGGAGCGCTGATTGGCCTTTTGGTAAAATCCGGGGCGTCCCGGGCGTTTGCCGATTACCTGGGGCATCGCGTTAACACGAAAAAGAAAACAGGCATTATGGCAAGCGTAGTTGGAACTTTGCTTCTGATTGACGACTACTTCGACAGTCTGACAAACGGTGCGATTATGAAGGAGATTTCTGATAAGAACAGAGTTCCGAGAGAAAAACTGGCTTACTATCTGGATTCTACAACGTACGCGGTCTGTCAGATCTCCCCGATTTCAAGCTGGGTCGCTTTTATCGCGTCTTTACTGGCGGCAGGTATGATGTCTGCGGGCATACAGGGCAACGCCTATCAGATGCTGCTCAAATCGACGCCATATAACTTTTTCGCGATTTTATCCCTTGTTATGGTTTATCTTGTGGCGATTTTCGGCATCAACCTCGGAGCCATGGGACGAGCTGAAAAACGAGCGGATAAAACAGGAAAGCTGATTGAAAATCCATTTGGCGGCGAAGAAGAGGACGCCTACGCGGGCATGAAGCTGGCAAACGGAAAGCCCAGAGATCTGATTATCCCGGTTGTGGTACTGATTTGCCTAGTGCTCGGATTTATGATGTATACCGGCGGATTCTTTGAGCATCATAATATCTCTCAGACCATCGGACAGATGGAAGGCATCCGGTCTATGTCTTACGGATTCGTTGTTACGATTCTCTTCACAATGGTTTATATGAGAATACGGAAAGTCGGAACCGCTCCGGAACTGGTTTCCGCGGCATTTGTGGGAGTAAAATCCGTTCTCTACGCAGTATTTGTTCTGTCACTGGGATGGACACTCGGAAATATAGCGGAAGGTCTTGGAACCGCAGATTTTATGATTTCCGTGTTCCAGGGAAATATTCCGCCTGCTGTAACTCCGGCGATTCTCTTCCTGATTTGCGCGGCGATGACTTTCGCCATCGGAGGCGGATGGACGACCTTTGCGATTATGATTCCGATTGTGGTTCCGTTTACTGTGGCAACCGGAGCGGATCTGTCCTTGTGTCTGACAGCGGTAATCGGCGGAAGCGGTCTGGGAGCTACATGTTCGCCTCTTGCGGATACCTCCATTGTAGCGTCGACCGCTGCCGAAATCTCCATTATCGATCATATTAAGACGCAGCTTCCGTATTCTCTTGTCTGCGGAGCGATTGCCCTGATCGGATATCTGATAACCGGGTTCAGCGGCAGCTTGCTTATCGGCTATGTTGTTGTCGCGGCTCTATTTATCGCGGCGATTATCGTGATGAAGAAAAAATGGGGAGCGTCAGAAAGAGCAACAGAAAAAGAAAACTTGACATCGGCGGAGTCTTCTGATATAGTATTCGAGTAGTAAAGAAGAAGTTATCCGCTTCTCACCTCGTGGTAAAGGCGCTGCTGGGGTTCAATAGAGCGTATCACACATATGTATGTGTATTTTAGAGCGGATAACTGAGTTTATCCGCTTTTTTATTTATGGAGGTACGAGACAATTAGTAAGGAAAACCAGATCAACGAAGAAATTCGTGATAAAGAAGTCAGAGTGATTGACAGCGACGGAACCCAGGTGGGGATCGTAAGTCTGAACGAAGCGCTGGACCTGGCGGCGGAGCGCAAGCTGGACCTGGTCAAAATCGCGCCGAAAGCAAAGCCGCCGGTATGTAAAATCCTTGATTATGGAAAGTACAGATATGAACTCCAGAAAAAGGAAAAAGAAGCGCGCAAAAAACAGAAGACCATGCAGGTCAAGGAAATCCGGCTCAGCACATTTATTGAAGAACATGACGTAGAAGTAAAGGCGAAAAACGCGGCGAAGTTTCTGAAGGCTGGAGATAAGGTCAAGGTAAGTCTCCGGTTCAGAGGCAGAGAGCGGGACTATACCAGCAAAGGCATGGATGTTATGAAGCGTTTCGCGGAAGTTGTGGCGGAAACAGGTGAAATTGAAAAGAAGCCTTCTTTTGAAGGAAGGAGCCTTATTATGATTCTGGCACCAAAAACGGATAAGAAGTAAACACATTAAATTAACATAGGAGGATAATCACCATGGCAAAAAACAAGATGAAGTCTCACAGAGGCGCAAGCAAGAGATTCAAATTAACCGGTTCCGGTAAAGTGAAGAGAAACAAGGCCTATAAGAGCCATATTCTTACAAAAAAGAGTCCGAAAAGAAAAAGAGGTCTGAGAAAAGCGACAACTTTAACAGGCGCGGATCACAAGAGAATTAAATCTGTTTTGAGCAAGTAATTCAGGAGGTAGGAAAATGGCAAGAGTAAAAAAAGGTGTAAACGCACATAAGAGACATAAAAAAATCTTAAAGCAGGCAAAAGGTTATTACGGACAGAAGAGCAAGGTGTTCAGAGCCGCGAACCCGGCTGTCATGAGAGCGCTGCGTTCTGCGTATGTAGGCAGAAAGAACAAGAAGAGAGAATACAGAAAACTGTGGATCGCGAGAATCAACGCGGGAGCGAGAATGAACGGAATCTCTTACAGCAGACTGATGGATGGGCTGAAGAAGTCCGGAATTGAAATCAACAGAAAGATGCTTTCCGAGATGGCAATCCATGACGCGGTAGCTTTCGCGCAGCTTTGCGAAACTGCGAAAAACGCGGTAAACAAATAAAAAAGAAAAAAATCGACATTTTGTTTTGACAAAAGGCGACCTCCTTTAGGACTATAATCGGAAGAAAGAGTCCTGAAGGAGGTTTTTTCATGACCGTTTACGGTGAAGCTCTGTTCCTGGAAAACTTTATAACCGGACTGGTGATTCTGTATCTGACGGGAAAGCTGTGCGGGCGGAAGCGGAGTCGATCCGGCATGGCGCTGGGAGGACTGATGTGCGGAGTATATTCCTTTGTCCTGTTCATCCCTATGATCTTTCCTGCCGCGCTGGCCGGAAAACTGGCATTCTCTCTGCTTGTGATTTTAGCGGCCTTTGGGTACGGGAATAGACAGACCTACCTGAAAACGGTCGGCGTTTTTTACATAGTCAGCTTTTTGATGGGAGGTATCACGGTAGGGCTGATGTATGTGACAAAAGTGCCGGGGCTTTCCGCTAACGGTAGCGTATATCTGCACCAGGCAACCTGGTTTCAGGTAGCCGCGGGTGTGTTTTCAACCTGGATCCTGGGGAACTGGTTTGCCGGATTTCTCCGGGGAAAGCTGCAGAAGGAGCGTGTTTTTACCAGAATAAAGGTGAGTGTTGCGGAAAAGGAATGGGAACTGAGGGCTTTTGTCGATACCGGGAATTTCCTGCGTGATCCGGTTTCGGGAAATCCCGCGGCAGTGCTTTCCGCGTCCTGCGGGAAAAGGCTGGTAGAAGAAATATCCGAAGCAGGTGAAGAACATCTCCGGACGCGAACCTGCGTGATCCCTTACCGGACGGTAGGAGAAAAGGGAATTCTGCAGGGAGTGCGGCCGGATCGAGTCGTCGTGGAAGGGAAAAACATTGAAAAAATTGTGCTGGCAATCAGCAAAGAGGACTTTAAATGCTGGAACGGCCAGGAACCCTATGAGGTTCTGCTTCAGCAGCAGATTATAGAGGAAGGGGCACTTGAGTATGCAAACGGATAACCTATTGAGGAGAACAAAAGCCTGGGTACTGCTGAAAGACAAGATTCGACGTTTACTGGGAGAAGAGAGGATTCCGGATATCTATTATATCGGGGGAAGCGATGTTCTGCCGCCGCCGCTTGATCCGGAGGAGGAGCACCGGGCGCTGAAAGAGTTCATGGCGGGAAGCGGGGAGGCGAGGGCGCTTCTGATTGAACATAACCTCCGCCTTGTCGTATACATCGCCAAAAAGTTTGAGAACGCCGGCGTGAATGTGGAGGATCTGATTTCCATCGGAACCATCGGCCTGATTAAGGCAGTAAATACCTTTAAAATGGATAAAAAAATCAAGCTGGCGACTTACGCGTCCCGGTGTATTGAAAATGAGATTCTGATGTATCTGAGGCGGAACAGCAAAACAAAGGGCGATGTTTCTCTGGATGAGCCGCTGAATATAGACTGGGATGGAAATGAACTGCTGCTTTCCGATATTCTGGGAACCGACACGGATGAAGTCTATACCCATATCGAAGAGGAAGTCAATAAAAACCTTCTGGATTATGCTATGAACAAACTCTCCGACCGGGAAAAGGAGATTATGGAGATGCGTTTTGGGCTGGCAGGGGGCAAAGAGATGACGCAGAAAGAAGTGGCCGATCAGATGGGGATTTCCCAGTCGTATATTTCCAGGCTGGAAAAAAAGATTATCGGCAGGCTGCAGCGGGAAATAAAAAAACTGGGATAACGCGCGCATGAAAAAACCGGCAGAATATTCTGCCGGAATGTGCCATGCTGTAAAATAAAGTTAACGGAGCGTACCCTGCTGAACGCATTCGTCGATCAACTCCGCGCAGGTATCCAGCTGGTGTTTGATCTCTTTGAACACATTGACGATCGCGTTTTTCGTAGCAGTACTCATAATATCCCTCTTTTCTTTTTTTTCGCTGCTGTTTTTTCTTACAATTTTATTATATTGCTTAATTTTTGCTGTGTCAAAGGCAAAACTGTAACTAGTTTGCGAAAATAAAGGAAGTAATTTGCTTAATTTTCAGACTATTGCTTGGGGATCTTCCGACGTGCTGCTTCACAACAGAAAACGGACAATGTCCCGGCTGTATTGATAGCTCTCGGCAGGCGCCGCGCTGTTGATGGCAAGGAGCGGTACTGTACGTTCGTAAAGAGAACCGTGGGTGCGCACCTGATCCGTATGAAGCCGGATTCCTTCCACTTCGCCGAATGCACATCCTTCCGACGCAAATACAGTATAATCACCGATATCATCTTCAGGCAGACGGTAACGGGCTGCCGCCTCTCTGGCAGAGAGCACCTCCTGAACTTCCGGCTGCCCGGACAGCAGGCTCAAAACGCGCTGTTCTTCCCGGCGGTCGGTCAGATACAGATACAGGATACCGCCTTCCTGGTAGATATGGTTTTCGATATAACGGTCTTTCAGCGGAGGGACGCAGACCACATGGAGTCCCGCTTCATCAAAAAGATTCTGCAGGTTGATAAGATCCGTTTTCTGATTCATGCCGTGATCCGCTGTAATGTAAATTTCCCGTTCCGGCTCCAGGGCGTGGATTTTTTTTACATACCCATTTAATGTATGAATTTGTTCTTTTGCGGGGGAGGTTTCCGGAGCATAGTGGTGCATGACAAAATCATTGGTCGTGCAGTAGACCAGAGCCGGGCTTTCTTTTTTGATGCATTGGTAGGCTGCGTGAAAAATCCACCGGCTGCTGTCGGGGCTTTGTACTTCCGGAGGCGCGGAAAGATCCAGCTTTTCAAGCAGAGCAGGATCCGGATTCTGGACGCTGAGTCCCAGTTCTGCTCCTTTTCCAAATACTTCCAGCACTTTTCCCTTTACGGTAAGAAGCGCTGTTTTTTCTCCGGCAGTCTGATAAGCTTCCAGAATTGTAGGAGCTTTCATAAACCCGCGGGCTTCTATGAATCCCTGTTCCCCGCTTTCACGGCGGTAATAGTAATTGCCGATTACGCGGGTGTCTTCCGGAAAACACCCGGAAAGAATGCAGGCGTGGTTTACATTGGTTACAGTTGGTACCGCGGCCTGTACCGTCTTCGCGAAACAACCCTCCTGGCGGCAGAGACGGAAGATATCCGGGGCGGTCTCTTCTGTCAGATATTCCGGCGCGCAGCCGTCAATGACAAAGATTAAGACTTTTTTCATATGAGCGTCCTCCTTTGCTTCAGTTTACCGCAGAGCCGGTCGGTTGTAAAGATTTCGCGAAAGTGAATTTGCTTTTTCACTGGAACGTGTTAAAATACATGTGGTGTTAAAATACATGTGGAAAGGAAGTGGGCAAAAAGTATGTTTGAACTGATAAAGGCCGGCGAGAAGACATATTATATTGTTTCCCGATCGATTATGGGGCTCTATCGGCTGAATGACAGGGAGGTCTGTCTGATTGATTCGGGAGACGGTGATAAATCAGCGGCAGCTGTTCAGGGGATACTGGAAGAAAAGGGATGGATTTTAAAATTTATCCTGAATACGCATACGCATATCGATCACCTGGGCGGAAACGCTTATCTGATGGAAAAATGGAACTGTCCGGCTTACGCGACGAATGTGGATAATGCGTTTGCGAATCATAAGATTCTGGAAGCGGCATATATGTTCGGCGGGTACCCGTGCGAGGAGCTCAGGCAGGTTTTCGAACATCCAGGTATGTTGGGGTTTCGTGACATTGAAAATTTTGACATCCCGCAGGGGTTGGAAGTGATTCCTCTTCCGGGACACAGCTTTGGGATGATCGGGATCCGGACATCAGACGGTGTATGGTTTATCGGTGACAGTGTGCTAAACCAAAAGGCTCTGGAAAAGTATCAGTTTGGTTATCTGGTGGACGTGGAAGGATATCTGGACACCTTGCGGCTTTTGGAACGCCTGGAGGGAGAGCTGTTTATTCCATCTCACGGGGATGTTTCAGAGGATATTCGGCCTCTGGCGGAGAGAAACCGGGATAATATTCAAAAGAATATAAACGTGATTCTGGAAATATGCAGAGCTGGAAAAAGCTTTGACTGGATTTTAAAAAGTGTCTTTGATCATTACGGGATTGCGCCGCGAATGACCCAGTACGCGCTGGTCGGATCCACGCTGCGATGCTATCTGACCTGGCTGCAGGACAGGGGAAAGCTGGATTGCTTTTTTGAAGAAAACAGGTTGATTTGGAAGAGCGTTGAAAGCAGATGATGAAACAGCAAAGCGGGACTGCCGTAGATCGGCAGAACCCGCTTTTTCAGACGGTTATTATTTTAAAGAATCCATAATTGCCGCCGAAGTGCTGCAGCCGATGCGGCTTGCGCCGAGGCGCAGCATTTCTCTGGCAGTGAGAATGTCCCGGATTCCTCCGGAGGCTTTTATCTGGGCTTTATCTCCGACAGTTTCCTTAATCAGCGCGACGGCGTGGGGTGTGGCTCCGGATTTGCTGAATCCGGTGGAAGTCTTTATGTATGGTGCGCCTGCATCAATAGCAATCCGACAGGCTTTTACGATTTCCTCATCGGTCAGCACGCAGGTTTCCAGTATGGTTTTGACAATGGCCTTATACCGGCCGGCTGCTTTGACGACCTCGGAAATCTCCTGCTTCACATAATCGTAACGCGCTTCTTTCAGAGCGCCGATATTGATGACCATATCGACCTCGTTTGCTCCGTTTTCACAGGCCCATTCGGTCTCATAACTTTTTACCTGCGGAGCGTTTGATCCTAAGGGAAAGCCGGCGACTGTCACAACTTTAATTCCGGTTTCCGCAAGCTCTTTCGCGGCCAGAGGAACATAGCATCCGTGCACGCATACGCCGTAAAAATCATATTCTTGTGCTTCGGCGCAGAGTTTTCGGATATCTGCCTGAGATGCGTTCTGCTTGAGGTTGGTATGGTCGAAATATTTGTTAAGTGGTTTCATTTAACCGTCTCCTTTGTGGTAGAATATGAGAATTATCTGTTTCGCTCATTTTTATTATATCATATTTCTGAATCGAATTTTGGGAAAACATGTAAAAAGAAGACAGGGTGAAAAGGCTGAAAGCGGATCCGGAGGGAAAGACAGATGACAAAAAAGAACAAAAATAGTATAATAGACTGATACCGGCTGGGCCGGAATTTTAATAAATGCAAAGCTTTTAAAGAAAAAGCAGGAGGATAAATGAATGAAGATACCTGAGTTATTTGAAAAGAAAAAGCCGGTTTTTTCCCTGGAAATTTTTCCGCCTAAAAGAAAATCCGGCCTGGAAAAGATTTATGATACCATTGAAAAGCTGACCGTCTGCAAGCCGGACTTTATCAGCGTGACCTACGGAGCGGGAGGAAATATCGCGAACAATGACACCTGTGACATTGCCGCCAATATCAAAAAGAAATTCGGAGTGGAGCCGCTGGCCCATCTGACCTGTGTAAACTCCACCATGGCGGATGTGACGGAAATGATCAAGCGGTTCGCGGCCGCGGATATCGAAAATGTTCTGGCGCTGCGGGGAGATATCGTTCCGGGAGAACAAATCGAGAAGGAATTTTTTCATGCCAACGAACTGGCCATTGAAGTCCAGCGGAACAGCGGGCTGCAGATCCTGGGAGCCTGTTATCCGGAGGGGCACTCGGAGAGCAAAAATTTGAGAGAAGATATTCAGAATCTGAAGTATAAAATCGGCGCCGGCGTCAAGGTCCTGATTACGCAGCTGTTTTTTGATAACCAGCTGTTTTACGAATTTTTGGCCCAGGTGAGAAATGCCGGAATTCAGATCCCGATTTCCGCGGGGATCATGCCGATTGTCAATAAAAAACAGATCGAAAAGACGGTGGCTCTCAGCGGGGCCAGTCTCCCTCACGAATTTACCAAAATGATCAGCCTTTATGAAAATCGGCCGGAAGAGCTGTATCAGCACGGAATCCAGTACGCGGTCGATCAGATCCGGGATCTGCTGGAACATGGCGTGGACGGCATCCACCTTTACACCATGAACAATCCGGACGTTGCCCTGGCTGTTTACGAAAAGATAAAGGATCTGCTGTAAGATGCGGATTGATTTTGCGGGGCCGATTGATCGAAACCAGTGGCTTTCCCGTATGGGGGTAAAGGGAGACGGAGACGCGGGGCTTCTCAGGCGTATGGATCTCTGCGAGAAGCGTTTGCTTTCCGCGGCGGCATCTCAGGGAGTCTACCGCGTGGTAAAGCCGGAGGCGCTGGAATTGAAAGGGCAAGCCATCCGAAAGCATCTGGCGGGCTGCACGGAAGCGGTTCTTCTGGGGGTGACTCTTGGAGCGGGAGTGGATCATCTGATTCGCGGCAGCCAGATTCGGGATATGGCGGAAGCCTTTATTTTAGACTGCGGCGCTTCGGTTCTGGCAGAGCAGGTCTGCGATCTTTTTGAGGAACGGATCCGGCAGGAAAACAGCATGCACTTTACGGGAAGATACAGTCCCGGATATGGAGATTACCCTCTGGAATGCCAGGATGAGCTGATTCGTCTGCTGGACGGAGCTCGGAAAATCGGACTGAATGTCAGCCGGAGTCATCTTTTGATTCCGAGAAAATCCATCACCGCCGTCATGGGCGGGGCGGATCATCCGGTCAGCGGGTATCTGGCGACCTGCGGGGAATGTACACTGAGGGACACCTGTGTCCTGAGAAAGGAAGGAAGAAACTGTGCTGGATTTTAGCAAACATTTTTATATGCTGGATGGGGGTATGGGAACCATGCTGCAGGCCTATGGGCTGGAACCGGGAGAGCCGCCGGCTCTGCTTGCGGTTACAAACCCGGAGTTGATCACGTCCATCCACAGGCAATATGTAGAGGCGGGAGCGGATATTCTTTACGCCAATACCTTTGGAACCAATCGTTATAAGTTAGAAGGATACGGGTATTCGCCGGGGCAGATCATTGACAGCGCCATAAAGGCGGCGCGGGCAGCATGCAAAGAAGACACGCTGGTGGCTTTGGACGTGGATCCTTTGGGCGAGCTTCTGGAACCCATGGGAACCCTGACTTTTGAGGAAGCTTACGACGCTTTCTGTGAGGTGGTAAAGCAGGGGGAAGCTTCCGGGGCGGATCTGATTGTCATTGAAACCATGACCGATCTTTATGAGGTGAAGGCGGCAGTGCTGGCGGCAAAAGAGCAAACGAACCTTCCGGTTATGGTTTCCATGACCTTTGAGGAAACAGGCAGGACGTTTACCGGAACCAGCATCGAGTGTATGACGGCTGTGCTGGAAGGGCTGGGGGTAGACGCTGTGGGGATCAACTGCTCCCTTGGACCGGTAGAAATTTTCCCTCTGGCGGAAAAAATGTGTCAGCTGACCGATCTGCCGGTCTTCGTAAAGCCCAACGCGGGACTGCCGGATCCGAGAACCGGAGCCTATACCATCGGATCGGAGGAGTTCGCGCGGGCAATGGCGGAATACCGACACCTGGGTATCGCCATGGCAGGCGGCTGCTGCGGCACAACCCCGGATTACATCGCGCGGATGAAAGCGGTGTTCGCCGGAATGGAACGGAAGCAGAGAACGCCCAGTGCCAGAGAAAGCTGTGTGTGCAGCGCTACAAACTGCGCCGCGGTCGATCATGTGACGGTGATTGGAGAGCGGATTAACCCTACCGGGAAAAAACGTCTCAAACAGGCGCTGATTGAAGAAGATTACGATTATCTGCTTTCTCAGGCTGTACAGCAGGCGGATGCCGGGGCGCAGGTGCTGGATGTGAACGTGGGCATTCCCGATATTGAAGAGGCGCGGGTTCTTCCGGCGGTGGTAAAGAAGATTCAGGCAGTGACGGATCTGCCGCTGCAGATTGACTCTTCCGATCCCGCGGCGATTGAGGCTGCTCTCAGGGTCTATAACGGAAAAGCCATTGTCAACTCGGTCAATGGGGAAGAAAAATCCCTGTCATCCATTCTGCCGGTTGTGAAAAAATACGGAGCCGCGGTGGTAGGTCTTACTCTGGATGAGAATGGAATTCCGTCAAAGGCGGAGGAGCGGCTGGCCATTGCGCGAAGGATTTTAAAGCGCGCGATGGATCTGGGAATTCCCAAAAAAGATGTGTTTATCGACTGTCTGACGCTGACCGCTTCGGCTCAGCAGGCGGAGGTAAAAGAAACGCTGAAAGCGGTGCGCATGGTGAAAGAGGAATTGGGACTCCATACGGTGTTGGGCGTTTCCAATATCAGTTTCGGGCTTCCCTGCAGGCCGCTGGTGAACCGGACCTTCCTGGCGCTGGCTATGGAAAACGGGTTGGATCTTCCGATTATCAATCCCAACGACGAGGATATGATGGGGACGATCTTTGCCTTTGAAATGCTTCATAACCGGGATGAGAACGCGCGGAACTTTATTGAGCGTTATCATGATGTTTCTCTGGGAACGATGACCAGAGGAAGCGATGATTCCGGCACGCGGAGCGGCGGAATGCCGGAGGGAACGGAAAATGAGCTGTTTCACGCGTTGGAAAAGGGAATGAAAGGGGAAACCGTCCATGCGGTACAGAAGCTGCTGGAAACAAAGGACGAGATGGCTGTTGTCAACGATTATCTGATTCCGGCGCTGGATAAAGTGGGACAGGGATTTGAAAAAGGCACGATCTTCCTTCCTCAGATGATGCAGGCGGCGACCGCGGCGCAGGGAGGTTTCGAGGTGATTAAGGAACGTCTGGCTGCCAACGGAAAAGCGGGCGTTTCCAAAGGTCAGGTGGTAATCGCCACCGTAAAGGGTGATATTCATGATATCGGCAAAAATATTGTAAAGGTGATTATGGAAAACTACGGGTTTGAAATGATCGATCTGGGACGGGATGTGCCGGCGGAGACCATTGTAAACACGGTTGTCGAAAAGAATATCCGGCTGGTGGGGCTGAGCGCCCTTATGACGACAACTCTGAAAAGCATGGAAGAGACCATCGCCGCAGTCAGAGCGGCCGCGCCGGACTGCAAGTTCCTGGTGGGCGGCGCGGTACTAACTCCGGATTACGCGGAGAAGATCGGAGCGGACTATTACTGCAAAGACGCTATGAAATCTGTGGAAGCCGCTAAGGAAGTCTTCGGAGTATAGAGTTTCCACAGAGGGGGTAACGGATATGAGAAAGAGACGCAATCAAAGTGGCAGCAGGATTGAGCGAACGCCAATCTCCGTGGGCAGCCCGTTTCTGCCCGCGGCTTTTTCGGGGTTTCGGATTGCCCATATCTCGGATCTGCATAATACCCAGTTCGGAGAGAAAAACAGGAGACTGCTGGAACTGCTTGCGGAGATGAAACCGGATATGATTGCGGTTACCGGAGACTTGCTCGATTCCCGGCGCACAGAACCGGAAATCGCGGTACAATTTGTAAGCAATGCGGTGAAACTTGCGCCGGTTTGTTATGTCCCGGGGAACCATGAATCGAGAATCGCTGCCTATGAAGAGACGGAAGCAGCCCTGGTTCAGGCGGGCGCGGCGGTACTGCGCAATCGGCAGATTCTGATGAAGCGGGGAGCGGCGCGTATTTCCGTTCTGGGACTGGAAGACCCGGGATTTACCGCAGAGACGGAGGATGCGGAAGTAAGGCGGAAACGGGTGGATTTCCAGCTAAAAGATATGATTGCGGATTCTGCCGGAAACTATACCATCCTCCTTTCACACCGGCCGGAGCTTTTTCCCGTCTATGGAGAAAACCGGATTGATCTGTCGTTGTGCGGCCATGCTCACGGCGGACAGATTCGTCTGCCGGGTCTGGGCGGAATAATCGCTCCCAATCAGGGCTTGTTTCCCCAATATACAAGCGGGCTTTACCAAAGGGACAGAGCGGCTATGATCGTCAGCAGAGGTCTTGGCAACAGCCTGTTTCCTTTCCGCCTGAACAACCCGCCGGAAGTGGTGGAGGTAACTCTTGAACGAACGCTGCCTGATGTGGGAAGCGGCAATTTCGACGCAGAATCTTTGATTCTTTGAAGTTGAAAAAAGAAAAAATACACTCGAACATAGCACCTGGATTTAATCCTCTTGCCTGAAACGGCAGGGGGATTTTTGTTTATAAAAGAGTTACTGCCAATATACTTTTTTTATATATCGCGCATATTTTTTAAGTATTTTATTTGATGCGAAAATTCTGATAATATTCAATGTGACAGAACCGGATTCTGATTGGAATTGCAATTTCGATTTTTGTACCAGAATAGGAAAGGAGCTGGACGATATGAGCTAGTCAATGAAAAATTTTATTCTGTATGAATTTTAAACTGTACTACAAGGCGCCTGATAGATCAGAGATTTGAACAACGGATAGAGAAATCAGAAAAGAGGTAATTGAAAAAGGAGAAGCAAATGGATAATTACGGAATTCTAAGCATTGTTCCAGTTATAATCGTAATTGCAATCGCGGTTGCGACCAAAAGAACGATAATGGCGCTTGTGATAGGCGGTATTGTCGGCGCAATTATAGCATATGGAAAAGATTTTATTACTCCGTGGGTAGATGCGTTATATGGAGGATTATCCGACGGCACCTGGCAGTGGATGGCCTTGGTGTGCGGATTATTCGGAAGCCTGGTAGCCCTCCTTCAGGCGTCAAGAAGTGTATACAGCTTTACAGAAGTAGCGACCAGATATGCAAATTCAAAAAGGAAATCTCTGGTGACAACCTTTATTCTTGGCTGTGTGATCTTCGTGGATGACTGGCTTGATGTACTCGTATGCAGCCATGCGATGAAAGGAGTTACGGATAAAAACAGGGTACCCAGGGAAATGTTGGCGTATATTATAACCGCTCATGGAGCGAATGTCTGTGTACTGATTCCATTTTCCACATGGGCCGCTTTTTTTGCGGGACAGTATGAGGCGAATGGGCTCTGTGCAGAAGGCGAAGGAATGTCCATGTACATTTCATCCATACCGTTTATGTTCTTTTCCAGCATATCGCTGATTATATGCTTCCTGATTTGTATGAAATGGTTCCCGGTGTTCGGCCCGATGAAGCTTGCTGCGCAGAGAGCTGACGCGGGAGAGGTTCTTCCGCCGCTGCCGCCGGAGGAACTGGCAGAAATCAAACGGCAGGAGGACTCTGAATCCTCTGAAGGAAAACCGGTGAGCTTCTGGAATTTCCTGATTCCGATTATTGTACTTGCGATTTTAACGATTGCAACAGGTGAAATTCTTTATGGCGTAATGTGCGCGATTATTACCTGCGCGATTTTATTCTTCCCGCAGAGACTTCTGACACTGCAGCAGTTTTGCGGTGCTATGCTGGACGGGTTTAAAGATATGATCGGGGTTATCGGTATTGTATATGCGGCGTTTGTACTGCGCACCTTCAATGAGGAACTTGGACTGACGGATTTTGTTATCGGTCTGGTAGACGGAAAAATCAGCGCGGGACTGCTGCCGGCAGTTGTCTTCATTGTTATTGCTGCCCTGATCTTCGCGGCAGGCAACTTCTGGGGTATGGCCGCGATCACATTCCCGGTTGTTGTTCCCATGGGAATGGCAGTTGGCGCGGATATGACGCTTCTTGGCGCGGCTATCGTCTGCGCGACTACTTTCGGTGCTACCGCGTGCTTCTATGGATCCGAAGTATCTCTTACCTGCGCGGCGGTAAATGTTCCGAATATGACTTATGTAAAAACCGCGTATCCGTTCATTGCGGTATCCGCGGGACTGGCATTTATTGCCTTTGTAATCGCGGGACTGGTGTTGTAGAAAGCGGATGATAAACAGACCGTGAAAAAGTGATTAAGCCTCTTGCAGGAATTGCAGGGGGCTTAATTGATAAAGGGGAGAAGAGGATAGGAAAGTTTATGCTCGAGGAACTAAAAAACAGCTGGTAATTAGTTATGCAGCGCGAATTCTTTCATAAGTATATTTAAAATTTTTTGCTGTCGTTCAGAAAGGCCGATTCGTTTTGCAGAGGTATCCTTAAACACAAGGATCAGTTCGCGAATCACATCCTGTTGCTGTTTGCTTAAGTTTTCAATGGAAATCATTTCAGTTTTGTCAATTCCTACAAGATAATCAAGAGAAACATTGAAAATCACCGCTATCTGGATCAGAATATCCAGTGGCGGTATTTTAATATTGTTTTCGTAGTTACTTATTACGGACTTACTGCGTCCTACCCGGCGACCCAATTCTTCCTGGGACATCTTTCGCTGTTCCCGAAGTTCCCGTATGCGTAAACCAAAATCAAACATCTCAATCCCCCTAATATAAATTATAGTTTTATTTATGGAAACATTTTAGATGTATTGTGTTTTAAAAACGAAAATGTTATACTATAAAAGTTCTGTAAACGAAAACTATATAGTTAAAAATATTATCTATATAGAAACAAAAGAAGAGAACTTGTCGGGGTAGAGGAAAATAACCGGCTGTATTTACTCAGACAAAAGATTGTACAGATGATTGTTTAGCAGAAAGAGGAAAGTATGAAGAATGGTTTGTGTCAAGTTGTTTGTGAATCAAAGGAGGAAAAGAAAATGTATAGAAAGAAAACTTTGTTCCGCTTAATCAGCTGTTTTTTAATCGCGTTCCTAATTGTGGGAAATGTAGGCTTTATAAAAGCGTATGCCGGAGAAACGGTTAAGGAAGCCACGGTTGCGAATGGTTACTACCAGATAGCAACGGCACTAAATGAAAAACAGGTGCTGGATATAAAGTCAGCTAGTCTGAATAACAGAGCGAATGTCCAATTGTGGGAAAATCATGATGCGGGACAACAGCGATTTTACATCAAAAAACTCAGCAATGGCTACTATACAATTCAGGCGTTTCATTCAGGAAAAATGCTGGATGTTACAGGTGCCAGCACAGCTATAAAAACTAATGTCCAACAGTATGCCAGTAATAATAACGCGGCTCAGCAGTGGAAATTTATAAATGCGGGAAATGGTTATGTTTATATACAGTCAAGATTGGGAACCTATCTGGATTGTGAAATGGGCTATAGCAAAAATGGAACGAACATATGGACTTATAAATTTAATGGTTCCAATGCGCAGAAATGGAAGCTGAAAAAAGAAAGTGGAGTCATTTTTATTCCCACAAAAACAAAAAATGTAAACTGCAGGACGAATACCTGCTCTATGAATGTGAAAGCGTCAAATGCACCTTCTGTAAAAGATAATGCGGGGTGGATTGGTTCCTATAGCTATCGAAATGGAAAATTAAGTTTTAAAGTAGCCGAAAATTTTGGGAGTGCCAGAAAAGGTACGATCACAGTAAAATGTGGAGATGATTTACAATATATTACTGTTAACCAAAGTAAATACACCAAACCACTTGCAAATGGCTTATATACGATAGGAAGCAAGTTAAATACAAAGCAGCTTTTGGATGTAAAGTCGAAATCAAAGAGGAATAGAGCAAATGTGCAGTTATGGGCTGGCAGCGGCAATAATAATCAAAAATTCCAGATTACTTATATCTCGAATGGATATTATAAAATCATCAATTGTAACTCCGGAAAATCCTTAGATGTAACTGGAAAAAGTAAAAAGAGTAAAACTAATTTACAGCAGTATACGTATTCGGGAAATTCCGCTCAATTATGGAGACTGCACTACATAAATAAGAACACATTCTATATACAGTCAAAGCTGGGAACTTACATTGATGCGAAAGACGGTAAAAGCAAAAATGGAACAAATGTATGGATGTACAGTTATAATGGTTCGAAAGCTCAGCAGTGGGTGTTTAATAGAACAAGTAAAAAGGTAACGACAAAGACTAACTCTGTAAAAAATAGACTTGATGATATTGCAAGCGGAAAGTTAACTTATGACCGTAAGACCGTTATGAAGGTTGGAAAAAAATTCAGGGGAACGCATGCAAATGAACAATGTAAAGGATATGCTAAAAATGTATTCTATCTTTGCTTTAAAGTAACTCCGGGCTCCACGAAATCGAAGCCAAACAATCATAAGTTAAATTCAACAAAAGGTATGAAATGTATCGCAACAGACAGCAATTTGAAATCAAGTGCAGAAGCAAAAAAATTGTTCCGAAGTGCCAGGAGCGGAGATTTTGTCCAGATGAGAAGAGCGAGAAAGGGCGGATCTCATTCTGCAATTGTATATCAAGTTGGAAAAAAAGGTGTAACTTTTTTAGAAGCAAATACCGATAACAAAAACACGGTGAAAAAGACAACTCATTCGTGGAAAGCTTTAGATTCTAAAAACCAAAAGATGTCAGTATATACTGCTACCAATTATAAATTGAAATAATTTTGAGAAAAAGAAGACTACAAATGAACAATCGCTTGTGGTCTTCTTTTTTCACTTGTGTACAAATCAGCAAATTTGAAAGCTTTGTACACCTACACAAGGTCAGCTGGTTGCTTTTTTCTTCCACACCCTGCTCGAAATATGTAGAAATAAGTCGAATTTGTGCTATTTATACATAGATGTGGATAAACATCCGTGTTTCTGGAAGGTTATGGCTGTTGTGAGGTGTATGCATGTGTACAATATATTCTATATAAAATAAGCTGTACACATTTTGGACTGGCAAAGGCCCGCCTACGTCTGCGCGCGCCGCATGATCATGCAGATAAGAGCAGGAGACATGAAAAAAACCGGTACTTCCCATATAGGAACACCGGTTTTTTCTTGCATCTTATTTCAGCATAGAACTGAGAAATTCTTTTAAACGTTCGCTTTTCGGGTTCTGGAAGATTTCTTCCGGAGTCCCTTCTTCTACGATTTTTCCCTTATCCATGAAAATGACCCGATCCGCTACTTCCCGGGCAAACCCCATTTCGTGGGTAACGACTACCATGGTGATATGGTCATCGGACAGCTTTTTCATAACGCTGAGCACTTCACCGGTAATTTCCGGGTCAAGAGCGGAGGTGGGTTCGTCAAAGAGCATGATCTGCGGATTCATGGCAAGGCCCCTTGCGATGGCAATCCGCTGTTTCTGCCCGCCGGACAGCTGCGCCGTATAGACATCGGCCTTTGACTCCAGACCGACCAGCTTCAAAAGCTCGCGGCCGCGGGCTTCTGCCGATTCTTTGGACTCCTTTTTCACCTTGATGGGCGCGTAGCAGATGTTTTTCAGGCAGGTCATGTGGGGGAACAGATTAAAATGCTGAAAGACCATTCCCGTTTCCGCGCAAAGGATGCGCAGCTCTTTGTCGGAGAGATACTGCGCTTTTCCGCCTTGCGGCGTATCCACAAAGGTTTTCCCGTTCAGTGTGATTTTGCCGGAGGTAATTCGGTTCAGGCAGTTGACACATCGCAGCAGCGTGCTTTTTCCCGAGCCGGAAGGTCCGATAATCGCAACGGTTTCTCCTTTATTCATGGAAAAGTTTACATGATCCAGAGCCCTGCAGTTTGAAAAGTCCTTTACAATCTGCTCCATTTTCAGAATCGGTTCCATATTACCATTCCTCCTTTGCGTCGTATTTTGAGAACCGCCGTTCCAGATAGCTGGAAAGCAGCGTCAGAAGGAACGTAAAAATCAGATAAATGATCGCCGCGATCAGATAAGCGGTGGAATTAACGTCACGGTTGACCGCGGAATTAGCAGCCTTCATCAGTTCACCGACGCCCATAACGGAAACCAGAGCCGTATCCTTGATGAGAACAATCGCTTCATTGGATACAGGCGGCAGCACCGCTTTCATGGTCTGAGGCAGAATGATCCCGAATGTTGTCTGGCTGCGGGAAAGCCCCAGAGAATGAGCCGCTTCATACTGCCCTTTGTCGATGCTGTTGATTCCCCCGCGGTAAATTTCCGCGAAATAGGCGGCGTAATTCAGAACAAAAGTGATGGTCGCCGTCGTAAATGCGGAAAAGCGGATCCCGAACGCAATCGGAATAAAGAAGTAAAAGAAGAACAGCTGCAGCAGCAGAGGAGTCCCTCTGAAGATCCATATGTAAGTTTTACAGAGAAACCGAAGGATCCGAAACCTGCAGTTTCCACCCAGAGCGAAAGGAAGCCCCAGGGGAATCGACAGGATCAGAGTCACCACGAACAGTTTTACCGTATACCATGCTCCTGTAAGAAGCGTCGGCATCAGGACCCCGGCATAAGCGAGGTTCTCCTGAAGATTTGCAATAAAATCACTCATAAAAAGGACTCCTCCAGAAAGTTATTATTCTTCGTCAATCGGTTCAAAGATTACAATATTTTTTCCGAACCATTTGTTGCTGATTTCTTCCGCCTTGCCGTTGTCAATGGTTGCCTTGATGGCGTCGTTTACTTTGGAAGCCAGCGCTTCTTCGCCTTTGCGGAAGCCTACCGCGTAAAAGTCATCGCCGAAGTCAAAATCGCAGACCGTCATTTTTTCTTCCATCTGGGAATTCTTGTATTCTCCCAGCACCTGATCCACGACCATGCAGTCCATTCTTCCGGTCTGCATATCCATGATTGCCTGATCGTAAGTTTTATATTCGCTGATATTATCCTTGTAGGAATCGTAGGCTTCGTTTTTTGTCAGCATGTTCAGAGCGGAAGAATCCACCTGGGTAGCGATGTTGTAATTGGCCAGATCTTCTGCTTTTTCCACCTTCACATCATCCTTTAAGGTCATGATGATAATTTTGTTGTTCAGATATTTGTTGGAAAGGGTCAGCTTTTTCTGTGTTTCGGAAGTGATGGACATTCCGTTCCAGATGCAGTCGATATTTTTGGATTCCAGTTCCATGTACTTGGAATCCCAGTTGATGGGCTGGAATTTTACGCTTACGCCCAGTTCTTCGCCAACCGCGGTGGCAAGGTCAATGTCAAACCCAACCAGATTGCCGTCTTCATCGCGGAATCCCATTGGCGCGAAAGTGTCGTCCAGGCCGACTACCAGTTCACCCTTGTCTTCTACATACGTCCAGGATGTGTCTTCCGAAGCGTCGCCGCTGTCGCTGCTGCCTCCGCAGCCGGTCAGGGCAAACGCGCTGACAACGAGCACCAGTACCGTTGTCAGTACCAACAGTTTCTTTTTCATGTTGTTTCCTCCATAGCATAATAAATAAGATTGAACAAGCTTTATCCCAACAACAATACGTTATTGGGATAAAGCGATGATATAGTAGAATAGTATCATAATAGAGGAAGAAATGCAATCGAAAGGGACAGATTCCTTGAGAAAAGTTTATCCTTTGCGGATATTTACGGCTTGCAAAGGAAGCGGATGTTCTTTTGGAAAAAAATGCGGAGAATGCGGAACTTAAAGAAGAACATTCCTTTTTATTGCCTCAAAACTTTCTTTGCTGATTACATGTTCAATGCGGCAGGCGTCCTCGGCGGCGACCTTTTCATCTACGCCCAGATTTTTCAGCCAGGAGGAGATCAGACGATGGCGTTCGTAGATCATTTCCGCAATCGCCCGACCGGAGGCTGTAAGTTGGATATAGCCTTCCGGCGACATAGTGATCTGTTTCTTCTCCCGAAGGTTTTTCATGGCAACACTGACACTTGACTTTCGAAAACTCAGCTTTTCGGCCACGTCGACAGAACGTACAACAGGCAGCGTCTGACTGAGTACCAGGATTGCTTCCAGATAGTTTTCTGCTGATTCATTTGAATGCATGTTTTTTCACCTCTTATCGAATAGTTAGTTTAAACGAACTCACTTACGGGGCAAGTATATCATATTTAAAGGAAAGAACCAACAGAACAGGGAAAATTGAGAAAAAAAGTCAACTAAGTTATTGACGGCTAACTTTGGTTAGTGTATACTAATCTCAACCAGGGTCCATTTGAAAAACAGGATCGGAAGGGTAAAAAGCGGCATAAACCGACATTTATGCCGCGAAAGAGATCAAAATGAGAAAGGAACAGATCGTAAAAAAACTGAGAGAACACGGATACCGTATTACGAAGCAGCGGCAAGAGCTGCTGGATATTATACTGGAAAGCGAGTGTTCCAGCTGTAAAGAAATTTATTACAAGGCGGCAGAGCGTGATCCGGGCATCGGTACAGCGACGGTTTATCGTATGGTGAATATTTTAGAGGAAATCGGAGCTATTGATCGAAAGAATATGTACCGGGTGGCAGAAACGGAGCATAATGAAGGGAAAAAAGGCTACGTTGTTGTGCTTAACGATCATACGACCCGATATTTGTCTGAAAAGAATCTGAATATGGTGCTGCGGGCAGGACTGCGGATATATGGCTATCTGGAGGATCAGGATGTCAGCTGTATCACTGTAAAAATGAAGGGAAGAGGGAAAAAAGGGGTGTATTGATATATGTTGATAAAGTTTATCAACAAAACAAAAAAATTGTATTTTTGCGCGGCAGGCTCGTTATAATAGGGATAATGCTTCAAATGAACGGAGTCTAAAGTAATGGAGGTAGATAGTATGTGGGATATTTTGAAGAAAGAGAATTTGAAGAAAGGCGGACTGTTCGCCGCGGGGGTTGCGTTCGGCACGGCAGGAATTAAAGTGCTGTCCAGCAAGGACGCGAAAAAGGTATATACAGGCTGTACGGCAGCCGCGCTGCGCGCGAAGGACTGTGTTATGAAAACCGCGACGACGGTGCAGGAAAACGCGGAAGATATCCTTGCGGAGGCAAAACAGGTGAATGAAAAAAGGGACGCGGAAAAAGCTGCGGCGGTCGAAGAAGAATAAAACGAAAAAATAGAAAAGCTGCGGGGCTGGCTAGGAACACAGCCCCGCTTTTTATTGGAGGGATACAAGTGAAATTTATCATTAAACACGAAATCAGAGGGCGTATCCGTATTCATCTGATACAGGACAGGATGTCGTATAAAGAGGCGGATATTCTTCAGTATTATTTAGAACGTCTGGAAGAGGTGACACACGCGAAAGTCTATGAAAAGACCGCGGACGCGGCCATCCGTTTTACCGGAGACAGAACTGCCGTGATCCGGGCTCTGAAAGCGTTTCATTACAGTGAAGTTGATGTCCCGGCGGCAGTGATTGAACATTCCGGCAGAGAGCTGAACGCGGTGTATAAGGAAAAACTGATCAACAAAGTGGTGCTGCGTCTGGCGAGAAGGTGGATCGTGCCTTATCCGGTCCGGGCAGTCTATATTCTGTGCAGAGCGCTGCGATACGCGTATAAAGGAATTCAATGTCTGGCGGCGGGGAAATTGGAGGTGCCGGTGTTGGACGCCATTGCCATCAGTGTATCGGTGCTGCGGGGAAATCTGCAGACCGCCGGATCTGTGATGTTTCTGCTGGGAGTCGGTGAAATTCTGGAAGAATGGACTCACAAAAAATCCGTGGGAGATCTGGCAAGGTGCATGTCGCTGAATGTAAACAAAGTATGGAAAGTAGAAGGCGGACAACAGTCGCTGACTGCCTCTTCCGAGGTGAAAGCCGGCGATTTGGTGCGGGTTCACATGGGAAATATCATTCCTTTTGACGGTGTGGTAACCGAAGGGGAAGCCATGGTGAACCAGGCATCTCTGACCGGAGAACCGCTTCCTGTAAAGAAGGAAGAAGACGGATATGTTTATGCCGGCACAGTCGTGGAAGAGGGAGAGCTGACGATTCAGGTCAAAGAGGTTTCCGGTTCGACCCGTTTTGAAAAAATTGTAACCATGATCGAGGAATCGGAAAAGCTGAAGTCATCTCTGGAAAGTAAAGCGGAGCATCTGGCGGACAGACTGGTTCCCTATACCCTGCTGGGAACAGGGCTCGTATGGCTTTTGACGAGAAATACAACCAAGGCGCTGGCTGTTCTGATGGTGGATTTTTCCTGCGCTCTGAAGCTGGCTATGCCGATTTCCGTTCTGTCGGCGATCCGGGAGGCAAGCATGTACCATATTACGGTAAAAGGAGGCAAATATCTGGAAGCGGTGGCGGACGCGAAGACGATTGTGTTTGATAAGACCGGAACTTTGACCAAAGCCAGACCAACGGTGAAGGAAGTGATTCCTTTCGGCGAAAAAAGCGCCGATGAGATGCTGCGGATCGCCGCGTGTCTGGAAGAGCATTTCCCGCACTCCATGGCAAAGGCAGTCGTAAAAGCGGCGAAGGACAAAAATCTGGAGCACGAGGAGATGCACTCCAAAGTGGAGTATATCGTAGCTCATGGCATTTCCTCACGGCTGGATGGAAAGAAAGTGGTAATCGGAAGCTACCATTTTGTCTTTGAAGATGAAAACTGCGCGATCGATGAGGAGCATCGCGAGCGGTTCGACAATCTTCCGGAGGAATGCTCCCATTTATATCTTGCGGTAGAAAATCGTTTGCAGGCGGTCATCTGCATTGAAGATCCCCTGCGGGAAGAAGCAGCGGAAGTAATCCGCGGCCTGAAAGACATGGGCTTTGAAAAAGTCGTCATGATGACCGGGGACAGCGAACGGACGGCTGCCGCGGTGGCGTCAAGGATCGGAGTGGATGAATATGATTCGGAGGTTCTGCCGGAGGACAAAGCCAGATTCATTGAAAAGGAGAAAGCAGAAGGCAGGACTGTAATTATGATCGGTGACGGCATCAACGATTCACCGGCGCTTTCCGCCGCGGATGTGGGAATCGCTATCAGTGACGGAGCGGAAATCGCCAGGGAAATCGCCGATATTACCATTGCCGCCGATGACCTGTACGGAATCCTGACGCTCCGAGACCTGAGCCAGCGCCTGATGGAGCGGATACGCGGAAACTACCGCAAAATTGTGGGGATCAATACCAGCCTTATCGCCCTTGGCGTCAGCGGCGTCATCCAGCCGACAACATCGGCTTTCCTGCATAATATGTCCACTCTGGCCATTGGAGTAAAGAGCATGGAGCATCTTCTGAAATGATTTTAAATGTTTCCTTTCAGGGGAAAAACAGGTATAATGGTTCGTGGCTGCTGGAAGGCGGCCGCGAATTCTTTATTTTTGGAGGAAGCAAGTTGAAGATTATAAAGCAAATCGGAATTTTGTTCACGGTCTGCTGGCTGAGCCTGGTAATTGAGCATTTTCTGCCCTTTTCCTTTTCCGCCAGCATTATCGGAATGATCCTGCTGTTCGGGTGTCTGTTGGCGGGGGTACTGAAAATCGAGCATATCCGGGAAAAATCGGATTTTCTGTTGTCGAATATGGCGTTCTTTTTTATACCGGCAGGTGTGAGTATTATCAATTACTTCGATCTTTTGAAGAGTAACCTGTGGCAGATTGCCGTTATCTGCGCTGTTTCCACTTTTGTGACCTTTGGCGTGACCGCTTTCAGTATCCGTCTTACCAAAAGGCTGATGGAAAGGGGGCGGTAGGCTTGCTGGAGCTTTGCAAATCGCCTTTCTTCGGAGTGGCTCTCAGTATTGTGGCTTTCTGGATTGGCGAACGGATTCACAAAAAGACGGGGCTGAGCATCTGCAATCCGATTATTATCGCAATCGTTCTGATTATCGGCGTGCTGCTGATTTTCCGGATTCCATATTCGTATTACCAGGAAGGCGGAGCGCTGATTGATCTGTTCCTGGCGCCGGCCACAGCCTGTCTGGCGGTTTCCATCTATACAAAATTGCAGCTTTTAAAAGAAAACTGGCTGCCGATTCTCATCGGCTGCGCCATGGGTTCCCTGGCCTCGATGGCAAGTATTTTCGGAATGTGCCGCCTGCTGGGGCTGGATGAACAACTGACCGCTTCTCTGCTGCCCAAGTCTGTCACAACGCCAATCGCCATCAGCATTTCCCAGGCTCACGGCGGTATTGTCCCCATCACCATCGTTGCTGTGATTTTTACCGGAATTCTGGGAAGTGTCTTCGCGCCTCTTCTGATTCGCCTGTTCCGGGTGAAAGAGCCGCTGGAAGCGGGAACGGCTATTGGAGCCTGCAGCCATGCGGTGGGCACGTCAAAAGCCGTGGAACTCGGCGAAACGGAAGGCGCCATGAGCGGGCTTGCCATCGGAGTCTGCGGAATTATGACGGTTCTGTTTTCGATGTTTTTGTAGGATGAACAAAACAAATCCTCGCGTCATAGTATAAACCATATACTACGATGAAAGGGGATTTTTTGTTTTGAAAAAGAATGAGGAACCTTATGTAGGTATGCCGATATATTTGGATGACTGCGATTGTGACGATCTGTTCGGGGAACGGAGCGGCGGGCAGGATCCGTGTATGAACCAGTGCTGCTTTGAAGACTGGCCCATTGGAATGACTTATACGCCTATGCAGCAATGGGAATCTACCTACGATCCGGAGAAGGCGCTGCAGGCGGGAACGATTTTTCCCAGTCTGGATCTGTGGTTCATGGGAGGTGGCACGCGATGACAGAGCGGAGTGAAATGCTGAAAAAGGTGCAGCAGCTGAATTTCGTGATGATTGACGCCGGGCTTTTTCTGAATAACCAGCCGGAATCTCCGGCAGCCCTGGAGTTATTCCGAAAATATCAGGAACTGCATAGAAAAGCGAAAATGGAATATGAAGAGGCCTTCGGGCCGCTGGATTACGACGGCATTCGCACAGAGCGGGACGGATGGTCCTGGATTCACAGGCCATGGCCGTGGGAAGTGGAGGATTAGGATATGTGGAAGTATGAAAAGAAACTGGAATACCCGATTAATATTAAAAATCCCAACCCGGCTCTGGCAAAGTTCATCATCAGCCAGGTGGGCGGACCGGACGGAGAACTGGGCGCTTCTCAGCGCTATCTGTCCCAGCGTTATTCCATGCCCTATGATGAGGCTATCGCGACGCTGACGGATGTGGGAACCGAGGAATTGGCTCATCTTGAGATGGTAAGTACCATTATTCATCAGCTTACCCGCAATATGACCATTGAGCAGATTAAAGACGCGGGATTTGAAACTTATTTTGTCGATCATACGGCAGGCGTGTATCCGCAGGCTGCGGCCGGTTTTCCTTTTGACGCCCTCTGTTTCGCTTCCAAAGGAGACGCGATTACCGATCTGGTGGAGGATATGGCGGCCGAACAAAAAGCGCGTACCACTTACGATAACATCCTGCGGATGGTAGACGACCCGGATGTCATTGATCCGATCCGCTATTTGAGAGAACGGGAAATCGTGCATTTTCAGCGATTTGGCGAAGCAAACCGGGAAGATTGTAGTAAAATTCCAAAGGCGCGGAAAGCCCACAAATTCAGCACTTTTGGAAAGTCACTATCAATCAGAACATTTGCAGGACATAGGCATGAGCCGCCCTATCTGCTGCTATACCTCAAAATGAAGATAATACATGAGATAGGACAAGCTGCTTTTTCCTACAACTGAATATTGAACCGCAAAGGCGGCGTTTCCCACTTCCACCCCGGAAGAACAGGAACGCCGCTTTTTTTATGCCCTCATGTTACGCAGTAGGGGCAGAAAGAGCGTTGATTTATGCGGCTTCCAGAGCGCGGAACCGGGGAAGCAAGGGAAAGATACCTTTCCCCTCAAAACCCGCGTTCTACTGCGTAACAAATCCACAGTAAAGGAGCTGATAAGCTATGGCAGTTTTCAGAGTGGAACGGAACACGGGATATACCGTAATGAGCAACCACCACTTACGCAACAAGGAGCTGACCTTGAAAGCAAAGGGCTTGTTGTCACAAATGCTTTCACTTCCCGAAGATTGGGACTATACCCTTGCGGGGCTGTCCCATATCAACCGGGAAAGTATCGACGCTATCCGTACCGCCGTCTGGGAGCTTGAAAAAGCCGGATATATCACAAGGCGGCAGGGACGTGACGAAAAAGGCAAAATGACCGCCATTGAGTACACCATTTACGAGCAGCCACAGCCCCCGGAGTTGGAAAAGCCGACATTGGAAAATCCAACAGCGGGTAATCCGGTATTGGAAAATCCGACAACGGGAAATCCGACGTCGGAAAATCCAATGCAAATAATTAAAGAAGAACAAAAGACTAATCTATCAAAAAAAGAAAAACCAAATACAGATACACAAAGTACCCATTCCATTCCTATCCATTCCCCTAACCCCTCTCCCTTAGAGGGACAAGCGGCTGCGCCGCCGGAACGGAAACGAAAGGAAACGAACGACGCATACCGGGTATATGAGGAAATCATAAAAGACAATATCTGCTATGACATTCTCAAACAGGATATGCCCTACGACCATGACCGGATAGATGAAATCGTTGACCTTATCCTTGAAACGGTCTGCACAAGGCGCAGGACAATCCGTATCGCAGGGGACGACTACCCGGCAGAGCTTGTGAAGTCAAAGTTTATGAAACTGGAAAGCGAACATATCCGGTTCGTCCTTGACTGTATGCGGGAGAACACCACGAAAATCCGCAATATCAAGCAGTACCTACGGGCGGCATTGTTCAACGCGCCGTCCACTATCGGCAATTACTACACTTCCCTTGTCGCCCATGACATGGCAAGCGGCGCACTGGCTCCGCGAAAGCCACAGTTTGGCGACCCGGACTACTATTCATGCAACGAGGGCGAAAGCCTGTAAAACAACACAAGGAGGATTTTTTATGGCACAGAGAACCGGAGCATTGGTATTTGACGAGCTGACCGACCGTTACGACATTCGCTTTGACCTTTCCGACTACTACGGGGGCTTGCATTGCGGCGACTGTCTGGAAGTATTCGTAAGGGGGAAATGGAAGCCGACCCGTATGGAGTACGGACAGAACTGGTATCTGGCAGGGGTACGCGCCGAGGACTTGAACGGGCTTAGGGTACGGATTTAAGGAAAGCGGCAGGCACAGGGCAACCGGGAACGGCTGCCCTTTCTTTCTGCCCGGAAACAGACTTTTGCGAAAGGAGGACGATAAGTGCAGGAGGAAGTCAACGAAAAAGTGATTGCCCTGTCAATCAAGACCGGGAAGCTGTCTGCGGAAGTGCTGCAAAAATCCATGAAATTCTTTCTCTCACAGGTAAAGAAACAGGCAAACAAGCGGCAAATGCCCCACGGCAAGCAGACCCTAAAGCAGCTTATGAAGCAGAACGCAGGCGTTTCCAATATCGAAATCACGAAGGATAATATCAAAGCCTTTGAGAGTACCGCAAAGAAATACGGGATTGACTTTGCGCTGAAAAAGGACGCGACGGAAAGCCCGCCCCGGTACCTTGTTTTCTTTAAGGCGCGGGACGCTGACGCGCTGACCGCAGCCTTTAAGGAGTTTTCCGCAAAGAAGCTCTCACGGGAGCAGAAGCCCTCTATCCGAAAGGCGTTAGCCGTTTTCCGGGATAAGGCGAAGCAGCTTAACGCCAACCGGGAGAAAGTCAAGAACAAGGAAAGGGGGCTTGACCGTTGAACAACATAGACTTGAAAAAGTTGATTATCCCGAATATCCCCTATCTGCTCTTTGTCTGGCTCTTTGACAAGGCAGCGCAGGCGTTCCGGCTGTCGCCGGGGGCTGACCTGTCGGGAAAACTGCTTTCCCTTGGGACGGGATTTTCCGCATCCTTTGGGGACGCTGCGCCGAGCTTACACCCTATGGACTTGCTTATCGGTATAGCGGGGGCGGTTCTTATCCGGCTGATTGTCTACTTTAAGGGCAAGAACGCGAAGAAATACCGGAAAGGTATCGAATACGGCTCTGCCCGTTGGGGGACAGCCGAGGACATAAAGCCTTTTACTGACCCGGTATTCGAGAACAATATCCCACTGACACAGACAGAACGGCTTACCATGAACAGCCGACCAAAGCAGCCGAAATACGCCCGGAATAAAAATATTTTAGTCATCGGGGGAAGCGGGAGCGGAAAGACCCGCTTCTTCGTAAAGCCTTCCCTTATGCAAATGCACAGCTCCTATGTTGTCACAGACCCGAAAGGGACTGTCCTTGTGGAGTGCGGGAAGCTCTTACAGCGGGGCGGGTACAAGATAAAAGTGCTGAATACGATAAACTTCAAGAAAAGTATGCACTATAACCCATTCGCCTATCTCCGCAGCGAAAAGGACATTCTGAAACTGGTAAATACCATAATCGCCAATACCAAAGGCGACGGGGAAAAATCCGGGGAGGATTTCTGGGTAAAGTCCGAACGGCTCTTTTACTGCGCCCTTATCGGCTATATCTGGTATGAAGCCCCGGAGGACGAGAAGAACTTCACGACGCTGAAATGATAAATGCGTCGGAAGCCCGCGAGGACGACCCGGAATTTCAGTCCCCGGTTGACCTCATGTTTGAACGTCTGGAAGAAAAAGACCCGGAGCATTTTGCCGTCCGGCAGTACAAGAAATTCCTGTTAAGCGCGGGCAAGACACGTTCCTCAATCCTTATAAGCTGCGGGGCGCGGCTTGCCCCTTTTGACATACGGGAGCTGCGGGAGCTTCTGGAAACCGACGAAATGGAGCTTGACACCATAGGCGACCGGAAAACAGCACTGTTTGTTATCATCAGCGATACGGACGACACGTTTAACTTTGTCGTATCTATCCTTTACACGCAGCTTTTCAATCTGTTATGCGACAAAGCCGACGATGTGTACGGCGGGCGGCTGCCCGTCCATGTGAGGTGTCTGTTAGACGAGTTTGCCAATATCGGGCAGATACCGAAGTTTGAAAAGCTGATTGCCACCATAAGGAGCCGGGAAATCTCCGCTTCTATCATCTTGCAGAGCCAGTCACAGCTAAAGGCAATCTATAAGGACAACGCCGATACCATTGTCGGCAACTGCGACACCACCCTTTTCCTTGGCGGTAAGGAGAAAACCACGCTGAAAGAAATGTCGGAGCTTTTGGGGAAAGAAACCATTGACAGCTTCAACACTTCCGAAACCAGAGGGCGGGAGCTGTCCCACGGGCTGAACTACCAGAAGTTAGGCAAGGAGCTTATGACGCAGGACGAAATCGCCGTCATGGACGGCGGGAAATGTATCTTGCAGCTACGGGGTGTGCGCCCGTTCTTTTCGGACAAATTCGATATAACGAAGCACCCGAAATACAAGTACCTTTCCGATTATGACAAGAAGAACGCTTTTGATGTGGAACGGTACATGAAGCGCCGCCCCGCAATCGTGAAGCCGGAGGAACCCTTTGACTGTTACGAAATCAGCGAAGCAGATTTGCAGGAGGACACACCATGAACAGACGTATCAGAAAGAAAAAAGAGAAGCAGCAACAGGAAATGATAGAGAACTTTGCGGCGGCACTGGTAGAACTCAAAGAAGCCTTAGACGCCGCAGAACGGGAATACTGGCGGAAATGGGCGGAGGAAAGCACACGGCAGTTTGCCGAAACCATTTTACGACAGTGTGAATGCCGCTACGGGAGAAAGGAGGAATTACAGCAACCGACTACATAACGATTGGCTACATGATACGCGCCCCTACTGGAAAATCCATGTTTCCCCACCCTTACAACTGGATACCGCTGCGCCGCAGAATTTCAAGCGGCGTGGGGAATTATGACCGCGGCAGTTACCAAAACTGGCCGCCGTTTTTTATGCCCTTTTTCGGG